>CAURBW010000012.1:0-182573 GCA_963523075.1 uncultured Clostridium sp.
AATGAGATCCTAATGCTCCTTCGTGCTAATAAAAAATATTCAAAAGAAGTTTCTTTATATGAACCCATCGGTGTAGACAAGGATGGAGAAACAGTGAGTCTTCTGGATGTGATCGAAATGGAGAATAAGGAAACGTTGGAGACCATCATATTAAAGCAGGATATCAAGGAACTTTATGAAGTTTTTGATTCCTGTTTAAAGGACAACGAAAAGACGATCATCGGCATGCGCTATGGACTTTATGGAGGCAGGGAATACACACAGAGGGAGATTGCAGATCTCATGGGGATTTCGAGATCCTATGTATCAAGACTTGAAAAAAAAGCACTGGAACGGCTTAGAACAGAATTGAAAAGAAATGGGATATAAAAAGTTGATTCCTCTTTCTTCATTTGATACAATAATAAAAAACAGTCGAAGGAAAAAACATGAGTGTAAAAAAGAACAAAGAAGTGGAAGAGCCTGTAAGCTGGAAGAGGGAGCTGTTTGAATGGCTGAAGATTATTGTCATTGCAGCAGTTATTGCATTTTTTATTAATACGTTTCTTATTGCCAACAGTAAGGTACCAAGCGGGTCCATGGAGACAACAATTATGACAGGGGACCGTCTCATTGGTTCAAGGCTGGCTTACCGGTTTAAGGAAGAACCCAAAAGGGGAGATGTGATTATATTTGATCACATGACTGGTCCTGGAAACGAAGAGATACATCTGGTTAAACGGATTATCGGGCTGCCGGGTGAAACGGTTGACATTAAGAATAATCATGTTTACATTAATCAGTCCCAGACGCCTCTTGAGGAACCGTATTTAAAGGAACCCATGGAATCAGAGGATTATCATTTTAATGTACCGGCTGGATGTTATCTGATGCTGGGAGATAACCGGAATAATTCCGCTGATGCCAGATACTGGAGTGACCCTTATGTACCGGAGGATAAAATCCTGGCAAAGGTTTTGTTCCGCTATTATCCAGGAATTAAAAAAATCAGATAGCTGTTTCCGGGTGCCAAACCAATAGCCTGTGAATATATTAAAATAAAAAAGGTAGTTCGATGAAATATGCGTAATATTTTCATTCTGGTTCTGGCGCTGAGTACGGATACGTTTGTTGCCAGTATTGCTTATGGTGCAAACAGAGTAAGCATTTCATGGATAAAGGTAATTGCAGCTAATGTAATCTGCAGCAGCTGTCTTGGGGCGGCACTGTTATTCGGCAATGTGATTGACGATTTTGTGCCGGAAGCATTGGCAAAGGGAGCAGGCTTTTCCTGTCTGTTCTTTTTAGGAGTGATGAAGCTGCTGGATTATACCATTAAAAAATACATTAATAATCATGTCCATGTTCATAAAGATTTAACTTTTTCCGTTTCAGGGCTTAGTATTATTATTAATATATACGGAAACCCTATGGCGGCTGACTGGGATGATTCAAAAACACTGTCATGGAAAGAGACGGTTATGTTTTCATTTGCCATGTCCATTGACAGCCTGGTGGCAGGCGCCCTGTCCGGTTTTTTAATGATCAATCCGGGGGTTGCAGCACTGGCAGCTCTTTTAGTAGGAATTGCCGTGATGTATGCCGGACTATTTCTGGGAAAACGGCTTGCTGCACTGAGAGACTGGGATCTGTCCTGGCTCAGCGGAGTTCTGTTTCTATTTCTTGCTTTTAGTAAGCTTTAAAAGATTGACATTTTCTAAAAACTTTGTTATAGTAAAAACAAGTGAATAGTAATCGGATTGTTACTGGAAAGCAGGCAAAACCAATTTTGATTAAGAAAATAACATGTTATTTTCATAGTCAAAGTTGGTTTTTTTATTGATAAGAGGTAATTTATGAATATTGATAAAATCATTAATAACAATATTGTTACTGCACTGGAGCCAGATGGCAAGGAAGTCGTCATCATGGGCAGAGGAATCGGTTTTGGCACAAAGTCGGGCCGTCCCATTGCAGAGAGTAAAATTGAAAAAACCTTCCGGTTAGACAGCCAGAACAGTATGGATCAGTTTAAAGAACTGCTTGTGAATCTTCCTCTTGAACACATCAAGGCATCGGCGGAAATCATTGCTTATGCAAAAAGTGTATTAAACAGGACTTTGAATCAGAATATATATATCACACTGACTGATCATATAAATTTCGCCATCCACCGCTTTAAGGAGAATATGGTTTTTTTAAATCCGATTCTCAGTGAGATTAAGACATTTTATAAAGAAGAGTACTTAATCGGCGAATATGCGGTTGCACTGATTGAGAGGAGTGTGGGAGTCAGGCTTCCGGTAGATGAAGCTGGTTTTATAGCAATGCATATTGTAAATGCAGAACTCAATACAGCCATGAATAAGACGATGGATATGACCAGTCTGATTCAGAATGGGGTAAGAATAGTAAAAGAATTCTTTTCCATGAAACCGGACGAGGGATCCTTAAGTTATCAGAGGTTTATCACCCACTTAAGATTTCTTGCCCAGCGCATTCTGACCGGAGAACTGTTAAACAGCGCAAATACAGAATTCAGTAATATCATAGCAGGGATGTATCCGGAAGAGTATGAGTGCAGTTTAAAAATTAAGGAATATATTTTTGAGTCATATCATCATGATGTGACAGAGGAGGAAACTGCATATCTGGCAGTTCATATCAAAAGAATGAGGCTTTAGAAGAAAGGGGAACCAGCTGGCATGTTTGAAGCGTGGAAGAAGTATTTAAAAAGAGGGGGCGGTAAAAGGGAAGAAATTCTGGCACCTGTGGAAGGAATGGCAGTCCCTTTAAGTGAAGTAAATGATCCTGCGTTCCGTGAGGAGATTCTGGGAAAAGGAATGGCCATAATCCCTTCAAAAGGAAGAATTGTGGCTCCGGTAAATGGAGTGCTGTCAGTTATGTTTGAGACAATGCACGCGGTCAGCATTACTGCAGATAACGGAGCAGAGGTAATGATCCATGTGGGCCTTGATACGGTGAAATTAAAAGGGGAAGGCTACCGGTCCTTAAAAAAACAGGGAGATGCAGTAAAAGCAGGGGAGCTTCTGCTGGAATTTGAACTGGAGGAGATTCGAAGGAAAGGGTATGACGTAATCACACCGGTCATCATTTTAAATACCGGGGAGTTTCCGGGTATGGAATGTTATGTTGGAAAAAAAGTAAAGGAGCTGGAACCAATCATTGAATTGCAGGTGGTTAAATGAGGGAGTATCGATATGAAATAGATGATCCCATGGGGCTTCATGCCAGACCCGCCTCTAAGATTTTTATGGAGGCAGGGAAATACATGTGTGCCATTGAGGCTTGTTGGGATTTACAGAAGGCGGATTGCAAAAGCCTCCTGGCTATTATGGGTCTTGGAGCAAAAAAGGGGGATGTGCTTGTCTTCCGTTTTGAGGGAGAGGATGAGGAGGCTGCATATTTCGCAATACGGTCTGTTCTGGATCAAAGGTGATCGTAACCTGCTTATCTGCAGGTATGGATAAAAAAATGTCCGGCAGGACAAAAAAAGAAAGGGGTTTCTTTTTATGATGAAGTATTTGCAAAAACTAGGTAAATCGTTGATGCTTCCGGTAGCATGTCTTCCGGCAGCAGGTATCCTGATGGGGATTGGATACTGGATTGCCCCAAGCATAATTTCCGGGCAAGGGACTGCTACAGGAGTTTGGTCCGTTATTGCTGCTTTTTTAATTAAAGCTGGAGGTGCAATCATTGACAATCTGCCAATTCTCTTTGCCGTCGGTGTAGGTATAGGCATGTCCGATGACCAAGAGGGTACTTCCGCACTTGCGGCTCTTGTCTCCTGGCTGATGCTCACGACTATTCTTTCAACTGGAACAGTTGCCTTGTTATTGAAAATTGACGCATCTCAAGTAAATATGGCTTTTGGTAAGATTGCAAACCCGTGTATTGGTATTATATCAGGTCTTATCGGTGCAAACTGCTATAATAAGTTTAAGAATACTAAGCTTCCTGATGCGTTGGCGTTTTTCAGTGGTAAGCGCTCTGTTGCAATTGTTACCGCCTTGTCATCTTTGGTGGTCAGTATTGTATTGTTCTTCGTATGGCCGGCTATTTATTCTGCAATAGTTGCATTTGGTGAAATGATTCTAAGTCTGGGACCTGTTGGAGCTGGTCTTTATGGATTCTTTAACCGCCTGCTCATTCCACTTGGTCTTCATCATGCACTGAATGCCGTATTCTGGTTTGACCTTGCCGGAGTGAATGATATTGGTAAATTCTGGGGTACAGCAGAAGGCGGAATACTAGGCCAGACTGGTCAGTATATGTCGGGATTTTTCCCTGTCATGATGTTCGGTCTTCCGGCAGCGACTCTGGCTATGTACCATACTGCAAAGCCAGGAAAAAAGAAAATGGTATATGGTTTATTTTTTTCAGCCGCATTATGTTCTTTCTTTACAGGCATTACGGAGCCTATTGAATTTGCATTTATGTTCCTTGCTCCTGGACTTTACTTAATCCACGCAGCTTTAACAGCCATTTCGATGACAATCATTGCTATACTTCCTGTACGTGCAGGCTTTTTCTTCAGTGCAGGTTTTGTTGACTGGTTCTTAAGCTTCAAAGCCCCATTTGCGGAGAACTCATGGCTGCTCATCCCGATCGGTATTGCTTATGGTGCTGTTTACTACATCATATTCCGTTTGGCAATCCCGTTATTTAACTTTAAGACACCTGGTCGGGAAGATGATGATGAGGAAGTTAATGAGAGAACAGTGGCTCTTGCCAATAATGACTATACGGCTGTTGCTTCCATTATTCTGGAAGGACTTGGCGGTAAGGACAATGTCACCAGTATTGATACCTGCATTACCAGATTAAGACTGGAAATTGCTGACTACACGAAGGTAAATGAAAAGAAGATTAAATCTGCCGGTGTGGCAGGAGTCATCCGTCCTGGAAAGAACAGTGTTCAGGTAGTGGTCGGAACTCAGGTTCAGCACGTCGCGGATGAATTTAAAAAGCTTTGTAAATAATATTGAGCAAAAAGGGGCTGTCGCACTAACGATTTCTATTGCTGGTGCGAGGTTCCTTTTCTCATTTGTTTTTGGAGTTATTCTTTATGACAGTTCCCTGCCGCTTAATTAGTAAAGGAAAAATACAATCTATCTGTCAAAGCAAGTGACAGTGTATCCAAGGTGTGGTAAAATAGTCGGGGTTCAAAGAAAAGACACGTTGGGATTGGAGTAGGATCATGCAGTATACAATACCTCACTATTACCGAAGTTTCCGTTGCATCGCAGATCATTGCAGTGATACCTGCTGTGCGGGCTGGGCAATTATGATTGATGATGTTTCTATGAAAAAATACAGAGCGCAGACAACTTCACTGGGCGAAAAGCTTTTAAATGGAGTCGACTGGAAAAAGGGCTGTTTTAAGCAAAATAATGGCAGATGCGCGTTTTTAAATGAAGCAAATCTCTGCGATATTTACACAGATGGGGGACCTTCCATGCTCTGTAAAACCTGCAGGGAATATCCAAGACATACGGAAGAATACGAAGGCGTCAGGGAATTCTCCCTGTCAATGTCCTGTGAAGAAGCGGCCAGGCTGATCCTCGGTTTAAAAGAACCGGTTCGTTTTCTTACAAAGGAAGATGAAAGAGAGGAGACTTATCCTGAGTTTGATTTCTTCCTTTATTCGAAGCTGATAGATGTGAGGGAGGAGATATTCGCTCTTTTACAGAATCGGAACAGGGAGATTTCCCTTCGGGCAGCTATGATTCTGGGACTGGGACATGATTTGCAAAGAAGGATCAGGGACGGGAAGCTGTATCAGACCGAGGAACTGATCATCAGATACAGGCAGGCTGGGTGTGAAGAATTTTTCCGGATGAAAAGACGGGAGTATGCTGTGCCTTATGGGGAACGTTATGAAACAATGAAAAACTGGTTTTCTCTCTTTGACAGGCTGGAAGTTTTAAATCAGGAGTGGCCGGCTTATATTGGAGAGTTAAAGACTCTGCTTTTTAAGCAGGGACCAGATCAGTACGGGAAGATGAGAGAGGGGTTTTTTGAATATATAGAGGCAGTACCGGAACGAAAGAGAGTGTGGAATCAGTGGCTGGAACAGCTCCTGGTCTATTTCGTTTATACGTATTTCTGCGGAGCTGTTTATGATGAGCAGCCCTATGTGAAAGTGAAGATGGCCGTTATCTGTACCATATTAATAGAAGAACTGGCGCAGGCAATTTATATCAAACACGCAGGAAGTCTTACCTTTGATGATTTTGCCCGGCTGGTTCACAGATTTTCCAGAGAGATTGAACATTCCGATGAAAACCTGAATACGCTGGAGAACTCTTTTCGAACAGAAGAAGTATACGGTCTGAAAGAGATTCTCAAGGTATTATAAGGAGTGCATATGAAAAAGAAACAGAAGCATTTTCACGGAGCAGTCTGGTACATTCTGGGCTTGTTTTTTATTTACTGTATCTTGATGTTTGCCGTAACCGGAGGAATCTGTCCTATGCGGGGACTGCTTGGTATCCCCTGTCCAGCCTGCGGAAGTACCCGGGCAATGCTTCTTTTCGCAAAAGGGGATTTTATCGGGGGCATGAGAATGAATCCTTCGGCACCTCTTCTTTTTCTCACTCTGATCAATGAGATACGTATCTGCTATTTCAGGAGAGGAAATAAAAAAGCTGCCGCATTCCTTCTGTTCATGAGTGTAACCGTTTCTCTGGCAGTCTATCTGATTCGTATGAAATTGTATTTTCCATATACAGAACCATACATCATTGAACGGAAGTCCGTGCTTTTTCGTTTCCTTCAGCTGCATCGGGGATTACAATAATTATATTTTAAGAGAAATTCTACCATTTTTTGACAATTTATGATATAATGTTGACTGTTACAAAATACTTTGATTTACCAAGGAGGAAAAGTATGGAGAACTACAACAATGATAATGTTCAGGGAACTCAGAATTCATATTCTGTATCTGACCCGAACAAAAGTGTTATGAGTATGGGCGAATGGCTCCTTACCCTGATTGTCATGTTAATTCCCTGTGTGAATATCGTGATGATGCTGGTATGGGGATTCGGAAGCGGTAATGAAAACCGCAAGAATTTCTGCAGAGCCAATTTAATCATTGCTGCTATCCAGACGGTGCTTGTAATTATATGCTATGCAGTATTTGCAGCTAGTATTGTAGCAGCTATGGGATATTAATCTTACTGCCAGGAAGCACCCAGATTCCAGTGTGAATCTGTAAAAATATCCGCAGATCAGAAATCTGCGGATATTTTTTTAAAGATTATTCTGGCTTGAGAAATTCCTTTCATTATCTTGTCTAAATGAAATTAGCAAAGATTGAGGCAAATACAACCGTACAAAGCCCTGATGTGGCAATTGCAAGACTGCTCATGGCACCTTCGATTTCTCCTATTTCCATAGCCTTAGTCGTGCCTACTGCATGGGATGCAGAACCGATGGCAATGCCAACTGCAACCGGATCTGTTATCTTACATACCCGGCAGACTGTTTCTGCTATGATGCTGCCTAATATTCCGGTTACGATTATACTGGCAACCGTGATTGTCACAAAACCTTTCATCTCCTCTGAAATTCCCATTGCAATGGCGGTAGTAATGGATTTTGGTAAAAAGGTTACATATTCCTGATGGTTTAAGCCAAAAACTAATGCCAGAAGCAAAACCGTACACATGGTTGTGAGCACACCTGTAAGGGTCCCTGCAATAATTGCTTTGGAATGTTTTTTTAACAGGTTAAGCTGACGGTATAAAGGAACAGCCAGGCAGACGGTTGCAGGGGTTAAAAGATAACTGATATATTTTGCACTCTCATTATATACCGTATAATCGATCTTAAAGACAGATAAAAAAGCCATAACGATGATAATTGAGATTAACAGCGGATTAAAGACAGCCAGTTTAAACCGTTTCTTAAGCTGGATCCCCATTTCATAGCTTACAAGGCTTAGAACGGACCCGAAGAATAAAAAGTCACTGATTGTATGATTCATCATCTGTTCCTTTCTTCTTTTTATCAGTTTCAATAAAAAACTGGGTTACTTTTCCAGTCATTGCCATAACTATAACAGTGGAGAGAAAAGTAATTACCAGAAATGGTATGAGAATTGGCTGAAGGGAACCCCACGAATCCAAAAGTCCGACTGCCGCCGGAATGAACAGCATGGGCATAATCTCCAGTAAAAAATTACTGACATCCTCAACTGCTTCTAATGGAATCAGTTTCGTGTTTAAGCCAAGCAGCATAAGAATAAGACCATAGATACTCGCGGGTACGGGAAGTGGTACAAACAGATGAATCACTTCTCCTGCAAGTGAAATAAATAAAATAATGCCGAATTGTCTGATGTGTTTCATGACAAAGCCTCCTGTATTTCCTGTCGAAAATTCAACTATGCTTAATCCTATACGCAATTCTTCCGGTTGTCAAATGAATTTATAAAAATTAAGAGAATGAAATACTATGAGGACTTATAAATGCAAAGGAGTAATAATATATGTTTTATCAGATAGAATTTGCCATCCTGTATGCTCTGCAGTCTCTCCACTGCCCATGGCTTGATCTGGTCATGGTCCGGATTACCAGCCTGGGAGACCATGGATTTATCTGGATTTTAACAGGAATAGTACTTTCCTGCATTCCCAAAACCAGAAAAGCAGGGATCAGTGTTTTGCTGAGTCTGGCAGTTGGACTGCTTTTGGGAAACATGATACTTAAAAATCTTATTCACAGGCCCAGACCCTGCTGGATTGATACACAGATTGTTCTTTTGATTCAGAATCCCCAGGATTATTCGTTCCCCTCCGGCCATACACTTGCATCATTTGAAGGTGCCCTCAGCATCTGGCTTTACAATAAGAAACTGGCTGTACCGTTCCTTATCCTGGCAGTTCTGATTGCATTTTCCCGAATGTATCTGTTTGTTCACTTTCCAACTGATGTTTTGGGAGGGGCGGTACTTGGGACTTTTATAGCGCTGCTTATATACCATATAATAGAACGAAAACGTGTGTGCTGAAAAAAACACTTGCTTTCTGTAAAATCTATGTTATACTGATGGCGATACAAAACTAAATAAAAAGTCGCAGAGTAGACTTGTGTGCGTTAAGTGCCAGCTGAACAGGGAGTTGTCAGCAGGACGAAAAGATTTTCTTGCGGTACACGAGTCGCATCCCGCTGCACCAGAAGATAGGTGTCTTATCTCCGGTCGTAGTCTGAGGTCTGCAAAGGAGGTATTTTTTTATGAAAAAATTCGTTACTTTGTTCGCCGATTCTTACAGAGAGCTGAAATCTGTAAGAACAATCACTGCCGCAGCCATGTTTGCCGCAGTCGCCATCATTTTGGATATGTTCTCCATTCAGCTGGGAAGCTACATTAAGATCACATTCTCATCTATTCCCAATGGAATCATTTCCTACTTATTCGGTCCGGTAGCAGGCGGACTGTTTTCCGGAAGCCTGGATGTGCTGAAGTATTTATTGAAGCCCACCGGCGCCTTCTTCCCTGGTTTTACCCTGGTTACTGCCCTGGCAGGAGTCCTGTATGGCATTCTGTATTACAAGAAGCCTGTTACCTTTAGAAGAGTTCTTATATCCAAGCTGGTGGTGATGCTGATCTGCAATGTGTTATTAAACACCGTATGCCTTTCCATGCTTTATGGGAAAGGGTTTATGGTATTGCTGCCGGCAAGAGCACTTAAAAATCTGGTTATGTGGCCGATTGATTCCATGATTTTCTATACTTTACTTAAAACCATGGATTCCATAGGAGTTTTTCGGACGATCCGGAGTGCGCATTTGCTTCGGACAAAATAATGATTGAGACCCGGGGTGTAAAAATACCCCGGGATTTTTTACAAATACGGGAAGATCTGCCGGATTTACAGGGTTCCATCAGACTCATAGACATAAGGCTTAGTAAAATACATAGACATAAGCCGGATTTCGTAATATAATCTTAGGTGTATGCTTTTAGACAGGAGGAATGAATGATGAGCGAGAGCAGCTGTACTCATAATTGCAGTACTTGCGGAGAAAGTTGCGGAAGCAGGGAGGAAACACAAACAAGTTTTTTGGAGCCTCTTAATCCTTCCAGTATTGTAAAAAAGGTAATTGGAGTGGTTAGCGGAAAGGGCGGCGTAGGTAAATCGCTGGTAACTTCCATGATGGCAGTCGGTATGAATGGAAAGGGATATAAAACAGCAATCCTGGATGCGGATATTACAGGACCCTCCATACCGAAGGCATTTGGTTTAACGGATATGGGTGTTGGAATGACTCCTGACGGATTGATGATTCCTGCAGTCAGCTCCACGGGAATTGAAGTGATGTCAGCTAATTTAATTCTGGATCATGAGACTGATCCGGTAATCTGGAGAGGACCGGTTATTGCCGGTGCCGTAAAGCAGTTCTGGCAGGAAACTCTTTGGGAGAATATAGATTATATGTTTGTGGATATGCCTCCGGGAACTGGTGATGTACCTTTAACCGTATTCCAGTCCTTGCCTCTCGATGGCATTATTATTGTGACATCTCCCCAGGAACTGGTTTCCATGATCGTTGGAAAGGCAGTGAATATGGCGAAGAAGATGAACATTCCCATTCTGGGACTTGTGGAGAATATGAGCTATTTAACCTGTCCTGACTGCGGAAAGCAGATCGCTGTATTTGGAGAAAGTCATATTGATGAAGTAGCTGAAAAATACGGAGTGGATGTGCTGGCTAAGATTCCCATTGATTCTAAGATTGCGGCTGCTGTAGATGCGGGAACAGTGGAATATTTAGAGGCACCATGGCTGAGAGAGGCAGTTGATGCAGCAGAGGCAGTTTAGCCGGAACTGCTTTTTGAGGTATAAGAATGAATATTAGTATGAACCCTAACAGTGAACTGAATCAGTCAATTGTGAAAGTTCCAAATCTTGCATCAGTCCCGGATCCCTTAATTAAGCAGGCCTATCAGTTCCAGGAAGCCATGATGATGTACACCTGTGCAATCAGAGAGGTTAAGACTAAACTGGAAGTTTTAAACGACGAGCTGTCGGTGAGAAACTCCAGGAATCCCATTGAGCTGATAAAATCCAGAGTGAAGAAGCCGGTCAGCATTGTGGAAAAACTAAAACGCAGGGATCTTCCGGTTTCCTTAGAGTCCATGATGGAGAATTTGGATGATGTGGCAGGTATCCGTGTGATCTGTTCGTTTCTTGATGATATTTATGCAGTGGCAGATATGCTTGCCCGTCAGGACGATGTCCATATTATTGCCATTAAGGATTATATCAGCCAGCCTAAAATCAATGGATACCGCAGTTATCATATGATTATTGAGATTCCTGTTTTTTTCTCTGATCAGAAGAAATGGATGAGGGTAGAGGTTCAGATCCGGACCATGGCTATGGATTTCTGGGCAAGCCTGGATCATCAGCTGAAGTATAAGAAAGAAATGCAGGAATATTCCCAGGAGATCAGTGATGAACTGCAGGAATGCGCAGACGTGATTGCCAGGACCGATGAGAAGATGCTCAACATCAGAAAGCGGATTGAGGAACAGGGAATTACTGTTACAAAATAAAGAATATAAGGGACAGGCTGTTACGGAGATGGTGAACCGTGAAAGCTTATCCCTTATTTTTATAGAGAATGAGAGAGGACCGGCAGTGTAACGGTGAATATGGTTCCGGTTTCTGCGCTGCTGGCAACACTTATTTTTCCCTTGTGCCGGTCAGTAATGGTTTTTGCAATAGAAAGCCCCAGTCCGTAGCCGCCTTCTTTCCGGACTCTGGATTTATCGGTGCGGTAAAACCGTTCAAAAATATGCTTTTGTTCTGTTGGTGAAATGGTTTCTCCCGTATTGGCAATTGTGAAAACCGCATGCCCGGCCTGTTTTTTTAAACCAACGGATACAGAACCATTTACTCCGGCATATTTGCAGGCATTGTCCAGAAGAATGGTGATTAACTGCTTTAACTGGGCATCACTGCCTGCTAAAAAAATATCAGATTCAATGTCATTATCAAGTGCAACCTTGCTTTCAAAAGCAACGGATTCAAAAAGCAGTACGCCGTTTAGAACCAGTTCACTGAAATTCAGAGGAAGCTTTGAGATCTGGACCGCTTCCACGGATTGCGCATCCGAGCGGGCGAGGAAAAGAAGTTCTTCCACAAGCTGTTTCATCCGGTCGGCTTCTTCCTTTGTATTAATAAGCCATTTTTCCTGTTCCTTTATGGTGCGTTCTTTATGAGAAAATAAAATCTGTAAATTTGCAAGGATGACGGTGAGGGGAGTTTTTAACTCGTGGGAAGCATCCGCTATAAACTGGTTTTGCTGTTCCCATGCTTTTTCCACAGGCTTTAAGGCCAGGCGGGAAAGAAAGAGACTTAAAAGGAAAAATAAAATTATGGCATAACAGAAGACCAGTATGCAGTTCACCAGCAAAACCTCTAAGGAATCACGTTCATAGCTTTGATCGGCAAAACCGATTTTTGTTCCATTCCTTACAGGGATTTTCATATAACGGAGAGAATAATCTTTCAGATATCCTTCTGAGGAACCGGAATCATTGACCAGTTTTATTAAAGATGAGGCTAACTCATTGGTAACCGTTATGTTATTTTCCTCTATGTTCTCAATGGTATTATCTGAATTCAATGTTATTACAAATACTGGGATGAGCGGGATTGGGTTTTGTTTCGGTCTCCTTCCAAATTCCACTTTGTCTGGAGGTGCTTTAAAAGCCTCATGATTCACGGACTGAATGAGAGCCATGGAAGTATCCCGCATAATCCGCCTTCGGTTTGATACGTAAAAGGCCCCTAAAACTACGGCCAGTATGCTGATGACAAAGCCCATATTAATGAGTATGAACCTGGTCCTTAATTTTTTAATCATCTGGATTCCTCCAGGCGGTATCCCACTTTCCGAATAGTTGTGATTTCTGTTTTCGATCCCAGAAAGTTAAACTTTTTACGCAGAAACGAGATATACGCTTCTACGTTATTATCCTCCGCATCAGAATCAGATCCCCATACCCGGTTGATTAAAGTATCCTTTGAAATGATCTTACCCAGGTTGCTCATAAGGATTCTTAACACTTCAAATTCTTTATAGCCCAGATGAATGGATTTGGTGCCGCAGCATAAATCATTGGTGGACAGATTTAATCTAAGATCCCCAAACGTCATTTCTTCCACAATCACTTCCCCCTGCCTGCGGGAGAGGGCCCGGATGCGGGCCAGAAGTTCCTCAGGAATAAATGGCTTTGTCATATAATCATCGGCTCCTTTGTCCAGTCCGGTTACTTTATCACTGATGTTGTCACGGGCTGTGAGCATGAGAACTGGAGTTTGTATTCTGGCTTCGCGAAGCTTCTCAACAATCTGAAATCCATTCTCACCAGGGAGCATCACATCCAGTATAATCACATCATATTCTCCAGACAGGCCGCAGTATAAACCGTCTTTTCCATTATAAACAAGATCAGTCTGATAATGCTGCTCTTTCATAATCTGTCCCATGGCTTCTGCCAGTCTGACTTCATCTTCCACAATTAACAGCTTCATGGTTAAGTTCTCCTTTGCTTTGTTTTATATAGGAACTTATCACTGGTTATTATAGCCTTTTAAGCGAATTTAAGCAATGCAGTGCCTGTTTTTCATTATAAAGGTATAATCTTAAAATAAGCTGAAACAGCCAAAAAAAGGCGGCCGTTTATTTCAGGTTAATTTCAGTCTGCCATCACAAAGCCATCACAACGATCTGTTAAGATAATAAGAAATCTTATAAAGGAGAGGAGAAACCTGAATGAATGCACGAAGAGCAGCGGCTTCCCTTGCAGTTGTTTTGGCTGCAACGGCGGTTACACCGATGAGAGCGGAGGCATCAGCCAATTTTGATTTAAGGAAAAAAGTCATCGGTATATCGGGTATCATGAATACGACCAACACCGATATGACTGTCACACGCGGGGAATTTGCCTCCATGCTGGTGAATGCTTCATCTTACCGAAGCACAGTGAGCAGTTTAAGCAATACTTCTGTATTTGCAGACGTGCCCAGAGACAATGAATATTCGGCTCAGATCCGGATTGCTGCAGAACAGGGGTGGCTGAATGGTTATCTGGGAGGTATGTTTAAACCGGATGAATACATAACACTCCAGGATGCGGTAAAAGGAGTTCTGGCATTATTGGGATATAAAAATTCAGATTTTACTGGTGACCAGTCTGGCTCCAGACTTTCCAAATATCATTTCCTTGAATTAGATGAAGACATCAATAAGGAAGCTCAGGAAGTGATGCAAAAGGATGACTGCATTAATCTGTTTTATAATCTGCTGAAAACCAACAACACCTCCGGTACCATGTATGGTAAGATTTTAGATTGTGAATTGACGGAAGACGGTGAAATTAATCCCTTTACCATGGTTGATAACAGCTTAAAGGGGCCGAGGGTGGTAAGAAGCAAGAGCAGTCTGAACAATTATCTGCCATTTAAACTCAGTGCAGCCAATGTGTATCTGGATGGAGACGCAGTGACCAATTCCAGTGATGCCATTACTGCAGCACTAAAAAGTTCAGACGGAGTTCTCGTCTATTATCATTCATTATCCAAAACAGTGTGGCTTTATACCGTTGGAACTGAAAATGAAAGCGGACGCTCCGCTGCATTTGGTGAAATAACAAATGTAGTATATAGTTCCACCGATTTAATGAATCCCAGTGCGATTATTCTAGATGATGGAAATACCTATACGCTCACCAGCACCGAGATGCAGTTCGCATTTTCTTCTTATGGAGATTTGAGGGTCGGAGATACAGTTACTCTTGTTTATACGCTTTCCACCGATAATAACGGAGATGAAACAAGGACTGTCATTGATTATATAGAAGATTAACGGGAGAGGCCGGAATGAAAAAGATCATCCAGAAAATTTTAAGAACTGGTCAGAAAAAAAGAAAAGGAAAGAGGAAGCAGATTCTAATTATTCTGATCCTGATTCTTGCTGCACTTACAGGGCTCTTTTTTGCCATATCATACAAGAAGAGCAGGCAGGCAGATGCAGAAGCGAAAAAAATCAAAACAGCAGTTGTAACGAAAAGAGACATCTCTTCAGAATTATCTTCCTCCGGCACCATTTCTCCAAAGGACACGTATGATATCACCTCACTGGCAGAAGGAGAAGTCATTGAGGCGGATTTTGAAGAGGGTGATGAGGTAGAAAAAGGCCAGATCTTATACAGGATTGACAGCTCTACAGCGGAAAGCCAGCTGACCTCTGCAAATAGTTCTCTTGAACGGGCGCAGGAAAGTTATCAGGTCGCATTGGATAATTACAATGATGCTTTAACTGATTACAGCGGAAACACATATAAAGCTACGGAAACGGGATACATCAGCACTCTTTCCATAAAAGAAGGAGATAAAATCAGTGATAAAACTGAAATTGCCTCCATCGTAAATGACAGCATCATGAAAATCAAGCTTCCATTTCTCTCTGGAGAGGCAGCCCAGATACCGGCAGGAAGTCCTGCGGTCTTAACGCTGGTGGATACGGGAGAGCAGGTGAACGGAACGGTTGCTTCTGTGGGAAATATGGATGTGACACTGACAGGAGGCCGGATTGTCCGTTATGTCACCATTGAAGTTTCAAATCCGGGAGGACTGACAAAAGATTCTTCAGCGACGGCAACAGTGGGCGGTTTTGTATGCAGCATGGAAGGGGCTTTTGAAGCAAAGCTTGAGACCACCATGAAAGCAGATCTTTCGGCCGGAGTTGAGGTAGGAGCATTGCTTGTGCACGAGGGAGATTATGTGACGAAGGGCACACCTGTTTTCACCATGGAGAACAAAAGCGCGGCAGTGCTCATTCGTACATATAAGGATTCCCTGGATAAAGCGGAATCTTCTTTGGAATCTGCAAAGAGCTCCCTTGAAAACACCCAGGAAACCTACGATAACTATACGATTACTGCCCCTATATCAGGTAAAGTGATCACAAAAAGCATAAAGGTGGGAGATAAGATTACAAAAAGCTCCAGTGGAAATACCACACTTGCAACGATCTATGATATGTCAAATTATACCTTTGAAATGAGTGTGGATGAACTGGATGTCAAATCAGTAGCAGTGGGGCAGAACGTAACAATAACTGCCGACGCAGTAAGCGGAAAGTCATTTTCCGGCACAGTCACCAATGTGAGCCTGAAAAGCACCACAACCGATGGAGTAACAAATTATCCGGTTACCATCACACTAAATGACGGCATGGATGATCTGCTTCCCGGCATGAACGTAGACGGAATCATTGTTCTTGATGAGGCTGCTGATGTACTTACAATTCCGGCAGATGCACTGATACGCGGGAATTATGTCTACGTAAAGGATGAGACTGTAAAAGAGGCGAAAGGGAATATTCCTGCAGGATTTAAGGAGGTTGAAGTAAAAACCGGAATTATCAATGATGATTATGTGGAGATAACTTCAGGCATTGAAGAAAATCAGGAAGTTTATGTTGCGCAGACCACAGTAAGCACCAGTAAAACTACCGGTATGCAGGGAGGAATGGGAGGTCCCCCAGGAGGAATGGGCGGTGCCATGGAAGGCGGTGGACGTAACGGCGGCGGAAATAACAGCAGCGGAGGCGGCCAGTCCCGGTCAAAATAATGAGGAGGAATGAAATGTGGCAGAGCCCTTGATTGAGTTGAAGGAAATCTACAAGGTATACCAGATGGGAGAGGAAGAGGTGCGTGCAAACGACGGAGTGACCATGACCATATTCCGCGGAGAATTTGTTGCCATTGTGGGAAAATCGGGAAGCGGGAAGTCCACTCTCATGAATATTATCGGCGCCCTGGATGTTCCAAGTGATGGCCAGTATCTCTTAGGAGGGGAAGACGTGGGAAGCATGTCGGACAATCAGCTGGCACAGATACGAAATAAAATGATCGGCTTCATTTTTCAGCAGTATAATCTGCTTCCCAGATTAAATCTTCTGGAGAATGTGGAGCTGCCGCTGCTCTATGCAGGAGCCGGAACCGAAGAACGGAAAGAACGTGCCATGGCCTCCTTGGAACGGGTGGGACTGGCAGAAAAGTGGAAAAATCTCCCAAGCCAGCTGTCCGGCGGCCAACAGCAAAGAGTGTCCATAGCCAGAGCTCTGGCCGGAAATCCGTCTCTGATTCTGGCAGATGAACCCACAGGAGCCTTAGACTCCAAAACCAGCCGTGATGTTCTTAATTTCTTAAAGGAACTAAATGATGAAGGCAACACCATTGTGATGATCACCCATGACAGCACCATTGCCCTGGAGGCACGGCGTGTGATAAGGGTGCATGATGGCAAAATTAATTTCGATGGAGACGTAAATGAATATTCTGCAATCCTTTAAAATGGCTCTGAAAAGTATCTGGGGGAATAAAATGCGTTCCTTTCTTACCATGCTGGGGATTATTATAGGTGTGGCATCGGTCATCATTCTGGTCAGTCTTGTAAATGGCCAGATGTCTTATATGAAGGACAGCTTTACCAGCATGGGTACCAATCAGATGACGGTGCGTTTAACCAATTTAACAACCAGATATGCAGATGCAGATGAGATGTACCAGTTTTATAATGACAACCGGGATTTATTCTCCCATATGACGCCAAGTGTGTCCGTAAGTGCCGCTTTAAAATACGGAACAGAGTCTCTGGAAGATACCACAATTACCGGAGTCAGTGAAGAATATTTAGACATGAAGGATCAGACTCTGGATGCAGGACGTTTTATTTCCTATTCCGATATCGCTTCCAGGCAGAAGGTATGTGTGGCAGGCTATTACGTTGCCTGGAAATTATATGGAAGTGTGGATAATGCCTTAGATAAAACAATTAAAATAAATGGCAGCGCATACCGGATTGTGGGTGTGATTTCCAGACAGGATGAGGATGAGCTGGAAGAGGGAGGAACGGATGATATTTTGTATCTTCCTTACAGCAGTGCGGCTAAAATGAACAATACAGCACGCATCAGCAGCTATGTGTTCGCTACAGCAGATACGGACTACACGGCGAAAGCCAAGGAATCTCTGGAAACATTTCTGATGGGTATTTACAAAGATGACAGTCTTTTCCGCGTCACAGCCATGAGTGAAATGCTGGAATCCTTAGATTCCATGATTGCAATGATGTCCATGGTCCTGGGCGGGATTGCCGGAATTTCCCTTCTGGTGGCAGGTGTGGGAGTCATGAATATTATGCTGGTGTCAGTGACAGAGCGGACGAGGGAGATTGGAATAAGAAAAGCTCTTGGGGCAAAGAAGATTCATATTATGCAGCAGTTTGTAATCGAAGCGGCTGTCACCAGTTCTCTTGGCGGAGTGGTGGGAATTCTGGTTGGTTCCGTAGCTACGACAATCGTGGGAGCTGCCATGGGAATAGCTGCAACACCTACACCCGGCGCAGTTATTGTTTCTTTCAGCGTATCGGTGGGAATCGGACTTTTGTTTGGATACATGCCGGCCAGCCGCGCTGCTAACTTAAGTCCCATTGATGCGCTCCGCAGTGAATAACAAAAGAATAATTTCTTGCAAATCTGTCATAGGAGTGATACTATTTGCATAGGTACCAAAGGAGTAGCTCTGTAAGGGCTGCTCCTTTTCGGGCGTCAGAGAATCTTTGTTATAGGAAAGGATAAGAAAATGAATGTTGCAGATATGCATTGTGATACCATAGCGGAGCTTTATTACAGAAGACAGGCAGGAAAAGACTGCTCTATATTAAAAAATGACTGTCATATCGATTTAGAGAGAATGAAAAAAGGAAATTACTGTCTGCAGAATTTTGCCCTGTTTACAGAGCTGGCAAAGCATGAAAGGCCGTTTGAATACTGCATGAAGCTGCTTGACTTATTTTACACGGAACTGGAGGGGTATGAGGATTTAATTGGAATTGTCAGGACATATGAAGACATTGAAAAGAACCGGAAAGAAGGAAAAATGTCTGCCATGTTAACGATTGAAGAGGGCGGTGTCTGTCAGGGCGAAATTGCTTTTCTGCGTAATTTTTACCGCCTGGGAGTCCGTATGATGACGCTTACTTGGAATCATATCAATGAACTGGCTTATCCAAACCGGATCCGGATTGAGAAGGAAGAGGCTTTTTTTGAACCGGAGACTGATCACGGGCTGACAGAAACCGGGATTGCTTTTGTAGAAGAGATGGAAAGGCTGGGCATGATTATTGATGTGTCCCATTTATCCGATGCAGGAATTTATGATGTATTCCGCTGTACGAAAAAACCGTTTGTGGCAAGCCATTCCAATGCCAGAACCATAGCTTCCAACCCCAGAAATTTAACAGATGAGATGATTAAAATGCTTGCAGAGCGGGGAGGAGTCACCGGAATTAATTTTTGCGGCGATTTTCTTCATGACTGGAAGAAAGGGGAGAAGTCATTAAGCCGGATCGGGGATATGGTATCACACATTAAGCATTTAAAGCAGATCGGAGGAATCGGCTGTATCGGTCTCGGATCGGATTTTGACGGAATCGGAGGAGAACTTGAGATGAAATCTCCGGAAGATCTGCCGCTTTTAGAGGCGTATATGAAAAAAGAAGGCTTTCATGAGGCTGAAATTGAAGCTGTTTTTTACGGCAATGTTCTCCGGGTATACAAAGAAATTTTACAATAAGATAAAAATTTACATAAATTTTACATTCACATGTATAATACTTTACATAGATTTGATATGATACTTACATAACATGGTTTATCATGAAATACGGGAGGATGATATGTCAATAACAGATATACAAATGCTATTTAAGTTTATCGGAGGGCTGGGGATGTTCCTTTACGGAATGGATGCCATGGCTGATGGACTTCAAAAATCTGCTGGACATAAGATGCAGCAGCTGCTTGGGGCATTAACAAGCAATCGGCTGATGGGGGTTTTGTTAGGAACAGGAATCACAGCTATTATACAGAGCAGTTCGGCCACTACGGTTATGGTGGTCGGGTTTGTCAATGCGGGAATTATGAACCTTCAGCAGGCAGTGGGTATTATTATGGGTGCCAATATCGGAACAACCGTTACAAGCTGGATCGTTTCCATGAGTGAGTGGGGAGAGATGCTGAAGCCGGAATTCTTTGCACCTGCGCTGGTGGGGGTGGGCGCTCTTTTCAGCCTGTTTTCAAGGAATGAAAAGAAAAAGCAGATTGGCGAAATTCTGGTCGGATTTGGTGTCTTATTTATCGGACTGACCTTTATGTCTGCTTCCATTACTCCTTATCGGAATGCTCCTGTTTTTGGACAGGCATTTTCGGTTCTGGGGAGAAATCCAATTTTGGGAATTCTTGCGGGTCTTGTGGTGACAGGAATTATACAAAGTTCCTCTGCGTCGGTTGGTATTTTGCAGACTCTTGCATTAAACGGAATTGTAAACTGGCAGTCGGCTATTTTTATTACACTTGGTCAGAATATCGGTACCTGCGTAACTGCTATTTTATCAAGCCTGGGAGCCAATAGAACGGCTAAACGCGCAGCCGTTATTCATCTGCTGTTCAATGTTCTGGGAGCATGTATTTTCGGTGTTATCATGTTTATTCTGTTTCAGATGAATCCGGTGCTTGCATCTTCTCCCATTTCCAGTGTGGAGATATCCATATTTCATACTGTATTTAATGTAACCAATACCATTATACTGTTTCCTTTTGCAGGTTTTTTAGTTAAGGCATCCGGTATATTTATCCGGAGTGATGAAAAGGAAGAAGCATCAGATCCTGAAAGTGATATGAAGCGTCATTTAGACGAGCGAATTCTGGAAACACCTTCATTTGCCATAGAGAATGTAAACCATGAAGTGGTTAATATGGGATACGCTGCACTTGAGAATTTTGATGTGGCGGCAGATGCACTTCTTACCAGTAATTTATCAGAGATAAAACAGGTGGAAAAACTGGAGCAGAAAATCGATCATTATGAGAAATTACTGACTGATTATTTAATTAAAATCAACAATCAGTCCTTAAACGAAGAGCAGCATATCCTGGTTAAAAATCTCTTTTATACAGTCAGTGATTTTGAACGGATCAGTGATCATTGCGAAAACTTATCAGAGCTGGCGACGGAAAAGGCAAACCGTAATATTATTTTCTCCAAAGAAGCAGAAAGTGAAATGAAGGAAATGTTAAAGGCTGTCCGCGCTTCTTTGGAACATGCAGTTAAAGCCAGAGAAACCTCCGACATGTCAGAGGTTCGCTCCGTGGTTCAGTGTGAGGAGAATGTAGACAGTCTGGAAGAAGAATTAAGAGAACGCCATATTGAACGTTTGTCCGATCAATCCTGTAAACCAGAAAATGGAGTTGTATTTTTGGATGCATTAAGCAATTTAGAGAGAATTTCTGATCATGCCCATAATATTGCAGGTTATGTAAAAGAAGAAATATAAATAACGGATTTATCTTTTTTGAGACAGAAAGGAGAATGTATGGAACGAATCTATGTAGTGGAAGATGATGATAATATCAGGGATTTAATAAAAATTGCCCTGGAAGGCTTTGGATATGAGGTATCTTCCTATGAGATGGCTGAGGAAGCTCTAAAGCATATGGAGACAGACAAGCCGGCGCTGGCAGTCTTTGATCTCATGCTTCCCGGCATGGACGGAATGTCGGCAATACGCAGAATCCGGAAAAACGATTTGTTAAAAGACATTCCCATTCTTGTCCTGACTGCTAAAGACCGGGAGTTTGATAAGGTGGCCGGTCTGGATGGCGGTGCAGATGATTATATGACTAAGCCCTTTGGTGTCATGGAGCTTGCAGCTCGCATTCGCAGCCTTCTGCGCCGGAGTACAAAAAACCAGGGATCTGAGGATGAACTGGAGCAGTACTGTCTGAACCTGAATAAAAAGACCAGAGAAGTTTATTGTGACGGTATTAAAGTCGAGCTCACATTAAAAGAGTTTGATTTATTGCAGTATTTAATGGAAAATCATAATAAGGTTGTTACCAGAGATGAACTTCTTAATCATATCTGGGGATATGATTATGACGGCGAAACCAGAACTCTTGATATGCATATACGGACACTGAGGCAGAAACTGGGAGACAATGGCGGTTCCTGTATCAAAACAGTCCGGGGAGTAGGATACCGTTTTATTAAGACGGAAGAATAGTGGAAAAGACATGCTGCATAAAATGGCTGATGGAGGTACTATGAAACAGGCGATTTTCATAAAATTTATTCAGATTATACTTGTGGTGCTGGTACTGAGCAGTTCCATATTTTATATTGCCTCCAGCAGTGCGCTGCTTAAAAATTCCCAAAAAGATATGAAGTATACGTTAAAGGCTATGGATGAGGTTCTTAATTATACCGGTGATTTAGAAAAGGAAATCGGAGAACTAAAGCCCACATTAAGCGAAAACCATAGCCGTTTCACCGTCATTTGCCTGGATGGAACTGTAGCGGCCGATACTGGAGAAGTACCGGTCGCTTCTTTGGATAATCATGGAGACAGGGAAGAGGTGAAGGAGGCGCTGGCGGAAGGTGAAGGCACCTCCAGACGCTATTCAAAGACATTAAAGAAAAATATGCTCTATGTGGCAATCCGGTCATCCAAAGGGGATTACATTCTCCGGATGGCGGTCCCCTATACTGGAATGAAAGAATACTTAATGCTCCTTCTTCCGGCTATATGGCTGAGCTTTCTTGCTGCAATCATGTATTCTGCTTTTTCTGCGGACAGTTTTGCTGAGTCAATTACACGGCCGCTTAAAGAAATTTCCCAGGAAATGCTCAAAGTAAACGGGGATTATACGGACCTTTCCTTTGAAACGTATCAATATCCGGAAATTAATATCATCGCAGAAACCACTACCAGAATGTCAAAGAATGTAAAGGAGTATCTAAACCAGATTGAACGGGAAAAGCAGATCCGCCAGGAATTTTTCAGCAATGCTTCCCATGAGTTAAAGACTCCCATCACTTCCGTGCAGGGGTATGCAGAACTTCTGGAAAGCGGTATCATACAGGATGAAGAGCAGAAGGCTGATTTTATCAAGAGGATTAAAAAAGAAGCAGGGAATATGAATAATCTGATTAATGATATTCTTATGATATCCCGTCTTGAAACAAAGGAAGCTGAGGTTTTAAAAAGCGATGTACGCCTTTCCATACTGGTGGAGGATATTATCGAATCCCTGGAACCTCTTGCTGCTTCCCATGAAGTCCTGATCCATATGGACTGCAGGCCCGTCTGCATCTATGCCAATGGCCAGCAGATGAAGGAATTGATCGGAAATCTGGTCAGCAATGCGGTAAAATACAATAAGCCGGGCGGAGAGGTATGGATCACTGTGAGGGAAGAAGACCGCAATGTGATTATCCGGGTAAAAGATAACGGAATGGGAATTCCAAAAGAATCGATCGGACGTATTTTTGAACGATTCTACCGGGTTGATAAAGGGAGAAGCAAAAAGCAGGGCGGAACCGGTCTTGGGCTGTCCATTGTAAAGCATATCGTAAATTTTTATCATGGTACCATTACGGTGGAATCAGCCATTGATGTCGGGACGGAATTTATGGTTAAAATTCCGGTTCAGGGAAAAAAACTATAGAAACGCCGGTTAAGGCAGGAGGTGTACGGGTATGGAGAAATTTGTTTTAACATGTTGTTCTACAGCAGATATGAAAAAAGAATTTTTTGAAAGCCGAAAAATTCCTTATGTATGTTTTCATTATACCATGGACGGGGTTACTTATCCCGATGATTTGGGGGAGAGTATCCCCTTTGAAGAATTTTATGGTCGGATTGCCAAAGGGGCAGCACCTTATACCTCTCAGGTAAATGTTGAGGAATACTGTAATTTCTTTGAACCGATTTTAAAAAAAGGAAAGGATATTCTGCATCTGACCCTGTCTTCCGGAATTTCCGGAACTTATAATTCCGCCTGTGTGGCTGGAGCTGAGATGCGGCAGAGATATCCGGAAAGAACCATTATCATACTGGATTCTCTTGGGGCATCATCCGGCTATGGGCTTTTAACCGATGCGGCTGCAGATTTGAGGGATAAAGGTGCGACGCTGGAAGCGGCGGCAGAATGGGTTATGAATAACCGGCTTTCTGTACACCATTGGTTTTTTTCAACGGATCTTACCAGCTTTAAACGGGGAGGAAGAATATCTGCGACCTCAGCCATGCTGGGAACTGTTTTGAATATCTGCCCTCTCATGAACATTGATGATACAGGACATCTGATTCCAAGACAGAAAATACGCACAAAAAAAAGAGCCATTCAGGAAATGGTAAAGATGATGGAACTCCATGCCTTAAATGGCTCCCGCTACAACGGAAAATGTGCGATTGCCCACTCTGCCTGTGAGACCGATGCGAAAGAAGTGGCTGCCCTTATTGAGGCACGTTTCCCCATGCTCGCAGGGAATATAATCATAAACAGTATAGGCTGCGTAATCGGTTCCCATACAGGTCCCGGAACGGTGGCATTATTCTTCTTTGGAGACAAAAGAGCTGATTAGCTGTTTAATTACCGATGATCTGGGCAATCATGCGATTGGGCAGGCAGACGATGCTTTCCCCTGTGTGCTCAATCGTGCCCTGATGAATGCAGATTTTGTCCGGGCAGGTTGCGTCGGAAACGTGCACTTTACCGCTCTGGATTACAATGCGGTTGGTCCCTCCCTGATACCCGTTCACTAAAACTTCTGTATCATGGTTTAAATCCAGAGTTTCAACAACTTTGCCATCTACGGTAACTTCCAGATATCCGGCTGGCTTGGAAAAAATGATCTGGTTCACAATGAGAAGAATGCAGGATATTGCTATAATTATAACAATCAATATGATTTCTTTTTTATGTTTTTTAATTTCCATTTCTAACAGTTCCTCTTACTTATTTTCTATTATCAATAAACAGGATGTATAAAAATAAATTCTGTTTCATTATAACATATAATCCTGATTCCTTCCAAAGATAATTAAAAATTTATAAAATTGTTGCCGTAGGCTCATGAAATATGTTAAAATAAAGTCAAACTTTATAGAAGCAGGAGGATATATGAATAAAAGTAACGCAAATGCTAAAAGAAACGGGTATATTGGATTAGGAGCTATGATTTTGCTGGCTGGCGCTACTGTTTTTGGAACAGATCCACTTTATAAGGCGATTGACAACAGTGTTAGACCGGAAATCTATGTTCCGGGTACCTATACAGGTACTGCGAGAGGCTACGGCGGGACTGTCACCGCAGATGTAACAGTATCAGGAAAAACAATTGATTCCATTGTTGTGAATGGAGAAAAGGAAACTCTTCTTAGCATGGTATTGCCCGGATTAACGGATTCCATCCTTGCAAAGCAGTCTGGAGAAGTGGATGCAGTTTCAGGAGCAACCCTCAGCAGTAATGCCATTAAAGAGGCTGTGGAACAGGCTCTTGCCAGGGCAAGGGGAGAGGAGCCGGAAACTGTGCCGGAGACAACTGAGGAAGCAGCTGAGATGCCTTCTTCTTTAAAGGATGGAACCTACACCTATGAATCATCGGAATTTGACGAGAACGGATTCAAAGACCAGGTGAGTATGACGGTTAAGGATAACGCCATTACAACGCTTACCTGGGACGGATTAAAGGAAGATGGAACCAAAAAGAGCCAGCTTTCCATGGATGGAATGTATGTTATGACGGAAAAAGGCCTTAAGTGGCATGAACAGGCAGAAGCAGTCGTAAAATATGTACTGGAGAATCAGTCGCTGGAAGGTCTTGCAGATGAAAAGGGTTATACAGATGCAGTATCCTCCGTCAGCATTAACTTAATGGGATTTGTAAACGGAGTGAAGGACTGCCTCAGCCAGGCAGCTGAATTAAAAGAAGGAACCTATACATATGAATCACCGGAATTTGACGAGAACGGTTTTAAAGACCAGGTGAGTATGACGGTTAAGGATAACGCCATTACAGCGCTTACCTGGGACGGATTAAAGGAAGACGGAACCAAAAAGAGCCAGCTTTCCATGGATGGAATGTATGTCATGACGGAAAAAGGCCTTAAGTGGCATGAACAGGCGGAAGCAGTGGTGAACTATGTACTGGAGAATCAGTCTCTGGAAGGCCTTGTAGATGAAAAGGGTTATACAGATGCAGTGTCCTCCGTCAGCATTAACTTAATGGGATTTGTAAACGGAGTGAAAGACTGTTTAAGCCAGGCATCAAAGCAGCAGTAGAATCATATATTCCCGGAAACCGGCAGGAAATGCCCTTTTCCGGGAATTTTCTTTTTACACTGGTACGCAAGTGTGATAAGATGGAATCTGCAGGTTAAAAAGAAGGAGCTTTGAAATGAATAAAAAAAAATCGGCACACATGGCCGCACTTTACGGAATGCTGATTGCCCTTGCCTTTGTTCTCAGCTTTGTTGAGAGTCTCATCCCTATTTCCCTGGGAATACCGGGGGTGAAGCTGGGGCTGGCAAATCTGGTAACCGTTGTGGGTCTTTATACCGTGGGAACCTCTGGTACCATAGTTGTTTCTCTTCTTAGAATTGTACTGACAGGCTTTACGTTCGGGAATTTATTTGCCATGCTGTACAGTCTGGCAGGCTGGGGACTGAGCATTGCCATTATGGTTCTTTGCAAAAAAAAGAACTGGTTTGGAACTTCGGGTATCAGCATTCTGGGAGGAATCGGACATAATATCGGACAGATTACCGTGGCCGCCTTTGTTGTGAAGCAGCCGGGGGTATTTTTTTATCTGCCAATGCTGTTAATAGCCGGTACCGCAGCAGGTCTGGTTATCGGAATACTTGGATCCATGATTATCAGCAGAATCAAGGATGTTATAAAAAAATTGTATTAAATCAGAAAGATATTATATTGTGTTAAGGCTTTGTCAAAGGTATAATGGGAGAGACAAAAGATGGAATGAAATCCAGGAGGAATAGCAGAATGATTGATAAGGCAATTAAGAAACTGGTAACTTATGGGCTGGAAACAGGGCTGATCAGTGAGGATGACCGTTATTATGCAGTAAATCAGATTCTCGACGTATTGTGGCTGGACGAGTATGAAGAGCCGCAGGATGAGCCGGGTGATATAGACTTGGAAGAGGTGCTGGGCGAATTGCTGGACTATGCCTTCGAAACTGGTATCATTCCTGAAAACAGCATTACATACAGGGACTTGTTTGATACCAAGCTGATGAACTGTCTGATGCCCAGACCAGGCGAAGTGGAAACCAGATTCTGGGGATTATACAATCATCAGTCGCCTCAGGCAGCCACGGAATATTATTATAAACTGAGTCAGGATTCTGATTATATCAGACGGTATCGGATAAAAAAAGATATGAGATGGGTCACCGCTTCCAAATACGGAGACCTGGATATTACCATCAATTTATCAAAACCGGAAAAAGATCCTAAAGCCATCGCAGCTGCAAAGCTTGCAAAGCAAAGCGGTTATCCCAAATGTCAGCTTTGTATGGAGAACGAGGGGTATGCAGGGAGAACGGATCATCCGGCCAGAAATAACCACAGAATCATACGATTAAAGATCAATAACAGCCAGTGGGGATTTCAATACTCTCCATATGTTTATTATAATGAACATTGTATTGTTTTCAACGGAAACCATACCCCTATGAAGATTGAAAGGGACACCTTTGTAAAATTATTTGATTTTGTAAAGCAGTTTCCTCATTATTTTCTGGGGTCCAATGCAGATCTTCCTATTGTAGGGGGATCAATCTTATCCCATGATCATTTTCAGGGAGGAAATTATGATTTTGCAATGGCGAAAGCGAAAGAGGAAGAGCTGTTTTGCATAGAGGGGTTTGAACATGTGACAGCCGGTATCGTAAAATGGCCCATGTCTGTTCTGCGTACAAGAAGCAAAAGCCCGGATGATTTAATAGAACTTGGTACAAAAGTACTGAAAGCCTGGAGAGCCTATACTGATGAATCAGTCTTTGTTTTTGCAAGTACTGACGGACAGCCGCATAATACCATAACCCCCATTGCAAGAAAACGGGGCGATGAATATGAACTGGATCTCGTACTGAGAAATAATATTACAACGAAAGAATTTCCTTATGGAGTCTATCATCCCCATGAAGAGCTGCACCACATAAAGAAAGAAAATATCGGTTTAATTGAAGTAATGGGACTTGCTGTTCTTCCCTCCAGACTGAAGGCTGAGTTAAATCTCATATCGGAATACCTGATTGAAGGCAGAGATTTAAGAAGCAATGAAACGATTGAAAAGCACGGAGACTGGGTTGATTCATTCCGCACAGGATATCAGTCCTTCACGAAAGATAATATAGATGAAATATTAAATAAAGAGGTTGGCCTTGTCTTTGAACGGGTGCTTGAGGATGCCGGTGTATTTAAATACGATGAGGCAGGAAGAGCCGGATTTAAGCGTTTTCTCACAAGTATGGGATTTCAGGCAATGCCACAATAGAAAGACTGTGAGACTATCAGATAGAATCATGTTTGTAATTATCTTCCCTTTGAGTTATATTCTAGTGGGAACGGATGGAAATTCTCCGTTCACTGAATACGGAACCGGACTGATGAGCCGGAGGGGGACATATTAACAGTCATGAAGCAGATAGAAAATAAAACACTGAGAACGCTTACGGAGTATGGACTGATTACGTTCAGCATCTGGATTATGGTGGTGGGGATTTACTTTTTTAAATTCCCCAATAATTTTGCTTTCGGAGGTGTAACCGGGCTTGCGACTGTGATCAGCGCATTAACCCATTGGTCAGCAAGTCAGTTTACTACTATTGTGAACACTGTGCTGCTTGTGCTTGGATTTCTGTTTTTAGGACGAGGCTTTGGTATTAAGACTGTCTATGCCAGTGTCCTGATGTCGGTATTCTTATATATTCTGGAAAAGGTATGCCCGATTACCGGACCACTGACAAAAGAGCCGCTGCTGGAACTGATTTTTGCCATACTTCTGCCAAGTGTTGGAACTGCGATTCTGTTTAATATCGGAGCATCCAGCGGAGGCACTGATATTATTGCGATGATTTTAAAACGGTATACCAGCTTTAATATCGGAACCGTACTTCTGTTAGTGGATGTAACCGGAGTGATAATCGCTTATTTTGTTTTTGGACCAGAAACGGGATTGTTTTCTTCCCTGGGATTAATGGCAAAATCACTGGTAATTGATGATGTCATTGAGAATATGAATCTTTGTAAATGCTTCAGCATCATTTGTGATGATCCCGCACCGATCTGCGATTATATTATTCATGGACTGAATCGCAGCGCTACGGTATATGAAGCTCAGGGTGCTTTCAGCCACCATAAAAAGACGGTGATTCTGACAACCATGAAGCGTTCTCAGGCACTTAAGCTTCGGAATTATATACGCAGTGTGGAACCGTCTGCATTTGTACTCATCTCTAATTCAAGCGAAATTATAGGCAAAGGATTTCTTGCCAGTTAAAGAATAGAAAAAACCGAAGGACTGTCGTTCTTCGGTTTTTTGCATAAAAAAATTTGCTTTTACTCAATTAAATTAGTTAAAAGTGATGAAAATGTACTTTAACACTTTAAAAACACATAAATTTAAAGTAATAAAATTGACGGAGGTTATTTTTTGTAGTATGATACAAATTAAGTTCTGAACAGGACAAGTTTTAGAAGGAAGAGGAGAGAAATTATGAAAAAGAAAGCGAAAGCATTATCCCTGGCACTTGTTAGTGTCATGATGTTGTCCCTTGCCGCATGCTCCGGCAAGGCGCCTGAAAAGACGGAGACAGCTGCGGATACCACAGCAGCTCAAAGCTCTGAAAAAGCAAGCGAAGCAGCAACCACAGCTGCAAAAACAGCAGATGGAAAACAGTATAAGATCGGAGTTCTTCAGCTGGTTCAGCACACGGCTTTGGATGCTTCTAATAAAGGATTTATCCAGGCACTGGATGACGCTGGTTTAAACTATACGGTTGATCAGCAGAACGCTTCCGGTGACCAGCCTACCTGTCAGACGATTGCCAGCAAGCTGGTGAATGACGGAGACGATTTAATTCTTGCCATAGCAACTCCGGCAGCTCAGGCTGTAGCAGGCGCAACCAGTGAGATACCGGTTCTTGTAACGGCTGTTACTGATCCGGCAGCGTCCGATCTGGTTGAAAGCAATGAAGTACCAGGAGGCAATATTACCGGTACCTCAGATCTGACTCCTGTTAAAGAGCAGATCTCCTTATTGAAGAAGATTCTCCCGGATGCAAAAACTGTAGGTATTCTTTACTGTACAGCAGAATCCAACTCTGAAATTCAGGCAAAGATGGCAAAGGAAGCAATTGAGGCGGAAGGAATGACAGCCGTGGATTATACCGTTTCAAACTCCAATGAGATCCAGACTGTTGTTACCTCCATGGTGGGAAAAGTGAACGCGATCTATGCACCCACTGACAACACCATTGCAGCAGGTATGACTACGGTAGCGATGATTGCCAACGAAAATAAAATTCCTACAATCTGCGGAGAAGAAGGAATGGTAAAAGCAGGCGGTCTTGCAACTTATGGTATCGATTATTATGAGCTTGGTTATTTAACCGGCAAGCAGGCAGTGAAGATCTTAACCGAAGGCGGAGACGTTTCTAAAATGCCAATTGAATATCTTCCCCTTGAAAAGTGCAAACTGTCTGTAAATGAAGAAACTGCAAAGACACTGGGTATTGATATATCTGGTCTGAAATAAAAATCATAAATAATAAAATGGTAGAAATAAACAGGCGGTCTGAAAAACGACCGCCTGTAATCCATAGATGCTTTACATAAAAGATGAATCATGCATTTTTTATGTAAGGCATTTATGCCTGTGAAAAGAAAGTATGCGGAGGAATGATTGATGAGCGGTTTACTGGTATCCCTTCAGGACGCGGTGGTTCAGGGAGTTTTATGGGGGATTATGGTATTAGGTGTCTATATTACCTATAAGTTGTTGGATATTGCGGATTTGACCGTAGACGGAAGTTTTGCTTTGGGAGGCTGTGTCTGCGCCGTTATGATACTTAATTTTCAGGTGGATCCATGGATTGCCCTGGCAGTGGCGGCAATTGCAGGAATGGCTGCTGGCGCAGTAACGGGATTGTTACATACAATCTTTGAAATTCCGGCGATTCTGGCGGGAATATTAACCCAGATCGGTTTATGGTCCATTAATCTGAGGATCATGGGGGGCAAGAGCAACGTTCCGCTTTTAAAGACTGATACAATTATGTCAAAATTCATTGATCTTACTGGGCTGAGTAAACCGGTTGCTTCTCTTGTGATTGGCATTGGCATTGCAGTGATCATGATTGCGCTTCTTTACTGGTTTTTTGGAACAGAAATCGGCAGCGCCATGCGTGCTACCGGCAATAATGAATCAATGATCCGGGCCCAGGGAGTTAATACCAACTGGACGAAGCTTCTGGCGCTGGTTATCAGCAACGGACTGGTGGGAATATCAGGCGGTCTTGTCTGCCAGAGCCAGAAATATGCGGATATCGGTATGGGAACCGGAGCGATTGTCATCGGCCTTGCCGCCATTGTGATCGGAGAGGTGCTGATGGGCAGACTTCGTTCCTTTGGTAGCAAACTGACTTCTGCAGTTGTGGGATCTGTGATTTATTTCGTGATCCGTGCAGTTGTATTAAGAATGGGTATGAATGCCAATGATATGAAACTGTTGTCAGCAGTGATTGTTGCAGTGGCGCTTTGTGTGCCTGTTGTGATGAGAAAGCTTCGTCTGAAGAAATCTTACACAGAAGGAGGAGAATGATCATGCTTGATATTAAGAATGTAAGAAAAACTTTTAATAAGAATACAATTAATGAGAAAAAAGCGCTGAATGGCATTAACCTTCATCTGAATGAAGGAGACTTTGTTACAGTTATCGGCGGAAACGGAGCCGGGAAATCCACAATGTTAAATATGGTTGCTGGTGTATACCCCATTGATTCCGGAAAGATTGAAATTGACGGAATTAATATTTCCAGATATCCGGAATACAAGAGAGCGCAGTATATCGGCAGAGTTTTTCAGGATCCTATGATGGGAACAGCTGCCGGTATGGAGATACAGGAGAATATGGCCCTCGCTTACAGAAGAGGGAAAGTAAGAGGTTTGTCTTGGGGAATAAAATCCGAAGAAAAAGCATTTTATTATGATGCGATTCAGAAGCTGGGGCTGGGACTGCAGGACCGTATGACCAATAAGGTGGGACTTCTTTCGGGAGGTCAGAGACAGGCACTCACTCTTTTGATGGCTACGCTTCAAAAACCAAAGCTTCTGCTTTTGGATGAGCATACGGCTGCGCTGGACCCTAAGACAGCAAGAAAGGTTCTTGAGATCACTCAGGAGATTGTGGCTGAGCAGAATCTTACCACACTCATGATTACCCACAATATGAAAGATGCCATTCAGATCGGCAACCGGCTGATCATGATGCATGAAGGCCGTATCATATATGATGTTTCAGGGGATGCAAAGAAAAAACTGGAAGTAGAGGATCTGCTGAAAAAATTTGAAGAAGCCAGCGGAGAGGAATTTTCCAATGACCGTATGATTCTGGCAAAATAAATTATTAACAGGACGGGGGCATTTACAGATGCCTTTGGTCCTGTTTTTAATTAGTTTGTAACATAATCTTAATAATTTTTTGAAACACTATTGTCGCAATATGTAATAATTTGTGATATACTGTAACAGATAGGCTCATAATCTGAATCGGTCAGCCGATGAATATATGAGGATGGAGAGAGAATACAGAATGGAAAACAACAACGAGAAAAAAGATTACATAATCCGTTTGGATAAAGCAAAAAAAAACCGTAATAAGAATGATTATAAAAAGATTCTGATACTCACAGGTTCTGCTATTCTTCTGGTATCTGTTGTTGCCGCAGCGGGAATTACTGCCAGCAGACAAAAGAATGCCAGGCCGGCAGCAGCTACAGGTTCTGAAGCTCTTGCAGCGGGAACAAAGTCAGCTGACGATGCAGATAAAAAGGAAGCGAATGAATCAGAGCTGAAAGCGCAGGAAGCAAAAGCGAAGGAAGAAGTTATTAATTCCTATAAAAACCTTGGTATTGTACAGGTAAGCGGATATTTAAATGTCCGAAAGGAACCCGGAACAGATGCAGATGTAATCGGAAAGCTGCAGGGCGACAGTGCCTGTGATATATTAGAGGATACGAAACAGGGCTGGTACCGTATTTCCTCCGGCGGAATTGAAGGTTATATTACTTCGGAGTTTGTTATTACAGGAGAAGACGCAAAGAAGAAGGCACAGGATTTGGTAAAGCTCAGGGCAATCGTCCAGTCTGATAATTTAAATATCAGAAAAGAGCCGTCTACCGACTCTGATGTGGTTGGTCAGGCATTGACGGATGAACGATATGAAGTGATAGATCAGACTGACGGCTGGGTGCAGATTCCCACCGGATATTTGTCTTCGGATTATGTGAAACTTGAATATTCCATGAATGAAGCCAGGAAGCTGGATTTAAAGGCCATGGTCTTTAATTATTACAAGAATATTGGTATTTCCGATGTAGATAATTATTTGAATGTCAGGGAAGAGCCCAATGAGAACGGAAAGGTTATTGCCAAGATGCCAAGTAAAGCAGCCGGCAATATTCTGGAGACGACTGATGACGGCTGGTATAAGATCCAGTCAGGAAAAGTGACCGGTTATGTAAAGTCAGATTTTATTCTCACAGGCCAGGCGGCGAAAGATGAGGCCATGCAGGTGGCTGAGCTGATGGCTGTGGTGAATACTGATATGCTTAATGCCAGAACAGAGCCATCCACCGATGCCAAAATATGGACACAGATATCCAATAATGAGAAATATCCAGTTTTAAAGCAGATTGATGGCTGGGTTGAAATCGAGCTGGAAGAAAACAGCAGTGCATTTGTTTCTACGGATTACATTGATGTACGTTATGCGCTGCCGGAAGCCATTAAGTTCTCACCGCTTGAAGAAAAAGCCAATGCTCAGTCTTCGTTAAGGACTCAGATCGTTAATTATGCGCTCCAGTTTTTAGGCAACCCCTATGTATGGGGAGGGACCAGCCTGACAAAAGGAGCGGACTGCTCCGGATTTACCATGGCAATCTATGGAAAGTTTGGTGTAGGTCTGCCTCATTATTCCGGCTCCCAGGCTGGAATGGGAAAAGCGGTCAAATCAGGAGAGATGAAGCCTGGTGATCTGCTCTTTTATGCCAGCAGCGGCGGAAAGATCAATCACGTTGCCATGTATATCGGCAATGGGCAGATTGTTCATGCTGCAAGCCGGAGAAGCGGAATAAAGATTTCCACATGGAACTACCGTACTCCTGTAAAGATAAGAAATATGGTCGGAGATTAATATGCTCCCGGAACGGATTATTAACCGTTCCGGGAGTTTTTTGCGTTTTTATGGGTTTACAAATATTTTCCAATCAATTATAATCAGAATAAGCGTAATGTTTTTAAAAACATAACGATAGGGAGGGGTTCCTTTGAAGACAGGTGCTGTCATATGTGCAGCAGGACATAGTAGTTCTGCCAATGTATTTAATCCGTTGCTATCAATTGGACATACAACAGTTATCAGAAAGATTATAATGACGCTGAAACAGTGCGGTGTCGATCCCATTGTGGTGATTACCGGCAGGGATGCAAAGGAGGTAGAAAAACATATATCCAAATTAAGGGTTATATGTTTAAGAAATGAGGAGTATGAGAACTCCCAGATGTTTGACAGCATTGGAATGGGGCTTCGCTACATAGAGGATCTGTGCGACAGAATTTTAATCCTTCCGCCCAAATTCCCATTGCTTGTTCCGGAAACAATTAAAAAAATTATGGAATGCAGCGGGAGGGCATCCTGTCCGGTATATGAAGGAAGAAGGGGTCATCCGGTTATGATTCATAAAAATCTGATTCCGGCCCTGCTCTCATACCGGGGCGAAAGAGGATTAAGAGGGGCATTGAGACAGGAGGGGATAGATGCGCTGGTCGAAGAAATCCCGGTAGATGATAAAGGAATCATCGAAGCGGTTGAAACAGATCAGGATACTGCCATATATCCGACTCTGCAACATCAGGTCATGCATCCGTCTGTCCGTCTGTCTCTTGAATTTGATGAAGTGTTTTTCGGCCCTGAGATGGCACAGTTTCTAATGCTGATTGAGCATGCAGGGTCTATGCAGACAGCATGCCGTCAGATGAATATGTCTTACAGCAAGGGATTTAAGCTATTAAAGAATGCAGAAAGCCTGCTGGGGTATCCTTTGCTGATTACACAGTCGGGCGGTTTAGAAGGGGGCTTTTCACAACTTACGCCAAAGGCAGTGTATTTAATGGAAAAATATATGGCGCTGGAGAAGGAATTAAAAGGAAAGGCAGAAGAACTGTTTAAAAAATACTTTGAGGAGGGTTCATGATGAGACAACTGTTTCATGAAGCATTATCCACACTTTTGCGGGGCCAGGATGCTGTTCTGGTTACGATTATTGCAAGCTCAGGCTCCACACCGAGAGGATCCGGATCCCATATGCTGGTCCGCAAAGACGGGACGACTGCAGGGACGATTGGAGGCGGTGCAGTAGAGTTTAGGTCTGTGGAAAGAGCACTTAAAGCAATGGAAGACAAGCTTTCCTACACCCATGGTTTTGTACTGGGAAAGGAGCAGGTCGCAGATTTGGGGATGATCTGCGGCGGAGATGTGGTGGTTTATTTTCAATATCTGGATCATGAAAATCTGGAATTTCAGAATCTTTGCCGTGAGATAGATAAAGTATTTGAAAGAGATGAAAACAGCTGGCTTATCATGGATATCACTGACGAAACGGCGTGGGGGATGGGGATTTATAATGAATCCACAGGCTTTTTGGGAATTGAGGAAACGGACGAAGATTTAAAGGCTGAGCTGCTTAAAAATAAATCGGTTCAGTTTTCTTTTGGAGCCCACAAGTATTACAGTGAGCCCCTTGTCAGTGCCGGCCGTGTTTATATTTTTGGCGGAGGACATGTTGCTCAGGAGATTGTTCCGGTTCTCACTCATGTAGGCTTTCGGTGTGTGGTTTTTGACGACCGTGCTGAGTTCTCCAGTCAGATGCTGTTCCCTGCAGCTGAGAAGACCATCACAGGAGATTTTGAACGGATTTTTGATTATCTGGAGATCCGGGAATGTGACTATGTGTGCATAATGACCAGGGGGCATCAGTCAGATTATGTTGTGCAGAGACAGATTCTTACCAGAAATGCCTGCTATGTAGGAGTAATAGGCAGCAGAAAAAAACTGGCGTCTATAAAAGATAAGCTTATGGCGGACGGAATTCAAGGTGACAAAATTGACAGCTGCCACAGCCCCATCGGTCTGGAACTATATGCGGAGACACCGGCTGAGATAGCCATCAGTGTGGCGGGCGAGTTAATCAGCATCAGGGCAGGTCGGGAAGGAAGACGCAGGTAATGGGAAAAAGTTTTTTTTTAACCGGAGATTCAGGAGAGGGAAAGACCACACTCCTTTTTCAGTGCCTGAAACCATACCGGGCTGTTACAGACGGATTCTATTCCCAGCGGCTGGTTGATGAAAACGGGGATACAGCTGGTTTCCGGCTGGCCTCTGCGAAAGAGGAGTGGAAGCCTGAAGCCTTTTTTCAGGAAGAGCTTACCAACATATTCTTAAGACGTACGAAAGAAGGAATGTTATCATTTCCGGAGGTGTTTCAGAGTGAAGGCAGGAAACTGCTTGCTGGTCATGGAGATCATAAGCTCATTCTGATGGATGAGATTGGCGGAGTGGAACTTTTAATTCCCGAGTTTATGGAAGCGGTTCATGACTGCATGAAAGGTCCAAAACCCTGTATTGGAGTGCTTAAGAGCCGTAAAAATTTTGCAATGATGATGAGCCGCAATGGAGGCAGTCCTTCTGCCTCCCATCTTCGCGATGAGCTGGAAGAAGCCGTTTTACTGGATCAGGACAATCAGCTGTTGACCTTTTGGCGTAAGGATGAGGAGGCAGTCAGGGAGAAAATCATAAAATATTTAAGAGAAGGGATTTAAAAGTGGGAGATAGGGAAAAACGTTATAACAATCGGCTTTTTATGATAGGTGCGTTTTTTGTGATATGCTTTTTTGGTTCTTTCCTTCTGGGACGTTATCCTGTTTATCCGGCAACGCTTGTGAAAGTCCTGCTGTCACGCGTGTTTCCCACCCAGGCTTCCTGGCCGTCTCAGGTTGAAACTGTTGTTTTTAATGTCAGGTTTCCAAGAGTGTTGATGGCGGCGCTGATCGGTGCGGGACTTTCCTTTGCAGGAGCAGCTTACCAGGGGATTTTTAAAAACCCCATGGTTTCTCCTGATGTGCTGGGAGCATCATCAGGTGCCGGATTTGGAGCTGCTTTAGGATTATTCCTTTCTCTGGGATATGGCGGTGTGTCTTTGTGCGCATTTATTTTCGGTCTGACTGCTGTGGGAATTGTCTGTCTTGTGGGCAGCCGTGTTCCGTATAATCAGGTACTGGGCCTGGTACTTTCAGGTATTATGGTCAGTTCTCTTGCCAATGCGGCTGTTTCCTTCATTAAGCTTTCAGCGGATACTACCAATACGCTCCCGGTCATCACCTACTGGCTTATGGGAAGCCTGGCGTCCATTCGTCAAAAGGATGTTTACTTTGCAGCTCCATGGATTATTCTTGGAATCATCCCCATTTATCTTCTCAGATGGAGAATCAATGTATTAAGCCTGGGGGATGAAGAGGCAAAAAGTATGGGGATACATACTGGAAGGCTCAGGCTGGCAGTTGTGCTGGGAGCCACCCTGATTACATCTGCATCTGTATCTGTAAGTGGATTGATCGGCTGGGTGGGACTGGTTGTTCCCCATTTGGCCCGAATGCTGGTTGGCAGCGATTACAGGAGACTCTTGCCGGCATCTCTTCTCCTTGGAGGGAGTTTTCTTCTGATTGTAGACAACTTTGCAAGACTCATTGCAACCAGTGAGATTCCCATTGGTATTTTAACTGCTTTTGTGGGAGCACCATTTTTCCTGTATCTGATCTTAAAGGAAGGGAACAGGCTTTAAAGGGGAAACATTATGGAATTGATGATTAAGAATCTGGAATTTTCCTATCAGAAGCATCCGGTTTTAAAAAAAACCTCCTTTGCATTTGAAGGGGGGCAGTTAATCTGTCTTCTTGGAAAAAACGGGGCAGGAAAGAGTACATTGTTTCGCTGTATTCTTGGCTTTTTAAGAGGCTTTCATGGGACCATCGTCATTGATGAAATAAAACAGGAAGATTATACGGAAAGGGAGCTTGCAAAAAAGATTGCATATATTCCCCAGAATCATGATTCTGTATTTGCGTTTCCAGTCATTGATATGGTTATGATGGGAACGGCAGCGTCTCTGCCTTTGTTTGGATCTCCTGGAAAAAGAGAAAGAAAAAAAGCTGCTGAGGCGCTGGAAATGCTGGGAATTGAAGGCTTAAAGGACCGTATTTACAGCCAGTTAAGCGGCGGTGAACAGCAGCTTGTCCTCATATCAAGGGCAATTGCCCAGGAAGCCGGGATTTTACTGCTGGATGAGCCCTGCGCCAGCCTGGATTACGGAAACCAGATCAGAGTTATGAACGCGTTACGTTATTTATCAAAAAAGGGTTATCTGATAGTAATGTCTACACATAATCCGGAGCATGCATTCTATTTTGCTGATCAGGCCATGGTCATAATGGAAGGGGCAGTTGCGGCGCTGGGAGAACCAGCGGAAGTATTGACAAAAGAGCTTCTTGAAAACCTATATCAGGTCCCGATTGATATTTATGAGGATGGAACCAGCGGAAGAAAAATATGCATGCCAGGGGAGGAGAACCATAGATGTGGGAATTGTATGACTGTCTGATCGAACCGATTCCGGATGATATTAAAATAAGTGATTATCTCACCGGGACGTACTTTACTCTGGTAACTGCAGGGAGCTGTATGGGGGCTGCTGCTACAAATCCCTTATGCACTATAAAAAATACGGGAAAAGATATAAGGGAGCTGTCCTGGAAAGAAGCAGCCGGTTTGATAAAATCCTGGAATTTTACAGAAGCCAGTGTTGGTGCGGCAGCGGTAAACGCTTTTTACAATCAATCGGAATCTTTGAAACGCCTTGATAAAGCTGGTCAGATTGCCATGTTGTCCAACGAGGATACCTTTTCTGCTCATAAAACAGATTTCAGGGAAAAAAAGGTCGCAACAATCGGACATTTCCGTTATGCAGAGGAGTTTTTAAAGGAAGCAGGAACATGCATTGTTCTGGAACGGGATCCAGGAGAAAATGATTACCCGGACAGTGCCTGTGAATTTCTGCTGAAGGAAATGGATTATGTATTTATCACCGGATTTACTCTGGTAAATAAAACATTGCCAAGGCTTCTTAAATTAGCGCGGAATGCAAGGATCATTTTAGTAGGACCAAGTATTCCCCTGGCTCCCAGACTCTTTGATTTTGGTGTCAGCGAGCTTGCGGGAACCTTGATACGGGATAAAATACCGCTGGAAGAAATGGTAAAGAACGGAGAGCATAAAGCGGTTACACGCTGCGGTACTCCGGTACGTATCACCGAAAAATAAACATTGCCGGAAAGGCAGAATGGAGGATTATGAGAAAATACAGAAGGGGATTGGTTTTGGCAGCCGCACTTTGCACCGCTTTTCTGATTTATGGCTGTCAAAAGACGGAGACCAAAGAGACAACCGCTGTGCATACTGAAACTGCCACGGTACCACCATCGGAGAGCACAGAAAAAAGCTCTTCGGAAAGCACCGGGGATAAGACACGGGTGTTTACTGACTCCGCAGGGCGGGAGGTAACACTGCCGGAAGAAATTCAAAAAATTGCTCCCTCCGGTCCGCTGGCCCAGATCGTACTTTACACAGTGGCTCCTGATAAGATGGCAGGTCTTGCATCAGATTTTTCAGATGCTGCAAAGCAGTATATTGATGAAAAATACTGGGGACTGCCCAAATTCGGACAATTTTATGGTAAGAACGCTAATCTTAATATGGAAGCGCTGATTGCTGCAAAACCGGATGTAATCATCGACATCGGAGAGGCAAAAAAGACCGTTAAGGAAGATATGGACGCATTGTCCAGACAGCTTGGAATACCGGTGGTGTTTGTAGAGGCAGACTTAGATTCAATGAGCTCTGCATATAAAATGCTGGGAGAAATTACGGGTGAGACAGAACAGGCTGCAAAACTGGCTGATTACTGCGACAGCACTTTGAAAAAATCGGAAGCTGCCAGGGATTCCTTGGGAGCGGATCAAAAGAAATCGGTATATTTTGCAATCGGAGACAATGGACTGCATACCAATGCGGAAGGATCTATACATGCCCGTGTAATTGAACAGATCGGGGCGGAGAATGCAGCAAAGGTGGATCAGGCGTCAAGCGGAGGCGGAAGTGAGGTGTCTATGGAACAGCTTCTTCTCTGGCAGCCGGACATTATTCTGGCAGATTCTGAAACTCTCTATCAGACGATCACAACGGATTCGGTCTGGGCTGAATTAAACGCGGTGAAAGAAGGACATGTTTATCAGATTCCATCAGCTCCTTACAGCTTCATGAGCAATCCTCCTTCAGTCAACCGGATGATTGGTATTCTCTGGCTTGGCAGCCTGGTTTATCCGGAGCAGTATCATGAAGATGTAAAGGCTGATGTTAAAACATTTTATGATCTTTTTTATCATGTGCAGCTTACCGATGCACAGGCAGAGGATATTGTAAAGTAAGACCTTATCAATTATAGCTGCCGGCTTTTATTTCTATTGTAATTAATCAGACAACCGGCTTTTACAATTTCCCGTTCTTCTGGTGTCATATCTGCAATATGGAGCCGGATTTCATGAATGGGATTTCCTGCTTCATTCTTTACCACATAAGCTGGTATATGATCCATTGCTCCGTCAAGAGCAGTACGGATATCAGGTACATAAATAAAGTCACCTATTCCGAAGGACGGATCTTCATCCAGTAAAAATGGCAGCATACCCCAGTTCATTACATTGGAGCGGTAACGCTTGGTAGCATACTCGTTGGCGATATTGGCGAGACCGCCTAAAACTCTCTGGCAGCTTGCAGCCTGTTCTCTTGCAGATCCGTCTCCCGGCTTCACGGCATAGATCATACTGCCGATTTCTGTTTCACTGGCTTTTAATTCCGGCTGTTTTAAATATTCCTTAAGAGCATGAAAGGCGGAATCCAGCTGCGGATCTGCTTTAAGCGGGCAGGAGCCGGATTTTCTGACCTTCTCTAACTCGTTCACTTCCTTGGAACGGCCCACGTATTCCGGATCCCGGCGGGATAAGGTAAATTCCGCAAGTCCCAGAGGATTGGAACGATAGGAGGAGGTCTCACCGGAAGGAATCAGCTCATCGGTGGTTGTAACCGGGTCCATGATCTTAGAACATACCCGTAATAAAATATTGTCAGTGAGGGCACTCATGGAAGGCCAGTCTTTGATATTCGGTCCTAAAATTAAGGATTCGTCTTCTCTGGCTTTTTTGTATCCCTGATAAACACGTCTGTCATAGGAAGAGGAGTCAAATTCATAGGCAGGAACGGTATAATCATCCACAAAGTACTCGGCAGAAGTAAGATATCCGCCGTTTGCAGCAGTCGCTGCTATGGAACGGGCATCCATTAATGCCACACAGGATATCTGGCCATTACCAGGTTTGGAGCCTTCCCGGTTGGGGAAGTTTCTTGTGGTATGGCGGATGCTGAATGCATTGTTTGACGGCGTATCACCAGCACCGAAGCAGGGACCGCAGAATGCGGTACGCACCGTGGCACCGGCAGCCATCAGCTGGGATATGGCGCCCTTTTTAACCAGGTCCATATAGACCGGCTGGGAAGATGGATATACGGAAAGGTTAAAGATATCATTTCCGCAGTCTTTTCCGGACAGCATGTGTGCAGCCATCATTACGTTGGAGTAATTGCCGCCTGCACAGCCTGCGATTACGCCCTGCTGAACCATCAGTTTTCCATCTGTAATCTTATCCGTCAGTGACAGACTGGCTTTGGCAGTTCCAAGAATGTGTGCCGCCTCTTTTTCCACGGTTCTCAAAATGTCAGCCAGATTATCATTGAGTTCATCTATCTCGTAGGTGTTGCTTGGGTGGAAGGGAAGGGCGATCATTGGCTTAATGGTGCTTAAATCCACCTGGACAACACCATCATAATAAGCGGTTTCACCTGGGTTTAATTCCTCATAGTCAGACTCTCTGCCATGAAGTTTTAAATATTCCCTGGTATCCTCATCCGTTCTCCATACAGAGGAAAGACAGGTTGTTTCCGTTGTCATGACATCCACACCGTTTCTGTAATCGGTGTCCATGGATGATACACCGGGTCCTACAAATTCCATGATTTTATTTTTTACATAACCGTTTTTAAAAACAGCTCCGATAATGGCGAGCGCTACATCATGAGGACCCACGAAAGGAGCGGGGGCACCGGTTAAATAGATAGCCACTACTCCTGGATAGGCAACGTCATAGGTATCTTTAAGAAGCTGCTTTACCAGTTCTCCGCCGCCTTCACCAATTGCCATGGTACCCAGGGCACCATAGCGGGTATGGCTGTCAGAGCCAAGAATCATGCGTCCGCAGCCTGCCATCATTTCTCTCATATACTGGTGAATGACTGCAATGTGGGGAGGGACAAAGATTCCGCCGTATTTTTTGGCGGCAGAAAGACCGAACACGTGGTCATCTTCATTAATAGTTCCGCCAACGGCACAAAGTGAGTTGTGACAGTTGGTCATTACGTATGGGATAGGAAATTCGGTAAGCCCTGATGCACGTGCTGTCTGAATAATTCCTACAAATGTTATGTCATGGGATGCCATGGAGTCAAAACGCAGTTTTAAGTGATCCATGTTCCCTGATGTATTATGTTTTTCTAAAATGGAGTATGCAATGGTACCTTTTTTTGCCTCTTCTTTTGTAATGGGAGTACTTCTCCGGGCGTTTACTTCAGCCATTTCCGATTCAGGAATCAGCTGGGTACCGTTTACAAGATATGCTCCTCCGTCATACAACTTTACCATAAGTTATCGTTCCTCTCTCTTTCTATAGGGAATGGTTTCCCCCACGTATTTTGTAGCCGGACGCATGATTCTGCCGTCGTACATTTTATTCTCAATGTTATGTGCCAGCCAGCCTGCCATACGTGAGCACACAAATAATGGGGTGTACATGTCTTCGGGTATCTGTAACATATTATAAGCGAAGCCGCTGTAGAAGTCTACATTGTTTGACAGAGACTTGCCGTTGCCAGCCAGACAAGATTTGGCAACCTTTTCAAATTTTGTCAGAAATTCATATTCATCTTCTCTGTTTTTTTCTTTGGCAAGTTTTTCACAGCAGACTTTCAGAAGATCTGCACGTGGGTCGGAAACGGTGTATACTGCATGGCCAAGTCCGTATACAAGACCGGAATTATCATAAAAATCCTTTGCCAGTATTTTGTGGATGACTGTTTTCATCTGGGCTTCGGTTGCCTTTACTCCGATTTCCTGTTCAATCGCAGTGATCATCTCGCTGCAGCGTATATTGGCACCGCCGTGTTTGGGACCTTTTAAGGAACCAATGGATGCAGAACTGGAGGAATAGATATCGGTTCCGGTAGAGGAGATAACAACGTTTGTAAATGTGGAGTTGTTGCCGCCGCCGTGATCTGCATGAATCATAAGCATGATATCTAAAAGATCAGCTTCCTGCTGTGTAAAGGATCCGTCTTTTCTTAACATATAGAGGATGTTCTCAGCCATGGAATATTCTGGCTTCGGATAATGGATGATCAGGCTTTCCCGGTCGTAATGATGAACTTTGCACTGATAGGCATATACAGCAAGAGACGGAAGCTTCGCTAATATATTAATTCCCTTTAACAGAGTCTGGTAGGGGTCTGTGTTATCCGGATCTTCATCATAATCGTAAAGAGCCAGGATGCTTTTCTGGAGGCTGTTCATCAAGTTGCGGGAAGGAGTGCGCAGCATGTTTTTTTCAAGAAATTCATCAGGAAGGTAATAATGCTCACACAGCAGGGAAGTGAATTCACGCAATTCCTTTTTTGAGGGCAGATATCCAAAAAGGAGTAAAAATGATGTTTCCTCAAAGCCAAAACGGGAATGATCTTTTCCGTTTACGAGATCGCTGATTTCAATTCCGCGGTAGTAAAGCTTTCCTGGAACATTCACCTTTTTTCCGTCTTCGATTTCGTAGCCAACTACATCGGATACCCGGGTAAGTCCTACTCTGACTCCGGTACCATCTTCATTGCGGAGCCCCTTTTTTACGTTGTATTCTTTGAATAAGTTGTTCGGAATATCCGTAAAGTTAGAGGATTTACCAAACGTTTGTGCAATGAAAAAGTTGTTCATGCGATAATTTCTCCTTTTTTCAGATTAAGCTACAGGGACTTTTTTACAGAAAAGCAGCGCGATGGGATTTCTCCGGCGCTGCCCTCATTGGCAATGGTATGTAGCTTTTTATTGTTTCGTAGTTTATCATGTAAAAGCATCAAAGTCAATACCTTGTTACAATCACAATGAAAATATTGTTACTGTGAACGAAAAAATACAAAAGGACGGTTGAATTTTTGGTTTACAAATTAAGGCATACTTTTACTGTTTTTTTCACATCATAAGAAAGTGATTCATTATAAACAGCAAACAGGAGGTTTCCTTAAGTGAAAGAGTCTGAATATAGAAATAACAGCCAGGAAGAAAAAGAAGCAAAGAATATGGAAGGAACCAGAAAAGAAAATCTGGATGAGAAAAAAACAGAAAAGGATATAGAACAGAAAGAAGATCAGAAACTGGAAGAATATGGTCAGATGACGCTTGATGACAACGCCGGTAAGCGGAAAATCCATCTGCTGACCATTATCGGAGAAGTGGAAGGTCACGAAAATCTCTCAAGCAACAGCAAAGCTACCAAATATGACCATATTCTTCCAAAGCTGGCAGAGATAGAGGATGATGATTCCGTGGAGGGGCTGTTAGTCCTTTTAAATACTTCAGGAGGGGATGTGGATGCGGGATTGGCCATTGCGGAAATGATTGCATCCTTAAGCATTCCTACAGTATCGCTGGTCCTTGGAGGCAGTCATTCCATCGGGGTGCCTCTGGCTGTCTGCACCAATTACTCCTTTATCGTTCCTACCGGCACCATGATGATTCACCCGGTCAGAATGACCGGCATGGTGATCGGAGCTGCCCAGACTTATGAATATTTTGAAATGATTCAGGACCGGATTTTAAGCTTTGTTTCCTCTCATGCAAAGATCGCCTATGATCAGTTAAAAAGGCTGATGCTTAATACGGAAATGCTTACCAGGGATCTTGGTACAGTTCTGGTAGGAGAGGAAACTGTTAAGGAAGGTCTCATTGATGAGGTGGGCGGAATTAAGGATGCGTTAAAAAAATTATATGAACTGATGGAAACTGCTTCCTCTTAGCCGTTGCAATTCTCCCGTTTTTTTTGTATACTGATACCAATGGACAGAAGGGGGAAGTATTGTGCCTGAGACAACAAAGAAGAAGACAACAGCAAAAAAAGGGACAAAACCAAAAAGCGGGAGAGCGGGAAACACCAGCACCAGGAAGAATGTGGTACTGCCGGAACCGGAATTTATCCACTCAGAAGTCGTAATTATTATTTCATTTGCCGCTGCGGCCATTCTGTTTTTAAGCAATTTTCATTTGTGCGGAATGGTAGGTGATTTTTTCCGCAGCGTGCAGCTTGGTATATTCGGCGGTATTGGATATATTGCACCGGTTTTAATGTTTGCAGCAACCGCATTTTATATTTCTAACCAGGGAAACCCAAGAGCAGTTTTTAAACTGGTCTCCTGTGTTCTGGCGCTGGTTTCTTTGTGCGGATTTTTACAGCTGCTTTTTGGTGTGAATACAGGTGAAAAGACGGGACTTTTAAATATTTATCTGGAGGCTTCTGTCAGCGGAAAAGGAGGCGGCTTAGTCGGCGGCCTGCTGGCGGAAGGGCTTGTTTCCATAATCGGAGTTGTGGGGGCTTATCTGGTGACGCTGGTTTTAATCATTATATCACTGGTATGCATTACAGAGAAATCATTTGTTAATATTGTAAAGACTGGAAGCGGAAAGGCATATCACCATGCGAAGGAAAACGTGGACATGCATATGGAGATTCATGCTCAAAGGCAGGAGCTTAGAAAACAGCTGAGAGAAGAACAGAAGCTGCGCGGGGTTAATTTAGAGGCAACCAGGATTTCGGCAGTCCAGGAAGAGGAAGAGTCTTATAAACCCGATTTTGAGAGAGATCTCTATGAAGATGATGCAGATACCGGTATTGGTGATATTGCCGATGAGATTGATTCACAGACCAGTAAGCTGACTGCAGTGACAGCGGTTCAGACAGAAGAAGCCAACCCGGCTGATATATTCAGAGGAAGCATATCTCCGGAACCGGAAGAGGATGACGAAGATTCTGTGCCATTTGAACCGGATGACAGAGCAGTTCCGTATCAGAGAGGTTCCGATGAGGCTTCTTTCTATATGAAGAAGGAAGTCAGAACTTTAAAGGAAATGGAAGTTGTGGAAGATGATTTTTATCCCGAAGAGCCGGAACCGGATGAGATGATTCCCAGAGAGACATTCTCTATTCCGGAAGAACCAAAGCAGGTGGTGACCGCTTCCGGCAAGATTATTGAGACGGATACAGAAGCGCTTCAGAAAAAACTGGAGAAGAAACGGGAAGAGTCGCAAAAAGACGACGACTTCAGTGTGAGTCAGCAGATCAGTCAGAAAAAGGAGATTGTGAAAAAGGAATACAAGTTCCCGCCTCTTTCGCTGCTTAAAAAAGGCAAAGCAGCGGTTTTTTCTGACCGGGAATACAAGGAAACAGCAATTAAACTGCAGAAGACGCTGCAGAATTTTGGTGTTGGAGTGACTGTGACCAATATCAGCTGCGGTCCTTCCGTGACCAGATATGAACTTCATCCGGAGCAGGGAGTGAAAGTAAGCAAGATTGTAAGTCTGGCTGATGATATTAAGCTGAGTCTTGCAGCAGCAGATATTCGTATTGAGGCCCCGATTCCCGGAAAATCCGCAGTGGGTATTGAAGTGCCCAACAAAGAGAATAATATGGTGTTTTTACGGGACATTCTGGAGGCGGAGAGCTTTCAGAATCATTCCTCCAATATTGCCTTTGCGGTGGGAAAAGATATCGGCGGGCAGGTAGTGGTAACAGATATTGCAAAGATGCCCCATCTGCTAATTGCAGGCGCTACCGGTTCCGGTAAGTCGGTCTGCATCAATACACTGATTATGAGCATTATTTTTAAAGCAGATCCTGATGATGTAAAACTGATCATGGTGGATCCGAAAGTGGTAGAATTAAGTGTTTATAACGGAATTCCCCACTTGCTGCTTCCGGTTGTGACGGATCCCAAGAAAGCATCTGGAGCCTTAAACTGGGCCGTGGCTGAGATGACGGACCGCTATAATAAGTTTGCCCAGTACAATGTCAGGGAGATTAAAGGTTATAATGCCAAGGTAGAGAGTCTAAAGGACATTGATGATGAAAACAAGCCACAGAAGATGCCTCAGATTGTAATCATAATCGACGAGCTTGCTGATTTGATGATGGTGGCGCCTGGTGAAGTGGAAGATTCCATCTGCCGTCTTGCCCAGCTTGCCAGGGCTGCGGGAATCCATCTTGTAATTGCCACCCAGCGTCCGTCCGTCAACGTCATCACCGGTCTGATTAAAGCCAATGTGCCGTCAAGAGTTGCATTTGCCGTTTCTTCCGGAGTGGATTCCAGAACCATCATTGACATGAATGGCGCGGAGAAGCTTCTTGGAAAGGGTGATATGCTGTTTTACCCTGCTGGTTATCCAAAGCCCATGCGTGTGCAGGGAGCGTTTGTTTCTGATACAGAAGTCTCCAAGGTAGTGGACTTTTTAACAGAACAGGGGATGACGCCGGATTACAATCCTGAAGTGGAAAGTATGATTGCCTCGGCTCCGGCAGCTGCAGATTCCAAAGGCGGCGGAAGTGACCGGGATGAATATTTTGTTCAGGCAGGCAGATTTATAATTGAAAAAGACAAAGCATCCATCGGCATGCTGCAGAGAATGTATAAAATCGGATTTAACCGGGCTGCAAGAATCATGGATCAGCTTGCTGAGGCAGGTGTGGTGGGGGAAGAGGAAGGTACCAAGCCCCGTAAAGTGCTCATGAGCATGGACGAGTTTGAAGAGATGTTTTAGCATGGCAGAAGGTTTAAAACCATTGCTTACATATAAGGAGGATGATACTTATGAAAACAGATATTGAGATCGCACAGGAAGCGAAGATGATACCGATTAAGGAAGTGGCAGCATCCTATGGGATTGCAGAAGACGATTTAGAGCTCTACGGTAAATACAAAGCGAAACTTTCCGACGAATTGTGGGAACAGGTGAAAGAACGCCCGGATGGAAAACTGGTTCTTGTCACAGCAATTAATCCCACACCAGCCGGAGAGGGAAAGACCACTACGACTGTGGGATTGGGGCAGGCATTTGGAAAGATCGGGAAAAAGGCGATCATCGCCTTAAGAGAGCCCTCTTTAGGACCCTGTTTTGGAATCAAGGGCGGAGCAGCAGGCGGCGGTTATGCCCAGGTTGTTCCCATGGAGGATTTAAACCTTCATTTTACCGGAGATTTTCATGCCATAACCTCTGCAAACAATTTGCTTTCAGCTCTTCTTGATAATCACATTCATCAGGGGAATGCTCTGGGAATTGATACAAGGCAGATCCTGTGGAAGAGATGTCTGGATATGAATGACCGGGCTTTAAGAAATATAGTGGTGGGACTTGGTTCAAAAGCGGATGGATTTGTAAGAGAGGATCACTTTGTTATCACAGTGGCTTCTGAAATCATGGCCATTCTCTGCCTTGCAGATGACATGAATGATTTAAAAGAACGGTTGGGAAGGATTATTGTTGCATATAATTATTCCGGAGAGCCTGTGACTGCAGCCCAGTTGAATGCGGTAGGTGCCATGGCAGCCCTGCTTAGGGATGCGCTGAAACCAAACCTGATTCAGACTCTGGAGCATACCGGTGCGATTGTCCACGGAGGTCCCTTTGCCAATATTGCCCACGGTTGCAACAGCGTGCGCGCGACAAAGACTGCACTGAAGTTAGCTGATATAGTTGTTACGGAAGCTGGTTTCGGTGCGGATTTAGGTGCGGAGAAGTTCCTGGATATCAAATGCAGAAAGGCTTCCTTAAAACCGGATGCCATTGTTCTGGTAGCTACCGTAAGAGCATTAAAATACAACGGCGGCGTACCAAAGGACCAGTTGAAGGAAGAAAGTTTAGAGGCACTGAAAAAGGGAATCGTAAACCTTGAAAAACACATTGAAAATATGCAGAAATACGGCGTTCCTGTTGTTGTAACGCTGAATTCTTTTGTGACAGATACAGAAAGTGAGTACCAGTATGTAAAGAAATTCTGCGAGGAGAAAGGCTGCGAATTCGCCTTATCCCAGGTTTGGGAAAAGGGCGGAGAAGGCGGAATAAAACTGGCTGAAAAGGTTCTTGAGACATTGGAGAACAAGAGGAGCAATTTTGCACCTATTTATCCGGATGACATGAGTCTTGAGGATAAGATCAGCACAGTTGCCAGAGAAATTTATGGAGCAGACGGGGTAACTTATGCGCCGTCCGCTTTAAAATCCATCAGAAAATTTGAGGAAATGGGATTTGGAAGTATGCCTGTGTGCATGGCTAAGACACAGTACTCCTTATCCGATGACCAGACAAAACTGGGCCGTCCTCAGGGCTTTGAGATTAATGTGCGGGATGCTTATGTCAGCGCCGGTGCCGGATTTGTTGTTGTTATAACAGGTGCTATCATGACGATGCCTGGTCTGCCGAAGAAACCGGCAGCCGATAATATTGATGTAAATAATGACGGAGTAATCACAGGATTATTCTGATTTGGAGGTTTTTATGAAGTTTAGTCAGTGGCTTAAGGATCTGGACTATGAATTACTGCAGGGGAATCTGGATGTGGAAGTGGAAGATGTGGTCTATGACTCCAGAAAGGCCAAAAGCGGTACAGTCTTTGTCTGTACCGTTGGCACCAGGGTTGATTCCCATGATTTTATACCGGAAGTGGTGGAAAAAGGAGTGACTGTACTTGTTCTGGAACGCAGGGTGAGCCTGCCGGAAGGAGTAACTGCCATTTTCGTACATAATGCCAGAGAAGCGCTGGCTGTTTTGTCTGCCGCCAGATTTAATTATCCTGCAAAACGTATGGTGACCATTGGAGTAACCGGCACAAAGGGAAAAACAACAACAACCCATATGATTAAGGCAATCTTAGAGGCATGCGGAAAAAAAGTGGGTATGATTGGAACCACAGGGATTGTAATCGGAGAGAAAGTGACTCCCACTGCCAATACAACGCCGGAATCTTATCAGCTTCATGAAGCTTTTTATCAAATGGCGGAAGAAGGCTGTGAGTATATGGTAATGGAAGTTTCCTCCCAGGCATTTAAGATGCACCGGGTGGATGGCCTGATATTCGACTATGGCTTATTTACCAATATTTCCCCTGATCATATCGGACCGGATGAACACGAGAATTTTGAAGAATATTTATCTTACAAATCAAAGATATTTCAGTGCTCCAGAGTGGGCATTATGAATGGGGATGACGAACACTTTGATGAGGCAGTCAAAGATGCCTCCTGCCGCCTGTATTCATTTTCCCTTGATAAGGAAGGGACCAGCTTTAAGGCGGAGAACATCCGGTATGTAGCCCAGCCTGATTTTGTGGGTCTTGAATTTGATGTAAAGGGAGCCTATGAGCTGCCTGTCCGGGTTAACATACCCGGCAGATTTAATGTTGCCAACGCTCTGGCTGCAGTCAGTGTTTTAAGCTTTTTGGATCTGCCGAAGGAAAAGATCTGTCATGGACTGGAGCATTTAAGTGTAAACGGAAGAATGGAGATTGTTTATTCTTCTGAAAGGTGTACCGTTATTGTAGATTATGCCCATAATGCAGTCAGTATGGAAAGCCTTTTAAATACACTGAGGGATTACAATCCCAGGCGTCTGGTCTGCGTATTTGGCTGTGGGGGAAACCGCTCCAAAGACCGCCGCTATTCCATGGGAGACAGTGCAGGCCGCCTGGCAGATTTTACGATTCTGACCGCTGACAATTCCCGCTTTGAGATAACAGAAGACATCATTGCAGATATCAGAAGCAGTATCTCCAAAACAGAGGGAACCTTCATTGAGATCCCTGACAGAAGAGAAGCAATCCGCTACAGTATTTTACATGCCCAGCCTGGAGATATGATTGCTGTAATCGGCAAAGGTCATGAAGATTACCAGGAAGTGAACGGAGAGCGCCACCATTTCTCAGACAGGGAAGAGATCTTAAACGTAGTTGAGAGTTCTGAATTTATAAACAGACAGAGAATAAATTAAAATTGCCATAAGAAGAATGCCGGAGGCCGAAAAGGAAATGTGGCTTTCGGCATTTCCACGGAAGATGGCAGTAGTGTGCGCTAAGAGCGGACATGGAACGGAGGAAACATGGTAGATATGACAGTGAAGGATATACTTTCGGCTACAGGTGGAACACTTCTTTGCGGAAGGGAGGATACTGTTCTGGAACATATAAGTATCGATTCCAGAACCATGAAGGGGAATGATTTATTCGTACCGATAATCGGGGAAAAGGTGGATGCGCACCGTTTTATCCATCAGGCATTTGAGCATGGAGCAGCAGCTGTTTTAACCAGCGAGCATGACTCCATGGAATCAGAAAAGCCCTGGATACGTGTGGATGATACAAAAAAGGCACTGCAGGCAGTGGGCAGCTTTTACAGAGATCGTTTATCCCTGCCCCTCATTGGTATTACAGGAAGCGTGGGAAAGACAACGACCAGAGAGATGGTGGCATGTGCGCTTTCTTCCCGTTATCAGGTTTATAAGACTCCGGGCAACAGCAACAGTCAGGTAGGGCTTCCCATCACCCTCTGCGAAATCACACCGAAAGATGAAATCGGCGTCATTGAACTGGGGATGAGTGAACCGGGAGAACTCACCGTGATTGCCAGGATTGCAAGAATACATATGGCTGTCATAACCAATATCGGGGTGGCACATATCGAACAGCTGGGCTCAAGGGAAAATATTTACACAGAAAAGCTGACCATTCAGGATGGCCTTTGTGAAAACGGAATTCTCTTTTTAAATGGGGATGACGATATGTTAAAAGATACAAAAGCAAAGGAAGGCTGCACAACGGTTTTCTACGGAACTGGAGAAAATTGTGATTACAGAGCGGTTGATGTACATTTGGAAGACGGGTTTCCTGTGTTCACGGCAGTGCATAAAGAAAAGAAAGTCCCTGTCCGGCTGTCTGTAATGGGAAGCCATAATATTTTAAATGCCATGGTATCTTTGGCAGTTGCAGCAGAAAACGGCATCCCGATGGAAGAAGCGGCGAAGTCTCTCATGAGCTTCACCGGATTTAAAAACCGCCAGCAGATCTATGATACAGGGAACTTCACCGTAATTGATGATACTTATAATGCCAGTCCTGTCTCTATGAAAGCGGGACTTGAAGTTTTAGGATCCGTTACGAAGGCAAAAAGGAAGATTGCCGTACTGGCTGACATGAAAGAGCTGGGAGAACGCTCACCGGAATTTCATTATGAAATCGGCACATATATTGCGGCACACCCAGTTGACTGTGTGGTGACACTGGGAGAGCTGGCTGGAGAAATTGCCAGGGCGGTGAGGGAGAATGCCCCTGATATCTCAGTAAGGGAATTTATGGAACAGGAACCGTTAACCGCTTATTTAAAGGAAGAATTAAAGACGGGTGACTGTGTGCTGTTTAAGGGCTCCAACAGCATGAAGCTGGGGCAGGTAGCAGAACAGTTTCACTGATTCGTCCGCCTCTGGAGAAAATGAATGACTAATAACTATGCCAGGATCATCATTGATATTTCTCATGAAAAAGTAGACAGAACCTTCGATTACCGGATTCCGGAGAATATGCTTAAGGATATTTCAGTCGGGACCCGGGTTCTGATCCCTTTTGGCAGGGGGAATACCATGCGGAAGGGATATGTGGTGGGAATTACGGCCCAGGCCGGTTATGATCCGGATAAGATAAAAGAAATCGGAGGAATAGTGACTGATGGAGTATCAGCGGAATCAAGGCTGATTACTCTTGCATGGTGGCTGAAAGAACAGTATGGCTCTACCATGAATCAGGCACTGAAAACCGTACTTCCGGTAAAACAGAAGGTAAAGCCAAAAGAAAAGAAAATTATAAGAAGTCTGTTAACCCGGGAACAGCTAAGCAGTGCATTAAAAGAAGCGGAAAAAAAGAATTATAAGGCGAGAGTCAGGCTTTTTACAGCGCTGCTTAACAACCCGGTAATTCCATATGAGATAGCAGTAAACCAGATGAATCTTTCCGCATCGGCAGTGAAGCCGCTGATTGAAAAGGGTGAGATCTGCCTTGAGTCAGAAGAGATTTACCGCAACCCCATTCAGTTAGACGGACAGGAAGAAAAAAAACTCCGGCTGAATAAAGAACAGCAGATGATTGTGGACCGTTTCTGCCAGGATTATTTAAACGGTATCCGAAAGACTTATCTGATTCACGGCATTACAGGCAGCGGCAAAACAGAAGTCTATATGGACCTGATCCAGGGTGTAATAGAAGAGGACAGACAGGTGATTGTTCTGATTCCGGAAATTGCGCTGACCTATCAGACAGTGATGCGCTTCTACGGCAGATTCGGAAACCGGGTTTCCATCATCAATTCCCGTTTGTCTGCAGGAGAGCGTTTTGATCAGTTTGAACGCGCTAAAAATGGTGATATTGATATTATGATCGGACCAAGATCTGCATTGTTTACACCTTTTTCCAGACTGGGGCTGATTCTCATTGACGAGGAACATGAGAGCGCTTATAAGAGTGAGACGGTTCCAAGATATCACGCCAGAGAAGTGGCCGCAAAAAGGGCACAGATGGAGAATGCATCGTTGGTACTTGGCTCGGCAACTCCTTCTTTAGAAGCCTATACAAGGGCACTGAGAGGCGAATACCAGTTGTTTCGTCTGACAGAAAGAGCGAAAAAAGACAGCAGTCTGGCAAATGTATCAATTATGGATTTAAGGCAGGAATTAAAGGATGGAAATAAGTCCATATTCAGCAGAAAATTACAGGCGCTGATGGAAGACAGGCTAAGGAAAAAAGAGCAGGTCATGCTGTTTATAAACCGGAGAGGTTATGCCAATTTTGTATCCTGCCGCTCCTGCGGGGAAGCCATCCGCTGCCCCCATTGTGATGTGACACTGACGCTGCATAACAACAGCCGCCTTGTCTGCCATTACTGCGGACATACCATTCCCATGCCATCAAAATGCCCCTCCTGCGGTTCTCCCTATATTGCAAACTTTGGCGTGGGGACCCAGAAGATTGAGCAGATGACAAAGAAGATGTTTCCCCAGGCCAGAATTCTTCGTATGGATATGGATACTACGAAGGAAAAGGGCGGTCACGAAGCCATACTTTCTGCTTTTTCCGAACATGAAGGAGATATTCTCATCGGGACCCAGATGATTGTAAAAGGACACGATTTCCCTGATGTGACTCTGGTTGGGGTGCTGGCAGCTGATTTGTCCTTAAATACGCCGGACTACCGGTCGGGGGAGCGGACGTTTCAGCTTCTGACCCAGGCAGCCGGAAGAGCCGGCAGGGATTCAAAGCCCGGAGATGTGATCATTCAGACCTACAGTCCCGAACACTACAGCATCGTTACTGCGGCAAACCAGGATTATGAAACCTTCTATAAGCAGGAGATGGCATTTCGCAGCCTGATGAAATATCCTCCTGCAAGCGGGCTTTTAACCATTCAGTTTTCATCCCGGAATGAGCCCATTCTTGCTGAAACGGCAGCTGCAGCAGGGGCATTTGCGGCAGCTTTGGGAGAACCCAGGCAGGTGCAGATCATCGGTCCGGTGGAGGCTTCCGTCTACAAAATTAATGATATATATAGAAAAATTTTATACTTGAAACAAGAAAACTATGATATACTAATTAAAATCAGGGATCAAATTGATGGTTTTTCTGAAAATCATCCCGAATTGTTTGAACAAGTCTTGATCCAGTATGATTTTTCGTAAATGAGAGGACAAAGAGAATGGCGATTAGAAAAATTAGAACCATTGGAGATGAAATTTTAAGAAAAAAATGCAAGCCTGTGAAGGAGATCACCCCAAGAATTACAGATTTGATCAAAGACATGTTTGAAACTATGTACGAGGCCAATGGCGTGGGACTTGCAGCTCCCCAGGTAGGAATATTAAAACAGATTGTAGTCATTGATGTGGAAGACGGCAACCAGTACGTCCTCATCAATCCGGAAATTATAGAGACAGATGGCGAACAGACCGGACCGGAAGGCTGCTTAAGTGTACCAGGAAAATCCGGAACAGTCACCAGACCTAATCATGTGAAAGTCAGAGCATTTGATGCCGATATGAAGCCCTTTGAGCTGGTAGGAGAGGAACTTCTTGCCCGCGCGATCTGCCATGAATGCGACCATTTAAGCGGTGAGCTTTTTGTGGATAAGGTAGAAGGGGAAATCGAGGATGTGACGCTGGAAGAAGAGGACGAGGAGGTTGAGGAATATTGATGAAAGTCGTATTTATGGGAACCCCTGACTTTTCTGTTCCTGCCCTTTGCTCACTGGTAGAGGCAGGACATGAGGTTCTGGCTGTAGTGACCCAGCCGGACAAGCCAAAGGGAAGAGGAAAAGAAGTTTTAATGACTCCGGTAAAGGAAAAGGCGCTGGAATATGGAATTCCTGTTTATCAGCCTGTGAAGGCGAGAGATCCGGAGTTTGTAAAAATTCTGACAGATTTAAAGCCGGATGTTATGGTGGTTGCCGCTTTTGGGCAGCTTCTCCCCAAAAGTATTTTAGATATCCCGGAATTTGGCTGTATTAACATCCATGCCTCCCTGCTTCCCAAATACCGCGGTGCATCTCCCATTCAATATGTGGTAATAAACGGAGAAGAGATAAGCGGTATCACTACCATGATGATGGCAGAAGCTCTGGATACAGGAGATATGCTTGATCAGGAAGTTGTTGTTTTAGATAAAAAAGAGACTGGCGGAAGCCTTCAGGATAAGCTCAGCCAGGTCGGCGGAAAGCTGCTTATAAAAACTCTAAAAAAGTTAGAAGACGGAACCGCTGTTTTAAAAAAGCAGGATGAGTCTGAAATGTGCTATGTTGGAATGATCAAAAAAAACATGGGTGATATTGACTGGTCCATGGATGCAGTCTCCATCGAACGGCTGATCCGTGGATTAAATCCCTGGCCAAGTGCTTACACAGACTGGGATGGCAGGGTGTTAAAACTCTGGGATGCAGATGTGGTGGATCAGGAATTTGAAGGAGTCTGCGGCCAGGTGGTGGAAACCGGCAAAAATTATCTGGTTGTGAAAACCGGAAAAGGCGGATTGTCCATCAAAGAGCTGCAGCTGCAGGGAAAGAAACGGATGGATATCGGTGCTTTTCTCCGCGGTTACCAGATAGAGAACGGAACTGTTTTTAAACATCTATAAGGAATACAGACCGTATTCCCGGGAAAGGAGAATCTGATTATGTATTATGGTGGTATGATGGGTTATTATATGGACCCGACCTGGATTTTTGTAATTATTGGCGCTTTGTTATCCATGGCGGCATCAGCCAGAGTAACCAGTACTTTTAATAAATATTCCAAAGTAAGAAGCATGTCAGGAATGACAGGTGCAGAGGCAGCAAAGCGCCTTTTAAATTCCCAGGGCATTTATGATGTGCAGGTAAGACCTGTCAGCGGAAGATTGTCGGATCATTATGATCCCAGGACAAAGACCGTTAATTTATCGGATTCGGTCTATGACTCAACTTCAGTTGCAGCAATCGGCGTGGCAGCCCATGAATGCGGACATGCCATGCAGGATAATACGGGATATGTACCGCTGCGGTTAAGAGGTGCTATTGTACCGGCTGCCAATATCGGCTCCCACGCTGCGCTGCCTATTATTTTACTGGGCTTTTTCATCAGCGGTGCGGGTTCACCCCTGGTAAACATCGGACTGATTCTATTTTCACTGGCAGTTTTGTTCCAGCTGGTAACGCTTCCAGTTGAGTTTAATGCTTCCAGAAGAGCCGTTGTTTTATTGGGACAGGTAGGGATTTTAGGAGACGAAGAACTGTCCCACACAAGAAAAGTGCTTGGAGCTGCGGCTCTTACCTATGTGGCGGCACTTGCAGCAACCGTGCTTCAGCTGCTGAGACTTGTTATATTATTTGGAGGAAGAAGAGATAATGACTAAAGACACAGACAGCAGGGAGATTGTACTGGATGTTCTTACTGAAATATTAGAACGTTCCGCATACAGCCATTTAATCCTGCGTCAGGCCTTAAATAAATACCAGTATCTGGATAAAGCGGAACGTTCCTTTATAACCAGAACTGTTGAAGGAACAGTAGAATACTTAATACAAATTGATTACGTCATTGACTTTTTCTCTTCAACGAAAGTTAAAAAAATGAAACCGGTCATCCGTAATATCCTGCGGATGTCGGTTTATCAGATTTTATATATGGACAGGGTTCCGGATTCTGCAGTATGCAACGAGGCGGTGAAGCTTGCCGCCAGGCGGAAATTCGTGGGACTGAAAGGATTTGTAAATGGTGTTTTAAGAAATATTTCAAGAAATAAGGAAAGTCTTGTGTGGCCGGATGACTCCGTTCGTTATTCTGTTCCTGCATGGATGGTTTCCATGTGGACTCAGGATTATGGAAAGGAAACGGCAGATGCCATTATGGCATCATTTTTAGAAAACAGTAAAACTACAATACGTTTAAACAGTTCAAAGGCGGGGAAAGAGGAGATTCTTTCCAGTCTGAGAAAGCAGAATGTACAGGTAACAGAGTCGGGTATTTCAGATGAGATATTGATTTTAGAAAAGTATGATTATCTGGAAAGCCTGGAAGCCTTTCAAAAAGGACATATTCAGGTTCAGGATTTAAGCTCTGCCCTTGTGGGAGAGGCGGCTGATCCAAAAGAAGGAGATTTTTGCATTGATGTCTGCGGAGCTCCGGGAGGAAAGGCTATTCATCTGGCAGATAAACTGAAAGGTACCGGTATGGTTGAAGTAAGGGATTTAACAGAGTATAAGGTTGGTCTGATACAGGAGAGCATTGACCGGTGCGGCTTTGACAATATCAGGGCTAAGGTATGGGATGCGCTGGTACCTGATCCTGATTCTGTTGAAAAAGCTGATATCGTACTTGCGGATCTTCCCTGCTCGGGTCTGGGGATTATGGGACGCAAGCCTGACATTAAGTACAGGATCAAACCTGAGAATTTAGACGAACTTGCGTCCCTTCAGAGGGACATTCTATCGGTTGTACAGACCTATGTAAAGCCGGGAGGAAGGCTTATTTTCAGCACCTGTACCATAGATAAAAAAGAAAATGAAGAGAACATGGCATGGTTTTTAGAGAATTTTCCGTTTCAGGCGGTTGATCTGGAAGGAACGTTTAAAGACCGGTTTCAGATAGATACCATGAAACAGGGGTATATGCAGCTTTTGCCGGGTATTCATCCCTGTGACGGATTCTTTATCGGTGTATTACGAAAAAAGGTAGAATAGAATGGAAAGAACAGATATTAAGTCTCTTAATCTGGAAGAGCTGACGGCTTTCATGGTGTCTGCCGGAGAAAAACCGTTTCGCGCAAAACAGCTGTACGAATGGATCCATCAGAAGCTGGCTGCAGGTTACGAGGAAATGACGAATCTTCCAAAATCTCTGAAAGAAACACTGATTGGGAGGACAGACCTTCCTGCCCTTACTGTTGTAGAAGAAAAAATCTCCCAGATAGACGGAACAAGAAAGTATTTATTTGGTCTTTCCGATGGCAATGTGATTGAAAGCGTACTGATGAAATACAAGCACGGCAATTCCGTGTGCATCTCTTCTCAGGTTGGATGCCGCATGGGCTGCCGCTTTTGCGCGTCCACACTTGACGGACTGGAGCGGAACTTAAGCCCTGCCGAGATGCTGGATCAGATTTACCGAATTCAGAAACTTACCGGTGAACGGGTATCCAACGTCGTGGTTATGGGATCAGGAGAGCCTCTTGATAATTATGAAAATCTGGTTCAGTTTATCCATCTTCTCACCGATGAATATGGTTTAAATATCAGTCAGAGAAACGTAACAGTTTCCACCTGCGGAATTGTACCGGGAATTTTAAAACTGGCAGAGGAGAAACTGCAGATTACGCTGGCTCTTTCCCTTCATGCACCCAATGATGAAGTACGTAAAAGCCTGATGCCGGTAGCCAACCGCTATCCTCTTGCCGATGTACTTTCGGCGTGCCATACTTATTTTGAAAAAACCGGAAGAAGGATCACATTTGAATACAGCCTTGTGAGCGGTGTAAATGACAATTTAAAAGAGGCGTCAGCCCTGGCAGCTCTTTTAAAAGCCCAGCATGGGCATATCAATCTGATTCCCGTCAATCCGATTAAGGAACGGGATTATGTACAGTCGGACAGGAAAGCAATTGAAGCGTTTAAAAATCTCCTTGAAAAAAACGGAATTAATGTTACTATAAGAAGAGAAATGGGCAGGGATATTAATGGTGCCTGCGGACAGCTGCGGAAAAGTTTTTTAAATCAGGAGTAAAAGGAAGTGAGAATGTTACGATGAAGGCTTGTGCTATGACGGATACCGGAAGAGTCCGTTCGGCAAACCAGGACTATGTTTTTGCCTCAATTGAGCCTGTGGGTGTACTGCCTGATCTGTTTCTCGTTGCAGACGGCATGGGAGGCCATCAGGCCGGAGATTATGCTTCCAGATTCATTGCCGAAAATCTGGTGGCTCATTTTAAAATGACAGAAGATACCAGAATTGTTACGGTTCTTAAAGATGGAATTGAAAAAGTGAATGAGCTTCTCTATCAGGAGTCCATGAAAAAGCCGGAATTAAACGGTATGGGCACCACGCTGGTCACTGCTGTGGTTGAAGATTCCACCATGTATGTGGCAAATGTGGGCGACAGCCGCCTTTATTTAATCAGGGATCAGCTAAAGCAGATTACGAAAGACCATTCTTATGTGGAAGAACTGGTATCTTTGGGTCAGCTGGAGCGGGGAAGCAAGGATTACCGGGAAAAAAAGAACATTATAACCAGAGCTGTTGGGACGGAAGATAAGCTGGAGATTGATTTTTTTGAAGTCAGCCTGGAACCGGGAGATTATATCCTTTTGTGTTCCGACGGGCTCAGCAATATGCTGGAAGATGCTGAAATAGAGGAAATCATATGCTCGGAACTGGAGCTGCCGGAGAAGGCAGAAAAATTAATTACAGTAGCCAATGATAATGGGGGGAAAGACAATATTGCTGTTGTTTTGATTGAACCTCAGCTTGGCAGGGAGGGAAGCTTATGATTTTGAGACCGGGGACATTTTTACAGGACAGATACGAAATACTGGAACAAATCGGTTCCGGAGGTATGTCAGATGTGTATAAGGCCCTGTGCCATAAATTAAACCGCCTGGTAGCCATTAAGGTATTAAAGGAAGAATTCAGTTCTGACAGTAATTTTGTAGGCAAGTTTAAAATGGAGGCCCAGTCAGCGGCCAGACTTTCTCATCCGAATATTGTCAATATTTATGATGTTGTGGATGAGGGTGACCTTCATTTCATTGTAATGGAATTAATTGAAGGAATCACGTTAAAAAATTATATTATGAAAAAGGGCTGTCTTGATATTAAGGAAGCCATCGGCATTGCCATGCAGGTTGCCCAGGGTATTGCAGCAGCTCATGAACAGGGAATTATTCATCGCGATATCAAGCCCCAGAATATTATTATTGCAAGAGACGGGAAAGTAAAGGTGGCAGATTTTGGAATTGCCAGAGCGGCTTCCTCTCAGACAATGAGTGCAACTGCCGTGGGATCGGTTCACTACATATCGCCGGAACAGGCGCGCGGAGGTTACAGCGATGTGAGAAGTGATATCTATTCACTGGGTATCACATTATATGAGATGGTTGCCGGCAGAGTGCCGTTTCAGGGGGATAATACCGTAACGGTAGCCCTGGCTCACTTAGAATCTGTGATTACGCCTCCCAGCTATTATAATGAGATGATTCCGGTCGCACTGGAAAATATTATATTGAAGAGCACGGAGAAAAAACCGGAATACAGATATGGGAGCATGTACGAAGTGATTTCCGATCTGCGCAAGGCTCTGGTCAATCCCAACGGGGATTTTGTGCAAAACCATCCGCCTGTGGATGATTCCCAGACTGTAATTATTGGGAAACCGGAACTGGAGCAGATCCGGTCCGGCCGCAAGCCGCAGCCGGAACCGTCTGCAAAGCGTAACTCACAAGGGAAAGAGTATGGTCAGAAATACCAGTCTTCCTCAGACTATGAGGAACAGCCGGGGCCTGGCAGAAACAGAAGAAATAATACGGATGAAGATATTAATCCAAAGATTGAAAAGCTTTTGACTGCGGCAGGAGTAGTAACTGCCATTATTATTGTTATTATTCTCGCAATTGTATTTTCCAAAGTCGGAGGATTATTCCGTTCCGGTTCCGGAAAAGAGTCGGTTTCTACTACAGCTGCGTCCACGGAAGAAACGCTCAGCGATAAAAAAGTGAAAATGCCTGATGTCTCCGGGCTGGATTCTGAAACGGCGGAAAAGAAATTAAAGGAAAGCGGCGATCTGTATATGAAAATCAGTGAATATGAATATTCAGATACCGTTGATAAGGGAGATGTGATTTCCCAGGATCCAAAAGCTGATACGGTTGTAGATAAATACTCTGCTGTTTATGTAGTGATCAGCAATGGACCGGAGAAGGCAGCAGTCGACTTGAAAAAACTGGGACTTGAATCCATGGATACTGCTTCTGCCAAGTCTTTACTGGAAGGCAAGGGACTGGTTGTTAATGTAGAGCAGAAGAACAGCGGCACTGTAACAGCCGGTAATGTGATAAGCTACAGCCCGAATGAAGCGAACGAAGGGGATACCATTACCCTGTATTCCAGCAGCGGTCCTACACTGGTCAATCCGGTTGTTGTGCCGAACCTGGCAGGACAGACACAGGAGGTTGCAGTAGAGATGCTTGCAGATGTGGGTCTGGTCCAGGGAACCGTTACCGAAGCCTCTTCTGAGACGGTTGCAAGAGGTAATATCATCAGTCAGTCTGCCGCGCCTGGAAGTCAGGTGGAATCCGGGACTGCAGTGAATTTTGTGATCAGTACCGGAAACGGACAGGAATCCAAATATAAGTATCTTGCATCCATTGATAAATCCTTCTCCCTTCAGAATATCATTGGCCCTGGATCAGGCAGTACCCAGCTGACATTAAAAATCCAGCTGAGACAGTCGGTAAATGGACAGGATACCGTAAGAGAACTGATGGGTCCGGTAACGTTAAAAGGAGATCAGATGCTTCCGGTTTCATTTAAAAATATTGAGGGAGCCTATAATGTAACAAGCGGATCGGTAGAAATTGTAAATGTGGATACAGGTGAGGTGGTTAATTCTTACCCGATTACCTTTGTTGCTGTACCACAATCCTAAGGAAGCGTATATGACAGGAAAAATATTAAAAGGCATTGCTGGATTTTATTATGTCCACAGCAAGGATGGGTATCTTTACGAATGTAAGGCCAAAGGGATATTCCGGAACAGAAATGTAAAACCTCTTGTAGGAGATGATGTGGAAATTTCCGTTCTGGATGAAACAGAGCGGAAAGGAAACATTGAAGAGATCCTGCCCAGAAAAAATGCTTTGGTGCGCCCTGCAGCAGCCAATGTGGATCAGGCACTGGTTGTGTTTTCCATCACTCATCCGGAGCCTAATTTAAATCTGCTGGATCGTTTTCTGGTAATGATGGAATCTCAGGATGTACCCGTTAATATCTGCTTTAATAAGATTGATCTTTCAGAAGATGAAAAGATGGTAAGCCTGCGCCGGATGTACGAGGCGGCCGGTTACCCTGTTTATTTCACCAGTATTTATGAAAATCAGGGAATTGACTATGTGAAAAAAATTCTGGCCGGAAAAACCACTGTTCTGGCCGGACCTTCCGGTGTTGGAAAATCATCGCTGACGAATCTGCTTTATCCGGAAGCGGAGATGGAAACTGCACGGATCAGCGAAAAGATCCAGAGAGGAAAACATACTACCAGACATTCAGAGTTATTTGGAATTGGAAACCAGACATATATGATGGATACACCCGGTTTTAGTTCCATGTATTTAGAGGACATGGAGTGCGGCCGGTTAAAGGAATATTTTCTTGAATTTGAACCCTATGAATCAGACTGTAAGTTCCTTGGGTGTGTGCACATCGGAGAGAAAGTCTGCGGCATAAAAAATGCCGTCACCGAAGGAAAAATAAGCCAGAGCCGTTATGATAATTACCGGCTTCTGTATGAAGAACTGAAAGAAAAAAGGAGATACTAACATGCTTAAACTTGCCCCCTCAATCTTAGCAGCAGACTTTAAAAATCTTGGACAACAGGTGATGGATACAGCCAATGCAGGAGCCCGGTATATTCATCTTGATGTGATGGATGGAGCTTTTGTGCCAAGCATATCTTTTGGCATGCCGGTGATTGCCAGCCTTAGAAGCTGTACCGACCGTATTTTTGATGTTCATATGATGGTGGAGGAGCCGGGACGCTATATTTCAGATATCAAGGCAGCCGGTGCAGATTTAATCTGTGTTCATGCGGAGGCATGCAGGCATTTAGACAGGACGGTTAATCAGATTAAAGAAGCCGGACTGAAAGCGGCAGTTGCCTTAAATCCTGCAACGCCATTGTCTGTACTTGACTGTATTTTACCGCAGCTTGATATGGTTTTAATTATGACGGTGAATCCGGGATTCGGTGGACAGAAATTTATTCCATACACACTGGAAAAGGTTCGCGCTCTGCGGGCCATGATAGAACGCAGCGGACTGGATATTGATATTGAAGTTGACGGCGGTGTTACCTGTGACAATGTGAGAGAGCTGATTGAAGCAGGAGCCAATGTGTTTGTTGCAGGGTCTGCTGTATTTAAAGGTGACGCAGCAGCCAATACCAGAAAATTTTTAGAAATTTTTGAGGAATATAAAGGGTGAAAGAACGAACGGGATTAATCGTTACGGGAGGAACCATTGATTTTGAATTTGCCAGAGCGTATCTGGCAAATCAAAGCTTTGATAAGATCATTGCAGTAGATGGCGGGCTTACGGCCCTGTCACAGCTGAATTTAAAACCGGATGCGGTTGTGGGTGATTTTGACACAGTGGAGGAATCTGTTCTTACGGAATACCGGAATTTTCCCGGGGACATCACATGGGACATCCACAAGCCGGAAAAAGATGAGACAGATACAGAACTGGCTCTTAGTACAGCCGTGAATTTAGGGTGCACAGATCTTGTACTTCTGGGAGCAACCGGCGGCAGGCTTGATCACTTCATGGGGAATGTTCATCTGCTTTACTATTGCTTGAAACAGGGAGTGGATGCTTCGATTGTGGATCCGAAGAACCGCATTACCGTTTTAGAAAAGGGAAGAGGATTTGAAGCGGATAAAATGTGGGGGACTTATATTTCATTTCTGCCCCTGACTATGGAAGTAAAGGGAATTACCCTTTCCGGATTCAAATATCCCCTTCATAAAAAGGACATATCCATAGGAACCAGCCTTTGCATCAGCAATGAACTGACGGGTGCAGCAGGTTCCATTGAATTTGATTCTGGTATATTGATTTGTGTAGAATCTCATGATTAAACTGGTATGGTTTTATAAGTCAAAACTGGATATTTATATCACTCCACTTGCATGCTAAGATTAAGAACAATAAAAGCAGCAAGGGAGGAATCATCAATGAATAAAACAAATCAGACTATTTACAAAGTCCCGCTGACCGGACTTTTTGCCGCAATGTCTTATGTGGTTTTCACGTTTCTTCAGTTTAAAATCACGCTTCCGGGAGGGGATGCCACTTCCATTCACTTAGGCAATGCTGTCTGCGTGCTGGGTGCACTGCTTCTGGGCGGATTATACGGAGGTCTTGGCGGCGCCATCGGGATGACCATCGGTGATTTATTTGACCCGGTGTACATTATTTATGCCCCCAAAACATTTGTCCTGAAATTATGCATTGGCCTCATCACAGGATTGATTGCCCATCGGCTGGGAAAGATCAATGAATCCAGTGACAGCAGGCATATTCTTACGTGGACCATATTGGCGGCAGCTGCAGGACTTTTATTTAATGTGATTTTTGATCCTATGGTGGGCTATTTCTACAAACTTCTTATTCTTGGAAAACCGGCAGCAGAACTGGCACTGGTTTATAATGTTGCTTCCACTTCCATCAATGCGGTAACTTCGGGGATTGTATCAGTACTGGTTTATATGCCCCTCCGGAAAGCGCTGGTGCGGTCCGGATTATTTGCCAGGATATCTTAGGAGTTTTTATGACAAGAGAAAATAAACAGAAAAAAATTGCAGCAATTCATGATCTTTCAGGATACGGCCGCTGTTCGTTAACAGTGGCTATTCCTGTTATATCTGCATTAAAGGTGCAGTGCTGTCCGGTTCCTACCTCCATTTTATCCAATCATACCGGATTTCCAACCTGCTTTTTTGATGACTATACGGAAAAAATGCCTTTATACCTGGAACAGTGGAAGAAGCTGAACCTGGACTTTGATGGGATTTTTACGGGTTTTTTAGGTTCTGAGGATCAGATTGAAATTGTTGCCGATATGATACGGAATTTTAAAACAGAAAAGACCATGGTTATTATTGATCCCATTATGGGAGATAATGGAAATACCTATCAGACCTATACAAAAGAGATGTGCGGCCGCATGAGAACTCTGGTGGAGTCCGGTAATATCGTGACTCCTAATTTAACAGAAGCCTGCATCCTTACCGGAAGGCAATACCGGCAGACTGGCTGGACCAGAAAAGAGCTGGCATCCATTGCGGAAGAAATAATAAGTATGGGACCTGACTCGGCAGTAATTACCGGAGTGAGGGAAGGTTCCTATGTAACCAATGTGGTGGCCCAAAATGGCTCTGAGGTAAAGTTTCTAAAGTCTTTAAAAGCAGGAAACGACAGGCCGGGCACCGGAGATGTGTTTGCCAGTATCATAGCGGCACAGGCAGTGAAAGGTGTGCCTCTGCTGCAGAATGTTAAAAAAGCAGCCCATTTTGTAAAGCAGAGTATTCTGGTTTCGGATGAGATGAATGTGCCGACAGAGAATGGAGTTTGTTTTGAAGAGATCCTCTCTATGCTTATTCGTCAGTAAAATAGGAAGAGAGATGGGGAATTTTAGGAAAAGGGCTTTTCTTTGCCCTTTTTTTGTAGTATAATCAACGGCAGATTATTATGCGCATTAGATTCGCAGAAAATATTGAGGAAAAACCAGGAGGAATACCATGTTAGATTTAAAGTTTGTAAGAGAAAATCCTGAAATTGTAAAGCAGAACATTAAAAATAAATTTCAGGACAGCAAGCTTGTGCTGGTTGATGAAGTCATCGAACTGGACGAGCAGAACCGTGCAGCAAAGCAGGAAGGAGATGCTTTGAGAGCGGAACGCAACAAACTTTCCAAACAGATCGGTGCCTTGATGGGACAGGGAAAGAAAGAAGAAGCAGAAGAGTTGAAGCGATTGGTAACCGATGCTTCCGACCATCTGGCTGAACTGGAAACAAAAGAAGGCGAACTGGAAGAAAAAATCAAAAAGATCATGATGACCATTCCAAACATGATAGATCCCAGTGTGCCGATCGGTAAGGATGACAGTGAGAACGTAGAAGTACAGCGTTACGGAGAGCCGGTAGTGCCGGACTTTGAGATCCCTTATCACACCGAAATAATGGAAAGCTTTGACGGTATTGATCTTGACAGCGCAAGAAAGGTTGCCGGCAACGGTTTCTATTATCTTATGGGAGATATTGCAAGACTTCATTCATCTGTCATTTCCTATGCAAGAGATTTTATGATCGGACGGGGCTTTACCTACTGCATACCTCCTTTTATGATCCGCAGTGAAGTCGTAACCGGAGTTATGAGCTTTGCAGAAATGGATGCCATGATGTATAAGATAGAAGGAGAGGATTTATACTTAATCGGTACCAGCGAACATTCCATGATCGGAAAATTCATTGATACAATCCTCCCTGAAACAAAGCTTCCCCAGACACTTACCAGCTATTCCCCATGCTTCAGAAAGGAAAAAGGAGCTCATGGTCTGGAAGAGCGTGGTGTTTACCGTATTCATCAGTTTGAAAAGCAGGAGATGATTGTAGTCTGCAAGCCGGAAGAGAGTATGGACTGGTATGATAAACTGTGGCAGAATACAGTTGACTTATTCAGAACTCTGGATATTCCGGTGAGAACCTTAGAATGCTGCTCCGGTGACCTGGCAGATTTAAAAGTGAAATCAGTGGATGTAGAGGCATGGTCTCCAAGACAGAAAAAATATTTTGAGGTGGGCAGCTGCTCCAATTTAGGAGATGCACAGGCAAGAAGACTGAAGATCCGTGTTTCAGGAGAAGATGGCCAGAAATATTTCGCCCACACACTGAATAATACGGTTGTGGCACCCCCAAGAATGCTCATTGCTTTCCTGGAGAATAACTTACAGGCAGATGGAACCGTTAAGATTCCGGATGCATTGCAGCCATATATGGGCGGCATGAAAGCACTTGTACCCAGGAAGTAATATCGTTTAAGTCCGGCTTTTTTTTAGGTCGGACTCTTTTTGAAAAGGAGAGGACCTATTATGATTACCTTCAACCACTTTAATTTTAATGTACTTGATCTGGAAAAAAGTTTAAAATTTTATAAAGAAGCTCTTGGTCTGTTTCCGGTACGGGAAAAGACAGCGGCTGATGGATCTTTTCGGCTGGTTTATTTAGGGGATGGAAAAACTGATTTCACTCTGGAACTGACTTATTTAACCGACCGGACGGAACCTTATAATCTTGGGGAATGTGAATTTCATCTTGCATTTCATACAGATGAATATGAGGAGTGCTATAAAAAGCACAAGGAGATGGGCGTAATCTGCTTTGAAAATCCAGGGATGGGAATTTATTTTATCAGTGATCCTGACGGATACTGGCTGGAAATAGTTCCTGCCAGATAAGGAGAAACCAGGTGTTTATAACAGTGAACGGAATCCGGCTTTATTATGAAGTTACGGGCAAAGGACCGGCTGTGATTCTGGTCCATGGAAACGGGGAAAACCACAGCATATTTAAAGAGACAGCAGACTTGCTCAGTCAGGATTATACGGTATACGCCCTGGATTCCAGAGGACATGGGAAAAGCTCCGGAAAAGAGAATATCAGTTACGAGAAGATGGCAAAGGATGTGGCGGAATTTATCCGGCTTTTAGAGTTGAATCGTCCGGTTTACTGTGGATTCAGCGACGGAGGAATCATAGGAATACTGGCAGCTGCCAGGTACCCCGGACTTTTCTCAAGGATGGTGATCTGCGGTGCCAATGCATACCCGGAAGGACTAAAACGCAGATGGCTGATTCTGTTTGGATTCTTAGGGCTGCTCTTTCATGATCCCAAGGTTCTTATGATGTTAAACGAGCCGCAGATTTCCGGTAGGGAACTGGAGCAGATTTCTGTTCCAACCCTGATACTGGCCGGTGAAAGAGATATGGTTCTTACTTCCCATACGCAGTATCTGGCATCGAAGATGAAAAACAGCCTTCTTAGAATTCTGCCCGGTGAAACTCATGGAAGCTATGTGATTCACAGCAGAAAGCTCTATTTTTATATGAAAAAATTTATAAATGAAGCGGGCATAAACTGAAACCTGTTTTTTTAAGGGTGTAAAGAAAAAACACTTGACACCTTAAAAAAAGTATTGTATGATATCACAGGTGATGATATGGAGAAGATTGCAAGACAGGGACTTTTGTATGATTTCTACGGAGCTCTGCTGACAGAGCATCAAAGGAACATCTATGAAGATGTAGTATTATACGATTTATCCCTCAGTGAGATCGCGCAGGAACAGGGAATCAGCCGTCAGGGTGTTCATGACCTGGTAAAGCGCTGTGATAAGATTTTAGAGGGTTATGAAGAGAAACTTCATCTGGTAGAAAAATTTGAAAAAACCAAGGGACTGGCAAGAGAAATCCGGAATTTAACTGCTGAGTTTGCCGGAACAAAGGACATGAGTCTGATCCATCGCATCGAAGAGATATCGGGCGAAATCATCGAGCTGGAAGCTCATTAGGAGGGCGTTAGATGGCTTTTGAGAGCTTATCCGATAAGTTACAGAATGTATTTAAGAATTTAAGAGGCAAAGGACGTTTGTCCGAAGCGGATGTAAAGACAGCCTTAAAAGAAGTTAAGATGGCTTTATTGGAAGCAGACGTTAACTTTAAAGTTGTAAAGCAGTTTATCAGTGCTGTGCAGGAGAGAGCGATTGGACAGGATGTCCAGAACAGTCTGACTCCCGGCCAGATGGTAATAAAGATTGTAAACGAAGAGCTGGTTAAGTTAATGGGCTCTGAGACAACGGAGATAGAGCTGAAACCTGCCAGTGAGATAACCGTGATTATGATGGCTGGTCTGCAGGGTGCAGGTAAGACAACAACAACCGCCAAGATTGCCGGCAAGTTAAAGGCAAAGGGAAGAAATCCCCTTTTGGTTGCCTGTGACATCTACCGTCCTGCTGCGATTAAACAGCTGCAGATCAATGGTGAGAAGCAGGGCGTTCCGGTATTTTCCATGGGAGAAAACCAGAAGCCGGCTGATATTGCCAGGGCTGCACTTGCTTCTGCAGCAAAGAATGGTCAGAATGTTGTGATTTTAGATACGGCAGGCCGTCTTCACATTGATGAAGACATGATGAATGAGCTGATTGAGATTAAAGACAATGTTGAAGTTCATCAGACGATTCTGGTAGTTGATGCCATGACAGGACAGGACGCTGTGAATGTTGCCGGTATGTTCCATGACAAGATTGGAATTGACGGTGTCATCATTACAAAGCTGGATGGTGATACAAGAGGTGGTTCCGCACTTTCTATCCGTGCTGTCACCGGAAAACCGGTTCTATACGTTGGCATGGGTGAAAAGCTGTCTGATTTGGAGCAGTTTTATCCGGACCGTATGGCTTCCAGAATTTTAGGCATGGGAGATATCCTTTCTCTGATTGAGAAGGCGGAGACCCAGGTGGACGAAGAGAAAGCCAGGGAATTATCCCAGAAGCTCAAAAAAGCAGAATTTGATTACAATGATTTTCTGGACCAGATGACCCAGGTTAAAAACATGGGCGGTATGGCCAGCATTATGAGTATGATGCCAGGCATGGGACAGATGAAAGATATGGATATTGATGAAAAGGCCATGGACCGGGTGGAAGCGATTATTCTTTCCATGACGAACAAAGAACGGACCAATCCCGACCTGATGAAGAACGCGTCCAGAAAGCAGCGTGTGGCACAGGGAGCAGGGGTTGATATCAGTGAAGTGAACCGGATTGTAAAGCAGTTTGATCAGATGAAGAAGATGATGAAACAGCTGCCGGGAATGCTTGGCGGAGGAAAGCGCCGCGGTGGTGCAGGACTTCTTGGCAAACTGAAATTACCGTTTTAATATTACTTTGATGTTAGCAAGGCAGATTCCTGCGTCGCTATATATAGGTTTCACAATTTAAGATTTAAGGAGGTGAATTAGAACATGGCAGTAAAAATGAGATTAAAAAGAATGGGTCAGAAAAAGGCTCCTTTCTATAGAATTGTAGTTGCAGATTCCAGATCTCCCAGAGATGGCAGATTCATCGAAGAAGTTGGATACTATGATCCTACCACAGAGCCAAGCGTAATCAAGTTTAATGAGGAGAACGCTAAAAAGTGGTTAGCAACAGGTGCTCAGCCAACAGAAGTTGTAAGCAAGCTTTTAAAGATCGCCGGTATCCAGTAGTGAGAGGTGAAGCATATGAAGGAATTAGTAGAAGTAATTGCAAGAGCACTGGTTGATAATCCAGATCATGTTGCTGTTACTGAGACTGTAAAAGACGATGAAATCGTCCTTGAACTTACGGTAGAACCTTCCGATATGGGTAAGGTAATTGGCAAACAGGGCCGAATTGCGAAAGCGATCCGCTCTGTTGTAAAAGCAGCAGCTTCCAAAGAAGATAAAAAAGTTACTGTTGAAATTCAGTAGCTTTTGTAGACCGCCGGCCTGTCGGGAAGACGGTCTTCTTTTGCTTTCATAAACCGATGGTTTACGAAACAATGTAGAGAATTAAGCCGGATAGTAATATCCGGTTTCTTTTATATAATATGGAGAGACAAATGGAAAATTTGCTAAGAGTCGGAGTGATTTCTTCCACCCATGGGGTAAAGGGAGAAGTAAAAGTGTTTCCAACAACGGATGATTCCGCCCGTTTTAAACAGTTAAAGAAAGTGATTCTCGATACAGGGCGGGAACAGATTGATTTAGAAATTGAAGGAGTAAAATTCTTCAAAAATATGGTAATCCTGAAGTTTAAAGGATATGATTCCATTGATGAAATTGAAAAATACAAGGGTAAGGATCTTTTGATTACAAGAGATTTAGCAGTGAAGCTGGGCCCTGATGAAAACTTTATTATTGATCTCATCGGTCTTTTGGTTGTAAAAGATGATGGGGAAGAGCTCGGGACATTGACGGATGTGATTAAGACAGGGGCCAATGATGTCTATGAGGTTAAGATGACTGATGGCAGAGAGGTTCTTCTGCCCGCAATTAAAGAATGCGTTCTGAATGTGGATCTGGAGAAGAAAACAGTCACAGTTCATATGATGGACGGGCTTCTGGATTAAGGATAGGAGTGGAAATAAAGAATGAATTATCATATATTGACGCTGTTTCCTGATATGGTCTTAAACGGTTTAAATACCAGCATTATCGGCAGAGCCGCAGAAAAAGGACTTTTATCCATAGAAGCAATAGATATAAGAGACTATTCTCAGGACAAGCACCACAGTGTGGATGATTACCCATACGGTGGAGGCGCTGGAATGGTGATGCAGCCCATGCCTATATGTGAGGCTTACGACGATCTGTGCAGAAAGATTGGAAAGACGCCCCGTGTGATTTACATGACACCCCAGGGAACTGTGTTTAATCAGACGATTGCAGGGGAACTGGCCAAAGAAGAGGATCTGGTTTTTCTTTGCGGTCACTATGAGGGAATTGACGAGAGGGCACTAAATCTTGTGGTGACAGATTTCCTTTCCATTGGAGACTATGTGCTGACCGGAGGAGAACTTCCTGCCATGGTCATGATTGACTGTATCTCCCGGTTAATACCAGGCGTGTTAAATAATGAGACTTCTGCTGAATTTGAATCCTTTCATGACAATCTGCTTGAGTATCCCCAGTATACCAGACCGGAGGAGTACAGGGGATTTAAGGTCCCGGAGGTTTTGTTGTCCGGACACCACAAGAATATTGAAAGCTGGAGACGGGAGCAATCCATTAAACGGACCTTGGAGCGGAGACCGGATCTTTTAAAAGACGCGGTACTGTCAAAAAAAGACGTGGAATTTTTAAATAAGCTTTTGAAAGAACAGGAAAACAGGGAATAAACAACCCAACGGTTCAAATGCGGAGAATGCTGTTGTTATGAACATCTCCGCATTTTTAATGGAAAAAACTGGAAATTGAGACCGCATTTTCCCCTTCACACTTAATATAACAATCTGTGTGACCGATAACTTAAAAGTAGGCTTTCGCCAATAAATTAAGGAGTTTAGAAAATGCAGGAAGAACCAAATGTACCAGAAATAAGTAATGGACAAGAGGACCAATGGGAAACAGAAAACCGGTGCGGAGCATGTGGCCATGGGCTGATAGACCGTTCCGAAAATGCAGATTCCATGTTGTGCAGTGCCTGCCGGGAAAAATTTATCCACTACCCGGTTCCAAAACTTTTTATCATTTTTTCAGCTGTTATTGTTGTTTTAATGGGATTCGCTTTTATCCGTTTCCCTAAAGTTATAAAATCCTATAAAATATATGAAAAAGCAGAAGCCATGGCTGCAAACGGGGATGTCGTTGAAGCGATCCAGGGCCTACATACTGTTGCGGAGCAATATCCAGGTTCTGTTCCAGCTGCAGTCCGGTTGACTGATATTGCTATGGACGGCGGATTTTATGATGATGCATCATATGTGCTTTCCAACAATTTATCCGGGAAAAAAATGGAGGCAAATACCGTTAACAGAATGAATCGGTACATAGATAAATTAGACCGGTTCTTTAACACTTATGATACGGTTCAGAATATGCAATCGAAGCTGGGAGATGCCAAGTCTAAGGAGGAAGTATTAGAAACGGGCTATCAGTATCTAAATCAGCTGTTGAGTGACCCGGAACAGGATAAGGCATTGGTTTATTATTACATGTCCATGTTTGCCGGGGATACTGGCGAGGCCAGGAGCTGTCTCGAAAAATCCATAGATGAAGATAATAATATGTTAGACGCAAAGGTCCAGTTAGCCACTATGTCGCGGCGGCAGGGAGATTTAGAATATGCTGAAAACTGCTATAACGAAGTGCTGCTTGCGGATAAAACCTACAGCTCAGCTTCCCGTGGGCTTGCAATTATCAGACTTTTGGAAGGAAAGAAAGAAGAAGGTCTGGATCTGGCATCAAAAGCATATGCGCAAAATCCAGAGGGAGATTATGTATGGGAAACGTATTTGATTGCGCTGAAGGAAAATGCAAAGAACACGGATGCACTTGTTCAGGAGTATATTTCTAAGGGAAATGAATTGGATGCAGATTTTAAGAGCTATCTGGATGGGAACTTATCTCTCCATGAGTACTATATTGATGAATAAGGAGGAGGTCTTGTTATGTTTTTTGTTCCAGGTATCATCATATCAGTTATTACATTTCCAGGTGTAATCGTTCATGAACTTGCACACCAGATTTTTTGCCGCCTGATGCGGGTTCCGGTTTATGAGGTGAAATATTTTCAGTTTTCTAATCCATGTGGATATGTTTTGCATGAAGCAACTCAGGATCCTTTCAAGACTTTTTTGATTTCCACAGGACCGTTTTTGATTAATACACTCGTTGGTATGATCATTTTATCACCTGCAGCTATAGATTTAATTGTTTTTGAAGATTACTCTAACCCATTAAATCTATTACTGGGCTGGATCGGATTTTCAATTCTTATGCATGCATTTCCCAGCACTGGTGACGCTAAGGTATTGGTGAATAATATACTGAAAAATAAAAATATCAATGTGCTGATTAAAATTATTGTGGCACCTGTGATTGGGCTGATTTATATAGGAGCAATTGGCTCCGTTGCATGGCTGGATGCGATCTATGCTGCAGCGATTGCCATGATTATTCCAAACTTATTCCTGCTATTTTAAAGAGACTGCAGCTGAAACCGCCTGCGGTGCATAACAGCATAAACTTAAGGGAATAATAATAATTAAAAAGGGTTGCATTCGACAATCCTTTATGATAAAATACAAAATGTTGTGATCAAAAGGCGATGGTCCTCTGTTACGGATTCCAGTATGAAGTATTAAGAACATCAAATAAAATCAAGGAGGTTCACACGATGAACGAAATTATTAAGAATATTGAAGCAGCACAGTTAAAGCAGACCGTACCGGTGTTCCATGTTGGTGATACTGTAAAAGTATACAACAAGATCAAAGAGGGAACCCGCGAAAGAATCCAGATTTTCGAAGGAACCGTTATCAAAAGACAGAACGGCGGCGCAAGAGAAACCTTTACTGTAAGAAAGAATTCTAACGGTATCGGCGTTGAGAAAACCTGGCCATTACATTCCCCTTCCGTAGACAACGTTGAAGTTGTAAGAAAGGGTAAAGTAAGAAGAGCAAAACTGAATTACTTAAGAGACAGAGTTGGTAAGGCTGCTAAGGTCAAAGAACTGGTTAAATAATTCCGGAACATTTGAGGGGGACAATGTAAATTGTCCCTTTCTTTAGTAGGTGGGGTGTCATAGATGGATTTTTATCATAGTGAAGATAATAACAGGCTCCGCCATTTTGTCAACTGGATTGTTGACATCGTTGTAGTAATTGCTTTTGCATGGTTTCTGGTCTATGCTTATGGAACTCAGATCGTTGTTGCAGGGCATTCCATGCTTCCCCTTTTTGCGTCCGGTGATGTGGTTTTAATGGATCGCCTGTCCTATGATTTTGGGAAGCCGGACCGGTTTGATGTGGTTGTGTTTCAAAGAGAAGACCAGAAGATGAATGTAAAGCGTATCGTCGGACTGCCGGGAGAGACGGTGCAGATAAAAAACGATGAGATCTATATCAATGGTGAGAAGCTGGTAGAACCGGCAGGACTTGGCCGGATATCCCTGGCAGGACTGGCTGAAAAGCCTATGAAGCTGGGAGAAGAGGAATATTTTTTGTTAGGAGATAACCGGGACAGCAGTGAAGACAGCCGTTTTTCCAATATCGGGAATGTAAGCGGCAGCCAGATCAAAGGAAAGATATGGTTACGAATGCTGCCCCTTGTAAAGCTGGAATTAATTCGTTCGAAATAGAGGAATGTTATGAATATACAATGGTATCCAGGTCATATGACCAAAGCCAAAAGGGCAATGAAGGAAGATATCAAATTAATTGATTTGATCATCGAACTGGTAGATGCAAGAGTGCCTTTAAGCAGCCGTAATCCGGATATCGATGATCTGGGAGCGGGGAAAGCCCGCCTGATACTGCTGAATAAATCGGATCTTGCAGATGAACGGTGTAATAATGCATGGGCAGCTTATTTTGAAGAAAAGGGCTGTCATGTTGTGAAAGTGAATTCAAAAAGCGGTGCAGGCTTAAAATCCATTAACGGTGTTGTTTTAGAAGCATGTAAGGAAAAGATTGAACGGGACCGGAGACGGGGGATATTAAACCGCCCGGTACGTGCCATGGTAGTCGGAATTCCCAATGTGGGAAAGTCTACATTTATCAATTCTTTCGCAGGGAAAGCCTGTGCAAAGACAGGAAATAAGCCGGGTGTCACAAAGGGAAATCAGTGGATTCGTCTGAATAAAAGCCTGGAGCTCCTTGATACACCGGGAATATTGTGGCCAAGATTTGAAGATCAGACGGTAGGCATCCGTCTTGCGCTCATCGGTTCCATCAATGATGAGATCTTAAATAAAGAGGAACTTGCCATGGAACTGATCCGTTTCTTAATGAAAACCTATCCCCATGTTTTATCCGGGCGTTATGACCTTTCAGCGGAAGATCCCCTGGAAGGACTCATGCAGATCGCCAAGGCCAGAGCCTGCCTTGCAAGAGGTGGAGAACTGGATTTAAACAGGGCAGCAAATCTGCTGATTGAGGACTTCAGAAGCGGAAAATTGGGCCGTCTGACCCTGGAGACTCCGCAGCAATCATAAGAACACATCAATGGACCGGCTCATTTACAGGAGCAGGTCCTTATTTTTAATCAAATTACTGGAGAAAAAAGATGAGGAAATTAACGGAAGAGAAACGTCTGGAAGAGCTGAAACGGTTAGAAATGATGAAGGAATTTGAGCTGAAATATGATGCTCACGTACTTGTCTGCGGGATTGATGAGGCAGGAAGGGGACCTTTGGCAGGACCTGTGGTCGCAGGAGCAGTCATATTGCCTAAAGATTGTGAAATTCTCTTTTTAAATGATTCTAAAAAGCTGTCCGAAAAGTGCAGGGAAGCTTTATTTGTGGAAATACAGGAAAAGGCACTGGCAGTAGGACTGGGCGTAGTGGGTCCGGACAGGATTGACGAAATCAATATATTGCAGGCAACCTACGAAGCCATGAGAACGGCGGTTTCGAAACTGGGAATGATGCCTGATATCCTTTTAAATGATGCGGTTACCATTCCAAAGCTTGATATTCCCCAGATACCAATCGTGAAAGGGGATGGAAAAAGCGTGTCCATCGCAGCTGCCAGTATCATGGCAAAAGTGACAAGAGATCATATGATGGTAGAGTATGATAAACTATTTCCCCAGTATGGTTTTGCAAAACACAAGGGATATGGCACCGGAGTCCACATTGCGGCACTGAAAGAACATGGACCATGCCCCATTCACAGAAGGAGTTTCATTAAGAATTTTGTGTCTGGGGAGAATCATGAATAACAGAGAGACCGGAAACCGGTTTGAAGGGATAGCTGCAGATTATCTGGAGCGTGCCGGCTATAAAATTCTGGAGCGGAATTACCGTGACCGGTCAGGAGAAATCGACTTAATAGCAAAAGATGGAAAATATTATGTGTTTGTAGAGGTGAAATACCGGGAAAATGCGAAAAAGGGAGACCCTGCAGAAGCGGTGGATGGCAGAAAACAGCTGAAAATCAGGAATACTGCAAGGCGATACTTATACAGACACCGGCTTGGTGAGTCCGTCCCATGCAGGTTTGATGTGGTGGCTATCTTAGGACAGGAAATCCGATTGATTCGGGATGCATTTTAAAAGGAGGTGCTGGAATGAGTGATATATGGAAACGTAAGAGCAAAGAACAGGGAATGGATTATATTGAGACAGATCCGGTGCCTTATTTATCCTTTCCCATATTGGAAAAAACAGGACTGGTCGCCCAGGGATTTTCCACAAAGATGGGTGGAGTCAGCCAGGGTAAATTTGCAACCCTTAATTTTACATTTACCAGAGGGGACAATCCGGATCATGTCATGGAGAATTACAAAAGAATGGGTGCCGTTCTTGGCGTCGATGAGAAACGGATGGTTTTGTCTTATCAGACTCATACGACCAATATCCGTCTGGTTACGAAAGAGGATGCAGGCAAGGGAATTGCAAAGGAAAGAGATTACACAGATGTTGACGGACTCATCACCAATGTCCCGGGAATTACTCTGGTCACCTTTTATGCAGACTGTGTTCCCCTGTATTTCTTGGATCCGGTAAACAAAGCAATCGGACTCAGCCATTCGGGCTGGAGAGGTACGGTAAAGCGTATGGGAGCAGTTACGATTGAAAAAATGAAGGAAGCATACAAAACGAAAGCAGAAGATTTAATTGCCTGTATTGGTCCCAGTATCTGCGGAGACTGTTATGAGGTAGGGGAAGAGGTAGCCCTGGAATTTAAAAAGGCTTTTGCAAAAAAGAACTGGAATAAGATCCTGCGGGAGAAAGAGAATGGCAAGTTCATGCTGGATTTATGGAAGGCCAATGAAATTATACTGACAGAGGCCGGAGTGAGGCCGGAGAACATACAGACAACGGATATCTGTACCCACTGTAATTCCGATTATCTGTTTTCCCACCGCACCTGCGGAAATGAAAGGGGTAATCTGGCAGCATTTCTGGGGTTAAAAGAATAAGGCAGTAAAAATCCGGAAGAACAGTTCATTCTTCCGGACTTTTACTGCATGAGGTAAGTGGCTTATGCTTTGTATTTTTTCAGCAGCTGCTGAATCTTATCCGTTGAGGATAATGCTGTACTGATGGAAACATCGTGGTTTAAGGAATTCACAATTGCAGCAATATACTTGCTGATGTCGGCTTCTACATACCACTCTCTGTTAAACAGCTCTTTGGGACGGTAATTTAAGTTTGTGGTCACCACTCTGTCAATGTATCCTTTGCTGTAAAAATCATCAAACTTTTCAAGACCATTGGTGAACAGTCCGAATGTACAGCAAACAATTACCTTGTCCGCCTTGCGTTCCTTTAATTCCCTGGCAGTATCCAACATGCTTTCCCCGGAAGAAATCATATCATCTACAATCAGCACTGTTTTGCCTTCCACGGAAGCACCAAGAAACTCATGAGCTACGATGGGGTTGCGTCCGCCTACGATCTTGGAATAATCTCTTCTTTTGTAGAACATACCCATATCTACACTTAAGTTATTGGCAAGGTATACGGCGCGGTCCATGGCACCTTCATCGGGGCTTATTACCATCATGTGTTCTTTGTCAATCTTTAAATCAGGATATTGTCTTAAAACCGCTTTCGTAAACTGGTAAGTCGGCATGAAATTGTCAAAGCCATTTAAAGGGATGGCATTCTGCACTCTGGGGTCATGGGCATCGAAGGTAATAATATTGCTTACTCCCATATTCACCAGTTCTTCTAATGCCATTGCGCAGTCAAGGGATTCCCGTTTGGTTCTCTTGTGCTGGCGGCTTTCATATAGAAACGGCATAATTACGCTGACCCTGTGGGCGGTAGCTGTACATGCACCGAGAATACGCTTTAAATCCTGAAAATGATCGTCAGGAGACATGTGGTTTGTATATCCGTTCACTGTATAGGATATGCTGTAATTAGTGACATCCACCATTGCGAAAACATCGGTACCACGGACAGATTCCTTGACGATTCCTTTCGCTTCGCCGCTTCCAAAGCGAGGACACTCGCAGCTTAGAAGATAAGAGTCGATATCGTAACCGCGGTAGTGAAGATCTGCCTCACGGCGTTTTAACTCCTCGATATCGTTCCTGCGAAAACCGACAATATGGTCATTTACCTTCCTGGCCAGTTCCCCGCAGCTTTCCAGCGCTGCGATCTTTAGGGGAGCAACAGGTAGCTGGTCGTTAAATACATAATCATTTGCCATGACAAAGATTCCTCCATAATAAATGAACAGCCAGTCGTAAGACTGCCTGTTTTATAATCTTACATCTTTTTATACCATTGAATGACAGAATGCGTCAATAGTCTTTGCTGTATTTCAGTGAAAAAAACAAAAAACGCTTCCTTTACAAAGAGTAACAATCTTGTTATGATATAAAAGATAGCTGCAGAAAGGTAAAATAGAAATGAGCAAAAGAGGACATGTTATTAAAACGGTAGACACCGGTTCTATTGCAGAAGAACTGGAACTGGAACCAGGAGATGAAGTTCTTTCCATTGACGGACATGAACTGGAAGACATCTTCGATTATGAGTATTACGTAAACAGTGAATCCATTCTTATGGTCGTCAGGAAAAAGAACGGAGAAGAATGGGAATTAGAAATAGAGAACCAATTTGAAGATTTAGGACTTACCTTCGAGAATGGTCTGATGAGCGAATACCGTACCTGCAGGAATAACTGCATTTTCTGCTTTATTGACCAGATGCCTCCCGGAATGAGGGATACCCTCTACTTTAAAGATGACGATTCCAGACTTTCTTTCTTACAGGGGAACTATGTCACCTTAACCAACATGAGCGAACACGACATTAAACGGATTATTGAGTTTAAGTTGGCACCTATTAATATATCCGTTCACACCACAAACCCTGAGCTGCGATGCAGGATGCTTCATAACCGGTTTGCAGGTGAAGCCCTTGAAAAAATTGACCGGCTGTATGAAGCAGGGATACCCATGAACGGGCAGATTGTCCTCTGCAAAGGTGTGAATGACAAAGAAGAACTGGAACGGACCATTAGAGATTTATCTAAGTATCTCCCTTATATGGAAAGCGTATCGGTGGTGCCGGTAGGTGTATCAAAATTCAGGGATGGGTTATTCCCGTTAAGCCCTGTTACAAAAGAGGATGCCATATCTGTTCTGGAGATTGTGGAGAAGTGGCAGAAGACGCTTTTTAAAGAGCATGGCTGTCATTTTATTCATGCAAGCGATGAGTTTTATATTCTGGCTGATAGACCTATGCCGGAAGAAACCCGGTATGACGGATACATTCAGCTGGAAAACGGTGTGGGTATGCTTCGGCTTTTAGAGACTGAGGTGAAGGAAGCCCTGAAAGAAGAAGGGGAAGAGGATGCCGCAGAGGAGATTTCCATTGCAACAGGAACGCTTGCAGCACCTTTTATAGAGAACCATGCAAGGCTGGTTTGCGAAAGGTTTCCTGGGCGGACCGTTCACGTCTACCCAATCGTCAATCATTTCTTTGGTGAGCAGATTACAGTTGCCGGTTTAATTACCGGACAGGATTTAATCGCCCAGTTAAAAGGAAAACCTCTTGGGAAGAGGCTTCTGCTTCCTGAGTGCATGTTTCGCAGCGGAGAAGAGGTATTTCTTGATGACCTGACACGTCAGGATGTACAAAATGCTTTACAAGTACAGGTAGATATTGTAAAATCAAGCGGTCAGGATTTCGTTTACGCTGTTTTAGGATACGCTAAGGAAAAGAAACCTTCTTATGACGGATATGAATTAAAGGAGATATAATATATGAGTAAACCAGTAGTTGCCATCGTAGGCCGTCCCAATGTGGGAAAGTCTACGCTGTTTAATGTTTTAGCCGGTGAGACCATTTCAATTGTAAAAGACACACCGGGAGTAACAAGAGACCGTATTTATGCTGACTGTACCTGGCTGGATATGAATTTTACCCTGATTGATACAGGCGGAATTGAACCGGACAGCAGCGATATCATTCTATCCCAGATGCGGGAACAGGCGGAAATCGCCATTGCCACGGCAGATGTTATCGTGTTTATTGTCGATGTACGTCAGGGGCTGGTAGATGCCGATTCAAAGGTTGCAGACATGCTTCGTAAATCAAAGAAACCAGTAGTCCTTGCAGTGAACAAGGTGGATAGTTTCCAGAAGTTTGGCAATGATGTATATGAATTTTATAATCTTGGAATCGGAGATCCCATTCCTGTATCAGCAGCTTCCAGACTGGGACTGGGTGATTTGCTTGATGAAGTCGCCAAGCATTTTGGTACATTTCAGACAGAAGAGGAAGATGATGACCGTCCGAGAATCGCAATCGTTGGAAAGCCCAATGTAGGTAAATCTTCTATTATTAATCAGCTTCTGGGTGAAAACCGTGTAATTGTATCCAATATTGCAGGAACTACAAGAGATGCCGTAGATACGGAAATCGTCCATAATGGTACGGAATACGTATTTATTGACACGGCCGGGCTTAGAAGAAAGAGTAAAATTAAAGAAGAACTGGAACGTTACAGCATTATCCGTACAGTGACAGCAGTAGAACGGGCCGATGTGGTGGTTGTGGTTATTGACGCAGAAGAAGGCGTTACCGAGCAGGATGCCAAGATTGCAGGAATTGCCCATGAACGGGGCAAGGGTATCATTGTGGCTGTGAATAAGTGGGATGCCATTGAAAAAGATGACAAGACCATTTATGAATACACCAAGAAAATAAAAGATACCTTATCTTTTATGCCATATGCCGAATTTATATTTATTTCAGCGAAGACCGGACAGAGAATGAATAAGCTTTTTGAACTGATTGATATGGTCCGGGAGAATCAGACCCTGCGCGTTGCTACTGGAGTTTTAAACGAAATTATGACGGAAGCAGTAGCTCTTCAGCAGCCGCCGTCTGATAAGGGCAAACGTCTCCGCCTTTATTATATCACCCAGGTAGCTGTGAAACCGCCGACCTTTGTTATCTTTATAAACGATAAAGAACTCACCCATTTCTCCTATACCAGGTATATTGAGAACAAGATCCGGGATGCGTTTGGTTTTAAGGGAACGTCCTTAAAGTTTATTTATAGAGAGCGGAGCGGAAAGGAACAATAATTATGGAACGAATCATCTGCCTTATTGCAGGATACCTTTGCGGACTGTTGCAATCCGGTTATTTTTACGGTAAAACACATAAAATTGATATCAGAAAATACGGAAGCGGTAATTCCGGCACCACCAATGCACTCAGGGTCATGGGACCTAAAGCGGGAGCAGTCGTTTTTTTCGGTGATTTTTTAAAGTCGCTTCTTCCCTGCCTGGCAATCCGCCTGGTGTTTCAGAATCAGCCGGAGATGATTTATCTTCTGATACTGTACACTGGCTTTGGTGTTATTCTGGGTCATAATTATCCGTTTTATCTGCAGTTCAAGGGCGGAAAGGGAATCGCCGCCACTGCAGGTCTTATTATGGCGTCTGATTTAAGAATGACCCTTTTGTGCCTGATTTCTTTTATTTTAATCGTATTGGTTACAAGATATGTATCTCTTGGTTCGCTGATTGTAGCAACTATATTCCTCATCTGGATGTGTGTGTTCGGATCTATGGGCGCATATGGCCTGAAGCAGGATCTTCTGCCGGAATTTTACATAGTTGCGGCTTTGATCAGCGGTCAGGCATTCTGGCGCCACAGGGCGAATATCGGCAGGCTGATCCAAGGCAAAGAGAATAAAATATCCTTTGGATCTGGAAAAACAAAATGAGGTGAGTCAGATGGCTAAAATTGGAATCATCGGATCAGGAAGCTGGGGTATGGCATTATCAGTGCTTCTATATAATAATGGACATGAGGTGACGGTATGGTCTGCTTTGCCGGAAGAAATTAAAGAGATGGAGCAGACTCACCGGCATCATACGCTTCCGGAACTGATACTTCCGGAAGATATGGTATTTACGGGAGATATGGAAGAAGCCATGACAGGAAGAGATCTTCTGGTTACTGCAGTTCCTTCTGTTTACGTTAAGTCAACCGCGAAACGGATGAATCCATTCTGCCGTTATGGGCAGGTGGTTGTGAATGTGGCGAAAGGGATTGAAGAAGCCAGTCTGATGACTTTATCTGAGATACTGGAAGAAGAACTGCCTATGGCAGATGTTGCGGTTTTATCCGGACCAAGTCATGCGGAGGAAGTGAGCAAGAGCCTTCCAACGACCTGTGTGGCAGGTGCCTCCACAAGAAAGACTGCGGAATACATTCAGAGCATCTTTATGAGTGAAGTATTCCGGGTCTATACAAGCCCGGACATTTTAGGGATTGAACTTGGAGGGTCTTTAAAAAATGTCATTGCACTGGCAGCGGGTATTGCAGACGGACTTGGATATGGAGATAATACAAAAGCTGCTTTGATTACCAGAGGCATTGCTGAAATTTCAAGACTTGGCACTGCCATGGGAGGCAAGATTCAGACGTTTGGCGGACTGTCCGGCATCGGAGACTTAATTGTTACCTGCGCCAGCATGCACAGCCGGAACAGAAGAGCAGGAATTCTCATAGGCCAGGGAAAGTCAATGGAAGAAGCGACCAGAGAAGTGAAGATGGTTGTAGAGGGGATTTATTCTGCAAAAGCAGCACTTGCCTTGTCACAGAAATATGAGGTATCCATGCCGATTGTAGAACAGGTGAACGCAGTGCTGTTTGGCGGCAAGTCAGCATCTGAGGCGGTGCGGGATTTGATGCTGCGGGACAAGACGATTGAAAGTTCTGATATTCCGTGGGAATAATCCAAAAGCTGACTTTATTTTATTATTTTGAAACAAAATTAGTTGACTTTTTTTAAAAGCCATTCTATTATAAAGACTATGTATACGTTACAACGTTAATGTGCCGTATATAAAATTGTTTCATGAGGAGGAATGGATTGTGAAAAAATCTATGAAAAAGTTACTGAGTCTTGGTTTGGCAATTGCCATGGCGGCATCTTTAACTGCCTGCGGAAGCGGAAAAGCTTCAGAGGGAACAACCGCAGCTGGAACAGAATCCAAGGGTGAGGCACAGACCACCGCAGCGGGCGCAGCAGCAGGAGAGGGTACAATTAAGATCGGTGGAATCGGCCCTATCAGCGGAAGCACTGCTATTTACGGACAGGCCGTAAAGAATGGTGCAGAACTGGCAGTGAATGAGATTAATGCAAACGGCGGTATTAACGGCGCAAAGATCGAATTTAATTTCCAGGATGACGAAAATGATACGGAAAAATCAGTGAACGCTTACAATACCTTAAAAGACTGGGGTATGCAGTTACTGGTAGGAACTGTTACTTCTGCTCCCTGTATTGCAGTTGGTGCTGAGTCCAGCAACGATAACATGTTCCAGTTAACACCATCCGGATCTGCAGTAGACTGTACCAAGTTTGAGAATCAGTTCCGTGTATGCTTCTCAGATCCAAACCAGGGTGCCGCTTCAGCGCAGTATATCGGTGAAAACAAACTGGCGACTAAAGTAGCGGTTATTTATGACAGCTCTGATGTTTACTCATCTGGCATTCATGATAAATTTATTTCCGAAGCTGCAAATCAGGGCATTGAAATTGCAGCTGATGAAGCATTTACAGCAGACAACAACACAAACTTCTCTGTACAGCTTCAGAAAGCACAGGATTCCGGTGCAGAACTTGTATTCCTTCCTATTTACTATTCACAGGCAGCTTTAATTCTTGCCCAGGCAAAACAGATGGGATATGCACCACAGTTCTTTGGCTGTGATGGTCTTGACGGACTTCTTACAGTAGAGAATTTCGATACTGCTCTTGCAGAAAATGTAATGCTTTTAACACCTTTCGCAGCTGATGCCAAGGATGATCTTACTCAGAAATTCGTAACCTCTTTTAAAGAGAAGTACGGTGAGACTCCAAATCAGTTTGCAGCAGATGCTTACGATGCAGTTTACGCAGTGAAAGCAGCAGCTGAAAAAGCAGGTGTTACAGCCGATATGGATGCTTCCGCAATCTGCGATAAATTAAAAACGGCAATGACCGAGATTTCCATCAACGGTCTGACCGGTGAAAACATGAAATGGACTGCAGACGGAGAACCGGATAAGGCTCCTAAGGCAGTAAAGATTGTAAACGGCGTATATACAGCAATGTAAAATGACCCGCTGGAGGGCCGTCCAAGGGACGACCCTCTTCTTTGATATAATTATCTTTAATAAAGACGAATGAGGTGCGTTGGTATGATGAGTTTCATATCCTATTTTATTAATGGTTTAAGCCTTGGCAGTGTTTATGCAATCATTGCTCTTGGATATACCATGGTATATGGCATTGCCAAGATGCTCAACTTTGCTCATGGCGATGTTATTATGATTGGAGGATACGTGGTGTTCACAGTTGTCAGCACAATGGGCTTAGGTCCTGTTGCGGGCATTCTCCTTGCGGTTATTCTATGTACTGTACTGGGCGTGGTCATTGAGGGCGTCGCTTATCGTCCTTTACGTATGGCAAGTCCTCTGGCAGTTCTGATTACGGCAATCGGTGTGAGCTACCTGCTTCAAAACATCGCACTGCTTGTCTTTGGTTCCAATCCAAAATCCTTTACTTCTGTTGTAACAATTCCGGCATTAAAGCTGGCAGAAGGAAAGCTGACGATCTCAGGAGAGACAATCGTCACAATTATCAGCTGTGTAATTATTATGATTGGACTGACTGCATTCATTAAGAAAACAAGGGCAGGACAGGCCATGCTTGCTGTGTCAGAAGACAAGGGAGCAGCCCAGCTGATGGGAATTAATGTAGATGGCACCATTGCACTTACCTTTGCAATTGGTTCTGCCCTGGCTGCGATTGCAGGAGCTCTTCTTTGCTCTGCATACCCAACCCTTACCCCATATACCGGTTCCATGCCTGGAATTAAGGCATTCGTTGCTGCTGTATTTGGAGGAATCGGTTCGATTCCGGGAGCGTTAATCGGAGGCCTGCTTCTGGGCGTTATTGAAAACTTAAGCAAGGCTTACATTTCATCCCAGCTTTCCGATGCTATTGTTTTTGCAGTTCTTATCGTTGTCCTTCTTGTGAAGCCTACCGGTATTCTCGGCAAGAAGATCAATGAGAAAGTATAGGTGGATGGAATGGAAAAAAGTACAGCAAAAAAGTTTCATATTGATAAAACATTAAAAACCAACTTAATTACTTACGGCATTGTGATTGCAGCATTCATTATTGTGCAGCTTTTAATTTCTGCAGGAGAAGTCAGCAGTCTGATGAAGGGACTTTTAGTACCTCTCTGTATTTACAGTATTATGGCTATATCCTTGAACCTGACAGTAGGTATTCTGGGAGAACTGAGCCTTGGCCACGCTGGTTTTATGTGTATGGGAGCGTTTTCCAGCTCCGTTTTCTCTATTTCCATGATGGATTCCATACCAAATGCCGGAATTCGTTTTTTCCTGGCAATTTTAGTTGGCGCAGCTTCAGCTGCAGCCGCAGGTATTGTTGTGGGAATTCCTGTTTTAAGGCTCAGAGGTGACTATCTGGCGATTGTAACACTGGCTTTTGGCGAGATAATTAAGAATGTTGTGAATGTAATTTATCTTGGAAAGGATTCAGGCGGATTCCACTTCTCCATGAAGAATTCCATGGCACTTAACCTGGAAAAAGACGGAACGGTGATTTTAAATGGTGCCCAGGGTATTACCGGCACACCAAAAAATTCCACTTTTGCTATCGGTGTAATCCTGACGCTGATTACGCTGTTCATCGTCCTCAATCTGATCAATTCCAGATCCGGCCGTGCAATTATGTCTGTCCGTGATAACAGAATTGCTGCTGAATCCATTGGTATTAATATAACCAAATACAAACTTATGGCATTTACCATCTCTGCCTCCCTTGCAGGAGTTGCAGGTGTTTTATATTCCCATAACCTTTCTTCCCTGACAGCGACTCAGAAGAATTTTGGTTATAACCAGTCCATTATGATTCTGGTGTTTGTGGTACTTGGAGGAATCGGGAATATCCGGGGATCCATGATTGCGGCAGTTTTATTGACGCTGCTTCCTGAGCTGTTAAGAGGTTTAAATGCTTATCGTATGCTGATTTATGCCATCATTCTGATCGTCATGATGATATTTAACTGGAGTCCAAAGCTGATCGATTTCAGGAAACGTTATTTTCATTTGAACAGGGCTAAGAAGGAGAGGGTATAATCATGGCTTTACTGGAAATTAAAAACCTTGGAATTTCATTTGGCGGTCTTCGGGCTGTAGATAATTTCAGCATCACCATTGAAAAGGGACAGCTTTACGGTCTGATTGGTCCAAACGGTGCGGGAAAAACCACGATTTTTAACCTTTTAACCGGAGTTTATAAACCAAATGCCGGAACGATCCTGTTAGACGGAGATAATATGACAGGAAAGAAAACGGTGGATATCAACCGGGCCGGTATTGCAAGAACGTTTCAGAACATCCGTCTTTTTAAAGACTTAACTGTACTGGATAATGTTAAAACCGGTCTTCACAACAGTCATCCTTATTCTACTGCTGCAGGAATCTTAAGGCTTCCTCAATATTTTAAAGTTGAGAAAGAGATGGATGAGAAAGCGGTAGAGCTTTTAAAGGTCTTTGATCTGGATAAGGAAAAGGATACCCTTGCGTCCAATCTTCCCTATGGAAAGCAGCGTAAGCTTGAGATAGCAAGAGCACTTGCGACTGGTCCTAAGCTCCTGCTTCTTGATGAGCCGGCGGCTGGTATGAATCCCAATGAGACAGCAGAGCTTATGGATACCATACGTTTTGTACGGGATAATTTTGATATGACCATTCTTTTAATAGAACACGATATGAAGCTTGTCTCCGGGATTTGTGAGCGTTTGACGGTGCTGAATTTCGGTCAGGTGCTTACCCAGGGTAAAACAGCGGATGTGCTTCATGATCCGGAAGTCATCAAGGCATATCTGGGAGAATAAGGAGGCTTTCAACATGGCAATACTTGAAGTGAAAAATCTGGAAGTATACTATGGCGTCATCAAGGCGTTAAAAGATATTTCCTTTGAAGTAAAGGAAGGGGAGATTGTCGCACTGATCGGTGCCAACGGCGCTGGCAAGACAACCACCCTTCATACAATAACCGGTCTGATCAAGGCAGCATCCGGCAGCATACAGTTTGATGGCCATGATATTACCAAAATCAGAGGGGATAAAATCGTAGGCATGGGAATGGCTCATGTTCCGGAAGGAAGAAGGGTTTTCGCAGCTTTAAGTGTTTATGAGAATCTAAAGCTGGGTGCTTATACGAGAAGAGATAAAAATGAGATTGAGGAAACACTTCAGATGATTTATAAACGTTTCCCCAGACTTTTAGAAAGAAAGAACCAGCCCGCAGGTACATTAAGCGGAGGCGAACAGCAGATGCTTGCCATGGGACGGGCACTCATGAGCCACCCCAAGGTTATCGTTCTAGATGAACCGTCTATGGGACTTTCCCCTATTTACGTAAATGAAATTTTTGATATTATACAGGAAATCAATAAGTCCGGCACAACGGTTCTTTTGGTGGAACAGAATGCAAAGAAGGCATTATCCATTGCAAACCGGGCTTATGTTTTGGAAACAGGCTCCATTGTATTAAGCGGAGATGCCAAAGAACTGATGAATGATGATTCTGTAAAGAAAGCATATTTAAGCGAATAAAGAACAGGCTAAAACAGATACTGCAGCATGGAATTCACTGACTGCAGTATCTGTTTTTGTCTCGCAGAAAAAAGTTTGTCCAAAATATCAAGAAAGCAGCGCCTCATTATGTTAAGATAGGATTCGGATATCTTAAAAATGAAAGGAGGCAGGATATGTACTGGGTGCTTATGAAATGCTGCTTTCGGCAGCAAATTCAGTATAAGTGGAATCTGCTTTTTCAGATTATTGGTGACTGGCTTGGAATCTACATAAAAATCTGTATCTGGCAGGCGATCCTTAACGCAGGCGGCATAAAGGACATAAGCTTTGAGACGATGGTTTCCTATTCGGTCATAGCTGCCATGGTCAGCGGTCTGCTAAGTTCCCGGATAGCCGAGGAACTGGCAGATCGTTTCCGGACCGGAATGATTGCAATTGATTTTATTCGCCCCATTTCTTTAAAATGGTATTATTTCTTTGGGCAGTTGGGAGAGAATTTATATCATGTTCTGTTTGAAGGAATTTTCATTGCTGCAGTGTCATTTTTACTATGGAAACTGCCTGTTCCGGGGCCAGGGACTGTTTTAATTTTCTTTATCAGTCTGTCTTTTGGGATTTTAATTATGTTTTCTATCCAATACACCATAGGACTATTCGTCTTTTGGATGAAAGACGGTACCTATACGCGCATGATAGCAGATGCGCTGTTTCTTCTTTTTTCCGGAATCGATATTCCTCTCTGGTTTTATCCTGGCTGGCTGAAGTTATTATGTGATTTTCTTCCCTTTTCCTACGTGGCATATAAACCTGTTGCCATATGGCTTGGAATGAAGGAAGCGGACCAGTGGCAAAAAATATTGCTCATTCAGCTTTCCTGGGTGCTCATTCTGTTTATGGCAGAGCGGCTGATATGGAAGCGGATTCAAAGCAGTATAGAAATACAGGGAGGATGAGAGTTTATGTTTGGTCTGTATGGTGCATTTGCTAAAGTTGCTTTTCTGACACAGCTGGAATACAGGGGACAGTATTTTATGCGTATGATTGCTAAGATACTGGGATGGTCTTCCGGTTTTATCCTGCTTGTCATTCTGCTTAAAAAAGTGGGGCCTGTGGCGGGTTGGGGATTATATGAGATCCTTCTTTTATATGCCTTTGATGTTCTCTCTTATTCCATAGCGGGAACATTTTTTATGGGAGGTTTCGGCAAGCTGCCCAGGCTGATTCGCAGCGGAGAGCTTGACGGAATTTTAACAAAGCCGGTAAACCCTCTTATTTATTTGATCTGTACGAAAGTAAGCGCAGGATATACCAGTAATTATGTGATAGCAGGAGCAATAATAGGAATCAGTCTGCATAAACTGGGAATCCTTCTGTCTTTTAATCAGGTAATCTGGCTGATCCTTGATATAGCCGGCGCTTCACTGATACAGGCTGCCGGTTTCATGGTAACAACGGTACCCGCATTCTGGTTTCTGAAAAGCGATGGTCTGTATCGGCTTTTTTATAAGAATCTGACCTGCTTTCTTCAATATCCCCTCACTATTTATCATGGAGGCATCCGGTTTTTACTGACGTTTCTATTGCCTTATGGATTTATTAATTTTTATCCTGTTCAGTTTTTTATTAACAGACAGGAGGGGATGGTGTCACCGTTATTTTTGTTCCTCACGCCGTTTGTGGGAGCTTTTGTATTTTTTATTGCTTACAGATTCTGGAAAAAGGGGCTTAATGCATATGAGAGCACTGGATCGTAAAATGAGAGCGGAGGGAAACTATGTCATATATTACAGTTGATCATGTAACCAGAGAATTTAAGAGCTTTAAACGTCCTGAGGGATTAAAGAACGCTCTTTCTACCCTGTTAAACCGCAGCTATGAGGTTAAAAAAGCAGTGGATGATTTATCCTTTACTGTAGATAAAGGGGAACTGGTGGGATACATCGGACCAAACGGAGCGGGCAAGTCCACAACGATTAAAATGCTGACAGGAATTATAACACCTACCTGCGGGACTATAAAAACCGGCGGAATGATTCCCTGGGAAAACAGAAAAGAAAATGCAAGGCACATCGGTGTTGTCTTTGGTCAGAGATCCCAGCTTAACTGGGACCTTCCCATGGAAGATACTTTTGAGCTGTACCGGAGAATGTATGGAACTGAAAAAGTCCGGTTTCAAAAAAATACAGAGATGTTCACGGAGCTTTTAGAGATGCAGTCTTTTTTAAATAAACCGGTCCGGCAATTAAGCCTTGGGCAGAAAATGAGGGCAGAACTGGCAATCGCTCTTTTGCACGATCCTGACATCTTGTATCTGGACGAACCGACCATTGGCCTTGATGTGGTGGTGAAGGATAAAATACGAAAATTTGTAAGAGAGTTAAGCCGTGAAAAAAAGACAACGGTAATTCTTACAACCCATGATATGTCTGATATAGAAGAAATCTGCGACCGGATTATTCTGATTGATCATGGAAAGCTGATGCTTGATCAGCCGGTTGTTTCGTTTAAGTCACAGGGGGCAGACCAGTATTATGCGGAGGTGACATTCCAAAGCTGCAAAGAGCCGATCTCCTTAGATGGTGTAGAGCTTATAAAAGAGCTGCCTTTCTGCCATACCTACAGCATAAATCCCAGACTCGTCTCCATGAACGTTCTGTTAAGCAGCATCTCGGAACTTTTTGAGGTTATGGATATAACAATTAAAAAACCAGAAATTGATGAAATCGTACGAAAAATATATACCTCTCAACCAGGAGAAACAAATGGACAGTTATTATATTCTAAATGATGCAATTCAATATGTGGAAGATCACATCAAAGAAACAATATCAGCAGAAGAGATTGCAGCTGCCTGCAATTATTCGGTTTCAAATTTAAAGTTCTTATTTCACAAGGTTTTCCAATATGGGATGATGGAATATGTAAACAGAAGAAAGATTTCAGAAGCAGCATGCCGCCTTTTAAAAACACAGGAATCGGTCTGCCAGACAGCCTTTTATTACGGCTTCAGCTCCCAGGAAGTTTTTACCAGAGCCTTTTATAAAATATGGCAGGAGACTCCCGGCGTATACAGAAAGAAAAGGCATTTTTACGGACTTTATCCAAGACAGGAATTCATCTGCGATGAATGCGGCGTTTTCCGCCGGCGATATGATTTAACCGGCCTGGCAGAAGAATTAAATGCAAGAGACTGTTCGGCAGTTGTCTGTTTTGACATTGTCGGCATCCGGTTTATAAAAACCTGCTATGGGAAAGAGGCTGGAGAGGCTGCCGCCTTACATGCCCTGCAGCGGATTGAAGAATTACTGGGGGGAGACTGTTCCATATACCGGCTTGCAGGCGATAAGTTTGCAGTTAATTTAGGAGGAGCAGGGTTTCATTTTGCCAGAAATGCAGCGTTACAGGTTCTTGAGGCGAATGGCACCAGTTTTACTTATAAAGAAAATGAGATTTCCTTATCCATGTTTGCAGGGGTCAATCAGATTACTGACAGGGGAATAACTTCGAAACAGCTGTTTGATATTTTAAACTTTACCATAGAAAAGGCCCATAAAAGGCTGTTTCGGAATTTTACAGGTCCTGATGGGTTCCCTACTTTTCAACTCCGGTACGATGATGCTTCCGGGCTTCACAAAGGAGAGGTCAGTCATGTTTACAGGGAATCCAGCAGAGGTCTCCATGGTTTTGCCTGCCGTATCCCCTGTGAAGAAACAAATTATTTTTTTTCTGTTGATGACGAAACAGAACCGGTTTGCTGGAAAACATCAGAAAATGAATACCATCTGTTTTTTCCGGATGGTGAGGACTGGTATCGGAAAACAGTTTATGACAGCAGCAAAGAGGTGGTGAGAGAGCATTATTATATCATCAGGAATCTGCATCATTATAAGGATCATCGCCTTACATTTACTCTGCTGTATTTAGAAATTATGTGCTCTGTGGATGGCCGGGTAATAACACTGAATGGCGGAGAATTAAAAGAGGCGCTGCATGAGGGAATCATTTCAAAAAAAGAATACAGGAAAATATTAAATACCAGTAAAACCATCCTTAACAGGATCGAAAAGAAAAGGGAATAATCTTTTCACCCCCGCATATAGTGTAACAGCACAGAAGGGGGAATCTTTATGGACAATTATAACGTATACAATGATATCAAAGCCCGGACCAACGGAGAAATCTACATTGGAGTGGTTGGCCCCGTCAGAACAGGAAAGTCCACCTTTATCAAGCGTTTTATGGAATTGATGGTACTGCCGGGCATGGAAGACGAACACCAGAAAACTCAGACAAGGGACGAACTGCCTCAAAGTGCAGCCGGAAAGACCATTATGACGACGGAACCTAAATTTATTCCCAAAGAGGCAGCAACCATCCGCCTGGGAGATGAGATTGAAACCAAGGTCCGCCTCATCGACTGTGTTGGTTTTATGGTGGACGGCGCAGCTGGGCATATTGAAAATGAGGAAGAGCGTCTGGTTAAAACACCCTGGTTTGATTATGAAATTCCATTTACGAAAGCGGCGGAAATCGGTACCAGAAAAGTAATCAATGATCATTCCACCATCGGTGTTGTTGTTACAACAGACGGTTCCATCGGTGAACTGAAGCGCCCTAATTACATAGCTGCAGAAGAACGCACTGTTTCCGAGCTTAAGAATCTTGGAAAGCCATTTCTTATACTTTTAAATTCTGCAAAACCGTACTCGGATGAAACCGTTGCCCTGGCAAAGGATATGAATGTGAAGTATGGTGTTACGGTTATGCCGATTAACTGTGAGCAGTTAAAGAAAGAAGATGTGGGAAACATCCTTGAGCGTGTATTAAAGGAATTCCCTGTAACGGAAATGGATTTTTACATTCCAAAATGGCTTGAAATTCTTCCCGCCACCCACTGGTTAAAGGCTCAGGTGATTCAGGCAGCCAAGGACATGGTAAAGAAGGTCGCTCAGATGAAAGATGTATCTGCCGGTTTATTTAACGGGGAAACAGAGAGCATCCGCGGGGTGAAGGTTCAGAACATGAACATGGCAGACGGAAGCGTATCCGTTGACATGGATGTGGATGACAGCTTTTATTATCAGATTTTAAGCGATTACGTAGGAATCCCGATAGAAGGGGAGTATCAGCTGATGCAGACCTTAAGCGAGCTTGCAAAAATGAAAAAGGAATATGAAAAGGTCAATCAGGCTATGAGCCAGGTCAGACTGAAAGGCTATGGCGTAGTGACTCCGGAACGTTCAGAAATCATACTTGATGAGCCTGAGGTAATTAAACACGGGAACAAGTACGGTGTAAAAATGCGTGCGGAGGCCCCATCCATTAACTTAATTAAAGCCCAGATTCAGACAGAAATCGCTCCCATCGTAGGAAGTGAACAGCAGGCAGAAGATCTAATTGCCTATATAAAGGAAAATGCCAGAGAAAGCGAAGAAGGTATCTGGAATACGAATATCTTTGGAAAATCCATTGAACAGATTGTGGAAGACGGAATTCATACAAAAGTATCGCAGCTTACGGAAGACTGTCAGATGAAGCTGCAGGACACCCTCCAAAAAATAATTAACGATAGTAATGGCGGTATGATTTGCATTATTATCTAAATTAATGGTATAATAGGAAAAACAACTACAAAAGGAGGGCTTTTATGAAATTGACGTTCATCGGCGCAGCCCACGAGGTAACCGGAAGCTGTCATTATCTGGAAGCGGCAGGCTTAAGGATACTTGTGGACTGCGGAATGGAGCAGGGGGTTGACAGATTTGAAAATGCCAGCCTGCCCGTCAGCTACGCCCAGATTGATTATGTGCTGCTGACTCACGCCCACATTGACCATGCAGGAATGCTTCCTTTTATCTACGCAAGAGGCTTCAGGGGAAAGGTGATTTCTACGGATGCAACCGCTGACCTTTGCGCAATTATGCTTAAGGACAGTGCCCACATTCAGGAGTCGGAAGCAGAATGGAAAAACCGGAAAGCAAGGCGTGCAGGTCTTCCGGAAGAAGAGCCCCTCTACGGAATGAATGATGCCATGGGTGTATTGGAGCTGTTCCGGCCCTATCAGTATAATGAAAAAGTGGAACTGGAAGATGGCCTCACAATCCGATTTACTGATGTGGGTCATCTTCTTGGTTCCGCCTCCATCGAAATCTGGATCAGGGAAGAAAACTGCTCCAGGAAGATTGTTTTCTCCGGCGATATCGGCAATAAGAACAAGCCGCTGATCCGTGATCCGCAGTACATAAAGGATGCGGATTATGTTGTGATGGAATGTACCTACGGGGACCGTCTTCACGGCAAAATACCGGATCATGTGAGCGTACTTGCGGACATTGTCCAAAGAACACTTGACCGGGGCGGAAATGTGGTGATTCCTGCTTTCGCAGTAGGAAGAACCCAGGAACTGCTCTATATGTTCCGGCGTATCAAATCCGAAAACCGGATTACAGGGCATGATGGATTTGAGGTATATGTTGACAGCCCTCTTGCAGTTGAGGCGACGGAAGTTTTCAAAGACAATCTGGTAGACTGCTATGATGAAGAAACCAGAGAGCTGGTTGTGAAAGGGATTAACCCTATTTCATTTCCCGGGCTGAAGCTTTCAGTAACCAGTGAAGATTCAAGAAACATCAATTTTAATTCAAAGCCCAAAGTAATTATATCGGCTGCTGGAATGTGCGATGCCGGACGGATCCGGCACCATTTAAAGCATAATCTGTGGCGCCCGGAGTGCGCGATTGTCTTTACGGGCTATCAGTCCATAGGGACGCTTGGCAGAAGCCTGATCGATGGCAGCACCGATGTAAGGCTTTTTGGTGAAACCATTCAGGTGGAAGCCCATATTGAACAGATGGGTGGGATGAGTTCCCATGCAGATATGGAAGGATTGATTGCCTGGTTGAATGCATTTGAAGAAAAACCGCGACAAGTATTTCTGGTTCATGGCGATGATCTGGTCTGCAATTCCTTTGAACAGCTTTTACAGAAAGATTATGCTTACCAGGTAAGTGCGCCCTATTCCGGTTCCATATATGATCTGGCCCTGGGTAAATGGGTGGATGAGACAGAAGGAATTGCAGTAGTCAGAGCACCGGAAACCGCCAAAAAACCTGTTGGCGTTTACGCCAGACTGTTTGCAGCAGGAGAACGGCTCCTGCAGGTGATCCGCCATAATGAGGGCGGGGCCAATAAAGATCTTGCCAAATTTGCAGATCAGATTAATTCATTATGTGATAAATGGGACAGATGAAAATAAGGAGAACGTGAGAAATTGACAAAGGTACAGTTATTTACAGATGGAGCTGCGAGAGGAAATCCTGACGGACCAGGGGGGTACGGCGCAATTTTGCAGTTTACAGATTCCAAGGGGCAGCTCCATGAAAAATCAATGTCTGCAGGATATGTGAAAACCACAAATAACCGCATGGAACTTATGGCAGCGATTGCAGGTCTGGAGGCTTTAACCAGACCCTGCCAGGTGGAGCTTTATTCGGATTCCAAATATTTAATTGATGCATTTAACCAGCACTGGATTGATAACTGGGTGAAGAATGACTGGAAAAGGGGAAAGAGCGGTCCTGTAAAGAACATTGATTTGTGGGAGCGTCTGCTGAGGGCAAAAGAGATGCACCAGATAACCTTTCGCTGGGTAAAGGGACATGCTGGTCATCCCATGAATGAAAGGTGTGATGTGCTGGCTACCAGCGCAGCTGACGGACATGATCTGCTTACAGATGAAGGAGTCTCCTAAAGAGAAAAGTGAGTGGTTAAAACTTACATATCTCTTACAATCTCTTACTAAATCCAGTTTCCTATTTTCTTTCTTTTTTATTTGTGATATGGTAATTTCATTAAATCATGTTAGGATGAAAAGTCATGAATAGAAACAGAGGAATTTGGATTGTTATAGGAAGTATACTGGTCATAGGCATATTGGTGACCTTTGCTACCTTCAGCTTTGTAAAGGGAAAAGACAGCATAACGAATTCTTCCGTAGTTTCGGGATATTCCGAAGACAGCCAGCCTTTAAAAGAAGAAAAAACAGGAAGCGGTTCTGTCCGGCAGATCTCTCCGGATATCATGATTCCAAAAGAAGCACAGAAGAAATCAGTTCCCGATGAAACCGAAGTATCTTCTGATACATCCCAGCCGGAAGAGGACGACGAAAGTGCCGTAATACAGGATACCCAGGAGCCGATGATGAAAAGAGCGCTTTTATCTGAACCGGCTGCAGGAGCTGCAGAGGCTGAGGAGGCATCCGGTGAAAGTGAAACACAGTCAGCTGGACCGGAGCCTGTGATTACTCCGATTACTCCGGATTCCAAGGCGAAGACAGCCCAGGCTGCAGCGCCGTCCGAAGGAGCGGATTATTTCAGAAAGCATTTAAAGGAACTGGATGTTCAAATTAAAAAGATGAGGGAAGATTCCGCTGATTCCAACACATATTCCATGAAAGCCCTGGCTGACAGAGAACTAAAACTTTGGAACCGGGAGCAGAATACGATATATGAAGCGATTTCTGAAACCCTGTCTGAAGATTTAAAAAGACAATTGGAAGCCTCCCAGCAGTCCTGGATTAAAGACAGGGATATAAAAGCAGGAGAAGCTGCCAAAAAATATAGTGGGGGAACGTTAGAAGAACTTGAATATACCGCGTCTCTTGCCGAATCCACAAGGGAAAGGGCTTATAGCCTGATCGAGGAATATGAGGAATATCTTACTCCATAGAAACAACCAAAAAGTACGGTTTTTGCCGTACTTTTTCTATTGTATGAAAAAAATTACAAATGAATATCTTGCTAAATAAAATCCCTTGTGATAGGATAATAAAATGAGCGATATTATAATAACTTTCGGGAGGAAAAAATAATGACAGCAATATTTGCAAGTTTCCTGGGAACCGCTATTAAATTCCTGTTTTTCCTGTTTATTTCCTGGGGCGGAATAGTATGCGGAAAGAAATACAGAGATTATAAAGACGCCGCCAGTGCCGCAGCTGGTGCGAATGAGACAAAATAACTAACGGAGGACAGTAACGTGAATAACTACGGTGTGAATGAACTGAGGAGAATGTACCTTGAATTCTTTGAGAGCAAGGGACATTTAGCGATGAAAAGCTTCTCCCTGGTTCCACATAATGATAACAGCTTGTTATTGATCAATTCGGGTATGGCACCCTTAAAACCATATTTTACAGGTCAGGAGCTTCCTCCAAGAAGAAGGGTAACAACCTGCCAGAAGTGTATTAGAACCGGTGATATTGAGAATGTAGGCAAAACTGCCCGCCACGGCACATTTTTTGAAATGCTTGGCAATTTTTCATTTGGAGATTACTTCAAGAATGAAGCGATTCACTGGTCATGGGAATTTTTAACAGAGGTAGTAGGACTGGATCCGGACAGGCTGTATCCTTCCGTATATCTGGAAGATGACGAAGCCTTTGAAATCTGGAACAAAGATATCGGCATTGCACCGGAGCGTATATTCCGGTTTGGCAAAGAAGACAACTTCTGGGAGCACGGAGCAGGCCCATGCGGCCCATGTTCTGAGATTTATTATGACCGGGGTGAAAAATATGGCTGTAAAAAGCCTGGCTGCACCGTAGGCTGCGACTGTGACCGTTACATGGAAGTATGGAATAACGTATTTACGCAGTTTGAGAACGATGGTCAGGGCAATTATGCAGAATTAAAGCAGAAGAATATTGATACAGGCATGGGTCTGGAGCGACTTGCAGTAGTTGTGCAGGATGTGGATTCCATTTTTGATGTAGATACAATTAAAGCACTTTTAAACCGAGTGGCAAAGCTGGCCAAAACGGAATATAAAAAGGACGCTGAGGTTGATGTATCACTTCGCCTCATCTCCGATCATGTCCGCTCCTGTACCTTTATGATTTCCGATGGAATTATGCCGTCTAACGAAGGCAGAGGCTACGTTCTCCGCCGTCTTTTAAGAAGGGCTGCCCGCCATGGAAGGCTTCTTGGAATTGAAGGTAAATTCCTTGCGGATTTATCCACAAATGCCATTGAACTTTCAAAGGACGGATATCCGGAACTGGAAGAAAAGAAGGCCATGATATTAAAGGTCCTTACTCAGGAAGAAGATAAGTTTAATAAGACCATTGATCAGGGTCTTGCCATTTTAAATGAGCTGGAAGAGGATATGGTAAAAAAAGGCAGCAGGATTCTGACTGGTGAGGATGCCTTTAAACTGTATGATACCTACGGATTCCCTCTTGACCTGACTCTTGAGATTCTGGAAGAAAAGCAGTTTGGTGTGGACGAAGAAGGCTTTAAGGCAGCCATGCAGAAACAGCGTGAAACAGCCAGAAATGCCAGAAAGACCACGAATTATATGGGCGCGGATGTGACTGTTTACCAGTCTATTGATCCGTCCCTCACAACGGAGTTTGCAGGCTATGACAGTTTAATCTGTGATACTGTGATCACTGCACTTACCAGTGAAAGCGAACTGGTGGAAGCCCTGACAGACGGAGAGAACGGAACGATTGTAACAGAAAAAACCTCCTTTTATGGAACCATGGGCGGTCAGCAGGGTGATACCGGTATGATTATCTGCGAAACCGGAGAATTTAAAGTTGAGGATACCATTCACCTTCAGGGCGGCAAAGTCGGTCATGTGGGAAGAGTTGTAAAAGGCATGCTGCAGACCGGTGATAAGGTAACCTGTAAGGTTTGTGAGAAGAACCGTCAGAATACAGGCAAAAACCACAGTGCCACCCATCTCCTCCAGAAAGCATTAAGAACCGTTCTTGGAAGCCATGTGGAGCAGGCCGGATCATTCGTTGATGGTGACAGACTCCGTTTTGACTTCACTCATTTTTCCGCTTTAACGCCGGAAGAGATTGATCAGGTGGAGACTCTTGTTAACGAGAAAATCAAGGAATCTCTCCCTGTACAGACTGAGATCATGTCTCTTGAGGAAGCTAAAAAGTCTGGCGCCATGGCATTGTTTGGTGAAAAATATGGAGACAGTGTCCGTGTTGTAAAGATGGGTGATTTCTCAACAGAACTCTGCGGAGGTACTCATATTTCCAATACAGGAGTCATCGGATCCTTTAAGATCCTTTCTGAGGCCGGTATTGCAGCTGGTGTCCGCAGAATTGAGGCATTAACCGGTGACGGATTAATGAATTATTATAAAGAAACAGAAGCAACGCTTCATGAAGCAGCAAAGGCTGCAAAAACCACACCAGCTTCCCTGACTGGAAAGATAGAATCCCTCCTCGAGGAGATAAAGACTCTTCACTCTGAAAACGAGAAGTTAAAGAGCAAACTGGCCAATGATTCTCTTGGCGATGTTATGGATCAGGTGACAGAAGTAAAGGGCATGAAAGTTCTGGCTGTGAAAGTTCTGGATGTGGATATGAACGGTCTTCGTAACTTAGGTGACCAGTTAAAAGACAAGCTGGGAGAAGGTGTAATTGTAATCGCATCTGTACAGGATGGAAAGGTCAATTTAATGGCTGCTGTTACCGATGAAGCTCAGAAAAAAGGAGCTCATGCAGGCAACTTAATTAAGGCCATCGCTTCCCTCGTGGGCGGCGGCGGCGGCGGACGTCCGAACATGGCTCAGGCTGGCGGTAAGAATCCGGCAGGGGTAGATGCATGCTTATCTAAAGTTACTGAAGTTGTGGGTGAACAACTGAAATAATTGCAGGAATAATTGAAAAATAATAAAAAATTTTTCTTGACGTATGGCAAAATTATGCTATAATCATATCAGTGCTATAAAATACCCAAACAGTTGTATTATGCACAAGTACACAACTGGAGGGAGGTTAGGTGTGAGCTATGTCAAATGTAATCGTTAAAGACAACGAGAGCTTAGATAGCGCTTTACGCAGATTCAAAAGAAACTGTGCAAAAGCAGGTATCCAGCAGGAAATTCGTAAGAGAGAGCATTACGAAAAGCCAAGCGTAAGACGTAAGAAAAAGTCTGAAGCTGCAAGAAAACGTAAATATAACTAATTCTTAAAAGATGAATCCCTGGTCTCTTTTTTGTGACCAGGGGTTTTTTCGTCTTTTTTTGTGCTATAGAATTTTCCATATTATAATTGCATATAGTAGAAAAGAAGAGATCAGAGAAAGGCGAAAAAAGTTATGCTGGAGGAAACAAAAGTAAAAGCAGCTTCCGCCTTAAAACTTCCAAAGGATGTGGTTCTTGGAGAAGTGCTTGTATCGTTTCTTGGCCGCCACAGTGTTGTGATCGAAAATTACAGAAGCATCATTTTATATACGGACTGTTTAATCAAGATTCAGGCAAAAAACTGCCGGGTTATCATAGGCGGCAGCCGTCTGATGATTGAATATTACACCAATGAGGAGATGAAAATCAACGGTTACATTAAATCCCTGGAATTTGATTAAAATGGGAATAATGGAGGTGTAGTTACGTGCTTACATGGCTGAATCATCGCTTTTTCGGATATCTTTTCATTGAAATGACCGGTTTTTCTCCGGAACGCTTTTTTAATATGTGCAGCGCACATGAAATTGAGGTTTGGAATGTATTTCATTCCGGGCATACTTATCGGTTCTTTATCACTGTACCGGGATTTCGTAAAATCAAACCTCTTGTCCGTAAATCGAAGGTCAGACTTAGAATTTTGAAAAAGTTTGGACTTCCTTTTTTTTTATACCGAAACAGAAGAAGAAAATTTTATGCGGCTGGCTTTTTGAGCTTTGTAATGATACTTTATGCTCTGTCCCTGTTTATCTGGGATATCGAATTTGACGGGAATCAGATGTATACATACGATGCTCTTTTAAAGTTCTGCGAGTCTGAGGAGATTCGCTATGGCATGAGAAAGTCAAAAATTGACTGTGATGTGCTGGAGGAATCATTAAGAACCCGTTTTCCGGAAATCACCTGGGTGTCTGCAAGAGTATCGGGAACCAGACTTTTGGTTAAGATAAAAGAGAATGAAGTGCTCTCCGGCATTCCTGTCAGGGATGAGACTCCCTGCGATCTCATTGCCCAAAAGGATGGCACCATCACCTCCATGATTGTCCGAAGCGGAGTTCCCATGGTAAAAGTCGGGGACCAGGTGGCCGCCGGAGATGTGCTGGTCAGCGGCACACTTCCCATTATTGGGGACAGCGATGAAATTTTGAATACTCATTATGTACACTCTGACGGGGATATAACCGCCAGAACAGAGTATCATTATAACAGGAAGCTCCCATTATTTAAGACCATTGAGGCGGAGACTGGAAAAGTAAGAAGAGGACGTTATATAAAAGCATTTCAGTTTTCCTTTCTGTTAATGAGACCCAGACCGGAAGGGACATCGTGGAAACGGACGATGGAAGAAACCCAGCTTCATTTGTTTAAAAACTTTTATCTGCCAATCTATGTGGGAAAAATAACAGGGAAAGAGTATGTGTCCTATGAACGCCCTTATACGGAAGAAGAGAAGAAAGAACTGGCCGATCAAATGAATCAGAACTTCCAAAAAAAATTATTGGAAAAGGGGGTACAAATTCTGGAAAATCATGTTAAAATACTAGATAATGAATCTTTGTGCCAAATTACCATGGATTTTGTGACGGAGGAGCCCTTAGGCAGACAGGAAGCGCTGAAGATGCAGACAACAGAGGAACCGGAGGAGACGAATAATTCAAATGAGCGTAATTGAAACTATCATAGATATTCCAATTGAACACGAGAAGAATGTATGCGGGCAATTTGACAGCTACTTAAAGAAAATAGAGCGGACCCTGCATGTTACCATGATTGCCAGGGATGGAGCTCTTAAAATCATCGGTCCGGAACAGATGGTACAGAGAGCAAAAAGTGTATTCAGCAATCTGATTGAGCTTTCCAAACGGGGGAATGTAATCGCGGAGCAGAATGTGGATTATGCGCTTTCTCTTTCCTTTACGGAAAGCGACAGTCAGATCCTTGAGATAGACAAAGATATTATCTGCAGAACCATTAACGGAAAACCGGTGAAGCCAAAGACTCTGGGGCAGAAACAGTATGTGGATCAGATCAGAAAAAAGATGGTGGTATTCGGAATTGGCCCTGCTGGAACAGGTAAGACCTATCTTGCTATGGCTATGGCTATTCAGGCATTTAAAAACGGTGAAGTAAACAGGATTATTCTTACGAGACCTGCAATTGAAGCAGGAGAGAAGCTGGGCTTCCTGCCTGGTGATCTTCAGAGTAAGATTGATCCGTATTTAAGACCGCTCTACGATGCACTGTATCAGATTATGGGAGCTGAAAGCTATCTTCACAATGCGGAAAAAGGTCTCATTGAGGTGGCACCTCTGGCATATATGCGTGGAAGAACTCTGGATAATGCATTTATCATTCTTGATGAAGCCCAGAATACCACACCGGCACAGATGAAGATGTTCTTAACCCGAATCGGTTTTGGCTCCAAGGTGATTGTTACGGGTGACCAGACTCAGAAGGATCTGCCGGCAGGAGCCGTATCAGGTCTTGACATGGCCATGAGGATCTTAAAGAAAATTGATGATATCAGCTTCTGCCAGCTGACCAGCAGTGACGTTGTCCGCCATCCGCTGGTTCAAAAAATTGTACAGGCTTATGATGAGTTTGAGTCTAGGAAAAAGCCGGCTGAGAGAAAAGTGAAAGCTGCAGGAAGAAAGGCGCATTATGACGATTAATATAGAATACGAAGCGGAGAAAAAGCTGAAAATTCCCTATGAAGAGATTATAACCAGTGTGGCAGAGGAAGCACTGGATTATGAAAACTGCCCTTATGAGGCAGAGATTAATGTTCTGATTACAGATAACGAGGATATCCGCCTGATTAATCAGGAATACAGAAACATTGACAGTCCCACTGATGTACTTTCCTTTCCGATGATTGAATATGAAACACCTTCTGATTTTGATCATCTGGAAGAGGCGGAGTATGACTCCTTTAACCCGGAGACAGGAGAACTTCTCCTGGGGGATATTGTGGTTTCTGTTGACAAGGTGGAGGAACAGGCAGAAAAATACGGGCATTCCATAGAACGGGAGCTGGCTTTTTTAGTCGCTCACAGCATGCTGCATTTATGCGGCTATGACCATATGGAAGACGAAGAACGCCTTGTTATGGAACGGAAGCAGGAAGAAATTTTAAGCCGGAGGGGATACGTGAGATGAAAAAAGGGGTATGGTTTGGTTTTGCTATAGGAATGCTGTCTGCAGCCTTGCTCTCTGGCTGCGGTAAAAAGTACGAGGAAGTGTCTGTTACAAACATGCAGTCAGAATCGCAGAAGGAACAATCGACAGAAGAGATCCGCATAAACAGCAGTACAGAGCAATCCGCCGGTGAGAATAGTGAATCCGGTGAATACTATACCAGTGATGAACGTATCGAAAAAGATGGCAAAATACGCAGTTATTTAACCGGAGAGATGGTGGATGCATCCATTGGTAACCGGAGGCCGGTAGCAGTGATGATGAGCAATGATAAGGAGGCACAGCCTCAATATGGAATCAATCGGGCAGGAGTTGTTTATGAAGCTCCCGTAGAAGGCGGAATGAACCGGTACATGGCGATTATTGAAGATTATGATAATCTTTCAAGAATCGGCTCTGTCAGAAGCTGCCGGACGTATTATACATACTTTGCCCGTGAATTTGATGCTGTTTATGCCCATTATGGACAAAGCACCTTTGCCAAGCCTTATCTGTCGAATTTAGATCACATCAATGGTCTGGAGGCCATTGGTTCGGTCGCATATTTTCGTTCCTCAGACCGGAAATCCCCCCACAATGCCTATACCAGCGGGGAGCGGTTAAACAAGTCCATAGAAAAGCTGGGCTTTAAAAGAGCGTATAATCCGGAATACAAGGGGCATTATCTTTTTGCAAAAACCGGTCATGAGGTTACTTTACAGGATGCGGACAGTGTAAAGGACGCTTACAAGATTTACCCTGGTTATGTTTATAACAAGCCGTGGTTTGAGTACCATGAGGATGACGGGCTTTATTACAGATACCAGTACGGAAAGGCTCACGAAGGGGATGAGGGGCAGATCAGGGTGAAGAATATTATTCTGCAGTATTGTCCTTCCGCTCATTATGCCACTACTGAATATTTAAATATCAATGTTCACAATGATTCGTTCGGAATGTATGTGACCGGGGGCCGGGCAATTCCGGTGAAATGGTCCAAGGATGGAGAATTCGGGCCCACACATTATTACGATATGGAGAATAACGAGATCATCCTGAACCAGGGAAAAACCTGGGTTTGTATCATTTCAGCACAGGACTCTCCCAAAGTAGAAATATATGGAAAACAGTAGGACAAGCAAAAAATCAAATAAAAGGGGTACTTCTAACTTCCTTCTTCAGGGAATCATCCTTGCGGCTGCAGGTATTATTGTCCGTGTGATCGGAATGTTTTACCGGATTCCCCTGGCAGATATTTTAGGAGATGAAGGAAACGGATATTACAGTTCCGCTTTTTCAATCTACTCTATTTTATTAATTGTTTCTTCCTACAGCCTTCCCACTGCAGTATCCAAGATGGTTGCTGTAAGGATGGCGAGGAAAGAATATTTAAATTCCATGAAGGTGCTGAAAGTATCTTTGTTTTATGGAACGGTTGTGGGAGGTTTGGGCGCTGCAGTTCTGTGGTTCGGAGCAGATGTGTTCGCAAATCAGTTTTTAAAGATGCCTTATACCAGTTATGCCTTGAAGACACTGGCACCCACTGTCTGGATCATCGCTTATCTTGGGGTTTTCAGGGGGTATTTCCAGGGCCTTGGGACGATGCTTCCCACAGCGGTATCCCAGATTTTTGAACAGATTGTCAATGCGGTAATCAGTATCTATGCAGCAGCAATGCTTTTTCAGGAAGGATTGCGTTCCAATGCGCTTTACGGATCAACCCAGTATTCCTATGCGTTTGGAGCAGCAGGCGGAACCATAGGAACCGGTGCAGGAGCGCTCGCAGGGCTTTTGTTTCTTTTGTTTCTCATGTTCAGTTACCGGCCGATTATGAGAAGACAGTCCAGAAGGGACCGTTCCGGATATCTGGAAACATATCGAAGTCTTTCGTCGGTTTTAATCCTGACCGTTCTTCCTATTGTGTTCAGCAGCGTTGCATACAATATCAGCATCGTGGTTGACAACAGTATTTACGGCATTGGCATGGCTTCCATGGGTATGGGAGCTCCGGAGATAGCTGCTAACTGGGGGATCTATTCTGGTAAATACCGGCTTCTTTTTAATATTCCGGTTGCAATTGCCAATTCCCTGGCATCTGCTTTAATCCCATCTTTGTCCCAGGCTGTGGCAGAAAGAAGCAGAAGCCAGATTTTAAGAAAGATTTCCATGGTGATTCGATTTTCCATGATAATCGCAATTCCCTCCACTGTGGGGCTTACTGTGCTTGCGGGACCTATCTGCAATCTGCTGTTTAGCAGAAGCAATAACATCGAACTGATTAAGATGATGATATATGGTTCCTCTGCAGTTGTGTTTTTCTCCCTTTCAACTGTTACCAATGCGGTGCTTCAGGGAATTAATCACATGAAGACGCCGTTAAAGAATGCGGTCATTTCCCTGGTGCTTCATGTGGGAATCCTCTGGGTCATGCTGTTTCCGCTTAAGATGGGGATATATGGAGTCTTATATTCCAACATTCTGTTTGCGCTGACCATGTGTATGCTCAATGGCCTCTCCATCCGGAAATATTTAAATTACCATCAGGAGATTAAAAAAACATTCTTTCTTCCTACTCTTGCAGCAGGAATTATGGGTGCTGTTTCCTATGGGGTGTATTTCCTGGTCCACGCAGTTTTAAAACATAATATAGTGGGAGTAATGGCGGCTGTGGCAGCGGCGGTGATAGTATACGGAATTTTACTGTTAAAATTCCAGTGTGTCGATGAAACCGAGCTAAGCGGCTTCCCAGGAGGCAGAAAATTGGCAGGTATTGCAAGAAAATACCATCTTTTATGATTAAAATGTAAGAAGAAAGCAGATACTATACTTACGTGAAGGAGGTATCAACTCATGAAGAAGTATATGTTCTGCTTTCTATTATTTGTTGCGGCATCTGCGATCTGTCTGGGAATTGGCTTCGCCATTACAAAGGACAGTGTCAGACCGGAGGAGGCCCTTCCTGGGGCAACCATAGAAACCGAAACTGTGACAGAAGCGCAGATTGTTATAAATCAGGAAGAGGCAAAGCCTGCCAATGCTGAGAGTAAGGATAAATATTATCTGGTTTCAGAGGATGGGTATCTGCTCGTCCTCTATCAGGATAAAACAACCATCTGCCTATATACCCATATGCCGGTTACAGACTTTCCGGAAGAAGAGAGAGGGAAACTGATGGATGGAATCTGGTTTGCCTCTATGGTTGAAGTATTTAATTATCTGGAATCCTATACAAGCTAAATAGAAATATGATTGAAATTTTATGATAAAGCAGATACAATAAGTCTGACTGAATGTAAGGAGGACAGGATGAAACAACAGATCATAATTATTGGGGCTGGAGCTTCTGGTCTGGCAGCGGGTATTTCAGCAGCCAGAGAGGGAGCTTCTGTTACAATTATGGAACATACAGCCAGACCGGGAAAGAAGCTTCTTTCAACCGGCAACGGAAAGTGCAATATTACGAATCTCCAGCTTCCAGCAGGGGCATACAGGGGGAATCAGCCGGATTTTGCTTATCCTGCACTGAATGCATTTACGGTAAGCCAGACGATGGATTTTTTCAAGGATCTGGGGATCGTCCTGACAGAGCGCAATGGATATATCTATCCCAATACCGGACAGGCAGCCACGGTCCTGGAGGCAATGCTTTCTGAACTGGAACATCTGGGGGCCCGGATCGTGACGGAATGCCGTGTGGAAGAGATTAAAAAGGATCTGACTGTGATTACGGATAAAGGAAAGCGAAAAGGAGACAGGATTATTCTCGCAGCTGGTTCCATGGCAGCCCCCAAAACGGGCTCTGATGGCAGCGGTTATGATCTTGCCCGTAAGCTGGGGCATCGTATTATAACGCCTCTGCCGGCTCTGGTTCAGCTTCGCTGCAGGGAAAAATGGTACAGGCAGGCAGCTGGAGTCCGGACAGATGCGCTTGTTACTCTTGCTATAGATGGAAAGACGGCGGCATCAGACAGAGGGGAACTTCAGATCACTGATTACGGAATTTCCGGTATTCCTGTTTTTCAGATCAGCAGATATGCTGCAAGAGCCTTAAACGAAGGACAGCTGGTTACAGCACAGCTGGATTTACTTCCTGAATTTTCGTTTTCTGATTCAGAAACGCTTCTTCTGGAGCGGCAAAGACGGTTTGGATACAGACCGGCGGAAGAATTTTTACATGGTGTGTTAAATTCTAAACTGACAACGATACTTTTAAAAGAGGCCGGTATTACCAGGGCGCCGTGGGTGAAAGAGATTACATCCCGTGAGATTAAGAATCTTGTCCATTGTTTAAAAGATTTAAAAACAGTAATTGTTTCTACCAATGCTTTTGATCAGGCGCAGATATGCAGCGGCGGCGTGGATACAAGAGAAGTAGATCCTGTTACAATGGAATCGAAACTGATAAAGGGACTCTATTTTTCAGGAGAAATCCTTGATGTAGACGGAATATGCGGGGGTTATAACCTGCAGTGGGCATGGTCCAGCGGAATTACAGCAGGAATCCATGCAGGAAGAGGATAAATAAAAAATGATTAGAATCAATCAATTAAAACTTGCAGTGGATCATACAAAAGAAGATCTGCTGGCGAAAGCAGCTAAATTATTACGAATACCCGTAACAGAGATACAGTCTTATGAAATAATCAAACAATCAGTTGATGCCCGTAAAAAAGAGGAGATTCATTTTATCTACTCCATTGACGTTGAGACAAAAAATGAAGAAGCAATCATACATAGAGCTAAAAATGTCAATGTTACACTGGCAGTGAAAAAGGAATACCAATTTCCTGAGAGCGGAACGGAAACAATGACAGACCGTCCGGTCATCGTGGGTGCAGGCCCTGCAGGTCTGTTTTGTGCAATCATGCTGGCCAGGAGCGGTTACCGCCCTCTTCTTTTAGAGCGGGGAGAAGATGTAGACAACAGGCGGCTGTCAGTGGACGGATTCTGGAACGGCGGACCATTAAATCCAGGCAGCAACGTGCAGTTTGGTGAGGGCGGGGCAGGAACCTTCTCTGACGGAAAATTAAATACTCTGGTTAAGGACCCTCTGATGCGGAACCGCAAGGTTTTAGAGTTATTTGTGGAATTCGGCGCAGACCCCTCTGTTTTGTATATAAACAAGCCTCATATCGGTACCGATGTACTGAGCGGAATCGTAAAGAATATGAGAAAGGAGATTATCCGTCTCGGAGGAGAGGTTCGCTTTCACAGCCTTGTTACTGATATTTTGACGAAAGACGGGAAGATCTCCGGCATCAGGGTTAATGAAAGGGAAGAGATCCCTGCAGACACTTTAATTCTGGCAATCGGACACAGTGCCAGGGATACATTTCATGTACTTGAGCGCAGAGGGGTTCCCATGGAAGCCAAAGCGTTTGCTGTTGGACTTAGAATCCAGCACCCACAGGAGGCAATCAACCGTTCCCAGTATGGGCTGGCTGCTCACGAGGTTCTTGGAGCAGCAGATTATAAGCTTACCCATCAGTGTAAAAGCGGAAGAGGGATCTATACATTTTGCATGTGTCCCGGCGGGTATGTTGTGAATGCTTCCTCAGAAGAAGGGCGGCTGGCTGTCAATGGAATGAGCTATCATAAGCGGGATGGAGTGAGTGCAAACAGTGCGCTCATTGTTACTGTGACTCCTGAAGATTTTGGCGGTGGCTCGCCCCTTGCGGGAATTGCTTATCAGAGGAAGCTGGAAGAAGCGGCTTTTCTGCAGGGTAAGGGGAACATACCAATCCAGCTTTACGGAGATTTTAAAAAGAACTGCAGTTCAAATACGTTTGGAGATGTGAAACCGGCATTGAAGGGCGGATATGAATTCACCAATATGAGAGAAATGCTTCCTGACTATATATCGGAATCCATTATCGAAGGCGTTGAGGCTTTTGAAGGAAAAATCCGGGGCTTTCGCAGACAGGATGCCATACTGGCAGGCGTGGAAAGCAGGACTTCATCACCGGTAAGGATATCCAGAGATGATGCATTTGAAAGCAGAATCAGAGGAATTTACCCCTGCGGAGAAGGCGCTGGCTATGCAGGAGGGATCACGTCTGCTGCGATGGATGGACTAAAAGTGGCAGAAGCCATTGCCAGACGATATAAAAGCTTTTCTTTCTAAATTGACGTATTTTTAAAAATGATGTAATATATGAGATAAAAAGTAATTTAGAAAGCGGATGAAGAAGATGAATATTGAGGAACGAATGAAACTGAAGGATAAAAAACGAATTGTAATTAAAATCGGATCTTCCTCCTTAACCCATACTCATACCGGGGATTTAAATCTGATGAAGATTGAGAAGCTCATCCGGGTAATCAGTGATTTAAAAGGACAGGGTAAGGAAGTCGTTTTAGTTTCTTCCGGTGCGATTGCAGCAGGACGGCAGGCACTTGGCCGTCATACAAGGCCTGTAACCATCTCTGAGAAGCAGGCTTTTGCAGCAGTCGGGCAGGCCAGACTCATGATGGTATATCAGAAGCTGTTTGCCGAATACAACCAGATAGCGGCACAGGTGCTGCTTACAAAGAATACCATGGTCAGTGAAAACAGCCGTTTTAACGCACAGAACACCTTTGATGAACTTTTAAAACTGGGTACCATTCCTGTTGTCAATGAGAATGATACTGTTTCCACCTCAGAGATTCCGCTTGTGGATAATTTCGGTGATAATGACAGGCTCTCAGCGGTTGTAGCTGCATTAATCGGAGCGGATCTTCTCATCCTTTTATCTGATATTGACGGACTGTATTCCGATGATCCCAGGCAGAATTCAGATGCCAGATTCATCAGCCTGGTGAGAAAAATTACACCGGAACTGATGAATATGGGTAAATCCACATCGGGCAGCGACGTGGGCACAGGAGGCATGTCAGCCAAGCTGGCTGCGGCCCGGATCGCAACAGACAGCGGCTGTGATATGGTGATTGCCAACGGTGACCATGTGGAAATTATCAGCCAGATTTTAGAGGGACAGGAGAAAGGAACCTTATTTCTGGCTCATCCCAATCATGACTTTGATTTGATGACCTATATTAATTACGAGTATTAAGGAGACAGATATGAATCAGGATAAAATTGACCGGATTAACACGCTTTATCATAAATCCAAAGCGACCGGACTTTCAGAAGAAGAGAAGGCGGAACAGGCGGCTTTAAGAAAAGAATATATTGAAGCCATACGAGGCAGCTTAAGAGGAAATCTAAACAGTATCTCCGTTCAGGAAGCGGACGGCACTGTTACGGATCTGGGAAAAAAGTATGGAAAAGTCGGAGAAGAATGAGATTCGCAAATGGGTAAAGGAACAGCGAAACAGTCTTAGTGTGTCTTTAGAGGCACAATGGGATGAAGCGATCTGTGCCAGGCTTCTGGAACTTGAAGAAATAAACAAAGCCTTCTGCATTTACTGTTATGCGTCCATGCGCCATGAAGCCGGAACCTGGAAATTCATGGAGCTGTTGCTAAAACAGGGGAAATGCGTGGCTGTTCCCAAAGTGTCAGGAAAGAAACTGGATTTTTATGTAATCACAGGAAAAACTGATCTGGAAGAAGGAACAATGGGGATTATGGAACCTAAGGCATCCTGTTTAAAAATCAATGACACTGAGGCACCCATGATAGTACCTGGAATTGCTTTTGATAAAAACAGAAACCGGCTTGGGTACGGAGGCGGATATTATGACCGGTTCTTTGAAAAGGAACCTGATCATAGGAGAATCGCCATTGCCTATGATTTTCAGATATTTGACAGGATCCCCACAGATCCTCATGACAAGACAGTAGATATGATTATTATTCCTTAAAAGAAAGGATGACTCTTAATGACGATAACTGAGATTGGTAAAAAGGCGAAAGAAGTAACAGGAGTTATTGGAATCCTTGGTTCCGCAAAAAAGGATGAAGGACTGAAATCAGCAGCGGAAGCCTTGCTGGAAGGTGAGGCGGAGATTCTCTCCGCCAATCAGGATGATGTGATTAAGGCAACGGCAGCAGGAATGAGCCAGGGAATGATAGACAGGCTGGAATTGACACCGAAGCGAATTGAAGACATGGCACAGGGACTTTTGGCAGTGGCAGCTTTAGAGGATCCTGTGGGAGAAGTCCTTTCCATGAAGATGCGGCCTAACGGTCTTACCATTGGTCAGAAAAGGGTCCCCCTCGGGGTTGTTGGAATTATATATGAGGCAAGGCCTAATGTGACAGCTGATGCCTTCGGACTTTGCTTTAAATCCGGTAATGCAGTGATTTTAAAAGGCGGAAGCGATGCGCTGGAGTCCAATAAAGCCATTGTCAAATGGTTAAGAACAGGACTGTCCCGTGCAGGGCTGCCAGAGGATGTTCTTCAGCTCATCACTGATACAGACAGAGAAAAGACAAAGGAATTCATGCGCCTTCGTGAATACGTGGATGTACTGATTCCAAGAGGCGGTGCAGGGCTTATAAAGAGTGTTGTTGATAACAGCACCATACCTGTGATTGAGACCGGCACGGGTAACTGCCATATCTTTGTAGATGAATCAGCAGACTTTGACATGGCACTGGATATCATCTTTAATGCGAAAACTCAGAGAATCGGGGTTTGCAATGCCTGTGAATCGCTTTTGGTACACAGGGCGGTGGCAGCCCGGTTCCTGCCGCTTTTAAACCAGCGCCTTTTAACAAAATCAGTGGAGATACGGGCTGATAAGGAGGCGTGTGAGATTGTAAAGGACTTTGTACCGGCTAAGGAAGAAGACTGGGGTACGGAGTACTTAGATTATATTGTTTCTTTAAAGCTGGTTGATTCTGTAGAGGAAGCCATAGCTCATATTAACCGTTATAATACCAAGCATTCGGAGGCAATCATCACGACCGATTATAACAATGCCCAGAGATTTTTAAATGAAATTGATGCAGCTGCTGTCTATGTGAATGCATCAACCAGGTTTACCGATGGATACGAATTCGGATTTGGAGCTGAGATCGGAATCAGTACGCAGAAGCTTCACGCCAGAGGCCCTATGGGATTAAAGGAACTTACTACCACTAAATATATTATTTATGGAAATGGACAGATACGCCCATAATAACTTTTTGTAAATATTTGGTTACGTTTTACTCCAATATATTCTTGCAATTTGATGCTTTGAAATTAAAATTAGCAATTTACAACCCGATTGCTTCAAATGATACAGAAAGCGGAAGGGCGCAAAACCGAAGAGTAGAGATTACTATTACAGGAAGAGCCAATTAGTGCTGTAAGACAGTGTTTATTGTTTGACAATTCTTTTATTGTATGATAAACTACCGACAGAAGAAATGGAAGGGGTGAAAGGATGAAGAAATAATTCTTGTAAAGTAACTGCATAATGAAATCAGGATATGTTTATATCTTTTTTTATTGTGCCTGTTTTTGCAAGAATATTACTTCATTCTCAAGCCTTTTTTTGTGTCCGGAAATAGACACCATCAGCAAAAGGGACGGCTGTGCCAGTCCTTTTTGACCGATTCGGCTGTGAGAATTACAATTCTTGCAGCCGTTTTTCATGCAGAAATTTATTTACTGCAATATATGGAGGGATGTCTATGTCATTGATTCAGGTTACAGATCTTTCATTCACTTACGAGGGAAACAGTGATCCGGTATTTGAACACGCTACGTTTCAGCTGGATACAGACTGGAAACTTGGTTTTACAGGAAGAAACGGGCGGGGGAAGACTACATTTTTAAATCTTCTTATGAACCGGATGGAATATACAGGAAGCATTGTATCCAGTGTAACGTTTGATTACTTCCCCTATGAAGTGGAGGACCAGGAAGCGCAGACGCTTGATATTGTTAACTCCATTCTTGGAGACTGTCCGTACTGGGAATTAAAAAGAGAACTGACGAAGCTGCAGGTTTTAGAGGATGTGCTTTACCGTCCTTACAATACGCTGTCAAACGGAGAGCGGACAAAGGTTTTGCTGGCTGCCTTATTTTTACGTGAAGGCAATTTTCTTCTCATTGATGAACCGACCAATCATCTGGACAGAGAAGGAAGGGCACTGGTCAGCCAGTATTTAAACAGCAAAAAAGGTTTCATACTGGTGTCTCATGACCGAAAATTTTTAGATGAATCGGTAGATCACATCTTATCCATTAATCGGGCTGATATTGAGGTCCAAAAGGGGAATTTCTCTGTGTGGTACGAAAACCGCCAGAGAAAGGATCAATATGAACAATCGGAAAATGAACGCTTAAAAAAGGATATCTGTCATCTTGAAGCAGCAGCCAGACAGTCGGGAGAATGGGCGGATAAAGTGGAGTCTACCAAAATAGGGAAAAAGTCCGCGATCTACGAAACATCTATTGATACCCGGGCCTATGTGGGAGAAAAATCAAGGCGTATGCAGATGCGCAGAAAAAATTTAGAGCGCAGGCAAAACCAGGCAATTGAAGAGAAAAAAGGACTGCTGAAAAATGTTGAGGAAGCGGAAGATTTAAAGCTCTGCCCATTAAAACACCATTCCGGCAGACTGCTTGTTTTAAAGGAGGTTGTACCATATTATGAAGGTCCGGTATGCGCTCCGGTCAGCATAAATCTTGAACAGGGACAGCGGTTATCTCTGCAGGGGAAGAATGGCAGCGGAAAAACAACCATTCTGAAATTGATTTTAGGTGTTAAAGAACCGGAAAGGCTGATTGCTTACCATGGAACCATTGATGTGGCAAGCGGACTGAAGATCTCCTACGTTTCCCAGGATACTTCCTTCTTAAAAGGAAGTCTGACAGAATACGGAAATCAGTGCGGCGTTGAGGATTCTCTGTTTAAAGCATTGTTAAGGAAACTGGATTTTTCAAGGGAACAATTTCAAAAGCCGATGGAAGCGTTCAGCGAGGGGCAGAAGAAAAAAGTTCTCATTGCGCGCAGTCTGTGTGAGCAGGCACACCTTTATATATGGGATGAACCTCTAAATTTTATAGATGTTTATTCCAGAATCCAGATCGAAAACCTGATCCTGAAATTTCAGCCGTCCATGCTCTTCGTGGAGCACGATGAGCTTTTTACACAGAATGTGGGAGCAGAGCCTGTAACGGTCCGGTCTCCATACTAAAACGGCTTCTGGCAGCGGCTGCGAAAAAACGGGAGAACTGTCTGGCAAAGTTGACATTTTATGGTGTTTCATGTAAAATGCTTTTGATAAAGGGTTTAAAAAACAGAATGAATGAAAGGGATTTTTCAGATGCAGATTGATATAGATCAGATTGATTTAACAGGGGAAGTGCCGGTAAGGGAACCTGAAAGACAATATTATTTTATGGCAAAAGTAAACAGGTATGTAAAGCACCGGAGTGAAGAGCTTGGACGCCCTATGACCTTTTGCACACAGACATTTGGCTGCCAGATGAATTCCAGAGATTCCGAAAAGCTCCAGGGAATTTTAGAGGCTGTTGGATTTGAACAGACAGACACCGAAGAGGCAGATTTTGTTCTTTATAACACCTGTACAGTGAGAGAAAATGCCAATCAGAAGGTTTACGGAAGACTTGGAGTTTTAAACAGTCTGAAAAAGAAAAATCCTGATATGATTATCGCCCTTTGCGGATGCATGATGCAGGAAGAAGATGTGGTGGAAAAAATTAAAAAGAGCTACCGGTTTGTAGATGTTATTTTTGGTACTCATAATATCTATAAACTGGCAGAGCTTTTATACCAGCGTCTGGAAGCCAAAAAGATGGTGGTTGACATCTGGAAGGGGACAGACCAGGTGGTGGAAGACCTTCCGGCAGACAGGAAATATTCGTTTAAGTCAGGTGTCAACATTATGTTTGGCTGTGATAATTTCTGCAGCTACTGTATCGTACCTTACGTAAGAGGAAGGGAACGCAGCCGCAGCCCCAAAGATATTATTACTGAGATAAAAGGACTTGCAGATGACGGTGTGGTAGAAATTATGCTGCTTGGTCAGAATGTAAACTCCTATGGGAAAACGCTGGAAGAACCAATCAGTTTTGCAGATCTTCTTACCCAGGCAGATGAGTTGGAGGGGCTGGAGCGCATCCGTTTTATGACTTCACATCCTAAGGATTTATCCGATGAACTGATAGAGGCCATGAAAAACTCCAAAAAAGTATGCCGTCATCTCCATCTTCCTCTCCAGTCAGGAAGCAGCCGGATCCTAAAGCTTATGAACCGGAAATATACAAAAGAAAAATATTTAGAGCTTGTTGAAAAAATCCGTACTGCCATGCCGGATATTTCTCTGACTACTGACATTATTGTAGGTTTCCCGGGGGAAACAGAGGAAGACTTTGAAGAAACTCTTGATGTAGTTAGAAAAGTACGCTTTGACAGTGCATTTACTTTTATCTATTCCAAACGCACAGGTACACCGGCTGCAAAAATGGAAGACCAGGTGCCGGCTGAAGCTGTAAAGGAACGTTTTGAAAGACTGCTGTCTTTAGTCCAGCAGATTTCATCTGAGGTTTGCGGCAGAGAAGTGCATACAGTTCAGAAGGTCCTGGCAGAGGAAATAAATGATCATGGAGAAGGTTATTTAACCGGACGGTTAAGCAATAACACGACCGTTCATTTTAAGGGAGATCCTTCTATGATCGGAAAAATAGTGGACGTGTATCTTGATGAATCCAAGGGATTTTATTATATGGGAACGTTAAGACCATAAACAGAAGAAAAGAGGAAACAAAAGAGAATGGCTGGATTATCGCCAATGATGGCTCATTATTTAGAAACAAAAAAAGAATATCCGGGATGTCTTTTATTTTACAGACTGGGTGACTTTTATGAAATGTTTTTTGAAGATGCGATTACGGTATCCAGAGAGCTGGAAATAACTTTAACTGGTAAAGAATGCGGATTAGAGGAACGGGCACCTATGTGCGGCGTTCCTCATCATGCTGTTGAAACCTATTTAAACCGTCTGGTGCAAAAGGGGTATAAAGTTGCCATCGCCGAACAGATGGAGGATCCCAGACAGGCCAAGGGACTTGTTAAACGGGAAGTAATTCGTGTGGTAACTCCCGGCACCATAACCAGCGTGCAGGCTCTTGATGAAACAAGAAATAATTATCTGATGGGAGTTGTTTACATCGGAGAGGCATATGGTATCGCGGTGACAGATATCAGTACGGGCGACTTTCTGGTGACACAGGTGGAATCTGATCGGGAGCTGATTGATGAAATTAACAAATTTTCTCCTTCTGAAATCATTTGCAATGAAGCCTTTTATGTATCAGGAGTGGACATAGAAGAAATAAAAAACAGGTATCATACGGTTATTTCATCTCTGGATCATCATTATTTTTCCGACGAAATCTGCAGAAAAATTTTACGTGAGCATTATCAGGTAGGCACCCTTACCGGGCTTGGGCTTGATGATTACGATATGGGTGTGATTGCAGCCGGTGCAGTGATGCAGTACATGTATGAAACCCAGAAGAGCAGCCTATCCCATATCACGACTATCACACCTTATTCCACCGGGCAGTACATGATCATTGATACATCTACCAGAAGAAACTTAGAGCTTCTTGAGACGCTTAGGGAAAAGCAGAAACGGGGAAGTCTTCTATGGGTTCTTGACCGGACCAAAACGGCTATGGGAGCCAGAATGCTGCGCACATATGTAGAGCAGCCATTGATTCATAAATCTGAGATTATCAAACGTCAGAATGCCATCGAAGAACTGAACATGAATTACATATCCAGGGAGGAGATCAGTGAGTATTTAAATCCCATCTACGATCTGGAGCGTCTGATCGGAAGAATCAGCTATAAGACTGCAAATCCCAGGGATTTAGTCGCATTTAAGAATTCACTGGAGATGCTTCCGTATATTAAAACGCTGTTAAAAGAATTTACCAGCGAGCTCTTAACTGATTTATATAATGATCTGGATCCCCTTGATGATATTAAGGATTACATCGAACGTGCAATTATTGAAGATCCGCCTGTGTCCATCAGAGAAGGCGGAATTATCAGAGAAGGCTTCCATGAAGAGGCGGATAAGCTTCGCAGTGCAAAGACAGAAGGTAAAACCTGGCTGGCAGATTTAGAGGCAAGGGAAAAAGAAAAGAGCGGAATCAAGAATCTGAAAGTAAAATATAATAAAGTATTTGGCTATTATTTTGAAGTGACCAATTCCTTTAAGGAGCTTGTTCCTGATTATTTTATCAGAAAGCAGACACTGGCCAATGCAGAACGTTATACCACCAATGAGTTAAAGGAACTGGAAGATATCATCCTGGGAGCTGAGGACAAGCTCTTTTCCCTGGAATATGACCTTTTTTGTGAAGTCCGTGATATGATCGCTTCCAAGGTACTTAGAATTCAGAAAAGTGCCAGAGCCATTGCAGGGATTGATGTGCTGGTTTCTTTATCTTCTGTAGCAACGAGAAATAATTATGTAAAACCCCAGATTAATGAAAAGGGTATCATCGATATTAAAAACGGACGCCATCCGGTTGTGGAAAAGATGCTTCGGGATGATTTGTTCGTATCCAACGATGTTTATTTAGACAACGGCAAAAACCGCCTGTCCATTATAACAGGACCTAACATGGCTGGTAAATCAACCTATATGAGACAGACAGCGCTGATTGTACTGATGGCTCAGATTGGCTGCTTTGTTCCTGCTGATGAAGCAAACATCGGTATTTGTGACCGGATTTTTACCCGCGTGGGGGCTTCTGATGATCTGGCTTCCGGCCAGAGTACTTTTATGGTGGAGATGACGGAGGTAGCAAATATTCTTCGCAACGCCACCAAAAACAGTCTGATCGTCCTGGATGAAATCGGAAGAGGAACCAGTACCTTTGACGGACTGAGCATTGCCTGGTCAGTGGTGGAGCATATCAGTAACTTAAAACTCCTTGGAGCAAAGACTTTGTTTGCGACTCATTATCATGAGCTTACCGAACTGGAGGGAACCATGAGCGGAGTCAATAACTACTGCATCGCTGTGAAAGAGCAGGGGGATGACATTGTTTTTTTAAGGAAAATTATTAAAGGCGGAGCAGATAAGAGCTATGGAATCCAGGTTGCAAAACTTGCAGGTGTCCCCGAAACTGTCATAATCAGAGCAAAGGAACTGCTGGCTGAGTTAAGTGATGCGGATATTACAGCAAAAGCGAAAGAAATAGCGGAAGCAAATGGCGGCATATCACAGCGGAAGGCTGTTCCAAAGCCGGATGAAGTGGATTTGCAGCAGATGTCACTTTTCGCTACGGTTAAGGATGACGATATTATCAGGGAATTAGGAGAGCTGGAGCTTGGCAACATGACTCCCATTGATGCCCTCAATACGTTATACCGCCTCCAGACCAAACTGAAAAATCGCTGGCAATAGGAAAAGGAGCAGGTGCCATGGCAAATATAACCGTACTGGATCAGAATACGATTAATAAAATAGCAGCAGGAGAAGTGGTTGAACGTCCTGCTTCTGTGGTAAAGGAGCTTTTGGAGAATGCAATTGATGCAAAGGCGACAGCTGTTACGGTGGAAATAAAAGAAGGCGGAACCTCATTTATCCGCGTGACGGATAATGGCTGCGGTATTCCAAAGGAAGAGGTTTCCCTTGCTTTCCTGCGCCATTCCACCAGTAAAATCAAATCTGTTGAGGACTTGTTTACAGTATCCTCTTTGGGATTCCGCGGTGAAGCACTTGCCAGTATTGCATCTGTCTCACAGGTGGAGATTATTACAAAGACCAGTGTTGGGTTAACAGGTACCAGATACCAGATCGAGGGAGGAATGGAACAGTCAATTGAGGAAATCGGTGCACCGGAGGGAACAACCTTCATTGCAAGAAACTTATTTTTCAATACTCCCGCAAGAAAAAAGTTTTTAAAAACTCCGGTTACGGAAGGCGCTCATGTGGCTGATCTGGTGGAAAAACTGGCACTGTCTCACCCCGAAGTATCCATACGTTTTATACAGAATAATCAGAATAAGCTTCATACATCCGGCAACCATAACCTGAAAGATATTATATATACGGTGTTTGGCAGGGAGATTGCCTCCAACCTGTTAGAGGTATCGGTTAAAAAGGGGGAGGTCACTGTGAATGGTTTCATCGGAAAACCAGTGATTGCCCGGGGCAACCGGAATTATGAAAATTATTTCATCAATGGAAGATTTATTAAAAGCAGTATTATTTCCAGGGCCATTGAAGAAGCTTACCGGCCGTTTATGATGCAGCATAAGTATCCGTTTACCATGCTCCATTTCACCATAGAGCCGGAACTGCTTGATGTGAATGTTCATCCCACCAAGATGGAACTTCGCTTCCGTGACGGAGAAATGATCTATCATATGGTTTATCAGGCAGTAGCAAATGCCCTTGCACATAAAGAATTGATTCCGGAGGTCAGCCTCAATAAAAAAGACGAAGAAAAGAAAGAGGAGATGCCTGGGAAAAAGTTCCAGCCTTCCCCGGAACCTTTTGAAAATCACAGGCTCCTGGCTTTAAATCAGACAGCTGTTTCCCAGGAAAAAAAGCCATCTGGGGGAATTACTTTTCCCAAACGCCTGATCCCGCCCCAGTCAGAAACTGTCAGAGAACCGGATACTCTGGAAGAAAACTGGCTGGCTCCTCCGGTGCCGGTTTTAGAAGAAACGCCTGTTGTGAAGCAGCAGGAGCCTGTAAAACAAAGTGAGAATCTAAACCAGTTTAAGCAGGAAGAAAAGGCGGAGCAGCTGGATTTGTTTGACGGAAAGCTTTTGGAGCCTGAGTCCCGCATAAAGCATAAACTGATCGGTCAGGTGTTTGATACCTACTGGCTGGTGGAATTTTCTGACCAGCTCTATATTATTGACCAGCATGCAGCCCACGAAAAGGTTTTATATGAGAAAACCATGGCAACACTTAAAACCAGAGAATATACTTCCCAGGTGATCAATCCACCGATTATACTTACATTAAACCGGAATGAAGAGCTTCTGCTGAACCGCCATATGTCTGTTTTTACTGACATGGGCTTTGAAATCGAGCCGTTTGGCGGAAAAGAATTTGCAGTGAGAGGTGTTCCGGCCAATCTTTTTTCTATTGCGAAGAAAGAACTGCTGATTGAAATGATTGACAGCTTATCCGATGATACGTCATTTAGCAATCCCGGGATCATTTATGAAAAAGTGGCCTCCATGTCCTGTAAAGCAGCGGTGAAGGGAGGAAATTCCTTATCAGCGGCAGAAGCCAATGAACTGATTGATCAGCTTCTTAAACTGGAAAATCCTTATGCCTGCCCCCATGGCAGGCCAACAATCATTTCCATGAGCCGGTATGAACTAGAAAAGAAATTTAAGAGGATTGTCTGATGAAACCATTAATTATTATAACCGGTCCTACAGCCGCAGGCAAAACTGATTTATCGGTCCGTCTTGCCCAGGCAATCGGAGGGGAAATTATCAGTGCAGATTCCATGCAGGTTTACCGCCATATGGATATTGGATCTGCCAAGATAACAGAAGAAGAAAAAAAAGGAATTCCCCACTACTTAATTGACGTACTGGGTCCGGAGGAGGAATTTAATGTTGCAGTTTTTCAGAAAATGGCAAAGGATGCAGTGAATACAATTTATTCACATGGAAATATTCCTATTGTGACAGGAGGTACCGGATTCTACATCCAGGCGCTTCTCTATGACATTGATTTTACGGAAACGGGTGAAGACTCCTCCATACGGGAGGAACTGGAAACAATAGGAAGGGAAAAAGGCGGGGAATACCTTCATGAACTGCTTCATAAGATAGATCCCGATTCTGCCGGAGAGATTCATCCCAACAATAAGAAACGGGTAATCCGTGCAATTGAATATTTCAGGCAGACAGGAGAGAAAATCTCAGAGCACAACCGGAGGGAAAGGGAGAAATCTTCTCCTTTTGATTTCCTCTATTATACAGTAAACATGGACCGGGAGGTATTATATCAGAGAATCGACCGGCGTGTGGATTTAATGATGGAACGGGGGCTGGTTGAGGAAGTAAAAAGGTTAAAAGAAATGGGCTGCACAAGAGACATGGTATCCATGCAGGGACTGGGGTATAAGGAAATACTGGATTATCTTCAGGGAGCCTGTGCGCTTGAGGATGCGGTTTATATACTGAAGCGGGATACCAGACATTTTGCCAAACGGCAGATTACCTGGTTTAAACGGGAAAGAGATGTCAGAGATTTATATCTTCCTGATTTTGATTACGACTTAGACCGGGTTCTTAATAAGATTGTGCAGGATACAAATGAGATAATTGGATTGGAGAAATGTTAAATCATGGAAATAGACAGTATGTATGAGGAACTTGGAATCAGCCGGAAAGTGCTGGACTTTGGAACAAAGATTGAGGCAGACTTAAAATCAAGATTTGAGGAAATTGATAAAAATGCAGAATTTAATCAGATGAAGGTCATTAAAGCCATGCAGGATAACCGGGTCAGTGACATTCATTTTGCAGCGACTACGGGCTACGGGTACAATGATCTGGGACGCGATACACTGGAGGCCGTTTATGCCAGTGTTTTCCATACGGAAAGTGCGCTGGTAAGACCCAATTTAATCAGCGGTACTCATGCACTTTCCATCGCCTTATCCGGGAACTTACGTCCGGGAGACGAGCTTCTATCCCCTGCAGGAAAGCCATATGACACACTGGAGGAAGTGATTGGAATCAGGGAGAGTGTTGGGTCACTGAAAGAGTACGGCGTTGTATACCGTCAGGTAGATCTCCTTTCTGATGGAACCTTTGATTATGGTTCCGTTGCAAAAGCGGTAAATGAAAAGACACGCCTGGTCACCATTCAGCGTTCCAAAGGCTATGATACCCGCCCTACATTTTCTGTCGCCCAGATCGGTGAACTGATTGCTTTTATTAAAAAATTAAAGCCGGATGTCATCTGCATGGTAGATAACTGTTATGGTGAGTTTGTGGAGCGCATTGAGCCATCTGATGTGGGAGCCGATATGATTGTGGGATCTCTGATTAAAAATCCCGGAGGCGGTCTTGCTCCCATCGGCGGCTATATTGCAGGAAGAACTGACTGTATCGACCGTGCGTCCTATCGTCTTACTGCACCCGGACTGGGGAAGGAAGTTGGCGCAAGTCTGGGGTTAAACCAGTCTTTTTATCAGGGGCTGTTTCTTTCTCCCACTGTAGTGGCAGGTGCTTTAAAGGGGGCTGTTTTTGCTGCGAATGTTTATGAGAGGCTTGGCTTTTCCGTTGTGCCAGACGGCAGCCAGTCCCGCCATGATATTATACAGGCTGTCACGTTTGGAAATCCGGAAGGGGTGATCGCTTTCTGCCAGGGAATTCAGGCAGCAGCACCGGTGGACAGCTTCGTTACTCCGGAGCCGTGGGATATGCCTGGATACGATGCCCCTGTTATTATGGCAGCCGGTGCTTTTGTACAGGGATCTTCCATCGAATTAAGCGCGGATGCTCCAATTAAGCCTCCCTATGCGGTTTATTTTCAGGGCGGTCTTACCTGGTATCATGCGAAGCTGGGAATATTGATGTCACTCCAGAAGCTTCTGGAAGCAGGTTTGATTGTATTGTAAAAAAGGGTGTACACAGCTGTAAAATTATGCTAGAATATTTTGATAGGTATGGACAATCCTGCCAGGAAACAAAAAGGAGTATCATAACAAATGAGAGGTAAAAACTACTGGGTACTGCTTCTTCTTATGCTTGCCGGTGTTGTGATCGGCGGCTTTGTCGGAGATCTGACTAAGACAATCCCATGGCTGTCATGGTTAAATACTGGTCAGTCATTTGGATTTGATGCTCCGTTAATTGTCAATTTTGGTATTCTGGTTATAACCTTCGGCATTAATATTAAAATTACCATGGCTGGCATTATAGGAATGGCAGCAGCCCTTGTAACGTATCGATTGATTTAAAAACATGCATATGTCTATTGCGTACCTGGAGAGTAACCGTAGGAGGCATATGGAACGTATAACGATGAAAGACATCCCTGAGGATGAAAGGCCCCGTGAAAAGTGCTTAAGAGAGGGGCCGGAAGGTTTAAGTGATGCAGAACTTCTGTCCATTATTATCCGGACAGGTTCCAGAGAGGACAATTCTCTGGCACTGTCACAAAAGATACTGGCCTTAAACTATCCGCGAGAGGGTATTTTAGGGCTTTTGCATCTTTCCATGCAGGAACTGATGCAGGTGAAGGGAATCGGCCGTGTGAAAGGCGCCCAGCTTTTATGCATTGGAGAACTTTCCAGAAGAATCTGGAAACGGACGGCCTGCCCCAAAGGAACTGATTTTCATCGCCCTCAGGATATCGTCAATTACTTTGTGGAAGATATGCGCCACAGAGAGCAGGAGCAGGTTTTTGTCATGCTCTTAAATACAAAAGGTGTCCTTATAAAGGACATTATGATCTCTCAGGGAACGGTGAATACTTCCGTTGTTTCTCCCAGAGAGATTTTCATTGAAGCAGTCAGGCATCATGCAGTCAGCCTGGTTCTGGTCCATAATCACCCCAGCGGAGATCCGGCTCCCAGCAGAGAGGATCTTTCTATTACCCGAAGGGTGAAGGAAGCAGGGGAGTTAATTGGTATCAGGCTGCTGGATCATATCATTATAGGAGACAATTCCTATATCAGTTTAAAAGAACGGGGAATCGTATAGATGGAACCAAAGCGCAGTAAATATATTCTGATTGTATTAACAGTTTTTTGTGTCCTCTTAATTGGACTGACATCGATTCATGACGAGTGGCTTACACCTCTTAGGACCGGTGTGGGATATTTTCTGATCCCTGTACAGTCGGGAGTTAATTCGGTGGGATCTGCTATTTATGATGAGGTCACGGATTATGCCAAGCTTAAGGATGCAATGATTGAAAATAAGGATATGAAAGATCTTATTAACCAGCTGACTGAGGAGAATACCAGGCTGCAGTCAGAAGAATTTGAATTAAAACGATTAAGGGAGCTGTACAGTCTGGATCAGGAATACGGACAGTATACGAAGGTGGGAGCCAGAGTAATTGCCAACGATTCAAGCAACTGGTTTAAAGTGTTTCGTATTGACAAAGGATCCAGGGATGGAATTGCCACAGATATGAATGTGGTGGCAGGCGGCGGCCTTGTGGGAATCGTTACAGACGTAGGTGCCAATTATGCTACCGTACGCTCCATCATAGATGATTCCAGCAGGGTCAGCGGTATGGCCATGCAGTCCGGCGACAGCTGTATTGTTGCTGGTGACTTAACCCTGTTTAAAGATGGCAGGTTAAGGATTACCAACGTATTAAAAGAAAGCGATTTAAAAGACGGAGATAAGATCGTAACATCCAATATCAGCTCTGTGTTTTTACCAGGAATTTTAGTGGGATATGCTTCCAATATCACCAATGATACGAATAATGTGACTAAATCCGGTTATTTAATTCCGGCAGCAGAATTTGACAGCCTTCAGGAGGTGCTTGTAATTACCCAGCTGAAGGCCGACATGATGAAGGAAGGGGAATCAGCCCCATCTGCAGAGGGAGGAGATACTGCACAGACTACAGCGGAATCTGCCCAGACTTCAGAAAGTGAAAGCGCTTCTCAACAGTGAAAAGGAGTAACATGAGACGGATTTTATTCAACATACTGCTGATTATACTGGCATTTACCATTCAAAATTGTATATTCCCCCTGCTTCCGTTTTTATCGGCTGCGCCCAATCTGCTTTTAATTCTCACATTTTCCTTTGGATTTATGCATGGGAAAGAAGCCGGGATGTACTATGGCCTTTTATCAGGTCTTCTTATGGATTTGTTTTACAGCGGACCCTTTGGTTTTTATACCCTGATTTTCATCTTTATGGGATATGCTAACGGAATATGTACCAGGTATTACTACGAAGACTATATAACGCTGCCTTTAATTCTGAGTGTTCTAAACGAGCTGGCATATAATTTATATATCTATGTGTTCCGCTTTTTGATCCGGCAGAAACTGAGGATTGGTTTTTATTTTATTAATCTGGTTCTGCCGGAGATTATTTTTACAGTTGTGACCACGCTTCTTCTTTATCGGGTATTCCTGATTATGAACCGCCATTTGGAAGAGATTGAAAAAAGAGGTGATTCGACTATTGTTTAGGGATTTGTTGGAGATCATAAGAGATTTAAACAAAAAAGCGGCATCATCCCGTCTTTTTATTCTTGCGATCATCTGCTTTGCCATGTATACCGGACTGGTTCATAAGCTTTTTAATATGCAGATCATTCATGGTGAAAAAGCGCTGAATGATTATTTACAGCTTACGGAGCAGACCATTACGACTGCCGGTACCAGAGGAAACGTCTATGACAGAACCGGAAAGGTGCTGGCATATAATAAACTTGCCTATTCTGTTATGATGCAGGATACTGGTGTCTATAAAAATTCGGATGATAAAAACCGCATGTACCTAAGACTGGTTCAGATTCTTAAAAAGCACGGGGAGACCGTACAGGGTAAATTTGAAGTAGCCGTTGATTCCAATGGCGATATGGTTTATACCTCTTCTTCTGAATCTGCAAGGAAACGCTTTCTCCGTGATTATTACGGTCTGAAAAAAGTGGAGGATTTAGATGACGAAAAGGGTCTCTATCCTTCCAATTTAAGTGCCAGAGAATTATTTGAACGGATCTGTGAGGATAGCGGATTAAACAGTTTGAAAAATTCTGACGGCTCAGCCATATCTGTTACGGATCAGGAAGCACTGGATATTATTAATATAAAATATGCTCTCCGTCTGATGCTGTACAGGAAGTATGAGGCGACTGCAGTGGCCACGGAAGTATCTGACGAAACGGTGGCTGATATCCTGGAACATATCGGGGATATGCAGGGAGTTACTGTGGAAGAGGCAACAATCCGTGCCTATCATGACAGTGTTCCCTTTGCCCCTGTTATCGGATATACCGGAAAGGTTCCGGAGGATCAGCTGGAAAACCTCCAGAGCCGTAAAGACGACTATGATATCAATGATATTGTAGGCCGCACAGGCATTGAGTATACCATGGAGCATGATCTGCAGGGAACCAAGGGGAAAAAGACAATTTACAAAGACAGCGTAGGCAGAATCCGGGAAACCAAGGACGAGACGGATGCTTTGGCAGGCAATGATGTTTATTTAACGCTGGATGCAGATCTCCAGAGGGGGATTTATCATCTGATTGAGCAGTCTCTTGCAGGCGTTCTGGTTAAAACCATAGTAAACGGAGATTATCAGGCGGGCAGCACGACAGACGGATCCAATATGAAGATTCCGGTAAAAGATGCTTATTTTCAGCTGATTAATAATAATGTCCTGTCTTTAAAGGAAATTGAGGCAGAGGATGCGTCAGATACCGAGAAGAACATATACCGGAAGTATGAATCTTCCCAGAAGCAGATATTTAACGGTCTCCGAAACGAACTGATGAGCCCTCATGCAACGGATATGAAAAATCTTCCGGAAGATATGAAAGCCTATATGTTTTATATTTACAGCTATCTTTCCGGCCCCACAGTGGGAATTATTAAAGAAGAGGCCATGGATACATCCAGTGACGAGTTTAAGGCATGGAAATCAGATGAAATCAGCTTAAGGGATTATCTTTATTATGGAATTGCAAACGGCTGGATTGATACGACGAAACTGGAAACAGATACCAAGTATTCCAGCGCAGATGATACGTTTGAAGCATTGGTAAATTATGTGCTGGGAAAACTGGAAGAGGACAGAAGTTTCACCAAGAAGATATACCGGTATTTAATCAATAACGAAACCATTACCGGACAGGAGCTTTGCCTGGCTTTATATGATCAGGGCGTACTAAAGGAGAATGAACAGGACATTGCTGAATTGAGAGCAGCTAAAGATGCATACAGCTTTCTCTTAAAAAAGCTGTATGCGCTTGAAATCACTCCGGCTCAGCTGGCATTGTCCCCCTGTAATGCAGGAGTGGTAGTGACCAATGATAAAACCGGAGAGGTCCTTGCACTGGTGTCTTATCCGGGATACGACAACAACCGGATCGGAGATGGTTCTTATTTCAGCCAGCTTCAGGCGGATTTATCCCTTCCCCTTTATAACAATGCCACCCAGACGCGAAAAGCACCGGGGTCTACGTTCAAACCGATTACAGCAGTGGCTGCACTTGAGGAGCACGCGATTACCACCGATGAAACCATTAACTGTACAGGAATTTATACAGATGTGGAACCTCCCATCAAGTGCTGGATCTATTCTGGCCAGCATGGTCCGCTTAATATCGTGGGGGGAATTGAAAACTCCTGCAACTATTTCTTCGCGGATTTAGGGCACCGTCTTTCCACAGACGGCAGCGGAATCTATACTCCGGATTTAGGACTGGATGTTTTGCGGAAGTATGCTGCAAAATTTGGACTGGACCATAAATCCGGTGTGGAGATTGGGGAGCTGGATCCGCAGATTTCAAAAGAAGCGCCGGAACGTTCCGCTATGGGACAGGGAAGCCACGCTTATACCAATGTCCAGCTGTCAAGGTATGTGGCTGCCATTGCAAACAGGGGAACTGTTTTTGAACTGAGTTTACTTGATAAAACAACGGATTCTGAAGGTAATCTGATCAAAGATTATACCCCTGAGATTTCTTCTCATATTGACGCGGCGGGCTCAACGTGGGATACTGTACAACAGGGAATGAGAGAAGTGATTGCTAATGGTTCGACAAAGAGATTATTTGCAGACCTTGAAGTGGAGATTGCCGGTAAGACAGGAACTGCCCAGGAGGCCCGTAACAAGCCGAATCATGCGTTCTTCATTTCTTATGCGCCATATGACAATCCGGAAATCTGTGTAACAGTGAATATTCCGTATGGCTATTCATCATCGAACGCCGCCAACATTGCGAAGAACGTCTATAAGTATTATTATGGCTATATAGACTTGGAATCCATTGTAAACGCAGGCGCCCTGGATGCAGCAAAGATCAACATTCGTGACTAACGAGGATAAGAGGTGATATGATGCATGATACCGTAGTAATAAAAAGCAACAAAGCAGGTATGACTGTTATCCTGGATCCGGATATCCCCTTCCCTCAGCTTCTTTCTGACATTGGGAAGAAATTCGGAGATCATGCCAAATTCTGGGGATCTGCACAAATGACTCTGACGATTGAAGGCAGAGAAGTTACACCCGAAGAAGAATTCGCTGTCATAAACCAGATTACGGAAAATTCCAATGTGGAAATTATTTGTCTGGTGGATACAGATGCAAACCGTATGAAGCGGTGCGAAAAGGCACTTAATGAGAAACTGATGGAACTATCCTGTCAGACAGGCCAGTTTTTCAAAGGCAATTTACAAAATGGAGAGACTTTGGAATCAGAGGCAAGCATTGTGATCATCGGGGATGTCCTAAAGGGTGCAAAAGTCATGGCAAAGGGCAATGTAGTTGTTCTTGGCAAGCTCTCCGGCACCGTTTGTGCAGGTGTGGCGGGTAATAAGGGCGCACTGATTACAGCGCTTGAAATGGCGCCTTCCCAGCTGAGAATTGCAGATTGTACCTCGGGACTTGACGGCAGAGGACGCCGTCTTGGCCGCGGACCAATGAAGGCATATCTGGAGAATAATAAAGTCCTGATAAAACCAATGAAAAAAAGTGTGGAAATATTCCGAAAATTAAGGTAAAATAGAATGAGGTATAAAAACAGGAGGATATGGTATGAGCGAGATCATCGTAATCACTTCTGGAAAAGGCGGGGTAGGCAAGACGACAACTTCTGCCAATGTTGGTACCGGACTGGCGATTCTGGGTAAGAAGGTAGTCCTGATAGATACAGATATCGGGCTTCGGAACTTAGACGTTGTAATGGGTCTGGAAAACCGCATTGTCTACAATCTTGTGGACGTGGTGGAGGGAAACTGCCGTATGAAGCAGGCCCTGATTAAAGACAAAAGATACCCGAATTTATTTTTGCTTCCATCAGCACAGACGCGGGACAAGACTGCAGTTACGCCTGGACAGATGGTGAAACTGGTGGATGATTTAAGAGATGATTTTGATTATATTCTGTTAGATTGTCCGGCAGGAATTGAACAGGGCTTTCAGAACGCAATAGCCGGTGCTGACAGAGCCATTGTTGTAACAACTCCGGAAGTGTCCGCAATCCGGGATGCAGACCGGATTATTGGTCTTTTGGAAGCTGCAGATATGGGCAGCATTGAACTGATTGTGAACAGGATCCGGGCCGATATGGTAAAAAGAGGAGATATGATGTCACTCGATGATGTCATGGACATTCTGGCCATTGATATTATCGGCGCTGTTCCCGATGACGAGGATATCGTCATTTCCACCAATCAGGGGGAGCCTCTGGTAGGCATGGGGACTCCAGCCGGACAGGCCTATATGGACGTATGCAGGAGAATTATCGGTGAGAATATTCCGATACAGAATCCAGCGGTACGGGAAGGTCTGTTCTTTCGACTCTCGCATCTCTTAAAGAGAGCATAGGAGGGTCTGATATGAGCCTGTTTCCTGTATTCCGTAAGAAGAATTCAGGAGAAATTGCAAGAAATCGTCTGAAACTTTTGCTGGTTGCGGACAAGGCTGACTGTTCTCCTGAGATCATGCAGATGATAAAAGACGATATGATCCGTGTTGTTTCACGATACATGGATATTGATTCCGACAGAATAGAGATACAGATGAAAAAATTAAAGCAGCCGGATTGTGAGCGTTTTACACCGGTGCTTTATGCAAACATCCCTATTCGCGATGTACCTGACAAGGGGATATACTGACTATGTTTTCTGACTACAATTTTAAATATTATAATTACCGGTTAGTTTTGTACATGCTGTCACTGGCTGTGATTGGAATTTTGGTGGTGGCAAGCGCCTCCAACCAGGATTCAGGTATAGTGACAAAACAGATTATCGGCGTTATGGTGGGATTTGCACTGGCAATCGGGCTTTCCATCATAGACTATCGTAAAATCGTTAAACTTTATGTTCTGGTTTATGGACTATGCATCCTATTGCTGGGAGCGGTTCTTGTCATGGGACATACCGCAGGAGGCGCGACCAGATGGATCAACATCCCGGGCATCGGGCGGATCCAGCCTTCTGAATTTGTAAAAATTGGACTTATCGTATTCTTTTCCTGGTATTGGAATAAATACCAGGAAAGGATGAATACGCCTGTTATGGTGGGGATCGCTGCATTGCTGGCGGCATTTCCCATAGGTCTTATTTTTGCAGAGCCCAATTTATCTACCAGTCTGGTTGTTACCGTCATCATACTGTGTATGGTGTTCTCAGCCGGAATCAGTTACCGATGGATCGGCGGTGTTTTGGCAGTCGCGGTGCCGGCAGGCATGCTGTTTATCTATCTGCTGACCAAGGGCTTAATTCCGTTCATACACGATTATCAGGCGCGGCGTATCCTTGCGTGGATTTATCCTCATGCGGAACAGTATGCGGAAAACTTATACCAGCAAAAGAATTCAATTATGGCAATCAGTTCCGGACAGCTTCAGGGAAAGGGACTTTTTAATACAACCATTGCTTCTGTGAAAGACGGAAACTTTTTATCAGCCGGTGAAACGGATTTTATCTTCGCTATTATCGGCGAAGAGATGGGATTTCGAGGCAGTGTGATTGTCATTGCTCTTATTGGACTGGTTGTATTTGAATGTCTTTATACTGCATCCAAAGCAAAAGACATGTCCGGCAGACTGATTTGCACCGGTATGGCAGCTCTGATCGGTTTCCAGGCTTTTTCCAACATCGCGGTAGCGACACAGATCTTTCCCAATACAGGTCTGCCGCTTCCCTTTGTCAGTTCCGGAGTGAGCTCTTTAATCAGTATTTTTATGGGAATGGGTCTGGTACTGAACGTTGGACTGCAACGCAAAATCGGTAATTAAAAGGAGGTATATCGTTATGAATATAGGATTAGTTGCCCATGATTCAAAGAAAAAGCTGATGCAGAATTTCTGCATTGCGTACAGAGGTATTTTAAGCAAGCATATGTTATATGCAACAGGAACAACGGGACGTTTGATTGAGGAAGTCACGAACTTGAATGTTCATAAATATCTGGCAGGTCATCTGGGAGGAGAACAGCAGTTAGGATCCCAGATTGAGCACAACGAGATTGACCTTGTGATTTTCTTAAGAGATCCTCTGACACAGAAATCACATGAACCGGACATTGTAAATATCATGAGAACCTGTGATATGCACAACATCCCTCTTGCAACCAATCTCGCCACAGCAGAATTATTGATTAAATCTCTGGAGCGCGGTGATCTGGAATGGCGAGAGATGTATAAATAACAGAGGTAGATATAAGTGAAAAGAAGAGTTTTTGTGACATCAGGCTGCATCATTTTAAGCACACTTTTCCTGTCGGGCTGCGCTGGTTTTCATAAACTTGACAATCCTTATGTATTTTCTGAAAGGACCGCCCTTTACCAGTCTGCTTCCGTGGCTGGTAAATCGGAAACCTTTGCTCATGATCTTTGTGTGGTATCGAAAGATACTGTTGATTCAGATGACTCAGTGACAGCAGAAGCTGCCGCTGTATTTGATTTGTCTGACAATACTGTATTATTTGCAAAGAATCCTTTTGAAAAATTATATCCTGCCAGTATTACCAAGACTATGACTGCGCTTTTGGCAGTTAAGTACGGGAATCTCTCGGATGAGGTGACAGTAACCAGTGATGCTGTGATTAAGGAATCAGGTGCCAGCTTATGCGGAATAAAACCAGGAGATAAGCTGACCATGGAACAGCTGCTGTATGGTCTTATGATTCCATCCGGGAATGATGCGGGTGCTGCTATCGCTGTGAATATGGCGGGAAGTGTTGATCAGTTTGCCCAGATGATGAATGACGAGGCGAAGAAGCTTGGAGCGACTGGGACGCATTTTGTGAATCCTCATGGGCTCAGTGATGAAGATCACTATACAACAGCTTACGACCTGTATTTAATTTTCAATGAAGCTCTGAAATACCCGGAATTCCGCAAGATAATCGGTACGGTCCAGTATAAGACATCCTATCAGGGAAGTGACGGAAAGACGGTAAACGCCACCTGGAAGGGTACCAACTGGTATATGACAGGGGAGCGCAAGACTCCGGAAGGGCTTACTGTCCTGGGAGGAAAAACCGGAACCACACTTTCAGCCGGAAGCTGCCTCATTATGGGGAGTTCTGATGCTTCAAAAAAAGAGTATATTTCGGTCGTTTTAAAGGCGCCTGATCATGCCGGACTTTATGACAACATGTCAAATATCCTGAATAAAATTGTAGAATAGTGATTGCCTTTCCTATGAATTTGTACTATAATTATATTAATCCGAATAGACTTTTTATACAAATCATATAACGCAAGGAGGAGAGTGCTATGGTGCAGATAATAGCAGGAAAAAAGGGTAAGGGGAAAACAAAGCATCTGTTAGACAGAGCTAATTCCGCAGTAAAAGACTCAAAGGGCTCTATTGTATATTTGGACAAAAGTTCGAAGCATATGTACGAGTTAAGTAACAAGATCCGCCTCATTAATGTCAATGAGTATCCGATTACTTCAAGCGAAGGATTTATTGGTTTTATCTGTGGTATCATATCTCAGGATCATGATTTGGAGATGATGTTCTTTGACAGCTTTTTAAAGCTGGCCTGCCTGGAGGGGGAAGACATATCAGAAACCATAGCGACTTTGGAAAAGATTGGTGAAAAGTATCATATTACCTTCGTTCTCAGCGTTTCTGTTGATGCGGAGAATATACCGGGGAACACCAGGGCTAATGTGGTTGTTTCATTATAATCATAGATAGGAATCGGGGACTGCGTGCCAGTCCCCTTTATTATTTTGTAAGAAAGAATTGGAAGGTATTTACACCGCTTCCATGTTTTGCTTGAATTTTTTAATTTTTCCTTTTATAATAGCTAAAAGGGAAAGGGGGCGTCAGGTTGGCTAAACAAAAGGCAACACAGCCATCAAAGAAGGCTGTACATCCTAAAAAAAACAAAAAGATCATCCGCTATCGGCGGCCTCTGAACATCAATGTTGGTATGATTATTTTTGCTCTGATTTTCGTATATATGGTCTTTAGTGTAATTACCTATGCACGCAGAGACAAGGTGCAGTTTTATGAAGTACAGGAAGGCAGTATTGTTAACAGTAAAGATTATACGGGAATTATACTTAGACAGGAAGAAGTGAAAAACGCAGACCGTTCCGGCTATGTGAATTATTATGTACGGGAAGGTAAGCGGGCAGCTGCCGGGACAAGGGTTTATTCCATTGATGAGACCGGAAGCATTACTTCGTTTCTTGCAGAGCATTCACAGGATAATGTAACATTGACTTCGGAGAATCTGACTGAATTAAAAAAACAGCTGACCGCATTCAGCCTTACTTATGACAATAACCAGTTTCATTCTGTATACGATACAAAATATACACTGGAAGCTGAAGTAATGGAATATATGAATCTTAATGCCCTGGATAATCTGGGAAGTATGATGGATGAGGCAGGGATCAGTTTTGAACAGGTGAAAGCCGATCAGGCCGGGATTGTATCCTATGGTGTGGATTCTTATGAAGGCCTGCAGCCTTCGGCAATTTCTGAAGCTGCTTTTGACCGAAGCAGCTATACAAAAAGCAAGACACAATCAGGAAAGCTGATTGAAAAAGGAGCGCCAGTCTATAAAACCATCACCTCCGATCAGTGGTCGGTGGTATTTCCCATGTCAGAGGATGATATAAAGGCCTATGGTGATAAAAAGAATCTGACAGTGGAATTTTCGGGCCGTGATTTAAAAGCTACAGGAAGCTTTTCCGTAATGACTGGAACAGATGGGAAAAGCTTTGGAAAGCTTGACTTAGACAAATATATGGTGCAGTTTGTTTCGGATCGTTACGTAAATTTTGAAATTGTTTCAGACCGGATTGACGGGCTTAAAATTCCTGTGACAGCTGTGACGAAGAAGGACTTTTATCTGGTTCCCATGGACTATATGACTCAGGGCGGTGACAGCTCCGATACCGGTTTTAACAAAGAGGTCTATTCGGAATCGGGAACTTCAGTGGTATTTGTTCCCACAGAAATCTATTATTCTGAGGGGAATAATTATTACATAGAGATGGATCAGGCTGACGGCTTTAAGAATGGGGATTATATAGTAAAACCCAATTCCACGGAGCGCTATCAGATCGGAGCCAGTAATTCTCTCCAGGGCGTTTATAACATAAATAAGGGATATGCCGTTTTTAAGCAGATTGATGTCCTGGTTTCCAATGATGAATATTATACGGTTAAAAAGAATATGACATATGGACTTGCTGTATATGATCATATTGTTCTCAATGCAGAGTCCGTCAATGAGGGAGAATTGATTTATAAATAAGAGGTGATAAACTTGGTGAAAGAAAATCTTATAATAGTACAAAACCGAATAGAAGAGGCCTGCAAAAGATGCGGCAGGGACCCGAAAGAGGTTACTTTAATAGCAGTCAGCAAAACAAAGCCTGCTGAGATGATTATTGACGCCTATGAGTCAGGAATCCGTGATTTCGGAGAAAATAAAGTACAGGAGCTTTGCGATAAATATGAGCTGCTTTCTGACGATATACGCTGGCATATGATCGGTCATTTACAGCGCAATAAGGTAAAACAGGTGATTGACAAGGCTGTGCTGATACACAGTGTTGACTCTGTCAGGCTGGCAGAGCAGATCGAGGAAGAAGCAGCAAAGAAACAGATCTGTGTGGATATACTCCTGGAAGTGAACGTTGCAGATGAGGAGTCCAAGTTTGGCTTTCATTTGGAGGAGACAGAACAGGCGATTCGCGATATTTCTCTTTTTCCCCATATAAGTATAAAAGGACTCATGACTATTGCACCTTTTGTAGAAAATTCTGAGCAAAATCGTCCTGTTTTTAAAAAATTAAATAAATTTTATGTTGACATGCAAAGGAAAAACATTGATAATGTTAATATGAATATGCTCTCAATGGGTATGACCGGAGACTATGAAATTGCCATAGAGGAAGGAGCTACTCTGGTAAGAGTCGGTACCGGAATTTTTGGTACAAGATATAAGATTGGAGAGAATGAAGTATGAGCATTTTAGGCAAATTGATGGATAGCATGCGCTTGAATGATACAGATGATGAAGACGATTACTATTTAGATGACGACTATGAAGATGATAGCGATAAACATGCGAAGAAACCCCTCTTTTCCAAAAAGACAGAAGATGATTACTACGATGAAGAGGAGTATGAACAAAAGCCCCGTTTCTTATCACGCTCTCCCAAGGTAGTTCCCATGAAGCAGTCTCGTACAATGGAGGTTTCCATGGTTAAGCCTACCTCTATTGAAGATGCGAAGGAAATTTGCGATCATATGCTTGCCGGTAAGGCAGTTGTACTTAATATGGAAGGAATTCATACTGAGGTAGCTCAGAGAATCATAGATTTTACATCCGGTGCTACTTATTCCATGAACGGTAATTTGCAGAAAATATCAAATTATATATTTATAGCAACGCCGGAGTCCGTTGAACTTTCCGGTGATTTTCAGGATTTGTTAAACAGCGGAAGTCTGGATATGGGCGGTATGAATTTACGCCTTTAACAGATTTTTTCAAAGAAATAATGGTTTCTCTTAATGGGACAAGCAGGCATTTTTCCATATCAGCAGCTTCTTTTTTGTAACAGTTAATGTAAAAAAGAAGGGCAGGAAAATTGTTTGCTTTCTTCCTTATTATCGTCCATGCTTTTTGGACATAGAGGGGTGCCCGAAGGGTGTTCCATATTATCGTCCATGCTTTTTGGACATGGAGGGATACCCGAAGGGTGTTCCATAATAGAGGATAATGAAAAGACGAAGTGGAGGAAAAGCAGCATGGGAAGCAGAATGCCGGTACATATGGACGGTACCTTTATTTATGACATAGTGATGGAAGCTTCGTTTGAAGGTTTAAGGGAAGAACTGACTAAAATGAACTTAGGGGAGCGTAAAGTATGTATCGTTACGGATACTAACGTAGCTCCTCTTTATCTGAATGAGGTTGAACAGATTATTTCCGGCTGCTTTCATAAAACAGAACACTTTATTTTCCCTGCGGGAGAAGAACATAAAAATCTGAATACAGTGCGGGAGTTATATGAGACACTCATTGTTAAACAGTTTGACCGACATGATTATCTGCTGGCGTTAGGCGGCGGGGTTGTGGGGGATCTTTGCGGATACGCAGCGGCCACATACCTGAGGGGAATTTCCTTTATACAGGTGCCGACCACCCTCCTTTCGCAGGTGGATTCAAGCATTGGCGGAAAAACAGGTGTTGATTTTGACGCCTATAAAAATATGGTTGGTGCGTTTCACATGCCGAAGCTGGTTTATACCAACATCGCTTCCTTAAAAACATTATCAGAGGAGCAGTTTTCATCCGGCATGGGAGAGGTTATTAAGCATGGTCTGATTCGGGATGCTTCCTACTATCATTGGCTGACGGATCATGGCAGTGAAATACAAAACCGTGATCTGGATATTTTAAGCGAGATGGTTACGGTCAGCAACCGGATTAAGCGTGATGTTGTGGAAAAGGATCCTACCGAGCAGGGAGAACGTGCGCTTTTAAATCTGGGGCATACATTGGGGCATGCCATTGAGAAGCTGTCTGATTTCAGCCTCCTGCATGGACATTGCGTCGGACTTGGCTGCATCGCCGCTATGGCAATCTCTGTGAAAAGAGGCTTCATTCACAAAGACCAGATTCCTGTACTTTTAGAAGTGATGAAGCGTTACCACATGCCGGTTACAGTAACTGGATTATCTCCGGTTGAAATAGTAAAAACTACGAAGAGTGATAAAAAAATGGATTCGGGAGCCATCCGCTTTGTTTTATTGGAGCAGATTGGCAAAGCCTTTGTTGATAAAACAGTTACCGAAGAGGAAATGACAGAAGGGCTTGCCCGGATTTTAGCTTAAGGAGAACTCATGAATCAAAAAACAAAATTAATCATTGGAATGTTTATCGGCTTTTTTTGTGCCATAGGATTGGATCAATGGACGAAATTACTTGCAGTCAGACATTTAATGGGCCAGAAGCCCTATTCCTTGTGGGACGGTGTATTTGAATTATATTATTCGGAAAACCGTGGGGCTGCGTTTGGTATGCTCCAGGGAAAACAGTACTTTTTTCTGCTGATTGCTGTATTGGTATTAGTCTGTGCCGTTTATTGCGTCAGCCGGATGCCAGCGGCGGGAAAATATCTGCCGTTACACTTAATTGCCATGTTTTTATCAGCAGGTGCAGTTGGAAATATGATAGACCGGTTTACAAGAGGCTACGTGGTGGACTTTTTATATTTTAAATTAATTGATTTTCCTATATTTAATGTAGCTGACTGTTATGTTACTGTTTCCATGTTCTTTTTTCTGCTCCTGTTTTTGTTTTACTATAAGGAAGAAGACTTACAATGCCTGTCTTTAAAAAAGAAGGAGGAACAGGCTTGAATCAGGAATATTTTGTGGAAACAGGCGAAGCAGGAATCCGCATAGACAAGTATTTAAGTGACCGGAACCAGGAGATCTCCAGGTCTTATTTACAAAAGCTTCTAAAGGATGAGAAGGTTCTGGTGGGTGAAAAAACAGTAAAAAGTAATTATAAAGTCTGCGCTGGCGACAGGATTCAGTTAACGGTTCCTGATGCAGTTGAGCCTGAGATTGAACCGGAAGAGATGGATCTGGATATTCTTTATGAGGACAAGGATATTATTCTTATTAATAAGCCAAAAGGCATGGTGGTTCACCCTGCCGCCGGTCATTACAGCGGAACACTGGTGAATGCTTTGATGGCTCATTGCCGTGATGATTTATCAGGAATAAACGGGGTTATGCGTCCAGGAATTGTTCACCGCATTGATATGGATACCACAGGTGTATTAATAGTCTGCAAAAATGACAGCTCCCATAATTCCATAGCTCAGCAGCTGAAAGATCATACAATCACCAGAAAATATTACGCAATTGTACATGGGGTGCTGAAAGAAGAGGAAGGCACAGTCAATGCGCCCATCGGCCGTCATCCCATAGACCGGAAGAAGATGAGTGTGAATGAAAAGAATGGAAGAGAAGCAATTACTCATTTTCGTATTTTAGAGCGGTTTAAGCAGTTTACCTATGTGGAATGCCAGCTGGAAACGGGACGCACACATCAGATCCGGGTTCATATGGCCAGTATCGGTCATCCACTTTTAGGAGATTTCGTTTATGGTCCTCAAAAGAGTCCTTACAAGCTGACAGGGCAGACTCTGCATGCAGGAGTATTGGGTATTATTCACCCTGCAACAGGGGAATATATGGAATTTCAAGCACCTTTACCGGATTATTTTGAAGACTTACTGAGAAAATTACGCGCCACCTAGATCAAATCCAGGTGGCTTTTTTGTGCCCAGAGTAGAAATGATAAAAAAATCGGACATAAATAACTGTTAAATATAGAATAAAATATGGATTTTTCAGAAATTTAGTTGTATAATAGTAGTATAGGAGAACTGGAAGGAGTGATCGATATGAGTGAAAACTTAGTGATTGCAATTGGAAGACAATGCGGAAGTTCTGGTAAGATCATTGGTGAGAAGCTGGCGAATGTGCTTGGTATCAAGTGCTATGATAAAGAATTACTGGCTCTGGCTGCGAAAAACAGTGGTTTATGTGAGGAGTTATTTCAAAGTCATGATGAAAAGCCAACCAACAGCTTTTTATATTCTCTTGTTATGGATACATATAATGTTGGATTATCAAGTTCCGGTTATATGGATATGCCGATTAATCACAAGATTTTTCTGGCACAGTTTGATACAATTAAGAAACTGGCAGAGGAAGAGTCCTGTGTCATTGTAGGAAGATGTGCGGACTACGCGCTGGCAGATAATCCCAATCTTGTTTCAGTATTTATTACTGCAGATGATAAGGATAAGATCCAGTCTTTAAAGGAACTGTATCAGATTGACGATGCAAAGGCAAAGGAAGTCATGGTGAAAACAGATAAAAAGCGTTCCAGCTATTATAACTACTATTCCAATAAAAAGTGGGGAGATGTAAGAAGCTATGATTTATGCATCAACCGCAGCCGGGTTGGAGCAGATGGAGCAGTCGATATTATACTCAAGTACATTGATGTGAAAATGCAGGAAAAAAAATAATAGTTGGTTGAGTCAACAGGCGTATTGTCCATTTAGAACAATACGCCTGTTTTTAATTCAGACTATTCTACAGTCACAGATTTGGCCAGATTCCTTGGCTGATCCACATCTAGATTCTTTCCAACCGAGGCATAATAAGCGATGAGCTGTAAAGCAACTGCAATCGGAAAGACTGTGAAACGGTCCCCGATATCAGGAATATTAATCTGGACATCCGCGATGCCGGGCTCTACATTTAAACTTTCCTTTGTAAGAAGAATTACAAATGCACCTCTTGCCTTTACTTCTCTGATATTGGAAATAGTTTTTGAAAAAACATTTTCCTGAGTGGCTATGGCAATCACCGGTACATCCTGCGTGATCAGGGCGATTGTTCCATGCTTTAATTCACCCGCTGCGTAGGCTTCTGCATGAATATAAGAAATTTCCTTCAGCTTTAATGCACCCTCAAGAGAGAAGGAGTAATCCAGTCCCCGTCCAATGAAAAATGCATCCGGTTTATTAATTAAATGTGTTACCAGCGCTTTCACCATATCCTTTTTTTCTATCATGGCTTCCATGGCAGGAATGGAGTCAAGAAGCTTCTTCATGAAATCTTCAGCTTCCCCTACACTGTATTTCCCCCTTACAAGAGCCATACGGCAGCATACCATATAGAGGGCAGCCAGCTGAACGGAGTAAGCTTTGGTGCTGGCTACTGCGATCTCAGGGCCTGCATGGGTATAGAGTACATAGTCGCTTTCTCTTGCTATGGTAGAGCCCTTTACATTTACAACAGAAAGTGTCTTAGAGCCATAGCTTTTTGCCAGACGAAGTGCAGCCAGGGTATCGATTGTCTCACCGGATTGGGAGATTATTATAACCAGGGTTCTGTCATTCACCAGGGGATCTTCATACCGGAATTCCGATGCAATGGAAACAGTGACCGGAATTCGAAGAAGAGGTTCCATTAAGGCTCTTGCAGCCATTCCTGCATGCATGGCAGTGCCGCAGGCAACAATCTGAACCTGGTCACAGTCCTCAAATACAAAGTCAGGTATCTGATCATCGGTAAAATCAGGAAGACCTTTTGCAAGGCGGGGTAAAATAGTGTTTTTTAAAGCGTCCGGCTGTTCATGAATTTCTTTCAGCATAAAATGAGGAAATCCGTTCTTCATGGCAGCATCCATATTCCAGTTCACTTCCATAATCTCTGGTTCCAGCTCCTTTAAATCCAGGTCATATAAATGGACCTTGTAGGATGTGAGTCTTAAGATGTGGTCTTCCGGAACTACGAAATATTGTCTGGTATAGGGAATCAACGCTGTTAAATCTGATGCCACAAACGAGCCTGAGTGGGTATATGCAGCCACAAGGGGGCTGACGTTCCGGATGGCATAGATTTCGCCTGGATGATCTTCAAACATCATACAGAAGCTGTAAGATCCCTTTAAATGTGTTACCAGCTCTGCAATGGCTTTAACAGGGTCTCCGTCATAAAGACTTTCAAGGACCCAGGCAGCCACTTCGCTGTCTGTTTCGGAAAGCAGCTTTCCTTCCAGGTGAAAATCAGTGGTGAGCTGATGATAGTTTTCAATAATGCCATTGTGGACCAGTATGACACGTCCTGCTCTGTGGGGGTGGGTATTTTCCGTAGTGACACCGCCGTGTGTCGCCCATCTGGTGTGTCCCAGTCCGCAGTGGGACACCTGGTTTATTTCCTCGCAGCCCTTTTTTAAATTAGAGACTTTTCCCGTATGACGGACTAAATGGATTCTGGAATTTTCCATGCACAGTGCAATTCCTGCACTGTCATATCCGCGGTATTCCAACTGGGAGAGTCCTTCCAGCAGTATTTTCTTTGAGTCTAAAGGTCCGGTATATCCAATGATTCCACACATAATAAAATCTCCTTAATTATCGTTTTATAGTTTCCTGTTCTGATTTTGTTAAATACGCACACAAAAACAAGCTGTCTTCTATCGTTTGTAAAACGGACAGCGTTTTGTCTGTTGAATTTTCTCTTGCATGTACCGGTTCCAGCGTGGTTGTTTTGCAGTTACCTGCATATTTCACACTGGATACACGCCCGGCTGGCATGGAAGGGCATCCGCCGAATATTCGATCACCCTTCACCTCGTTAACCCTGGATACCGTTTTCTTAAGAAAACGTTCACGATCGTATCCTCAGGTGCATGGCGCTTAGCTTTGCTATTTGTATTTATGCCTCCTTCATAAATTTAGTTTATTATAACTTTTCTTTCTTTGTGCGTCAATACCATGATTTACATCCATTTTACGAAAAGATTCTTTTTCATTTTACATCCGTTCTCTAAAATGAAGTCAGGATATAAGAAAGGAAACAGTTTTATATGGCAAGTCTATCTTTGGTAAATGTATGCAAAACATTTAAGAATGGCCAGGTTGCGGTTAAAGATTTTAATCTTGATATAAAAGATCAGGAGTTTTTGATACTTGTAGGTCCCTCAGGCTGTGGAAAATCCACCACACTGCGGATGATTGCAGGCCTTGAAGAAATATCCTCCGGGGAGTTATGGATAGACGGAACACTGATGAATCTGACTGCTCCACAGAAAAGGGATCTGTCCATGGTATTTCAGTCTTATGCCCTTTATCCCCACCTGACCGTTTATGAGAATATGGCATTCAGTTTAAGAGTGCGAAATGTTATGAAAACGGAAATTGATAAACGAGTGAGAAAAGCGGCAGATGTTTTGTGCATCAGCCACTTACTGGACCGGAAGCCCCACGCTTTATCCGGCGGACAAAAGCAGAGAGTTGCAATCGGAAGCGCCATAGTCCGTGAACCAAAAGCTTATTTAATGGATGAGCCTCTGTCCAATCTGGACGCAAAACTGAGGACACAGATGCGGGTAGAATTATCAAAGATTCACAAGGAGCTGGGAGCAACCATTATTTACGTAACTCATGACCAGGTGGAGGCTATGACACTGGGAACCAGAATTGTGGTTATGAATTCCGGGGTGATTTTACAGGCGGCCGAGCCCAGAGTTCTCTATCAAAATCCGGTAAATAAGTTTGTGGCCGGCTTTATCGGATCTCCTTCCATGAATTTTATTCCTGTCTGGGTGGAGCGGAGAGAAGACCGGATCTGTGTGGAATTTTCCAAAAACAGACTGTTTGTAAATGAAGAATGCGCGAGACGGCTCATGGATGGTGATTATCTGGGCAGGAGGGTATATCTTGGAATCCGCCCGGAAGATTTGCACGAAACCGGATCTAAGGAACAGGAACTTAAAATGAACGTTGAGATAAAGGAAGTTCTTGGATCAGAAATCCTACTGCATGGAAAAATAGGCAGGAATCCAGTCTGCGCAAGGCTGAAACCGGATTTTCCGTCAGAAGCGGGAAAAGAAGCTTCCATCTTTGCAGATGTGGACCGGATTCTGCTGTTTGATATGGATACAGAAGAAAACATATTATACCGTTAAGGAGCATTCTTATGAAGTTAAAAATAGTTTCCAGAAATTTAAGTCCTTATGCATATATCGCTCCAGCCATGGCAGTTTTTACAGTTTTTTTATTTTTTCCATTTTTCAAAACAATTTACTTAAGTCTTTTTAAAACGAATAAAATGGGGCAGGCAAAGCTGTTTGCCGGTGCAGGAAATTATTCCGAGCTTTTAAGCTCGCCGTCTTTTTTTAACAGTCTTTTTGTAACAGCGGTATTTGTACTCATTGTTGTAAGCGTCAGCATGCTTCTTGGTCTGATCACGGCTGTATTGTGTAATCAGTCATTTCCAGGCATCCGGATATTCAGTACTGCCTATGCGCTTCCAATGGCAATTGCTTCAAGCTCCGCTGCCATGATATTTAAAATCATGCTTCATCCATCCATCGGAATAGTTAATAAGATCCTGGGATTACATATTAACTGGATCAGTGATCCAAGGTATGCGCTGGCATGCGTGGCGCTTTTGACTGCCTGGCTGAACAGCGGCATTAATTTCCTGTATTTCAGTGCCGGTTTAAGCAATATTGACGAAACCATTTATGAACGGGCATCGGTAGACGGTGCGAATTCGTTCCAGAAGTTCTTCCGGCTGACTCTGCCCGGTTTAAGCCCGATTCTGTTTTATACCCTGGTAGTTAATATTATTCAGGCGTTCCAGTCCTTTGGTCAGGTTAAGGTATTGACCATGGGAGGTCCGGGGGAATCCACAAATTTAATTGTTTACTCCATTTACCGGGATGCATTTTTCAATTACCGTTTCGGCAGTGCGGCAGCCCAGTCTGTAATCCTGTTTATTATTATTATGGTTCTGACTTTATGCATGTTTCGTTTGGAAAAGAAAGGAGTACACTATTGATGGAATCTGTTATTTCCAGGGCTATGAAAGATATCAGCGGAGAGGAACTTGAGAATCTTAAGAGAGAAGCCTTAAAGAAAGCTTTGTTACGCCGCAGAGCCGCTAAACTGGCTCTTACCGGGTTGAATCTGCTTATGGCACTGTTTCTTCTGCTTCCGCTTTTATACGCAGTCAGTATTGCGTTAATGCCTTCCAGTGAGCTGTTTACAACGAGTATGAACTTAATACCAGCAGCGCCCACACTTGATAATTTTCGTCAGGCAATGGTTAAGATACCTTTAACCCGTTTTATTGTTAATTCATTTATAGTAGCAGGCTGCATCACTGCAGGACAGATCATATCCTGTTCTCTGGCTGCATTTTCCTTTTCCTTTCTGGATTTTAAAGGAAAAAATCTTCTGTTTATGCTTGTCATGGCAACCATGATGATACCGGGAGAAGCAACGATTATATCTAATTACTTAACGGTAAGCGGGTTTCAGTGGCTTGACAGCTATAAGGTTTTAATTGTTCCTTATCTTACATCGGCTATGGGAATCTTTTTGTTCCGGCAGTTTTATAAATCCTTTCCCATTTCATTATATGAGTCGGCCCGGATTGATGGCTGCTCTAACTTAAGATTTATTTACAGCATCCTGATACCTCTTACCAAATCAGCCATAGGTGCCATGGCAGTATATACTTTTATAAATGCGTGGAATATGTATTTGTGGCCGCTTCTTGTTACAGGTTCAGATAAAATGAGAACGGTTCAGATTGGGATCGGCATGCTGGACAGTGTGGACTCCCAGTCGATTTCCATGATGATTGCGGGAGTAGTCATGATTATAGTTCCATCGATTTCCGTCTTTGTCTTAGGACAGAAACAGCTGATCAGAGGAATGTTCTCGGGAGCCGTAAAAGGCTGACCTGGTTCAGAATAAATATTACATAAAATTTGGAGGACAAACATGAAAAAGAGAGCAGTTTCCTTTTGTATGGCAGCTTTTATGGCTGCAGGAATGCTGTCCGGCTGTGCCAATCAGACCGGATCCGGAAATACCGCTGCATCTGAAACAAAGGAAGAGGTTACAACCACCGCAGCTCCTGTTGCCGCAGATACGAAAGGAGATACACAAAAGACTTCCATTACATTCTGGCACTCCATGGGAGGCGTCAATGGAGAAGCCATTGACGCACTTGTAGAAAAGTTTAACAAAGAAAATACTTCAGGAATTACCGTTGAGGCCCAGTATCAGGGCAGCTATGACGATGCCATTAACAAGCTGAAGAGTGCACAGATCGGTAACATGGGAGCAGATCTCGTTCAGATTTACGACATTGGAACCAGGTTCATGATAGATTCCGGCTGGGTAGTCCCAATGCAGCAGCTGATTGATGGGGATAAGTGGGACATTTCCCAGGTAGAACCCAATATTGCAGCATATTATACGGTTAACGGCACCCTGTATTCCATGCCATTTAACTCTTCTACCCCCATTCTCTACTACAACAAAGACATGTTTAAGAAGGCAGGTATTACAGAAGTTCCAGACAGCCTTCCGGGGATAGAACGGGTTTCAGATGATCTGGTTAAAAAAGGCGGAGCCGGAGAGGTAATTTCTCTGGGTATCTACGGCTGGTTTTTCGAGCAGTTTACCTGCAAACAACAGGCTCATTATGCAGATAACGGAAATGGAAGAGAAGCAGCAGCTACTGCAGTCGATTTTGATAAAAATGGGGCCGGTGTAAAAACACTGACTGCATGGAAAGAATTATCAGTCAAAGGATATGCTCCCAACGTCGGCAGAGGAGGAGATGCAGGACTTGCAGATTTCAGTTCCGGAAAATCTGCGATGACACTGGGTTCAACTGCATCCTTAAAACAGATCTTAAATGATGTGAATGGAAAATTTGAAGTAGGAACCGCTTATTTCCCCAAGGTCAGTGATGATGATAAGGGAGGCGTTTCTATCGGAGGCGGCTCTTTATGGGCATTAAATAATAATGATGCCGGTAAACAGAAAGCAGTATGGGAATTTGTTAAATTCCTTGTATCTCCGGAAAGCCAGGCATTCTGGAATTCCCAGACAGGATATTTCCCGATCACCACTGCAGCTCATGAAGAACCTGTTTTTAAGGATAACATTACTAAGTATCCTCAATTTCAGACGGCCATTGATCAGCTTCATGATTCCACACCTCAGTCTGCAGGCGCTCTGTTAAGTGTATTTCCGGAAGCAAGGCAGACGGTGGAAACAGAAATAGAAAATATGATTAACAACAATGGCACACCAGAGGATGCGGTTAAGAAGATGGCAGAAAGCATAAATAAATCCATCGCCGATTATAATCTCTTAAATAAATAAATGGCATCAGAAAGGATATTAGCAGATGAAGACAAAGGTTTGGGCTCACAGAGGGGCTAGTGCATATGCGCCGGAAAATACACTGGAAGCATTTGAACTGGCAGCCAGGCAGCATGCAGACGGAGTGGAATTAGATGTGCAGCTTACGAAAGACGGAAAACTGGCTGTGATTCATGATGAAACAATTGACCGTACCTGCAATGGTACCGGCAATGTAAAGGATTTTACCATGGCTGAACTAAAACAGTTTTCGTGCAATAAAACACACCCGGAATATACCACTGCTGTCGTACCAGAGTTAAAAGAAGTTCTTAAGCTCTTAAAACCCACTGACTTGACTGTTAATATCGAACTTAAAACTGGGATATACCGTTATAAGGGAATAGAAGAAAAAGTTCTAAAGCTGGTTAAGAAAATGGAGATGGAGGAGAGGGTGATCTATTCCTCTTTCCATCATCCCAGCATAATAAAAATTAAAAAGCTGGATTCACAAGCCAAAACCGGGATTTTATACTCTGATGGCTGGATTCATGTAGTCACTTACGCAAGGCTGATCGGGGCAGATGCCCTTCATCCGCCTGTCAATCACCTGCGGTCCGAAAAGCTGATCAGAGAATCCAAAAAGAAGAAGATTCCTCTGCATGTATGGACTGTAAACGATGAAGCTTTTATGGAATACTTAGCGGGGCAGGGGATTGGGGCCATTATTACCAATTATCCTGACGTTGCAAGAAGAATAGTAGATGAGAAAGGATAAAAATATATGATTCGATTAGTAGCCTCCGATATGGATGGAACACTTTTAAATCGTTATGGAAAAATATCTTTAAAAAATCAGGCCGCTGTTCATGCTCTTAACAGGAGAAATATTGATTTTATTGTATGCACAGGACGCAATTATGCAGATGCTTATGCTCCTTTAAAAGAGGCGGGCATATCCTGTGATATCATCTGTATGAATGGCGCAGCTGTTTTTAACAGCAAGGGGGAGCAAATCCGCAGGCAGACATTGTCAAAAAGTCAGGTTAGCCGTATTCTGACCATCTGCCGGCCATTTCCTGTGCTTTATGATTTTATGACTGACGAAGGAAGCTATACAACATCAAGTCTGGAAGAATTTAAGGAAAGCTTTGAAAATAAAATTTTTCTTTCCATGGTTTCCGAAGAACATACCTTTGAAACCATTGTGAAACGCTTTCAGTTTATTTCTGAAGAGCATCTGCTTCATTCTGAAGCCGACATTTACAAAATGTCAGTCGTACATGAAGACCCTCAGGTTCTGGTATATATCCGCTCCTGCCTGGAAAAGGAAGAAGGAATCTCCATTGCTTCCTCTGCCTCTACCAATCTTGAATTGACACATTTTAATGCTCAAAAAGGAAATGCACTGCTTGAATATGCCATAAATACTAAAATTCATCCCAGAGAGATCCTCGCGATGGGAGACAGTGAGAATGATTTATCCATGCTCATTCTGCCGCTGGGCTATACGGTTGCTATGGATAACGGATCAGAGAAAATAAAGAAAAGCGCCCGGCTGGTCACCAGATCCAATGAAGAGGATGGGGTAGCGGCAGCCATTGAAACACTAGTCCTATCAGATGCAGCCTTAGCAACAGGTTAAAATCTGATCCTGATAAAACTTCTTATGAGATTATGAAAGCATGTTAATGTATAACCGCCAGAATTCACATCTGAGTTCACATCTGATATCATATCTGAATCCTCATTCCCCTCTTTTATCCCATCGTTCCTCTGATTCCTTTTTCTGAACAATTGGATCTTTTCCCCATCTCAGCTTCAATCTGATCCTATAAAAGCTAATTGATTGACTGAGAAAATTAAGAGAAAAGCAAGAAATAAGAGTTGATTTTCTGATAAAATATGTGGGGTTGTCTAAGACGACATGGGAAAGGATTGAGGATAGAGTCATGGATAATGAGGATGAATTAGATCGTATGCGGGCTCGAAGAAAAAGAAGCGATAACAGCAGAATGAGGGAGAAGCCCAAACAACATTCAACTGAAAGAAATGGTCAGACACAAGATCATATACAAGCTTCACATGGTGACAGAACGTATTACAGTACGGGTGACGGTAGAAATCCCCGCGTCAGATACAGCGGTCAACAGACCGGTACGAACCACAAGAAGAAAAAAAGGCATCACAAGAAACACAAAATCATTGCTAAACTGGTTGTCATTGCTGCGTTGCTGATTGCAGGGCTGTTTCTTTTTAATCAGCGGACCCATCAGAAAGGTTATTGGACCATTGCTGTCTTCGGCGTGGATTCCAGAGATGGAAACTTAGAGAAGGGCGCGCTTTCGGACGTGGTTATGCTTTGCAATATTAACAAGGAGACTGGCGAGATTAAGCTGGCATCAGTCTTCCGTGATACTTACTTAAAGATAAACAGCAAGGGAACCTATCATAAAATAAATGAAGCTTACTTTAAAGGCGGGCACAAACAGGGGCTGGAAGCCCTGAACGAAAATCTGGATTTGAACATCGATGATTATGCAACCTTTAACTGGAAGTCTGTTGCAGATGCCATTAATATTCTGGGAGGAATTGATCTGGAAATCACAGAACCGGAATTTGCATACATAAATGGTTTCATCACGGAAACAGTGAATTCCACCGGAGTTGGTTCCCATCAGCTGAAGCATGCGGGAATGAATCACTTAGATGGTGTACAGGCTGTTGCTTATGCAAGGCTGCGTTTGATGGATACTGATTTTAACCGTACCGAGCGTCAGAGAAAAGTTGTAAACCTTGCGATGGAAAAAGCCAGGAATGCAGATTTTGCCACAAGAAAAACCCTGATAGCAACTATTTTCCCGCAGATTTCCACCAGTGTCGGCATGAATGATATTCTGGCTGTTGCAAAAGGAATCAGCAAATATCACATCGGTGAAACCGTGGGTTTTCCGTTCTCACGAACTACCATGAAGATTGGGAAAATGGACTGTGTTATACCAACCACATTGGAAAGCAATGTAGTACAGCTGCATCAGTTTCTCTACGGTCAGGAGAATTATGCTCCGTCTTCTGCAGTAAAGAAGATCAGTGCATCAATTTCTAAAGAAAGCGGCATTTCAGAACCTGGTAAAAACGCTCCTTCCGGAGGCGGTTCCAGCAGTAAAAAGAAGAAACAATCTTCTGATGCTCCCGCAGAGACAACTCAGGCACCGACAGAAGCTGTTGTTGAATCAACGGAGGAGACCAAAGAGACCAAAGAGACAGTTAAGGAAACAACCGTACCTGAAACGAAAGAGCTGGAGAGTGGGAAAGTCCCTACCAATGAAGACGGAAGTCTGATTGGACCTGGAGCAAAAATTCCGGATACAAAAGAAGGTACAACAGAAACGAAGAAACCAGTCAGCTCTGACAAAACCTCAGCTGAAGAAGCTTCCAGCGAGCCAGAAACAAACGCAGGCCCAGGTGTATAAATTTAAGCGGCATAGAATATTTCTATTTTTATAGAAATCTATGTCGCTTATTGATTAGATAACGGGAATTATTGAGAAATAAAGGTATATGTAATTTTGCCGTAAATTCTTGAAAAACAACAAAACAAAGAAAAAGACAAAATAAAAGTTCTTTTAAAGAGATAAATGGAACATTTCAACATTTTATTGAGTAATATATAGTAACCTCCGGCTTGTAGACAGCTAGTATTAATTCTGTGTGTATGCAGAGAAAGTTAAATATTGAAAGGAGTTTATTTGTATGAGTTTATTATCTCCAAATCATTTTCAATATGATAATGAACTTTGTAAGCAAGGCTCAGTTATTTTAAAATGTGTATCAACTGGAACCGTGACGATCCCGGTAGGCACTTCTAATACACAAATTACGATTATAAACCTGCCATTAAATATTTCTGCTTTATGCAATCAAATAATAAAGATTGAATTTGCATGTAATATAACTCTGATAGAGCCACAAACTGATTCAATACTTTTAATGTTTCAGATAAATAGACATTGTAATAATATGATTCAAAAAATCCCCATTGGACAAAGATGGATTTTTTCAAATATTTCAAATTTTGTAAGTACCGGGACATTTTCATTCTTTGTATGTGATTGTGATTTTAATACAGAAGAATGTTGCACATATACAGTAGATGTGACTCCTTTAGTCACCACTTCAGGAGCTATTATTTCAAATTCAATTCTTTCCGCAACAGCGGTATATCAATCACAATGCTGCTAATTCTATTTCCCAATTGCTCTGCCTGGTATGTTTTTAACCTATTGACATGCAAATTCAAAAAGTAGTATTCTATAGGCAGCGTTAACAGAAAAACAGATCAGACAGGAAAGGGTTGCGCGTGAAGATTAGCATAAGAAAATTAAGTGAGATGACCGGTTATTCTCCTGCTACCATATCAAATGCCCTTAACCACAAAAAGGGCGTGAATGCAGAAACGGCACAGGAAATATTCCGGATAGCAAAAGAGACAGGGTATATTACAGAGGAAGCAGTCCATAAGATCAAACTGGTTATTTTTAAAAAAAATGGTCTGATTATCGATGATTCACCGTTTTTTCAGCATATTATTAATGGCTTTGAGCAGGAATGCAGAAATCATGGATATGAGATGGTTATCTGCAATCTGGATCAGAGAGACAAAGATTATGCGGAACAGGTCCGTACACTGATCAATGCAGCGAATACGGCATGCGTATTGCTGGGGACAGAAATGGCTAAGGGTGATTTGGAGGTTTTTGAACATGCAAAATGTACGCTGATACTGCTGGATTATTTTGATGACAGTATGAATTTCAATTCGGTAGGAATCAATAACTTTGATTCAGCATACATGGCTACCCAGTATCTGCTGGACAATGGACATTCAAAGATCGGATATCTGCGCGGCAGTTACAGAATAAAAAGTTTTAAGGAGCGGTTTCAGGGGTATCGGGCGGCTCTGAAACAAAGCAATGCAGAATACAATGAAAAATATTTATTCACACTTTCTACCACCTTAAACGGAGCATATCATGATATGCTGAAGTATCTGGAAGAAAGCAGGGAGCTTCCCACCGCTTTTTTTGCAGATAATGATATGATCGCATTAGGTGCCATGAAGGCCCTGCAGGAGAAAAACATTCGTATTCCGGATCAGGTGTCCGTTATGGGTTTTGATGATCTGTCCTATTCGGAGATATCTTCCCCGCGTCTTACAACCATCCGGGTCCCCAGCTATGATATGGGACGGCTGGTAGTACAGCGGATCGCTGACATCATGGAAAAGCGTCAGGATTGTATCGTGAAGCTACAGGTCTGCACCACATTTGTGGAGAGAGAAACGGTAAAAAAAATAATGAATTAATAAAAAAACAATAAAAACATATAGAAAGAAAAACATGTAAATGTTTATATAAATGTTTACATGATTTTTCTTTTTTTACGCCTAAAAACAGATAGAAAATGTAAAAAATGCACAAATAATTAAAATATATATTGTGCATACTAACACAAAATACTATAAAACATCATGAAAATATTGAAAATCATATAAACATGTTTATAATTAAGTTTATATACGAAACTACAAATCATGAAAGTAAGGATACGAAAAATATGAAAAACGGATATCCTGATGTAAAAAAAGCAGATGGGAAAGAGGACCTTGTAATCATCAAAAGAGTGAGATTTGTAACCTTTAAGAAAAACGGCAGGATCATTGATGATACACCATTCTTTTCATTAATCATCGCAGGATTCGAGAAGGAATGCAGAAAAAACAATGCAGAGATGCTGATGACGATTCTGGACCAGCAGACAGATGATTTTAACCAGCAGTTAAGAAAATTAAAAGAGGATACGGATACCGGATTGGTGATTCTGGGAACGGAGCTTTCAGAAGAAGATATTGAATTGTTTACATCATTTAAAAATCCGATTGTACTGCTGGATTACTGGGATGACAAGATGCGTATAAGCAGTGTCTCCATCTGGAATGAAGAGGCCGCAGGGCAGGCGATTCGTGAACTGATGAGAAATGGACATCAGGCAATCGGTTATCTGAAGGGAAATTTCAGAATTAAGGCATTCCGCGAACGGGAACGCGGGATCATCAATCAGATGAGAGCCGCGGGACTGGTATTGAATCCGGATTATATTGTGGAACTTCAAACTACGATGGATGGAGCGCGGGCAGATATGGAGCAGTATCTTGGTCATGACCCAAAGCTGCCGACCGCATATTTTGCAGATAATGACATGATAGCATTGGGGGCGATGAAAGCCATGCAGAAGCATGGGATACAGATTCCACAGGATATATCCATCATCGGATTTGATGATCTTCCATTTTCAGAACTTTGCATACCTAGCCTGACAAGCCTGAAGGTTCCGAAGCAGGAGATGGGCAGAATGGCTGCGGTCAGGCTGCTCAGTATGATGGATGAAGATGAAACAGCAGTTTTCCGGATACAGACCAATTCGGAACTGGTCAGGAGAAACAGCGTAATTAATATAAACAGCCAGGAGGAAAAAGAATGAAACATATCAGGTTAGGATTTGCGCCAACGAGAAGAAGCATTTTCAGCGCGCCGGATGCCATAAAGTACAGAGGGCTGACAGCTGACAGGCTGACAGAGCTTGGAATTGATTTTACTGATATTACGGATATCAATGAGGAAGGACTTCTCTATAATGATGAAGATATGAAGAAAATTGCTGAGAAGTTTAAAAGAGAGAAGGTCGATGGACTGTTTCTTCCCCACTGCAACTTTGGTACAGAATATATCTGTGCAAGACTTGCAAAGGAACTGAATGTTCCGGTCCTTCTGTGGGGTCCCTTAGATGAAAGACCGGGGGAAGACGGGACCAGGCTGCGTGATACACAGTGCGGACTGTTTGCAACCGGTAAGGTGCTTCGCAGATTTCAGGTACCGTTTACCTATATGACCAACTGCAGACTGAATGATCCGGTATTTGAGCGCGGAATAAGAGATTTCATGGCAGTATGCAATGTGGTGAAGACATTCCGCAATATGAGGATTCTCCAGATATCCACCAGACCTTTTGATTTCTGGACAACGATGTGCAATGAAGGAGAGCTCCTGGAGAAATTTAATATCCAGTTAGCACCGGTTCCCATGCCGGAACTGACCGATATGGTCCGGGCAGTAAAGGAAGAAGGAACGGAAGTTTTCGAAGTGATGAATTACTGCCGCAGGAATATGGAAATCTGCATCAAGGATCATGAACTGGAGAATGTGGCAGCATTAAAGGTGGCAATGAAGCGGATGGCTCAAAAATATGACTGTCAGGCAATTGCGATCCAGTGCTGGAACCAGCTGCAGCATGAACTGGGAATTATGCCATGTGCGGCCAATTCTCTCTTAAATGAAGAAGGAATTCCGGTTGTATGTGAAACGGATATTCACGGAGCCATTACCGCACTTTTAGTAGAGGCAGCAACACTGGATGATACCAGAGGATTCTTTGCAGACTGGACGATCCGTCACCCGGATGTGCCCAATGGAGAGCTGCTGCAGCACTGTGGACCATGGCCGATCTCCGTTGCAGGAGAGGTGCCGAAGATCACTTATCCGTTGGCATTCGATCATCCGGGAAGCATTACGGCAGAAGCAAAGCATGGTGATGTGACACTGGCAAGATTTGATGGTGATAACGGAGAATATTCCATGCTTCTTGGACGGGCAAAAGGAATTGACGGACCAAAAGGAATGGGAACCTACCTGTGGGTGGAAGTAGAGAACATCAAGCGTCTGGAGGCAAAAATCGTGGAGGGACCCTATATCCATCATTGTGTCGGAATCCATAAGGATATTGTACCTGTTTTATATGAAGCATGCAAATATATGAAAATCAAAGCTGACTTGTATGATCCGATTGAAGAAGAGGTAAAGGCGTACTTACGCGGCGAATGATGTGCAGAAGAGGAAAGGAGGATAAATGATGAAGAATTTAAAAGCATTGTCTTTTGAATTAAGAAAGACGGTGGTGGATATGATACGGAATGCAAAGACTGGTCATATCGGCGGAGATTTCAGCGTTATGGATATTCTGGTTACCTTATATATGAAACAGATGAATATCAGCCCGGAGAATATGGAGGATCCGGACAGAGATTTATTTGTGATGAGTAAAGGCCATTCCGTTGAAGCGTATTATGCAGTTCTGGCAGAGAAAGGTTTTTTTGGCAAAGAACAGCTGCTTAAGGAATTTTCTTCCTTTGGATCAAAGTTTATCGGGCATCCAAATAATAAGCTGCCTGGAATAGAGATGAATTCCGGTTCCCTTGGACATGGACTGCCGGTCTGTGTTGGCATGGCACTTGCATCCAAAATGGATAACCGGACAAACCGTGTATACACCGTGATGGGGGATGGAGAACTGGCAGAAGGTTCCGTATGGGAAGCGTTCATGGCAGGAGGCCATTACAAGCTGGATAATCTGTGTGCCGTCATTGACAGAAACAAATTACAGATTTCAGGAAAAACGGAAGAGGTCATGTCACATGAGAACCTTGCGGAACGGGTGAAGAGCTTTCGCTGGCATGTAATTTCGGTGAATGGCAATGATATAAACGAACTGGACAAAGCTTTTGAAGAGGCTAAGACGGTAAAAGGAATGCCTGTCTGCATAATCGCAAATACGGTCAAGGGATTTGGCGGCGGTGACATCATGGAGAACAAAGCATCATGGCATCATAAGATTCCGACAGATGAAGAATATGCAGAAATTATGACGGAACTTGACAGAAGGAAGGAGGCAGCGCTTCATGAATAAGATTCCAAACAGAAAAGCAATCTGTGATGTTTTGTTAAAAGAGGCGGAGACAGATCATGATATCATCGTATTATGCAGCGATTCCAGAGGGTCGGCATCCATGTCCCCTTTCTTCGATGCCTTTCCGGATCAGTCGGTAGAAACCGGTATTGCGGAACAGAATCTGGTAAGTATTTCGGCAGGACTTGCAAAATGCGGTAAAAAATCCTTTGCCTTTTCACCGGCGTGCTTCCTGTCCACAAGAAGCTATGAGCAGGCAAAAGTAGATGTTGCGTATTCCAATACTAATGTGATCCTGGTAGGGATCAGCGGAGGAATCAGTTACGGAGAACTTGGAATGAGCCATCATTCCGCACAGGATATTGCTGCAATGGCCGCAATTCCAAATATGAGAGTATATCTTCCCAGCGATCGTTTTCAGACAGCACGCCTGATGAAGGCTCTGCTTCAGGATAAAAAACCGGCATATGTGCGGGTTGGACGGAATCCGGTGGAGGATATTTATACGGAAGATGACTGTCCGTTTGTAATGGACAAAGCTACCGTAATCACAGAAGGAACGGATGTGGCGATTATAGCATGCGGCGAGATGGTCAGACCTGCAGTGGAAGCGGCAAGTTTGCTGAAGGAAAAAGGAATCAGTGCATCGGTCATTGATATGTATTGTGTCAAACCCCTGGATAAGGAAACGGTTATCAGGGCTGCACAGTCAGTAAGAGCAGTGATCACTGTTGAGGAACATGCTCCGTTTGGCGGTCTTGGTTCCATGGTAAGCCAGATAATCGGTGAAAATTGCCCGAAGAAAGTAGTCAATATGGCATTGCCGGATGCACCGGTCATCACAGGAAAGTCACAGGAAGTATTTGATTATTATGGACTGAATGCAGGAGGAATTGCCGGAAAGGCAATGGAGATTTTATAGATGGCAGAAAGATATATAATCAGTATTGATCAGAGTACCCAGGGGACGAAAACGCTGCTGTTTGATGAAGCCGGTAATTTACAGGCCAGAAAGGACCTGCCGCATAAGCAGCTGATAAATGAAAAAGGCTGGGTATCTCATGATCCGGAGGAAATCTATCAGAATACAGTAACGGTAGTAAAAAAATTAATTGAAGACAATCATATTGATAAGAACGGTATAGCTGGAATTGGAATCAGTAATCAGCGTGAGACATCGGTTATCTGGGACAGGGTGACAGGGAAGGCATTGGATCTGGCAATCGTGTGGCAATGTTCACGGGCAGTCGGCATCTGTGAGAGACCAAAGATCCTGAAAGAAGCAGACAGGATCTGCCGGAGTACCGGAATGAAGCTTTCCCCGTATTTCCCAGCTGCTAAGATAGCGTGGCTCCTGGAACATGTTCCGGGTGCAGGTGAAAAGGCCAGAGCACATGAGGTATGCCATGGAACGATTGATTCATGGCTGGTCTATCGGCTGACAGATGGAAGGTCATACCGGACAGATTATTCCAATGCTTCCAGAACTCAGCTGTTTAATATCTTTGAACTAAAATGGGATGAAGAGATATGCCGGCTGTTTGGAATTGAACCGGAGAATCTTCCGGAGGTGACAGATTCCAACGCACTGTTTGGAACAACAAATTTAGAAGGATATTTTGATACACCGGTTCCGATTCACAGTGTTATGGGAGATTCCCATGCGGCATTATTCGGACAGGGATGTCTGGAAAGCGGAATGATCAAGGCAACATACGGTACAGGCTCTTCGATCATGATGAATATCGGAAAGCGGCCGGTAAGAAGCGTTCATGGAGTGGTTACTTCATTGGCATGGGGAATTGACGGCAGTGTGGATTATGTACTGGAAGGGAATTTGAATTATACCGGCGCAGTCATAACATGGCTGAAAGATGATCTGAAGATGGTCACATCACCGGCGGAAACGCAGCAGCTGGCAGAAAAAGCTGTGGCAGATGATGAATTATATCTGGTTCCGGCATTTACCGGACTGGGAGCACCTTATTGGGCAAGCAGGGCGAAAGCCGCCGTGCTGGGCATGAGCCGGACGACCGGCAGGGCTGAGATAGTCAGAGCCGGCGTGGAGTGTATCGCATATCAGATTGCAGATATCGTAAAAGCGATGGAGGAAGATTCAAAGGCCGCAGTAAAAGAACTCCAGGTAGATGGTGGACCCACAGGAAACGGGTATTTAATGCAGTTCCAGAGTGACATCCTGGATGCAGAAGTGCTGGTGCCGGATGCAGAAGAACTTTCCGGAATCGGAGCTGCTTATATGGCAGGTATATCGTTGGGAATTTGGGGTACGGATATTTTTAAGAAATTAAGTAGAAAGAAATACGGTCCCCGCATGGAACCGGAGCTCAGAGACAGAAAGTATGCCGGCTGGAAACAGGCAGTCCGGTCGATTCTGCCGGAAGAGCCAGAATAGGGTTTTGCAAACCTCGTGTTTGTGAACTATAAATTATTTCTATTTTCTAGGAGGAAAAATATGAGCAAAAAAAATGTATTGGGAGTAGTTTTAAGTGTGGCTGTGATGACAGCAATGTTAGCCGGCTGTGGGAATTCTGGTAATAAATCAGCTAACACAGGAAAAGGTGAGACATCAGCAGAAGCAACAACAAAAGCAGCAACAGAGGCAACGACAAAAGCAGCAGATGCGGGAAGTAAATCAGCTGAGAAAAAAGCTCTGCCAGGGGGAGGATCTCATGTTATTTATATCATAACCCCATCTCATTCCAATCCATTCTTTAAGACAGAAGCAGATACGGCGGAAGCAAAAGCAAAGGAGCTGGGATATGAGGTAAAATCAGCATCCCATGATGATGATGCTACAAAGCAGATGGAATTATTCGAAAATGCAATCGCAGATAAAGCAGCAGCTATCATCTGTGACAATGCGGGCGCAGATGCAACAATCGAAGCAGTACAGAAAGCAGCAGATGCAGGCATTCCTACTTTCCTTATTGACCGTGAGATCAATCAGGAAGGTGTAGCTATCTCCCAGATTGTTGCAAACAACTATCAGGGTGCAAAAGCCATTGCCGAAGAGTGGGTTGAAGCGATGGGCGAAAAAGGAAAATACGCTGAATTATTAGGTAAAGAATCTGATACTAACGCCGGTGTCCGTTCTTCTGCATTCCACGAAGTCATTGACCAGTATGATACGTTAGAGTGTGTTGCCACACAGACTGCCAATTGGGACCAGACAGAAGGATACGAGAAGACAGAGACCATCCTGCAGTCCAATCCGGAGATCACCGGAATCATCTGCGGCAATGATACGATGGCAGTCGGCGCAGCAGAGGCCTGTGCAGCAGCCGGAAGAAGTGACATCAAGATTATCGGTGTAGACGGCTCTGATGAAGCTGCAGCGTTGATCAAAGATGGCAAGATGACAGGTACCGCACTTCAGCAGTGTGCATTAATCGCACAGATGTCCGTGGAGCAGGCTGACAAATATTTAAAGGAAGGTTCTACAGGATTAGATGAGAAACAGCTGGTAGACTGTATTGCAATTACAGCAGATAATGTAAATAAGCTTTCCACATTTATTTATAAAGAATAAGAAACAGAGGCTGGACTTTTTAAATGTCAAAGGGGTTGTTCATCCAGGATGGCAACCCTTTTCCAATAAGGAGAAGGAAAAAGGAGTTCGCGATGAAGAAAAGGATTTTATCTTTGGTTATGATAACTGTATTGTCATCGGCCCTGATGACCGGGTGTGTGAAAATAGTAAAGATTGGTGAAGAGGGAAAAATCACTGGAAAAACAGAATTCAATGCCGGTGACAGTGTATCCGAAATGTGGGAAAGTGCAGTGGCAGACATAGAGGGGAAAGCAATCGATCTGCCGGAGTTTCTGAAAGAAGCAAACGGTGATGTGGATTCATTGGCAGATAAATATGGAAAGTATTCAATGGGGACAACAGGAACCGTCAGTTATGCAGTAAAAGGATCTGGTGTAATTGAAGAAGTAAACCAGGAAAAGAAAGCAGGTTACATGACTGTAAAACTGGATAATTATGATGGAAAAGAGATAATAAAGCTTCAGATCGGAACGGTATACAAGGGGTCTTCAACACGTGATTCGCTGGATATTATTAATTTTGGTGATTTTACGAATCAGGAAGAATGGGCGGCTATATCCCAGCAGCTGCATTCTATGATTGATAAAAATGTGATTCAGCCGGCTGATCCGGCATCCTTAAAGGGGAAAAACGTTGCATTTGTTGGCACGTTTACCGCAGATGATGATGCAGAATTGTTGATTACACCGGTTAGCTTAACCGTTAAATAGTCCGGGAGGCGATAAAATATGGCTGAAATGTGCAGAGAAGGGGTTTGTTTCCATGCTGAGAATATCAGTAAGATATATCCTGGTACAAAAGCATTGGATAACGTAGATTTTGATTTATTGGCAGGAAAAGTAAACGTATTGATCGGTGAAAATGGTGCCGGTAAATCCACATTAATGAAAATAATAGCAGGCATCGAAAGACCAAGTGAAGGAAAACTTTACATGGGAGAAGAAGAGGTCAGCTTTAAAAATACCACGGAAGCAAGAAAATATGGAATCGGGATCATTCATCAGGAACTGAATCTGTTTCCGAATCTTCCGGTATTTCAGAATATTTTTATGGCGAGAGAGAGGAAAAAGGGCTTAAACCTGGATAATAACTATCATAGAGAGCAGGCTCGAAAGGTTCTTGCCAGACTGGAACATCCGATCCTGGTGGATACTCTGGTAGGGGACCTTCGCGTAGGCCAGCAGCAGATGATAGAGATCGCAAGAAATCTTGTGGAGGACGATTTAAAGATCCTTATTATGGATGAGCCGACCTCATCCTTATCCGAGCAGGAGGTCCTGGTGCTCTTTAAGATCATGCGGGAGCTGACTGCGCAGGGGATCACCATAGTCTATATTTCACACAGGCTGGAAGAAATCATGAAGATCGGCGATCATGTTACCATACTGCGGGATGGCAGGTATGTGGCAGATGCCGACGTAAAGGATATTGATGTACCGTGGATTGTAAAACAGATGACCGGAGAAGGAAAGGTATATCCGAAGAAGGACAGGAATATTGACTGGAGCAGGCAGGAAAAGGTATTAGAGGTCAGGGATCTCTGCCTTCCCAAACCAGGCGGCGGCTATCTCTTAAATCATGTGGATTTCGATCTGAAAAAGGGGGAGATCCTTGGAATATATGGTTTAATGGGAGCCGGAAGAACGGAGATATTTGAATGCATCATGGGACTTCGCACGGAGCATAGCGGAGATATCTATTTAGAGGGTGAGAAAATGGATATCAGATCTGTATCAGGACAGATCGAAAAAGGATTCGCGTTAGTACCTGAAGACAGACAGAGAGAGGGACTGGTCCAGACAATGGACATTGGAAGAAACTGTTCCCTCTCCGCGCTCATGAAGTATACAAAAGCCGGATTTGTTGATTTCAAAAAAGAAAACAGCATGGTAGATCAGGAAATAAAGGATATACACATTAAAGTAGCCGATAAGAGACTTCCCATCCTTTCATTATCTGGCGGCAACCAGCAGAAGGTAGTCATAGGGAAGGGCATCCTGACCAATCCGAAGATACTTCTTATGGATGAACCGAGCCGCGGTATTGATATAGGTGCCAAGACCGAGGTGTTCGATATTATAAACCAATATGCAGAACAGGGATTATCTATTATTGTCATTTCTTCTGAATTAAAAGAAATAATAGCAATTGCCGATCGCGTAATTGTATTGTCAAACGGCATGAAAACAGGTGAGCTTTGCGGCGATGAAATCACAGAGGAGATACTGGTATTGGATTCCTACAAGGGTCATCATCAGGGTGGCCATCATTAGAAAATGAATCGGATAAAAGGAGAGAACGATATGGGCGTTAAGAAAAAAAGTTCAAATAATACGTTGGCAATGACATTGTTAAAAGGCAGAACTTTTATTGTATTATTTATTCTGCTGGTATTTTTCAGTATTTCAGCCGACAATTTCCTTAGTATGAATACAGCATTACTGATAGGCAAGCATGTTGCATTATATGGTATTCTGGCAATTGGTATGACCTATGTGATCATAACCGGCGGTATCGACCTTTCCGTAGGCGCGATTGTTGCGATCGGGGGTATGATAGCCGGCGGCCTGATACAGAACGGCCTTACGATTAAACCGTTAGGCGTAACACTTTATTTCAACATTCCGGCAATCGTTATCATTACAATGTGTATGGGAGCCTTGATAGGTATCATCAATGGTCTGATCATAACGAAGTTCAATGTTGCGCCGTTTATCGCAACATTAGGAATGATGTATGTTGCAAGAGGATTTGCCAACATCCATTCAAATGGTGCTACATATTCAGAATTAAAAGGATATGAAGCAATTGGCAACCAGGGCTGGAGCTTTTTCGGATCACGGGTAATCGGCATTCCGGTAGGTTTGATCATTCTGGTTATTCTTGCAGTCATATTTTCAATTATTTTAAAAAAGACTTCCTTTGGATGGCATGTATTTTCCATCGGCGGTAATGAAAAGGCTGCAAAGCTGTCTGGTGTCAAGGTCGGCAAAGTTAAGATCCTGGTATATATGATTTCCGGTATCTGTGCATCAATCGTAGGCATCATTGCATGTTCCCAGTTAGCGGCAGCCCATCCAAGAACCGGTGAATCCTGGGAAATGAACGCGATCGCGGCAGCAGTCCTTGGAGGGACTTCCATGGCAGGCGGCATCGGAACGATCGGCGGAACGATCGTAGGTGCATTCGTAATCGGCGTGATCAATGACGGCATGGTCATGTGCGGTGTATCTGAGTTCTGGCAGATGGTTATCAAGGGGCTTGTTATTGTACTCGCTGTAATCATTGATCAGTTCCAGAGAAAAATGCAGGCAAAGATGGCGCTTCAGGCAAGAAATGAAAATAAGTGATCGGAGGCAGGAACATGAAGAAAAAGGGTATTATCAACGCAAGGCTGGCAGGGCTGATTGCAGGGCTTGGCCATAAGGATGTCTTTCTGATTGGAGACGGGGGCATGCCGATTCCAAAGGGGGTTGAAATTGTAGATCTCGCTTTATGCGGAGGTGTTCCAACCTTTAAACAGGTCATGGATGCTGTTTTAGATGAGACTGAGATCGAAGCCTATACCATTGCGGAGGAGATTATTCCGAAGAATCCGGACCTGCTTGCTTATATAAGAGAGAAACTGCCAATGGCAGAAGAGAAAATGATATCCCATATGGAGTTGAAAACGGAATCAGAAAATGTGAAATTTGCAGTCAGAACAGGGGAATTTACGCCTTATCCCAATATTATTTTACGTGCAGGCGTTTCATTCCCGGTATAGGAGCGTTCTATGAAAGTGTTAAACTTTGGTTCATTAAACTTTGATTATGTATACCAGGTTGACCATATGGTCCTTCCGGGAGAAACTCTGACAACAACAGATATGCAGGTGTTTTGCGGCGGCAAGGGACTGAATCAGTCCGTTGCCCTTGCCAAGGCAGGTATCACTGTCTGCCACGGGGGAATGGTTGGTGAAGATGGAAGAGAGCTGCTGAAAATCTGTGAGGAACACGGCGTTGCCACTCAGTTCATCAGACAGATTCCCGGAAAAAGCGGTCATACCATCATTCAGGTTGATAAGAGCGGTCAGAATTGTATCCTGCTCTATGGAGGGGCCAACCGCAGCCTGACAAGAGAGTATGTGGATGAAGTCCTGGCTCATTTTGCAGAAGGCGATCTGCTTCTGCTGCAGAATGAAGTCAATGAGCTTTCTTATATCATAGAACAGGCATACAAAAGAGGTATGTTGATCGCGCTGAATCCCTCGCCATTTGATGATTACCTAAAAGCCTGTGATTTAAATAAGATTTCAATATTCCTCATGAATGAGATCGAGGGGGAGCAGATCACAGGAATATCCGCAGCAGAGCCGGGGAGAATCCTGGAATTCATGAGTCAGAAGTATCCCAAGGCAAAGATCGTGCTGACGCTGGGAAAAGACGGCGTGATGTACCGTGAAGCCGATGAGTTTTACCGTCAGGCCAGTTATAAGGTACAGACAGTGGATACGACTGCAGCAGGAGATACGTTTACCGGATATTTCCTGGCGGGTCTTATGGAAGGTATGCAGATACCGGACATATTAAGGCGCAGTGCAATGGCTTCCGCAATAGCAGTAACAAGGAGCGGAGCTGTGCCATCTATTCCGGCAGAGGCGGAAGTGGCGCTTTTTGCAGCAGAAAATAAATAGAAAAGGAAAGAGATAAAAATGAAATTTTTTATTGATACAGCCAACGTAGAGGATATCAGAAAAGCCAACGATATGGGAGTCATATGCGGTGTGACCACCAATCCGTCTTTAATTGCAAAAGAGGGAAGAGATTTTAGCGAAGTCATCAGAGAGATTACATCGATTGTGGATGGCCCGATCAGCGGAGAAGTCAAAGCGACTACGGTTGATGCGGAGGATATGGTAAAAGAAGGCCGTGAAATTGCGGCGATCCATCCGAACATGGTAGTTAAGATTCCTATGACTGTTGAAGGATTAAAGGCAGTGAAAGTGCTGGCTGCTGAAGGGATTCACACCAATGTGACATTGGTTTTTTCTGCAAATCAGGCATTGCTGGCAGCCAGGGCCGGGGCGGCCTATGTATCTCCATTCTTAGGAAGACTTGACGATATCTCGCAGCCTGGTATCGAATTGATTCGTACTATAGCAGAAATTTTCCGGATTTACGGACTGGATACGGAGATCATTGCAGCATCGGTGCGAAATCCCATTCATGTGATCGATTGTGCACTTGCCGGCGCGGATATTGCAACGGTTCCATATGCGGTCATTGAACAGATGACAAAACATCCGCTGACAGATCAGGGAATTGCAAAATTCAAAGCGGATTATCTGGCAGTATTTGGTGAATAACCGTTACGGTGGTTTTGATATTGGATCAAAACCACCGTTATTATTTTGCACCAGATTGTTACTGCCGTAAAGAATGCAGTATCACCGACGTTCGCTGTTCTGACCAAGTTGAACCGGAGTGATGCACTAGAAGATTGTTTGTGTTTGGAAGAAGATGCCGCAGGGATCTTTTTGATATGTTTGCTAAAAGGATATGTGGCATAAGGAATTTCCACATTATATTCTATTGCATAGCCGACTAGATATTTGAATATTTTATTTGTGAAGGTATTTTCTCTAACAAAAAATTAGATAAGGAAGTGGCAGTATGGTAGACGGTCATATTCATATTGAACGAGGAGAATATACGTATGAATGGGTAAATCAATTTGTTAACAAAGCAGTTGAAAAGCAATTAGATGAGATTTGGCTTCTTGAGCATTGTTATCGGTTTGAAGAATTTGTTCCTATGTACGATTCTGTTTGTGCTTATAGCAATTATGTAGATACATGGTTTCACAGAAACGCAGGAGTTCTGAAACTGGAAAAATATTTGTCACTTATCAAACAAATTAGAAACAATCAATTCCCTGTTAAGATTAAGTTTGGTCTTGAAATATGCTATTTTAAAGAGTTTGAAGATTTAGTTGTAGAATTAACTAAAGATAAAGATTTTGATTTTTTGCTAGGTAGCGTTCATTTTGTTGATAATTTTGCCTTTGACCATAAGGAGGAGCATTGGAATGGAATTAATGTCGATGAAATATATCATAGATATTTTGAAACATCTGTTTCACTTGCTCAAAGTGGCATATATGATGGTATAGCTCATCCCGATGCGATTAAACTTTTTGGACATAAACCATCATATTCTCTAACAGAATACTACGCTAGTTTAGCAAAGGAGCTTTCTAAAAATGATATGTACGCAGAACAAAATAGTGGAGTATTTCGACGTTGTCCTAATACAGCCACACTAGGTATGGATGAAGAAATGCTAAAAATAATGAGTAATTATAATGTGAAAATTATTACAGTATCGGATGCTCATTGCCCTGAAGATGTTGGTGATAGAATACTAGAACTTAACAATTGTTTAAGAAATAATTAGGTGCAAACCAGTAGTAAAATTTTTTTTCGGAAAACCGAAAAATTAGACTAGTTAAATGATATTATGATATACTATAATGAATAGATCGAATGGAAAAACGACAAAACCCCCATGATTTTAGTTTTTCGGTTTTCCGGGAAAAACAGTGAAAAACGACAAAACAGATAACCGAAAAATTTCCGACAAAACTCCGTAAGTCCGGAAACCATTATAAAGAATGGGCGGGAAGAGTATTGTCACAGATATTTGGAAAACGACAAAACCCTGAAAAATTTGTTAGCATATCCAGTGTTATATAGTTATTTATGATCAATTTTCATATTATTAAATGACTTTGGATAATCGGTTTGTGTATCTGCAATATGATAAATAAAAATTTTATAATCCTGCGGCTCTACCCGGTAGATTACAACGAATCTCCCTGAATAAAGCTCTTTGTAGCCTAATTTTCTTAAAAGTTCATCTTTCGCTGGTACACCGGAGTAAGGATAATCTACCAGGCGAACGATACTCCCTCTGATCTGCTCATATACTTTATATGCACTCTACGTTGAAGGTCAGAGCATAATAATCCGTGATATTATCTAGGTCTGCTAACGCAGCATCTAAATATTCAATTCTCATAGCGTTTTCTAAACCTTTCGTCTACTTCATCCTGGCTGTGTGTCTTGCCGCCGGCCAAGCGCGCATTTTCGGCCGCTAGCACCCGGCTTCTCATCAACAAAAGTTCTTCCCTCTTTTCAAAGGCCTCGATGCTCATAAAGACTCCATCTCCATTCCCATTAAGCGTAATATAAATAGGCTCACCGGAAACTTTTGCCAATTCGGAAACTTCCGAATATTTGTTTCTCAAGTCGGCTGATGATTTAATGTTCATATACGATCCCTCCTGATTCATAATATTTGTATAATTATATCCATATTATACACCAGAATATGTAAGGTCGCAAGGCCTCTGGTTGCTTTTTAACAGATTTGTTGTCCTGTAACGTAAAGGTATTCCATCATCTTTTTAAATTCTGGCATTTCAGTATTTTTACCTGAATTAATCCCTCTTTTATAAAAAATATAATTAAAGTATATCGTATTTATCACAAAAATACCCTCATTACTTTTGTGATATAGAATTGCAGTGACACAAAACCTTACTGTGTTAGTTATAGGGTTGTAAAAATAGTATCTAATGGTATAATATGCTTAAAAGTTAAGTCAGATTGGTTTCTTATTACGTCCATGCCCCAAGTAGTGTAATATCATTTGCAGGAACATTAATGGAAATTGAATTGATTTTCGACAGGAGTATTTATGAAGAGAAAAATAAAAGTGGGCTTAATAATTATTATAGCATTAGTTCTTAGTATGATTTCTTTTGGTTTAAAAGAATTATTAGATATCAATACTACTAAACTTCTAATAAATTCAAATAATACAATGCAACTGCCTAAAAATTTTCGTATGTCTAATAGTAAAATCAAAGATGCAGGTAAAACAATACCAAACTTAAAAGGATTCGCAAGCTTAAATATTTCTGGAAGTGGACAGTTTTCAGAAAATGGTCTAATTTTTATTAAACAGGCTATAGGGGATAAAACTCCTATCATTATTGTTGATTTAAAGCAAGAATCTCATGGATTTATAAATGGTACTGCCGTAAGTTGGGTAAATGTAAAAAACAACTTAAATAAAGGTATAACAAAAGAGCAAGTATTAGAAACTGAAAACAATAAATTACAAAGTATTACTATTAATAAAAAAATATCTATAGATAAGCAAAACTTGGTACCTATAAAAGTACAAAATGAAGAAAAATTAGTTGAAAGTATGGGAATGGCATATGTCCGTGTACCTGTTACAGATAAAGAAAAACCTATTGATGCTACTGTGGACTATTTTGTACAATTTGTTAAAACATTGCCTCAAAATACATGGGTGCATTTTCACTGTGAGGAGGGCTTGGGGAGGACTACTACTTTTATGGTAATGTACGATATTATGAAAAATGCTAAAAAAGTTGAACTTAATGATATAATGAGCAGAGAAATTTTATTTGGTGGACAAAACTTGCTTGAAGATAAAAATAATGTTTCTACAAATGCAAAACAAAGGGCTGAATTTATAAAAAAATTTTACAAGTATGCATTACAAAATGATGACAATTTTAACACTATATGGTCTGAATGGTTAAAAAATAATTAGGGAAATTACGTGTAATTAATAATTCCAGGGATGAGAAAATAAGGGCGTGAAATTCTTTAATACAGAATCATTATACGTATTCTTCTTAAATTACGTCATAACAGCCACAAAATAGTAGTATAGTTTTTCGGTTTTCCGGGAAAAACAGTGAAAAACGACAATAACCGAAAAATTTCCGACAAAACTCCGGAGGTCCTGGAACTCTTATAAAGACTGGGGTGGGAGGGTTTTGTCGCAAATATTTGGAAAACGACAAAACCCTGAAAACGACAAATCAAATCGGCTTGGTTTTGTCGTTTTTTTACTTTCAAAAATATTATCCAAGGGCAGAACGACAAATAAAAGCGACAAAACTGACTGGTATTAAGTAAGCGCTATGCGCTTACATTTGAACGATACCGAAAGGTTATTCGCTCCGGATAAAGCCACGCTCATTATTCTCCCAATCACTAGATATCCACTATAGTAACTTAAAACGGGATCATTTTTTCATTTTAACTTGACAAAAAAATATATTATAATATAATAATTATAAACTTATAGTTAAGAGGTATATTAATGAAAGACCATTTAAAAAACACGGCCGAAGTCTTTAAATCCCTTGGTGAGGAGAAAAGAATAAAAATAATAAAAATGCTTGCTTCCAATGTAAATGAAGTCTTTTGTGTTTCTGATGTGGCCCAACAACTTGGCATCTCCCAGCCTGCTGCGTCTCAACACATAAAGATTTTAAAGAATATTGGGATTTTGGAGGAGAATCGCAGGGGTTTTAAAGTATTCTATACACTTAATTTGGAGGTGTTGACTGAATACAAAAAGAATATAGATGACCTGTTTAAAAAAGCCTTTGAGAAATGCCAATATGATTTTTCTTGTGACAAATGTCCTTATAATAACAAGTGCCAATAAGAAGAATTTATTATGTCGAAACTATAAGTATATGCTTATTATCTTATTTACAAATGAAGAGAGGTGAAGATACTTATGAAAAAAGGAAATTCATTATTAGAGGTTGATGAAGTAAAAATAACAATAATCATGGATAATACTATCGATGCATTTATGACAGGCAATGAAATTGTACATAGATTTAATATGTCTAAAGGTCCTCTTATTGCAGATGATGGTTTTTCAGCACTTCTAGGAGAGCATGGATTTTCGGCGATGATCCAGGTTAAATGTGGGAAAAAACAAGCAACTGTATTATTGGATACAGGTATGAGTCCCAATGGTATCTTACATAACGCAGCTACAATGGGAATTAATTTAAATAATATACAAGCAATTATACTCAGTCATGGACACGTTGACCATACTATGGGGTTACCTAACTTGATTGATAAATTAGACTCACCTCAAATACCTCTTATATGTCATCCTGATGCTTTACTAGATAGAAAATTGATAATGCCAGGTGGATATGAAGTAAATGTTACCGCCCCCAAATTAACTGCTTCACAACAGATGAAAATTGCTATGGTTAACAAAACGGACTAATTAATACTATTAACTATGCTCAAGCATTGACTAATTGTCAACAAATTTATGCCGTATTGGGAGGTTTTCACTTAACAGGTGGGATTTTTGAAAAAATTATTCCTAAAACAATCGATGAATTACAAAAAATCCGTCCAACCTATTTGATGCCTGGTCACTGCACAGGGTCATCTGCTATTAACCAGATTGCTCATGCAATGCCTAAAGTATTTATACCGAATAATGTTGGTACTACATTAGTATTTCAAGCTGATAATTAATTTGAAAAAGTCAGTAAAATTTACAAATATAAAAATCGAGGAAAAATATATGGCTAAAATAGCAATTATAAGCTGCAACAATATAAAGAATGAACTTAGCTGTCCAGCGGTAGGCTGTTTCAAATCATTCAATAATCACAAGGGCATGTTTGAACGATATAAGGAAAATGAAGAAATGCAAATGGTAGGTTTCAGCACTTGCGATGGTTGCCCAACACTCTATGGTTTCGAAAAGATATTAATTAAAGTAAAGCCCCTGGTCGAAATAAGTAAGGCGGATACCATTCATTTTTCAAGCTGCATGGTTCAACTTTGTCCATTCGTCCAAAAATACAAAAATGTAATTAATGCAGCATACCCTAATGTGGAAGTGGTGATGGGTACGGATGAAAATACGTCATTGGAGACGATGAAGTTAATGTTAAAAAATGTCCTTACGGATAACAGCCATGGTATTACCGAAGAGTTTAAAAAAAATATACCAATGGATTAATACATGAAACCATTGGTTGTCCAGTTTGTAATATGACTTGGAAAGGCTCAGTGAAAGATAGAGTGAACGAAGAAAATAGATTGCTCCTATTGTAGTGGAAGAGAAGTTATACGGGGAAAAACCTCTTTTAAAGCATTGCATGTTGACATGATGAAGGAGTGGCATATTGGTAACTGGCTCTAAAAAAACGACAAAACATCGAAAACGACAAAACAAATTAGGAGGGTTTTGTCGTTTTTTTATATAATAATATGTCAAATGGATAAGATGATAGGTAGAGAAAGCGACAAAACTTATGGAGGCTATGGTATAGTATAATTATGTAGATTAGAGCTAACAGAGGCTATAAATATATTGCCATATTTGAAAGAGAGGAGAGCAAGTATATGATGAATTATGATTTAAAGTTATATCATTTACAGACAGCAAACATCCTATTATCAAAAATTTATACAACTACAGCTGGAGAGAAGCCTGTTATATTTTATATTAATCTTTCTGAAGAAACTAAAAGACATGCTTTTACAGAGGTATCTAAAGATATATAAATATATAGAAGTTCTGCAAAAATATAATTGTTATACCATTTGGAGAGGAGAAATGGTGAGATTTCTTCTAATATAAACTTTTTACTTAGAGGATAAAACAAGATATAATTGGAGGGAACGGTAATTGTCCATATTGCAAAGTATTGGGAAGAAAAAAGCATCATTTTTTATTAATATCTTTGGACTAGACCTTTCAAAAGTATAGAACGTTGACTTGAGAGATTTTTGCAATTATATAGAAAATTAAAATTTTAATTTATTTACTTATTGCTATATTTTCATACAATAATTTGATATAATAGAAGCATAAAAAGGTAAATTAAGGATGTATAAGCTAATTAGAAGTTTTAAAAACTAACAGATATTTTATTCGAGGTCAAGCTTACAGCGCTATACAAAATATTCAGAAAGGTAGAAATTAATGGAAACGTGGAAAAAGATTCGGAAAAAATATAATTCAATTGAAATGATTGGCATATTTGGCATATTGATATGCCTATGCATAGGTATTTTTCTTGATTGGAATGTAATTATTAAATATAATATTCTGATACATGTTGGTGATATATCGTCATTTTCACTGACGATTTTACAGATACAGGCAACTATTGCCACATTAACAGTAGCCATTATAGCTTTAATTACGGGTAGTATTTCCGATTCACATATGGGAGTATCGGTTAGTGATTTCTATTTGAATATAAAACCTTGGATTCTAAAGCAGAAAATTTTAATATTTCTTTCACTCGGATTGTGCCTGGCAGGGACAATTTTTTATTTGTACGGATTATACAATATTGTATTTTATATGTTTATTGCAACATTGATTACGGTATCTATTTCTATCATAGAAATCTATTCTGCTTTCAAAGGGAAAAATGTAGAAGATGAAGAAATAGAAGCATACATTGACTATTTACTTGAGAGTAAAGAAGATTTTCAAATCAAGGTAAATATATATCAAAATTTTGTTTCTGATTGGAAAAGAGTGGTCAACTCACAAGAAAGGCAGAGTTATGAGAAATATTTTGCATTATTTAAAAAATGTATGTTAAAAATTTTATATTACGAGACTGACGAAGGGTTGGTAGTAATAAAAAAGCAATGTTATAGTATGGCATATTGCCTCTTAAATTCTGAAAGAACTACTATGAAAGAAAACGGCATTAAATTTATAGAAGGTGTATATGAAGTATTATGGGGAGTGGTACTGGATAATAAAACTTCGAACGATTCAATTAGAAATAGATATAGAAATGGATTTTTCTTTTATACAGAAATTTCTGAAGAATTAATACAAAGTTTTCAAGAATTAAGTGCTGAAAATGTTGAAAAAAATCTTAGATTTGAAAATTTATCTGATCTAATTTTAAGAGTTGAGATTTGGCTTATGTATTATGAAAATGATACGGTCAAAAAAGCAAATCGAGATAATAATTATATTAATGAGGTAGATCAATTATGTTTTTTAGCGCGATCAATAGGCTATTACTTAGGAAAGCAAAGAAGTAAAGGCAATATTACTAATCCCCAAAAGTGGACAAGTATATTAAACAGATGGAGCATTTTGGGTTCCTTTAATGTACCAGAAGAAAGATGCAATGATTTTTTAGAAGCGAAACTCCGAGTGTATTTTAATTATTGTTACGGAATGTTGCTATGTGGGCATGAAGATATTGTTCGACAAGGGTTATATCTTACTGGAATGAATAATGCAGTAAAATTGGACAACCGCTATCATGAGTTGCTTTATTTGATGGTGCATTGCTATGTGTATTATTTGTCTGAGAGAGAAGACGATGATTGTGTCTCAGAAGCAGTTAGAAAATCGGCGAAGAGTCTTTTGAATGATGGAGCTGTGAAGGCATCATTTGAAAACTTTTTAAATATGCTTGCAGAAAACGAAGAGTGGTTAGATGTGGATATTCCTAAGCAAATGTATGAGATTTTAAACAGATATGAACTATTTCCTCAATTTGGATCATCAAAAACAATGATAATGGAAAATGTTATTTCTGATTTCTATTTGTTCTTAATATTGTATATGTCACATGAATACTATATGCCTGAATTGTTAGAGAAAAATATAGATGATATGGATACATTTAGATATGTATCATCTGGTAATGAAAAAGAAACAAAGGCATTATTTGTCTCACTTTTTAGATTGATTTTTTCGGGCAATAAGACGGATGAACAAATTGATATTGAAGTAGGACTTATGTATGATAGCCTTGAAAAAATTGTAAAGAAAAAACAAAAAGAAAGATATATTGAATTAGCGAAAGAAGAGCAGAAAACATATGAAACTTCCATTAATGAACAAGAAATTTGTGAAAGAATAGAACATGACGCATTGGAAAAAATCAAAGATAAATTTTCTGATATTTTAGTTGATAATGACGAGAAGAATGGAATAATAAGAGTGGATTTGTTAACACTGGACGATTACACGAAGTCATTAAGTAAGAAAATTTTAGATGGTTACTATTCGCATATGGATGGAATGTTTTTATTTGGAATCGAAAAATTCTTATATAGGCGTAAGAATTTGGAAATTAAGAATAGATTCAATGATTTTTCAAATGATAAAGAGTTTATGAACTATCTGGAATCTAATATGCTGAAGATATTACTTGGTTCGCAATTTATTTTGAAAAACAGGGATTTTAGAGCTACAAGTGAATATAATGAGTTTCTAAATGATTATGATACAATCTACACGTCGGTTGTCAGAGAGGCGATAGCACTAAAAAAAGATGCTATTAAGGTTTGTTTACATAGTGTTAATGTGTCGATACATTCTCCTAACATAAATGAATCGAGAGCTGAATTTGATAAGAAAACAGGCAAATACAAGTATTCAATATTGAATGGGCTTCCAATAGATTTTGATGCAGAGGAATTAAGTGAATTTCTCTATAATAACCGAAAGATGATAAATGTAACTGCAAAAATATCTATACAGGTAAATGAAAAAATTGTAGGTGCATTACTTACTGGAAGGAAAGGATTATAGGATACTGAACATGCTATAAACTCATCCACTGAAAATCAGGCAGGGAAGGATAACAGTATATAAACAAATCCCCAGAACAGACAAAAAGAACTAACAATGATGTTACTCTATCTTACTAAATTTCAAGATATAAAAAATCTTCCATCCTTTGATGGAAAGCCAGTCTATAATACATGAATTCTTATACCTTAAGAAATAGATTACCGGCTTCATAATGATATATACAATAAGCAGAGCAAATCCAACTGTAACAGTGAATCCAACGTATGGATTGATTTGCGTCAGGTTATTGTTAATCGAATAATACGGAGGAAAAAATAGTATGGAAAGTAAAAGGATTATAGACATAAACGGGAAGATGATTTCAAAAATGAGCATAAAGGATTTATATTCTGAATTTGTTGAATTTTCTTCTACTTTTATTGGCAAAGCTCTTATTACGGGCATAGCGCTATTTATTGCTTATCAATTTTATCAATTAGGATATGCTTTTTTATATGGCTATTATTTTGGTGGGAGTGAAAATAATATAGTACCATTGACGATAATGATTAATCAAATTCCCTTTGATATTAAATATGTTACTGCTTTAGGTTTTTTGATTTTTGCAGTTATATTACTAATCTTAATACTTTCTTATAAATATATTGAAACAAAAAAGGATATTAAACAAAAAGCAATTATTCTAATATTCACAGTGATTATATATGCATTAATATGTTCGTTGCTATCTTTAACAATTGATAATATTCATATGAATGATTCTAATCATGAAATATATAAAAGTGTGTTCTATTTATTCTTTGCAATCTATACAACACTCAATTGCATAAATTTTTTTAATTATAACTATGTTAATAATATACTGAAAAGTCTTATATTACTATTTGCTAATACAATTTTTGTAGCTTTTAATTATGTTTTAGTAAGTGATTTAATAAATGATAATATATTTATATGGATATTTATAATTTTAGGATCATATGCAATAAACTCATTATTAATGTACACTATAAATAAAATATTCAATATATTTATCTCAATATTAATTAAATTAAAATCTTTTTATATCAAGTATATTTGGCAAACAAATGTATTTTTATTTATTACTTCATTTTTTATTATTAAGTTATTTAAAATAAATAAATGGTTTATTGTAATTAGCGGTATATTTCTTTTTTTAATTTGTTTTATTACTTGGACTGTAATGAAAGTAAAAAAAATACAAACTACAAAGAATAATTATAAAGAAAATAAAACGTGTAAAACTTATCAAAAATCTGCAAAAGGAGAGAAAACTATATTAATTTCTGCTTTTTCAGTTATAATAATAATTTTCCTTATTGTATATGTTTTTATGTATTCGATTTTTTATAATTTAGGAAATTATATGGGTAAGGTTTCAAATAAATTTGTATATGCAAAAATTAATATTTTTAATCAAAATTTTGATTGCTCTGGTATAGTAATCAAACAAAAAAATAATACATATTATATCTCAGATAAAAATAGAAACTTAATAATAATTACCTCTAATCAAGTGATGATTACTATGCCTAATAATAATGAGATTCAGTCTGCGCTAGAGTAGTTGTGCTAATCAATCATAAAAGCAAATCTGGCGATATACTTTTACTTACCATTATGTTTATGAAGTAAAGCTTAGCGCATAGACAAATTAGAATACATTCCCGCATGGATAAATACTATGGTACAAACGCTGGTCATAATATGTGTTCTACTGCAAGTAGCAATATTGAAATTTATATTTCAATATTGAATCCAGATAACTTTCCAGGTCAGTTCACTCCATATTTCAATTTCCATAATCACGCAAAACTGATTGGAACGGAAAACATTGTTTATATCGGTTCAGCAAATTACTCTAATGAAAGTGCCGATAGTATTGATACCGGGGTGATGATTGAAGACAAAGATTTTATCCAGGAGTATGGGAACCAAAATGGTTTTAGCGGATTCGATATTCATCGATGTAAGTGACCTTGAAGCTCTCTATAGTTATCTTGATGAACTTGATTCTGTATGTAGGGTTGTTGACGACACTTTCGATGAAGAGAATGATGACTATAATGATACGCTAGAACATTTTGAAGATGAGTCCGAGGACTTCCTTGTAGAAATCGAGAATATTTTATCTGCCTTAAAAGCAGAAAGCTCTTTCGCATCTAAATGGAAAAAGTCTAAAGTGAATCTCGAGATCGATAACACTTGATTTGTCACCATAACAATCCGATTTAAAGGCAGTTACTTCAATGCAGCGTGAATAGAAATTTGCTTGCGCTAATGAGGTAAACCACAGTTGTTTTTGTTATCAATAGTTACATCAATATTATTGATTTCTTCGATTAAATCCATTCTTTTAAATATATATTGTTATGCAAACATATTATCTACTTATTACATGGGATTGTTCAAAGTGCTCTATGACTTGGAAAAGTTCTGTAAAAGATAAAGTAGAGAGGAAAGTAATCTGCCCCTATTGCAGTGGTAAGAAAGCTATTCTTGGCTTAGAATTGAAATAAATAATACTATTGGAGAATAAAATATGGAAAAATACTATTTTCAAGATATGATTAAAAAAAATTTACTAAGAATTAATGGAAAAGAAAAAAATCTTCCATCAAACAGTACAAAACTTGAAAACATAAAACAATTCATTAACGAAATTATTGAACAATCCGATATTGACAGCATAAATATTTATACAATAATAAAATTGTTAGCTGATAAAATCACTTTTACAAACACACTTTCTGTAATTGAAACATACAATACAACATTAGGTCATTATCAGTCATTTTCATTTAATTATTTAATTACAACTGAAGATTTATCAACTGAAATTTTGAATTTTTTTTATAATATAACTACTAATTTAGCTAGTTTTAATGATACAATAAATATTAATTTGGGGGTAGATCCGATTCTACCAACAGTCTGGGAAAGAAGGAGGCTTAGTAAATGCTTGGCTGGGATAGGCACAGTAAATAATAGATGGAAAGAAGATGAGTCCAATCATTATATAGATTTATTACTGCCAATAGGAATTTCTATAGTACATGGTGGTAATCATTCTATTACTACAGGAATGGTTAAATGTGAAGGAATAATAAAGGTTGGGCAAGGAACACATAATAACATTTATGATATATCAGCGTTATATGATTTTATGAAATTTGATGGAACATATTATGTTAGGATCAGTGATAATTCGATTATATGTAAAGCTAATAGCTTTGAATTTGGGTGTATTTTTGAGATCGGAAGAATAATAAAAGATAATAATATTAGTTTTATAAATCATAAAATAAATAATCGTGAGTAATTTAAAGTAAAAATGTTAAATTACCTATTTTTAATTGGGGAATTAAGGTTTTTTTACTATTATAGAACTATAGAAATTGAAAGGACGATAAAACCTTTCAAAGATATAGAGCAATTAACAAAGTAGTTATTTATACATTTACAAAAGCAACCATTAATAGGTAAAATATGGAAATAGTTCCATACTAGCACAATATGTCAATCAAATCTATTTATAGAAATAGTGGAAAGTTGATATAATATTTTGAATGGAGGGATGTTGTATGGCTTTAAACTTAGAGGATAAGCTTGTGGTAGGAATATCATCTCGAGCACTTTTTGATTTGGAAGAGGAAAACAGCATTTATGAAAAAAGTGGTTTGAAGGCATATTCTGAATTTCAAATTGCCCATGAGAAGGATATATTAAAACCAGGAACAGCATTTCCCCTTATTAAAGCATTACATAAGTTAAATGCAGAAGAGAGGTATTTGACAGAAATAATCGTAATGTCTAGAAATAGCGCTGATACTAGTTTAAGAATTTTTAACTCAATAGAGCATTATAGGTTAAATATTAGTAGAGCAGCCTTAGTAGGTGGTACAAATATTTCTCAATATTTAAATGCATTTAAAACGGATTTATTTTTATCAGCTAATGAAGTAGATGTCCAAGAGGCTATTAATGCAAATATTGCAGCTGGTATCATATGCTCACATTCGGATATACCTATTGATTCAAACAAAGAAATTGAGCAAATAAGAATAGCATTTGATGGTGATGCAGTGATTTTTTCGGATGAATCTGAGAGGATATATCAAGAAAAAGGATTAAAGGCTTTTGCAGAACATGAGCATCAAAATGCACAAAAACCGTTACCTGAAGGACCATTTGCCAAGCTTTTGAAAACACTATCATTTGTACAACAGCAATTTCCGGAGGAAACTGTTCCTGTTCGGACTGCGTTAGTAACAGCTCGAAATGCTCCCGCTCATGAACGAGTAATCCGTACATTAAGAGCATGGAATGTGAGGATAGATGAAGCATTTTTTCTTGGTGGTATAGATAAAAGTCAAGTACTTAAGGCATTTGGCGCAAATATTTTCTTTGATGATCAAACAGTACATACAGACCCCGCTTCAAAATTAGTTCCATCTGCAAGAGTTCCATATAAAAATGACTTCACATAAGCGTAATAATGTGAATTTTAGTCGGAGGTAGATTTAATTAATAATTAATTACTATTTATGCCAGGAGGGAAATAAATATGGACAAGGTGGAATTCATTAAATCTTATATTGATCGATGTGATGAGGTAATTACATCTGGTATTATAACAGATGCTAATAAGCTTCAGGACGAGATTATTGGGATTTTTGAATCCGAAATTACTGATATAAAGAATATGTTAGATAATTATTCATTTATGGTGTCAGATAATTCAAATCAACAAGTCGATTTTTTTGGAGATATAAAGCTGATTAAACAGAAGCTTGTTAATTATATGATTAATCTTCAAGATAAAATGAAAAACGATATTGATTTTAAAGGAATAAGATGTGTACAAACTTCTCTTAATATGCATTCTTCATTAAGTATGCATAATTCAAAAGTTACAGAATTTATTCAACGTGGAGAGAGAATTAAACAATCAGAATATCATCCTGCACAAGGAGGTTTTCCAATTTCATATGTAAGTGGGCCTAAATTTGATGCTTGGATGGGTGAAATCAACATATTTAATGAAAGATATTTGAAAAAGCATCCACTCCATAACAGTATACATACAACCTATTTTCATTATAAGAAAAACCCATCATCGTGCGATGATATGCTTGGTCATTTACGGGCTTTGATTACTGATGACGAATTTTTTGCAGAAATGAATATAGAATCTAATAATGCTATATCTCATAAAACAAAAACCATAAATCAATTAATTTCCGATGATATATTAAGATGCCAACAATACCTTTCAAATAAAGAGAATGAGAGAAAGGGAAAAGAATTGTATATTGAAATTACTGGACGATATGACAGTATAATAAATGGATTTGGACATGGACTTTATTCTTATTATCCTGATCAGCATTTTTACGATCCTAATATATCAATAGACACAATTAATCATAATATAAATTTACTTCTTCAGAAGATGATTTCTTTTCAAGCATCAAATTATCACTCACCAGGAACAAATAGAAAGGAACCGCACAAACTAATGAGTAATAAAATTTTTATTGTACACGGTCATGATACAGCTGCTAAATACGAATTGGCTAGAACTCTTGAAAAGTCAGGATTTGAAGCAATTATCCTTCACGAGCAAGCGAGTGCTGGAGGAACAATTATTGAAAAGATTGAGGCAAATACTGATGTCGCTTATGCGGTCGTGCTGTACACACCATGTGATATGGGACGTGCAAATGATGAAAATGTCGATCAAGAAAGAAGCCGGGCACGTCAAAATGTCGTATTTGAGCATGGTTTTTTAATAGGAAAATTAGGGCGGAAATATGTCAGTGCTCTTGTTAAGGGAAATACTGAAACCCCTGGTGACATATCTGGTGTTGTCTATATAACAATGGATGATGCAGGAGCTTGGAAAATGACACTTGCTAAGGAGCTGATAAATGCTGGGCTACCAGTTAATATGAACAAGTTTTGCTCATAAATGCTTAGACAGATGAGGTCGTCAACCGATATGTGTTTATATAGTATAACCACATGAGACCTCATAAAAATGGGCTAACCCCTTTTGAAGCTCGATTAAAAAACTGAATTTGCCGAACAAAGTGTTATAATAATGATTGACTAGAACAGACAGAGCTGGCTGGTGAGCCCACAGAGTAATTAAGTTCTGGATAAACAGACAAGATAAAGAACCGCTGCGCACAGCTGTGGAAGTGTCTAGATATTACATTCATGCTCATGATTATCAAATGGGAGTTAAGAGTTATTATTGGCAGAAGAAAGGTAAGACATGTTAAAAGTTCAAATTGATTTAGATATTAATAAGATTATAGCGGAAAGTAAGTACCATCAAACAGTCTTATCTGCTACTGTTGACAAGGTTTTTTCCGATAAAGGGATGATGGTTTCGGTAGATGATGAAAATGGAAGAATTATTGTAACCGATAGGGGGAGAGTTGATGATTATGGAAATCTCTGGTCCGTTATATGGGGGCTGTCAGAAAAAAGCTGGTTTGTCGATAACTTAAAGGAATGGTTATGGTTCAACAACGATGATGGAGATGATTCAGTAGAGGATATATTATTTTATATTAGATCAAAAAAGAATGGAGCCTGAGATGGAACGAAATTATTTTGGATCAATAAAAAGTTAGATATGGAAGTGATTAGAATTGTTATCAAAGATATTCTATGGAATGGGGAATGGAGCAGAGAAATTATGGTTCTGGATAATAAAAGTAAATTTCATTTTAAAGAAATGCAGGAACTTATATCAGGGTCAGATGAGTTAATCATCACTTCACCATTTTTATCTCCTGGGATCTGTGAGTTAATGGCTGGGCTTGGGATCACTGAACATATTGAAAGAATTACGCTGGTCACGGTACTCGCATCTTATGAGCAAGCATTACTAAAACCTCCAATATTATATAATTTTATGAACTATTGTGATACACATGATATTAACTGGAGCATAAGGATTGATGAGACACTTCATAGCAAGGTATATATATTTAAAAATCAGGGAGAACCATGTAAAGCGGTTATCACCTCAGCTAATTTCACTATAAATGGATTACGTTTAAATCATGAAACAGGGGTTGTTATTACTGACAAAGAAATCCTTAAAGGTATGGAATATAACCTGCTGGAGGGAAGCCAGATCCTGACAGCTAATGATGTACAATTAACCAATGAGGCTGTTTTGGAATATAAAAAGCAGAGGATCAGCAAGAATAAACAAAGAGAGCAGTTTAACCCATGGGATTTTGTAAAAAGTAGTGCCAACAATCCGGTTATTTATCCAGAGCGAGACTATTACATAAAACCTGTTGGTTATGTAGATAAACCATATATCAGGCATGAGCCAATTGATACAAATCTATATTTTAGCAAGCAAAGACCGAATATAAAGCCGGGAGATATTTTGATTTGCTATGCAGTTGGACTACAACATATCCTTGGATACTATGAAGCGCTGCAAGACCCGGTTAGAAAGGCAGAAGAAAGTCGGTGGCCTTGGTATATAACTAGTCAATGCCTATCGCCAGAATATAGTAGTAAGTTCTGGGTGACAGATTTAACATTATTCAAAGTTGTGGCAGATTATAATCGTCTGTATCCGGGAGAACCAGTTGCTATGAGCGGTAAAACTAAATTATCAGGTGGTATGCAATTCGGTAAAGATAAAATTAAACTTGATAAGGTTTTTGCAGAGTATTTAATCTCATGTATCGACATTATCAGTATGAATGGTTTGCCTGATAGCGGTAAAGATGAGTTTAGCAATGATTATATTTTTATGCGTTTGGGATGGTCGGAAACAATAGAAGGTGAAGATATTAACGGAGAAAAGACCTTACAATTATATCTAGAAGACGCTACAATAAATGGTAGCACTTGGTTTTCTACCAGTGTAAAAGGAATGTCTGCAAAAAAGATAGAACATTATAATGGTAGAATATCAGCAGAAGAAAAGATAAAAATCCTTTTTGCTATTGATAAGGTAATTGCATACTCAGCAGAAATTATGCAAGTGTATTCGAATGATAAACCGACTTTGTGTCCCGAAAGTGGAAGAGAACCAGCTGCTTTTTCAGGCGAAAAGCAGAAAACTTGGATTAAGATTAAGAATATTAACCCTGAGAAGAATATTAGCGTAGGTCGTCTGCAGGTGATTAAAAATGGAAGAAATGTTAAGGAAGTAATTGATAAATCGCAGTGCTGTTTTGCATATGTCAAAAAAATAACAGAAGAGTAAACCAATGCTAATGATGTCACTTATCACTGTTTGGCTTATATGTTTTCCAAATATACAACTTAACTAAAAAACGATATGACTTAGGAAGCGGCAAAACAAAGAGATATAGTTTTGTCGTTTTTTTTAGTTTATTTCATGAATAAAACCTTTATAGAGTTAGAAAAATGATTAACCTTTAAAAGGTAAAGAGTATATTTTAAGTAAGCGCATAGTTTAAGGGTGGATTTTAATTAGCGCCATTTGTCTCTATAATTG
>CAURBW010000013.1:0-166235 GCA_963523075.1 uncultured Clostridium sp.
CAATTATAGAGACAAATGGCGCTAATTAAAATCCACCCTTAAACTATGCGCTTACCATCAATATGTTTGAAGCTAATGATGTTTTTGGTGCAGCGCTGTATAAAGCCGAAAAACCAGAGTATCCGTTTACTCTGGTTTCATTAAAAGAGAGTCAGGTGCTGTATCTGTCTTTCGCTCAAATCCACAAACTCCTAAAAAACAATTCCGTTTTTAATGATAATTTTATTTCTTTTCTATCAGAAAGAATGCATGTGTTCCAAAAAAAGCTGAAAATGATTCAACATAAAGATGTACGTTCCAAACTGATTCAGTATTTATCACATGAATATCGTTTGAGCCAGACTCCCACCTTTCAATTACGCCATTCAAAGGTTGCAATTGCTGATATTATTGGTGTAGCGAGACCTTCCGTATCCAGAGAACTGAAGAATATGGCCGAGGAAGGGATTATTCAGATTTCGGGGAATCGGGTTGCTTTGGTGAGAGTGGAGTTGTTTTAGGCAGATGGATGTATATTGACGTAAGCAGCCGTCAAACCGTTTACTTTTAAGCCTTGCTCTAGTATAATACAATTATATTTTTAACCAGGTGTTTAAAATTGTAAGCTATACCCCATCATAGTGAATATAAAATAATTTAAGCACCACCGATAATATAAAGGAGTACGTATGTTAATATGAAAGAAACAACATTAGTTATTATGGCTGCCGGAATAGGAAGCAGGTTCGGCGGAGGAATCAAACAATTGGAGCCTGTAGGACCAAGCGGTGAAATTATTATGGACTATTCCATATATGATGCGCTGGAAGCTGGTTTTAACAAAATTGTCTTTATAATTAGAAAAGATCTGGAAAAAGATTTTAAAAAAATAATTGGAAACCGCATAGAACGAATTGTTCCCGTTGAGTATGCCTATCAGGAACTGGATAATCTTCCGGATGGATTTATCAAACCGGATTACAGAACCAAACCATGGGGCACCGGTCATGCACTTCTTTGTGCCAAGGATGTAATACACGATCCTTTTGTCGTTATCAATGCCGATGATTATTACGGTAAAGAAGGCTTTGTTAAAATCCATGATTATCTTGTTAAGCAAATGAATCCAAAAGCAGAAAATCTGGACATCTGCATGGCAGGATTCCAGCTCGGGAACACTTTAAGTGAAAACGGAGGTGTTACCCGGGGTGTATGTGAGACCAATGAAGACGGTACTCTGACAATAGTAACGGAAACTTATGAAATCACGAAACAATCTGATATCGCTATTGGCACGACGGAAGCTGGAACTTGCGTTGAGATTTCCCTGGGGCAGAATGTCTCTATGAATATGTGGGGTCTTTCTCCAGCTTTTATCAATGTACTTGAGAAAGGTTTTCCGGTGTTTTTAAGCAATTTGAAGGAAGGGGAGGGGAAAGCAGAATACCTGCTCCCAAAGATAGTTGATCAGCTTATCCAATCTGGAAATGCCAAAGTTAAAGTACTTGAAACCCATGATAAATGGTTTGGTGTTACCTATAAAGAGGATAAACCTGCCGTTTCTTCAGCAGTTAAAAAACTGATTTCTGAAGGAATTTATCCTAATCAACTACTTACTGCAATCTCTGATATTCCTTTACAGATATAGAATAAGCGCAAAATAATCTCACGTTTACCACAAAATATCTTGTTTCCCCTTTGCTAGAAGAGTAGGAATGCAGACGTTTCACTTTATTTGGTATCAGAAAACTTTCTATCATAGTTTTGCTCCATGGAGCAAGTTGTGCCAACTGATCATCAGTCATCTCTTTGTTTGGCTGATGATCAAACAGAAAATTTAAATACTAGTAGATATTGAGACCGTTTGCCTTAGCCATCTCTACTATGTTGTAGACTGTGGCACTGGCGGTTGCTCCTTGGGGAGAATCACTGAATAACCAGTTCTTCAGGCCCAATGTAAAAGGACGAATAGAATTCTCACTGAGGTTGTTCGAAATACTGCATCTGCCGTCCTCAAGACACGTCTCAAGATAGTTTTTCCATTTTGTGCATAATTCGCCGCCTTATAATCTTAGATTTTTTTCTTGGCAACCGAGGCACTATCTTCATAACCTACCTTTCATTTATCCTCATAATTTTGCCCTTTAAAAATATACACTTTGCTTGCCACATAATTCAAAAGTATAACAATAATATTAGAAGAAACTTTAACCCCAACTCCTATAATCCCCAATACATTAACCCCCACGTACATAATTAAAATATCAAGAATACCCGTGGCGATCCGGCAGGAAAAAAAATTTGTAGCCTCATGTAGTAATTGCTTTCTAGATGTACCTTTGCTCTCAAAAACCCATAATTTATTTGTTATAAAAGCAAATAAGACAGCCAAGATCCAAGCAATAGTATTACTTTTTATATTTCCCATCCAGCCAGTCTCATATAAACCTGCATAAACAGCTGTATTTATAATGGTAGTACATACTCCAAAAAAAAGATATAAAATAGTTTCTTTGTAATTAATTTTTTTCATATTATTTATCCAAACATTGATTTAATATATTTTAATATGTTTTTCAATTCAACCAGATTATCTTGCTTCCCCATCTCAATTGATATGTAATTTTTATAACCTTCAGCCATTAAAATACATCTTACGTCTTCATGAAGTTTCCTCGATTCGATGATTTTAAGTCCCGGTTCACTAATATGAACATGGTTAATCCACTTTCCTTGTCCGATTAGCATAGAAATATCTTCATTATTATAAATTATTGTTCCTAAATCTAAATTTAATTTTATACCCGGTGAATTAATTTCTTTTATAATCTCCAGCACGTCTTCCGTTTTATTCAAAAAATTTGTTCCATATATTATAGGATTAGCCTCAAGTGCCAACGTGGTGCCTGAACGATAAGCCATATCTCCTAGTTCTCTAAAAAAATCAACCGCAATACGATAGTCACCTTCATGATACAAATTACGATTTTTGGGGCAACCAAAGACCATGTTCGGGCAGCCAATTTGATGTGCAAAATTTATAGCCTGATACGTATACTTTTTTAACACTTCTCGTTGTTGTACATCTGCAAATATTTCTTCCTGCATTCCATACCATATTGATTGCATTGAACAAATTAAAAATCCATACTGTTCTTTGATCTTTTCAGCAAATTGTTTTGCTTCTTTATATTTGGAATAGGGATCTTTTCCAATAATAATAGAGGGCGCAATTTCCAATCCAAGATAATGATAATTCTCCATCATAGAAAATACTTCTGCATTATATTGGGGATCCCATGCTATATTTGATATTGCCAATTTCATCAATTTATTCCTCCGCTCTAAATTCCTCTAACTCTTCCCATAATGCTTCCGGAATTTTATATGATAAGGCTTGAACATTTTCTTTCAATTGTTCCGGTTTACTCGCGCCTAAGACTGGATAGATTTTCCTCCTTAAACACCATTGCAATGCGACGGCGGTATAGACTGCTTGGTATCTATCACAGGTATCTAAAAAGAAATCTATACGTTTTTTATTTTGTTCATAAAAATTTTTTGTCTTATCATAATGAAGTATACTGCTCTTAGCTATACGTGAATCTGTTGGTATGTTATTCCGGTATTTCCCCGTTAAATATCCTTGACACAATGGTGAAAACCCTAAACTTCCTACCCCGTATTTATCACAAAAACTTTTTACTCCATTTTCTTCAGCTTTTCTTAATGCATAAGAATAAATAAACTGTTCTGTTATAGGTTTTTCTAAATTTAATTTTTCACAAACTGTCCAACATTCCTCTAATGCGCTTTGTGGCCATTCCGAGGTTGCCCAGTATCTTACCTTCCCGCTTTCAATTAAATAATTAAACGTGCGAACTATTTCTTCCATTGAAACTTCAGGATCGTAGCGGTGTGCATAATACAAGTCCACATAGCTCATTCCGAGTTCATTCAAAGAATTTTCAAAGGCCCATAAAATATGCTTTCTGGATAATCCTTTATGATATGGAGATTCTCCAATGGGCCACGAACCTTTAGTAGATAAAACGTATTGCTCTCTAGGATATTTTTTTAATGCACGTCCAACTAAGCATTCCGCTCTGCCATAATTATTGGAAGTATCAAATGAGCGTATTCCCAACTCCCAAGCCGTATTAATCATATTTTCTGCGTATTCCTGCATAATACTTTCAGTACCTATTGTCAATGCAGTCCCAAATGTTATTTCTGTAATTTTTAAGCCTGAATTACCTAATCTCACATATTCCATTATGAAAACTCCTTTCCATTTAGAGATGGATCATAACTATAAATCAGAGAAGTAGGGCGATGTTTGCTTTCAATCATAATTTGTCCTATATATTCGCCAATTAACGCCAAAGCAGCAAATCCAAATGCAAAAAATATAGATATTAACACTCCTATATAAAAAAAACCTTTCCAATAGCCATCAGAAACAATCATTCCAATAATATTAAGCAAAAAAATAATACCGGCGATAGGCAACATTAGACTTATTTTTCTTAATGGCTCAATTGATATCCCTGTCAAGCTATCCAAAGCATACCGTATCATAGACTTCAAGTTATATTTTGTTTTACCAGCAAATCGTTGATTACGACTATATATTACAGTTTCTGTTTTCATCCCCAGGAAAGGAACTGTAACCCTGAAAACACCATTGACTTCTGGGAGTGCACGCAGTTTCTCCAATGCTCGTCCAGAAAGTAAACGATAATTTGCTGCTCCTCTTTCCAAATGTATTTTTCCAGATAAACTATCCAAAACTCTATAATATATAGAAGCAGTAACTCTTTTAAACAAATTGTCGTTTTTTCGCTTTTCTCGATTAGCAATAACAATATCTGCCCCAGATTCATATTTTTTCAGCATTTCAAGAATTAACTCTGGTGGATCTTGTAAATCGGCATCCATGACCACAACAATATTGCCTACGGCCATGCGTATTCCTGCATAAATAGCTCCTTCTAATCCAAAGTTTCGTGTCAAATTAATAATTCCAATATGATTTGGATACCGCTCTTGCAACATCTGCATTTTTAAGAGTGTTCCATCTTTGGAACCATCATTTACTAAAAGAATCTCATATGTATAATTGCTTATATCTAATGCAGCCATCGTAGCCGTACAATATTCTTCAACGATCTCTTCTTCATTATACATCGGTGCAATAACCGTTATCAATTGTTTCATAAAGTTCTCCCTAATCGGTGATTTTTTCTATACTTTTAATAAGGTAATTTTGCTTTTTAAATAACATATTTAGTGCTAAAGACAGATACTTTACTATGATGGTTAATATAATAAAAACACCACCAAAACCCGCCGATAAAAATCCCATAATTGGTGCCCAGCCTTCTATAGGATGATTACTGCCAAGATAAACAATGACCGTATATCCTCCTGTCAAAAATGCAAAAGTGAAAAACAAACAACTAATCAAAAGAGTTATCTTTGTAACAGTATCAGTAAATAAAATCAATGAATCAATAGCCAATTCCCTGCGATTTTTCATTTGCGCTTTATCATAACATTTTTTTAAATTTTGATTAGGTTTGAAAAGGATACTGTCACACGGCAGTCCGCAATTAATATACATTGCCTTTCTATAAGGAATAGAATTCCCCATTGCCTTTATTCGATTTATTGCACGCCTAGACAAAACACGAAAAGATTCTCTTTGCAAAGAATAGGCGCTACCTTCTTGTCGCTTGCCCCAATTATAAATTTTATAAAAAAGCGTAGAAAAAAAATCTAGTTTTTCATCAGTTACAGCCGATACGATATCATATCCTTGTAATGAACGCTGATATACTTTCCAAATTAAATCTTGTTCATATTCCGTTAATAGATTATCAAATTCATAAATAAAATCTCCAATAGCCATATCAACACCAGCATTCATAGAAGCTTCCAAACCATGATAATAGCTCATATTTATTATATTAATTATATGCCCAACATGATGTTCTTTCACAAACTTTGTTATTACATCAATACTGTTATCATTTGAATTATCATTAACAAAAACAATCTCAAATTTATCGAAATGCTTTTCCATTGTATTGAGAATATATTCTAACCAGTTTTCAAGCTCGTTTCCATTATTATGAACATAGGCAACTACAGACATAAAATTTTTTTCTTTATTACTTATCATATTATTCTCCTCGTAATACGTCATCTAAGTCATATACAGTATTAATTTTACCACTTAATACACTTACAAATGTAGGACCTTTTGAAAAATATTTAATTACAGTTGGCCTTGAATCATCTATTTCAGATGCTTTTAAAATAGGCTTCATAGAGAATAATGAAGAGTGGTACTTAAATCCATATTCATCTCTCATATACTTCCGAGCTAAGCTAGACATATAATTCCAAGCAGAAACCGGCTTAGCTGTACAGTCGTTACAATTACCCAATTGTCCTGGACTACAATGCCCATTACACCTCTTTTGGCATTCAAACATAGGGACCTCATCATAGCTAGTCATATGGGGTGTAAATGTTACCGATGTCAAAGAATGAAGTCCGGTCTTTCCAAATGGCATAATTGAGAAAAAAGGGCCATCCATAACCGTAAGACCTACATCTTTCAATTTATCATTCACCTCACATAAAATAATTTCACAAAGCTCATATTTTATTTTAAACGGTTCAAAACTCAACTGTTTCAGAATTTGATTTACAGAAGCATACGTCGCATTTAAAATAAAATCACTGCAAACAACCTCTCCGGATTTTAAATAAATCTCATACTGGCTCTCAGTTTTCTCGATTTTGGAGATACGGATATTGTATCTAAATTCTATGTTTGGATATTTGCTAATCTCTGTCATTAGCCATTCTTTTAAAATTTGCGCATCATAAGTATACTCTTTTGTCAAAAAAGCCCCATCACACATGCCAGACTTAAAGTATTTGGAAGCAGACAATTCCTCACATTTAATATCTGCATTTTGACAAAACTTTTTAAATTGATTTGCATCGGTCCAAGAAAAAGTAGATGAAGTTGCATAAACTTGGTCAAATTCTGAATGAATACAAAAATCATATTCTTCATTAAAACGTGAAAAATAATTTGCTGATTTAATAGCCGTAGAATACGAACGTGGATAATGGTATCCCATATGCACTCTTGCCTGATTGATATATGTAGCACGCATAAATGGAGCCGCGTCGTGTTCTAATACCAAAACTCTTTTACCCATCTTTCCACAGAAAAGGGCTGAGTATAATCCATATAGTCCGCCTCCGATAATGATTCGTTCAAAGTACATATTAAAATCCTCTGTAATTATAGTAGTAGTTATTTATATCCCTCTCCAAGGATATAATAGGAAATCAGCTTTCTGCTTCAATCTAATTTTACTGTTAATACTTGCAAAAAAGTCTCATCAGATTTTTTAATCACTTTATTACAATTATTTATGCTAAGCAGATTTTTTACGCTTATATAATTTTTCGCCTAAAAGTATCATTGCCACAACTCCAGAAATACCATAATATCCAAATAATATAATATTGCCTGCATGATTCATTTTATTTTCATAACGTACTTCGATTACATGTTGTCCTTTTTCTATTTTCCAAAACGCCTGCATTTTATAAATTTCTGGTTTTACCAATTTTCCGTCAACATAGTATTGATAATACCTATTGGGGTAGAGCAGAAATGCCATAGTTGCATTTACAGGAGCATTTATAGTTGCTTTATAGTAAGTAGCATCATTTGTCGAAAAGTCAGTTAATGCATCAATACTCAAATCATGAGAATAAAAGTATCCATTATCTAATACATAGGGAAAATCTTCTATATATTGTACACCCTGAGTGAGATAAGTAGGTACATATTTTTTTAGTGTACAAATTCTGAATTCATTACTTATCCACATATTACTTTTATCCCAATCAATTACTTTATCGAATACTTCTTGATTATTCGCAATTGAGGCTTGATCCGCAACAATAAAGTCCCCCCTAGTATTCAATATATATTCCCAATCCAGAATATTAAACCACGGAAAACTATTTGAATATTCTTTTGGTAAGCATGTGTGAATATCATGACCAATGTAGTTTGTTATATCATGGCTACTAATACCAAACCATTCATAATTTCCCGGGATAAATACGGTTACGCTTTGGCTCGCATCCAAGTGTGCAAACTTATATTGATTTTTTTTGTCCAAAGTATCAATATATTTATCAAATTGCTTTTGAGCATAATCATTATACACAATGCTCTTTCCCATAAAATCATTATACAAAACATTTAACTGATTTTGCGCATAAAAAATATTTGTTCCTGTAAATAATAAAATAGCAGACCATAAAATTATAACTTTATGTGAATGCCAGCCATAGCAATATACAGCATACATCATTGCAGACATTCCAAGTAACTCTAATACAAGCTTTTCCGAATTAAATGCTGGTATGGACACCCTAGAGGAAACCATCGCATATATGATTGCAGTCCCCACCCCTATTAAGGACGCTCTTTTATATGCAGTATTTTCTTTCCCCTCTGGCAAATATTTAAACGCTATACTCATCGAAATGTAGAAAAGTGGTATCGTAACCATCATATAACGAATAGGCAAATGTGTCTGTCCTAAAATAGGTAACAACGAATAAAACCATGCTCCTAACGGAGTATTCATTCCTGTTGCCACTAATAGTAGCAGAACATTAATTCCTACACCTATCTTCAAAAATAAGAGATCAGCCTTACTCATATCACGAAATATTTCAAATTTAACAATTAAGAAAATGACAATTGACCAAATCACTCCAATATTAATAATGGCTAACTGCTCAATTCCATTTATCGTAGCAAAAGAAGAAAATATAATTGATACAAAATTTCTAACATCAAGGTTCATACGAACCGCATCACTTAAAGTGTTTCCCCCAGGCTTTACTATCATTTTAATGTATAATAATACATTAAAATAATATAAAAAGCAAACTGCAGTTGCTCCCAAAACAGGGATAAAAACTCTCAAAAAGATCTTTTTGAGCGACAAATCTTTTCTATATATGATTCCATAGCTTATTGATATAATAATACAGATTCCTACAAGAGCTACAGCTAAAGTTATATAACCAGCAGTAAAGGATAAAACAAAAGGAAGTGGAAGAAACCACCACAATTTCTTCTTACATCCATTAATAATGCTAAGACTAAAGTATAAAACAGGGAAAAATAAAAAAGTAACAATTGCATGACTACTATACCACATTTCATGCAATAATAGTGGTAAGCAACTACTGGCTAACAAAAGAGCACGCCAATTATCCATGCTAAAAAACTTCTTTCCTAATTTCTGGGCGTAATACAATGCTACCTCTAAATGAATTGCATAAAATAAGATATAAAAGATTTTTTGTTTTCCAGAAATATTTCCCAACCATGCAAAAATCATATTTGGGAAATACATTACCGGAATCTGTGCCCTTAAGAAAAGCTCAGTCGCTCCATTAGAAGAGTTCGCATCCACTCCACTAATGATCCCTTTACTCAAAAAATCTCCTAATTTTACAAATGATGAATAACATAATTGAAGCTGATCTCCTAACATTCCAAATGTAACAACATCAGAAAATATTTTTTGTCCACCAAAAACACAGAATACAAAAAAGGTAATTAATGATGAACTCTTGAATGCAAAGAAATTTTTATCTTTTTGCTTTTCATTAAACTCCTTCTTAAATTTCTTAAAATTCATTTCTTATTTCCTCCTGAAACTACTTTTTTTCTTAAGTTTTTACATTGATTCATAAACCTTATAAATATTCGTTATAAACATCACTTCTATTATAATTTACCTTCATAACCTATAAGTATATATTTGAATTATTATTTTCTATAAATTTTTTCTTTTTTTATATACAAACTCAGCAAATTCAAAATCTATTAGGTTATCTATATCTATAGCTTCAACTTCATCAATTATAAAAATATTAGGATTATACCCTACAACATTTTTACATTCTATCATTTTCTCTTTTGATAATATATTAATAGCAAAATTAAGTGCACATATATCAGGCAAATCTTGACTCCTAGGTTGATGCCTTAAATCATAATTAATCGCAAGATTATCTTTAAATAAAAATTCTTTAATTAAATGTGCTGAATTTAAAGAATCAAATATATCACTTTTATTCTTATACTCTTTAATTGCTTCTATTATTGTATTATCTTCCAATAGTGGATTTGTTACATTCATATATGCTACAATATCTGCATTAAAACTCTCTGCCATATTTTTATATACATCACTCATAGATACACTATTAGATGAATAATATTCTGACCTTTTTATAACCTCACATCCATATTTTAGAGCTAACTTTATCATATTATCATCATTTGTATTAACAATAATTCCATCTAATTCTTTTATTCTTAATAATTGTTTTAATTTTATTTCTAATAAATTACTATCTGCAAATTGTCGAATATTTTTATTTGGTACTCTTATAGAACCTGACCTTACTGCAACTAACGCTTTAATCTGCATATAGCTTTGTATGATATATATAGGAGCATATAATCATACTTCTCCTCTCAATATTTGTTAGTTAATTCTACTAAAAAGCATCTACTCTTAATGATTTATTTGACCTATATAAAGATTAAACTATAAATCATCTTACTTAAGCGATAGATCCAAAACCTGTACCAATTATTTCGAATCATTTATTTTTATCAAATAATTTATGCAAGAAATTTCCTCTATACGTAATTTTCCTTTGTTCTTTCTCAGACAGTATAATTTCCTCCTGCATTTTTTTAATTTGTTCATTTTTTTTAAGAATATCCTCTTTCAAAAGCCCAACATGTATTTCACTTTTTTCCAATCTTTTATAAACTATCTTTAAATGATTATCACGTTCTTTAATATCTTTATATATCGCTACTAAATGATTATCACGTTCCACCAAATCCTTATGCAGTATTTTTAATTGTTCATCCCTCTCATCAATATCTCCATGTAACAATTTGATATGATCATCATATCGAGATAGATCTTTATGCATAATTTCAACTAAGCCTTCGTATGAAAAATCGAACTGCCATTCCCCAGAGATTATAATCTTATCAACTTTGTCACATGGTAAATCGAACTCTACTCTTGGATCCAAATTTATAATGTCTTTATATCCATCTGATCTATTTACTCCATGATTATAAATTACGGTATTTAAATCCACTTCAAATAATTTATTATCATTTAAACAACTAATTTGATCAATTCTCAAAGTGACTTTTCTACTCCTGGCAATATACCATCTTAAATGTTCTTTAGCAGTAAATGAAACAGGAAACAAAAATTTAAATTTACCATTTTCTGTAAATATTTTTTGTTCTTCAATCATTTTATAATGTCCGTCCTTTAAAACCAAAAGTGTTGTATAGTTGTTTAAAGAAGGCTTTAATTCCCAACTTTTCTTATAGTACTCCGCTAAAAATTCGAAATTTTTTTGTTGCTCATTTTTTAAAGAATCAATAATATTTTCCGGTTCCTTTTTTAAAATAGCGGCTATAATATCTCCCATTTCTTTAAATGATTCTGGAAAATACACATTTTGTTTTCCATAAATCTTTAAAAATTTAGGCAGAATATTGTAAGTATCAATGGGTTCTTTACTAAACCTCTCATATATTTTGTTTATAAAAATTATTTGTGTTTCATCACTAAAAAATAGCTTCTCATGTAGTATTGCACCTGAAGGTACATAAGAAATTACAATCCTTTTTTCATGTTGAATCCCAACTTCATAAAAACGCAATACTTCCCATGGAATATAACTTTCTTTATAAACCTTTTGCTCCACATTTCTGTATTTTGCATAGTTTTGCTCTCCTGGATGGGGTTTGATACAAAAATCATATCTACACAATTTATCAGCAAATTGTTCTAATAAAAATTGTTCAAGTTCTTCACAAATACAATGATGTATCTGCAAATAGTATACATCAAAAAAACATATCTGCGGAATTGTCCCAACGCAATCCTCTCTTGGAAAAATATATTCCAATTTAGAAATATATCTTTCCCTAAAGTTTTTTTGCTTCATAGTCTCCTGCATCTTTAAGTCTCTAATCTTTATATCCTTATCATTTTCCGAAACCCTAGCATCCATTAGCCAAGCTTCATCAATGGTGTTTATATCAAACATTCTTCCTTGAAACCACTCTGCATGATAGTTCGATTTAATTACATTTTTAATATTAACATTTGACAAAACACCTTCATCTGTTATTATACATTTTGCCTTACCGGCTGCTTTTTGCAATAAATAAAAACTAACAAATTCTTTCCCAAAAAAATGTATTTTATCTCCATCATGAAATTCAATCAAGTCAAGCTTTTTTGCAATGTTCTCATGTGTATCCTTATCTGTATGGATACAGATTACATCATTACATAAATCGCTGCTTTTGATTTTGGGATAGCACTTCATTAAATTTGTTACATGATCAAGAAGAATTAGTGTCGTATTCTGATTTGAATCTTTATATTCTGTTTCCAATAAATAAATTATCATTAACAAGTGAAAAACAGATGTTGCACAAAAATAAATCATATTATTTTCCTCCTCTTTAAATTTTACTTCTCTTAATGTAGAATTTTGCTCCAACGCCTATAATTTATTAACTATAACGACTTATAAAAACATTTTTATATGCAGCTATCACAATCACCACAACCCATTGTATTTCTCGATATTTTCTATACTCCTATTATATCCTTTTCCCCATCCGGCAATTCCACGCCGTGAGAATATATGCTGACAAGCAATGTCGGTTTCCAAAATACCTCCAGTTCCAGTTCTTCATTGATAATATTAATGCTTTTTATTTACTTTATAATAGTAACCGCTTATAAGGGAATCCTTAACAGAAGTGATAACTTTGGCTGAATCCTGTTATTACCAGTTGCGTTAGAGTCCCACGGTCATCTTTAAATTTAAAATCCGGTTTTAAAATATGGATTAACACATTTTTTTCCTAAAATGCAGCTTAATCACCTTGATCCCAAGAACTTTTTTCACCTTTGAATTTTCCATCAATATAGATGTTACTCTCGGCGCGGTAAAGATATTATTATTGTCTTCCTGCCTAATATGATCTTTTCTTTCCGCAGTCAGCTATTTTCTGATTTTATGGTAAATCCGTTTTAAACAATTATATCCTGATTTTGCTATTTTATAAATCACTTTATGACGGTAAATCTTATCTCTTACTCTGAACTTTAGCTCTCCCAAATCGCCACATAACAATATTAAAAGCCACCTTCGCACTCTTCCATAGGAATTATAATCAATTTTATTTATAGTTCCTGTCGTCATTCTGTGAATCAAACCATTCCAAAACTTTTCAAAACCTATTTCGTTTCCAAGACCCATATCGTCTTCAAAATGTGTATCCGAAAAAATAGATCGGTCAAACGGACTTGAATAGGCTAGATAATAGTCAAAAGGTATGCTTGCATAATGATTACGTATCAGTAATTTTCTGTTATAATCTCCAAAGATTTTCACCATATCCCGGACAAATGCCAATGCACCTTCCTGCATAAAATGAACCGCATAATAAGTGCCGCTATCAACCTTAAAGTCCTCAAATTGGGGAACTGCGTTCCCATCCATGAATTCGTATCCAATGCAGGAGCCGGACAATTCGCTCATAAGAAGCTCCCTTGCTATCCCACTGATATAGGGGGTGAAGTCATAGAAACAATTAACTTTTACACCTGATTTCAGCTCACGCTGGTATGCTTTATCCAAACAGGTATGAATATAATTTGCCGTAATATCATAACCAAAATTTTCCTTCAGCACAGCCTCGCCCCTTGCACTATACCCCATGTCAAAGGTTGCTGCCTTACCCGAAAATTGCGTATCAAAACATCGAGCAAATTTTCCCTTAAATTCTGTTGCTTTTTTCTCATCATACAGTTCTGTTGCAATCAGTTCAGAAATCTTCAGAAAATTCTCACGGCTTCCTATGGGTCTGTTATAATCGATTCCTATTCCTCCGCATAGCTTTTCTAATGTTCGCTTCTCTTGTGTCTTGATAACCGGTTCAATTATACCAAACACAACCTCAGGCAGAATATCAACGCCATTAAAACAGTTCATCAGGTTATAGCAGTCCCCTTTTGACTGTAGCATTAACGGCATTAATGCCTTTCTGGACATATATGTGTAGTGCAGGTTTGTCTTGACATTAAATATTTCACTTAACATTTGATATGCCGCTTTTGTTAGATAGCCATCTCTCGCCATAAAATGCAAGTTCTCGTACTGCTCTCTTTTTGTCTGCTCAATCAGCCATCTGGCCACCGCATATATATGCATCCCTAAGGTAAAATAACCAATATTATACGGATTTCCGTTAAAATCACTGTCTTTGTCGTATAAAACAAACGGATAATCATATAGCTTATTGGCACATACGGCCATCATGCAGCGAATTCCAAATAATTCTTTCGCATCATAGTTCTGTACAATACCGCATCTGGACTCAAACATATTTGTAAAAAAGCTTCCAGAGTATATCTGAGAATTCCAATTATTAAAAAGTTCTTCTGCACGCGGAAGATGAAATGACACAATCCCCTTATCTCTTGCATTAATAACATCCGTCGCCATATTATCACCGATATGTATGATATCGGATGACATGCAATGCATTTTCTTTATTACATATTTATATAAGTCTCCAGATGCTTTCGTCTTTCCACAACTGCTTGAAACAAAAACATTTTCCTGAATAAAACCATTCTTCTTAAGGAGCTGCTCCACAACATCAACTGGCAAATACATATCCGACGTATATACGACACGCTTACCAACATATCTTGCCAAATCATACAGCTCTTTTCCAGTTTTTCGTTGATAACAATAATGCAATTCCAGTTCAACTTCTTTTTTCTTTATATTTTCAATCTGCGGTTTTAGCAGTGAGCAACGTTGCTCAAGTTCCTCATAAATTTGATTTAACGTTACATCCTGCGTTGGGCTGCGCTTGCTAATTCTATCACGTGCGCACATTTCCGCAGACATTCTGAGTTTTTGGAATCCAATTCCATCCGTTGTAGGAATAATTGAATTAACATATTGTTCCAAAATAATAAAAAGGTCCGTTGGATATAAAAAAGGTCTTAGAAGAAGCGTATCGAATATATCAAAACTGACAATCTTTATTTCTGGATTCAATATCGCCTCTTTGATTTTCTCAAAATAAAATGGACTCTCAACTTTTACGTAACGCTTGGTAAAGTAATCCCTATTTTTTACCACATATTCTGAAAACGGCAGTTCCGAAGTCTTCCTGTAATAATAGTTATTTTTAACGCTGGTAAAACTGTTTGCCACGCGAAAAATCTGGGCATTTATCTGTCTGCCCAGCTCTTCTTCCGTGTTACAGTCCATATCTGTCTTTTCCAGCGCTTCAAGCAGCAGCTGTTTTTTGTATAGTTTATTCCATAAAATATCCCATGAATAATCAAGATTCCCTAATTTTAAATAAGCATTCTCTATCTCATGGTCCTGCAAAAACAGTTTGTTTTGATTAAAGGTTCGATTTGGAAAAAATATTTCCTCACCTATTTCCTCTAAGAATTCTCCCGCAACGACCTCTGCTCCAGACTCTGCCTGATCTATAAATATACGGCAATAATCAATGCCTATCCTGTCATTCGAATGTACGAATAGCACATATTCGGCCCTGCTATCAGCCAGAACAGGACAAAGAGCAGCCTTGGAAACCTGGCTTTCAAGTACAACGGTTTCGATTTCCTTATAAGACTGTAACCTTATTGATTCCAGGCACTGCTCTTTTCTCTCTTTACATTTATCATCAATTAGAATAACTAATATTTTAGAATTCATGGTATATTTATTTCCTTATCTAGGTTCATATGTATATCCGGCAAATATCTCGCAGAAATCTATTTTTTGAAAAAACAACATCACCGAAAGATCTCTCCTAACTCTTTCACTAATGATGCTTCAATTGTTTCTGCAGTATCACGATTCTCTGCACTAACAGAAAGATATACTTTTAATTTTGGTTCTGTCCCCGATGGTCTGATTACTATAGAAACATTTTTCTCTAGCAAATACTTCAATACATCGGATTTGGGAAGTCTATTAATGCCATTAAGATAATCTTTCACTTCAATAACTTTCATATACCCGATCTGTTTTAAAGATGTTCGACGTAGTTGCTGCATAATTTTCTGCATTTTCTTTAATCCTTCTGAGCCTTCAAAGGTATAGCTATGTAATGTATTTAAGCAATATCCATACTTCCTATATAATTCATTTAGCACGTCAATCAAATCGATTCCTTTAGTTTTGTAATATGCAAACATTTCACATATCATCAAAGAACCGCCTACAGCATCTTTATCTCGTACGTACCCACCAGTTAAGTAACCATAGCTTTCTTCAAAACCCAAAATAAAACGTTCCTCTTCTCCAGCTGCCTCTAAAAAACCAATTTGTTCACCTATAAACTTAAAACCAGTTAACACCTCAATAACTTGTACATAATAGTCTTCGGCAATCCGTCTTACCATATCAATTGTTACGATGGTCTTAATAAGAATTGGATTGTTTGGCATTTTTCCAAGAGCAATTCTACGTTTGCATATAAAATCCAGGAGGAGCATTCCCACTTCATTTCCACTCAAAAGTACGTAATCCTCGCCTTTACGTACAGCAATCCCCACACGGTCACAATCTGGATCTGTAGCCAAAAGCAAATCACTCCCTAGTTTTTTCGCATCACGTAGCCCTAATGCTAAAGCTTCTTCTATCTCCGGATTCGGATAAGGACAGGTCGGAAATTTCCCATCTGGTTTTTCTTGCTCTTTCACTACAGAAATATTAGTAAAACCATTATCTTTTAATACCCTGGTTACACATTTTAATCCTGAACCGTTTAACGGAGTATATACAATTGAAACTCCTTTGTCTATCCCATCTCCACACAGCGTCTGCAAAGATACTGCCTGGAGATATTCCTTGACTACTTCCTCTCCAATATAGGTAACCTTCTCCCGGGATAACGCTTCTTCAAACGACATTTTTCTCACATCTCTAAAAATGTCCAAAACTTCTATTTCCGCCAAAATAGAATTCGCCGTTTCCGTAGTAATCTGACATCCATCACTTCCATAAACTTTATAACCATTATATTGAGATGGATTATGACTGGCAGTAATTACAATTCCTCCCGAGCATTTTAAATATCGAACGGCAAAGGATAAAGCAGGGGTTGGCATTAATTCCGGGTAAATATATACATGTATCCCGTTTGCTGCAAATACTCCGGCAGCTACTTTTGCAAATACATCTGATTTTATCCGGCTATCATAAGCAATTGCTACAGAAGAACAATCCGTTTGTTTCTTTAGGTACTTACTATAGCCCTGAGTGGCTTTAGCTACTGTGTAAACGTTCATGCGATTAGTACCTACTCCAATCACACCTCGCAGACCACCTGTACCAAATTCTAAATTTCTGTAAAAATGATCAAAAATTTCTTTATCGAATTCCTTTATACTATCCAACTCTGCAATTAAATCTTCATCAGCTAATTTCTGAGTTCTCCATCTGTTCCACTCACTTATTATCTTCTCATCCATTTCCCTTTTTCAATCCTCTTTCCTATTTGATTTTTAATTTTTAATGACTAAACACTCAATAGGCAAATGCATAGCTCAACCTGCACTTGATCATGGAAAGATTAAACGCGGGATTTAAACTAAATATTTTAATACTCAAATTCATATTTTTGTTTATCGTGAACACTAATATCCTTGCCTAATTGTACCTCAATCATATTCAATTCAGTATCAGCAATAATTGTATGACGACAACCAGCTTTTATCGTAATAACATCTCCACTCTTTACCAGTTGTTCCACTCCATCAACAATAGCACGCCCCTGACCAGATATTATGGTCCATACCTCATCTCTCCGCTCGTGGCTATGATAATTCATATGCTGTTCCGGTTTCAAAGTCACTCTAATACTCATACTTTCATCTTCTATGTCCAATACCCGAAAATTTCCCCAAGATTTTTCCGCAAACATAATCTGTTGGTCAATTTTATCTACATATGGTTTAATATAACTAGACTGTTCTTTATCTGTTACAATAATTCCCTCAGGACTTGCGGCAACAATAGTATCTTTTAAACCCATACATAAAACAGGAACATCAAGCTCATTGATAACATGAATATTTTTACAAGTATCATTTAGTATAACGTTTCCTATACTTGATTCCTCCATAACCTCAGTCAGAGTATTCCAAGTACCCAAGTCTTTCCAATCACCAGAAAAGCGCATAACTTGAATATCGCTTTCTTTTTCCACTACAGCATAATCAAAACTAATTTTTTCCAAAGTTTCGTATTTCGAAAACAAATCTTTATAATCAGTAAAATCAATAAGTTCATGTGCTTTGTCTAACACATATTTCAATTTATAAGCAAATACACCACCATTCCACAACGCTCCCTGGCTGATATATTCTTCCGCAGTTTTCACATCTGGTTTTTCTTTAAAGGAGGCAACCTTACTAATTAAATCTTTGGATGAGGGGATAATATAACCGTATTTCTCGCTTGGGTAAGTTGGCTCCATTCCCATTAAAACCAAATTAGCTTCTCCTGTTTCAGCGTATCTTCCTAACTTTTTCAAAGTTTCAAAATAACCACTTTCAACATACGGATCTACTGGACATACTACCACAGCTTCCTCTTCAGAAATACCCTTTATATCGTGGAGGTAAGCTGTTGCTAAAACAATAGCTGGAAACGTATCCCTTCTGCAAGGTTCTACTGAGATCCCTACCTCATCTCCTAATTGATTTTGAATAGCTGATACCTGTGTTTTTGAGGTTGCTATTGTAATAATAGCATCCTTATCTGATTTACGGATCTGGTGATATATCCGCTGCACCATAGATTCATATTCACTATTTTCGTTTTTAAAAATTTTAATAAATTGTTTTGATCGAACATCATTGGAAAGTGGCCATAACCGCTTTCCTGATCCACCAGATAATAATACAATGTTCATATTATATAAATCCTTTCTTTAGATGATGAACAATCAATTTCTGCTCGAGTTATTCATAATTATATATTCTTTTCCTTTTCATATTTTAATGAGCTTACTAATCATTTGTGCATAATCAGAGCATCAAATGCAGACAATCTTTACTAAATTCAAACGTAGTCACGATAGAATATTATAATTGTAACTTAATCTCATCTAACTCTAATACTTTTTTTACACACGAATTATCAAGTAATATACAATCAGCTCGTTCAGCCGTAAATATAGTATTATCTTCATGCATTGAAATTGGAACTATTAAATCACTACTACAGTTATATTTTCGTGCTATTCTTAAACCAATTTCATACTTAGAAATGACTTCATCACCTGAAATATTTAATACAGTTGGCATCTCATGTGAATATCTTTCAGCCAAGTCTACTAACACCTTTGTCGCGGTATCAAAATCAAGTGCTGTTTTATATGCATCTTTAAACATCTCAATTGTTTTACCCCCGCAGATAGTCTCAACAATTATGTCATAAAAATGCTTTTTCTCTTTCAAAATACTTTTACCTATCAAAAAAGGAAATCTCACCACATTATATCCACGGCCTAATACCAATGCTTCAGCTAGAACCTTATTTTTTCCGTATGCATTTATGGGTTGTTTTAAGGCATCTTCATTAAACTTTGTACTCAAGTTTCCAGGCGCATAGACCATTTCCGTTGATGAATAAAATAAACACTGAACATTATCAAGTGTATTTAAAAAATCTGACAGAGCGGTTATATTAATATTCCATGCTATTTTAGGATTTGCTAATACTTGATCTGGTGCATGATATGCTGCCAAATATATAATCTTAACTGTCTCACTTTTATTCGTAACTAGTTTATTCAGATTAACAATGTCTTCATGGTTTGTTATATCACATTGAACCCATAAAACTTTATCATTTTTATTAACAAGATCAATTTTCTTATCAACAGCAATGATATTTTCCGTTGTTTTCTCTAAAATATTTTTAATCGTATAAGCGCCAACATATCCATTTGCTCCTATTATAAGATACATTTCATATTTATACAAAAATATAAAACTTTTTGCTTTTCCTTTCGATTTTATAAACTCATTAATCACTAAGTTTGATTACTTTCAGTTATTATAAATGTCTTTTGTACCATCTGGTAATTCGACTCCAATGTCGTACATTGATACCATAATGGTATCTTCTAAAAAACTAAATGTATGTTTTTGATAAGGAGAAATCATAAACATTTCACCCTCAGCGAATATATAATTCTCTATATTACCATTCATTTCTAAAGTTAATTCAAATTCACCCTTAACAACATAAAAAGCTTCACAACATATTTTATGATAATGCCCACCTCTTACTGAGTTGATATCTGAATATAAAACATTTATTTGCTTCCAGCCGTTATGCACTAATTGAACTAATAAACCTGTGTCATTTTTAAATTTAAAATCCGGTTCCATAATTTTTATCATATTTATTCCTCGCCATCCTTAAATGCGCTTTACCATTATGCATATAAATTTAAAATTTAGTAACTGCATATAATATTGGAATTAATTATTTACTTTTTCCTAGACATGATTTAATTTTTATTTAAGTTTACTTCTTGAGTAACCAATTTCAAATCATTGTCTACCATTCTACAAACTAACTCATTAAACGTTATCTTTCTTTTCCATTGCAGTTCTCTCTCAGCTTTTTGAGGATCACCTAAAAGAATATCTACTTCAGCTGGTCTGAAAAATTTGGAATTAATCTTAATGATAGTTTTTCCAGTTTTTTGATCAATACCGACTTCATCAATACCAGTCCCTCTCCATTCAAGCGTAATATCAACATGCTTAAATGCAGCTTCAACAAATTCTCGAACAGTTCTTGTTTCATTAGTGGCTATGACATAATCATCTGGCTTACTTTGTTGTAGCATAAGCCACATCGCCTGAATATAATCCATAGAGTGTCCCCAATCACGTTTCGAATCCATATTTCCTAATTCTAAATAATCAATAAGTCCTAATTTAATACGAGCAACCGCATCAGTAATCTTTCTTGTAACAAATTCTTTACCTCTTCGTTCACTTTCATGGTTAAACAGTATTCCACTGCATGCATATAAACCATAGCTTTCACGGTAATTTTTGGTAATCCAATGTCCATATAATTTCGCTACTCCATATGGACTTCTTGGATAAAATGGGGTAGTCTCTTTCTGGGGTATTTCCTGTACCAATCCAAACATTTCACTAGTAGATGCCTGGTAAAAACGCGCTTCTGGTTTCACTATTCGAATAGCCTCTAGAATATTTGTAACTCCGATAGCATCAATATCAGCAGTCGCAAGTGGCTGTTCCCAACTAGTAGCAACAAACGATTGGGCTGCAAGATTATATACCTCATCAGCTTGAGACTGTTTCATGGCTGATATTAGAGAAATGACATCCGTCATATCAGCATAAATAAATGTTATTTTGTCTCTTAAATGTTCAACATTCCCGTAATCAATGACGCTTTTTCTGCGCATAATACCGTATACTTTATAATTCTTTTCTAATAAAAATTCGGCTAAGTAAGAGCCATCTTGTCCCGTAATACCCGTAATAAGTGCAACTTTCATATTTATTCTCCTAACTCCAGTTTTCAAAAAATGTATTTTTAATAGTCTGTGCCTTTATCATATGTCTTTGTCCGATTTTTGTACTTGACCCAAATAAACGCACTACAGCCACATGCCACCTATACTTCACCCAACGCTTCATTGGAACTTTTAAGAAGGCATCTTTTATCATAATCAAAATGTCAGGATATGACTGCCCCATCGGGTTAAATGTGGAATTTTCCCCACCTTTTTTTCTCATCTTCAATTCAAATCGAACCATGTCCTGTATTAACCTAACTTGCATTCCCCGATCCACCACGGTATTTCTATCATCAGATACAGCACCATTATCGATAGCAGTCATACGCTTACTAAATGACAATGCTAAATCATTCTTTATCTGCAAAATATTGGCATAAGCATAATGCTCTAAACCATCCAGTGAATCAAAGATATAATCCGGCATATACTCTTCCGTGGCCTTTGTAAACATGAATTCGCCTGGGCATTCTACCACTCTTATATCTGACATGGAAGATAACTCTGCATCTGAGTATACATTAAACCAATCCGTCCTCGTATATCGATCTCCTCTATCCAAAAATGCTCTTCCAGAATAAGCACCATAAGAACCCTCATCCTCAATGGTTCTCACCAATGTTGTAATATGATCGTAGAACCAAATTTCTCTTGCACTCATATTAACATAATAGTCGTACTCATGACTTTTTTGAATCTTACGAATTGCCTGCCCGTCTGTCATGCAACGTATACCTTTTTTATCAAAAAGCTCCATAACCTCATATTCAGCATCTGAGTCTTGACTATAGAGATATTCTTTTACACACCGTTCCATGCTTCGGTCAATTGCAATAACCAGTTTTATATTAATATAGTACTGGCGATTGATATTTTTAATAACAATACCAAGTTTTTCCTCTATATCATTTTTTTCTATACTGTTTAGTACATATGTAACTAACACCTGCCTGCTATCATCTTTTGCAAACAAATCGTTTGCTATAGAAAAAAACCTTTTTGTATGATTAGAGACAATATTAAGAAGTTGCTTATCCAAAGCAAATTTTTCTCTGAAAATCTGCTGAGCTCTGTTAACCATAGCTAGAGCTTCTTGCCTATGGTTAATAATCCAGTTATACTTTTCCATAATCTGACGGAAGGTATCTTGAGGATCATTTCTGTTATAATATATGAACAAAGCCGCATCAGCAAAATATTTCTGCATAAACTCATTATTATCAGAAATCATGACTGCTCCTGCAGCGCAAGCCTCATAAGCTCTTGTCGTCACTGCCCCTGCACGCCTATGAACGTCTGAAGAGATAACTAAGCATACTCCACAAGTATTTATTTCCTTAAGAATAGAGAACCCATCCCAAGGAATAGGATACTGGTAACAACGGTAACCTTCCCAGGGTTTCATGCCCCCCCAGCTTTTTACTACATCAGGTCCAAAGAATTTTATTTTACCTGTCTCGTCCAACAATTTAAATAAACCTTCATGTCTAGTTTGGTGGTTTACTAGTTTATCCCAGTTCATTCCACAATAGAACATTTTAGGGTCTTCCAGTTTCGGGTCAAGCATAGAACTTTCAGGAAAAGACGTTGTAAGCATAGAAGCATCTTCGATAGATCTTGGTTTATTCATCAAGATTGTCATAAGATGGTTTCTCATACCACCCGTATCATATATTAGATAATCATCATTCATCAAATAATTATTTGTTATGTACTGATTATATTCACCAAGATTAAGTGGAATCTCCGGTGGATTCCATAATGTATGATAATAGTAACTGTCCAAGGATTTTGGAGTTAAATAATGCGTTGTCAACACAAAATCAAGATCAGTAGCATCCACAAACTCTTTTGTTTTCTTTTGATCATTCTCTCTCAGTATATGTCCCCAATCAGAAAGCAAAGTGCATTTGATTCCAGCATCCTTTGCAGACCTATTTATTCTCGCAATTACTTCTGATTCCGCAGACCAATCTCCGGGCCACGGATTTATTACGCCGATACTCATTCTGCCTGCATGGTTTAAAGGGATACGGTAATTTTCTTTTCCAACCATTTCATTCTTATAAATTTTCATCAACTGACATTCATCGTATTTGCTCAAATATTCATTGAAACACATAATTACAGTTTTATATATCTGTATTAAAACGTCTTCTGACAATAATAAATCAGAGGCATCAGCGACGAATCTTTCCTGACCGTTGATTATTTTATATACTATATCTCTGTTATCCGAGACGCTGACTTTATCGTCAAAATATAAAGCTGAAAAGATTTCCTTTGCATAATGTTGATTATCAGAAATCAAATTCAGAACATCCAACCGTTCTGTTTTTTTTAGGGCGAATATGCCAAAATATACATATCCGAACAATTCCCAATAAGCATCGCTTGTATATTTTTCTACTGCACGGCGCAAAACCGACTTATAGGCCTCTATTTCCTTATTCATTATTCTGTTTAAGAGCGTAAAATAACTAGAATATAATCTCATTTGGTATCCCTTTCATTTTATCTTGTTATGAATTTCTCTATTTTACCAGCCATACTTCTCCGACCAACTAGATAATCTGTTAACTGTGATCCCAGATGAGTTTCCACCATCCTTGTAATCAATGCTTTCATACTTTTCTCCTTTTCGTTTGTCATACACTTAATATATATCATTCTGCATCATACTTACTTAAATATGCATCTGTAACATCATACACATTGCCGCTCATTACTTCACGACCTTTCTCTAACCATAACGCATTGTCACATATTTCCTGCACTGTTGATGCTGAGTGTGATACAAACAATAGCGTGGTTCCTCTTACAAGCATTTCCTTCATACGACGTTCGCATTTTTTCTGAAAAGCGATATCACCAACTGACAATACTTCATCACATATCAGAATATCTGGTCTTACCACAGTAGCTATTGAAAACCCCAGCCTTGCTGCCATTCCTGAACTGTAATTCTTGATGGGCATATCTAAAAAATCCTGCAATTCAGCGAAATCTACAATCTCATCAAAATGCTCTTTCATAAATGTTTTCCCATACCCCAAAACAGCACCATTCAGATAAATATTCTCCCTGGCAGTTAATTCTCCATCAAAACCAGCTCCTAATTCTATAAGTGGCGCTATTTTCCCAGTTGTTATAACACTTCCTTTATAGGGCGTTAATATACCGCAGATCAATTTCAATAACGTGGATTTACCTGAACCATTTGTCCCAATAATCCCCCATGATTCACCTTTCTTTACACGTAAATTGATATCTTGAAGTGCGAGAAATTCTTTAAACATCAATTCCCTCTTCGCTAATTTAATAAGATATTCTTTTAAATTGTCTATTCTCTCTGAGGCCATGTTAAATCTCACTGTAGCATTGGCCACCTCAATAATATAATCATTATCCATTTTTCCATCCTGCATCATTAAATATATAAGATAAAGTTATCTTTCACTTTCAAAAACACCATTGTCCCCACTATCATCGCAATCATAGCAGCTGCAATTCCTGCCAGCATTATTGTATTACCAGGCAACCGCTGATAAATCATAATATCACGGAACTGCCCCACATAAAAATATAATGGATTCAAATGCTTAACAATCCATTGTACATTATCAGGTAATTGCTCTATTGGATAAAAGAGAGGTGTCATATACATCCATGCTGTTAAAAAAGCACCATATATATATTGTATATCTCTGAAGAACACATTAATAGCAGCTAGAAACATTCCAATACCAAGGCAAAATACATATAGCTGTATCAATACTAAAGGTAGTAATAACATATAAACGGACAACTGTACTCTGCAAACAATAAACACTATTAGCAAGGCCCCAAGTGAGAATAATAAATTAACACAGCCACTTGTTACCTTGGCAAATGTGAATATATATTTAGGAACATATGTTTTCTTTAGTAACGCTGCATTTCCGGTAATTGACCAAATAGCCTGATTTGTTGATTCAGATAGAAAGTTAAAGCATACTTGTCCTGAAATTACATAAGCCGGGTAATTTTCTATAGTGTACCTAAACATATGTTGGAAAACCGCCACCATAATCACCATAATCATAAGCGGGTTTAACACACTCCACAAATACCCAAGAAAGCTTCTTCTATATTTTAATTTAATATCTTTCTCCACGAGCTGAATCAGCAAATCCTTATATTGAGTGAATGCTCTTAGCCTGACACTAAATTTTTTCATAATTTAAAATCCTTCTTTTTTCTTTTATAGCTGTCCTCATATATCGGAAAAGCTGTAATAAACTTATATTTAACCTATACCATAACCGTACTGGATATCTAATATAAGTAATTACGCCATATGGCCAAAATATATTATCTATAGGAATATCATCCATATGAATCATTTTGCCAATGATTTTAGGTATAAGCATATAATTTTTCAGTTTTGACAACATGTCTTTTTGAATAAGAGTACTCATATTATCTTCGGAAACGTCATCACTAAACTTAAAAATACTAAATATCTCTATTTCATCTTTGGTCGGATATATCACTGCCCTTTTTAAAACTCTATACGTCCTTTTCACAGAGTCTGTACATTTAAATTCTGAATGTTTTTCCACTTCCAGAGCGTATTTTAAAGCACCTGAAATCTGACATTGAATAAAATCGGTTAAATCTACATTCATATTACTCTTTAATATTGGCTGATATCTTTGACCATCGAATGAAAAACCAATAGTCATACCATGTGGGGCAGAAAGCAGGCACTCAAAAAAAGTATTATCAAAGTAAACCTTGTGTTTCATATTGGTAAATGCATTAAAGTAATATGTTTCATATTCTCCGTCTGCCACTTCTTTTGGCTCATTATACATACCAAAGTAAAATCCAATAATTCTCCCTTGATATCCCTCCTTTTCAAGTAGTTGGCGCAATGATCGCTGCATGCTTCCCGACCATCCGCTATCTATTATTGCAATTTGTAAATCATCAAATAACCCCTCCTGTTTAAAATACCCTATAGTATTATCATAGGATTCCGTTGATTTACGATACATGAATTCTCTGTAGGTCCTGCTTTCCCTAACTCTTTCTATTAGCTTATTAAATTCTACCTGCGTTAATGGATTATGTTCTTTTATTACACCAATCTCTTTATATACCTGTATTCTTTCCTCTGAATTCAAATTTAAACGATTCATTAATGTATAAGGCGTAATATGATATCCTCCTTGTAAGAGTAAATCATATGCTTCATCTCCAATAAAATGGTATGATGGCATTCTAAGAGCCATACGGGAACAATATAGATACTTACATTGAATATGATAACCATTTTTTTTACATAAAGCTTCTGCCATCTGTTTTAACAAATATCCATCTCTTGCAAGAAAATATAATTTATTAATATTTCTTTCCTGAGCCCGCTGCAAAATCCATGAAATATACTCATACATAATTGGACCAATCACTTTATTCCCATAATCTTCTGCATTTATCATACTATACTACATTTCCCTTCCAGCCCGGCTTATAAATCTCATCCACACCTAAAATTCCATGTCTCGCATGATCAAAAGCTCTTTTAGTCATTTCATTTAAAACTATATTTTTATGATACTTTATATAATAATATAGTCTTTGAAAGCCGGATTGTAATAAACCAAAATGAAGATAATAACTATAAATTTTATTTCTTAACGCATAATATTTCTTCCATGTAATAATATCTTCTGCCGATTCTACAGAATCATGAATAACTTTTGCCTCAGGTAAACACATTATTCTTCCTTGTTTTCTAACACGAATGCTATGTTCACTGTCGTCATAGGAAATAAAAAAATCTTTTAAAGGCAATCCGACTTTTATTATTACTTCTTTTTTAATAAGTGTACCAACATAGGAAAATAAATCCAATTCAAAAATATTTCTTTCATATTCTTTAACATCGATGCAATTCTCTACCCTAACTACTCCGCAACGTTTACCAAATCTGCGCCTATGCCATGTATCAATACGTCCCTCTGTATATACAGCGCTGCACAATGCTGCTATGTCAGTTACACTACTGCGTTTCATAAAATTCACTAAGATCTGAAAACAATCTTTTGCTGGATACGCGTCATCATCCGCAACCCAGATCCAGTCCGAATCCATAGTTTCCGCAACATGCATTCCCTCATAAAAGCCACCGCTTCCTCCCGTATTTTCTCTCAGGTGCAGAACCCGGTGTTCTATTTCTGATGACTCTTTTTCCCACACTTCAAGATAATCTTTAGTTCCATCCATACTGTTATTATTAACCACCAGTATATATTGAGGCTTGAAAAGTTGATTTTCATATGCTTGAAGAGCTGTTTTTAACTTTTGTAACCTATTATAAGTAACTATGACTGCTCCAATGGTGCACATGGCGTCCCCTTCCGCTTTTTAAACACACATACATATCCCCTATTATAGATTTAACAGATATATACTTAATTTTACTAAATTCATAAGCTAATAATTTAAATAACCGTCTTTCCATTAATAACTTCTTTCTAACTGTTTGAAATAATATCATATTGTTAATATAATTAACTTTATCTAAATTCGGGCTGATTGATTTAAAGGCATCAATTAGTTCATTAATTAGCTTCAATCTATTTTTATGCATATCTTGTCTTCGCTGGTTTATTATTACTCCCGTTGTATTTGCTCCATGTTGTCTATAGAGAACAAGCTTATCACTTAAATAATACATTCCGCCTTTTTCAGCCGCATACTGATTTATCATCCAATCATGAGCTGCATTAAACTTCCAATCCATGGCATCTATATCTGACCAGATTTTCTTCTTAAATGCCATAGCCATGCCTGGATATTTGGGATGTCTTATAAATTTTTCCCAGGATATTTTTATCAACCGACCCTCTTTATAACTATCAGATGCTTTCTTTTTTCTAAGCATATCATCCGCCAGATAGTAACCTGTTGAAAGTGCAAGAATATCATCATAATTTTCAAAAACGTTTATACAATTTTCTATTTTTTTTTCATGCCACACATCATCTTGATCACTCAAAAAAACAATGTCACCATGACATCTGCCTATTGCTTGTCTAAAATTCTTTGCATAACCCAATCGTACCTTATTAATTTGAATATCTATTGTAATATCTGATGAACATTTCAGAATCTCAATAATATTAACAGTATTGTCAATTGAATCATCATCGTTTATAATGATTTCGTCCGGTTTCCTGCTCTGTCTCAGTATGGATTCCAACTGTGCTTTTACATATTTTTCTCCATTATATGTTGCCATAACCACAGATACCATGACTCACTCCTTAATATTTTTCCTTAACAATCTGTACACTAAATTGCGCATTTTTGTAGGTTGCATAGTCATTGCAAAACTTAACAGTACACCAATTGTATATTCTATAATGTTAGTATATCCGAGTTTCAGCTGAACATATCTAAGTTTTTTATACTGTTTAAAATATTTAAATCCGCCTCTCTTATCTGCAAAATTTTCACCTATTCTCGCCCATACCAATACCTGTGGAATATTAGCAATTTTGTAACCTGCCGCCAATAATCTGCTCCACAAATGATAATCCTCCAGCAATGGAAAATGCTCATATCCCCCGATCTGTACTATATCATCTTTTTTAAACATTACAGTCATATGATTAAGCGGATTTCTTAGTTTCCCATATTCTTGCAGCTTTCCATGAGTTGATGGCATTCGTTTAATTCTTTTAATTTTACCTTCTTCCGCAAACTCCGCTATATCTCCCCCCACAACACTGATCTCCGGATGGTTCCTTAGATACTCGTATTGCACTTCTAATCTATCAGGAGCGGCAATATCATCACTATCCATTCTTGCAACATATTTATATCTGCACTCACATAATCCAGTTTGCAAAGCTCTGCCTAACTGTAAATTTACAGGCAGGCGCACCCTTTTTAGTGTCGGGTACTTTTTAATTATTGATTCCAAGTCTGTACTAATTGGACCATCTTCTACAAGTACCACTTCATTCGGCTGCAACGATTGATGGTATATGCTTGCAAGTGCCTTATCCAGATACTCTGGATTTTCTCTATTGTAAACACTCATAAGAACTGATATCATTGGTCTGGTTATCACCCTCTCTTGTTTCAAAAGTGCTTATGTTCAGTTTTTTTAGAACAGATATTACTTAAGTACAGAATTCTGTTCATCTGCAATCCCCTCCGTGCTTTCTTTTATTAACATTATTTTGGGTGTCATAAAAATCAGTTTTAAATCCAAAAGTAACGAATAATTTCGTATATACGTCAAATCGAGTTTTAATTTATCATAAGAATTGGTATTATATTTACCATAAACCTGAGCATATCCAGTAAGACCGGCTTTGACTTTTAACCTGTATGAAAATTCAGGGATCTTATCTTCAATTTCATTAGCCAACATCGGTCTCTCTGGTCTAGGACCAACAAGCGACATTTCACCTTTCAATATATTCAATATCTGTGGTAATTCATCCATTCTTGTAGCTCTCAAGAACCTCCCTATGGGTAAAATCCTTGGATCCTTTTCAGATGCCAATACTGGACCAGACTTTTTCTCAGCATTAACAATCATTGTTCGAAACTTATATATCATAAATACTTTACCATCTTTTGTTAATCGTTCCTGCTTATAAAAAACAGGTCCCCGATCCGTTAGTTTAATTCCGATGCTAGCAACTAAAAATATAGGGAAAAAAAGAATAAGCATTATTGTTGAACCAATAATATCTTCACATCGTTTTAACCATTGCTGTTCTATTGACAAGGTTGAATTTCTCGAAAGCAATAATGGGGTGTCGAAGAGGTTCATTTCATCAGAACTTCTAAGCAAGATATCAGAAATCTTAGGTACACTATAAGAACGCTTACCAATACTAAAACAATATTTTATTATTTGATTTCTTTCATGAGATGGCATATCACCAACAATAACGCCATCATATTGAGAAATCATGTTTTGTATCTCATTCATACTTTTTCGATAAGATATTTCTGCACAAATTTCATATTTGTCTTCTCTGGAATTAATCTTATCCTTTAGATGATAATCCTTTCTATCACCTGCTATTAAAAGCATTTTACGAGGTGGAAATATCTGCCTATAAGCAAAATGGAAAAGCAGTGTCCATATAAATACAAACAGTAACTCAACTAAAGTCATAATAATAATGTAGATGGGTGTAACAAAGCGTTTATCAATAACCGCTATTTGAAAATAAACAAAAACATTAGTAAATATTATTGAAATTGCTTGAGAATAAATCAAATTAGTATTCTTTAAGTACCCTATTTTAAAACCACCATATGTATTCATAAAAAACATTAGTAAAACCGAATATAATAAGATTATTACCCAATTACCCCTTCTGAAAAATGGCATTTGTAACACATAGCGGTTATAATAGCCAATCCATACAAAGGAATATATACTTACCAATCCTAACATAATGACTGTCGAAAACAGCATCTTTATTAATCGTTTATAATTTTCTCTTGAATTATTCATAACACCTATCATCTACTTTTTATTTGTTAGTTATACTAGTTAATTTATAATATACTTATATTTTTATTTATTGTCGCTTCTGATTAATTAACCTCTGTACAGTATACCATCAAGTAGTGATTTACGCAACTTTACCGCATTCGAAAAAGTTTGGAATTTTTTTAATATTTTATTAAAAATAGGACATTTATCCATTTAAGGTGAAAAAGTGGTAATGTCGAGAAAAATACCAAAACCGATTGTATCATTTAAGATTGCCAATGGTTTTGGTACGCATAATATTATTATTCTTTTTAAGTTATAGATGATCTTGCTGATCCAATGCCCATGAGTAACCACAGCAATGGTGTAACAATAGGAAGATTTAAATTAACAAATGCCTGAGCACTATAACAAATAATGCCAAATGCTATTGCTGCAATATAAACATTATTTTTCCTATTACTAAAGCAATTTCTTATAAATGCTAAAATAGAAATGATATAGGCAGTTAATCCTAATATCCCAACAGTTAATAATGTGTGCAAATATTCGTTATGAGCGCTGTCAAATATTTCTTTATAAGGATTATTAGCCGTTTTTTGTAATAATAAAATACCAAATGTTTCAGGTCCATAACCAACCATCTTTTTCCAGTAAGGCAGCTCTTTAAAACATTCTATAGCATTCCGCCAAATATACCCCCTATGTGTTCCCCATTCATCATTAAAAAGTAGATAATTACTTGCAAATCCATACTTATCGGCATTACCAGCAATATTACAATCAAACAAAATATATACTAAGAATAATAAAGCAACAGCCATTAATATCAACCATATGCGTATTAACTTATTTCCATAAGATTTTAGTTCAATTTTTTTCTTGCTATCATGCAAATGCCAAAGAAGTACTATAGTCCACAATAAAATCACTAAATAGTGCAATTTATCAAAACCAATTACTATATTAAAAGCGCTGTCAATTCCGAGGACATGGTTTTTAAAATAAATATTAATCCAATCTATACATTGTATTACTGAGAAAAAGATTGCCAGAATCATAAGATATTTTTTAGCACCGGAATTATTTTTAAAAAGATAAATTGGTAATAATCCAAACAATGCAGCTAATGATAAATAAGCATTATCACTTACTCCCATTATTATAGCAAAGAAACCAATTATCATACACACGCAATAGAAATACATTTTAATACGTTTTTTTTCTGTCGCAAATAAAACCGTAGCTATAGCAGTAATAATTCCCACATACGCAGTATACGTATTTATATTTCCTAGTGTGGATGTAAAAATCGATCTCTGTTCCGGGAGCATTGGAGCCTTAAATTTAAATATATCTAAATTAAAATAATCAGTGATGCCAAACAAACACACTAATGCGCCTGCTACCAAAATAAGATCAATATACCAACTTTTGAATTCCCAGAAACGGCTTATGCAAAAGTAAGACACCACATACCACGTTATCAGAAAAAGACCTGTATAACGCCCTTCGTTACCCCAAAATGCCTCATACAAATAATCAGAAGTTAATGTCGATATTAATGCAATGAACCAATATAGTAATATAAAAAGATCTAATACTGAGCATTTACTAATAAAAGACTTTATACGAAATTTCTTTATTGCCGAAATAGTAAATTTGATTCTCCCTGTTAAATAATATCCCAGCAACATAGCAAACATAGTTATCGTACAAAAACAATAATAATAATATTTGAAAATAAGAATATCAAAGTATCGATCTCTAACCACCAAAGGAAAGCCAAACCCAATTGCTAATACATATATCCCAAGCACTGTTGATATTAGGCTATTTTTTTTATTGATTTCATTGTTAGTATTTGTTGACATACCTAAAAATTTCCTTTCTTCCGATTATGTTATTTCTTAGTATACCACTCTATATCTAAACCTGCAACTAATTCACATATTACATAATCTGCAAAAAGATCCATTAAAAATCGGTGATAAGTTACCTTATCACCGATTCCTAATGGATTACTTAATCTTAATCCTGCAATTAGTCTTCTACATAGATGTAGTTGATCTTCTCGCCAGTTAAGTTATAGCAACGATCGTTACCATCTTTAGCTTTTGATTTGCTCTTCTGTACGCTACCGCTAGTATTTACTAACTTGTAGCTGATCTTAGCAGCTGCTGCTGCTGTATTATTAACTGTATAATACTCTGTATAGTCTTTTCCTGTTGGAACTGCAGCAGAGCTTACATAAGACTCATCCTTGAACTCGTCTGTAGTTAAGATTGAATATTTTGGTGTTGTACCAGTCTCATCAATCTTGATAACTGCATACTTGTCGTCCTTTTCAGCGCTTAAAAGCATACCAGCCATATAGTACTTGCTGTTATCAACGCCATTCTTACCAGCGCCCTTGTAGCTGCCAGACTTATTGAACAGGAATCCTAAAGACTCACCATCAATAGAAACATTCTGCTTGTTAGTCTTCATAGAACCATCATCGCCGCTTCCGAAGTAGTAGCAATAGTAGCCCATGTCTAATAATTCATTAGCATTTTCTTTGAAGTTGTCTTTTGTATCAAACTTCTTATCGCTGAATGTATCATCAGCTGCGATAGCTGCAACATCAGTTGTGCTTCCGGTTTCGAACTTAACGAACTTTAATCCGTCTTTCATTCTTCCGAATTCATCAAAGAGGTATTTCTTACCATTAATTGTCTTAATTTCAGAAGCAACTAATTTACCATCTTTATCAGAATAGTACCAGGAGTCTTCATCATCATTATACTTATCTTCATAAAGTTTCTCATCTGGAACAACCTTAAACCAACCCTTGGTTATTCTTGCGCCATCTTCTGGTGAACCATAGTATCTCCAGTTTTTGGTGTAATCTGCAGAACCCTGTGTTGCTGTGATGCTGCCTGAAGCAACCTTAGCTGTTGTAGGTGTAGCATCATAGATAACCCACTCTGCATTCATACGGCCATACTCATCAAAGCTGTACTTCTTGCCGTTGATGGTTTTGCCTTTCTCTTCGGTCATCTTCTTACCATTGCTCTTGAAGTAGAACCAACGAGTCTGGTTTTCATCATCAAATACATTGCTGCTTGATTTCCAAGCTTCATCTTCTGTATAATTATTATCTACGATATCAAGAGATGCCCAGCCAGCTGCCTGTGCTCCATCGTTTTCATTTCCGCAGTAATAATCGCCTTCCTGCCAAGCTTCGTCGCCAGTTTTCTTCTCGCCGTCAGAGCCGATCCAGCCATATAACATCTTTCCTTCATCATCGAAAAGATACTTTTTACCATTGATGGTTTTGAAAGAAGCTGTGCTGCTGGTGCTTGAGCTCTTATAAGCTTTACCATTAGCACCAAAATAGTACCAGTGATTTACAGGCTCATCTTCATTGTCTCCATCGTAATTTTCATTCTCAATGGAAACCCACTTATTAGCTACCATGGAACCGTTATCATCTACATAGTAGTAGTTGTCATTGTATTCAACAATAACATCGGTAGCCATCTCGCCATCATCATTTAAGTAGAACCAGTTGTCACCAGATTTTTCCCACTTCTCTGTCTCTTTGTCTCCGCTCTTGTCATAGTACACCCATGTACCATTTTCTTCCTGCCAGCCTGTAGCTGCGAAAGAGGACATGGAAGCGCCTAATGCCAGCAGTGCTGCTGTAGATAAAACAGCAACTAATTTAGTCTGCTTTCTCATAATTAATGCACTCTCCTTTTTTCTTTTTGAAATACTTTCTGAAATTCCTAATAGCATTACGAGGTAATTATACTTCCTATAATGGAAATTATCAATACTTTTTTTACTTTTTTTGCATATTTTGCAAATTCAAAAAAATATTAACAATTCCGGAAGAAGCTATCAATTCCTCCATCACATGGAACATTATAATACATATTTTGTAAAAATGCTATAACATTTATCTGTTCATTTTCTTACGTAAATATTACGAAATGGCTTTTTTTAGGAAAAATTGTTTTTTAAAAATACATAGCTTTGTTTTTTGGTGTATAGTCTTATTTTACCAGTATTTTTCACTCCTTTTCCTCCGCTAAACATCTATTGATTTTTACCAGTTCAATGGTATAATGTTCATATAAATATGTACTAATATTTTTTTGAACGCACAAACAAACTCAATTTACTATATGTGGAGGTTAAACTAATATGAATCGTAATGTTATTATCTGCCGTCTTGTTTTGGAAAATCCGGCAGTCACACAAAGAGATATCTCTCAGGAGCTTATGGTTTCACTTGGCACTGCAAACAGCCTGGTAAAGGACTGTATAGAAAAAGAACTGATATCAACTGGTAAAATGAATGAATCATATGAACTGCTTCCCGCCGGCAGGGCTCTTCTTGACCAGCATAAGGTTGATGGAGCCGTAATTATTGCTGCCGGCTTCGGGTCCCGTTTTGTTCCGCTGACCTTCGAGACACCTAAGGGTCTTTTAGAAGTATTTGGTGAGCGCATGATCGAGCGCCAGATCCGGCAGCTGCATGAGGCGGGTATCACTGACATCACAATCGTAGTGGGATATCTGAAAGAAAAGTTTGAATACCTTATAGATAAATATAAAGTCAGGCTTCTTTATAATCCTGAATACTCTAAGAAGAATACTCTGGCTACCATTTACCACGCCAGGGAATTATTTAGAAACAGAAATATGTATCTCCTTTCCTCGGATAACTGGATGCGCCATAATATGTATCATGCCAGCGAAGGGGGCGCCTGGTACTCCTCCTCTTATATGGAAGGAGAAACTTCTGAATGGTGTTTTGATTATAATAAGAAGGGACGCATTTTAAACGTAACAGTTGGAGGGCAGGACAAATGGGTGATGTACGGACCTGTATTTTTCTCCAAATCCTTCTCAGATCAGTTTCTGCCTGTTCTGGAAGCTTATTATGAGATTCCTGGAACAGAGCAGTTTTATTGGGAGAATGTCTTAATGGAAATGCTCTCAGGCGAAGCAGCTAAACGACTTCCTGAAATGTCAGAAGCAGAACGTGAGATCGAACTGTATATCAACCGGAGACCGGCTGATGAGGTCTACGAATTTGAAAATCTGGAAGAACTTCGGCGATTCGATATCAAGTATCAGCACCGCTCTGACAACGAAGCTTTAGAGCTGGTTTCCAGGGTTTTTTCTGTTCCGGAATCTGAAATTACGGAAATCAGATGTTTAAAAGCAGGTATGACCAATAAATCTTTTCTGTTTAAGATTAAGGAGCGGCATTATATCTGCAGGATTCCTGGTCCTGGTACGGAACTGCTGATTAACAGACAGCAGGAGAAAGCGGTTTATGATGCTCTTTCTCAATATGATATTACGGAAAAGGTTATTTATTTTAATGGAGAATCAGGATATAAGATTGCAGAATTTTATGAGGGTGCCCACAATGCCAATCCTGACAGTGTAGAGGAGATCGGCCGCTGCATGGCTCTTGTACGGGAATTTCATAAATCGGGAATTGAAGTTTCCCACAGTTTTGATTTTCAGGAACGAATTGATTTTTATGAAAATCTCTGCAGGCGGTACGGAGCTGTTCCCTTTGAGGATTATTCTGAGGTCCGCAGTCAGATGGCTGAACTTTTACAAAGTTTAGACAAGCTGGGACATAAAAAGGTTCTGTCCCATCTGGATACGGTGGTGGATAACTTCCTTATGCTTCCGGATGGAACTGTCCGCCTGATCGACTGGGAATATGCAGGTATGTGTGATCCTCTTGTCGATATTTCCATGTGTGCGATTTATTCCTATTATAATGAAGAAGAGACTGACCGGCTCATTGAGATATATCTTCAGCGAAATCCAACCACGGAAGAACGGTTCACTGTTTATGCCTATATGGCTCTGGGTGGATTTTTATGGAGCCTTTGGGCTGTTTATAAGGCTTTTCTGGGAGAGGAATTCGGCGAATATACCATAATCATGTATCGGTATGCCAAAACATATTATAAAAAATGTAAGAGGCTTCCGAATTTTTGACATTTTTGGAAATTTGTCTGCAAATCGTAATAAAATGTTTAGGTATTATGAATAGCACTATGTTATAATGTCTCTATGTGCAAAATAGAAATGGCTAGAACAGGAGGAAGAGAACGGTATGCGATACGGAAAGAAAACAGCGGCTCTGCTGCTTGCAGGACTTGTAGGGACCGCAGCTCTGATACCGGCTAATACAGCCTGGGCCGCAACGGGATGGGTGAAGGAAGGTTCTCAGTGGAAATATATAGATGGGGATGGATCCGTTCATAAAGGCTGGGTTAAGACATCTGACGGTACGTTTTATTATCTTGATTTAACTACCGGTATCATGGCTGCCGGGTGGAAGCAGATTAACGGAAACTGGTATTATTTCCATTCTAATGGTTCCATGGCTACCAAGTGGATCAAGGATGGCGGAAAATATTATTATCTGATGGACGATACCGGGGTTCTTGTAAAGGGCTGGTTAAAGATTGGCAGCAGTTACTACTATATGAAAGGTGACGGCGCTATGGCTACCGGCTGGAGAGAGATGGATAACGGCTGGTTCTATTTTAAAGAAGACGGCACCTGCACCATTGGCTGGGGACAGGTTGGAAACGACTGGTTCTATTTCGGTTCTGACGGCAAGATGGTTACAGGCTGGAAACAGATTGACAATGCCTATTATTATCTCAATGCTGATTCCAAATCAGTATTAGGTAAGATGATGACGGGCTGGCTCAGCGACGGTACGAACAAGTATTATATGGATACCAGCACTGGAAAGATGGCTCATGGCTGGAAACAGATTGAAGGATCCTACTACTACTTCAGCGATTCTGGACATATGACTACCGGGTGGATTCAGCTTTCAGGCGTTTATTATTATCTGGATCCGTCAACCGGTAAGATGACGGTAAATACCACACTCACCATAGATGGAAAGAGCTATAGCTTCGGTTCCAACGGAGCGTATCAGAACGGCTCCTCCGGAACACCAGCGGGAGCAACAGGCAGCAATACTCCCGGAGGTACGGACAGCAACAATACCGCCCCTGGAAGTACCTCTACGACTAATTCCGGAGGACCAGGCGGATCATCCACCGGAGGGAGTAATTTAAGCAGCCCTCCCACCAGTCAGTCCAACGACACGCCAGGCGGAACATCCAATTCTTCTGGCAGCGGTACATATCAATTAGCACCTGGATTAACCAGCGGACCAGGTTGATCATTGACCGGATTTTTCTGTGTGGGTATCTGCACCTTTCCGCAGATGCCCGCACTTATTTTTTCGTCTTCTTGTGTACATAGGAACATTTTTCTAATAATACTTAAGGAACAAAGGAGGATATTACTTTGAGATACACGAAAATCAGTATGCGTTTTGCCACTGCTGCACTCAGCGCTTTGATCGGCATGTCGGCGGGCTTCTACCCGGTTATGAACACTCAGGCAGCGCCGTATGAACGGGTTAATGGTTATTATCAGTTAAAAGACGGCACTGTCATAAAAGAGGCAATTGCCAGGGGAATTGATGTCTCCCGCTGGCAGGGAAATGTGGACTGGACAGCAGTTGCTGCCAATGATGTCAGTTTCGTAATGCTTGGAACCCGCTCCAAAGGCGTGATTGATCCTAATTTTCGTACAAATGTGCAGGGTGCTTCAGCAGCAGGGCTGAAGGTAGGCGCCTACATCTATTCCCTGGCTACCACCACGGATATGGCAAGAGCAGAGGCAGACTTTGTTCTGGATCTTGTTAAAGACTATCCCATTTCTTTTCCAATTGCCTTTGACGCAGAGGACAGTTCCACACTGGGAACTCTCCCACCCTATCAGGTAAGCCAGATCATCAACGCGTTCTGTGACCGGATAAGAGAAGCCGGATACCATCCCCTTGTTTATGCCAATGATTACTGGCTGGCAAATAAGATTGATTTATCTCAGATGAAATATGATATATGGGTGGCCCGTTATGAAGCAAAGCATACGTTCCAGAATCCGGCTATGTGGCAGGTCACCAGCACCGGGCAGATTCAGGGAATTAACGGGAATGTGGATATTGATTTTCTGTATCAGGATTTAACTCCAAAGCTGCCAGGCAATCTTTGGAGAAAAATCGGTGACAAGACTTACTATTATCAGAACTACGCCATGCAGAAGAACACCTGGATCAACGACGGAACAGGCTGGTTTTATATGAACAATGAGGGACAGGCTTCTACCGGATGGTTTGATAAAGACGGGCAGCGTTACTATCTTGATGATACTAACGGACGTATGTTTACCGGTTGGAAACAGCTTTCCGACAAATGGTATTTCTTCAATGCAGGCGGCTCCATGAATACTGGATGGCTGCTGGATAACGGTGCAAAATACTACTTAAATTCTGACGGTACCATGGCTACGGGCTGGGTTGATTTAAACGGCCAGCATTACTATATGAGTGATACCAACGGACAGATGAAGACCGGTTGGATGGATTTAAATGGTAAACGGTACTATTTACAGGATAGCGGTATTATGGCAACCGGCTGGATTGATTTCAATAACAAACGCTATTATTTAAATAATGACGGTTCCATGGTAACAGGGTGGCACACAGATGGAATGTCTAAATATTACATGGCTGATGATGGCAGTGCATCTACCGGATGGAAGCAGCTGGATAACAGCTGGTATTACTTCAATACCAATGGCAGCATGAGCACCGGATGGGTTAATGCCGACGGAAGCTGGTATTACCTGTCAGGCGATGGTAAGATGCAGTCCGGATGGCTGGATGACAGGGGCGCTAAATATTATTTAAGCAACTCATCAGGCAAGATGACCGTTGGCTGGAGACAGGTAGACGGCAGCTGGTATTATTTCGGAGAAAGCGGTGCTATGGCTTCGGGTATGATAACGGTAAATGGAAAGCAGTATTACTTAAATCCTTCTGATGGTAAGATGAAGGTATCAGAAACCTTTACAGCAGATGGAGTCTCCTATACAGCAGATACAGACGGTGTCTGCACATTGACTCCTGCCGGAACAACTCAGGAAACCACTGGCGAAACACAGCCTGCTGCAACTGGAACAACACAGCAGAATAATTCTGCCGGAACGGGAAGTACAAATTCCGGTAATTCGGGAACAGTAAGTGAAACTGCTCCGGGCAGAGAGATTGGACCAGGAATACATTAAATAACTAAATAGGAAAAGGCTTGGGAAACGAAAATCCCAGGCCTTTCTTATTTTTGATTTTATCCTTACTCGGATAATTTATAATTTATATTTTAGATACAGTTGTTCACGAAATTTCGTATCTGAAACAGATCTTTGTAAGTCATCTAGTTTTCCTTCCGACAACAGAATTTCAGTAAGTCGTGCGATTCGGATTTCACCTTGCTCCATACCTTCCAGTCTACCTTCTAATCTACCTTCTAATCTACCTTCTAATCTACCTTCTAATCTACCTTCTAATCTACCTTCCGCCATTCCTTCCAGTCTACCTTCCGCCATTCCTTCCAGTTTCCCTTGCCGCAGCCCTTCTCTTCGTCCTTCTGCCAATCCCTGTTCCAGTCCTTCTGCCAGAAGTTCATCGAACTTAGTCATCAGCGTCATATAGATCAACCTCCTTTCTTCATTTTTGCGTCCTTCCTCCACACCAGCGATTGCGTTCTTAACCAGCTTACCATTTACTCCTGCCTGAAATTCGCCAGGAGATTTTAAAAACAATAGAAATTCCTTTAATTCGTCTCCGATTACACCATGAGTTCTCTGAGCATTAACGAACACTTTGTAAGTTCCATCATTCAGCGTTATACCCTGTAACTCTGTGCATCTGTTCTGGAAACTATAAATATACTGCCCAAATCCAAACGGATCAAAGGTGCAGAGAAATATGATGTAGCTGTCTCACAGTTCCCTATACATCTGTCCTTTCTGAAGCATGGCAGTATCCATCTGACTTTGATAGTATCTGCTCCTTTGGGGCAGATCTCTTTTGTTTGATGTCTGCAGCTCCACATCAAAACTCCGATTACCGCTTTTAGCAAATACATCAAGTCTTACTCCCTTAGCAGCTGCATAAGTATCAATGGTTTCCTGGGAGCTGATGAAATTAATTCTTTCTATGGGGAAATTTAATATGCTTTCCAGCAGCTGTCTGCACAATTCCCCGTTGCTGCGCATCACATAAGAAAACATAAAATCGTCCGTAAGCTCAAGTTCCTCATACGGTTTATACTTTATCATTTGTTTCCTTTCCCTCTCCAGGGAAAATCAATAATCCTAAGTTTATTATATCATTCCCGGAAAAAGGAATCAATGAATGTTTTTGGTCTCTTCAACAATATAAATCGGCCTGTCCTTCAGTTCCGCAAACAGAATTGCGATATAATTTCCAATAATTCCAACAATCAAAAACAAAACCGCAAACATAAAACACATCAGAACAATAATCGTGGCATACCCACTTGGCGTTCCCACTCTTGCCCAGCTCCAGATAGTATAAATCATCATGATAATTCCAAGAATACAGGCTCCGCAGCCGGCATAAATCCCAAGTTTTAGAGGGAGATTAGAAAAACACATAATGGTATTTACAGAAAATGCAATCAATTTCTTAATACTGTATTTACTTTCTCCTGCAACCCGGGTTCTGGCTTCATATTCAATCGTAGTCCTGGGGTATCCGATGCTTTGTACGTACCCTCTCAGAAAACGCACTTTTTCTCTGTAATTATCTTTAAGCACTTTTGCTGCTTTTCCCGATACTGCAAAAAAATCAGAGGCGTTGGGCTCAAATTTCACATCAGAAAGCACATTGATCAGACGGTAAAATGCGGAGGAAGCGAAATTTTTAAACCAGCCTGCGGATTCATTTCTGGTACGGACCATATTGATCACATCGTAACCTTCTTCCAGCTTTTTTACAATCTCAGGCAAATATTCCGGGGGATGCTGCAAATCTGCATCCATACACACAATCCCATCACCCTGACTGTAATCCAGCCCGGCAATCATCGCTGCTTCATGTCCAAAATTTCTGGAAAAGCTTATGACTTTTACCCGTTCATCTAACTCGGACAGACGGGTGAGTACGGAAAGTGTCTGATCCTGACTTCCGTCATTTACAAAGATAAGCTCATATTTCCAGCTTAGTTTTTTCAAAATGCTGGCCGTTTCCTCGTAGAACCGGTTAAGCGCCAGTTCTTCATTGTAACATGATACAACGACCGATAATGTCTTTTTCATAAATTTGCTCCTTAGCTACTGGTTACCCTTTCGAAATACACTGTAACCATTTTCTTTTAATATTATCAGTGCACTTCTCACTTTCTGCCCGCTGTCCTCCCGACTGAGCCGGTATTCGAAATTGGCACGAAGTTCTTCGTCTGTCACCTGCTCAAACCTAAGGGACAGTTCTGCTCTCTGTTCGTAAGCTGCCTTCCGGTGAGGCGCTTTTTTTATCTCAGTATAAGTGGTATAACAGTTTCCTGCCAGAAATATGAAACAGGTAATCCCCGCTGCCAGCTTCACGCCAGAACCTATCCGGTATCTCCTCTTTCTCATAAGCAGGGAAAAGGTAAGAATAATTCCTAGTATACCAGTCTGAAACTGCAGGGCATATCTGGAACTGAGACCATAGTTTTCCTGAAGAAAGATCCATCTGGACAATACGATCAGCAGATGATTCAAACCTCCGGACATAATTAAAATAACCGGAAGAATGGTTTCCTCATAAAGGCGGTAATACCAGTTATACCAAAGTGCAAGCACATATAAAGCGATCACCAGGAGCCCCATGACAAGAAATGGTCCATTTGTTCGAAAGATCTCTTCCGCTCTCTCTCCTTCAATTACCATGGAAGAAAAAGATTTTACAAAAAATCGGACAAAAAATCCGGGGGTATCCATAAGCTGAGTGAGGAGTGAGACAGTCGCGGGCGCAGCATGATCTTCCACTGCATAGTGATTGCTCCATAGATATAAAAAGAACGGTGCAAGGGCACAAAGTCCGTAAATAACCGGCCAACTTCCCAGTTTACGCCTTTTAAGCAGAAACATCATAATACAGGACAGAAGCACAGTCACAGTATAGATGGCACAATACGGTCCCGCTATAAGAAGGGTTGTGAGAAACGGAAGTACAATCAGGCAAATCCGGTCACGAAAGCTATCATTTCCGCTCCATACCCGGTCCAGAACTTCATAATGCCAGTAGAAAAATGCAAATGAAAGAAAATGTGCAAACCCACTGCCGTTATTTAACATCTCCCATTTATTCAGGCTGAAAAATACTGCCATCAGCACCAGAAACCAGCCATAAGAAAGCTTCTTACGCACACAGTAAACAGTTATGGCGGCACCGGAAAGTCCCAGTGCCAGTACGCCCAATACGCGGTCAAACATGACGTTGTAATCAAACAAGGTTACATTGATGATTCTTGCCAGATAGTTGATGGGGATCCGTGTCAAAATATCCGGTACGAAAAACAGTCCTGGATTAAACACATTGGGTAGATAGCTGTTTACCAGACGGACATAGTCTGAGTAGATCCCATCACAGGTTGCCGCAAAGATGTACCAGAGGCAGAAAATGGTTCCCAGGAAAGGGACTGTAAAGTAAAGGTTTTTTTGTTTCATCATTTCACCCCTGTCGCTTAATCGGCAGTAATTTCTGCAACAACAGCCAGATGCTTTTCGCTTCGCTGCTCCGCTGCCGCCTGATAATAAAAGTTGCTTTCAAATGTCAATTCTGTGACTTTATACGGGGGGACATCAATCTCTGCAGACGCAGTGCTGGAATTAATGGAGACCACCGTTTTTTCTTGTCCTTCTACCATAACCGTGATGTGTTCCAGCCCGGTTATCACACCAGGGTAGTAAAATTTCAGCTTGATTACCCCTTCTTTTCCTGCCATAATTCTGATCTTTGCATCCTCATCCATCCAGCCATCATCATAACTACCGTAAACCCGCTGGAATTTTAGATCTTTTACAAATGAAGTCACGTCCTGAAATGCATTATGCGCGGGATCCTCCCGTAAAATCAGCATGTTCGGCGTCACAAGACCAATATCTCTGATGGAATCAATAAATGTGACTTCTGTTCCTTCCGCCAGACGTTTGCTGTCAAAGGTTTTAAAAAAGGTCCGGGCTGTAAAATCACTCATTTCATAAGTATTTCCGATTATATAGATCTTTTTTCCAAATATATCATCTCCGTACTTCCCATAGGTCTCTTCTGCGAGAGAATTATAACGAAGCTGAGAAGACCAGTAGTAAAGATTATCGTATTTTCCCCGGTAAAAGCTTTCAACAGGAAGCATGAAAAGGCCGTATAGAACAAACAGACCGCAGTATAAAAGGGGTCTGGCGGAAATTGTCTGTCCCTCTTTCGGCGGTACTGCTTCTCCGCATAAATACGCTGCAAACAGCCATGCCGCAGTCATGGAAATGTAAATCCATCTGGTTTCTACACGGATGGTAACACTGGAAGATCCAATGCACAGGGCTATAAAAATAATGAATAATGCAATAACTGGAAACCGATCCTTTAATTTTCCCTTGTCTCTGAATAATACAAATAAAAATCTGATAACCATGATCAAAAGAGAAAAATTGGCGAGCATGACAAGAACCCGAACCCAGGAGGGAGACTGGCTCCAGCTTAATCCGCTTAAATAATCTGGTCCCGCATTGATTCCAAATATATAAAGTACCTGGCTGAGGGCATATTGAATGCTTTGGGATATGCTAAACGTATCGGCTACTGTCGTACCTCCGGTCCCAGCAGGAGATATGCTTCCGATGGTGAGAAAACGTATGAACTGAACTGCCAGAAAGGCCCCGGTTATACTAAGCCAATAGGAAACCTTCTTCTCTTTTTTCATTAAGAATGCAAAGAAAAACAAAGGAAGCAGAACCATATAGCGTTCATGGACAAAACATACGGAAAAATACAACCCTGCTGCTGCCCGGATATACCGGTCCGTCTGCTCCTCTTCGGATAAATAGCGATACAGAAAGTAAAGAATCCCGATTGCCATCCAGAGAGCCATGCTTTCCATAAGACCGTACACCTGACTGATCTGATAGTAAGACATTCTGGAAAGAAGATATAAGATTCCGCAGCAAAATCCCACAAGCCACCGATGGGAAAGACGCTTTCCGAACCGGTATATGGTATACGCAATACAGCTGTTCAGCAGAATATTAAATGGCACAAACCATTCCGTATGACTTCCAAGAATCATCATCTCAAGCCAGGCTGCCAGATAATAAACAAATCGGAACCGGGTGCTGCCTAATGGAAATACAAACTGCCGAAAGGTCTGTTCACCGTAGCAGGACCAAAGATAGAGATCATCCATATATAGACCATTTATTTTAATCCCTCTGTTAATAAAAAAAGCAAAGGAAATTAAAAGCAGAGCTGCAATGACTTCGTTCTTCCACAAAGCTTCCTTACCCATCCACTGTCTCTCTTCCATCTTTTCCTCCTGTTCTCGTAAAATTAAAAAAACCGTTCCTCCAGCATCAGGCATAATGCATGATATACCGGCAGATGAAGTTCCTGAATTTTATAGGTTTCCTTCTCCGGAACCACGATGGATACATCTGCAGTCTCCTTTAGCTGGCCTCCGTCCTTTCCGGTCAGTCCAATGGTTTTCATGCCAATCGCTCTGGCTGCTGCCATGGCATACATAATATTTTTAGAATTTCCGGATGTGGAAATGCCAAGAAGGACATCTCCCTCTTTTCCATAGCCGTATGTCTGCTGGGCATAGATTAAACTTCCATCCACATCATTTAGATAGGCAGTGGAAAGTCCCGGGTGCCCTGTTAAAGCGATGGCTGGAAGCCCTCCCTGAAGTTTATCTGCCAGTTCCTTACCTCGCACCGGATCTGCCGTTAAAAGCTTTTGGGCAAATTTCTCTGAAACAGCCCTTGGTTTTACAAAGCCTTTCATCAGTTCTCCAACAATGTGCTCCGCATCCGCACAACTGCCTCCGTTTCCGGCAATTAAAAGCTTACCTCCGTTTTCATAACAGTTCTCAAGTATCTCATAAGCTTCCTTTATCTCATCCTTTATACTGGTTAATACCGGATAACGTGTAAGAAGCTCTTCCAAATAGTTCATGGGTTCCATCAAGCTCACACTCCTTCTCTTTTTAAGATCCACTCTGCTGCTGCTGTCATGTCTTTCGCATAAGCATCAAAGGCTTCCTTTTTCTCCTCTTCGGTCAGACCGTCATATAATTCCTTTCCATATCCGGTGCCTACAAGAACAGAGCTTACGCCGTATTTATGTCCCGCTTCCGTATCCAGAAGCTTATCTCCTACCATGTAGGAGCGGGACTTGTCCACATGAAAATATCTCTCTGCCATTTCAAACATTCCGATATCCGGTTTGCGGCAATGGCAGGACTGTTTATAAGCTCCGATTCCATGGACCGGGTGATGAGGGCAGAAAAAAAAGCGGTCTATTTCTGCTCCGTCTTCTGCAAGAAGGCGGTTCATATATTCATGAAGCTGATCTACATCCGACTCACTATAATATCCTCTTGCGACCCCTGCCTGATTGGTAACAACCACAAGATGAAATCCCTGCTCTTTCAGACGTTTTAATGCAGCAGAGACACCGGGAAGAAGCACTAAGTCCGAAGGCTTGTGTAAATATTCCACTTCTTCATTGATTGTCCCATCCCGATCTAAAAATACAATTTTATCCATGCCTGTTACTTCTCCTGCCGCCTGTTTTTTCATTTTTATTATAAATGGAAATCATACTGTCCGCCTGGTATGGAAACTCTGACATCCTGATAATCCCAGCGTGATTCATCGGTAATCCAGCTTTGGGCACCTCTTAACTCAAAGTTCCAGTCTGTCAGCTGGCCTCCTGCCGCTTCCATTCTTGCCGCCACTTTATGGCGTACATTATAAGGACAGTAAACCAGTAAAAATCCGCCGCCGCCGGCTCCAAGAAGCTTTCCTCCAAGTGCACCTGCTTTTAACGCCTCTTCATAAAGCTCATCAATCTGGGGTGTGGTTATCTTGCTGCTCATTCTCTTTTTGCTTTTCCAGCCATAGTCAAGGAGCTTTCCAAAACTGTATAAGTTGCCCTTCAGCAATTCATCTTTCATTGCATAGGCAAGTGCCTTGACTTCACACATGGCTTCAAAGGGATCCTTTTTCTCATAATTTGAAACCTGATCCTTGATAATATTAGCGGATACATGAACATTTCCTGTATAACAAAGCAGAAGGTTATACTGGAGTTCATGAATGATTTCCTTTTTGATTCTGAGGGGATTAACCACTACGTTATTACGTCCATGGAATTCGATAAAGTTAAAGCCTCCAAAGGTAGCGGCATACTGGTCCTGATATCCGCCGTCTATCTTCAAATCCTCCCGCTCCACCTGATAAGCAAGATCAGCCATGGCATAGCTGTCCAGCTCCACACCCTTCCATCTTGCCATAGCAGTTAAAAGCGCTACCATTACAGTAGAAGACGTTCCAAGACCGGATCCGGGAGGCGCATCACACTGTAAATAAACTTCGCAGCCCTGCTTGATATCCATAGCTTTTAAAGCAGCAGTGACAAGATCCAGACGTCCATCGTATACATAGTTTTCTTTTGTATTATACTTCACTGTCATATCAAAATCCAGGGAATGGACGATGATCTGGTCATCTTGTCTGGGAACAATGGAGCAGTAGGCGTATTTATTGATGGTACTGCCTATTATGGCTCCTCCCTGCTCGATACAGAAGGGAGCAACATCTGTTCCTCCACCACCAAAGCTGACACGCAGGGGAGCCCGTCCTCTGATTATCATATGATCACCCTTCCTTCCTTTACATCTTCCATGAAACGGTAATAATCTTCCGGAATACCGATATCAATGAAATATCCGTCATTTACCAGACCGCCAAGCTTTCTTCCTTCTGAGAGCCATTGTGGAATCATATCATGCTCAAGAGATACCTTTCCTTCCGGTATCGTATCTAAAAGAACGCGTTTCATTAAATAAAATCCACCATTGATCGTTCCTTCTTTGGACTCTTCCACCTTTTCGTCAAAGGCTGTTAAACGGCTGTTTTCTAAAATTGCCTGCCCGTAACGGGATACATCAGGAACTCTCCGAAGAACCAGAGCCATATCAAGGTCCTTCTCCTCCATCAGTTCCGTGAAGCTGCTGCAGTCGATCTGATAGAAGGTATCTGCATTTAAAACGAAAAACATCTCTTCTGTTACCTGTTTTCCGGCATTTTTTATGGCTCCGGCTGTTCCTAACAGTTCCTCCTCATAAGCATAAGAAACACGGATTCCCCATTTCGAACCATCTCCGAAATAATCTTCTACCATAGAACCTTTATACCCTACGGCAAAGATAATCTCTGCTACGCCATACCGGATGAGCTGTCTCACCACATACTCCATAAAAGGTTTCTCTTCTATCAGCGCCATAGGCTTTGGCCGGTCACTTACTACGGAACGCAGTCTGGTACCCAGCCCGCCTGCCAGCAAAACTGCCTGCATCTTCATGTCCTCCCTTATTTGTTATCATCGGTTCCTATTTTATCTGTTCTAAAAATCCTCTCCCACCACGCTCCAGGCCGCATCAATGCTGTGATACGTCCGAATGTAGTTCTGGGTATTCTGGCTCATCTGCCTTAAGCTGTCCGGGTCATTGTAAAGAGTGATTACTTCCTCTGCAAATGTCTCCGGTTCATCTCTTACCACCATCACCTTTTCTGCCTCAGGAATTCCCTCCGCTCCGATAGAGGTCGTTACAACAGGGGCACCATAATAAAGCGCTTCAATTACCTTTCCCTTCACTCCTGCTCCATAACGCAGCGGAACTACCACAATCCGGCAGCTGGCATACAGACTCGCCAATTCTTCTTCAGTCACAAAACCTTTTACAATGATTCCGTTATCCGGCTGTTCCAGAGCCTTGATCTCATCGGTAACCTTGGAGCCGACAATATAGAAATTAACCGGTAACTGTTCCCGGATTAACGGAAATATCTCTCTAGCAAACCACAATACCGCATCTGCATTAGGCGGATGGGCAAAACCGCCGACAAACAGCAGGCCTTCCCTCTTTTCAAAGTCATTGGGAATGTGATTTAAAAACTTATCAAAAACGTAAGCTACGATTGCTTTTACTGGTACGGAAGGCTCGATTTCATGAATGGCTTCCCTCTCAACATAGGACGGATAATAGGATACCGCCGCCTTTTTCATGAGACGCAGTTCCATGGATCTCCAGTATTCGGACGCCTCACGCTTTTTCGGATCTCCAGTAAGTTCATACTCCCTGCCTTCCCGCAGGAAATGAAGGTCATGTCCATAATAAATCAGCTTCATGCTGGTATGTTCACGGAGAAAATCAATATATTTCTGAGCGATATGGGGGCGGTTTAAATAAGCTGCCTTTATATCGTCTCCATGTGTCTTTAACCAGTCCCAGATACCTGCCTGGTATTCCCTGCCATAAAGAATCTCAATTCCAATCTGCTGTAAAGCGGTGGAGTAGGGTTCTTCATGAAGGAAATTGTCTCCCAGAAATTTGACCACATATCCCTTATCAATAAACATCTTTAAATACTGGAATGTAGTTTTGGAACCAGCATCCCGGTCATAGGTAGGTACATAATGATCCACTACAAGGATGATGTCCTTTCCCTGGCTTCTTTCCCTGGCACGGAATGGATCAGGGTTACCGTTGTTTTCACTTTGCTGGCTGAACTGCGCTGCCCATTTTTCTTTCAGCTTTTTACTGTTTTCTACCTGATAACGTTTTAATCCGGAACCATTGACATCTGTGCCGTTTGAAACACCTTCAAAATGAATCACCTTGGAAAGGGGCTGATAAACCACCCGGTAACCAGCTCCCCGCACCTCAAAGGCAAGGTCGGAATCTTCACAATAAGCCGGTGCAAAACGTTCATCAAAGCCGCCAATCCGTTTCCATAAATCATTGGAAAGAAGGATTGCAGCGCCGGAAATATAATCCACGTCTTTTACATAATTGTACTCAGGCTTCTCCGGATCGTCCAGACGTCCGTAATTCCATCCGGAGCCGTCACTCCAGAGAATTCCTCCCGCTTCCTGAAGGCGTCCATCGGGATAAACCAGCTTGGAACCAACCATTCCGATAGAGGAATCTGATTCAATTAAATTCACCAGACTGTCCAGCCAGCCGTCGGTCACCTGAGTATCATTGTTTAAAAACATGATGTATTTTCCTCTTGCCGACTTCGCTGCCTGATTGCAGTTTCTTAAAAAGCCCTGATTGGTCTCATTGCGGCAGATCACCACATTCTCTGTGAATTTGGACAGTTCTGCTGTGGCATCGGCAGATACATCATCTGCAATGATCACCTCATAATCCACGTTCTTTGTATGCTCCAGTATGGATAACAGACAGGCATAGGTATAATGGATCTGGTTATAAACAGGAATTACTATGGATACCATGGGGTGTCCTTCTTTCACAAAACGAAGCTTTCCATGAATCCGGTATTCCTCACCGATTTTCATATCCCCTTCCATGAGATTTCTTCCCTCATCTGTTGTATAGAGGGAAATGGACTTTATAGGGTGTAAAATGGTTTCCTTAATATAAAACAGGATCTTCCGTTTTTTCGTACCTTTTGGAAATTTCTCATTAAAAATTCTTCCCAGCCTGCGCCATACCTTATAAAAGAAGGATTCATGCTTTCTTAACTGCCCGATGATCCCCTGCATGGTTTCGCAGTCCTTTCTAAGGGATGCAATAATCATCTCCTGATTGGCTACATGATTATCCGTTAAGCGCTTTTCTTCCTGCTGCTTTGTGATGGTCAAATCCTTTTCCTTTAACTCTGCTTTCATCTGGGCGATGCGGTCCTTGGTATCGTCGATGATCTGGGAAATCTCAAACATACTGTCAGGCAGGGCAAAGGTCTCATGCATATAGTTTAAGAGATAAATCTGCTGGTTCTCACCGTGGACATATTCCTGAAAATGGCGCTCCATCTCTTCATAGATCCCGATGAGATCCCTGTCCACTCCCTGTTCTTCCATAAATATTTCCATAGAATCATAGTTCAGGATGCTTTTATACTGCTCATAAAAATAATAAAGGACCCGGAACTTTATGAAATTAACGGGAACAGGAAAAGAAAATACCCATTCGTAATCCAGACAGTAAGGACCGTCTTCTGTCATCATGATATTCTCAAAAAGGCAGTCAATATTGGAATACTTAAATGCCCAGTCCCTCTTAATCTGCTCTCCGGTATCAGGCAGTACACCGAATACCTCTTCAAACTCCTCAGTGACATGAAAAGGCGTCATATAATCATCATGCACCTTCAAAATCATGGATATGCCCTCTTCCAAAGAGACTTCCGGCACCTTTCCGTTCTGAATCTCTCTCCCAAGAAGTTCGGCGTAAGTCTCTCCTTTTAAGAAAGCGAACCGGGCTGTGGTTCCATCAGGACTGACAGTCACATCTGCTACATTCAACCCCTGATTTTGTTCCTTTAAATTTCTGTATTTTTCTTCAAAGGAACGGATGTGAGGAATTCCCTCTGCCGTCAGGGCAGACTTTTCCACATACGGCAGTCCATTCTCTTCTACAAGACTGGTACGTATCTGAAAAGTTTCTCTTCTTGTTTTATTATATTTTACAAAATTAATTTTCTTCATGACGGCTCCAAATGGTTAAAAATGAATTGGCAAATGTCTCAAACTGTTTTCCTTCACATACTTCATCAAACATCTTACCTAAATCGAATCGTAAATACTTCGGATAATCATAGGCAAGAATGGCATGCGTTAAATCTCCCTTGCCCGGAAGATACCCGTCGGAGTAAAGAGTTACGGGAAGGCGGTAATCCGGCATGGGATAGTAAAACTTCACAGTTCCATCCTCACCTTCACTGCCGCATAAAAGTTCTTTCAGCTCTGTTCTGGAAAGACAAAACTGCTCCGCCTTTGCACCAGCCTGATACTTTAATCCCAACCTGTTTGTAATTGCAGCAATCATGATTCCGTCCGGTTTTAAAAGTTCTTTTGCCTTCTCTGTCATTTCCTGATACGGTTCAGAAAGAGAACCTGCAAAAACGATATAATCAAAGCTCTCACCACTGGTAAAAGAGGATAAATCACTGGTCACGTAACGGATATTATCCCGCTTCTGATGGCGAAGGCGGTTGAAAGATAAATTATTCTGACTGGGATCTAATACGGTTACTTCTTTTACCCGTCTGCTGTATAAACCTGTAAGCGCGCCGTAGTCGGATCCAACCTGCAAAAGAGTTCCATCCGGTTTAAATTCAAACCAGTCCAGCAGATTTTCTCTTATCTCTGATAAGGCATATAAGTAATCCAGTCTGGGATTTTCCTGCAGCAGCTTTTTGATATCTCCATTATAATTCTGATACAGCTTTTTAAGTTCGGGGCTGATATCATTCATGCTTAATTCCTCCTTACTTATCTGCACGCATAAGTGTTAAGCTTACATCCGGTTCCATATCATAAACGCCAACCGTATTCTTGTTGGATATAACAGTGATATTTACAATATCATACAGACGGTGGTAAACCACATGCTCCCCGTTTTCAAATCCGGTGCAGCTCATGGACAGTAAGTATTCTCCACCCTGAAGAGTCATCTTCTGGGTAAATTCCACGACGTATTCATCGCCCTTTTTCACAGCCTTTACATCGGACGCTTCGAACATAGTATTGGTTCCGGTTAAATCGGCACCGCGCTTGTCCTTGATGGTATAAGTAAAAATCGGTGTCTCAATTGCTCCATTGAAATGAATCCGTTCTTTTATTGTAAAACGCTCACCCTTTAACAGGAGATTTGTGATGTTACCTCTCTCGTCAAGAAGCCCGAAATCTACAATTTCCGCTCTCTTATCTCCATACTCCGTGCGATTTGGATTAATTGTCAGCTTCTCCTTCATCATGCCGCCTGCTGCCGCCCTGCTTCTTTCAGAAAGTGCCTGGTCGCCGGAAAAATCATTGTACAGCCTGTCGTCCGCTTTTTCCAGTTCCTCTTCTAAATCGTCCATCTGATTTGCCAGGATTTTCTTATAAAGATCGACCATTTTCCCAGGCTCACCCTCTGCGATGAAATTGCCTTTGTTTAACACAACAACACGGTCACAATACTTGATTATGGCGCCCATATCATGAGTAACCATAAGAATGGTAGTGCCGTTTTTACGGATTTCTTCCATGCGGCGGTAACATTTAGCCTGAAAGAAAACATCTCCTACGGAAAGCGCCTCATCGACTATCAGAATCTCCGGTTCTACATTTATGGCAAGGGCAAATGCAAGGCGGACAAACATACCGCTGGAATAGGTTTTTACTGGTTGATAGACAAAATCTCCGATGTCGGCAAAATCCAGGATGTCTTTTAGCTTTTCATCCATCTCTTTTCTGGAAAATCCCATCATGGTACCGTTCATGTAGATGTTTTCGATTCCTGTATAATCCATGTTAAATCCAGCTCCAAGTTCCAGAAGAGCGGAAATCACCCCGTTTACCTCCACATCACCTGTGGTTGGGGTCAGGACTCCGGTTATAATCTTTAAAATAGTGGATTTTCCAGATCCGTTGGTACCGATAATGCCTACGGTCTGTCCCTTTTCCACATCAAAAGAGATCCCGTTTAAAGCATAAAAATCCCGGTGGTAATTCTTATGTGTCAGACTCATGGCCTCTTTTAAACGGTCAATGGGCTTCTCATACAATTTATATATTTTGGTTACATTATTAACAGACAGTGCTTTGTTGTTCGACTCTACGGACATTGAATCCTCCATGGTAACTGCCTACAGCACATCGGAAAAATGCGGGCGCAGCTTTTTAAATACTTTCAGTCCTATTAAAAATAAGACGATGGTCACAAACCAGAAATAAAGGCCAAGAAGTGGACGCTCAAAAATCCAGTTCCCGGTTAACATACTGTCACGATACCCTGCTACAATATAATAAACAGGATTTATTTTCAGCAGGGTCGGAAGCCACTCAGGAGCCTTGGGAAACATCTCCGGAGCCCACATAATCGGCACCATCCACATGCCAAACTGCAGGCAGATCCCTATAATCTGTGCCATATCCTTAAAAAACACATTGATGGCACTGGTAAAATAGGCGATGGCCAGAGACAGCATGGACGCCGCAAAGGAGTAATAAATAATCTGAATCCAACTGACCTTTGGTAAAAATCCATAACAGAAAAATACCACAATCATAATAACAGCAAATATGCCGTGTACCATCAGACAAGATAACATCTTAATAAACGGCAGAATCTCCACACGGAAAACTACTTTCTTTACCAGATAATTATATTCCTGCAGACAACCAGTCCCCATGTTTAAGACCTCACTGAGATAAAACCAGGGTACAATACCGGGAATCAGCCACAATACATATGGATATTCCTTAATCGGCGGTACACTCTTAAATCCCATCTGAAACACAAAAAAATAAACAAGGACCGTCGCCATCGGCTGCAAAAACATCCAGGCAATACCGAAGTAGGAGCCTACAAACCGCTTCTTAAAATCTGCCTTTGACAAATCCAGAATCAGTTTTCTTTTTATATAGATTTCTTTTAATAAGGAAACCAGATAATTCATGGTTTTCTCCTCTCGTTAGAATTTAAACGTATCCCGAATGCCGTTCCACTTCTGGTCTTTGTCGGAAATAGTAAGCTCCATTCCCTCTAAAATTGGCCATTCAATTCCGATCTCCGGATCACTCCAAAGAATTCCGCCTTCGTCGCCTGGATGGTAGAAATCCGTACATTTATAAGCAAATTCAGCCTCATCAGAGAGAACTAAAAATCCATGGGCGAAGCCTTCGGGAATATAGAACTGCTTTTTGTTTTCTGCGGACAGTTCCACGCCAAACCACTTTCCATAAGTTTTGGAAGAAGCTCTTAAATCCACTGCCACATCAAAAACGGTTCCCCGCACTGCGCGGACCAGCTTTCCCTGGGGAAACTGCTTCTGGAAATGAAGTCCTCTTAACACTCCTTTTACAGACATGGACTGGTTATCCTGTACGAAATTCATGTTCAGGCCCGCTTCTTTAAAATCATTCTGGTTGTAGGTTTCCACAAAATATCCTCTGGAATCCGGAAAAACCGTTGGTTCAATGACATAAAGCCCTTCTATCTCACATGATGTTACTTTTATCTTTCCCATATTTTTATGCTCCTTTACATTTTAAAACATTCTTTTACTTGTAGCATTCTACCACAACTCAGCCAAGATTTCTATATAAAGGAAAATTTTTATTGGTTTCAGCCCGGTCAGGGGCTCATTTGTGATACATATAATCAAAAATGCCGCCCGGCTGAAGATTTTTCAGCCAGACGGCGACTTTCCTGTTTTATTTAACTGTAACGGGTATGAAACCAGATTCATGCACCGGTCCATGCACCGTCCGTTCCTACATAATACCCATCTGGTGTTTCGGCATCGGTGTACATGGCACCATTATCTCCGCAGTAATACCATTTGGAATTCCAGGATACCCAGCCTGTTACCATATATCCATATTCGTTGAAATAGTACCAGTATCCATTAATATGCTGCCAGTTGCTGACTGTATAGCTTTTGTCTGCATTGCAGTACCACCAGCCCTTGTCATCCTTTAACCATGCACCATTGCCTGCCATAGCTCCGGGACCAGAGGAATTGACGGAACTGCTCGTGCTGTTGGAACTGATCTCCTGCGCTTCCGCAGAAGTCAGGTACCAGGAGTCGGATTCTTCCCAGCTTCCTTTATTGGAAGAATTATAGACGCCTCTTACCTTGAACGTGTAATAGCCGCTGGAAGTAATATAACTGGAAAAGTCATAGCTGGAGCTGGTTGTGGTAAGTACAGAGGTTACGGTACTGTTTCCTCTGTAAAGCCTTACTTCATATTTTTTTGCATCTTCTGCTTCATCCCAGCTTGCTGTTCCGTTGGTTTCATTCCACGATAATTCACTGGCATCGAGTGCATAGTCACTGCTGTCACTATCCAGTGCATCAAGAGTGATATAAACAATCAGCTCGGAACTGCTGCTTCTGCTAACAGAAGTAACTGTACCGTCGGATCCGCTGATGCCCACACTGCTTTTAGAAAATCCACTGGCAAAATAGTAGTCATCATCTGCATTTAAATATACTTTCAGCTTTGGTTTATCTCCATCTTCCCATTCATCATCAGGAATATTGGTTACGGTTATTTCTTCCACACTGTATTTACTGGTGCTGGCAGTAACTGTTATATCACTCTCATCAGTTCCTACTTCTATGTCTGAGTCAATTACCAATGAAACACTGCTTATCTGGGTTTGAGTCGATGCCATGGATGAGAACGGATACGCTGCTAAAAAAACTGCAGCACTCAGTATGGCCATGGACTTTTTATAGTAGAACATATCGGATCCCTCCTGCATTTCATGATCCGGGGACCAGATATCAGCCCCCGGAGTGTTTTTGTTTTCTCTTTATAAATATATCACGGTCTGCTTAAATCAGTCTTAAATATTACAGAGAATTCCAGAAACAGATATTTAATGCAGAAACAACCTGTTTTTTGACAGCCTTAGGCTTACTGCTTCACAATAAATGATTTTCTCTTGCTCACCACATCGAAAATAACTGCCGCCAAAAGAACGGTTCCTTTTACTACCTTCTGAAGGTTCTGATCCACGCCCATGATACTCATTCCCAGGTTTAAGACACCCATCAGTGTAGCACCAACAATAACACCTGGTACCGTTCCTGTTCCGCCGTATGCGGAAGCTCCGCCGATAAAGCAGGCTCCGATGGCATCCATTTCATAGTTATTTCCTGCCGTAGGATTGGCAGAATTTAAACGGGCAAGAGTAACCATGCCAGCCACCGCTGCCAGCAGACCCATATTTAAATATGCAAGAAAATAAACCTGATTGGTATCAATACCGGAAAGTCTTGTTGCCTTCTCATTTCCGCCCACTGCATAGAAATAACGTCCGGTGGTTGTCTTGGAAGATATGTAGCTGTAAATTCCGATGATTACCACAACCCAGATGAGAGCATTGGGGATTCCTTTGTACAATGCCAGTTTATACATAAAGGCGAGTATAACAGCAGTCATCAAAACCAGTTTTAAAATTGTACTGTTTAGCGGATCTACCCGATATCCCTTTTTCAGTTTTCTTTTTCTGGTGAAGAGTTCTGCCAAAACAAAGATACAGCAGGCTGCAATTCCCACAAGGAAGCAGGTGAGGTTAAAGCCCTTCATTCCAAATACATCGGGAACATAAGTATTAAACAGATTTAAAAAGCTGTCCGGTACAGGGGAGAGGGTCATTCCCTGAAGGACTACGTTTGACAGCCCGCGGAAGATCAGCATTCCTGCAAGAGTTACAATAAATGGCGGAATCCGTACGTAAGCAATCCAAAAGCCCTGCCAGGCTCCAGCCAGTATGCCAATAATGATCATGGAAAGAAGAGAAAGATAGGGATTAATTCCCAACTTAATCATCATGCTTCCGCCTATGGCTCCTACGAAACAGACCACAGATCCAACAGATAAATCAATGTTGCCGCCTGTCAGAATACAGAAGAGCATTCCGGTTGCCAGAATAAACACATATGCGTTTTGCGCGATTAAGTTGTTTACATTCTGGGGAAGAAGCATTTTCCCTCCTGTATTTACCGTAAACAAGATAACGACTACTGCCAGAACGATAACCATCGTATATTTTTTTAGTCCTTCCGACATTTTTAATTTATTCTCCATCTTCTACTCTCCCTTCCTCTTCCATGCCCATGTTATCCGGGGTTAAAGGTATACCCGAAGGATGCTTATCTGATTTTAAAATGCATGCCATGATTTTTTCCTGTGTGGCCTCCCTGGCGCTCATTTCTCCTGCAATACGCCCCTCGTTCATGATATAAATGCGGTCAGACATTCCGAGAATCTCCGGCAGTTCTGAGGATATCATGACAATTGATTTTCCGGCAGCAGCCAGGCGGTTTATAATACAGTAAATTTCATATTTCGCTCCTACATCAATTCCTCTGGTTGGTTCATCTAAAATCATAATATCAGGCTCTGTAAACATCCATTTGGATAAAAGAACCTTCTGCTGGTTTCCTCCGCTTAAATTCCCTACTGACTGTTCCACAGAAGGACATTTTGTCTTCAGTTTATTTATGTAATCCTCGGCAGCCAGAACCTCCCTGTCCTTATCAATTATGGTTCTGAAGCTGACTGCACGCAGATTGGCAAGGGTGGTATTGATTCGTATGGGATTTCCAAGAATCAGCCCGTTTCCTTTCCGGTCTTCTGTTACATAGGCTAACTTATGCCTGATGGCATCCCGTACGGAACGAAGACGGACTTCCTGACCGTGGATCTTTAGAGTACCGGAAATATTTGCTCCATAGCTTTTTCCGAAAAGACTCATGGCAAGTTCTGTTCTTCCTGCCCCCATCAAACCACAGATTCCCACCACTTCTCCTTTTTTTACATAAAAGGATACGTCACTGACCACCTTACGTTCGGAATAAAGCGGGTGACTGGCATTCCAGTGTTCCACCTCCATGGATTTTTCTCCGATCTGAATGCCGGTACGCTTTGGGAAACGGTCCACCAGTTCTCTTCCAACCATTCCTTTTATAATCCGGTCTTCCGTAACATTATCTGTCTTCCTGTTCAGTGTTTCTATGGTTGAGCCATCGCGGAGGATAGTGATTTTATCCGCTACATAGGCAATTTCATTCAGTTTATGTGATATGATAATAGAAGTCATTCCCTCTGATTTGAATTTTTTCAAAAGATTAAGAAGCGCTTTTGAATCTTCTTCATTTAATGATGCAGTGGGTTCATCAAGAATCAGCAGCTTCGCCTGTTTTGCAAGAGCTTTTGCTATTTCTACCAGCTGCTGCTTTCCTACTCCGATATCCTTAATGAGCGTATGGGAGGATTCGGAAAGTCCTACTGTCTTTAAATATTTATCAGCCTCCCCAAAGGTTTCATTCCAGTTGATTGCAAATTTTTTTCCTTTTTCATTTCCAAGATACATGTTTTCGGCAATTGTCATATAGGGAACTAAAGCCAGTTCCTGATGGATGATGACGATCCCCTTCTTTTCACTGTCACTGATATGACTGAATTTACAGATTTCTCCGTTGTAGATAATGTCTCCCTCGTAAGATCCATAGGGATAGATGCCGCTGAGTACATTCATCAGAGTGGACTTACCCGCTCCATTTTCGCCCACCAGAGCATGGATCTCCCCTTCTTCTACCTGAAGGTTCACTAAATCCAGGGCTTTCACACCCGGAAACGTCTTGGTGATGTTTTTCATTTCCAAAAGTATATTTGCCAAGAATATCCCTCCCTCTTTATATATTCAGAGGACGGCTTTCATTCATAAAAGCCGTCCCCCATAAGGAAATCCGCCTGATTACTTTAACTGATCCTCTGTATAATATCCGGAAGTGATCAGCATTTCTTTATAGTTGTCAACTGTAACAACTACCGGATCACAAAGATAGGTAGGAATGATTCCGGTTCCATTGTCATAAGACTTGGTATCATTGATTTCAGCTTTGCCGCCCTGCATGACTGAGTCTACCATCTTAACTACCTGGGTAGCCAGAGTTCTGGTATCCTTGAATACACTCATGGCCTGTTTTCCCTGAAGCATGTTCTTTACGTTGGCAATATCGCAGTCCTGACCGGTTATAACAGGATATTTTCCGGTGTAGGAAGAAGCAAGTGCATTCTCAACACCAAGAGCGGTGGAATCGTTGGAGCAGAGAACTGCATCAAGTACGGTTCCGTCTGAATAGTTGCCTGCGATAATGGTATCCATACGGTTCTGAGCTTTCTCTGAATCCCATTTCTCAGTTGCAACCTGTTCAAATGCTGTCTGGCCGGATTTAACAACCAGTCTGCCACTGTCTACATATTTCTTTAAAACATCCATAGCTCCTCCGAAGAAGAACTTGCAGTTATTATCGGCAGGATCACCTGTGAAGAATTCGATATTCTTCGGATCGCCGGCTTTGTCAAGCCCGAGAGACTTCTCTAAATATTCTCCCTGCTTCTGGCCTACTTTGTAATTATCAAAGGTGGCATAATAGGTAACTGCATCGGAGTTCATGATCAGACGGTCATAAGCAATCACTGGTATTCCCATGGATTTTGCCTGGGAAAGAGGCTCTCCTAAGGAGCTTCCGTCAATGGAAGCGATAACTAACATCTTGCAGCCATTGGAGATCATGTTTTCAATCTGGGAAACCTGTGTCTGTACATCGTTGCTGGCATACTGAAGATCTACCTTATAGCCTGCTGTCTCCAGTTCCTTTTTCATGTTTGCGCCATCCTGATTCCATCTCTGCAAATCCTTGGTTGGCATAGCAACACCGATTAAAACTCCGTCTTTCTTGTCTGCTTTTGTTTCTGCTGCAGTGGTCTCAGCTGCTTTGGTTGTCTCAGCAGCTGCTGCCGTAGTGGTTTCAGGAGCTTTGGTCTCCGGTGCCTTACTTCCCCCGCTGCACCCGGCCAGCATTCCTGCTGTCATGGCAAGTGTCATCGCCACTGCTAAAAGTTTTCTTTTCATTGAAATATCCTCCTCCAATACTTGTTTTTGATATTCCTATATTAACATGGAAGAATCAGGACTTGTTTGCCAACCGTTAGCACGGAATCATCCACATAAAAAAAGCCCTGAACGAACAGGACTTTTTTATCAGGCAAAAAAATGCTACTGCTGTATGACATTTAAATACACATCTTCCCGGGCATGAAAACCTCCCTGAATGATGACGGAATCCATATTTTCCCGGGTGACTGCTACCGGCTTCAGTTCCAGATACGGCACATCATAGGTCCCGTCATGAATCGTCTGGTCAATTCCTTTCAAGAGCTCCCCTCTTCCCAGCATTACCGCATACTCTGCAGCCAGTCTGGCTTCCTCTTCCACCGATTTAAAAGCTGTCATATTCTGGGTGCCCTCCACAATCCGCTGGCAGGCCATTAAATCTCCGTCCTGCCCCACAAGGCACACCTTTCCTGCCAGCCGGTCCTCGGAAAGCACTTTAAATACCTGGGTGGCCAGATCATCATTTCCGCACATGATTCCCTTGACATCCGGATATTTTTCAAGCGCTTCCTTCGCATAGTCGTAAGCATGCTCCGCAAGCCAGCCCTCACAGTTGTTCTGATAGACCACATCTAAATTTTTTCCTTCAAGAACGGAATAAAAACCCTCACGGATCATTGCCACATTATGATCGGATTCCGGTCCCTGTATCATGACGATTTTCCCGCCTTCCGGAATGTTCTGAACCAGATTCTCCGCCATCAGGCTCCCCACTCCCCTGTTGTCGAAGGATATGTACATATCACTGTCTGCATTTAAAACCAGGCGGTCATAACTCATGGTCTTTATTCCTGCCGCCTTTGCCTTTTTCATCACATCTGCCAGTGCTTCGCAGTCACCTGCCACCACCACGATTACATCCATCTGCTTCTTGATAAAATACTGAATCTGCTCCACCTGCTCATTTACGTCTCCGTTTGCGTTCTGCACATTGACTTCAGCCCCCATCTCTTTTGCAGCGGAAACAAAAACATCCCGGTCTCTGATCCACCGTTCAATGACAAACGAGTCAATGCTCAGTCCGATCTGCAAAGGCCTCTCCCCCTCCTTTTCCTGTACCTGCACTGAAGTCTCCACTTCCGCCTGTCTGCATCCTGACGTCAGAATGCAGCAGGCTAATACCGTCAGTAATAACCTCCCGCCCCACATTTTCATAACTTTACCTCTCCCTGTATTCGGTTGGTGTCATCCCTTCATATTTCTTGAAAATTCTGCTGAAATAGTTGGGATCACTGTAGCCGGACATCACACAGATCTCTTTAATGCTGTATCTGGGATCCTCCAGCAGCCTTCTGGCATTCTTGATTCTGGTTCTGGTTACATATTCAATGAAATTCTCCCCCACTTCCTGCTTAAACAGCTTGCTGAAATAATAGGGGCTGATGTCCACCATTCGTGATACGTCATCAAGAGAGATGTCTCTGGCATAATTCTCGTCAATATATCCCTTGACTCTGGATACCACATTTTCATATTCCTGTTCCCTGGATGTACTGATCTTGTCGCAGATATCTCTGGTTTTGTTTAAAAACCAGCGCCGCATCCCCTCCCCGTCAGCAGCTTCCTTCAGCTCATCCATATAATTTTCCCGGTAACGGAACCCGTAGCGGACATTACCGGCTTCAAAAGCCCTTCGCTCCAGTCTCATCACCAGTTCCAGAATCTTGATTTCAATATTGGATCTCACATTTCCGTCATGTACCAGCATCCAGTCAAAAAATTCATTGGCGCAGGATAATGCACCTTCCCGGTCTGCTTTTATGCCTCTTTGAAGGTACTGGCTCTCTAAATCGAGCGGGTATTCCCCGTCGTATTCCGCCACCGCCGGAATATCTGTGATATGCACCACATGGCTGTCACTTTCCCGCAGGGATTTTAATGCTTCTGTATAGGAATCCCGGATTCCCGCCAGAACCTTTACAGATCCGATTCCGCCCCTGCATTTAATGTCCATACTGGTTTCCAGCTTATGAATCATATTTCTGGTTCTGGTAATCACTTCCACCCGCTTCTCATACTGCATCTTTTCCTGATCAAAGGAAAGGAATAAGACCAGACGGTTTCCCATGGCAGGTCCGATGACACATTCAAAATAGTCTTTGACACTTTCCCGGATCATGCTGTAATATTTATTGACTTTCACACCAACCCCGATGGCGTTGGTCATGGTTCCTCCCTCCATGCTGTCTCCAAATTCCAGAACCACGATGAAACCGTAGGGTTTTCGGATATCAAGCATTTCCGGATATCCGCTGTGAAGAGGGTCTGAGTCCTCCTGAAGAATGGTATAAATAAAGCCGCTTTCGATCATGGGAATTACAATTTCCAGCCGTTCCCTTATCTTTAAATCATCGCTTATCTTCTGCCTTGCCTCCTCAACCTGATGCATGGCCTTTACGCATACATCAAGTATTTTTTTCTTATTAACCGGCTTCATAATGAATTCCATCACGCCAAGATTTACTGCTTCCTGTGCATAAGAGAACTTATCAAAAGCCGTCATAATAATAAATACCATAGTCTGATTAAATTTACGTATCTCCCTGATTGCCTGGATTCCGCTTAATCCTGGCATCTGAATATCCACAAATGCAATATCCGGGCGAAATAGCCCTGACTGTTCAATCACCGCTCTTCCAGTCTTCACACAGACGATTTCACATTCACTTTTGAAGTTTGATTCAATAATACTCCGTATGGATTCCAGCATAATTCCTTCATCATCTGCAACCAGTATCCGAAACATGTACCTCTTCCCCCTTTTTAGGAATCCTTAAAATTACTGAAGTCCCCTGGTCTTCCCCTTCACTGACAATGGAAAACAGATCCTTTTTATTATAGTAAAGTTCCAGACGGGAGATTACATTATAGATACCGATTCCCGTGGATGCGGTGTCTTCCTGGATTCTCACACCTTCCTGAATCCGCCTTAACTTTTCCTGATCGATCCCTTTACCATTATCATCAATCCGGATTTCTATGGTATCTTCCAGATTTTTAACAGTAAGACAGATATTTCCCTGCCAGCTGATATTGCGTATCCCGTGGGTCACTGCATTTTCAACCAGAGGCTGCAAGGTCATGCTTGGTATGGAATAATCCAGGGCTTCTTCTTCCAGACTTGATTCGTAGTGAATATCTCCCGCGAACCGGACATTTAATATGTAAATATAGTTCTCAACCGTATCCACCTCTTCCCGGATGGTGGCATCCTCTGAGCTCTTTTTTACATTGTACCGGAAGAAATCCGCCATCTTTTCCATGAATACCGAGGTTTTTTCCGCATCCTCCATCATTGCCAGCTGTACGCCTGCATTGAGGGAATTGAAAAGAAAATGAGGATTGATCTGGGACTGTAAATATCTTAAGCGGGCTTCCTTTAAATGGTTTTCCATCAGAAGCTCCCGTTCCTTCATCTCCTGCTCTTTCTCCGCACTCTCTTTAATTTTATTCACATAATCGGCCAAACTGTCCACCATCTGGTTAAATGTCTTCGTCACGATTCCCAGTTCGTCCCCCGACCGGATATATGGCACTTTTACATGAAAATTTCCCTGACCCACCAGCTTGGCTGTATGTGCCAGACTGGTGAGGGGGGTGACAATATCCCTGGTCATCATCATCATTACCGTCAGGCTGATAATCATGACGATCACCAGTATGACAGAACTGATGACCTCTAAGTACTGAAGTGCCGCCTGGAGGGTCTGATAGCTTGCGGAGTTATTCTTAAACTGTCTGCTGTTTAACACAGAGATGTCGTGGTTAATGAACTGGTAAAGCTTTAAGGCGGATTCATAGGAACTTTTGTACTTCTCTACATTCTGCCCCCGTTTTGCCTGTACGGTCTCATCTGTAACCGCCAGATAGCTGTCAGACATATTCCTGATATTCTTCTCCAGAATTTGAACGGGATTGTCTGTAACCACAACATTCAGCCCTTCTAAAAGCTTTCTGTAGTCCTGTTCTGCACGATAATAATCTGTTAATGACTCAGAGTCTTTCACCTGTAGGTATTTGTACATGAAATTCTGTACATTCGTCAGTGCATCGGATAATTCATTTAAATTCACATTGCTCATATAAACCGAATTCATCCGTTCCACCATCTGGTTGATCTGGGCATAGATAAATAGATTGCTGGCAAAAAGGACCACTGCAGTCACCGCTATTTCCAGAAAGAGCTTTCTGGTGATGGGCAAATTCTCCCAGATTGGATTACGCTTAATTTTCATGGGATTTCCGCTCCTGCTTCATATATTCAGGCGCCTGCTCCTTTGTTACAAACTGTAAATCCACACTGTAAAAGGAGTTGGTCCGTCCGTCCTTTATGGATTCCGTCAGTGCCTGTACGCTGTATTTGCCCATCTCGCTGGTATCAATGCAGAGAGTCATTGCCATGGTTCCCTTCTCCACTGCCTCCAGTGCTGCTTTGGATTTATAATAACCGATCACCTGGGTTTTCCCCACTCTGTTATAGTCAATCACCGCTTGATAAACAGCTTCCGTATCCACCTCATCCATGCAAACGATAATATCCGGCGGACCCTGGACATTCTGGAACAGGTTGCGGACAATCTCCTCTGATTCAAAGGCTCTTCCCGATGGAATTCTGATTTCTTCCACCTTGATTCTGTCCGAATTTTCCTTCGATGTAACCATACGGTTATTAATCTGATTAAATATCTGGGCCTGATTGCTGTCAATGGAATTATCATGAAGAAGCATCATAACCCGTGTGATCCCCCCATGATCAGGCAGGATCTTTAAAATCTGATTGCCGTACTCCTGTCCAAGCTGGTAAGAATTGATTCCTACATAGCTTTTCCGCTCCGTATTGGGAGCATCATTTAAAATAGTGACGACCGGAATCCCGCTTCTGGCCGCTTCATTGATCCGTTCCTCCAGCATGCGCTCTCCGGTGTATTCCAATAAAATTCCGTCGACTTTGGCTGCAATGCTCATATCCATAAAATCCAGAGTGGAGTATTCCGATGACTGGTTTTTTCCTTTCAGTTCTACAAAGGCATCATATTGTGCCGCCTCTTCCTTCACGCTCTGATATACATCATTCCAGAACTGAGAATCCAGGTTATCAATTATCATCACATAGTGATATCGGTATGTAACGGTATTTTCCGCATGCTCCACCCCAATCTTTTTCAGCACATATCCATAAAAGGAGGAGGTTAAAAGTGTGAGAAATACAATTCCGGCCAAACCGGCAAGCATTAAAAAAAGCAGGCCCCTTTTTCCGTTTTCCATAATTGTGTCCTCCTTGTCTTTCCACTAAGTTTATTATACTAAATGACCGGTTAAAACAAAAGCAGGAGAAAATTGTTAAAAGGTAGCATTTTTTCGTAAAATGCTACCTTTCAACAGTTACTAAAGTCCGCCTGCCTGCTGCTGTTCATACCTTGATCCCTGATTCCATTCATAGCATTATTTCCTCCATCAGCCGTTTCCCTTTTCCCATTCACTTTTTTTCATATTTGTATATACATAGACAACAGCGGAAAGCAGGGAAAGTAAAAACATAATCACGGAAAGAGCAGCTGCCCTCTCATAATGACCGTTATTGAACTGGCTGTATAGAGAAATACCAAGCATCTGAGGATTGTTCCCTCCCATCAGATAAGGGGTGGTAAACGAACCTAAATTGCTCATGAATACAAAGGTTGCAGTGATAAAAATGTCCCTGTAGGTCAGCGGTATAATCATGGTTTTCAAAATCTGGAGTTTTCCTGCCCCTGAGTCTCTGGCCGCCTCTATGGCAGAATTCTGGATCCTGGATAGGGCAGCTGCTAAAAGCATGGTTGCAAAGGGGATGTTAAACCATAAATTCATCAGAACAATCCCTTTACTGTTATACATAAGCCCCAGTTTTATCTCAAGTCCAAATAGCCGGGAAATACGGTTGATCAGGCCGGAATCACGGATTACCGTGATCATTCCGTTGACTGCCACCAGACCAGGAATAAACCGGGGGAGAAGATAAAGCCGCCCGATCAGCCTGCTGGTCCAGGTATTGGAAAACCTTAAATATAAGGATAGAAAATAGGAAACTCCAACAGCCAGCAGCACCGTTATCATAACCACCTGAAGAGTATAGATTATGTTATTCCGCTGAATTTTATCTGTAAAAAAATACAGGTAATTATCCAGACCCAGGCCGCCCTCTTCCAGCTCAAAGCTGCGAAGAAGGCTTGCTGCTATCGGATAAAATACAACTCCTGCCAGAATTATCAGGGAAGGAAGGATCAGAAGATAAGGAAGGATTTTCCCAAACACTTTCTCTTTCATCATGTTCTTGATCTCCCGGCCCTTATTCTAATGTACCAATCTCACTGTCCCACTGCTCATAAAGCTGACTTCCTAAATCTCCCAGACTGCTGATACGGAATTCATCTATCTTTAAATCCGCAATGGATTTTGTCAGTTCCTGATCCAGAAGGCTGAAATCGATGACCGGTATGGCAGCCATAGTATCCAAAGCAGTATTCTGTGCCTCCGGACTTATCATGTAATTGATAAATGCATACGCTCCATCCTGATTTGAGCCGATAGAAGGGATTCCAAGTGTTACTGCACTTCCTGTAAAAGAGGGATTGAGCTGGGTAATCTTAATGGAGTCCGGTAATGTTCCCTTTTTCATTTGTGTAATTGCCATATCCGCCCATGCAGGAATCATATCCACTTCCTTATTTGCCAGAAGATCTAAGGCTCCCTGATTCTTGTTCGGATAAACGACTTTTCCGGAAGACTTGTACATAAAGGGATGAAGCTCTTTTAAAAGGCCGAATCCTTTACTCCACTTCTCCTTATTGGCAGGATCTGTGGAAGTGAGCGCAGATTCATCCATAAAATTATACACACTGGTTGTCACAAAGGAACCGCCGGCTCCGCCTGATCCCGGAGTATTATATGCAAAGCGGCCCGGATGATCCTTAATCCACTTATAAAGCTCTTCTGTTGTCTTTGGAGGCTCTGGTACTGTGTCTGAATTGTAAGCCAGTACAACAGTTGTTCCCCGGTAAGGAACCACGAGATCATTACGGAAAGAAGATTCTACCTTAAGATTTTTAATATTTTCTATTTTAGATTTATCGAGAGCCACAAAAAAGTCCTCTCCGCCCTCTTCCACATAACGGCTGATCTCATCTCCTCCCAATTCAATGACATCGTAATCCGTATTTGACTGCCCTGCCTTCTTGGCTGCCACAACCCGGTCAAACAGCCCCTGTGCTCCGGTTCCCGAGGTAATGAACTGAAGCTCTGCCGTATATTTATCCTGGGAAGCATTAAACTGCTCAATCTGTTTTTCAAACTGAATTCTTACGTTATCAGAGCCGCCGGCCCATACGGTAACTTTCTTTCCTCCATCCGCTTTTGCTGTTGTTTTTGCAGAGCAGCCTCCAAGCAGCATAGCTCCAAGTGAAACAGACAGGATAATTGCCGCAGTCCTTTTTGCATTTCCAATTATTTTGCTCATCATTTTAAGTCTCCTCATATTCAGTGTTTTATTCTCAGGCACAATACTTACAGGTTTTTCTAAACAACAGGGACACCACATCCCTTGGCTTAATTTCTTCAGCAGCAGCGCGGGTGACATAGGCTTTCATTATCTGATCACCCACCTCCACGTTGATTTCAACATAGTGCCCCAGCACCATGGCAGTTCTCACTCTGCCGCAAATCTGTCCCTCTACCTCTCCTTTGGTGATCAAAATGTCCTCCGGGCGCACTGCCATGGCGCTTCCGTCATTTTCCATGAGGAAATTCATCTCTCCAATAAAAGAAGCTACAAATTGTGTTGCAGGGCGGTCATAAATTTCCTCCGGAGTTCCGATCTGCTCAATAACTCCTTTGTTCATTACCACAATTCTGTGAGACAGGGCCATTGCTTCCTCCTGGTCATGAGTTACGAATACTACGGTAATGTTTAATTCTTCCTGAATCCTTTTCAGTTCTTCTCTCATCTGGCTCCGGATCTTTGCATCCAGAGCAGAAAACGGTTCATCAAGAAGGAGAACGGAGGGTTTCAGCAGAAGTGCCCTTGCAATGGCTACCCTCTGCTGCTGGCCGCCGGAGAGCTGACCGGGGTATTTCTTTTCAAACCCGCTCATATTTACCAGTGCAAGTCCCCTCTCGACTTCAGCCTTTATTTCATTTTTAGATATCTTCTTTATCTCCAGTCCAAAAGCCAGATTTTCATAAACCGTCATATGAGGCCACAAATTATAACTTTGAAATACCATTGCAGTCGGCCTTTTTTCCGGAGGAAGACTTTTCACAGAGACACCATCTATAAGAATATCTCCGGAATCTACGGATAAAAAGCCTCCAAGAGTCCGTAAAATAGTAGATTTTCCACAGCCGGAGGGTCCTAACATTGTTACAAATTCCCCCTCATGAACATCGATATTGATTCCATCAACACCATCACCATTTTTATAGTGCTTTTTCATATCGGCAATTTTCAGTTTTATTTTTTTATCCATAATTTCTCCTTTCTATTTCACCCCATATCCACCGGAAAGGCTGTCCGCATTAATGTATTTGCGCATGAAGAACAGGACCAGCACCGTAGGAATTATAAGAATCAGAGACAGGACAGGACCGGCAGTGAGTGGATACTCCATAATAACGCCGTAAAGCTCTACCGGCATTGTTTTAATCTGGGGAAACCCTACTAAAAGAGTGCCCTGGGCCTCCTCTAAGGAACTTAAAAAAGTAAAAACACTTGCTACTGCAATTCCCGGTGTGGCTAAAGGCAGTGTGACTTTAAAAAATGTTTTTATGGGACCGGCGCCTGCATCCCTTGCCGATTCCTCCTGCTGCTTATAAACGCTTCTGAACGCGCCGGAAGGAATCCAGGTCATAAACATCATGGAATTCAAAAAATGGATAATGACAACCCCTGCAAGAGTGCCCATTAAACCAAGCTTATAAAATAATATACCGATTGATATGTAAAGCCCCATCCTGGGATATGCATTGCTGAGCAGAAAGGAAAGGAGGAAAATACGTTTTCCAAAAAACTCATACCTGGCAAGGGCATAGGCTGCGGGTATACAGACAGCCAATGATACGAAAGTTACGATAATGGCCAGAAAAAATGAGACTGAAATAGAACTGACCAGACTTCTCTGCCCCAAAACGAATCCCCACCACTTAAACCCGAACTCCTGTGGAATAATCGCCGGGACTTCATATTTGTCCGCGAATGCCAGCATGCATAAGTTCATAAGCGGAAGATAAAAAAAGATGAGGAACCCTGCAAACAGCAGATACTGTAAAAAAACCTTTTTCCCCAATATATAATAAAATGCTCTAGGTGACAAAAGTTTCATCCCTCTGCTTCTCCCTTCAGTTCCAGTGCCGTTGTTAAGTTCCTGGTTGTAATATTAAAAAGTCCTTTTTTTAACAGACGGAGAATATCGTCCGGTTCGTACACGGTCCATGCTGATCCCCTTACCTGCATTTCTGACAGCAGCTCTACGGCCTCATCTGTATATGTATGATATTCCATATTAATACAGGAAACAGGATAATTTTTTACAGCTGTCAGAAGTTTTTCAAGGTTTTTTAATGCTCCCTCCTCTGCCATCCTTTCATAAAAATCCGGCTGCAGATTTTCCGGGTTTATATATACTTGTACTTGCGGATACCATTTTTCTTTTTCAGCCAGCAAATTTAAATCAATCTCTCCTGAATAAATCAGCTGATGTCTGACTCCGTTCTCTCCTGCAAGCTGATAAACGGAAACTTCAAGACCCTCTTCCTTTAAATCACAGTTCATCTTTTTTTCAGGAAAATGTTTTAAAATACGAAATGCTTCCTGAAGTGTCACACATTCTTCATCCGTCTTATTATGAGATAAAATCAAAGTTCCCGCCTGATTTTTCCTTACATCTGCCTCCAGACAATCCGCTTCTGAATTTAAGGCATATCTTATAAACTCAATGGAATTGTCATTGGTTCCATCGCAGCCGGAATGTGCTGTAATAACCGCCATGATGTTTTCTCCTTCCCATGATCGCGATTTGACCATGTTTTTGATTGTAACAAACCAATGTAAATTAAAAACCATCATATTGAAAATTTTTAGTAAAATATTCAGTTATTTTTATATTTTTTATTTATATCTCAGATATTACATGAAATTTACAATAATTATATTGACTTGTTCCCCGCCTTTTTCTATCATAGTCTGGTTAAGCTATCTGGAAATCGAATCGTATGTTTTTACATTTTAACTGAAAGGATATTTACAATGAGAATAATTCAAAGCTTTAACGGAACCGTAAACCGCGGCTTTCAGGGAAATGTGATTTACCGCTTTCAACTTCCTTCCAGCTGCCGGGCACTTTCCATACGGCTGACCTATACAAAGGAATATCCTGCTAAAGAAACTGACCCTGGCCAGTTCCGGTCAGCCTATGAAGCTTACATAGGCAGACCTGTCTCCGAAAAAGAGCTTTTAAAGGCAGTTGAATCTATGAGAACCGAAATTCAGCTTGCCTTATTGATAGGTAATAAATTTGCAGGAAATGTACACATGCCGGGGACAATAAAAGAACTTTACATATCAGAACACACTTCTTCCAGAGGCTGCCTCCCAATTTATCCCATGGAAGGTACGGCAAAAGTGATTGTTAATGTATTCCAGTGCGTGGAAAATGAAACTTCTTACCAGTTAGAAATCAAGGGGGATTATGAAGATGTGGAAAAGAATTGAACTGCACAACCATACCATAGAATCAGATGGCGGCATGACGGCTGCGGAGCTTGTGGATTATCTGGAAAGACAGGAGATCAGAGCATTTTCATTAACAGATCATAATACGATATCCGGTTTTCCGAAACTGGAAGAAAAGCTTGCTTCCCATTCCTCCCCGGTTGAATTTATAAAAGGGGTTGAGCTGACTTCTTATTACGGACATCTGCTCTGCCAGAATGTATCCGCTTATATTCCCTGGGATGATATTGATGAAAAGAATGGAGATCTTCTGTTTTTACGGGTTCATGAAGCAGGGGGACTGGCAGGACCTGCCCACCCTTTTTCCATTCCCTCTCCTTTTTCCAACGGGATGCGCTGGTCCATGAAGATACATGATTTAAGACTGATTGATTTTATTGAGGTAGTAAACAACGCCCATCCAATGGATCCGGACAACCAGGAGGCTATCCTGTGGTGGGAAGATTTGATTTTTTCCGGTTTTAATATCTGTCCGGTGTCAGGCATGGATCTTCATCGTCCGGTTCATATGGAAGGATTTTTCACCACATATATCTTAGTAAAAGAGGAAGATTCATCTCTTCCCCTTTCCATTAAGCTGGACCGGGCCATACGAACCTGCTCCGCCTGTGTTACAAGAGGTCCTGTACTTGACTGGGAGCTGACAACGGACGGGCTTAAAATATTTCTTGAAGGCAATCCCAGCCATCAGGAACGTTCTTACTTATGTCAGCTTCGCACCAGAGATGATGTCCTCACCTTTTCACTTAAAGGAGTAGTCTTACTAAAAGACGTTCCTGAATGTCTTTTGTCCTGCAGGACCGCCACACTGATGCTTTTTGAGGATAAAACCGAAATGTCTCATTTAACGGCCATTGCCCGCCCGCTTTTATTTAAGTAATCGTCAATACCTTTTGCAGCCGCTTTCCCTGCTCCCATTGCAAGAATGACAGTTGCGGCACCTGTAACAGCATCTCCGCCGGCAAAAACGCCTTCCTTGGTTGTCTGTCCGTTTTCTTCATCTGCAATGATACACTTCCACCGGTTAATATCCAGACCTTTTGTGGTGGAAGAGATCAACGGATTAGGAGACGTACCAAGAGACATAATTACGGTATCTGTTATCATTTCATATTCCGATCCTGGTATCTCCTCCGGGCGTCTTCTTCCGGATGCATCCGGTTCCCCCAGCTGCATCTTAACAACCTTCATGCCTTTTACATAGCCGCTCTCATCCACAAGTATTTCTTTGGGGTTCGTAAGAAGGTCAAAGATAATGCCCTCTTCCCTGGCATGATGGACTTCTTCCGCTCTGGCAGGAAGCTCTGCCTCACTTCTTCTGTAAACAACATGTACGCGGGCACCAAGTCTTGCTGCTACTCTGGCAGCATCCATGGCAACATTGCCGCCGCCCACTACAGCAACATCTGCACCTGCGAAAATGGGAGTGTCGTAATTCTCATCAAACGCCTTCATGAGGTTCGCTCTTGTTAAATATTCATTGGCCGAGAAAACACCGTTTGCATTTTCTCCCGGGATTCCCATAAACATTGGAAGTCCGGCACCGGAGCCTATGTATACAGCTTCAAATCCTTCTTCAAAAAGCTGATCAATTGTTGTTGACTTTCCAATGACCACATTGGTTTCAAACTTTACTCCCAGTTGTTTTACCTTCTCAATCTCCTTTGCTACCACCTTCTCCTTGGGAAGACGGAACTCCGGAATTCCATAAACAAGCACTCCGCCCAATTCGTGAAGAGCCTCAAAAACAGTTACATCGTATCCCAGCTTTGCCAAGTCTCCTGCACAGGTAAGGCCTGACGGACCAGATCCAATAACAGCCACCTTGTGTCCGTTTTTCTCTTTGTGGCATTCTGGTCTGATGTCATGTTCCAGCGCATAATCTGCTGCAAATCGTTCCAGCTTACCGATGGAGACCGGCTCGCCCTTGATCCCGCGGATGCATTTCCCCTCGCACTGTGATTCCTGGGGACAGACACGTCCGCAGACAGCTGGAAGGGCGGAAGCTTTGCTGATTACTTTATACGCTTCTTGAATATTTCCTTCCTGTATTTCTTTAATAAAGCCGGGAATGTCAATTGAGACGGGACAGCCCTGAATACATTTCGCATTCTTACATCCCAGACATCTGGAGGCTTCCCTGACCGCCTCTTCCTGATTGTACCCCTCACAGACTTCTTCAAAATTTGTGACACGTACTTTTGCATCCTGTTCTCTTACTGGTACTTTCTTTAACATATCAGCCATCAGTTATCTCCTCCGCAGTTTCCGCAGCCGCCATGATGTGTGTTTCCCTCCTGCTGTTTCAGCATGACACGGCCTTCCTCTGTTTTATACATCTGGCTTCTTTTTATTGCCTGCTCAAAATCCACCAGATGTCCGTCAAATTCCGGTCCGTCAATACAGGCGAACTTAACCTGATCTCCCACCATAAGACGGCAGGCACCGCACATACCTGTGCCGTCCACCATAACCGGATTCATGCTGACAACTGTTTTTAAATCATACTTCCTGGTCAGCAGGCATACGAACTTCATCATGATCATAGGCCCGATTGTTACACAAACATCATACTTCTTTCCCTGGTTCTGGATTAAGTCTTCCATTACGTTTGTCACAAGACCGGTTCGTCCATAAGAACCGTCATCAGTTGTTACATACAGATTGCCAGAGACTTTATTAAGCTCATCTTCCAGAATAAGCATATCCTTTGTCTTTGCTCCAATAATAACATCTGCTTTGATCCCATGCTCATGCAGCCACTTTACCTGGGGGTAAACCGGTGCTGCTCCGACCCCTCCCGCAACAAAAAGGAGCTTTTTATGCTTTAATTCTTCCAGATCTTCATGGACTAAATCAGAAGGATTTCCTAAAGGTCCTGCAAAATCCCGGAAACTGTCGTTTTCTTTTAATTCTGCTATTTTTACGGTGGAAGCTCCCACTTCCTGGAATACAATGGTAATTGTCCCTTCCACTCTGTTATAATCACAGATCGTAAGAGGGATTCTCTCACCATTCTCTCCCATCTTAACGATTACAAACTGTCCAGGCTGGCAATTGGCTGCAATACGCGGCGCATACACGTCCATAAGAACTATTTTATCAGCCAGCTTTTGTGCTTTTAATATCCTGTACATCATCTTCTCCCTTCTTTCGTGACCCACTTTTTCCTAAATGGCTGCTGTCTTGTTACCGGATTTTTTCTATCATAATCAGTATAGATAATTTATTAACAGATTGCATCGGAGCATGATGACAAAAAAGGAAAAGCAGTTTATCCATCTTAGATAAACTGCTTAAAGTCTATTTTTTATTATAATTTTCTATCATTCTGTAAACAACAAGTCCAATTCTGACTGCCAGCCTTTCATTGGCATTATCAAAATCGATTCCTGTTATTTTTGCAATTTTTCCTATGCGGTAAGCTGCTGTTTTATAATGAACGTATAAGTCCTGAGCCGTCTTAGAAAGATTCTGATTATAGTTTAAATAAGTTTTCAGCGTTATAATAAGGTCCTCCTGCTGAGGCTTTTTATAGTTAAACAGTTTCTGAAGGGATTCCGGGACATATTCCATGAGCAGCGCCGGATCATCCACCTGACACAGCAGCTTAAAAATGCCCAGATCCGAAAACATCATAATATAGGAGTTCCCCTCATACGAGATATCTGCAGCAATGTCAATAAAGGAGAATGCATCTGCCGCCTCCTTATATGATCCCTCCAGCTGCATAATTCCCTCAACAATCTTGCCCGCACCAGCCTTTACCACAAGCTTTTTATTATGCTGCGCCATACCAGCCTGAACCTTACTCCACATCTCTTTTAGATCTTTGCGGTATTCAGCCTGAGTCCGGTTAGGGTTGGCAGTTTTTATGGCAACCACCTTGTCCATATCTGTATGTACTTTTACATCCGTCAGCCGCTGTCTTACCACATCTTCCAGCCAGTTGATCTGCTGGAGTTTCTCGTTCATTTTCTTCTGGGTGTTTCCTTCGTAGGTTACTCCAAAGACAATCACACGGTAATGTCCATTGGGGTCCATACCAAGAAGGCTGGCATTCTTTTTCAGCTCATCGGCAGAAGTGACCTTTCCGTTGAGGATATTGTTCAGTAAATCGTGCTGATACTTCTTCTCCAGTTTTGATACGGCAAATTTTCTTGAGAATTCATATTGCAGGGCAACAATGGCATTCTCCACTGCAATGCAGTCCATCGTATTAAACTTGTCGTATTTTTCTGTTATAACGAGATACATCTGTATCCCCACATTTAAATTCATTCTGACAACATAACAGGGGTATACCCCCTCCTGCCTGGTATACTCGTAATTGGAGAAAATACCCGGATCAAACTCGGCTGCCTTAGGGGATAATTCAAATTCACATTCCTCACCGCCAGTTGCTGCATAACAGGACATATCCTGATTATAAAGAGCAATTGGATTGCGGATCAGCTTATTTAACATATCAAGAATATCCCCTACCGGATTCTTTTTATAATTATTGGAAAGGGATAAAGCCATAAAATTATCGTGAGTTGTTTTATAATACTTTAATTTTGTCACTTCTTCATTAAAGAGCCGCTCCATAACCAGCGACATAATGGTCTGAAACGATACTTCAAAAGAGACTTCAATCAATGGAATCCCAAAGTTTTCTGCGTACTCCCGAAGCAGCACAATCTTGCTTTCCACATCTTCTACCAGTTTTCTCTTTTTTAAAATCAGTCCGCTGACATTTTTCTTTTCAAGCTCGGAAATATAGAATTTAAACTCTTCAATTGTGCATGAGTTAAATGCATACAAACCTGTCAGCAGCAGCTCTCCTCCATTGATAAACTTAACAATATCCGGTGCCTCAATGATTGTTGCGCCTTTAATTTCCTTCCCCAAGCCACTCTCTCCGCAAATCAGAGTCATTTTTCCCAAGTTCTCCGTTTTGAGAAATTCTTCCACTGTAAATTTCATTTCCTTCTTTGCACAGCCCCTTCTTATTATTTTATCTCCTTGTCAGTATAACATAGAACAGCAGTAACTGGTAGTCCATGCAAGAAAGGCCGGGCTTTCCTGCCCGGCTGATTCCCTGCTGTATATAAACGACTCATCGCCCCCAGGCTCATTTATACCAGCAGTTTTATTGCAAGTTCCTCCATTATAATAGAAGCTTTCGCGAAATCGCTGAATTTAGTGAATTCTACCGGACAATGGCTTCTGCCATCCTTGCTCGGCACAAAAAGCATAACCGCAGGTATTGCCTGTCCGATCTCCAGTGCATCATGTCCGGCACCGCTTGGAAGATATTCATAGCTGAAACCGTGTTTCCTGCAGCTTTCTTCCATTGTCTTCAGCATTTCCTGGGATAAAGCTACGGATGTGATCGTGAGTTTACTGTCCATTTCGTAACCGCCCCCAATTGCCTTCACTTCACGGTCTAAAGCAGCACGGATTCTTTTCGCAATATCATTGATGTGTTCGTTGTTTCTGGACCGGATATCAACGGTAAACTGGCATTCTTCCGCTACGATATTCATACCGCCCGGTACCGTATTGATATAACCAACCGTCGCAACGGTTCCATCGGCTTTTTCTCTTGCCCAGTCCGCAATCTTTGAGATGACCTTGGAAGCTGCATCCACCGCATCCTTTCTCATGTCCATGGGAGTTGTTCCGGCATGGTCTGATCTTCCGTGTACAGTGACCATATATCTTTGAATTCCCACGATGCAGTCTACAAGGCCCAGTTCAATTCCTTCTGCGTCAAGAACAGGCCCCTGTTCAATGTGAGTTTCCAGAAAATATCCGATGGAACCTTCCGGCCAACTGGCTTCCCCGACTTTTTCAGGATCCAGACCATATCCTTTCATGGCGTCATAGATGGAAATGCCATCGGTATCTTTATACTTCCGGCAATACTCTGCATTCCTGTTTCCTAACATTGCTCCGGAACCGAAATAACCGGTTCCAAACCGCATGCCCTCTTCATCACAGAATCCAACAACCACAAAATTTCTTTTTGGTAACAGATCTTTGCTCTTTAATTCCCGTGCAACTTCGATTGCACATACAATTCCGGCAATGCCGTCAAAATCTCCGCCATTTACTACGGAATCGTAATGAGACCCCATCATAACACATGGCAGACCGGGATCTTCCCCCTCAAGAATTCCAAATACATTACCTGCCGTATCTTCATGTACCAGAAGTCCGGCTTCCTCCATAACTGTTTTAAGATAATTCACCGCATCTCTGGACTCTTTTGTAAAAGGAAGACGGGTGCATCCTTCCCCCGGAGTCGAAGTAAACTTTTTTAAACATTCCAAATCCTTGGCAATTCTGCCTGTTTTTTCTGCAACAGCCATTTATTTACCCTCGCTTATTTTGATTTATCATATTTCCGGCAATCGTAAATATACTTTTTACAAGGTGAATAAAGCATTGCAGCAATAATAATTACTAAACCAGAGAAGCACAATACTTTATTGGCATGATTCAATCCAACTATTATTGTAACAAATGCAACCATAATTGCAAGAAAGGCAATGGTTAATCCCCCTTCTTTTGTACGAAAAAAATCATTCTTTTTCATCTCACATTTACTTTCACTTTCTATGTATTTCCTAAATTGCCAGCATTAAGAACAAAAATACTCCAATTGCAATTGTCACCGGGACTGTAACCATAAGAATACTTTTTAACACTTCCCCTTCGTTTCCAAGAATATTGGCTGTTGTTGTCCCCAGTATGATTTTGCTTGGGCTGACCGCACTTCCGATGGAACCGCCGGCTGACTGTGCTCCCAGAACCGCTGACGGATCTACATGCAGTAAATTTGCTGTAGTCATCTGGAATCCTCCGAACAAAATATTGGAACTCATGTTGCTTCCAGTCATAAATGTGCCTAAAAGCCCTACAAAAGGCACCAAAGCGATATATGCTTTCCCAAGTACTCTTGCAATTCCATCTGCCAGTACCGCAGTCTGTCCCGTTCCGTCCATGATCTTAGACATAATGACCAGACCGATCACTGCAATTCCGGAAGGCATGGTCATGGAAACTGATTTAACAAATACACGCTTTGTTCCTCCCTCTTTGATCCAGCCATTCTTTTTGTAATAAATTAATCCGGCAAGGGAAGATACCAGCAGGAAAAAACTTGCATGGGTAAATGGAGCCAATGGAGAGAAACAGCTGCTTGCTTTGTTTACATGTCCATATCCGGTTACTGTCTCCTGGAATGCAAAACCAAATTGAAACTCTCCTAAAAATTCATGCACCGGTTTTATTGTAAGAACAATCAGAGTAATTGCCGACAGGAGCAAATAGGGAACGAATGCCTGTACAAGCGTCATACCTTTGGGCAGCTCCTCCCCCTCCTGTTTTGTGAATTCCCGGTTCATAATGGGGCTCTCTTTCAGGCTCCATTCCTCTTTGTACATCCGTGTTCTTCCCAAAAGAAGTATAACAATTAAAGATACGCAGGAGGGAACAAAGCAGGAAATGGTTGTGTTAACCTGCGTAAGCAGAAGCTGCCCGCCTCCCTGAATCAGGGATATTAACGTCACTGCAGCCAGCCCTTTCTTAACAGCCCTGCCTTTTCCGTAAAACCAGCATACCACAACTCCTTCCACAATGTTCCAGAACCAGATAAAAACAGCGGTCCAGAATGCAGTTAATAAGTATTCTTTGCTGCCTGGTTCCAGATTTACGCTCATGGCCAGGGAATCCCACGCAACTCCCAATGTTCCGAAGGTATTTCCCCAGGCCTGTCCAAGCAGAGGGATAATGACTGCCCAGATCGGCTGGACTCCGATTCCGATTAAAAGCGGGGCTCCGACTGCAACCGGAACTCCAAATCCTGTAATTCCCTGGAGAAAGCTTTCAATCACCCAGCCCATGGCTAATACCAAAAGCAGCTCGTTAGGCAGAAGCTTTCTCATTCCATCCCGGATAACCAGAAAGGCTTTCGCTTCGTCTCCCACCTGGTACAAAAGGATTGCTGTCCAGACAATAATGAGAATAATCAGTGCATTCCAGACGCCCTTTGCACTTTCCGCCGCAATTACTGTAACACCTGCCTTAAAAAGAAATACTCCTGTAATGACTGTGATAATAAGCCCTACTGCCGCAGCTTCTGTCGCACCCCACCGGAATTTAATCATCAGGATTATGAGTGCAATGATTGGCAGAAAAGCCATTGCCCATGTAAATAGATTTACTGGTATATTCATTTTCAAATTTCCTCGTTCTTACTAAGCATGAATAACAGTTCCTGTTTTTCCTGCAATGCCATCGGCGGCTTTATCAAGCAGTGTGATTAACGTTTTTCTGCCTTCTCCTGATTCTGCAAACCGGAGAGCGGCTTCGATTTTAGGAAGCATGGACCCTTTGGCAAACTGCCCCTGGGCAATATATTCTCTGGCTTCTTTTGCCGTCAGCTCTGTCAGCCATTCCTGATTCACTTTTCCAAAATTGACCGCAACCTTTTCCACTGCTGTTAAAATAACCAGGTAATCCGCATCAATCTGGGAAGCCAGCAGACTGCTCACATTGTCTTTATCAATGACTGCATTGACACCGGTAAGCTTTCCTTCTTCACTAATTACCGGAATTCCTCCGCCGCCGCAGGTTATAACTACATGGCCTGCATTCATTAACGTCTTTATTGTTTCCAGTTCCCGGATTCTCACTGGCATGGGAGAGGGAACTACGATGCGGTAACCTCTGCCTGCATCCTCCATACACCGGATTCCTTCCGCCTCATTTTTTTCCGCTTCTTCTTTTGTAAGAAATCTTCCGATTGGCTTTGCAGGATTTTGGAAAGCTTCATCATCCTTACTGACTTCAACCTGGGACAGAATGGTAGAAACTTTTCTGTCCATGCCCCGCCTGTGAAATTCGTATTTAATTGCATTTTGTAAGTCAATTCCTATATATCCCTGGCTCATTGCCACACTGGTTGGAAGCGGCACCTGTTTCATGCCTGCCTGCACCAGGGCGAGGTGATCCATGGCCGTCTGGATCAATCCTACCTGGGGTCCGTTTCCATGAGTGACAATTATGGATAACCCCTGCTGTGCAAGATCTGCAATTACCTCTGCAGTCCTGGCGACGGCTTCTTTTTGTTCTTCTATATCATTGCCCAGGGCGTTTCCGCCCAGAGCAATTACTATTTTTTTATTTTCCACAACGTTCTCCTAAAATCTACCTGGTGTATCCCAGTTTCTCTGCATATGTTGTGATTGCTTTTTCAAAACATTCCATTGGCGGATGCACCGTTCCTGCTCCAATTTGTCCATATCCTGCAATTTTATGAGCGATTCCTGTATTAATTACCGGTGTAATGCCTTTTTCTACTACAAGCCTTGCATCGATTCCAAGAGCGGCTCCCTGGAAATTCCAGTTGGGGATGATAAAGTTGGGGTTTCTGTCTATGGTGATCTCTGCCATCTCCGTACTGGTGCGAAGGGCATCTTCGTATCCGCCCGCGCCCACAAATCTGGTAACAGCCGGGGCTGCAATCATCGCCATACCGCCTACTCCAAATGTCTCAGTGATCGCACTGTCACCCATATCCGGACATGCATCTTCTTTGTCATAACCTGTGAAATACAATCCCTGTGGCGTGTTAACTGGTCCCGTGAACCACTGGTCTCCCATTCCTGCAATACGGATTCCAAACTCCACGCCATTGCGGCACATGGCAGTCACAATCGTACCGTCAGTCACAGTCCGGGCAGCATCCATAACGGACTTGCCGGTTGCCATCATAATATTTAAGAAGAACTGATCGGTATCAGATAAGAATTTTATAACATCATAGCGATCCTGATCGGATATCTTCATTTTAGTAATAACAGGTGCAACTTCTTTTAAAAATGCCAGGGAAGCTGCAATATTTCTCTGATGGAACTCGTCTCCCATTGCAATGGCTTTCGCCACCAGAGGATTTACATTGATTCCTCCAAGCTCTTTGATAGCGGCTTGTAATACTGGTCCGAGAACATCTCTCATCCAGCGCAGTCTTTTAACAACCTCATCGGAATAGGCGCCGAAACGAAGTACCTTACCAATTCCTTCATTCATCGTACAGTAAGCTTCATTGCCGTCTGTTTTGTTTTCCACAACAAATACAGGCATATTGGCAGATGTAATTCCACCCATGGGACCCACTGCTCTTACACTATGACATGGCAGAAATTTCACTTCTCCTGATTCCAACAGCTTTCTGGCATCTTCTTCCGTATCGGCCCATTCTTCAAAAAGAACTGCGCCAACACAGGAGCCCTGCATTGGATCCGGCATGTCCTTATAAGCAACAGGCGGACCTGCATGAAGAATCACTTTTCCATTATTTAATTCAGGAATCACATTTTTTGCCCGTGTATTGTCTTTTATGACAGGCTGGCTGGCAACCACTTTTGTGATTACCCTGCGGTTTGCCTCATCGATATCCAGATCTTTATAGTTTCTGAGGAAATTAAGGGTTTTTATTAATTCCACATTTCCGCCGGCAGGGGGCATCCAGTCGTACTGAACCACTTCACAGCCAAACTCCTTAGCAACTTCGGAAAAGCTTTTCAGTCCGATATTGATAATCCTTGGCTTCTCTGCCAGCATCTGAAGCAGTTTTTCTGAAGCCTTACCGGGAATGGTATCTGCAGCTTTCTTTGGCCGGATCTCTTTATTCATCTCATCAAAGTCAAGACCGATTGCCTGAATTGCGGTACGGACAGCCAGTTTATTGGTTTCACATACGATTACTCCGGCATCAGTCAGCTTTTTCACTGCCTCATCATACCCCTGGAAATCCTTTCTTGTTCCGCATACAGTCGCAATAAAGAAAACCTTTCTGCCTTCTCGTTCTGCCTGATCACCAAGCTCTTTGATTGTAGGAAGCAGGGCACCTGCCATATCGGCATGGGAACCATATCCAAGCATGATATCAAGAAGAATCACTCCTGTTGATTTGTCATCAACAGCTTCCTTCATGCATTCAATTCTCTTTGCCGGATCGATCATCGGATGTGGTTTTCCCTGTGTATATACATCATCACCCAGATCCACAACGATATGACCTCCGGTTTTTAACATAAATCCCTCTGCCTTTTCCGGCGGAATTTTAAAATTCAGGGCATCTTTGATCAGCATGGCTGCTTCTCCGGCAAGTGTACCGCCTGAATAATAAGCCTTAATCGTCTTTTTTTCCTTACTGCGGTAAAATGAAGAACGATCTACAGATACTTCGCCTTCCTTTACCCTTTCTCCCCGTACCAGGCTGACTGCCAGACGGGCCGCTTCATCAAGTGTATAGGTATGATAGAAATTTTCCTCATGATACTCTGGTTTTTCTCCCAGGAATAAGGTGATAACCGGTTTTTTGCAGACACTCAGTCTTGCTGATACCTTTTCCCTGACTGCCTTTGCCGGCGGCTTGGAAATAACAATCATAACCGTTACACTGTCATCGTCTTCCATTGCATCAATCATATCCATCATGGTAATTCCGCCGACCTGTGTTGATAAATCCCGGCCGCCGGTACCAATGGCATTTTTTACACCTTCTCCAAGACGGTCTATAATTGTGGTAAGCTCCTGAATTCCGGTTCCTGACGCCCCTATAATTCCAATGGCGCCCGGAGTCACGCTGTTGGTAAATGCGATGGGAACGCCCTGAATGATGCTGGTTCCGCAGTCAGGTCCCATAACGACAAGCCCTTTTTCATGAGCCTTCTCTTTTAATTTCTTTTCGTCCTCAATCGTGACGTTGTCGCTGAACATGAACACATTCATGCCCTCGTCAAGCGCACGGTCTGCTTCCAGAGCTGCATAAGCTCCTGGTATGGAAATTACTGCAAGATTGGCATCCGGCAATTGGCCAAGGGCCTGATCCCATGATCTGGCGCTTTGAGATTCTTTTCCATTTCCAGCTGATACGGACTGCTTCTGAAAAAATTCCTCTGCCTCTTTCATGATGGTATCCAGAAGACTTTCATCTTCCACATCAGCAACGATAACCATATCATTTGCTGTTGATTCCATTAATTCTTTTGTATCCAGACCGCTCTGCTTAAAAATGTCCTTGTTAGCAGGTGTCGCCATCATGACAGAAGCCTTCTTTACTCCCTGAATCGTTGAGATCTGATTGGTAAGAAGCATCAGTACTACAGAATCGTGATAACTTCCCTTTTTTACTGCTGTTCTTAACATAATAATATTTCTCCTTATTCTGCAAATCTGTTCTTGTGATCATACCGGTTAAAATGAATGGCATCACTCTTTAAGTACTCATAGATTGCATCTACAATTTCAATTCCGCCATTGTTATAGTATTTATCTCTTCTCATTACGGCTCGTTCGCCTGGATAATAAACTTTGTCATATCCGTCTGCCGGCGGGACTGCATTTAATTCATCACAGGTAACGGACATATTTTTCATAAACTCTTCGATGTTGGTAAAACGCTTTGGATCCATAACAATATGCATATGACCCAGTTCTCTGCCTTTTGAGCAATCATGATACATGGAGCTTACATGCTTGCCAAACGGTACGCCTAAGAGAATACCGGAAAAAATATCAACCATCATCATAAGACCATAACCCTTTGCACCGGCAATGGGAACAAGTGCATTTACTTTGTTTGGATCTGTAACCGGATTTCCTTTTTCATCCACAGCCCATGTATCTGGAATGGATTCTCCTCTGGATCGTTTATCCAGAATTTTCCCCCATGCCTGTACGGTTGTTGCCATGTCAAATACCACTTTTCTCTCATCTGCGGTAGGAGCTGCAAAGGAAATTGGATTTGTTCCGTAATACGGTTCTGTACCGCCAGTGGGTACAGCCATTGGATCTGACTGGCAGAAGGAAATTGCAACCAGGTTCTGGTCTGCTGCCATCTCTGTATAATATCCAAGAGCGCCGCTGTGGGATATGTTGCGGACACCGACTACTGCGATGCCGTTTTTCTTTGCCATTTCAATTGCCTGTTCCATTGCTTTTGTAGCAGCCACATATCCGCAGCCATTGTCTCCTTCAAAGATTGCAGAACAGGGACCTGTCTCCTTGAATTCAAAATGAGGATCTACGGTAATGCCTCCCTTTGAAATTCTTTCACAGTAATACTCCACTCTTACCGCTCCATGGGAATGGTATCCTCTCTCATCTGACCATGTAAGAATCTCTGCTGTGATATCAGCATGATCTTCTTTCAAACCGGCTCTCATTAATTTTTTCTTCATCAAGTCTTTTAATTCAGCTCTTACAAGTTTCATTTATCGTTCCTCGCCTTCCTGATTTATGGTTATGTTTGTTCAGCGAATTGCTGCCAGCCAGCTTTTCTTTATCTATTATGGCTATTTTTTTACCCCGTTTCAATCAAATAACTAGATAAATGTCGGTTTGATTTTTATCCACTTTCGTGGTATTTTGGAATATCCCACAAACAAAAAAACTGGCTTTCCGGTGTCTGATTCATACCGGAAAGCCAGTTTTTTTGTATATGTAAAAATTCTTAGGAAGAACATCAAAAACAATGGTTACAGCTTCACATCCCTGTTGCAGTCCTTGGAATAGATATAAGTTAAATCTTCTTCCCGTCCTACTGCATAGCAGGCCTGGGGACAATAAGCATCCATAAATACGTAATCACCCTTTTTGACCGGAACCCAGTCATTATCCAGTCTGTACATTGCACTACCTGTAAGGAAATACATGCCATGCTCCTGAATATGAGTCTCTATGTAACCGTGGGATGCCCCTAAATGGAATTTAAGAATATGCATATTCATATCAAATCCAAAATTCTCTGCTGCAGGCAGGAAATCACGAATATAACAGTTTTCCATTCCTTCATATGGAATCCATGGAAGATCGTTTGCATTTCCCGCTACAGTATAGGCGCTGTATCCAGTCAGCTCGTCATATCTGCGTTTGTAGGCAAAGAGCTTTGCATCCTCTTTTCCCGCATTTTCAAAAGAAATGGTCTTGCTGGCGGGGGAATAAATATAGCCGTCTTCTTTGAGCGTCTCTTCTTTGTCCGCATTTTTAACCTTAATCGAACCTTCCATTACATAAATGAATGATTCCAGTCCTTCCCCGCCGAACGCAGAGTTTTTTCCGCCTTCGTGGACTGTCACCAGGTAATCCGCAAAGGAAGCTCCCATTTGAGGAGAGCCAAGAATCGTAACATCACACTTCTCATATCCTGGAATCGCGTTTTTTACAATTCCATCCGGCTCAATTAAAACATAATTTTCTTTTTTAACGACGGATCTGGTGGCTAATAAGTCATCACGGTATCCTGTCTGCCCGTTTAAATAACTCATAATAAAGCTCCTCACTTTCCATTAGGTCATATTTCATTCAGTCAACCAATTTATACCTGTTTATTATGGCAGGTATTTCCCAGTATTTCAATTATATTATGAGATAAAATCCCGTTCCCGTTTTATCCACTTTTCCCCTGCTTGTTTATTTTTTAACAGTTTATAATTATCTTACATTAATGAAAAATTGTATTTAAAGCAGAAAGGAATTTCCACAATGACGGAACAAAAAGAAATGATGCTGAATGAATCCTCTTATCCGGTTAACGTTACGGTTTATCAAAATACGAAAGTCGCACCTAAGGCATGTATCTTATATTTTCATGGCGGCGGTCTTTTGTACGGCTCTCGTCTTGATCTGCCGCAGCTGCATGTAAACAGCCTTACAAACGCCGGATATATCATTATTTCCTATGACTATCCCCTTGCTCCCGCCGCCAAAATTGATATGATGCTGAAATCTGTGATTGATTCCATCAACCACTATATCTTACACCCGACACTTTATGTACTCAGGGAACTTCCCTACTTCCTGTGGGGCCGTTCTGCGGGAGCATATCTATGCCTGCTGGCTTCAAAAGACCAGCGCCTTCTTCTGCCACCTAACGGTATCCTGTCATATTACGGCTATGGTTTCCTGTGTGACAGCTGGTTTGACACTCCAAACAGCTACTATTGTTCTCTTCCACCCATTAGCAGTTCCTGCCTTGATACCGTTTCTGATCAGGTTCCTACTGAGGGTAAATTAGATACCCATTACAGCATTTATGTTTACGCCAGACAGACAGGATCATGGAAATCTCTTTTTTATGAAGGCAGGGATAAATATTTCTTTCTGGACTATTCGCTCCGGACCTGCGAAAAACTTCCGGCTCCTTTGTTCTGTGCCCATAGTATGAATGACACAGATGTTCCGTTTGCAGAGTTTCTGAAACTTAGCAGTATATATCAGGCAAAACAGTTTGTCGCCCCGGGCTCTGTACACGATTTTGACAGAAATGAAGCAGATCCTGCTGCCGCACAACTTTTAAATGCAACCGTTGAATTTTTACACAACCACACGGACCGCTTCTTACAGCCCTGAAGCTTGATTGCGGATTCTTATGAATCCGCATATTACAGTTTTTTAACCAGGTTTCCGAATCCTTTTTCACCTGCAACTTTTCCGTCTTCTGCGACTACCTCACCGCGGACAATGGTGCAGACTGGCAATCCTTTTCCCTTCATTCCCACAAAAGCAGAAATCTTGTTTATGTAGAGTAAGGATTCTTCTGTTATTTCCCATTCCTTATCTGCATCCACAATAATGAAATCTGCATCAAATCCGGTTCTGATATCTCCTTTTTTCCCATAGATTCCAAAAGCCTCAGCCGGTTTCTTTGCCATTGCATTTGCAAGAACGGAAGGTGAGATTCCCCGTTTTACGCATCCTTCATGGAAGCTTACCTGAAATCCGCTCTGGATCCCGCTGATTCCTCCCCATACATCAAATACATTTTCGATCTTATTACCTAAAATTTCCTTGAATTTTTCATCATAGGAACATGGGGAATGGTCACTTGCAATACCACTGAATGTACCATCTTCCACATAGGTCCACAACCTGTCCACTTCTTCCTGGGACCGCAGAGGCGGGGCGCATTTAAACAGCGGTCCGTTCTTGATCACATCTTCATCTGTCATACTTAAATAATGGGAACAGGTTTCTGCTGTAATGTCGTAACCTTCCTGCTGTGCTTCCTTAATCTTCTGAGCAACATCAGGACTGCTTACGTGGCAGATGTGTGCTTTGCAGCCGGTGGCTTTTGCAAGCTCAATGACATCAACTGTGGCTACCATTTCTGCAACAACCGGTCTTGATTCTAAAAATCCTTCCCAGTCCAGTCTTCCCTCTTTTTTCATTCTCTGTTCCTGCCATTTAATTGCAGCAAAATCTTCGCAGTGGAAACCGGCACGTCCGCCAAACTCATGGATGATCTGCATTGCCTCATATACCTGCCCATAATTTAAGGAGCTGTAATCAGGGGAAACGGGTCCGATAAAGGATTTAAATGCAACACAGCCCTTCTCATCCATGCCCTTCAAATCCTGAAAATTTTCAGGAATCAAACCACCCCAGAAGCAATAATCCACATATGCATTGGGTGATACTTTCTCATACTTTTTATCAAAAATTTTTGCGTTTGTCATGGCAGGCTCGTTTTGCAGCGGCATATCGATGATGGTTGTGTATCCGCCTACTGCGGCGGCGGCAGTTCCATGCTCATAATCCTCACGCCATTCGTATCCGGGATCATTCAAATGTGCATGGGTATCAATTGCACCCGGGAAAACATAATTTCCTTTTGCATCAATAACCTTTTTCGCTTCCGGTTCTTCTCCTGCAAGAAGCACCGCTGCTATTTTACCCTCTTTTACCGCGATGTTTCCTGAAAATACACATTCTGCTGTTACAATCTTCCCATTTTTTACTAATAAATCATACATACCTTCTCCTCCGTTTCTGGTTAATGAATGATAACTGACTAATGAAACATTTCATTATTTTATTAAATAATGCCTGTGAAAACAATGTAAAATGAGGTAAAATTTCGTTATGATTTTTGTCCATGATGTATAAATTATTTTCTTATATTTGTATTTTTTCCGGCTTTTTGCTAGAATTTAATCTATCAGCAAAAGGAGGAAACAAGTGATCATGCATTTTAATATTACAACCATTGGTTCTTATGCTCTGGAGATACTAAATTCTGCGTCAGAAGGCCTGGTACACTCCGTATACCGCAAAACCATTAACATACAGATCGGTGATTATTTACTGGCTTTACAGGCAGCCTGCTCGCCGGTATCACCGGTCAGTCTTATTACCCAACTGGACGCTGCATCAATGGAAACACTCCCTGTTTTTCCGGACCTGGAGGTAAAGGTGAGTCCGGGTACATTGTCTGTACATGGCTGTAATTCTGTTATTAATTTCTGTTTTTCAAAAGCTGCTATATTTGAATCCCAACTTTCCAGTAAATCTTCCCCGCTTTCGCGGTTTATGTTAAAGTCTGTACTGGACCGTTCTGCTGGGGCAGGTTTTTGTACCATTTTTGTTTCCTCCTGTGTGAAGGATCAGGAAAATAATTTGGAGACGGAACTGGTAACTGCAGCCGCAAAACATCGTCTTACAGCCTGTAATACCTTCATGCAGACAGCCGATTATGAAAAAGCCACAGAGGAACTGGTTTCTCTGATCGGCCTTGGAGTGGGCCTTACCCCAAGCGGAGATGACTTTTTGTGCGGCGTACTGGCCGGACTGATACTGACCGGAAACTCAGATCAGCCGTTTACATCCGTTCTCAAGGAAAGAATTGGGGCGAATCTTAACAAGACGAATGATATCAGCCGCACATTCCTTCAATGTGCTCTTTCGTCACATTTCAGTAAACCAATTAAGGATCTTGTTTTTCCTGCATCTCCTGAAGATATCCTTGCTTCGTTTGAAGCAGTGGGACACTCCTCCGGCATTGATTCCCTCTGCGGAATTTATTACGCTCATACTCTGATTTTTGATTGAGATACAAAAAGAAGCCTGCCATGACAATTTATGTCACGCAGACTTCTTTCTTTTTCTCTATTTCCTCTTTTTTTCAGAATACTTTATCAGCACATAATAAACAATCCCTGCAGGCAGAATACTTGCCAGCCATGATATTTTTATAAAGATAAGAGCTGCAGCCATACCTGCGATTAAACCTACGATTGCGGCAAGGTTAATCCCCTTAAACGCCCCGTCCGGATTGTAATAATCTTTCAAATCAATGTTCTGTTTCTTGATAATATAATAATCCACGACAAGGATTGCAAAAACCGGTCCCAGTACGGAAGAGGAAATCAGCACAAAAAGATTGAGTCCGGCTGCAGATGACTCTTTTACAAGCTCCCATGGAAATGTAGCATATGCAAGCAGTCCCACAATAATCGCACTTTTTTTAACTGATACTTTTATAAGATCTACCAGTACATAGATGGGGGGAAGTGCGTTATTGAGCATATTGGTGGTGAGTGTACCGCACACGATACAGAATAACGTAATTACAACGATTGCTTTATTGGGCATGATATAGGCAAAGCCTACGATGGGATTGGCAATTCCGGTTACACTTGTAACAAGAAGACCGATGACTCCCATAAATACCACAGCAGGAATCATTGCAAATGCATAAGCGGAGCCTCGTTTCACAGGACCGCATCCAGGCTTTAGCTGTCTTACCGAATCGCCGATGTTTACCAGAAGCGCACAGTTTACACCAATAAAGGTCGTAACCGCTCCAAAAAACGGGAGTCCCCAGGATCCCTTTTTATTTACCACTTCTGTCACTACGTCTCCATGCATGCCAAGAATAGTAACCAGCATATAAACCAGGGCAATAATAACAACAGCTCCGCCAATATTATTGATTACCTTAATTCCCTGAAAGCCCAGTGCAGAAAGTCCGATCTGCATTGCCTGAAACAGAATGAACCATAAAATAATGCTGTCAAAGCCAATGACGATTTTACTGATTTCATTCAGGGCTGAAGCGCCAATCCAGCTTTGAAAGCCATACCATATAACGGCTGGAATACCTCTGCACAGAGCAGGGATAACCGTACCTTTAAAGCCAAATGCACCTCTTAGCTGCACTACATATGGAATTCCGGTTGTGTAACATAGTTTGTCGTTTAAGACCATGCATATAACACAAAGTGCCGATCCCAACGTAATTGCAATAATCGCCTGAACAAGGTTCAGTCCTCCTGAAACCAGATCGGAACCCAGTGTTAAGTTTGCCGTGGAAACACAGCCGCCAAGCCAGACCAGCCAGTAGGAAAATGCCCCCATTGTTCTCTTGCTGACAGGAACCGGCTCCATCCCATCCTGTTTTATTACGCCTTCCAATGCCTTTTCTTCTGTCATCACACTTTCTCCCATGATTTTCTCCTTATATACGTTTGTGACTTACGACATTCTGGCAGGAGTGATCAGTTTCCCGCCTGAAACTGCTGTAATCTTACCATCTTTAAAGATGGTTCTTCCCCGCACAATTGTCTGTGTTACCTGACCTTTGAATTTCATGCCTGCATAGGGGCTCACTTTATGTAAATAGAATAAGGAATCCGCATCCAGCACATATTCTTTATCCAGGTCAACAATTGCAAAATCAGCATCATAGCCTGTCTGGATCTTACCTTTTCCTTCGATATGGAATACTTCATTTACATTGGATGCAGTAAGTGCCGCAACCTTTGTCAGCATAAGCTTTCTGTCGTGGTAACCATGGGTTAAAACAGCAGGCAGTGTACTCTGACAGCCAGAGATGCCTCCCCATGCTTTCATAAACTCTTTCTCTTTCAGTTTTGGATCGCTGGGGGAATGATCGGATGAGATAAATGTGATTTCACCGTTAAACAATTTACCCCACATCTTCTGCTGATTTGCTGCGTCACGGATCGGCGGAGAACATTTTCCAAGAGTCCCCAGTCTTTCAACATCCTCATCTGTCAGAATCAGATAATGGCCGATTGTTTCACAGGAAATATCCACGCCCCGTTTTCTTGCTTCTGTAACCAGTTCCACGCCCTTTGCCGTACTTACATGAGCGATGATCAGCTTACAGCCTGTTTCCTCTGCAAAGGTAATCATTCTGGAAATGCTTTCGATTTCAGTAATCGGCGCATGAGCCTCGAAATAATCTTTTACTCCGGTTTTGTTCTGCGCATTCTTTAAACCGGTTACTTTTCCTGTGATACCGTCATTTTCACAGTGAACCATAAGTGGAAGGTTCAGTTTCTTTAATTTTTCCATACCCTTGTAAGCAGTATAGTCATCAATGCCAGGAAACTCATCGATTCCGCTGAAACAGGAAAACGCTTTAAAACCCACAACTCCGCACTCAGCAAGCTCCTCCAGTTTGTCTAAGTTTGTGGGACATAATCCTCCCCACAGACCGAAATCACAGATGGAATCTCTTTTTGCAATCTCAAGCTTCTTTTCGAAATTTACTCTGTCCAGTGTACAGGGAGAACTGTTTAACGGCATATCGAAAAATACAGCACCGCCTCCTGCTGCCAGAGCCTGGCTGCCGTTTTTTATGGTTTCCCATTCCGTTCTTCCCGGATCATCAAAGTGTACATGACCGTCGGTGGCTGCTGGAAAAATATGTTTGCCTGCTGCATCAATTACTTCTTTTCCATCCTGAGAGATCTCCTGTGATATCTCCACAATTTTTCCGTCACTTACCCCAATATCAGCTTTTTCAACCCGGTCCGGAAAAACAACCACTCCATTTCTAATGACAAGATCCATGCTTTTACCCATTCTGATACCTCCTCTTTTGCATTATGTTTACTTTTTTAATAAATACCGGCAATTTATTGTGTTATTTGCATTATAGTTTTCGCCATAGTATAATTCATTGGTGAAAAAAGACAAAAAAATAAAGTATTTTTATCTGTTATAGTTAAAAATACTTTATTGACAGGTACCTTTTTATTCAGTTTTGTGTTTCCCCCAGTAAGACCGGTTCATCGTACAGCTTAATATCAGCCGCCTGGGAAGGGTACGGTATCGTTTCCCCATAAGATACCCCATATATTTAAAGCCGCTCTTTATAATCACTCCTGGAATCAGCCAGGGTTTCTTTTGTTTTACCAGCCAGATGCAGGTTTTTTTCACCAGCCGGATTCCCTCGCTTTCCGAACGGATTCCGCCAAATACCTCCGGGTGGTCTGCCTGAGATACCGCTAAGTCAAAATTCCGCTTAAACTGGGCGATGCAGCCGTAATTATGGGAATGGATCACCTTAGCATCAGCAGCATACGCCACAGCCTCGCCTCTGTAACGCACTGCATTTCCTGCATAGATCATATCTTCGTTGAAAATGGTGGTTTTCGTAAATCCGCCTGCCTCCAGGAATAAACTTCTGTCATAGGCACAGCAGACATTTGATGCAAAAAACGTTTTAATTCCCAGTTCTTTTAAATCAGCCTCTGTCTTAACCCGGCTCTCAGAAGGATAATTAAAGGAACGGGTATACTGCTCTGCCAGAGCACAGTCCGGATTAGGCAGCTGTCTTGCATAAGCCATCACTACCTTTTCCCCGCCTTTGCCGGTCTTAAGAAACGATTTTACAAGAGCACTGATTAAATTTTTGTCAGCAGGAACCGCATCATCAGTCATAAATACCATGATATCAGCCTTGGAATAACCAGCCCCTCTGTTTCTTGTACCGCCATGGTCGAATTCTTCTTTCGTCACATGATGAACTTCTAAATTCTTCACATGTTCATAATCAGAATCCTTCCAGTAAGATTTTTCCGTATTCATCACAATAATTTTCCGTATGGGATAAGACTGCTCTTCCAGCCTGTGAAAAAGCCGCATAAGCGTTTCGTCCGGCTTATAAACCGGAATGATCACATCAACGGTCTTTTGCTCCCCTCTTATTTCTTCCATTTGAATTTCCTTCTTTCCTATCAATAACGCAGGCAGGATGTGGAGCAGATACGGATCAGGGCATAAATGCTTACAAAGCATTCCAGATACCATGCGCTTTTTCTTAAATCCACACCGATCACCAGACGGCGGTCATATATAGTCAGCAGAAACAGGGGCAGAAGGGGAATAAAATAACGCCCCTGAACTCCGGTAATATACGTTAAATTTCTGGGAGTCCACCCTAAAAACATAGAGGTCAGAACCAGAACTGCACTGGTAAATACCAGAAATAAAATCCACAGCTTCTGTCCGTCCGTCATTTTCACCACTTCCCCCTCTCTCTTTATTACGCTGATAAAGAGCGCGTACCAAAGAAGGGTAAGGCAGACCGGCGGAATCGTCAGATTCGGATCTAAATTCCCCAGAAATCCCCCCAGCATTGTTACCAGATAATAGTCGTACTGGGTCACCAGAGTTTCATAATAAACCGTAAATACGCAAAATGGTCTCTGCCACAAATCAGATAAATTATATCCTGCCGCCTCACTCCAGCCCACGTAGCTTTCCGTAGCTCCCGCCCATGCAGAAAGTACCAGGCGGTTCACCAGGAATACTGCAAGCAGCATCACTGCAATGACACTAAAAACAGAGATCCAGTAATGTCTCTGAGATCTGAATTTAGATTTTGGAATCAGCAGACAGATTCCGGCTGCAGGCAGATATACAATTTTTCCAGGCTCTAATAATATCAGCAGCAGAGTCAGAACCAAAAGGTCTTTTGTATTTATCTCTTCCTTTTCATAAGCCAGATGAAAACACCAGGAAAGCAAAAGCATGGAAAGGCCGATAAATGCAGTATCATAGGAATAGGAAGCCGCCAGGTGAAGAGTCATGGGCAGACAGGATACTGCCATGAGAACTTCTTTTTTAAATGGCATCAGGCGGACAGAAACTGCTGCCATTGCTGCAAATGCCAGAAGATTCATAAACCGTCCCAGATATACCAGGGGTATATAGCCAAGGTGTAAAAGCCTGGCAAGAGTAATTCCCACTGCCTGAGGCAGATAAACCACAGGTGTGGCATTCACCGGAACTTCCTCCCGGACTGTCACCGACTGGCTGCGGTCCAGGGAAAACAGCTCTGTCAGGACACGGTTGTACGTTCTCTGCCCCGGCTCTGTATAAAGGCCGGGGACATCATCTCCGCTTCGTACCAGGACATTTGCTCCTTTTTTGATACGCTCTTTTTCTTCTGATGAAGCATGCTTTAAAAAATCTTCCCCTGCCACTGCCTGTTTCCCCATAATCTGACTGGAAAGACGATAGGCACTGACAAAGTGGGCGGCTTCATCGGGTGCAGAAAACGGTGTCAAAGCGAACAGATAAAAAACCCCCAGCCCGATGACAACCAGCGGAAACAGCCACTGGATAAGAGCTTCCTTTATCCACAAAAGGAAAGCAAACGCAGCAAGAAATCCACAACCGAAGACAATAAACCACCAGTAAAACCGGCGGACCGGCTCAAACTCCGGCGAAGGAATCCCCACTATGGTTTTTAAATAGGTTCTGATAAACAGGAACATCAAAAGCAGAATGCTTCCGGCTGCAAGCCATAAACCTTTCGTCTTTAACAAACGCTTCACAGTTTATGTTCCTCCTTCTCTATGGCTTCCTCCTTATCAAGCGCCAGCATCTGGATTAACTCCGTCACTCTGCGCTCTAACTGGGATATTTTAATCGACTGAAAAAAGACCTTGGTGAGCAGAATAAAAATCATCAGGGTAAAAATGAAATTAGCTGTGGAATAGGTTCCCACCAGGCTGGATATGAAATCCGCCACTTTGGGGAAGATGCTGAAAACTACCAAAAGCAGGGAAAACATTACCCAGAAAATGGAATCCTCTATCTTCATTTTTGAGTGGCGTATCCTTCCCAGTACGTAAAAGGTCAGTACCAGGGAAACGCATATCAGCACGCAGCGAAGTAAAACCGTCATATCACGTACTCCCTTCCTTTATCTTCTGTCCCGAACGCGAAAGCTCTGTACCAGTAAAATGGAAAACAGCATCTTTCCCATATACCGGGCCGCATTTAAGGGATTTAAGTAACTCTCTCCCAGTATCCGCTCATCCATCACAACCGGTATTTCTGCAACCTTCCCACCGTGGCGGATCAGATAGGAGATAGTATCCGGTTCCGGACCGTAATTGAGTCCGTCTGCAAATTCCTTGATCATCTTACGGCTGAACATGCGCATTCCGGATGTAGGATCGTTCACCTTTACTCCTGTGGTAAACCAGATGGCGCCGCTTAACATCCGGCTGCCAAGCATACGAAGAGAACGGGGCTTTTTCTCAGTTACAAACCTGGAGCCAATGACGATATCATATCCCTGATCCATCTTTTCCTTCATGGGAAGAATGAACTCCGGCCGGTGCTGTCCGTCTCCGTCAAACTGTATGGCATAGCCATAGCCCTTTCTGTGTGCATACTTAAGCCCGGTCTGAAACGCGCCTGCCAGACCTAAATTCATGGGAAGGTCAATGATCTTCCAGCCATGTTTTCTGCAGATTTTTGCGGTATTGTCCGTAGAACCGTCATTAATAATCACATAGTCATACATGGGATAATTCTCTATGACCTCTCCCACTACCCGCTCAATATTTAAGGCTTCATTGTATGCAGGTATCACTACCAGTACCCGGTCTGTCATATCCTCTGTTCTCTCCTTCCTTTTTCTTCTGAATGAATAATCCGGATTGCCTGTCCCATAAAACAAAACATGAGAATCAGCATTTCAAGCATGTAAGAATATGCACCGCCGTTGATTCCGCCTATTTTCACAAACTGATAAGAAAGAACAAACGAAAGAATGCAGACCGGAACATATCCAAAAAATATCAGTCTCTGTTTCTTCATGATCACCAGGACATAATAAAATAAGTTCATTACTGCGAAGAAACCTCCTCCCAGAATAATAGCAAGCAGTCCGAAGAGGTAAGGCGCCAGTTCCACGTTAAAGACAGCGGAAAGCACAGGAACCCCGATCACCCAGGCTCCAGCCAAAGCAATTACAGTGAGAAACAGAATAATTCCGGACAGCTTCCTTAAAACCATGAGAAACTCTGAAGTCCTCTTCTCATCCCAAAGAATGGAAAGTCTGGTGAGGAAGGGCCGGATTACAAAATTAGCCGCAAGGTTAATCACGGATGTAGGCATAAATATAGCCACAAAAATGGCATTGTCCCCAGAAGTCATCTGGGAGTCAACGGCGTACTTTGCCATAGCAAAGATGAGACCGTCTAAAAATACAGACAAAAACAAAAGGAAGCTGTCCTGTAAAAGCTGTCTGTATCTTCCCTTTGCATGTATATAAGTAATATCCGGTATCCGGTCCGCAGTCCTTTTATCAAACAGCCAGATGCCCACTGCCTGAGAAGCGGCAGCAACCGCCGAAGCGGCAATTAAATCCCTTGTAATAGCCAGAGTGCCTAAAAATAAACACACGGAAAACAATGTCCTCCAGGTCATGGCCTGTCCGGTTAAATAAAGCTTTCCTTTTCTTTGAAATTCCGATTCGTATACATCAGCAAATCCGTCAAACACCTTATAAAGAACCATGAAAAACACTACCATGGTTTTCTCATAAGTATAGTCAGAAGAAGAAAAGAAAACCTTCCATAGAATGTAGCAGATGCCTAAAATCAGGGCTGCACCGCAAGTAACAAAGCGGGCCAGCCGATATTCGCCAAAGGTATAGCTCTCCCTCACATCGGTGCTCTGGATCGGTCTCATTCCAAAATAAGCCACAAGAAACATCTGCTGCCCGAATGTACTGAAAGCAAAACCAAAGATGCCTCCCTGATCCGTTCCTACCATATGATTGACCAGAGCCGTCAGCAGCATGCTGGATCCCGCATAAACCAGGCTTCCGATCATATTCCATGCCACATTTTTACGTTCCATTATTATTCCTCTATTTTTCATTTCATTTAAGAAGTTCTTTTTATTCTACATGATCCGCCTAAAAAAGTAAACCGCCAACTGGTTTCTTACCTTCTCATGTTCTTTACTGTCCTGCATAAGTAAAAGAAGCTTTCAATCCGAAACAGCCAGGAAAGACCTGCATAAAACAGAACTCCTGTGATAATCTGCAAAGTCAGAGTCAGAAGGGTTCCTTTCACCAGTAACTGAACGCTGTACACCAGAGCGCACATCACAGCGGACAGGATCAGAGAAGGGAATACATCCCTCCACTGCTGGAGAAAGCTGTAATTAAGAAGCTTCTTATTGGGATATGCATTGATAAATGTGCATATGAAATCCGTCACTGCTCTTAACGCCACCATAGTATAAATTCCAAAAGGAATACTGATGATTAAAGCCGCCACACTGACTGCTTTTTTAATAATCTCCAGCTTTAGGAATATCTCACTTCTTCCAAGAGCATTGATTGCCTGTAAATTTGCCACATGAAGCGGCCAGGTGGCATAGGCGATGCATAAAAGACGAAGCATGGGGACACATGGTAAATACTGATCTGTCAGTAATAACTTCACCATGGGTTCTGCTACGGCAATTAATCCCGCCATCATGGGGAAGACAAGATAAGAGCTTGTAACAATGGATCTTCTTACCATGTTTTTCACCCTCTCCCGGTCGTCCTGGCATGCAGAAAAAGCGGGGAGCATCACCGACTGTATGGCAGCCCCTAAATTATTGGCAATGAGGGCAGGGAACTGGTTTCCCCTTGAGTATTGCCCCATCATGGCCGAATTATATAATTTTCCAATCACCAGACCATAAACATTGGTAAAAACCGTGTCTATTAAGCCGGACATCAGAATCTTCCAGCCATAAGAAAACAAATCCCTGGCTTTCTGAAAGGAAAACTGTAAGCTGGGTTTCCAGGTTTTCAAAAAATGCAGCACAATCATTAGAAAAAAGCTGTAAAAAAACTGCTGCATGGCAAGTGCCCACAATCCAAATCCCTCTAATGCCATCAGCACTCCGATCATGCCGGAACCTGCCGCAGCAAAGAGACTAGCCATACAAAGTTTTCGAAATTCCATATTTCTGGAAACTGATGCGGACTGAACCGATATGACTGCACCGAAAAACAACGTCAGGGATAAAATCCTTAATACCGGTACAAACACCGGTTGTCCATAAAAATCCCCGATTGCAGGCGCAGAAAAAAACAGAATTACATACAGAACGAAGGCAATCAGGAAGCTCACACAAAAAGCAGAAGAATAATCCCTTTCGTCCACTTCCTGCTTCTGGATCAGAGAAGTATTAAAACCACTCTGGACAAATACATTACCGATGGTAATAAATATCATGATCAGCATGACTTCCCCGGATTCGGACGGCGTTAAAAGTCTGGCTAAAAGAACGGATACAAGGAACTGAATCCCCTGTGTTCCCCCGTTTTCCATGACTTTCCAAAACAGTCCGGAAAGCACTCTCTCTTTCATATTTTCCTGGTACATACTGGTTTTTCTCCTCAATTATCCAATTTACATTTCCGCCTTATTGTACTATATTGCCCAATAAATGTAAATCGTATATAGCATTTTCCAGTTAGTTATGTTAAAGTATTATGGAATCACCATAAAATTTTTAATGATTTACAGGAGGTTTTTATTATGCGTAAACTGACACGCGGCCTGGCGGCATTCTGCCTGACAGCTGCTCTTGTCCTGGGACAGGCTGCCCTTACACGGGCGGATGAGGCATATGGACCAGGCTACAGGAATGGCGTCAGCCTCAGCGAAAGCAATAAGTCTGAAAAACAGACTACGGCTGAGACAGAGGGAGGCGTAACAACAGAGGAAGCAGAAACCGCTTTGGCAAATGCAGGAATAGATATTGGAAAAGAAGGGGATGGAAGCGGAGAAGACGGTGTTGTTGATGAAGCGACAAAAGCCGCCCAGGAAGCATTAAAAGCCAACTTTCCACGTCTTCAGACCACTGTTATGATTGGTGACGGCAACTGGACACAGCCGTTTGTCAACGATGCCTGGATCACCAACGACGGGCAGGGCTTTCATGGTTTGTCTACATTTCTCACGAATATTGTAGGGAACGTGCTTTACCGTACCTACACCTCAGGCACTGGCTGGTCCCCATGGGTCATGAACGGACAGCAGACAACCAATTACCCCAATGACGTAAATATTGAAGCCATACAGATGAGGTTTTCCGGTTATGTAAACAACCAGTTCAATCTTTATTATTCAGCGAAATTAGAGGACGGTACCACCACTGACTGGGCAAAGAACGGTACCAGTACGGGAACCATGGGAACCGGACATTATATCACAGGTTTTCGTATGGCATTCTATGCAAAGAACTCTGCCTTTCCATATAAGACAGATAAACCACTGATTTCCGCCGCAAAAGACGGAATGCAGATTGTTGACGGTGGACTGCGCTACTTTAACGGAGACGGCACACCTTTTACCGGCTGGGCATGGATCGAAAATGACCGGTACTATTTTAAGGACTCTCTTCCGGTTGTAGGCTGGCAGTACATCGATGGCTTCAAATACTATTTTGATCTGAATTCTGGCAAGATGCTTACCGATTTAGAACCTATTATTGGAAACAACGGACCATTTTTTATCAGCATCAACAAACAGATGAACTGCATGACGGTCTTTGCAAAGGACGGTGCAAACGGATTTATTATTCCGGTAAAGTCATTCCTTACCTCTACAGGTCCGGATACTCCCCTGGGAACCTTTCAGACACCTGTAAAATACCGCTGGAGGGATATGGATCACGGAATCTTTACCCAATACGCAACCCGTATCTGGAAGGGCTTTTTAATACACTCCATTCTTTACAGCCGGCCAGATAAGATGACTCTTGATCCCTCTACATATAATTACTTAAGCATTGCCGAATCGGCCGGCTGTGTCCGGCTCCTCTCCGGCGATGCCAAATGGATCTATGATCACTGTGCGCTTGGAACTACAGTAACTATTTACGAATCGCCGGTTCCCGGACCATATGAACGTCCGGCCATTGAGCAGATCATACCGGAGACACAGACCTGGGATCCTACCGATCCTAATATGTAATAACAGTAAAAAAGGAGGCGCTGCATGATACCGCAAACGCCTCCTTTCCTGCTGTTATCCAATTGATCCGATCTGCCACGGAGAATATTCATTTCTGCCGACACCATTTAATTCTGCCTTGGTCTTTTCTCCTGATGCAACTCTTAATATTTTTTCAAATATCAGTCTGCCCATTTCTTCCACACTGATTTCACCATTTAATATACAGCCGCAGTTCATATCCAGATCAGACAGCATCTGCTTGTATATGGAATCCGAGGCCGCCATCTTTATGACTGGTGAAGGATATGCACCGAAGCACGATCCATTTCCTGTTGTATAGGCAATGAGTGTTGCCCCGCCGGAAATCTGTCCGGTTACGGCAACTGCATCATATCCTGGTGTATCCATAAAAACCAGCCCTTTTTTCTTAATTTTCTGAGCATACTGATATACCTCGATGAGAGGACAAGTCCCTGATTTCTTAATTCCTATACCTTTATACGCTTGTTCTGCAATATAGCTGTTTACATCCCAGTACTCCTTTGGCAGCTCTTTGTCATATGCAAGAAGCTCCTTCAGCTGTGTAGCCCTGATCCACCAGTTTAAACGGTTCAGCAGTTTTTCTCTTACGCTGTCATCAACCGCTCGCTTAAGAAGCTCATCCTGAACCCCATAGAGTTCCATTGTTTCACTTAATATGACTGTTGCACCGCTTTTTACCAGAAGATCAGATGCCACTCCAAGGGCTGGGTTTGCAGACTGACCTAATAAAGAGTTAGTACCTCCGCATTTGAGACCTACAATAAGGTGCTCTGCAGAAACTGCCGTCCGCTTGATGGCATTTGCTTTCTGAAGCATGCTGTAGATGATATCAATTCCTTTCTCTACGCTCTTTTTGCTGCCTCCTTCATCGCATACAATTAACTTTTTCAAAAAAGGACCCTCTTTTAATTGTTCATCTTCCAGAAATGCATCTCCGCTGTTCCCTTTTGAATTAAGTGAGACAACCAGCATCCCTCCTGTATTGGGATTTTCAATATACCCCCGCATCGTGCGGCGAAGCAGATCTAATATCTGCCCCCTCATATCCAAAGCACCGCCAAGTGTCGTTATATAAGGAATTACACCATCAATATTCTTATAACCCGCCAGCCGCTCATATGTAAAATAATCCGCAATCTGCCTGGCAACCGTTGCTGATTCGTTTTCTGTAGCAATGACTCCAATATAATTCCTGGTACCAACCCTGTTATTACTTCTTACAATTCCATTAAATAAGACCTTAGTATTTTGTTGGCTTTCCATAACGACACCTCCCCAGAATATCAAATATAACTATACTATATTCCAAAATAAAAATAAAAGGTTTTTTATATCTGTTTATGAAAGCTCTGCTGCTGCACAATGTATGAGGGCTTTCATATACCCGGTCGAATAGGCGAATGCAGAATTTTTCCCACCACATGTTTCTACAAATTCCGGAACATGGTCACAATGCATAGCCCCATCATAACCACTGGCGACAAACTGCTTCATAACCTGATACATATCCATATAGCCGTCTTCCAGCAATGTCTCTTCAAAATCAGGTATCGTATTGCTTACATTTCTGAAATGCACAACAAATACTTTTTTCTGCTCAACAAAATATTTTATATCTTCCAGAAGATTTCCAAATTTATCACCGCCCTCCAGCCAGCAGCCCACGCATAGCTTCATTCCAAGATAAGGATTATTATCTACCATCTCAAAAGCTCTCTTATAATCCTCTGCTGAATGAATCAGATTGTACACTCCTTCCAGAGAAGGAACCGGCGGATCATTGGGGTGTAAAGCCAGACGAATATCAGCCTCCTCGCACACCGGAAGAACCCGGTCCATAAAATATTTAAAATTGTTCCACATTTCTTCTTTTTGATACTCCCGGTCAAAATACAAAGGACGCCGGTTTAATTCTTCCATATCTACCAGCCTGCCAACTGCTCCTCTGGTATGTTTTCCTACTGCAAATTTTGTTGTCGAGACACGTCCCTGATCCCAGGTAATATAGCCCACCCTGATTCCTGCTTTTCCCAATACACGGTTAAACGCATTGTATCTTTCAATCCATTCATCACGGTCCTGCAGCCCAAGATGTATGGATGGGCTTTTATACATTGTTACATTTCCTGCATCATTGACAGTTAAGTCAAATTTGGCACAACGTTCCATAAAACGCATTACTGAATCATAATTACTGTGTTCGTCTTTAAACATGACGAATACATTATTAATTCCCATTTGTTTTGCAAATAAAAGCTGATCATCCGTATAATCGGAAACAATGGGAATCTGTACTTTAATTTTACTATTCATTAAACTTCCTCCTGATCTGTACCATCATTACTCGTACAAAAAGCATGCAACCTGATGCCCTTTACAAGCTTCCTTTAATTTAGGTATTTCTTTTCTACACCGATCTGTAACACTGCCGCACCGGTCATGGAATGGGCAGCCCACTGGCCGATTTACGATACTTGGAACCTCACCCTGTATTGGAATTCTGTTTCTTTCTGCTTCGATAACCGGGTCTGCTACCGGAACTGCTGACAAAAGAGCCTTTGTATAAGGGTGCAGCGTATTGTGATATAATTCCTCACATTCAGCAATTTCCACTACACGCCCCAGGTACATAACCAAAATCCGGTCACTGATGTGTTTCACCACAGCCAGGTCATGAGCAATAAAGAGATAGCTGATTCCAAGCTTTGCCTGCAGTTCTTCTAATAAATTTATAATCTGAGCCTGAATTGATACATCAAGTGCAGAAATTGGCTCATCGCATATAATTAAATCAGGTTCTGAAGATATGGCTCTTGCTATTCCGATTCTCTGTCTCTGCCCGCCGGAAAACTCATGAGGTACCCTGTTTTTTAATTCAGGATCCAGACCGACAATCCGAAAAAGCTCCTCCACCCGCTGTTCATACTTCTTTTGATTTTTATACTTTCCAGAAAGCCTTAATGATTCTCCTACAATGGATTCAGCTGTTTGTCTTGGGTCCAGAGAAGAAAAGGGGTCCTGAAATATCATGGAAATCTTAGGCCGGTAAGGTCTTAACTGCCTGTCATTAAGAGGAACGAGATCAGTTTTATCAAACAGAATCTCCCCCTCTTCCGGTTTATATACTCTCATAATACACCTGGCCAATGTGGTTTTTCCGCAACCCGACTCCCCAACAATCCCCAGGGTCTCTCCTTTTCTTACATGAAAGGAAATTTCCTCAATCGCCTTCACTTCTCCAATTTTCTTTCTCATCATTCCCTTGTAAACAGGAAAATACTTTCGTACATTATGTACTTCAAGGCAGGGTTCTTCACTCATTTTCCGCACGGGAGCTGCCTTGTGAGGTTTTAGACGAATTTCCTTTTCTTTTTCCTCCAGTTCTGCTTTCGTGAGGCAGCAGGCTACCCAATGTCCCTTTTCTGTTTCATTAAACTCCGGCTTCTTTCCCTTTTTGCACTTATCCATATGATATTCGCACCGGTCATAGAAAGGACAGTAATCCGGGCGGGCAGCCGGGTTGGGCGGTAGTCCGTCAATTGGTATGAGAACCCGTTCTTTTGAATCATCCAGCCGGGGGATGGCCCGCAGCAGGCTTCTGGTATATGGGTGCTGCGGATTTTTGAAAATATTCAAAGTGTCTGCCATTTCCATAACATTGCCAGAATACATTACGTAGATCCGTTCTGAAAATCTTGCAACTATACCAAGATTATGGGTTACTATAATGACTGCTGTATTGGTCTCCTTTGCGATTTCACGGATCATTTCAAGCAGCTGGGACTGAGTCGTCACATCCAGAGCTGTGGTTGCCTCGTCTGCTACCAGAATATCCGGGTTTGATGACATCGCCATGGCAATCATAATACGCTGCCTCATACCTCCCGAAAACTGCTGGGGATAATAATCAAATCTTTGTTCTGCATCCGGGATCTTCACCATTTTAAGCATTTCAACCGTGCGCGCTCTGGCTTTTTCTTTATCCAGATTCAAATGGAGCATTATATTTTCCTGAATCTGATATCCTATGGTTAATACAGGGTTTAAAGAAGTCATGGGTTCCTGAAATATCATACTGATCCGACCGCCGCGTACCGCTCTCATCTGCTCGCCATTCGCTTTATATTCCAGCAGACTTTTTTCCATTCCTTCCAGCAGTACCTCTCCGCTTCTAATCCTGCCAGGCGCTCCAATCAGTTGGAGTACACTCAACATAGTAACTGATTTTCCACTGCCTGATTCACCTACAATACCTATGATTTCTCCGCGGTTTAAATAAAGTGATACACCGTCAACTGCCCGAACCTCTGATTCGCCGCCTGAAAAACAGGTCTGTATATTTTTTACTTCTAAAAGATGATTCATCTGTTCCTTACCCCCTGTCAGATTTCTCCTCTGAGTCTTGGATCTAACGCATCCCGCACGCCATCACCAAGAGTATTTAAAAAGATAACCAATAAGGCTATACAGATACCCGGTGCTATGGAAAAAGTGGGGTTCTGCAGAAGGAAATTCCTCCCATCGCTGACAATGCTTCCCCAAGATGCAGTAGGCTGACTGATTCCCAGCCCGAGAAAGCTGAGTCCTGCTTCTGCGAGAATCGTCTGACCAACCTGCTGAGTCATAGTGACTATGATTGGGGAAATACTGTTTGGCAATATATGCCTGAACATTAAAGCAAGGTTTCCATTTCCCTGCAGTTTTCCTGCCATTATGTAATCTGTTTCCTTTATGGATAAAACCTGTCCTCTCATCATTCGGATATAGATTGCCATATTGGATATTCCCAGAACAAGGGAAAGATTTATTATCCCTCCTCCAAGAACAGCACACAATGCCATAGCAAAAACAATTTGGGGAATCGATCGGATGGCTTCACTGATTCTGTTAATTACGTCATCAACTACTCCTCCAAAAAATCCTGCAACCATACCAAAAAATGTACCGATCGCGCAGGCTATCATAACTGCAAGAACACCTACAATCAGAGATATTCTGGTTCCATAAAGAACGCGGCTCAATACATCTCTGCCTGAATTATCTGTACCGAGAAGATATTCTGCACATGGTTTCTTTAAGCTGTCCATTAAATTAGTCTTGTTGGGATCATGAGGTGCCAGCCATGGTGCAAAAAGTGCTGCCAAAAGAAAGATCAATACTCCGGCAAAACTGACCAAAACAATTTTTCTGCTAAATAAAACTTTGATAAATTTTTTCCATTTACTTTTCATGTACTGCTTTTCTGCTGTTGCAGACGTGTTCGCTTCCATTTAGATATCTCCTCCTAATCCAAGCGGATTCTGGGATCCACAATAGCATATACAATATCTGTCACCATATTTACAACACTTGAAACAAGCGCTATTAACAATACACAGGCCTGTATTAAGGGAATATCCTGTGCCTGTATTGAGGTTACAAAAAGAGTTCCCATTCCTGGTATGTTAAAAACAGATTCTACAAACATAGATCCTCCGATCAGCATACCAAGTCTTAACCCCATAAGTGTTATGACGGGAATCAATGCATTTTTCAAGGCATGAATGTAAATAACTTTTCTTTCCGATAATCCTTTGGATCTGGCAGTACGTACATAATCCTGCCTTATAACCTCCAGCATACTGGATCTTGTCTGTCTGGTAATGGAGGCAATCCCGCCTAAAGTAAGACATGTCAGCGGCAGTATGGTCTGCCGTATGCTTTTTGAAAAGTCAATAAACGGTGAGGTAAATCCAAATGACGGTAACCAGCCGAGTTTCATAGAAAAAATATATAAAAATAAAACACTCAGCCAGAATTGGGGCAAACAGCAGGTCACATTTGCAGCCATAGTCACAACAGTATCAATTTTTTTCCCCCGGTAAACTGCACTTAAAATTCCTGTTATGATTCCTAATGGAATACTGATAACAAATGACAGAAGCGAAAAATATAAGGTTACCGGAACGTGCTGTGCTAAAACCTCCATTACCGGTTTATGATAACTGGCTGAAGTTCCGAAATTGAACCGGACTGCATCCCAGAGCCATAAAAGGTATCGGACAATAACCGGTTTGTCCAGATTCAACGCCTGATACCAGCGGTTATATGTGTCAACAGAGATTTCTCCTCCCAACATTGCATAAACCGGATCTCCTGGCAGCATGGATACCAGCATAAAAATTATAAACGACAGGATGCCCAGTACAATGATTGTCTGTCCCAATCTTTTCAATATAAATCTGCCCATTTTACTTCCTCCTTTCTGCAAGAGTGCAATTCTTTTTAACCTGTACGTGAAATTATATAAAATCCTCCGTACCAATGCATTATGGTGGCAATACATAATGTATGGATTTTATTGTTTTCAGAAAACACTCTTTCCTGACCTTGAATTACTCTCCCTATTTTGACAGATAGCTATCAATTGCAAGAAGAAGTATGGCATCCTTTGAGTTGCTTAACGGCTGAAGCCCCAGCATCTCTTTGAATTTTTTAGTACGGGCAAGAACCGTATTTTTATGGACAAAAAGCTCCTTGGCGGCCTCGGCCGGGCTCATATTGGTACATGCCAGAGCCGCTGCAGTAGTGTGAAATAATTCTTTATCCAGATAATTATCAATTATGTATCGATAACTTTCAAAAAGCGGTCTTAACAAATCAGGACTGATGCAGTTTGTCATATATTCAATCAAATAATCATTGATAAAATAAACAGGCTCAGTTCTAAAGTGAACATAATCTTCCAGCCATTTTAAGCAGCTATAAGAATTTCTATAATGTATTAATGAGTCGGTTGGTATTGTATAGTATAGTTTTAAAATGACAGAGTCTTCGTAAAAACGCTTTTCTGACAATAAGCTCATAAAATATTCACTTAATTCAGCAATACTTTCACGGAAAAACACGGGATCAAACTTCCGGTATGACTTTATTAATACCAGATGCTGTCCGTCAATGGGAAGTAAAATATCCTGTACCTGCTTTTTCCCGGAGCTGTAATTCTGATACAGGTATTGTATTGCTTCCTTTGCATTATCTCCAGTGGAGTGCACGATAACAAAAGCGCGATACACATTATCCCGAATGCCCACTTCCGTTGCCAGCTGAAAAATACGTGAGGGATTAATGGGCTGTTCAAATAATAGAGCATCCCTTAATTTACTGATATTCTGTGATTCTATAAGATCCATCTGATTTGTCTGATTGCTTAAAAAAAACGACTCAATCGTCAGCTTAGCTATTTTACCAATTGACAGAATATCCTGACTATTTCCCGTAATACCCACAACGCCGACAGGCTCCATACGGTGCAGCAGCAGCAAATTTACTTCCTGTGTATCCTCCTGCAAATAATCTGCATCTAAGATCTTCACAAAACTTTTATTTTTGATAAGCTCATAAGCAATCAAATGAAAATCTCCGACACGAGAAGGTGTACTGCTGGCGATAATAATGCCCTTTTCATTCATGATATTAATGTTAATTCCCAGCTGTCGGTTCATTTTAGCCACATAATCCCTTGCAAATTCTACATTGATCATCAGTAACCTCCCAAAGAAAAATACCAGTTTTACAATTTCGCTCTATCATAACATATTTCTATTTTTTTTTAAAAGTATTATTTTAGATAACACACAAGAGCAGGAAAAAAATTGCAGTTACATTAGAATATTATCTAAAAAGCAGATAACAAGGATGTGTCAGGAAAACAATGATGCACAGGATTATTGTATTGGTAAGATAATGCAAAGAACCCTGGTTTCAGGTAAATTGAAATAACACTACTTGTAGAAAACCTATATAAACCAGGAGGAAGTTTTATGAAAAAAATAATTGTATTTCCACTCATTACCATGCTGCTTGCTGGCAGCCTAAGCGGCTGCAGCAGTAAATCCAGCTTATCAGAGGCAGGCAGTTCTGCGGGCAGCACAGAAATAGCCACTACACAGGCGAGTACAACTGAAGCTGCCAAAGCTGATAAGCATGGTGGAAGTGTAACAATCTGCTATCCGGACGCCCCTACTACATTCTTTCTTCCTTTTTCTGCATCTACAGGCGACAGGGCATCTGCTGCCCCCGCAATTGAATCACTGGGCCGTGTTGATGCGGAAGGAAATACTACCAGCTGGTTAGCAGACTCATTCCAGTCCGATGCAGATAAATTAACCTGTACGGTAACATTAAAAAAGAACATTAAATTCAGTGATGGCACGGATTTTAATGCAAAAGCGCTTATTTGGAATTTTGATAAAATGGTTGAGGGAGGGAAATCAGCAGAATTAGGTAATCCGGTTTCTTACGAGGCAACCGATGACTACACGGTAGTACTCACCTACGAGACCTGGCAGAACAACTGGGATACTGTTCTTGGAGAAGTATATGTTTACTGTCCATCTGCGTTTGAAGAACATGGAGAAGACTGGGCAGCCATCAATCCTGTGGGGACAGGTCCCTTTGTTGTTTCTGAATATGTGAAAGGATCTTATGTGAAATATAAGAAGAATGAAAATTACTGGATAGAAGGGCAGCCTTATCTGGACGAACTGACTATTTCATATATTTCCGACTCAACTGCACAGCTATCTGCCTTTATGAATGGGGAAATCGATCTACTGGCTACAAATGACTCCACTGTAATTTCACAGCTTCAGGGAAAATACACTGATATTGCTCAGAAAGCACCAGACTTAGGCCAGATCAAATATGTCATGTTCTGCAGCGGTGATGAATCTTCACCTTTTTATGACTTGAATGTGCGCCTTGCAGTCATGCATGCAATAGATTGGGAAGGTTACGCTTATTCGCTTACTGGGGGAAGAGGAACTGCGGTAACACAATTTGGCGTTCCTGGTGCCTGGTCTTATGACGAGTCTTGTGATTTTGTTGAATATAATACAGACCTTGCTAAGAAGATGCTTGCAGATGCCGGATATCCTAATGGTTTCAACACAACAATTACAACAATAGCAAGCAATAACAATATTGCAGTACTGCTTCAGGCTTCTCTGGCAGAAATCGGTATTAATGCTCAAATAAAAACTGTAGAAGTCTCCGATTTTAATTCTCAGAAAGCAGAAGGTATCTATGACGGGGGATTAATAACCGGAGCCGGCGCTTCAAAAATGGATTTTACAAATAATTACATCAGACTCTATTCTTCAAAAGGTGTTAACTATTTAAAAATGATGTCTCACCCAAAAGATTACGAAGATGCATTATTTGGAGCCTTAAGCGCTGTCACCCTGGACGAAAAAAAGGCCTTGCTCAAGGACGCCTCCGTTTCACTTGTCAACAAAAATGCTCTGTTATTTCCTGTAGCTGCGGTATTCCCCGCATGTTATATAAAAGATGGTGTAACGGATTCAGGATTTTATCAGACTGTCAGCGTAAACTGGACTCCTGAATCTATATATCTGGCGAAATAAAGCTGAGGATACCGAAAATCAAACTCTTTTTACCAGAAACCAGCAGTAAATAAATCTGGGGCAGAAATTCATTGTGAATATTCTGCCCCAGATTTTATGCTTTTTACTTGTAGTCTAGCCCTTCTGGCCTAAGAAAACCGCCCGCAGTGTGTCATAAATTCGGGGAAACCGATGCTGAAGCTTTATAAAACAACGGTTCATGGCTGTTAGTTCCATATAATATCTATGAAATTCGGGCTTCATGATTTCTTCAAAGTTCCTGGTATTAACCATTGTCTGATAATAGGTTCTCAATGAAGCACTCATGGCAGATCCTTTAAACCGGCCAGCTGTAGCAATGTTGAATTCCTGATATATTTTTTTCATACGTTCATAATAAACCTGCTGTTTCTCAGCATAATTCCCTTTTTTGCCCTCAGCAGTCCAGGACCCGGAGACCCCCACCCGGTATACACTCATGGGTTCATCCATATAATAACCATACCCTTTCGCTGCTGCCATCAGCTGCAGGGGGGTATCTCCTACCGGACAGTCCGTATAATAATCAGGGAGTTCCTTTACAAGCCTTGCCGGAAATGCCATGGAAGACATGGCATATCCGGAGGCTTTATCTATGATCTCTTCCGGCGTGATAACTGTAGTCTTCCGGTAAGGCCTCATCAGGCGTTCAGTCACTGCTTTTCCCATCAGCTGTATTTTTGCACTGTGAATGCAAAGAGTACAGTCCGGATGGGATTCCATATAGTCCACCTGCTTTTGAAGCTTGTCCGGTGAATCAAAGTAATCATCTCCATCACACATAAATATATATTTTCCTCTTGCACGGGGGAAATTAAAAGCACCGCTTATATTATCTATTCCCTGGGAATACTGGTTCTCTGTCTGAATCAGAGGCCGGATCTTATCCGGATACTTTTTTGCATATTCCCTGATTATATCTCCGGTCCCGTCCGTGGAAGCATCATCATGAATCAGAATCTCATAATCAAAGTCAGTCTTCTGCATCAGAAAGCTGTCAAGAGCCTGGCGGATGAATGCTGCATGGTTATAGGTGACGCAGTTGATGCTTGCCATGATATCACTTTTTGATCCGTCTCTCATGCCTCAGCCCCTTCCTTTTCCAGTACCTTTGTCACGTATTCCTCATATTTTCTGGCAATATACATTTCCGTTACAGAGTCTAATGGCAGAATGTCCTCTCCCGTAAAACACCTCACATGGTTTGAGACGCAGTCATACCCCGCCATACAGGAGAATTCCACCCCACCTGAAAAACGGGGATTGCATTCCAGCAAGGAAAAGGTTCCGTCTTCCCCTTCTATAAATTCGAAATTAACACATCCCATGATTCCCAAAGCCCTTGCGGTCTCTTTGCATAAAGATTCCAGAGCCGGACTTGAAAACACCAGAACAGAAGTGCCTGCACCGTTAGGAGTCCTCAGCAATTCCTTACGGCATACAGCTGCCGACTGCTCACTGTCCGCCTGCCGCACCACATCCACCGTGATGATACTTCCCTTAAAATAGGGCTGTACCACATAACTGTCTGACTCACAGCCCGCAAGGAACCGTTCCATCTCTTCCTGATCATGAAGATAGCACAGCCCCTGACTGCTTCTACCGTTATACGGCTTTACAACTGCCGGATAGGTGATGGACTCTGGAGAAATACAGCCAAGCATTCTGGTAGGTATGGGATTTCCAATGCCATTTTCAGAGAGAAACTCATAAAGCTTCATTTTATCCCTGCAGATCGTTATGGTTTCTTCCGGCGACAGACATAAAGTCACTCCGGCTTCCTTCAGTTTTTTTCTGTTGCGGTTCCACACATCCACCTCTGCATCGGTAAGGACAATCAGCCCGTCGGCAGCTTCCTTCCTGCATATGGTGAGAATCTCCTCTGTATACTGCTCTTCCTGCGTTGCAAGAGGTACCTGATAAAATGCAGAAACATTGGAAGAATCAGCAATCCATTCTGCCGGATATATATCGCAGCCAATCACCTTAAGCCCCATTTTTTTTAAATTTTTAATCACAATGTCTGCTGAAAATGATCCGATTGCGGTTACAACTGCAGCTTTCATACGCTTTATTTTCCTCCCTGTACGGCACTTAAAATTATTTTACAGATCCGGTCTGCATCTTCAAGAGACAGATCTGCATAAAGTGGCAAAGTCAGCACACTGTCTGCCGCTCTTTTTGCAATTGGAAGGTTAAGACCAGAAAATCGCTCCCTGTAACAGTCAAAATCAGTAATCAGCGGGTAGAAATATTTTCTGGCAAATATCTGATGGGATGCGAGCAGATCGTACACCTGATTTCTGGAAAGTGGAAACCCTTCAAATGACACAGGAAAATATGCATAATTCTGACTGATTCCCTGTTTTACCGGATTGAGACGGATACCGGCGACGCCTTCTAAATGCTCCCTGTACCGTTCCGACACCAGCCTGCGCTTTTCAATGTTTTCATCCACATGATGCAGGTTGCAGATTCCCATGGCTGCCTGAAATTCATTCATCTTTGCGTTGCCGCCAATGTATTCAACGGATTCTTTTCCGGTTATTCCAAAATTTTTCAAATAATTTAACAGAATCTCCAGCGAAGGATCCTTAAAAGTGACCGCTCCCCCCTCTATGGTGTTGTACACCTTGGTAGCATGAAAGCTGAACATAGATGCGTCTCCATAGGTTCCGATTCCACGATGATCCACCTCTACGCCGAATGCATGGGCTGCATCGTAAATCACTTTTAAGTTATGTTTTTTTGCAATCTCCTCTATTTTTTCCACATCACAGACATTTCCATATACATGCACAGGAAGAATGGCTGTGGTTTTTTCCGTAATCAGAGCTTCTATCCGGTCTGCATCAATGGTGTAGTCGTCCTCTCTGATATCACAGAATACAGGTGTCAGATTATTTCTTACAATCGCATGGGTGGTGGAAGCAAAGGAAAAGGGGGTGGTAATTACCTCTCCGGTTAAGTTCATCGCCTGCAGCGCCATCTCAAGAGCCATATGTCCATTCACAAACAGCAGAAGATTTTCCGCTTTTAAATATTCCTTCAGCTGATCCTTTAATCTGTCGTGAAATTCTCCCATATTGGTCATCCAGGCAGTATCCCAGATCGGTTTGATCTCTTTAATAAATTCTTCGTAAGAAGGCATGGAAGCCCTCGTTACCAGTATTTCTTTTTCATTTGGTATCATTCTACCATTCTCCTCATTTTCCCATGAGATGCCTCCGGTCAGATGGAAATCATCTGTCCAAACGTTCTAACACGGGTACTTTTAAACAATTTGTATTTTAAAATGGTTTTTATTTTTCCCGCTCTGCTTCTTTTGCAAAGCTTTAAAAATTCTTCAAACAATTCTTTCTGACCGGGAGTCATAGACTGTCCGTAAATGGAAAGAAACACGTTTGCCTGTTCAAATAAACTGCGGTAATTCTCCCTGACTTTCTCCCGGCTGTTCCTGCTATCCAAAAGCTGTTTCATTCCGCTCTTTGCCCCTACCTGATTGCTGCCATGCTGCCGGTAGAGTACCAGCGGACAGTCAATGTAGGAGATTTTCCCAAAACAGCTTGCCATGAGACCAAGCCACCAGTCGTGCATGACACATGTTTCCGGAATATGCACCATCAGATTTTTTAAAGACCTGTTAATCATCATGGTATTGCCTGTGATATTATTTTCAACCAGATAATGACTGGTACGGTTATCATAAACTCCAATCTTCTGATATCTTGCCATGGAAGGGTACAGCACCGTTCCCGCCTGATCTGCAACCGAAAGATCTGTATGGACCAGTAAAGGCATATCCCTGCCCCATACTTTTTCCATTTTCTTCATCTCTGTGAATGTCACTTCTACTTTATCCGGCAGCCAGATATCATCCTGGTCGCAAAACATCAGATACTCATCGGCCGCGGCTTTTAAAAGGCGGAAAAAATTGTCCCTGGCGCTGCCGGACGGCTTTAAGTTCTTTAAACTTTTTACCCGGTCCGGAAACCGGCTTTCATATTCTGAAATTATTTCAGGGGTGCGGTCAGTGGAACAGTCATCTGAAATTAAAATGGTAAACTCCTGATTCGTCTGTCCCAACAGTGATTCCATCTGTTCTCTTAGATATTTTTCCCCATTCCAGGCAGCCAAAAGTACTGTTATCATTCCATCCCTTCTTTCAACGCCATTTACCATGACATTCCCAATATCTTTGTTAAAAACCAAATCTCAAACATGAGAAATTCCAGGAATCCCTTCGCAGCAAATTCCTGAAACCGGTTTATTTTTAAATATTTTTTATAGTAATGAAGCTTGCTTTTATGGAGCAGTGCCTGCTTTTTTAAGATCGAGCTTACGGATTTATTAATAGAGACGGAATGAAGATGGACATAGGTCCGGTCAAGAAGAAGGAGCGTCCTATCCCCCTTTGCTTTCAACTGGTGTCCAAGGATCTTCTCTTCGTAATAAAGAAATACTTCCTCATCATAAAGCCCGCATGCCATCAGCGAATCTGTATCAGCCAGCAAAAGAGATCCCGGAACCGCATCTGTCCACGCACAGCGTTCTGTTCCTACAGGCGTAGTTATCTGAAAAGCACGTTTTCCCGGGTTATCACTGAGCCACCGTTTGAACAAACGCCGTGTGACCAGTCCCGTATCCAGTAAGTCAAAGAACAGACCGGTAAGCTTCCAGCCTGACAGCCCTGCCCTGCCTTTTTGATCGACTGGAACTGCGGCCGTCACAGCAACAGCTTTGTCTGTCAGAAATGATGCCTTCATGGCAAGAATCGTCTCCTCCGAAACCAGGACATCGGGATTTGCAATCAGTACATGGGTAGCACCAAGTTCGCTGCAGGCATAGCGGATACCCAGATTGTTCCCATAGCCATATCCGCCGTTTTTAATGGTGCTGACCACATGTATCCTGCCGCCGCTTAATTCCTTCAATCTGGCGGCAGAATCATCTGTGGAATGGTTATCCACAATGACAATGGAGTCCAGAGAAGAATAATCTTTAACCGAATGAACCAGCCTCATGGTAGTATCGGCATCATTATAATTCAGGATGATACAGCTTACATTCATATCTGCTCCTTTTAAGCTCCTTTTCTGGAATTCACCAGCTTCATTCCAAACCGGCTGCTGATAAAATCACGAAGCGGCGGACACAAATAGGTACCGTAATTCATGAGATGATAAGCTGCCATATAAAATCGGTTCCCCTTCTCCTTTGGAGTTCCTGCCCAGGGAGTTTTCGCTAAATACTTCTCATACGCTCTGCGGTAGTGATTGAAGTTTCCTTCCTTCCAGGGTCTTTCATCTCCCATGAAATGGAGAATGGCCGGATGTCTTCCTGCCTCTTTAAAGCCATTCTCAGTAATGAGAGCGTACACAGGAGACAGCCGGACTAAATGCCGGTAATGGAAATAACGGTAATTCGTAAAGTAATTATAACGGGGAGACAAGGGTCTGATTCTGCCCTTTAAGCTTCCGTTAATCGTATCCTGATCCCCGGCAAACAGTTTTCCGCCCTTGGAACGGTAAAAATCAAGAAGCAGCTTTTGAGCATTCTCCTCTCTCCACCGGTTTAAATCAATCAGAAGCACACCGGAATTAAAATAAGGTTCTTCCGGTCTTAATCCGATCTCTTCCTTAATACATGGATAAATGGTGGGCTCCATGACAGCGCCCAGCAGAAACGGACCAAGATCAGCCTTCCACAGCTTTTCCAGAGAAGACAGTACTACTGTATCGCAGTCTAAATAAAGAACCCGTTCCACATGCTCAGGAAGTACTTCTCCTAAAAACAGGCGGGCCATAATGCTTAAATCAAAACCTCCAGTATCCACCTCATGGGAAAACCGTTCCTTTAAATTCCCCAGTTCTATCACGGAAAGCTCCCGGTCAAATTCCTGTGCGATTCCGCATAAACGGTCTTTCGTTTCCCTTGACAGCCCCATGGATAAAACCCAGATATCAAGGGTTTCTATCTTTTTATTACGATCCAGAAGAGAATAAAGAGAAACTGCCAGATGCCTGGCAAACTTATCGTTGGAAGCGTAAACTACATTCATAATAACCTCCCCGCATACCGATTTTTCCGTTGTATTGTACTATATCTGCTTAGAAAAGTAAACAGCCGGGGACTAGGGAAGAAGTGCAAGCTGGGATTCTGCCATTTTTAAAGCAGACTCAATCACTTTGTCCATGTCGTAATATTTATATTCTCCCAGCCTGCCTCCAAAGATAACACGATCCTCTTTCTGGGCAAGTTGTGCATATGCCTGATACAACTTCTGATTTTTTTCATCGTTAACCGGATAATAGGGTTCCATCCCTTCACTCCAGTCAACAGGGTATTCTCTGGTTACAACCGTCTTTTCCTGTGTTCCGAACTCAAAATGCTTATGCTCAATGATTCTCGTATAGGGAGTTTCACGATCTGTATAGTTTACAACAGCCACGCCCTGATAATTATCTGTATTAAGTGTCTCAGTTTCAAATTTCAGACTGCGGTATTCCAGCTTTCCAAACCTGTATCCGTAAAAGGCATCGATCATTCCGGTATACACGATCTTCTCTCCAAGGCTGTCATACGTTTCCCTATGCTCCAGATAATCAACAGATAGTTCCACATCGCAGCCTTTAAAAAGCCTGTCTGTAATCACATTATAACCGCCGATTGGAATTCCCTGATATAAGTCATTGAAATAATTATTGTCATAGGTAAAGCGTACAGGAAGCCGTTTAATGATAAAAGCCGGAAGCTCCTTACAGTCCCTGCCCCACTGCTTTTCCGTATAACCCTTTACCAGTTTCTCGTAGATATCCGTTCCTACAAGGCTGATTGCCTGCTCTTCTAAGTTCTGCGGCTCTCCTGTTATCACCTGTCTCTGTTCATTGATCTTTTCCTTCGCCTGTTCTGGAGTTGACACTCCCCACATCTTGCTGAAGGTATTCATATTAAAAGGAAGGTTGTACATCTCACCTAAATAATTGGCAACCGGGCTGTTGGTATAACGGTTAAATTCCGCCAGATCATTCACAAACTGCCAGACCTTGCGGTTGCTGGTATGGAAAATATGGGCGCCATACCGGTGTACATGGATTCCTTCTGTCTCTTCACAATACAGATTTCCTCCCAAATGCTCCCTTTTTTCAAGGATCAGGCACTTCTTTCCCTGCTTTCCGGCCAGATAGGCAAATACGCCGGAGTAAAGACCGCCTCCGACAAGCACATAATCATATTTCTTCATTTTTACTCTCCCGTCATTTTATAAACTGCATTAATTATACTAGAGTCTATCACAAAAGTAAACGCCGGTTCCATTTATGAAATTCTAAATAATGATTGTCTGGGGACATTATCTGTTTTATAATTGAGAACAATTCATGGGAAGGAGGCACAAAAGATAATATGAGTGAGAAGATTGAAACAAGTATTAAGGTTATGGAAGCTGATATTTATAGCAACGAGTCTGTTTCGCTGCTAAGTGAGTTATCCGGCAGCCTTAATCTCATAACAGGAAACAGTGGAGAATCTTCATTTTCAGTTAATGATTCGAAAAAAAGGGATCCTCCCTCTATAAAAGAAGGCTGGATCCCTTTCATTATCTGATCTTAATAAAATAACCGGTTTACCGCACTGAAAATACCCCGAATAGACGCTCTGGTGATGTTGGAACTGATTCCCACACCGTAAGTTGCCTTTCCGGTTTTTACATCAAGCAGATGGATATAGGATGCAGCCTGCGCTCCTGACCCGGATGTAAGTGCGTGCTCGTAGTAATCCAGCACCCTGATCTCGATACCAAGCTCTTTCTCCAGCCCCTTCTGTACCGCATCGATCGGTCCGTTTCCCACACCCTCGAAGACTTTTTCCACACCATGGTCTGTGTAGCGGACTTTGGCAAGAGTTGAGAACTCCACATCTTCCTCTGCCTCTGTAATCTGGCACTTTCTGAAATGAATCGGTTCCTTCTTCTCGGTATAACAGCTTTTAAACTCTTCCAGGATCTGCTCTGGAGCAACCTCACCCTGCTTCTCGGAAATCGCCTGAATGACATCGGCAAATTCCTTGTGCATACCCTTAGGAAGCTTAAAGCCATAAAACGTATCCATAACAAATGCTACGCCGCCTTTGCCGGACTGACTGTTGATCCTGACAATGGGCTCATACTGCCTGCCAATATCGGAAGGATCGATAGGAAGATAAGGAACCTCCCAGAACGGATTCTTTCTCTCATGCATCGCCTGCATGCCTTTATTAATGGCATCCTGGTGAGAGCCTGAAAATGCAGTGAAAACAAGTTTGCCGGCATATGGGTGTCTGGGTTCCACTTCCATCTTGGTACAGCGCTCATAAACATCCACGATCTCACGGATATTCTCAAGATGAAGTTCCGGATTAATACCCTGAGAAAACATATTATAGGCAACTGTTAAAATATCCACGTTGCCGGTACGTTCTCCATTCCCAAGCAGAGTTCCTTCCACACGGTCTGCACCTGCAAGAAGAGCCAGCTCAGTGGCCGCAATTCCTGTTCCCCTGTCATTGTGGGGGTGAACGCTTAAAATAATGCTGTCACGGTTTTTAAACCGGGAATTCATCCATTCAATCTGATCTGCATATACGTTGGGAGTTGTCATCTCCACAGTAGAAGGAAGATTGAAGATAATCTTTTTCTCCGGAGCTGCTTCCCATGTTTCCTGCACAGCCGTACAGATATCAAGGGCAAATTCCAGCTCTGTTCCGGTAAAACTTTCAGGAGAATACTCAAGCACAACCTCTCCTTCAAAATCCTGCATATACTGCTTCACCCACTGGGTTCCCTGTACTGCGATCTCTCTAATCTCATCCATCTCTTTGCGGAATACCACATCACGCTGTAATGTAGATGTGGAATTGTAGATATGAACGATTGACTTCTTTACTCCCTCCAAGGCCTCAAATGTTCTCTTAATCAAATGCTCTCTGCACTGGACCAGAACCTGAATCACCACATCATCGGGAATCAGCTTCCGTTCAACAAGCTGCCTTAAGAAATCAAACTCAATCTGGGAAGCAGCAGGAAATCCCACTTCAATCTCCTTAAAACCAAGTTTAATCAGAAGGTTAAACATCTCAATCTTTTCTTCCACCACCATAGGCTCAATAAGAGCCTGGTTTCCGTCTCTCAAATCTACACTGCACCAGATCGGTGCTTTCTTAATCTCCCTGCACGGCCATTGTCTTTCCGGATAGTTTACTACCGGTACCCGCTTATATCTTTCATAATTCAACATGTCTGATCTCCTCCATATTCCTTTTTGTCTGTATTTCCTTCATAAAAAATCAGTCCAGGCTTTGGAGTCGATAAATCACGCTGTATTTCTTGACAATGAACAACGTGGGTTTTAAAGGTCTAACCCCATCTATCATCATTCCTTTGCATTAAAATCACATGCCGTGCTCTGACAAACCACCACGGTAAAGTGTTATGCTATTATAGCACGAGTAAAAATGACTTACAACAAAAACTTTTCGAACCTGTAAAACTTTTACCTGCTCATCTGTAAAAGCTTTGTCTTTAATTCCCCTTCCATACGGGCAAGCTCTGCTTCAGCTTCTTTTCGTTTTTCTCTTCCCTCTGCCTGAATACGCACCACTTCATCAAGGGTTGTAATCAGGGATTCATTGGTCTTTTTAAGGGTTTCCATGTCCACAATTCCACGCTCTGATTCTTTTGCCGTCTCAATGGTTGCAGTCTTTAACACTTCTGCATTCCTGCGCAGCAGCTCGTTGGTCATATCGGTGACTTCCCTCTGTGCCTTTGCCGCCTGCTCCGAATGATTGATTCCTATGGCAAGAACCATCTGACTCTTCCAGAGAGGGATGGTGTTGACAAGGGTGGACTGGATCTTTTCTGTCATTAAGGTATCGTTATTTTGAACCAGCCTGATCTGGGGTGCCATCTGTATGGAAATCATACGGGTCAGTTCTAAGTCATGAATCTTTTTTTCAAAACGTCCGCACATGGCAGACAAATCATTGGCTGCCTGAGCATCTTCCGGAAGACCGCTTTTCGCTGCCCGGTCCATTAAAAGAGGAAGTTCTTCCTGCTGAACCTTTAAAAGCTTTCTCTTGCCTGCCAGAATATACATGGTCAGTTCTTTAAAATAAGTGGTATTTAACTCATACATCTTATCTAACAGGGCAATGTCCTTTAAAAGCTGAATCTGGTGATTCTGAAGAATCTTGCAGATCTGATTGACATTGGTCTCCGCAGAGGCATACTTGGCCTTCATGCTGTCAAGGCGGTTGGCGCTCTTTTTAAAGAAGCCGAAAAAGCCTTTTTCCTCTTCTTCCGTTTCAAAACTTTTTAATTCCGTTACCACATTGGTGAGCATCTGACCAACTTCACCCAGATCCTTAGACTTTACATTATCAAGAGCGGACTCGGAAAAGTCAGCAATCTTTTTTTGCGCTCCGGCACCGTACTGAAGTACCATATTGGAATCTTTTAAATTAATTTTTTCTGCGAAATCAGAAACCATACGCTCTTCTTCCGGCGTAAGCTCCGGAACCGGCGCAGTCTCTATGACTGTTTCATTGCTTTTTAGAAGCTCATTCCCCTCTTTCACACCCTCTGTCTGTTCAAATGGTGTCAGAGTGAGCTGGGGCGCTTCTTTTATCATCTCTTCCATATCCTTACTCATTCTTTGTTCCTCCTGTAAAATCACTTTCGGCCCAGCCATCCTTCTTTAACATTGTCTGGAGTACCGATGCATCAGTGGTAATGTCCATAGCCGCATCCTGGTAAAGATCGTCAAGCAGCCTTTCAAAAGCCTGATTGATGGTGTCAAGAGTTCCCTCAATCTCCTTTTTTGCACTGACAATATTATTCCCCTCTATCCCCGTGCTTTCAAAATCCCTGTATGCATTGACCAGCTTTACGGTTGTGGGAAGGTAATAATCCATAAACTGTTCCATCTCACCCATCTGCTCCGGATGCCTTAAAACCGTATCGAAAATTCTCTGTATTACATCCTCCAGCATGGATATCTTCCGGGAAATGACTTCTCCTGGAATGGCATCATTGGCTTCTCTTAATTTTCTTAAATAATCTCTCCCCTGGGTCATCATCTCCTGTAAAGCCTTATTATCCTGAACAGCTTGATCAGAAATCTGATTCAGTTCTGCTTCTTTTTCCCGCTCCTTTAATGCCTTCTGACATTCCAGATACTGGTTATATGTGGCTTCACTTAAGATCAGGCAGGTTTTCTGCTCATCTAAATACGCATGGGGAAAAATACCCAGCTCCATCATTTTCTCCACGTCTTTCAGTACATATTCACGGGATTTCCCAACACTTGCCGCCAGTTCTTCCAAATTGGAATACATTCGCTTTTCTGACTGTCTGGCATAGATCCGGGCTCTTTTTAATCTTCCGTTTACAGACAATCCGGCAAAAAGCATACACCCGGAGGCAATACCTGCAGCCAGTAGGAATGTAAAAGAGCTGGCTGCTGCCCACGCAACAGGTTTTAATATCAGGGAAACAAAAAGAGAAGCAAGAATCGCAATAAAATCAAAGCCCAGAAAAATACTTCCGAAAATGGTTAAGAGTACCCCGGATACACGCCCCTGCTGGTTGATTTTGATCTCCTGTCTGCCTGTTCCGGCTAAAGAACTGCCTGTCCGCTCCTTTACGGAACGGCTGGTCTGAAACGCCCTGTATCCAGGTCCGTCATTCGACTCGCCCCCCGCCTCACTGCTTTCGCTCCTGTTATCCCGCCCCGGTGTCTGGGTCCATCCTTTTGTTCCTTTTACCAGCTGGTTTTTTGCTTCATCAAGCGCAAAATTTACGGAATCGGATATGATTCGGTTCAGCTGGTTAAAATCTCTGGAATCAATGGCGCTTTGCACCGTACTGCGGATTTGTTCTCCTAAGTTTGATTTATCTTTTTTATCCATATTTCCGATCTCCCAAAATAAATTTGCAGATACGTACAATCATACCATGAATTGTCGTCATTTACAATCAGACACCTTTATAAAAACGGAAAAAGTCATTGAAAAACCGGCTTTTACTCACGGTTTTCAATGACTTTTATTTACAATCAGGAAATGACGTGTCCCCTTGCTTTCATGACATCAATCACCTGTTCTACGTACTTCTCGCAGGTTTTCAAGTCGGCAGCTTCTACCATTACACGGACAACCGGTTCCGTACCCGACTGGCGAAGAAGAATCCTTCCGCTGTCTCCAAGACTTTGTGCTGCTTTTTCCACTTCTGCCTTCACCGCTTCATCATCCTGAGCTGCTGTCTTGTCGTGTACACGGACATTCTTTAATACCTGGGGATAAACTTCCAGCTCAGATACCAGCTTTCCCAGGCTTTCTTTCTTCTCAAGAATCACTTCCATCACTTTTAAGGATGTTAAGATTCCGTCGCCGGTAGTCGCATGTTTGCTGAATATGATATGACCTGACTGTTCGCCGCCCAGACAGTTTCCATAGGTAACCATGTTCTCATAGACATATTTGTCACCAACAGCTGTTTTCTCGTATTCAATGCCTTCCCGGTCCAAAGCTTTATATAATCCGAAATTGGACATCACTGTTGTTACCACTTTGTTATTTTTAAGAAGTCCCTGCTCTTTCATATATTTGCCGCAGATATATAAGATGCCGTCTCCGTCAACCACGTTTCCGTTCTCATCCACTGCGAGGCAGCGATCCGCATCTCCATCATAGGCAAAGCCTACATCTGCTCCCACTTCCTTAACAAACTTCACCAGCTGGCTCATATGAGTGGAGCCGCATCCGGTATTAATATTCAATCCGTTGGGTTCATTGCTGATTACATGGGTTTCTGCACCAAGAGCATCAAATACATTCTTGGCAATTGCGGAAGCACTTCCGTTGGCACAGTCTAACGCCACCTTTTTATTCTTAAAGGACCTGGTTGCCGTAGAAATTAAATATCCGATATAGCGGTTTCTGCCTGCAGCAAAATCCACCGTTCTGCCGATCTTATCCTGTGTGGCAAATGGCAGTTCTTCCATCTCGCCATCCAGATAACGCTCTATCTCTGTGATCACTGACTCTTCTAACTTCTCTCCCTTTTCATTGATCACCTTGATTCCGTTATCGTAGTACGGATTATGGCTGGCAGAGATCATGATTCCGCAGGAAAAGCCTTCTGTACGGACAACGTAGGAAACGCTGGGAGTCGTGGTTACATGCAGCAGATACGCATCAGCTCCTGATGCAGTAAGACCTGCCACAAGAGAATATTCAAACATATAGCTGCTGCGCCTTGTATCTTTTCCGATTACAATCCTGCATACCTCAGCCGGTTTTTTCTGTCCATAGTACCATCCTAAAAAACGGCCTACCTTAAAAGCATCCTCAACAGTCAGCGTAACATTTGCTTCTCCTCTAAAACCGTCGGTTCCAAAATATTTTCCCATTTTATTATTCTCCTTTATAAATCTGCGGTGATACAAAGTGATATGTACTATACCATATTCCTGCCCTCTTTTCAATTTAAGGGACTAAAGCTGCGTAAAGAATGGTTCTTGCATCATCAAATTCATAGCTGCAGGTGACAAACGACCAAAGGGTCTTAACCGGCTCACCTGGCGCCTGATAGAACATACCGCTCTTTGTCATCTCGTCAACATATGACCGAAAGCTCTCATCTGAATTAAATTTTGTTTTTCTGCGGATACCGGCTGCATCTGTATAAAGCACAGTAACCGGCCGCAGATGAAATTCCCGCTGCGGTGTATAGATTACAATGTCCTGATGGGCGCGGTAAAAAGACTCATCCTTATATTTTATGATATCCTTAAACATGGAACCATTTTTCATATGATGCCCATAAATTATGTTATGCCTGCCGGAAAAATCAGGTTCACTGTCACAGTCAAGGAATATGGCTCCTGACGGATTCTTCTTCCCTTCAAAATCCGTATCCAGGTAAGTATCATTATTGTCAGTATGGACAATGGGGTAATCGATGCTGGTATCTGCGATGCGGATCCAGCCAACGATATCCGGATTGATCTTTCGCAGTTCATCAAAAGAAATGGGGGATACGTAAGGCTCTTCTTTTTTTATCTCTGTATCTGATTCATCAGTAACGCTTTCATCCTGTCCCCCGGCCAGCTCAGCAAGACTTTCATAAAGGCGGTCAGAATCCTGCTTTTCCCGGTAATCAGAATAAAGCACTCCGGCCCCGGCTGCCAGAAGCAGAAAAGCAAAAATGAAAATTCCTGTTGACAGTTTTTTTCTATTCATGGCACTCTCCTGCTTTCTTTTTTCCTATTATTCTGCTTTAGTATAGCTTATTTTAATAAAAATCTCAATCTTTTATAAGCTGCGCTAGACTTTTAACGTTTTTTTCTATATACTAAGGAAAGAAAATGTTACTTTGGAGATAATTATGAAAAATCAAGAGACGATCATTTATGTGAACATGCTAGGCGGGTTCTCCGTTACCATTGGAGACAAAATAATAGTTGATCAGAATAATCAGGCAAAAAAACCTTGGAGTCTTTTGGAATATTTAATCACTTTTCGAGGCAGGGATATTCCCGTTGATGAATTGATCGACCTGTTCTGGAAAGATGAAGCCAGCAATAATCCCGCTGGCGCTTTAAAGACGCTGATGTTCCGCGTCCGAAAGCTTCTTGAGCCTCTTGGGCTTCCAACTCAGGAACTGGTATTTCAAAACAGAAAAGCATACGGCTGGACAAGGGATCTTACTACCGTATGTGACACAGACAAGTTTGAAGAGCTTTGTCTGCAGGCTGAAAGCAAGGAATTTCCGGAAGAGATACGCCTGAAACTGTCAATGGAAGCATTTAATCTTTATAAGGGAAACTTCCTTCCAAAATCCGAATGGGAATCCTGGGTGATTCCGATTCACACCTATTATCATACCCTTTATCAGAAATTAGTGAAAAAAATCCTTTTGATGTTAGATGACCGGAAGGATTATCCAACGATGATTGATGTCTGCCAGCAGACAATCTCCATCGATCCATATGGAGAAGATGCCCATTATTATCTGATTTATGCCCTGTACCAGAGCGGCAACCAGATGATGTCCCTGGAGCATTATAAACGGGTAAACGACATGTTCTACAACGAGTTTGCCATCACTCCCTCCATTCGCTTTAAAGAACTGTATAAGATGATCAGCGACAAAAAACATGGAATTACCATGGATTTAAGCACCATCAGGGAGATCCTTTTAGAGGGCGGAACCAATAAGGGAGCATTCTGCTGTGAGCCTTCCGTATTCAGGGATATCTACCAGCTGGAGGCCAGAGCCATCGAGCGAACGGGAGATTCCATCTTTCTATGCCTGCTTACCATCAGCAATTTAAAGGGAGATTTATTAAAGCCGGCAGTTCAGACCCGTGCCATGGATGAGCTGGGCAGTTCCATCCGTAATTCTCTGCGCAGAGGAGACGTTTACAGCAGGTACAGCGTAAGCCAGTATTTAATGCTTCTTCCTACTGCAACCTATGAAAACGGGGAGATGGTTTTAAAGCGGATTATCCAGAATTTTAAAAAGGAATATTCCCGCAAAGATTTGTCCATTACCTATTCTCTTCAAAGTGTTCTGCCTTTTAAATGAGGTGATACCTCTCTATTAATACCTACTACAGGAGGAATATGATGTTACAGGATGATTTTATTACACTGACGCTTCAAAAGCAAAAAAATATTGCGCTGATCGCCCATGACAACGAGAAACATGCATTAATTGAATGGTGCACGGAGCATAAGGAGATCTTAAAAAACCACAATCTGTGCGGTACCGGTACGACTGCCCGCATGATTACAGATCAGACAGGACTTCCGGTAAAAGGTTATAACAGCGGTCCTTTAGGCGGTGACCAGCAGATTGGTGCAAAGATTGTGGAAGGCCGGATAGATCTGGTTATTTTCTTTTCCGATCCCCTGACTGCACAGCCTCATGACCCGGACGTAAAGGCCCTGCTTCGAATTGCCCAGGTTTATGATATTCCCATTGCCAATACCAGAGCGACCGCTGATTTCATCATTACCTCTCCTCTCATGGAAAATACCTATGAGCATCAGGTGATTAATTTTAATAAGAATATAGCAGACAGAGCAAAAACGTTATAAGTTTTTTATCAATAGTACAAGCTTTACATGTTTCCTGTGCAGAGTTTGTACTATTTATTTATCTTTCTGCCCCAGTAAAATATCCGCAATTCTTCTGCTGGCTTCTCCATCTCCATACGGATTGCCCGCTTTGCTCATACTGGCATATAAATTCTCATCATTCAGCAAACTGGATACCGAATGATAGATCTTCTCTTCTTCAATCCCAGCCAAAAGCAATGCCCCAGAATCAATCCCTTCCGGACGCTCGGTTGATTTGCGCAGAACCAGCACGGGTTTTCCTAAGCTTGGTGCCTCTTCCTGTATTCCTCCGCTGTCTGTGAGGATAAGCGCTGCTCTTGCAAGAAAATTATGAAAATCAATTACATCTAAGGGTTCAATCAGACGGATCCGTTCCTCTCCGGCGAATACAGAGCCGGCAATCTCCCTGACAAGCGGGTTTAAGTGAATGGGATAAATGACCTTAACATCAGAATATGCCTCTGTTATCCGTTTAACAGCGCGAAAGATCTGCCTCATCGGCTCCCCTAAATTTTCCCTTCTGTGAGCAGTCAGCAAAATCAGCCTGCTTCCAGATGCCCATTCTAAAAGTTCATGACTGTAATCCGCTCTGACTGTGGTTTTCAGCGCATCGATCCCTGTATTGCCCGTGACAAATATAGTGGAAGGATTCTTCCCCTCACGAATCAGATTCTGCCCGGCTTTTTCTGTTGGAGCAAAATGATAGCTGGCTATGATGCCAATTGCCTGTCTGTTAAATTCCTCAGGATAAGGCGAATAAATATCATGTGTCCTTAAACCGGCCTCCACATGTCCTACCGGTATCTGCAAATAAAAACAGGCAAGCGCACATGCAAATGCTGTGGAGGTATCTCCATGGACCAGAACCACATCCGGTTTTTCTTTTTCCAAAACACCGCTGATCTTGTTTAAAATACTGACGGTAATTTCAAAAAGTGTCTGCTTTTCTTTCATTATGGAAAGATCATAGTCCGGTTCAATTAAAAACGCATCCAGAACCTGCTTTAACATGGATTTATGCTGTCCTGTAACGCAGACACATACCCTGGCTTCTTTCCTGCCTCTCAGTTCCAGTACCAAAGGACACATTTTTATGGCCTCCGGTCTTGTCCCAAATACAAGCATGATATTCTTCACGGCACAAAGCTCCTTCCATGCAAATTAAATTCAAAAAAACCAGTCAGTCAGCGGATTTATTTGTATACTCATAGGCCAGCATTGCCATAACCTGATCAAAGGATGTAATCCCGCTTCCGTCTTCCATACCAAAAGCTCCGTAATAAGGGTAAGCAGTATCCATAATTCTCATTTTTTCCATTTTTTTAAGAGCTTTTCCCTGGAGCTGCTTATCCCCCTTTACCTCTCCAATCATCGCTATCAGGGCGTAAACCGCTGTTGAATCATAGTTATAGCCTTCCACAACCGTTCCATCTGTTTTATAACGGGCTTTCACTCCTCCTGCGTCCATTTGTGCCTTTAACCAGGACATGGAATCATCCGGCAGCAGCCCGGCTTCTGCTAAATGAAGCAGCGTAACCATGGCTTCTGCTGCATTTAAATCGTCGGAAGCATAGGAATTTGTACTATAACGATACCAGCTGTAATACAGGGGAAAGCCATCACTTATTTTTCCTCCAAGAATCAGCTTTTTGGCCGATTCATAAGGCTCTCCCAGCCTGTCATCCAAGTCTGCCAGCCGGAACATCGTCTGTAAGTCACCATAACACAGAGTAAAGCGGTCTGCATACTTTCTATAACGGGTATCATAGAAATCCACATAATTTCTGTTGTAAAGTCCGTATTTTGCTATTTCTCCGAAATAACCGTTTATCAACTGGTCATAACCACCCCATAAATCATTTGCAGAAAGAAGTGCACCCATGATCCGAAAATCATCCAAAAGCGAATTTACCTCAGACGGTTTATCACCGCTGACTTTCCATGCAGTTAATCCGTTCACACGCATGACTCCCGTGATGTAAGAAAGAATTTTTTCAAATAGCTCCTGATCCTTTCTTAAGAGCGCATATTCCAGCATCACTCCCTGCGTTTCGCTTAATACATCGCTGTTTATGGCATTATCCTGAGAAGAATCATAGGCAGTATGAACGCCTCCCCTGTCATCCATCAGATTGTCCAGGACAAAATCACCGGTCACTTTTCCGCTTCCTTCTGTCAGATCTTTTAGATATCCTTCAAACACAGAATTTTTAACAATCGGCTTTGTGCTCCATGCCCGGACCACCCCATGCTCATCCAGAAATAATGTGGTTGGGATAGCATGAATTCCAAGCCCGTTATAGGCAGACAGTCCTTCGTCATAGTAAGTATCCATACTGATCCTCTGATCTGATAAGTACTTTTTTGCCGCTTCTTTTGTCTCCTTTTTGTTATCTGCTTTGTTCACCAGGATATAATTGATGTCTCCATATTTTTTTGCAGTACTTACAAATTCATTCATATGTGAAAGCTCGTTCCGGCAATCCGGACACCAGCTGGCCCAAAAAGTTAATATGGCCGGCTTTCCCTCAAATTCTTTCATGGTTATTTTTTTTCCTGACTCACTGGTAAAGCTGATATCAGGAATTTTCTCATTTAAATTGCAGTATTCCGGAAGGATCGCCGTAATATCGTCAAGAGAGGTTTCTTCTGCACTCTCCTGCTGCATCCTCTGCAGTTCTTCTTCCTTATTGAAATAATAAGACAATAACAGCAGACCACCTGCAATAAATAACGTCAGCATGCAAAGAATGATGATTAATACCTTTTCCGTTCTGCTTTGCGAAAGAGCCTTTTTCATATGGTATGTCCCCTTTCGTCACGTGCAGAATCTGCATGGACCAGTTTAACCTGTTCAATTTCTTCCTTCAGTTTTGTATATCCTTCCAGCAGATCACTCTGGTTTTTTTCAAGTTTTTTAATTTTATCCAGTATTTCTTCCAGTTCAGACATTTTCTTTTCCTCCTGCAAAGAGACCTCATCATGATCAGGAACTTCTTCCTGCAAACTGGCGGGAGCGGGCTGTATCTCAACGGGCTTATGCGGTACCCTGCCGGTTTCTGCGATTTCTTCCAACTCCAGGATTAATTCCTCAAGATCTGTGTTATCAAATTTCGTTTTTTCTTCCAATAATATCTCCGGACCCTGATTATGCTCTGCACTCTCTCTAATATGAATTCCGTCAGCTATTGAGTCCGCATCCTTTTTAGGGAAAGTTTCCGCAGCAGTAACCACGCTTTTATCTTTTTTTAACATATCAGGTTCCATATAGCCTTCCGAAACAGTAACCGTTACATTGCCATTCAGTATGGCAGACTGCATATCAAACGAATTGGTCATGCTTTTATAACGCTCCTCAATGGCTTTATGTTCTTCGATTTCAAATTGTTTTAATACAGCTTCTTCCCTCGCCTGCTGATTTTCCTTTTGCTGCCGTTCCAAATCAGATGCTTTTACAAATGTCACAGCATTCTCAAAAATATATTTTATTCCAACAGATGCAATAATTATAAATACCGGCAGAACATGAAAGTGATACCTATTCTGGCTTTCAACCATAAGATGCATGGCTGCCGTTCCAAGATAAACAAGAACCAGAACATAGAGGCCGGAAGCCCTTCTTTGCAGCAGATAAATCAGAGTCAGAAAGGAAAAGAGCGCAGCCACCAGATAAACAATCTGGTTGGCACTTTTCATTTGATTAAGAAATACCGTCCTGTTTGGGGACAGCTCATTTTGCTCTTTTAAAAATGCAAGATTCCAGTCAGCACCATAATTATCATTTCCCCAAAGTAATTCGTATTTCTTTATCAGAAGGTTAAATACCCCGCCCGGGTCAGCAGACAGCCGTTGGTACGCTTTATTCCGGCATGCAAGCTGTGCCTCTATAGGAGAACCGGTCCGTTCCAGATTTTCATACAAGAATTTGGAATCTTCTTCATTCCACCCGCCATTGGAATCCACATTAAGTCCCACCAGCAAATTGTAGCCAAAGGACTGACTGAAGGAAGGTGTCGACTGATTGATCGTAAGTTCTATATCTGTATTAATAATACTTGATACAGCCATATAAGCTGCCAGGATCAGAGCTGCCCGCAGCCAGCCCTTAGCCAGAAATCTAACCCAGATAGAAATGCTGTTGATTGGTATTCCTGGTAACTTCGTCCTAATGGGAATCAGGAACAAAAAGACTGCTGTCAAAAGAATCAAAGCCATAGGGCGGATCGCGGCAGTCACTGCAATCATACAGCCAAGCAGAATATGAAGGAGAACCCCTCTGACTGCATGCTTTGAGGCACCATCATAATCCATGACCAGATGAAGAAAAAGCAGAACACATAAATAAAAGAAAAAAGTAAACGAGTACTCTGCAGCCAGCATATTGATATAGAGGATTGGGGAAGGCCAGAACGCCGCAGCTGTAAGCGCTGCCACCCCTGCCATTCTGCCTCCCAGACGCCTGGCAATCCGGTAAATCAAAAAAACAGTTCCTACGGAAAACAGGACATTTGCAGCCTGTGCATGCCATACACTTGTCCCAAATATAACAAAAATAGTTTTTAAAATATAACAATACCCTAATATATGGGGAAACATCCCAATATAGCTGCAATATCCCTCTCCCTTTTCCTGAAGAACTCCTTCCTTTAACATTTTAGCAATCTCATAGTAAGTCTTATAATCGGATGCCGGTTCCATGGGCAGTTCCCGTATCACGAAAACCCTGGCAGCAAATGCAAGGATCAGAATCAGAAAAACATAGATCGCCTCCATTCCAGGGAAGTATTTATGATACTTCCTAAGCTTTGCGGTAATTCCTATCCTTGCAGACAGCAGTGCAAAGAAATTTACGCCAGCCCAGGTCAGGAAAAAGATAAGAATGAGCATTCCTTTCATTGCATAAGGATACTCCTGATTCCCCTGTACATCAGAAACGCCGGTAATCAGGATATATGCCATGCCTGCAATTGATAATGCAATACAAAAACTATAAAACCAGTTTTTCTCTAATTTCACCCTTTTCTTCATCCCTTTCCCAAAGTAACCGCTTATTCTTCATTCTTTTTTCTGTATGCCCGCATCCGCAGCAATATTATGGTTACTGCAAGAAGCATTAAAAACATGGCCGATGTTGCAATGGCTGTAAAAGCAAGGGATTTCTTATTCCTGACCATCTTCTCGGCAAGAGTTGGTCCCTCCCTTACTTCCTCAGCCTTTATAAACTTAAAAGCTGTAATATTCTGATTGGCATCTATAATGACACAGTCCTTTTTCAGTTCTTCTCTCTTACTGCTGTCTCTTAGATAATCAAGAAGATTATTAAGCGTATCATCGCTGCTTCCAGCCAGTACCAGCAGGCCCCTGTTAAGGGAATAAGGTGATTTTAACAGCTGCATAATGCCGGTCTTCCCTGCATATTCCCTGGACAAAACCATCTGCTCATTGCTCTCAAAGGAGGCACCGTCCTGTGCAAACTTAAATGCCAGATTATTATTAATCTGAGAAAGGAAAGCATTACCTTTCAGTGTACCTGCCGTAATGATATTGTAATCGCTCTCCTCTCCATTTAATTCGCCTGCTCTTTTCACAAGAATGGTTCCATAGGGTTTTGCCTCCCCACCATACATAGCCAGAGTCTGTCCAAGCAGATTCAGTTCAACAGAAGTCGGTTCATCACTAAGAATCAGCAGCACATCATTGAATTTTCCATTTCTGCTAAACGGAGATACTCTGGAATCAAATGACAACGTGATATCAGCAGCAGGCGGCAAAAATATGGCAGATTCTCTGGAGACATAAGCCCAGGGCATGTCACTCTGCCTGGGGGTACAAATCAAATCAGGAATTTCTAAATCAAATGCTATTTTTAAACTGGATGCAGATGTTCCTGTCACATCCCCCGGCATTTCAAATGTCAGCTCATCTTGTGAAGCCTTTTCCTGGCTGAGGCGTTTGCTGGCGCAAGGCACATCTCCCCAGAACACAGTGATCAGAGAACGTTTAAAATCCAGATTTTCACTGTAGCGGAACTTTAAAACTACCTTACCGCCCTGTGCCAGTACAAAATCTTTTGAAACAGGAAGATAGACATATTTTTCCTGATGAAACGGACCTACATAGGAAAGTCCGCTTCCAATTATATCCTCAAGTGTATAGTTCCAGGCAGTCATATCACTTTGTTTTGCCACATTAACTGCCAGCTCCCCGCTTCCTTTTTCTATGACTGCAAGATTTCCAGTCTCCTGCTTCCGGCGGTTTTCATCCATGAGCATGTCGACTGCTTCCATAAGGCTTAAATCATCGTTTGAAGTTATGATGAGCAGTGGCTTTGAATCAGAATCATCTATAAAATTTACAATTGCATTTCCTGACGAATCCGGCGCCTTTGTCATTTTATTTTTATATTCGGAAGGCAGATTGTTATAATCCGATATCAATATGGTTTCTGATGGATGATAGCTCTTTAAATCAGAAATCCGGCATAGTTCAATATCATTTCTTTTCCCGGTATGTTTACTTAAATCAGCCATCAGGCTCATGGCGGCAGCGACTTCCCCTGATGCAGCTTCATCAGATACTGTAATCACCAGCCCTTTACCAGTCGGCTCATATGCTGCCATAAACGGATAGGGGTAATATGAAATCCTGTGTTCAGGATCCCTGCTTTCATATCCGCATCTGATATAGGATGTGTCTGCAATGCTCAGCCAGTTGGCGTCTGAATAATCGTCCACACAGCCCTGTTTATCAAAAAGTCTGGCATAAGCAGACACAGAAAGCGAATTAAAACCGGTATGAACCTGCTCTATGGGAATCTTCACATAGAGAATCTGGGAATTGCCGTCTTTATACTCCAGCTTGTAAGACTGGACAGGGACATCATTGACAGCAAAGGTAACAGATGATGACGCACTCTCTATGAGCTGACTGACATCATACTGTATCTTTGCATATACATACTTTGTATCCCAGTAATCCTCCACATAAAAATACAAATCTGTGGAAGAATAAATTCCTTTCAACGTTTTCCTGTAGAAAAAGGTATCCTGGGTATGACTGACTGGCTCGTACACAGGCTCATTTTGATCTGGTATCTGAACAGAGTCAGGATCCGCTGCAGGCAGAAGGTGTAACTGGTCGTCGTTTTGAGCGTCAGGTGTCTCAGCCTGGCTTTCCTGCTGCACGCTCTCCTGTGGAATTGGAACATTAACATTGGATCCGTATGCAGCCAGAGGTGGGGTTGCCATGATAAACAGCAGCAAACAGACTGTGGGTAATCTCCCTGACCCTGATTTTATCTTCTTATGTTTATCCGTCAATGTTGTCATATTCGTCTCCTTACTTCCACACCTGCTTCGTATTTTTTGTGACTGTCTCCGCCATTTCCTCAAAACGTTCCGTCTTGTCCCAGATAACCTCCTTTTGATAGAGAGCATCCCGGATTCCCTGAATAATACCATTTGCTACAACCAGAACCCACATCTTTGCATAAGTAAACAGCATGACAAACGTGAGCAGTATATTGTTGAAATTGAATTCATTTCTTTCTACTGATAAGGTAATTGCTACATTTAAAACAAACAGTAAAATTGCCATCTCCCACAGCAGAGAAGAAAATCCGCCCAGGGTAACATGACCAAGCCCCAGAATCCCCATGATAAAAATCATATCCGAGAAAATAAGAGAGCTGAACATCATCAAATAAACCAGGGCGTAATAGATCACATCCAGTCTCATGATGCCTGCCTCAGGATCAAAGGCATATTTAAAATTACTTTTTAAAACATATAAATTGCCTTTTACCCACCGTGTTCTCTGCTTAAACCATTGTTTCAATTTCTGTGGTTCCTGCTCCCAGGTCACTGCCTGAGGTATAAATTTGATATAATAACCCATTCTGTATAAACGAAAGCTGATCTCTGTATCCTCTGCAAGTGCATTTACATCCCAGCCACCCATCCGGTCAATCAATTCACGTCGTATCACGTAATTCGTTCCAGGTATTGTACACAATTTAAAGAAGAAATACCGCCCTGCCTGGTTCATGCACTGATAAGCCAGAGTTTCTATGTTTACAAACCTTGTCAGCAGAGATGCATATTTATTTCTGGTACGGAATTTGCCTATCACGGCTCCCAGCCTGTCATCTGACATAAGATTTTCCACAAGAATCTTAAGAGCCTGTTTCTCCGGTGTATTATCCGCATCATAAATGGCTATTACGGAACCGGAGGCCATAGAGAGTGCGATATTTAACGCATTGGATTTTCCTTTTCCTCCCACAGCATGATCTGTATTGATGATAATAATTCTGGCAGACGGATTCTTTTGCTGAATGACTTTTAAAACCTGGGCCGAATCATCGGTAGAATTATCATTCACGACTATGATCTCATACCGGTCCTTTGGGTAATCAAATTTTAATAATGCTTCCATGGTTTTCCTCAGCACAATACTCTCATTGTGGGCAGGAACCATAACCGTTACCATGGGATACTCTGAAACCGGCTGATGTCCGTCCGTACGGTACATCCTCATAATATAGATATATCCGCCTATGGAAAGTACAATATTTAAAAACAGCAGCCCCCAAATGGCAAAGATAGAATAGATTGCGAGAACATCAATAAATGACATGGCCCCCCCTAATCATGAATGAAATAGTTTTTTCTGTTTCTATACCTGGCCCAGAGAATCAGGAACAAAAAAAGTACCGAAGTAAGTCCCACTGCAATGATCAGTCTCCTGCTCTGGGAGGTTAAATCCCTTGAAAACCGCTGAAGCATATTCCGGCGGTAATTATAACGGTCGGGATAAACTGCAGGCGTAAATCTTAAATCCATTTTTTTATCATTCAGAATCAAATCCCCGTTTTTATAAGTCATCAGCTGCTTATCCAGCCAATAACCATGTTCCATATCCCAGAGACTTTTAAACGGAACAAACGAGTCCCTGCAGGCTTTTACTTTTCTTTCAATTTCCTCATAATCCTCCTGCAGGCTGATGGGTACTGCCGTAGAATAAACTGATAAATAGCTGACTTCTGTATCATCTATGGGAATCGATGTTCCCACCCATTGGTGTCCGTCTTTGTAAACCACATTGCTGCTCCTGTCTTCCGGTTTTAAATACAAATCTGTTTCACGGGAAGTAAAAATTGTTTTAAAATGGCTCATAATCTCAATCGTATCTTTTTGAAATATCCAGTTGCGGGGCACTTCTAATGCCAGAGGATAAACTCCCTGCTTATTGTATATGGTCATTGCCCGGGCGAGATAGTCAAGCATTACGTCTTTATCCAGCCGGTTCATCTGATTTATGGGAGCATTGATGATCACTGCACCTCCTCCTACCTGAGCATAGCGTAAAACTTCACAAAAATGTGTCATGGAAGGATAGTCCCCATTTACATACATTGGCATCACAGAGATTACAAACGGAGTTTTTTTCTCAATCAGCAGATTTACTGTTTTAAGCAGTTTCCCCTGATCTTCATAAGGATAAACCTTGTCTAATAAAATGTACTGCGCAAATACATGAGGGCTTCCGTTATACGGCCATTTCCACTGGGACACTTCTTTAATCATGGCAGCCCGTATTAACGGATTGCTTATATCGGCCGCAGGGATATGAGTTAATCTGCCATTCCCAGCGCAAAAATATCCGCTTTTGTCATTGACAGTTAACGTTCCGCTATGATAAGAAGACTTTTTTAAGAATACGAAACAGCTCTCTCTGACCAGAGCAGTCATGCTGTCTGAACCATGAAAGGTATATTTTAACTGTCCCACAGTGCTGCTTAACAGCTCATACTGATCCGCTCTCTTTGTATGATCGAGATAGTATTTGAAATATTTGTTGCCTGTAAATAAAATATGGGGTGATCCCGTTCTTCCAGCTATCGTGCCGCTGTATTCATACTGTTTAAGCCTTTCAGTAAAACCAGCCGGACTCTGATCTAAATCATAACAGATAATATAGGAAAACCGGTCCATATACTGCATGCCAAAGGAAGCCGGTCCATAGCTGACTTGAAAGCTCTGATAGGTCAGAAGCTCCACAAGATCATTTACTGCAGCCATTGTATTTTCACCAGCATTGTCACTATAAATAATCAGGATATCACCCTGGGGCATTTCCTCTGCATGAGAAGTGAAAACAACGCCCACGCTGACAAAAGAAAAAAACAGGAATCCCCCTATACAGGCTAAAAACTTTCTATACATCATATTGCAGTTCATTCTCAACCCTCTGCTTGAACAGAATCATATTGTTCTCAAATATCTCTTTGTTATATTCCAGACTTGCCATCTTTACTTCAATCTTAATGGCAGCGTCAGTAATACCATGAAAGGCTTCCCGTTCGGAAATCCGGCTTCTGATCCTTCTCATTGCTATTTCGCTTCCCTCTTTGCCGCAGGTCAGTATGACTGCGAGAGATCCTTTATTATCAATGGAATAAGTTTTGTCTTCCACCCGCACCGTATCCACCACAAGTTCAGCCAGTCTCTGTATGACAAGCTCATAATTTTGTCTTGATAAAATGCTTTTTAACTCCGCCTCATATTTCAGAACTATGATCATTAAAGAAAGAGACATCTGGTTTCTTTCCGCATAAGCTGCCAGAACATTTAAATCATTATACAGGCTTCTTAGATTATACAGTTTCGTGAGCGGGTTAAGCACAACCAGCTCTTCCACCTGTCTCCTTAAAATATCATTTTCAAGCTCCAGTCTGTGGGTTCCGGATACAAACATATACATGGCTGCAGCGGAAATAAGCGGTATGAAAATCCAGAAATAGCTGTAAAACGGAATCTCAACATCATAGGAAAGGAATAGATACAACCGGTAAGCTGTATAGAAAGTAAGTTCTATTCCTGCCAGAACAAGGGACAGAGAAAACAGTTTAAATCCGGAAAATAAAATTACAAAAAAGGTTCCAAGCAACATAATAACCGCTTCAAACATCATGCTTTTTTCCGAATTACTGACAATCATTGCTCCGGCAAACAGACAAAACAACATAATCACCAGTCCAAAATCCTGCAGCAGATAACCAAACGAATTTTTACTTGTCATCAGATTATTTTCCTCATATTAATTTCCTCACATTCCAACACATGAAGCGGTTTCTAAATGATTCTCAGCTTATGAAGTAATTCCGCAAATATACAGTAGGTTATAATATCAATTGACAGCCCCACCAGAAACAGCCTCTGCACCATCTCCGCATCACCGCTGTTAACAATTACCACAATGGACTGGGAAAGCAAAAAAGCCAGTACCATGAAAAGCATATCCAAAAACACCGTATTTCTTCTGTCTTCCACCGGACGTATGGAATATCCCCTGTAAAATAAAAAAATAACGGAACCTGTGAGCAGAATTAAATACCCCACAGTCTTGGGTGCGGACAATTCCTTAAAACTGCTCCAGCCTGACCAGAACAGACTCTTTGCTTTCTCCGGAAAGCCTGCCTCTTTCTCATAGTTTCCGCAATTACTTCGTCTCATACCCATACCCTGTCTGATGGAAACATCAATCATACCAATCAGACTTCCCGGATGCCTTAAATAATAAATGCCAATGTCCGAAATGGAATACTGATCCAGGAAGCCATGGTATAAGGAACTGTCACCTGATCTTACAAAAGGCAGATAATCATAGGCAGAAGCATCAGCCAGCAATTCATAGGAAGGATCTATACCGAACTCTGTAAGAGTCTGAGCAGGATCAGCGGAACTGAACAAAACGCCCCTTGTCATGGCATGCAATTTACTGGTCTCACTGAAATCAGATGGATATCCCAGGATACTAATAAACGACAGCAGGCTCAGCATTAAAGCTCCAGCGACACAGCCCCCTCCCCAAATGAAGCTTCTGCGGACAGAGATAAGGCGGATAACCGAAACAGCAAGGATAAAACCCATCACAGCACATTGACGTCTGGAGCTTACCAGTACGCCCCCTGACAACAGAATCAGAATCAGGGCAGATAAATCTTTGTAGAAAGAGCGTTTATTCTGAAAAGACATAAATGCTCCGATACAATAAATCAGGGTAAGAAACCATAATGCTTCCGGATAAAAAGAATTAAAATAAGTCACGTACCCCACATCTGAGAAAATGATCAGTCCTGCTCCTGCAATCAGTGTCCCTTCCGAGAAGCTCTTCACCCGTTCACAGGTCTGCCGTACAATGAGATACAAAGCAGGAAGATAAAGCAGAAAATAAATCAAACCCAAAAAACGGATATCAAAAATACTGTCTTTTGTGAACAGGTAATCAAGAGCCTTTGCTGCCTTCAAAAAGATGAGCTGACTATTCCATGCATTCCCCTGAGCCTCTGCTCCAGATGCAACTTCTGTATAAGTTTTATTAAAATAATTTCCGAAATTTTGTTCCGGATCTTTATCCATGTAATAAATACCGGCAGTTCTCATCACTTCATCTGTAGATCCGTCATTTGCCACACCAAGATAATTAGGCAGAAAAAGGATCAAAATAGTTGTCAGCGCTGCAATGACTGTAACAGCAAATGCAAGAAGAGCAGGAGAATATTTTCCTTCCATAACGGAATTAATCTTCTTTATCTTACTTTTCACTTCCTGCAGAAACTTTATTAAAAAAGTAATATAGGAAGCAGCTCCCTTATCCTCACGATTCTTCATGCTTTATCTCCGTCAGATCATTTACCTCAATCGCATATCTGGGTCTCTCCTTTACCTCAACATAAATCTTTCCCACATATGTGCCAATAAGCCCCACCGATAAAAGCTGCACTCCACCGATAAACCAGATGGATAAGATGGTAGAGGTCCAGCCTGCAACCACTCTCCCCGTAATAAAGGAATGAAATGCATAAACAGCTGCACAAATACTGCAGAGCACAATGATCAGACCTAAATCCGTTATCATGCGGATGGGCTGTATACTGAATGAAGTAATTCCTTCAAAAGCCATGGAACACATCTTGCCCAGTGAATATTTGGACTCACCTGCAACACGGAATTTCCGATCATATGTGACTGTGACAGATGGATATCCAATCAAAGGAACAATTCCTCTTAAAAACAGATTTCGTTCCTTATACAGGGAAAACTGCTTCAGCGCTCTTTTAGACATTAGACGATAGTCCGCATGGTTATAAACAATATTAATCTTCATCAGCTGCATCAGTCTGTAAAAACCAAGGGCAGTGAACTTTTTAAATAAGGTATCTGTGTCACGCCTTTTACGGACACCATATACAATATCATTTCCCTGAAGATATAAGTCCACCATCTCTTCCATGACAGAGACATCATCCTGTAAATCCGCATCAATTGAGATAACCATATCCGCATAATTCATTGCTGTCAGAAGACCAGCTGTCAAAGCGTTCTGATGCCCTGTATTTCTGGAAAGTTTTAAACCAAATACAAACGGAGACTGCTTTCGGAAATTAATAATCATATTCCAGGTGCTGTCTCTGCTGCCGTCATCCACATATAGAACAAAACTGGTTTTATCAATTTTTTCTGACTTCACGAGCCGGGCCACAACCCCGGTCAATTCCGCATTGGTGTACGGAAGCGCCTGTTCCTCGTTATAGCATGGCACAACAATACAAAGTTTGTTCATATGCCCTACTCCTTTCGGTCACACTTCATACAATAAAGCTTTTATCTGGTAGTTTGCCTGAAAGTAAAGGTTTCAAACCAATCCATTCATAATTTTACTTTATTTATGAATCCTGCAAAGGTTTTTAAATAAGTGTTCACAAAAACAGCAACATAAGAATTCAAAAATGTCTGTCAGCAAGTTAGTTAAGGTTAGGGAAAATATTAGTAAAAGAAGTAACTTTAAGACTACCGAAAGATCATCGGCAGTTTTTTCTTTCGCAGTATAATCAGTTAAAAAATAGTACATAACGATTTGAATTGATTATTAACAGATAAGAAATATAGAATCAATCTATATCATGATGTGGAGAGCCGGGAAAAGTTAATGTTGTTCCTCACTCATAACTCTTTCCAAATACATGTTCACACAATGTCTTATATTCCTGATAAGCACCAAACTTTTCTAATTCGCTTAAGAGTCTGGCTATATTTAAATAATACCAGGCATGCTGGGATTTATCTTTTTCATTAAAGCGCTGCCAGATCTCATCACCCATAAGAAGGTAATCTCTTGCAGTTGTTCTGAGATTACTGAGCTTGTCCGCCAATACAAGAATCTTAGTCTCCTCTGAAGCTTGTTCCAGGTGCTTTAATGTAGCACTTTTGCGTTCTTTCCAGCTTTTGGTCTTATCTTCTGTCTCTTCCATGACAAACTGTGCAACCCTGCATCCAAATTCCTTTTCCAACTGGTTTTTGGTAACGCCTGCATCCTCAATCACATCATGCAGCAGCGCAGCGCAGATTAATTCCTGGTCTGAAGTCATTAATGATGCAATCACTGCCGTCTCTAACGGATGGACGATATAAGGGATATGTGTCCCCTTCCGACAGGTCCCCTCATGGCATTTGCTCGCAAATGCAACAGCTTTCTCCACCATACCTGATCTCCTTATCTTTTTTTATATATTAACACAAATTATGACAATTTAACAGTCCGTATTGTAAAACAACTTAATTATTTATACTATTAATGAAAATAGGATTGGCACACATGTAGAAAATAGTTTATAATAAAACGATACATTCTATTACATATTTGCACAAAGGAGAAAAGTGATGAAAAAACTAAAATTACTGCTATCAACTATAGTAATCATGACAGCAATGAACATTACGGTATTCGCAGGCCAGTGGAAACAGGATAATACAGGCTGGTGGTATCAGAACGATGACGGAAGTTATCCTGTTAATGCCTGGTTTCAGGATACGGATTATAAATGGTATTATTTCAATAATTCCGGTTATATGCAGACTTCCCCTATCACACTTGCAGATGGTGTAACTTACACATTTAACGCTGACGGCAGCTGTCCCAACCGCTGGTCCGGAGCTGCAAATCAGTCTTATTACGATCCTAACAGCGGAACTGTTAAAAATGTAGGCGCAGAACTTGCCATGAGAGATTATCTCAATAGTATCAGCCAACTTCCTGAGAATTGGGAGACGGAAGAAAGCTCTGAATAACCTTATGATTAAAGGACGATTAAAACAGCCCCAGGCTTTTTAATAATACAAAAGAAAAAAGAGGAAAAAAGTATGAAAAAGAAATGGGTAATTCCTGCATTATGTATGGCAGCTATCAGCCTGTCTGCCTGCGGCAGTAAGGCTTCCACCGCTGCAGCCGATAATTCCCAGGCAGAAAGTTTAAAGGCCCAGGTAGAAGAATTGAAACAGGAAAATGCTGATTTAAAGGCTCAGCTTGAGACAGTTCCTGAAACCACAGCGGAAGAAACACAGGCTGTTCAAAACGGAACACCTATCGCAGTTGGCGGAGTAATTACGACCGATGCCATGGAGATCACAATTAATAAGGCAGAATTATCATACGATGTTCTTCCAGATGATACTTCCGGATTCTACACCCATTATGCTGCTGATCCAGGCAATGTTTATATTCATCTGGATGTTGATGTTAAAAATCTTGGTAAGCAAAACCTGCCATGTGATGAGATCATGAAAACAACTGCAGATTATAACGGAGGATATACCTATGGCGGACAGGCAGTACCGGAAGACGGGAATACCGGATTTACCTATGCCAACATTACATCCATAAACCCCCTGCAGACATTAGGAGTACATTTCCTGTTTCAATGTCCGCAGGAAGTGGCAGAATCCCAAAATCCGCTCTCTATTGTGCTGGAGCCATCTGGCACGAAAGACAGCTATGTTCTGACTATAAGATAACTTTAAAAACCGCCCGGATATGGGCGTGTTTTTTTTATTGGGCAGAAGCTTTTAAATACGCTTAAATACGGCGTTTCGTAAGAATAAATTAAATTATTACAATTTCCCGGATAAACTTGTAAGATCCCCCATTTTCTGCTATGCTAGGTAACGGAATAATTATCAGGAGGAATTTGAATTCATATGAATCAGTATAACAATCAACCCAGACCGGACCGCCGCAGGACAAGCTCCGGATACCGGCGTGACAGCGGAAAAAGCGGTTTTCTTTCGGTCCTTCTGTTTTATGTGCTTCCTTTCATCGTAATTAACGGACTTATCTTCTTACTGGTAACCTCCCGCCCGAAAGCAGAGATTACCATTGGTGAAAGCAGTGATTATATTACTACCACGATGGAATTAAAGGTCAAATCCCTTCTTCCCATAAAGACCATGGAAGTCGCCCTTGACAGCACTCCCATTGAGTTAACCAAAACAGGGGGAAAAACCTATAAAGCGACGCTAACCAATAATGGCACGCTGGAAGTGAAGTTAACGGGATTTAACAAAATGAAAACAGCCATGTATGAACAGGTCAGTGTACTGGACGATACCCCTCCTGCCATTAAAGATAATGTTCTGGAGAATGGCATTCTTTCATTTCGTCTGGAAGATACCCAGTCCGGCGTGGATTATTCCTCTATTGCAGCCTCAGATGAGGAAAATACGGATATTCTTCCCCTTTCTATTGACCGCAGTACCGGACTTGTGACATTTGAGATTGAGAAAGAGAACATCACCATTACCGCCAGGGATAAGATCGGCAATGAACTTCATGTTACTTTCACACCTCAGGGAGAAAGCTTTGAGGATGCTGAGATGGAAAACGAGGATGCGGAAGAAAACGGGGATACTGTGGGAACTGAAGCGACCGGGGAAACAGAGGAGACGAAAGAAACCAAGACAGCTAATGATATCAAGGCAGCTAAAAATACAAAGGCAGCCAAAGATACCACGGCAGCTAATGATATCAAGACAACTAAAGATACTACGGCAGCCAAAGATACCAAAGTAAAGAAAGAAACTGTCAAAAATACAGACACCTCCAAATCTTCCTCCAAATCAAATACACTCAAAAAGAATAATTAATTTTATATAAATGACAAAAAAGCGGATCCGTGCTTATAACATGCACGGATCCGTTTATTATTTTCGTCCATAAAGCAATGCCAGCTCTCTGCAGCTATTAATAAGGCCTTCCGTTATCTCACCCTGTTTCAAACGCCACTTCCAGTTATTCCCCAGCGTAGACGGTTCATTGATTCTTCCGTTTCTGCCAGTACCTAAATAGTCCTGAACCGGTATTACAGCAAGGTCTGCCACACTTGCGAGTGCAAGCCTGATAAAATCCCAGTGAATCTCATCATCAGGAGTATTCCAGTTATTTAAGTATCTGCGGCTGAAATTCCGGTCAGCTGCAGAAAGGTCCTCATACCAGCTTCTTAAGGTCTGGTTATCATGGGTCCCGGTATAAACAACACAATTTTTCGTAAAATTGTGAGGAAGATAAATGCTTTCTCCATTGGCATCAAAGGCAAATTCCAAAACCTTCATGCCGGGCAGACCTGTTTCTGAAAGCAGATTCAGTACTGACGGAGTCAGAAACCCAAGATCTTCCGCAATAATATCAAGATTCCCAAATCTCTCCTTCAAACACTGAAACAACTGGATGCCTGGTCCCTTTTCCCAGGTTCCCACCATGGCATCTTCTCTTCCTGCAGGAACACGGTAATATTCATCAAATCCCCGGAAGTGATCCACCCTTACCGTATCATACAGGCGGAAGCTGTATTCCAGACGTCTCATCCACCACTCATACCCCGTCTCCTTATGATAGTCCCAGCGGTAAAGGGGATTGCCCCACAGCTGGCCGGCAGCGGCGAATGCATCCGGCGGGCAGCCGGCAACTGCCTCCGGATTTCCGCTTTCATCAAACTGAAAAAGCTCCGGGTGACCCCAGGCATCTGCGCTGTCAAACGCCACATATATGGGCAGGTCTCCAATAATCCGGATCCCCTGTTCACCGGCATAGCCCTTTAATTTTTTCCATTGTTCCCAAAATTTGACCTGAAGGAATATATAAAAACCTGTTTCATCCGCAAGAGCCTTCTTATAATATTCCACAGCGGCTTCTTCTTTTAAGCGGATATCCTCATCCCATTGAATCCAGCTTTTTCCCTGAAAATAATCCTTTAATGCCATATAAAAGCAATACCATACCGTTTCCTCACCCAAAGTCTCCTGAAACTCTCTGGCAGAATTCCCCTTATCTTTCCATGACGCATATGCCTTCCTCAATAAAGGATAACGGCTTTCATATATCTTTTCATAATCTACAGATGAGGCATCATCTCCAAAGTCCAGTGAATCACATTCCTCCCCTGTGATCAATTCCTCCCTGACCAGTTCTTCCAGATCAATAAAATATGGATTCCCTGCAAAAGAAGAAAAGGACTGGTAAGGAGAATCTCCATAACCCGTTGGCCCCAGGGGCAGAATCTGCCAGTAATGCTGTCCCGCCTTTTTTAACAGATCAATCCATTCATATGCCTCTTTTGAAAACGCTCCGATTCCGTACTTGGACGGAAGGCTTGAAACCGGAAGCAACATACCGCATTTCCGCATAAACCAGTCTCCTTTATCCTTACATTTTACCTTTGTTTCTGTAATCTTATGGGTTAACAATAGCATAAAGCCGCAGGAATGGCAACCATTGCCTTTCCAGGATTTTTCTGTAAAAAAATCATAGGAATTTCGACTCGGAATGTTAAGAGAAAAGAAATACTAATTCCTCTGTTTTCATGTAGAATAAAGATGTCACAACGACGCAGCAACTACTACAAAATTAGGAGGATTTAATTATGAGAAGAATGAATAAACCACTGGCAGCAGCTGCTGCAGCAGCCGCAGTTCTCGGCTTAACTGCCTGCACTCAGACAGCCGCTACTTCTGCTCCGGCTCAGCAAGCAGTTGTAAATGCACAGAACCAGAACAATATACAGGTACAAAGTCAGGAGGAAGTAAAGGTTGTTCCCGACAAAGCAGAAGTCAGCTTTGCAGTTTCCTCCCAGGCTGCAGACCCAAAATCAGTTCAGGATTTAAACAGCACTGATGTGAATAAAGTAATCAGCTTTTTGAAAAGTAGCGGCATTGATGAAAAATCCATCCAGACCTCCAATTTCGGTCTTCAGCCCATTTATGACTGGGACAACGGACAGAAGATAACCGGATATGAGATGCGAACAGGCATTGTTGTATCAGATATTCCCATGGATCAGGTAGGTACGCTCCTCACCTCTTCCATCGATGCAGGTATCAACAACATCGACCGCATTTCTTACCTGTCCAGCAAATATGATGAGTCCTATCAGGAAGCCTTAAAAAAGGCAGTGGAATCCTCAAAAGTAAAAGCTGAGGCTATGGCCGCTGCAAGCGGAAAATCTCTTGGCGAAGTTACAAATGTTCAGGAAATCAGTTCTTACAATGAGAACCGATATACAACTTATGCTGCAGACACAGCCACCGGTTCCCTTGAGGCAGGCGCCAAACAAATAGCAATTGAGCCTGGTCAGATCAGCATAACAGCGCAGGTTACCGTAACCTACAGTATTAAATAAATAAAGGCTGCTGCAGCATGATCTCAGATGATATGATATCTCTGAGCATGCTGCTGCAGCTTTCTTTTTATCTTCCCCCGTCTTTAATATGAACATCCAGCTGGCTGTAAGGGATCTCAATCCCAGCTTCATCAAACTCCAGCTTAATCCGCTCTAAAATCTTCCACCTTGCAGTCCAGTAGTCTTCCACGGAAGTCCAGCCTCTTCCCCCGATGGTTACCGATTTGGGCGATAAATCATTGACGAAGATATCAACCGGTTCTTCCTTTTTTACCTCAGGCTGACTGTTAAAGATGGATTCCAGCAGCTCTTTCGCTTTCTTTAAATCAGCTCCATAACCAATCTCAACAAGTATATCCAGTCTGCGCTTATCCATGGCCGTTACATTAGTAAGCGGGGAGTTGGAAAGAGTTCCGTTTGGTATCACCACCTGTTTATTATCTGCCGTATTGAGAATGGTGTAGACCAGTCCGATGGTACGGACGGTTCCTTCCCCTGATTGTGATACAATGTAATCACCCACCCGGAACGGCTTCATAAGAAGAATCAATACCCCTCCGGCAAAATTTGCCAGACTTCCCTGAACAGCCAGACCAATGGCAATACTGGCAGAACCCAGAAGTGCCACGATGGAAGCGGAATTCACTCCAATCTGTCCTGCAATGATAAATGCCAGAAGGCAATACATGACCGCATTTAAGACCGAAAGAAGAAATTTTCTTACACTAACCTCCATATCCACTCTTTTAAAAGAACGGTTCAGCATACCATACAAAACCTTAATTACTCTGGATCCGATAAAAAAGATCACAAATGCCAGTAAGAGTTTAATGCCAAATGCAATAATTGCCGGCAGCCAGCCTTTTATCGTGTCCATCAAAACATTGGGTTTTAATTGTTCTAAATTCTCCTGTACTTCCTGCTGCAGCGCTGCAAGAGATTCCTGAGACGCTGTAGCGGCAATCAAATGAACGATCATGTCAGACTCACCTGTTTCACTTTCTTATCCTTTTTTATTATAACTCTTTTTGTTGTTTTTACTTTTAAGGGCGTACAGGAAAAGACAGCCACACTAAGAGGGGCCACGGTAATCTCTATGGAATTCTCCCGTTCGTCTGCTTCTTTCTTTTTAGAGATCTTTACTCTCTTATTCTGGTATCCGTCTCCGCCGAACGCCTTATCGCTGCTGTTGATCAGTTCCTTATATTCACCCTCAAACGGGACGCCCACCAAATAATTTTCGTGGAGCATGGTATCAAAATTACAGACAAAGAGAAGTGTTTCCCCCTTCTTTTTTGTCTTTCTTAAGAAAACTATGATGCTGTCCCCGGAATTTGTACATTCCACCCATTCAAAGCCTTCCGGATCATAATCAAACCCATATAAGGCCGGCTGACTAATATAGAGATGATTCAGGGTCTTTACATAATCCCTCAACTGGCTGTGGAGAGTTTCGTCTAAAAGTCCCCAGTCTAAACTTCTGTTTTCATCCCATTCCCGGACCTGACCGAATTCCTGACCCATAAATAAAAGCTTTTTACCTGGATGGCCTGTCATAAATCCATAAGCAGCCCTTAAATTGGCCGCCTTCTTCTCCATAGTATCTCCCGGCATCTTACCAATCATAGATCCCTTTAAATGAACTACCTCATCATGGGAAAACACCAGAATAAAATCTTCGCTGTAAGCATACAGCAGACTAAAGGTCAATTCTCCGTAATTATTTTTCCTGAAATAAGGATCGCACTGCATATAACCCGTGAAATCATTCATCCAGCCCATATTCCATTTAAAATCAAATCCCAGCCCGTCTTCTTTCACATCACCCGTAACTCTGGGCCAGGCAGTCGATTCCTCTGCAATCAGAACCGCACCATCTTTCCGGTTTTTAAAAATGGAATTTAAGTGCTTTAAAAATTCTACTGCTTCCAGGTTCTCATTCCCCCCATATATATTAGGGATCCATTCTCCAGGATTTTTCCCGTAATCCAGATAGAGCATGGAGGCCACCGCATCCATGCGGATTCCGTCGGCATGGTATTTTTCCACCCAGTACAGGGCATTAGCAATTAAAAAGTTGGTCACCTGAGGGCGTCCATAATTATAAATCAGCGTTCCCCAGTGGGGATGGGCTCCCTGCCTTGGGTCCTTATGCTCATAAACACAGGTGCCGTCAAAACAGGCAAGACCAAAGCTGTCCCTTGGAAAATGTGCCGGAACCCAATCCAAAATCACACCGATTCCTTCCTGGTGCAGAAGTTCCACGAAATATTTAAAATCATCAGGTGTTCCAAAACGGCTGGTAGGCGCATAATAACCGGTTACCTGATATCCCCAGGAAGCATCAAGGGGGTGTTCCATAACAGGAAGCAGCTCCACATGGGTGTATCCCATTTCTTTCACATATGGAACAAGCTTCTTTCCAATCTCCCGGTAGTCGAGGAATTCTGAGCCGTTCACAGATGAACCTTCCTCATCATATTCTGCCTCTTTGCGAAGCCATGATCCCAGATGGACCTCATAGATGGAAAACGGTTCCCTGGCAAGATTTACAGAGGCTCTTTTTTTCAGCCACCCATCATCGTTCCAGGAATAGCCTTCCATATCCCAGATAACAGAAGCATTGCCCGGGCGCAGCTCGCAAAAGCCCGCATAGGGGTCACTTTTCAGCTGAATAGCCCCGTCCTTTGCCTTTATCTCATATTTATATATCATTCCCGTATGTAAGCCAGGAATAAATAATTCAAAAATTCCGGAATCACCCAGCTTTCGCATCGGGTGCCGCCTGCCGTCCCACAGGTTAAAATCACCCACGACGCTGACTCTCATGGCACAGGGTGCCCAGACAGAAAAATAAACGCCATTCGTGTCCTTTATGGTCATAGGGTGTGCTCCCATTTTTTCGAAAATGCTGTAGTGTATTCCGGAACTGAACTTTTTAATGTCTGTTTCTGTATAGCAGGGTTCAAAGCAGTAAGGATCAACAAGTTCCCCGGTTGTACCATTATCATAGGTAACCTGATAAATATAGGGGATTCTCGTATTCTCCGGTAAAAGCACCGCAAAAAACCCGGCATCGTCTGCCCGTTCCATCGGATAGAGCCTGCCGTTCTTCATTCCTTTCACCACAATATCAGTGGCCGTAGGAATGAATGTCTGAATCAAAAGCCCTGCTTCTGTCACATGAGGTCCCAATAACCGGTGGGGATCTGCTGCTTCCGAATATACGATTTCCTCGATACCTGCCCAATCCATTAACTCATATAAAGTTTTATCCATATCTGGCTCCTCCCGCTTCTTTGATTCTGTACCGTAATTTTATCAAAGCAGGAAGTATTTTTCAATAGGTTCCAAAGGCTTTCCTTTACTTTGTTCTGGCGTAAGCAAGCATTAAATCCACCATTCTTCCATAGCTTTTCACTCCGTCAGACTGGCTGTTCATTTTTAAATATGTATTGTTCATCTGGTTTGCAACCTCTGCCGTTTTACCCTCATACCGCCCCCAGAATTCATTATTATCTCTTAAATCCTCCCATGCTTTCTGGTCAAGAATATGGCAGATCTCCCTGTAAGAGACAGCATCTGTCTTAGACAGCGCATTGGTCGCATAGACCCAGCCGGTTAAATACCCGCTATAGCGGAAGGCTTCATTGTCCGAACCAATACAGGCTAAATATCCAATGAAATTCGCCTCATCTTCTCTCATAAATCCTCTTAAATGGGACAGCTCATGACAGACTGTATGGGGAATATTATAATCGGGCATGGAACGGTTATAGGTTGCTTCCACGGTAAAAGGAGAGTACTGTCCGCAAAGCTGCTGAACCGAAAAAAACTGAGATAAGAGAAGCGGCTTGGGCTGCGGATAATATCCGGATAAGTCCGGATAGATCTCTCCCAGCTTTCCCATCGCTTTCACACTCTCTTTTTTCACAACCTCGGAATCCACATGTTCGGTTACTCCTTCTTCACACAGCCCATTGACAATCTCCGTAAGCTGAAGGCAGAGATTCCTCAGTTCTTCTTCTGTAGATTTTTTTACTTCCAGCCCTGATGCCTTTGAAAATGGCGTCCTGTAATAATTAATCCCGCAGTTAAAGGAAAAGAGGAAAAACAGACACGCAATCACAAACAGTATTCGGATGAGGAGGCGCTTTCCTTCTCTAATGTGCCTGATTCCATATACAACGCAATACAGGGCCAGCGCATAAGAAAACAGTTCAACCAATGCAAAGGGAAACAAACCTGAAAATCTGCCGATGCTTCCTACGATTGCCGGATAAACAAGTTTCGCATACCCGTCACCGATCCCTGGAACGGACCTGGCCAGGATCTGAAATGCAAACGACAGCATAAGCAAAACTGCAGAACTTACCATCAATCTTTTATCTGTAATTTTTCCTCTTATTTCCATATCCAGTGTCCCCCAGATGTGAATGTTTTTATGGAGTAAACTTTATCACATGATTATGGACAAACCGTGAATGATTGTGAATATTTTCTTACCATTTTGTGAAACCCCTTGCACAATTTTCCAATCTCATTTAAACTTTGATTCAGAACTATGAAGAAAGCAAAGAAGAGAAACCATATGAAAAGAGAAGAAAACATGCCACAGGAACCCTTTAACTGGAAGGAAGAGATTATCAGCTGGATTAAGATTATTATTACAGCTGCCGTTATTGCATTTCTGCTGAACAATTTCATCATTGCAAACAGCAGAGTTCCCAGCGGTTCCATGGAAAAGACCATCATGACCGGCGACCGGGTTATCGGCTCAAGACTTTCCTATTACTTTGAAGAGCCGGAACGGGGCGATATTGTCATCTTCCATTTTCCTGACGATCCCACTGGTAAGACTTACTATGTCAAGCGTGTCATCGGACTCCCGGGTGATATCATTGATATCAGAGACGGAAAGGTTTATATTAACAATTCCGATACCCCTCTTGAGGAGCCGTATCTGCCGGAGCCTATGGAACCGGAACCGGACGCCCATTATGAGGTGCCTGACGATTCTTACTTCATGCTGGGCGACAACCGGAATTATTCGGCTGATGCAAGAAGGTGGAAAAATAAGTATGTGAAAAAGGACAAGATTATTGCCAAAGTGTTGTTCCGCTATTTCCCATCAATCAAACAGCTTCAGTAAAAAACAGGCTGAAAGAATCCGGGACCAATTCCCGTTTTCCTTCAGCCCGTTTTGTTATTCCATATATCCTCCCTTCATGGGCGATACCGCATGCTGGGAAAAGATTTTAAGGACACCGGACCTGATTCTGCTTTCTCTGGGCTTCCAGACCTTTTTCCGTTCTTCTAAAATCCGGTCCACCTCCTCCGGGCTCATCGCTTTTCCTTTTATTCCCGTTATCCGAAGACTTCTCCCCGGTATATCAATCTCAATAATATCATCTTCTTCAATCAGCGCAATGGGGCCTCCCTGCGCCGCCTCCGGCGAAATGTGTCCGATAGCAGGACCTTTTGTGGCACCGGAAAATCTTCCATCTGTGAGAAGAGCAATGGATTTTGATAAAACCGGATCAGAAGAGATGGCCTCGGTCGTATAAAACATCTCCGGCATTCCGCTTCCCTTTGGACCTTCATACCGGATTATCACTGCTTCTCCCGGGTGAATATTCCCCTGGAGTACTGCCTCCATGGCCTCTTCCTCGCTGTCAAAAGGTTTTGCCTTCAGCACTGCCTGATGCATTTCCTTTGCTACGGCACTATGCTTAACGACTGCTCCAAGAGGAGCTAAATTCCCTTTTAAAATGGCAACGGTACCGTTCTTACCAATAGGATCATTAAAGGATCGGATTACATCGGTCCGCTCAATTCCAATTATTTTCAAGTAGTCGTCACACGTCTCATAAAAACCCTTCTTCTTCAGATCCTCCAGATTCTCTCCCACCGTCTTTCCGGTCACTGTTCTGCATTCTAAATGAAGCATGGATTTTATCTCCTCCATGATCCTGGGTACGCCTCCTGCATAGTAGAAGTACTGGGCCGGCCACTTTCCTGCAGGGCGGATATCAAGAAGATAATGGGCATTCTTATGGATCCGGTCAAAGGTATCCCCATCAATGGTGAGTCCCAGTTCATGGGCGATGGCTGGGATATGAAGCAGTGAATTGGTAGATCCGGATATGGCTGCATGTACCATGATCGCATTTTCAAAGGATTCCATGGTTATCATCTCCCTGGGAGTGAGACCGTTCTTTGCAAGCCATACTGCCTGTGCGCCTGCTTCTTTTGCCACGATTTTCAATTCTTTTGAGGTCGCAGGCATAAGCGCAGTTCCAGGCAGCATCAGCCCCAAAGCCTCTGCCATGATCTGCATGGTAGAAGCAGTCCCCATAAAAGAACAGGCACCACAGGAGGGACAGGCGTGGTGCTTATACCAGGTTAGCTTCTCCTCAGAGATTTCCCCTCTCTTACACATGGCACTGTACATGCCGATCTGTTCCAGAGTCAAAAGATCCGGACCGGCATCCATCACACCTCCTGTTATAACGATGGAGGGAATGTTAATTCTTCCGATTCCCATTAAATGGGCAGGTACTGCCTTGTCACAGCTTGCTATGAACACCCCTGCATCGTAAGGGGTTGCATTGTTGTGTATCTCGATCATGCTGCAGATCATATCTCTGGATACCAGGGAGTAGTTTCCCCCGTCATGCCCCTGGCTCATGCCGTCACATGTATCTGTGGCAAAATAACGTGCACCCCTGCCGCCAGACTCATAGATCCCTTCTGCTGCCTGATTCACCAGCTCCAGAAGATGGGCACTTCCCGGATGGCTTTCTCCAAATGTGCTTTCAATTATGATCTGCGGTTTCTCCAAATCCCCGGCAGACCAGCCCATTCCCATTCTAAGCGGGTCCATTTCAGGAGCAATCTTTCTTACCTGTTGACTTCTTAATTCCATTTCGGTCACTTCCTTTTTTATAGTCGTAATACGTGTGATGTATTTATGATTAAAAAATATCATTTTTCTCCTTGAAAGTCAATATCAGAATTAATTCCAAGTCATTATTTTAGTTTTTAGCCGGATATGAGTTAATAAACGTCTAAACACATATGACGAATAAATGCACTATATTTTTCTGCACTTTTTTGATACTATAAAGATAAAATTATCAGAAACATGAGAGGGGCTTTTTGTATGAATATGGAAAAGATAATTCCAAACGACTTTAGAGGCTGTGTATCCATTTATCAAAAAGAAGAGATGCTTTTCCAGAAAGCATACGGATATGCAGATCTGTCCAATAAAGTTCTTAATGATATTGAAACCAGATTTGCAACAGCTTCTGCAGGAAAGATATTCGTTGCTGTGGGAATCCTGCAGCTGGTTGAAAAAGGGAAGCTTCATCTGGAAGATGAAATCGGAACATTGTTGGATTTTGACTGGGCGCTGATCGACCCGGGAATCACAGTTGAGCAGCTTCTCACCCACACTTCCGGGATACCGGACTATTTTGATGAATCTGTAATGGCAGAATATGAAGATTTGTGGTATGACTTCCCCAACTACAGGATACGTTCCAACAAGGATCTGCTGCCGCTTTTTATTCACAAAGAGATGATGTATCCAAAAGGGAGCAAATTTCAATACAATAATACGGGTTTTATTGTGTTAGCAATGATACTGGAACAGATAACAGGGTTGGAATTTGACCAGTATCTGGAAAAATTCATATTTGTCCCCTGCAATATGACACATACCGGATATTATGAACTGGACAGACTGCCAGCTAAATGTGCTTTTAATTACATATTTGACAGGGAAAGAAATGACTACCGGACGAATATATATAGTGTAGATGCCAAAGGGACCGGTGCAGGAGGTGCCTTTACAACAATCGGCGATATCCGCTTATTCTGGGAGAACCTTCTGTCATACAAGCTGCTCTCCCCTGTCATGACGAAAAACATGTTATCCAATCACAGCGGTGAAAGCCAGTGTTACGGCTATGGTGTCTGGCTAAAAAAAGCAGGGAATGATTTTAATCCCCATTTTGAGGGCTGCGATCCGGGTGTAAGCTTTATTTCTGCCTTTGATAAGCAAAATCAGATACTGGTGACCTTAGTAAGTAATTATGGGGATAATGTCTGGCAGCTGCGGCGGGATATAGCAGCCACGCTTATTCTCTCAGCCAGTGAGAAAGGAGGCGATCCAATTGAATCCTGAATTCTGGGCTGCTCTGGAACAGCTTGTAAATGATTCCGAAATCGTTATTGACAGACCTAAGGGATCTGCTCATCCTAAGTATCCAGATTTTATCTACAGGGTTGATTATGGATACTTTAAAAACACATCTTCCATGGATGGGCAGGGAATAGACGTATGGGCAGGAACAGATAAAAACAAAAAAATTGATGCAGTCATGTGTATTGTCGATTTAATGAAACGGGATTCGGAAATTAAAATTCTGATAGGCTGTACAGAAGAAGAAAAAGAAATAGTCTTTCAGACGCATAATGAAACAGAATATATGAAAGGAATTTTAATCAGACGGGAATACCGGGATAATGTGGAGGTTCATAATGAAGATTGAGCATGTTGCAATGTATGTAAATGATTTGGAAAAAGCAAAAGAATTCTTCACCATTTATTTTAATGGAAAAGCACTGACGCGCACCGGTTTCATCCACGCTGCCTTCAGCACAGGGAGTAAAGAGAACGTTGACAGGCTCACCAGTAAACTGAGGCAGGATGGCTATGAAGTGATCAGCGGTCCGCGTACGACCGGTGACGGATATTATGAAAGCTGTATCGTAGATCTGGAAGGGAACCAGATTGAAATAACCATTTAATTCCCCTCCAGGGATTTAATCAATCTCCGGTTCACTGTCAAATGCATATACATGGCGCATCTGGCACCCTCCGGGTCTTTTCTGACAATACAGTCTGTAATTTCCCTGTGTGTATCAATGGTCTCCTGCCGAAGTCTGGCATTCGTTAAATCCACAAACAGGGAAATAGAAGAATGAATCACAGGAATCAGCTTTTCCATCACCAGATTGCCGCTGCATGCGGCAATCTGCCGGTGAAAGAGAATATCAGCCTGGGTGTGGTCTTCTCCCCGGTTTATCAGTTCTTCCACCTGGTCTCTTAATTTTCCCAGCTCTTTCAGCTGCTCTGGCCTGGCATTGGCCGCAGCAAGAGCAGCGATTTCCGGTTCCAGCATCAGGCGGATGCTTAACAGATCAAGTGCCAGATGGGTTTTATCCTTTAAAAGTGAAAGCCCAAGCGGGTCATCTAACAGCCCCTGACGTTCAGAGACAAAAGTCCCTGCTCCCCTTCGTATGGTAAGAATCTCTCTGGAAACCAGAATTTTCACAGCTTCCCTGATCGTTCCCCTGCCTACTCCGATTTTTTCAGCCAGCTCGAATTCATTGGGAATCTTTGCGCCTACCTCCAGACCTTTTTCCACAATATTATTCAGGATTTGCTCTGCCACCTGTTCAGCCAGGGTCTGCTTTGTCCTGTTTTCTGGTTCGTAACTCATAGGCCCCCCTTTCACACGGCTAATTTCTCTTTTCGATATCCATTACCATATCTACACGGCGCTGATGTCTCCCGCCTTCATATTTGGCATCCAGCCATTCTTCTGTGATCATCTTCGCCAGTTCCACGCCAACAACCCTCGCACCAAAACAAAGTACATTGGAATCATTGTGCATTCTGGAAAGCTTCGCTGTATATGGCTCACTGCAGACACAGGCACGGATCCCTTTTACTTTGTTGCAGGCAAGAGAAATACCGACTCCGGTTCCGCAGATTGCGATTCCTAAATCTGCCTTTCCTTCTACTACCGCGCGGCCTACCTTCTCTCCATATTCCGGATAATCGCAGCTTTCCGTGGAATTGGTGCCAAAATCAATTACTTCATAGCCTTTGCTTTCCACAAATTCTTTCATTGCTTCTTTCATCTCTATCGCTGTATGATCATTACCCATTGCAATCTTCATTGTCATTCTCCTCATGTATATAAATATTTAGTAATATATCCGGCATTTAACATAGCATAAATACCGGCTATAATCAAGTTATTCCGTCCCTTTGCCATAAAAGGAAACAATACGATCCATTCTGGCGGATAAATTAGCCAGCAGTAAATCAACAGTTGTAAGAGCTGCCATCGCCTCCACCACCACAACTGCCCGGGGCACTACGATTGGATCATGACGGCCTTTGATTTCAATCTCCGTTTCTTCTCCCTGTCTGGTAACTGTCTTCTGTGGCTGTGCAATGGAGGGGGTCGGTTTAAAGGCGGCACGGAAAATGACTCTGGAACCATCGCTGATTCCACCAAGTACACCTCCGGCATGGTTAGTCACCTTCTTCGGCCTGCCGTCTGCATCCATGCGGAAGCCGTCATTATTCCCGGAGCCTGAAGCTTGGGAAGCCAAAAAGCCATCACCAATCTCAAAGCCTTTCACTGCCCCAATGGACATAACTGCTTTTGCGAGGGAAGCATCATATTTGTCAAATACAGGATCACCGATTCCTGCAGGCACTCCATCGATGATACATTCAACCACGCCGCCAACAGAATCCTTTCTTCCCATCATCTCTTCTAAATACTGTTCTGCAAGAAGACATGTCTCCTTATCCGGCATATAGAGACGGTTTTGGTCCCTCTCATTTAAATCAAAACTTCCTTCTTTTACTTCATACGGTCCCACAGATCTGGTATATGCCGTCACAGTGATCCCCAGACTTCTTAAAAAACAGGAAGCTATGGCACCTGCCGCAACTCTGCCGATGGTTTCCCTTCCGGAGGAACGCCCGCCTCCCCGGTAATCCCTGAAACCATATTTTTCATCAAAGGTGTAATCTGCATGACCAGGACGGTAAACCTCCATAATATTCCCGTAATCCTTAGAGCGCTGGTCTGTATTCCAGACAATCATCGAGATGGGAGTTCCGGTTGTTTTTCCCTCAAATACGCCGGATAAGATCTCCACCTGATCCCCTTCGTTCCGCATTGTGGTGAATTTACTCTGCCCCGGTTTTCTGCGGTCAAGAAAATACTGAATATCCTTTTCTTCCAGCGAAAGACCGGCAGGACAGCCGTCCACCACCACACCGATTCCTTTTCCGTGGGATTCTCCCCATGTTGTGATTTTAAAAATTGTGCCAAGTGTCGATCCCGCCATAGTTGTCTCTCCTTTTATTTGCTGACTTGTACGATTACACAGCTGTTGGGCTCATTAACCTTCAGTTCCTTGCCGTTCATAATTAAAAGCCCTTTTTCGTAATCCACTGTAAAGAAGGTAATGCTTCCGGTCTCATGGTTAATGGAAGCGATGTGCCTGTCATCCGGGAATACGCAGATATCTTTTGGATAACTTCCGCTGATCGGCAGACAGCATAAATAGGTCAGCAGACCCGTCTGGGTATCACGGTCATATACCGTTACCGTATTATCTCCTGCATTTCCGCAAAACATGTGTTTTTCATCATTTGAAAAACGAAGGGCACTTGCTGCAGTCAGCTGTGTCAGCGGCTGGGGTCCAGTCGTCTTTATGGTCTGGATCTTTTCAATCTTTGGCTGATGCTCTCCCGTTTCATAGGTAAATACATCAATGACATTCTTGAGCTCATGAACCAGATAAAAAAACTTTCCATCCTGGCTGAACCGGAAGCATCTTGGAGCCGACTCTAAATCGCTTCTTATGGCATCTACCAGTAACATCTCTTCGTCCTTTTCATCAAAATGGTAGATCTTCACCTGATCGATTCCCAGATCAGCAACCATAATAAACTTTCCGTCCGGAGTCCGTCTGGAACAGCTTACATGGGGCCGGAAATTTCTTTCTGCCACACTGCCCAGTCCCTTGTGGAAGACTCCGGTCACAATCTCACCTACGGAACCATCATCATTTAAACGGAGCACAGTGCATTTTCCATCATGATAACCGGATACAAAAATATATCTGTCATCTTTATCTGTAGATAAATGGCAGCCTCTCATCCCTTTAATATTTGCAGAATTCAATCTTGTTATGGAGCCATTCTCATGGATGCGGAAGGATACCACGCCTTCATCTGCTATGGAATAAAGTGTCTTGCCGTTATTGGAGGCAGCAACATAGGAAGAATTGTCTACTTCCACCTCACATCTTGGAATAAAACGGCCCTTTTTCACATCAACATCATACACAGTGATTCCCTTGGCCTGTCCATTGTAGGAATAGGAACCTACATACGCCATATATTTACCTGTCATAACACTTTTCCTCCTCGAATCTTCCTTGTATAAACTAGAAATATCATATCATAAGTTTCCCTGTTTGTTAAGGAAAAACTTCCTTAAAAACTATTGACATACATGGAAAAACAAGTATAATGTATCTTGCTGCGTGTTTATTATTACTAAACTTTATAGTTATATTTATCGTCAGTTAGTATAAGTAAACTTTCAGCTTAACATTATAAGAAGGAGGAGCACATGGATATCGGTACAAAATTAAAGGAACTGCGCGTTTTAAAAGGGCTGACTCAGGAAGAACTGGCTGACCGCGCGGAGCTCTCAAAGGGATTTATATCTCAGCTGGAAAGGGACTTAACCTCTCCCTCCATTGCGACTCTTATGGATATTTTACAGTGTCTGGGAACCTCCATCGGAGAGTTTTTCAATGAAAGCCGGGAGGAGCAGATCGTATTCGGCAAAACCGATTATTTTGAAAAACACGACGCGGATTTAAAAAATGAAATCAAATGGATCATTCCAAACGCGCAGAAAAATATGATGGAGCCCATTTTACTGACCCTGGAATCAGGGGGACAGACTTATCCGGACAATCCTCATGAAGGGGAGGAATTCGGATATGTGCTGCAGGGAAGCATCTCCATTCATATAGGAAATAAAACTTATAAAGCGAAAAAAGGGGAATCCTTTTACTTTATACCAGATAAAAAACATTACTTAAGCAGCAAGGCAGGTGCTTCCTTAATCTGGGTAAGTTCACCTCCAAGCTTTTAACAGGAGGATAAAACTCATGGGTCAGCCACTCATTGATTTATGCAACATTTCTAAAAGCTTTGACGGGACTATGGTTCTTGATGATTTAAATCTCTCCGTGAAGGAGAACACCTTTGTTACATTACTGGGCCCAAGCGGCTGCGGAAAGACCACTACCCTGCGAATCATCGGAGGTTTTGAAACCCCCAGCAAAGGCGAGGTCATCTTTGACGGACAGAATATCACCAATCTGCCTCCTAATAAAAGACAGCTGAACACGGTATTTCAGAAGTATGCTCTTTTCACCCATATGTCCATAGCGGAAAATATTGCATTCGGATTGAAAATCAAGAATAAATCCAGATCTTATATTCAGGATAAGATCAAATACGCCTTAAAGCTGGTAAACTTAGATGGTTTTGAAAACCGCAGCGTAAGTTCCCTAAGCGGCGGACAGCAGCAAAGAATTGCCATTGCAAGAGCCATCGTCAACGAACCGCGGGTCCTTCTGCTCGACGAGCCTTTAGGGGCACTGGATTTAAAGCTGCGTCAGGATATGCAGTATGAGCTGATCCGTTTAAAAAATGAGCTTGGCATTACGTTTATTTATGTAACCCATGACCAGGAAGAGGCGCTGACTATGTCCGACACCATTGTCGTCATGAATCAGGGCTATATTCAGCAGATGGGATCTCCGGAAAACATTTATAATGAACCGGAAAATGCATTTGTGGCTGACTTCATCGGGGAAAGCAACATCGTGCCTGGAATTATGCTCCGAGATGAGCTGGTGGAAATATTCGGCGCTAAATTTACCTGTGTGGATAAGGGCTTTGGATTCAATACTCCTGTTGATGTGGTAATCAGACCGGAAGACATCGACCTGGTTGCTCCTGAGAATGGCAGCCTTCAGGGAGTGGTAACGCATTTAATATTTAAAGGTGTTCACTATGAAATGGAAGTGACTTCACCGGATGGTTTTGAATGGCTGGTGCACAGCACGGACTTATTCCCGGTTGGACAAAAAGTTGGCATACATGTCGATCCTTTTGATATCCAGATCATGAACAAGCCGGCTTCAGAGGATGAGGAGGCCGTGGGAGTCAATGAATAAGAAATTATTGTCCGGACCGTATCTGATGTGGATGATCGGCTTCATCCTGATTCCCCTTGCACTGATTGTATTTTACGGACTGACTGACAAGAGCGGAGCTTTCACGCTTTCCAATGTTCTTTCTATCACCACGGAGGAACACGCGAAAGCACTGTGGCTTTCCCTGGGACTATCCCTTTTAAGTACGGTCTTATGCCTGCTTTTAGCTTATCCCCTCGCAATTGTCCTACGCTCCAGAGGCATGGGACAGGGAAGCTTTACCGTATTTATCTTTATCCTTCCCATGTGGATGAATTTTCTTCTCCGCACGCTTGCATGGCAGACGCTTCTGGAGAAGAACGGTGTGATTAACGGAATCTTATCCACACTCCATCTGCCAAACCAGGGACTTATCAACACTCCGGGAGCCATTATCCTTGGTATGGTTTATAACTTCCTTCCATTTATGGTTCTTCCTATTTACAACGTGCTGATGAAAATTGATGACAATGTGGTCAATGCTGCCAGGGATTTAGGCGCTAATTCTATTCAGGTGCTCATTCGGATTCTTCTTCCTTTAAGCGTACCCGGTATCGTAAGCGGCATTACCATGGTTTTTGTTCCCGCTCTGACAACCTTCGTAATCTCTAATATATTAGGCGGAAGCAAGATTCTTTTAATCGGCAATGTAATCGAGCAGGAATTTACGAAAGGGAGCAACTGGAACTTAGGCTCCGGCCTTTCTCTGGTCCTTATGATATTTATTTTAATCAGCATGGCGCTCATTGCCAAGTATGATAAAAATGGGGAGGGAACGGTACTGTGAGGAATCAAAAAACAGCTTTTATCAAACGTTTTATCCAGGATTTTTACCTGGTGCTTATCGTGGTGTTTTTGTATGCACCGATCGCTACCATGACAGTGCTGTCCTTTAATAATTCAAAATCCCGCACCCAGTGGGGCGGTTTTACTACCAGATGGTATGCAGAGCTGTTCTCAAGCAGCACGATTATGGATGCACTTTATACAACGCTGCTGATTGCATTTGTATCGTCTCTGATCGCAGTGATTATCGGCACAGCAGCAGCCATTGCAATCAACAGCATGAAGCCGTTTCCCCGCTCTCTTCTTATGGGTATCACCAACATTCCCATGCTGAACGCGGATATAGTGACCGGAATTTCCTTAATGCTGGCATTCATCGCTTTTGGAATTTCTTTGGGATTTAATACCATACTGATCGCACATATTACCTTTAACATTCCGTATGTCATATTAAGTGTCATGCCGAAGTTGAAGCAGACTGATAAAAGTACCTACGAGGCAGCCCTGGACTTGGGAGCCACCTCGGTTTCCGCATTTTTCAAGGTAGTATTCCCGGACATTCTTCCAGGTGTACTTTCCGGATTCCTGCTGGCATTTACCATGTCCCTTGATGATTTTATTATCACTCACTTTACAAAGGGCGCCGGCATTAATACATTATCGACTTTAATCTACAGTGAAGTGCGCAGAGGAATCAAACCTTCCATGTATGCACTTTCCACGATTATCTTTTTAACGGTGCTGGTTCTTCTTTTAATTACCAACTTTGCACCAAAGCGAAAAAAATAACAGGAGATCACGTATATGAAAAAAAGAGTACAAACGGTTATGACAGTCAGCGCCCTTGCCCTGCTTTCCATTTCCCTGTTAAGCGGCTGCGGAAAATCCCAGACTAAGGCAGGAAGCAACGGAGAGGTCTACGTCTACAACTGGGGAGAATATATTGACGAATCAGTCATTCAGGAATTTGAAAAAGAAACGGGAATTAAGGTTGTATACGACTTATTTGAAACCAATGAAGAGATGTACCCTGTCATTGAAGCAGGCGGTGTAAAATACGATGCCGTCTGCCCTTCTGACTACATGATACAGAAGATGGCGGAGAACAACCTGCTTGCAGAGATTAATTTTGACAATATCCCAAATCTCAAGGAAATCGATCCCAAGTACTTAGAGATGTCAAAGAGCTTTGACCCGGAAAATAAATATTCTGTCCCCTACTGCTGGGGAACAGTAGGAATTCTTTACAATACCAGCATGGTGGCGAAAGAAGACGTTCCTACCAAATGGTCCGATCTGTGGGATGAAAAATTCAAAGACAACATCCTGATGCAGGACAGTGTCCGGGATGCATTTATGGTGGCATTAAAATCACTGGGATATTCCATGAATACCACCAATGAAGAAGAAATCAAAAAAGCAAAAGAGCTTTTAATTAAGCAGAAACCGCTGGTTCAGGCTTATGTTATCGATCAGGTCCGCGACAAGATGATCGGCGGCGAAGCGGCTGTGGGCGTTATCTACTCCGGTGAGATGCTCTACATCCAGAACGAAGTAAAGGAACTTGGCCTTGATTATTCTCTGGAATACGTAATTCCGGAAGAGGGAACCAATCTATGGCTTGATTCCTGGGTAATTCCTGCCAATGCCCCCAATAAGGAAAATGCAGAAAAGTGGATCAACTTCTTATGCCGCCCGGATATTGCAAAGAAGAACTTTGAATACATCACTTACCCCACACCAAATAAAGGTGCTTTTGACCTTCTTGATCCGGAGCTGAAAAATAATAAGGCTTTATTCCCTGATGACAGCATGTTAAAGAACAGCGAAGTATATCAGTACCTGGGAGATCAGCCAGACAGCCTCTATAACGAAGCCTGGAAGGAAGTTAAATCCAATTAATCATACCAGATGGAGGGGGAACACATGGTAGGAAATCTGGAACTTTTGTTGCGGCAGGTAGTCGACATGGCAATTCTTCTTTTTGAATTTATGGGAGTAATTGTCATCATTGTATCTGGTATTAAGGGGATCATCAACTATGTCAAGCATAATCCTGCCATACGTTTACATCTTGCCCAGGGCATGGCACTTGGACTGGAATTTAAGCTTGGAAGCGAGATTTTAAGAACTGTGGTTGTGCGGGAGCTTTCTGAGGTGGTTCTGGTTGCTGCTATCATTGTTCTTCGGGCTGCACTCACCTTTTTGATCCATTGGGAAATTAAAGTGGAGAAAGAATCAGATAAATAGAAAAAGCGGAATCTCTGTATGTAACGAATCAGAGCTTCCGCTTTTATTAATAATTTGTTATAAGCACTTCAACCGTAACTGCATCCCGTTCTTTAAACTGATAATTACAGTTAGAATAAGTTTTATCAATATAATGGATCCGGTACTTCCTGCTCCATTCAATCAGAAGTTCATTGGACAGCCCCTTATGATAAAATACATTGGACAGAGCAAATCGGATTCCATTCTGATTCAGTCTGTCAAGCAGGTCCAGCAGCGCCCGTTCTTCCTTTTCCTTCCAGTCTTTAAATCCCCGGTTACCATCATTATAATTCCCAGTGGAAATCAGATATGGCGGATCACAGTACACCAAATCTTCCGGTCCCAGTTTCGAATAATCCAGTTCTGCAAAATCCCTGTTGGTAAACTGGATATTCTTTTTCTGAAGCGCCAGGCAAAATCGGGTCAGATTCTTTTCGATATTGCTGTTAAAGGAACTCCGGTTTCTCCCAAAGGGAGAGTTAAATTCATGGCTGTTATTAAAGCGGATCTGGTGATTGAACGCATAACAGGTCAGAACAAAAAGCTTTGATAAATCTCCGGTTCGGTTGTAATCAGACCGAAGTGCATAGTATCCGTCTTTATTCTGCTGGGTCAGCTGATAGGTACTGATAATGTCTTTAATCCGTTCCAGCAGCTCATGGATCTCCGTAGCCTGAAACATCTGAAACATCTCAATTAAATAATTAATCTGATCGTTACAGATAATAGTCTCAGCCTCTGCATTAATCCCTACGTTAAACCCTCCTGCAAACACGTCCACAAATGTCCGGATACCAGCCGGAAATGCCTGAAAAACAGGTTCCAGAATCTTAAACTTTCCTCCTGTATAGTTAAGAGGACTTTTTATGTACATGGCGGCACCTGCTTTTCTATGTAAATCAAAAGCTCCTTTAAACGTTCCGTTTCCTTTACTTTCCGGCTCTTGTATCTGCGGTAAGGAATCTCATAAACCTGATAGGTCTCCGGCTTTCCATATTTTTTCATGGCCGCTTCTATCTCTTCCATTGACATCAGTCCATCTGTACTGTAGCTCAGTATGATATGGCGGTACCTGGCGTTAGAAAGCAGTTCCTCAAAGGCAGGAACTGCCTTGTTTTTCATACAGAACTCTGATTTTTGTCCTTCTGCTTCGGGTCTTTGTCCGGTGACTCCCCTCACGCTGGGATAATCATATCTGGCAGCTGTCTCCAGAACATGATAATTAGAAAAATACTGTCTGGAATTATAAGGGGGATCAATATAGAGAACATCACCTTCCAGCCGCTTTAATAAATCCGAACCATTCTCATTGTAACAGCGGTTTTCTTTCCCATTGTGAGTGACTGGCAGCCGATAAAGTTCATAATGCTTATAGCTTCTTCTTTCCCATGACTTATGAAAAGCGCCATAGGTTCCTGATGTATTGGAAACAAAGGGGATTCCCTCTACAATACATGCAACCAGATAAAAATACTCATCTTCACTTAACAATCCGGCTGTCTTCCAGTCCTCTGCGGTACAGCGCGCAAAGTCGATACGAAGTGCATTGTCATCGTTTAAATACATCCGGCCGCCCACAGGTGCATATGTATTCTGAAAAAAGCGCCGTTCCACAGGCAGCTCTTCCAATTCCTTCTTTTGTACCCCGTTAAAATAGTCCAGAGGATCTGCAATCCCTGTCTCTGCCTGCAAACGGGCAAACTCCGGCATCTGATCGTTCTCAACGGTTGCCCGCTGAAGCACATAAGAAAAGTACAGCAGGTCATTGGAACAGACCTGGTACCACTGTTTAAAATATCTGGCAACCGCAGCGGTTCCAGAAAATATATCACAAAAGCTTTTCGCTTCCGGTGCTTTCTCATCAATTACACTCTTAATCTGGTCCAGCAGCAGTGTCTTGCTTCCAATAAATCTCATTCTTTTCTTGCTCCCATTTCATTTTACCTGCCTATCATTATAATGTAAAATTACAAAAAACACAAGAAAAGATACACCTGCCGATTACCGCTTTCTTAAGACTTCTTTTTTTTCTGCTTTCTCAGTCTTTTTAACCGGTACATTTTTTCATCCGCTATCTTTAAGGCAGTCTCAGGCAGCAGATCCATTTCTTTTTTAATACAGATGATGCCATAGCTGACAGACATGGGGTAACCTTCAAAAATACCTGAAAGATTCCGATTAATTGCATCCAGCCTTTTTGCAGCCTCACCTTCCGTTAATCCCCGGTAAAGAATTACAAATTCATCCCCTCCGAAGCGGCAGATGAAATCACCCTTTTGGGCAGACTCTTTTAATTCCTTTGATACGCACTTTAAATATTTATCTCCGTTTAAATGACCAAACTGATCATTGATTGTTTTTAATCCATCTAAATCCACCATGCACAAAGCAAATGAAAACTCAGCCTTAATATACTCATCAATGGTGCTGATACAGCATCTCCGGTTATTAAGCCCAGTCAGTTCATCCTTATATGCCATTACTTCCAGATAGGCCTCCGTCTCTTTCTGATATGTCACGTCAGTAATGAGATGAATGACCGCGTTAGTATTTTCCCACTCCAACGGATGTGATTCTATCTGGAAGAATCTCTTTTTGCTGCATTTAAACTCATATTTATGTTTGTCTTTTATCTCGCTGGGCGACTGAAGCTGTTGCAACAGCTCGCATGCCTCTCCACAGAAAAACTGCCCTGTTTTCTGATTATAGAACTGCTTTTTTACAAGATTATTGGTATAAAGGATTTTACCTGTCTTCTCCTCCGTTACAACAACCCAGTCTTTTAAGCTGTTAATAATAGCCAGAAGCAGTGAACTGAATCCTTTGCTTCTGACCGCCTGCTCCGTCAGCCTTCGCTCTCTGACTTCCAGCTGCTTTAGCATTCCTGCCAGGAAATTATCCTGTACAGGCAGAGATTCAATCTGATCTTCTTCAGCAAGATTCTGAATAAACTGGTTCATTTCCATCATGCATCTGGAAAGATAGGTAACCGTCTCCTGCAGCTCCTTATATACTGGTTCATCGCCTTCCAGTTCTCCAACTGCCGGTTTATTTAAAATAATACTCCGAATTTGCTCAAGAAGAACATAAGCATCTTTTTCTATCATTTACTACACCTTCAATCATGAGTTGGCACTTACTTTCAAATAAAATGTCTTCTTCATTGATGTTCTTTTCATATTTTTGTACCGTATTTATACCGGCCCCCTTTTTGTTGTTACTTAATATAGTTATATTTGTATAATTTTCGATTAATGCAACCATACTTTATGTTATTTTCATTTATTTCTTGTTAAAAAGGTGTACCTTT
>CAURBW010000014.1:0-150463 GCA_963523075.1 uncultured Clostridium sp.
CACCGGAAACTGGCCAGGTAAAACGGTTGCAAATGCGCAGGGCTGGTGCAGTGACGGGAATCAGGGGTATGTTATGGTAGATATACCAGGCTGTTATTCTCTCATGGCCCACTCCACGGAGGAAGAAGTGGCAAGGGATTTCATCTGTTTTGAGAATCCCGATGCAGTGGTAACGGTTTGCGATGCCACCTGCCTGGAACGGAATTTGAACCTCGTACTCCAGATCATGGAAGCAGCGGACTGTGTGGTAATCTGTGTAAATCTGATGGATGAGGCAAAGAAGAAACGGATTGTCCTGAATCTGGATGTGCTGGAAGAGCGGCTCCATGCCCCTGTAGTGGGAACAACGGCAAGGAGCAAAAAGGGACTGAATCAGATTTACCAGGGTTTAAGGCGCTGTATAAAAAACAGAGAAACTGATTATGAGAGGCCCATACTCATTCGTTACCCTGAATATATTGAAGAGGCTATTGAGAGGCTGGCTCCGCCGGTAGAAGAAGCCTCAGACGGCAGAATAAAGGTGCGCTGGCTCTGTGCAAGGCTGTTGGATGCGAATGAAAACCTGATGGGAGCGGTAAGAAAATATTTAAGCTTCCTGGCAGATTCAGAGGAGATAAAGACCTGTCTTACGGAAATCTGGAGTGAATGGAAGGATCAGGGGATCAGTCAGGAAAAAGTAAGCGACGATATGGCTTCTGTGTTCATTCGGAAAGCGGAGGATTTATGCAGGGGAGTAATTGTATTTGAAAATAAAAGCTATAACTGGAAAGACCGGAAGCTGGATCGGCTCTTTACCAGCAAAGCTACCGGATTTCCCATTATGTTTCTGGTTCTGCTGGGAGTTTTCTGGCTGACGATCACAGGTGCCAATTATCCTTCTCAGCTGCTAAGCAATGTGCTGTTTGCCATTGAAGACCGTCTGACATTTGCCGCAGATGCAGCAGGGGTTCCGGCACTAATTTCCGGGCTTTTGATTCATGGTGTTTACCGGGTGCTGGCATGGGTAATATCGGTTATGCTGCCGCCTATGGCGATTTTCTTTCCGCTGTTTACGCTCCTGGAAGACTTTGGTTACCTTCCCAGAGTAGCCTTTAATCTGGACCGCTGCTTTAAGCGATGCTCCGCCTGCGGAAAGCAGGCACTGACCATGTGACAGAAGAAATCTATGCCTTTTTAACTGTTAAATCATGGATTACTGTCTTGACACATTTTATTCTGAATGTTATAGTTACAATTATAAACTGTAATTAAAAATGGTACAGAAACACGAAGTTAGCTGCCATAAACTGCGCAGTGAAAGCATCATTTACAGGAGGTAAACATTTGGGATTTTCGCTTGACATGAGTGTTCCGGTTTTAACCGTATTTTTACAGGGGATTGTAAGCTTCTTTTCGCCCTGTGTGCTGCCTTTGATTCCTCTTTACATTGGATATCTCTCAGGGGGAACCGGAGTAACAGGTGAGGACGGCAGGATCTGCTATAAGCGAAGCAAGGTCATGATTCATACCGTTTGTTTCGTAATTGGGATCAGCTTTACTTTTTTTCTGCTGGGAATTGGTGTCTCGGCACTTGGAAGTTTTTTTAAAACCAATCAGCTTTTATTTGCAAGACTGGGCGGAATTCTGGTATTCATGTTTGGCTTATATCAGCTGGGATTCTTAGGCAGTTCTTCTTTACTGGGGAAGGAGCGCAGGCTATCATTTTCTTTTGACAAGCTTGCCATGTCTCCCCTGACGGCTTTGCTCATGGGATTTACCTTCAGCTTCGCATGGACGCCCTGTGTGGGACCCGCACTGGCCAGTGTGCTGATCATGGCGGCATCTGCTTCCACCAAGACACTGGGATTTATGCTGATCGGAGTCTATACACTGGGATTTGTTCTGCCATTTCTGGCAGTAGGATTTTTTACCACCTCAGTTCTCGAATTTTTCAGGATGCACCGCGATGTTGCAAAAAATGCGGTTAAGGCGGGCGGAGTTCTGATGATAATTATGGGATTACTTATGTTTACAGGTAAGATGAATTCAGTAACAGGTTATCTTTCTTCTGTAAAGTCTCCATTTACACAGGAGTCTGAAAAGCCGGTGAAAGAGACAGAACCATCGACGGAGGAAACTGTTCCACAAACGCCTCAGGAATCTGAGACGGCAGAGACGGATTCTGAATCACAGTCAGACGGAGAAGATCAGATTCTTCCGGCGGTTGATTTTACTTTAACAGACCAGTTTGGCAAGACCCACTCCCTTTCTTATTATAAAGGGAAAACTATATTTTTAAATTTCTGGGCGACATGGTGTCCGCCCTGCAGAGCAGAAATGCCGGATATACAGAAAGTATATGAAAATTACAGCACAGAAGGCGATGATGCACTGATTGTCCTTGGAGTGGCAGCTCCCGGTTACGGGAATGAAAAGGATGAAGAAGGGATTAAAAATTTCTTAAAAGAGAATGGATATACCTATCCGGTACTCATGGATACTGATGCTGAATTATTTACCGCTTATGGAATATACTCCTATCCTACCACCTTTATGATTGACCGGGAGGGCAATGTATTCGGTTACGCAAGCGGACAGTTATCAGAAGATACGATGAAGAGCATCATTGATCAGACAATGAAAGGAGAAAGAAACTGATAGTATGGATAAAAACAGGGCCAGAAGAATACGTGAAAGAAGAAACAGAAAAATTATTTATGGATCATTGCTTTTAGCTGCCCTGTTGACAGTTGGTATTTTATATAGTTTTGCAAGCAGCAAAAAAAGCAAAGATTCTGACAGCAGCCAGATCATTACAGATACAAAAGATAAGGAAACAGCTCCAGAGAAAGCGCTGGTATCTGCCAGGATCGGGCAGACGAACCTCTCGGGGCTGACTGTGAAAGAGGCAAAGGACACCATTGAAGAACGTTACCAGTGGGGAATGACAGTCACGGACGGAACAGATTCAGTTGTAATCGATGATATTTTAAGCGGGCAGCTGGAGGCGATATTAGAACAGCTGAGTGAAGCTCCCGCAGATCAGCCTCAGGATTACCAGCTTGATTACGATTCCATGAAGGCAGCCTTTGATAAGCAGGCAGAAACACTTGCAAAGCGCTGGAATAAAGACGGAGCCAATTCCGAAGTGGAATCATTTGACCAGAAAACCGGGGCATACAGTTATACGAAAGAGAAGAATGGTAGAGTATTAGACCAGGAGAATCTGGTAAAGCAGCTTTTGGATGCTGCGAAAGAAGAGAATTTTCAGGCAGAGATCCCGGCAGAATTTACACGTAAGGCTCCCGGCAGAACCCAGGCTCAGGCAAAGGAACAGTATAAGGTAATCGGGACTTTTACCACGAAAACCACCACCAATAAAAACCGCAATCAGAATATCAGCCTTGCAGTCAGTGCAGTCAATGGTCTGGTCTTAAAGCCCGGTGAGGAATTTTCCTTTAACAATGCGACAGGAAACCGTACCAGTGAGAAGGGATATCAGCCTGCAGGCGCCTATAGAAACGGCGTTCTGATTGAGGAGCCGGGAGGCGGCGTATGCCAGGTTTCCACCACACTGTATCATGCGATTATAGAGAGCGGGTTTAAAACCACGGAACGCAATTCCCACAGTTTTGCCCCTTCCTATGTGGAAAAGGGTCAGGATGCCATGGTGAGTTTTGATGGTTATGCAGGACCGGATTTGAAATTTGTGAATACCGGTAATGCCTCCGTAGTATTGAGGGCTTCCTTAGATGGAACCACTTTAAAAATTTCTATTGTAGGGATTCCGGTTCTGGAAGATGGTGTGAAGGTGACCATTCGTTCAGAAAAGGTAAAGGACTTAAATCCCCTTCCGGTCACCTATGAGGAAAATACAGCCCTGCCTTTTGGAACTGAAAAGGTAGTGGATAAAGGAACCGTGGGCGGATATTTTAAAAGCTACCGGGTATTAAAGAAGGGCAACACTGTTATTAAGGAAGAACCTCTTCATAACAGCAGCTATAAAGGCAAGCCGGAAGTGATTCAGAGGAATACCACCTTAAAGCCGGAAGAGACGGTACAGGAAACTCATACGGAAGCAGAAAGCAGTTCTGCACCGGTGGGAGACCAGGGTGAGACCCATGAGGCAGAGAATGTGGGACCTGGAGTAACAGAGGCAGGTGCTCAGTAAGATTAGAAAAATAAGAGAACAGGACAGGACAGATTCTTAAACGAATTTTCCGTATCCTGTTCTTTTTTGATTGAACCAATAGAAAAACAAAAATATTACAGGAAACTGTAAAAAAAATACAGGATTATTTATGCATATTTTTTGTTTGCTCAAAAACCTGAAATATTTAACAAAAAAATACAGGAATTTTATAATTAATTACATTCAAAACTCCAAGGCTAATCGGTAAAATTAAAAAGATCAGATAGAAAGGAGAAAAAAGATACAAAAAATAAAAGGGGTATGGCTTTGCATATGTAAAATATGCGCAAAAATCTGCTGATAATCCAAATGGTCATTTGGGATCCACAGAAAAATATGATTGAGGGAGGAAAGTAAATTGGGGGTAAATGTAAAAAAAGAAATCCGCAGGTCGGTCTGTCTCCTGCTTTGTGCAGGGATGATTGGAAGCGGTTTACCAGGGGGAGGCATATTGATCAGCCATGCCGCCCAGTATGCAGTTCAGGAAGGTGAGATTCCGAAGAAGGCGTCTTCTCTGGAGAGCCTGCCAACCAGTGTGAACTGTGTGGCAGAAGGCAGTTCCATACAGACACCAAAGAACATTACATGGGAAATAAACGGAAATGATTCCTTTTATAACGCAGGAAGCAAGGTATCTGTGACCGGAATCATTACAGAAAATGGTCAGAAGGTGGAAGCCACAGTTCTTGCGGTACCAAAACAGGTGGTGTACTTAGTGGATGCCAACGTCGCTGCTGCAGCAAATTCTGTTGAATATACTGCGTTTTTAGAAAACGGAGACACCACTCTGCTGAAAAACCAGGTTCCCGATCAGGCATACAGCAGCGGAACATGGGGATATGCAGGCTCTGTTGGAACAGATATGAATAAAAAGGGAGCAGTCAGCCAGTTTAAGGGTACCAGGAATGAAACCGGTTATTACACATCATCTGGTAAACGTATTGTCTACCGCATTCCCCTTGAGGCAGGGACCTACATTGCTGCAGGCGAAGCTGCAGAGTGGTGGGGGAATTATCAAAGATCTGTCACCATGTCTGTGACCTATACAGACGCAGCCGGTCAGTCCAGAACAGATTTACTTGACACCGCAGTTTTAGGAGCTCAATTCAGCAAAAGTACAGCTGCGGGCAGCTTTACGCTTACAAGCAGTCAGGAAGTACAGCTGATATTTGAAAAAAAGACAGGAACAAGTCAGGAGGCGGTATTATCCGGTTTCACCATTCTGAAAGCGGAAGAAGAACTGCCGCCAAAGGATGTGATAGACGTAACCGTGGACGGGACAGAGATAGATGAAGCGAATACCTTTGGGGGATTTGGCTCCGTAACCTGTAACAATACCTCCAGACTTTTAATGGATTATAAATCACTTCATGAGGATCAGTACTGGAAAATGATGAAGCTTCTTTTTGATAAAGAAGAAGGAGCCGGATTAAATCATGTGAAAATAGAAATGGGTGCAGATGTTAACTCATCTTCCGGAACTGAGCCGGCTACCATGCGTTCTTACGATGAAATTCCCAATGTAAAGCGGGGGGCGGGATTTTCCTTTGCAGCTGATGCCAAATCCATAAACCCGGACATTACGGTAGAAATCCTGCGATGGGGAGAACCAAAATGGACTCAGGAGGGAATTGGCTATAAAGAATTTGAAAATCCTAAATATGAAGCCCGATATCAGTGGTACCGTAAGACCATAGATGCAGTATACGAGACATATGGCTATGAGATAACAGAGGTCAGTCCGGGGCAGAACGAAAGAAGGAAAGACTACGCGGATGATTTTGCCTGGATTAAATATTGTGCAAAGCGTTTTGAGGAAGACGGTGAGAATGGCATAGGAGCCTTCGATTACGGGAAAATCAAAATTGTTGCTGCTGATTTATACAGGGGTATGAATACAACCGTAGATTATCTCATGAAGGATAAGGAGCTTCTTGATCTGATCGATGTCATTTCTGACCATTATCAGATCTGGATGGGAAGTGCCTCTTTAACAAAACTCAATCAGGAATATGGAAAAGAGATCTGGTACGGAGAGTCCACAGCTCCCATGATCAATGCCTCTTATCGCGCGAATGTGGACCCGGACCGCGGAGGAATCGGCGGGTCAGCAGGAATTGCAGCTATGGCAGAACGATTCATCGCTGCTTACGCTTACAAAAATGCAGACGGTTTTACCAGCCATATGACAGAGCTGCTCTTTCAGCCTGCAATCGGAGCCTTTTACGAGGGAAGCGCCTACAGTCCCAAGCAGCTGATCGGTGCTTTTGATCCATGGTCTGGCTACTACGAAGCAGACGGCGGAATCCAGATGGCAAAGCATTTTATGGAGTTTGCTGACAGTGACTGGAATTATCTTCCCGGTGCATGTTATTCAGACGGTTCAACCGGAGACGGTGATATTACCACAGATACATCTACAGATACCCGTCTGGCAGTTAAGGACCCGGAAACCGATGACTATTCCATGATGTTTGCAAATAATACTTCCAAAGAACGGAAATACCGCATCTCTCTTAAAAATATGAAGACCAGAGAGAAGGCATACAATGTTTGGGAGACCAGAGGTCCGGATTCCGGAGAAGCCTATGATGCCAATTGGTTTCAGAAGATCACTGACCAGGGAATGCCTTCAGCCGGCGGGGGCAATACTTCAGTGATCGAGCTCACTGTAAAACCTTACTCCATAGTTACAGTAACAAGCCTGACAGACCGGGGAACCAGTTATGAAAGCGGGCAGAATGACTCCGGAACCAATCGGTCAGTACTGGAACTCCCTTACCGGGATCATTTCGATTACGATGATTCTTTTGTGGAGGAACGGGGGGGAACTCCTTTGTTTACCACTGATTTAGAGGGAGCGTTTGAAGTTAAAAAATCCGATGATACCGGATACGTGCTGACTCAGATGATTAATGGGGATAACCGGCCTTATAACTGGAATCCATGGGGAAGCGGAAGCGATGAAAGCAGCCAGACCACAGCGGTTCCCTGGACTGTTCTGGGAGATCACCGCTGGGCCAACTATACAGCTGGAATCGACGTAAAACTGGATACAAAAGGAAAGGGTTACGGAGATAATTTTGCGGTTCTGGGAGTCAGGGAATTGGTTCATTCAAGCGGAGCTCCTTACCGGGCAAAGCTCTATGAAAGCGGAAAGTGGGAGCTTCTTAATTTCAATACAGTTAAAAAGTCCGGGACTATCGAGAATTTTTCTCCATCATTCTGGCATAAGCTTCAGCTTAAGGCAGAAGAAAACACAATAACCATGTACGTAGACGGGGCAGAAACAGGGAGTTTCGTGGATTCTGCCAATCCGGTCATGACTGGACGTGTTGCATTGATGAGCGGATTTTATCAGACCAGCTTTGATAATCTGGAAATTCTTCCGATTGAAGGATCTGCTCCCTATGCTTTGACTAAGCTTGATGATACATCTCCTGAGATCACCTGGAACGGGAATGTGACTCATAACATCTGCCAGGGATTTGCATTTTATAACAGAAGCTATACATCCATGCCTGCAGGCAGCCGGCTGACATTTAAAATTTCGGATGGAGTGGGCTTTGATGTATTTGGAAAATCTTCATCTGCCAGGATTAAAGTTACCGTTGACGGGCAGGAGGGGACTGTCAATACCATAAGCGGAGGAGACCGTCAGACTACTTACTGGAATGAATCGCTTGCAGAAGGAAACCATCAGGTGACCATAGCGGTAGTGCAGGGAACCTATCAGGTAGACGGAATCAACCTTTTTACAACAGTTTATGAGGACGGGGAAGAAATAGAAACGGAAACGCTGTCCAAATTAATTGACTATGTAAAAAGCCAGACCTTTGATTCCAGTCAGTATCCTCAGGCGCTGCTGCTTTTGCTGGAAGAAAAGACGAAAGCTGCTCAGGAAGTGCTTGCTCACCCGGCAAGCCAGTTAGAAGCGGATCTGGCAGGAATCGAACTGCGTAATGCCCTGTTAAAACTGGTACCTTCTGACACCATTGTAGAGGTAAAGAATGTACCCGCGTCTCTGACAGCTGTCCAGTTCGGCATGCCGGATCTTCCAGATACTGTGACAGTGGTAAATGCAGCCATGGAAGAATCAGAAAAACCGGTGGCATGGGATGTATCTGAAGGACAGTTTCAAACACTCTGGAGTACCGTTCCGATGACTGGAACGGTGGAGGGCACAGACTTAAAGGTCAGCACTATGGTTACTGTAGTGCCCTATGGCTTGTCTTATTTCATAGACAGCGGAACTGCCGGAGCCACTGATGAAAACGGAGAAACCGGTCATTCCAGCTTATATGACGTAATCGCAGCCAATACACAACTGGAGAATGATCGATCCGACCAGGTCTATGAAGAAGGCTCATGGGGATATGTGGCAGACAGTGCAGTGACAGTAAAAGGCGGAAGCAGTGTAAGCTATAACACAGGAATCTATGAATCAGGTCTTTATGTGGATTATAATACAGATCGTGATATTATTTACAAACTTCCCATGAAAGCTGGAAATTACCGGTTCATGATTGGTGCCCAGGCCTATTGGGGAGAAACTCATTCCGGCAGAATAGAGATCGGTTATGAAGATGCAGAAGGAGTATGGCAGACAAAAGAACTGGGAACGGCTACCGTCAGTTCTTCTTCTGATAATATTCAGTTTGTAAAAAATGTGCAGATACCAAAAGATGGACTGGTCGAGGTAAAAATCAAAAAAGCAGACACCAAGATTCACTTAATCAGCTGGTTTGCTGCAGCAAGGGAAGTCAGTGCAGATATTCCCTCTGTTCTGGTGACAAGGGCAGGGAAACTGCCAGAACTTCCGGTTACAGGTGTGGTTGATGGAGAAGAAAAGGAGATTATCTGGAAAGCAGTTAAAGAGTCTGATTTTGCCAGGCCATGGTCAACGGTACAAGTAAATGGTACCGTGAAGGATTTGGGACTGCCGGTGGCAGTGACTGTAGAAGTCATACCGGATCATCTGGTATATTTTATTGATTCGGGAGTGACAGACAGGGAAGCGTCTTCCTGCTACCGCTCAATTTCAGAAGCAGAGGAAGGATTGATTAACCAGGCTCCTGACCAGCCCTATGAAGAGGACTCCTGGGGATATGCAAACCCGGAAGATTTAGGCGGCCCAATGGGCGAAGGCAGTGACAGCCGATCTCAGAGCGGCTGGTGGGCGGGAAATGGTAAAGATATTATTTATAAGCTTCCTTTAAAAGCTGGAACCTATCAGTTTTACAGCGGATTTTATGAGTGGTGGAGTGTGACCCGCCCGATGGAGACGTCTGTGACTTACCAGGATAAAGAGGGGAAAGAAGTAACCGTTTCTGTAGGAAAGATTACCATTTCAAAGCCTGAAGAGTCCATCTTAAAGTCTTCGGTATATGTAGAGATTCCGGCTGATCAGACTGTGGAATTTAAGGTAAAGAAAACGGGCAGCAGCGATCCGGTGATCAGCTGGCTTGCCGTAAATGAAATAAAGGATGAGGAGCCTCCCCAGGAAACTGTTTATGAGACGACCAAAATCCGGGTAACCCAAAAACCGGTGAAAAAAGAGTATGAAACAGGGCAGGAGCTTGATCAGACCGGTATGGAGGTCACAAGATATGCGGTGGCAAGCCCAAGCAGTGCTGTAAGAGAGTTCATTTTATCGGAAGATGAATATCAGACAGAGTATGATTTTTCCCGGCCAGGAAGAACGGATGTGTCAGTCACCTACTTTGAGTGGGCTGAAGATGGCACAGAAAAAATCTTTACGGATACTTTTCCGGTTACAGTCCGTGAAAAGGTTCCGGAAGACGAATATTATACTTCTAAAATAGAGGTAACCAAAAAGCCCAGAAAGTTAAAATATGTGCTGGGAGAAGATCTGGATACGGAAGGATTAGTTGTCACGGAATATCAAAAGGCAAGTCCCTCCAATGCAGTCCGTAAAAATATTCTTACGGAAGATGACTATGATGTGGAGTATGATCTTTCCCTGCCTGGAACCAGAAATGTAAAGGTGGTCTATTATGGTCAGGATAAAAAGGGAGAGGAACGTCGTTTTACAGATTTATTTACAGTTACAGTGATACGAAAAGAAGAAGATTCGGAAGAAGATGACGATAGTTACGATCAGAATTATGACAAATCAAAAGATTCCGATTATTACGACGGCTCCTGGCAGCAGGATAAGAACGGCTGGAAGCTGGTAGGAAAGGATGGCTCTCACCCTGCAAACCGCTGGGCAAAAGCCGGCTGGAACGGGTTAAGCAGCTGGTATTTCTTTGATGAAAAGGGCTATATCGTAACCGGCTGGTTTCGATATGGAGAACAGCTTTATTATTTAAATCCTATGGAAGGAACAAACAAAGGCTGTATGCTTACAGGGTGGCAGATGATTAACGGAGTCTGGTATTATTTCAAGGAAACAGAGGGTGAAAAAGAAGGCTCTCTGCTTACAGATACGGTAACCCCTGATGGTTACCGGGTAGGTCCGGATGGGGCAAGAGTCAGTTCATAAGGTGAAAAAGGTATGGCAGAAATTGTTGCCATGCCTTTTTCCATTGTAGGGCCTGCTCTGCAAGTATATGGTACAAACCTGGCAGAATAAGATTTTTCAGGAGGTGGGCACTATGGATTTGTCCAGAGAGATCACCTATGAAAAAAAATGGGGAGAGAAGCCGGTAACAGTTCAGGTGGAGCGATGCTTTCAATGTGAGGCAGCAGTACCGCAAATAATTTTTGATCTGCTGAAAAGGCGTCTGGATGCAGGAGGAGGTCAAAGATGAGCGGAGGGGGAAACGGAGGAGAGGGAGGGCGGTACCAGGCGGCACTCTACATGCGCCTTTCCAAAGATGACGGAGCAGGAGAGAGTGCCAGTATCAGCACCCAGCGGAGCATGCTCCGGGGATATGCCGGCGAGAATGGTTTTTTTATTTACCGGGAATATGTTGATGACGGATTCAGCGGGACTACGTATGATCGCCCGGCATGGAAATGCCTTCTTGCAGATATTGAAGCTGGTAAAGTCAATCTGGTCATTACCAGGGATCTTTCCAGGCTCGGAAGAGATTATATCCTTACCGGTCAGTACACGGAGATGTATTTTCCAGCCAAAGGGGTCCGCTATATTGCGGTAAATGATGGTTACGATTCCCTCAATCCGGGAAACGACCTGGCACCTTTCCAGAATATTGTTAATGAAATGTTTGCCAGAGACACCTCAAAAAAGATCCGCAGCGCATTAAGAACCAAAATGAAAGAGGGTGCATTTATCGGAAATTTTGCCCCATATGGGTACAGGAAGGACCCGGAGGATAAAAATCATCTTCTGATTGACCCCGTAACAGCTCCGGTTGTCAGAGAGATTTTTGAGCGGGCATCAAAGGGTGAGGCGCCGTCAAAAATAGCAATGCTTCTTAATCAGAAAGGAGTTAAAACTCCGGCCGATTATCGCTGTTTCCTTCGCCACGAACTCTTTCCGGAGAACGGAGAAGAAAATAAAGGCTGGATATCCGGCACCATTTGCAAGATTTTGTCGAATCCCGTCTATACGGGAGATATTGTGCAGGGGAAATCCTCCAAGCTGTCCTTTAAAAGCCAGATTACCGTAAGCATACCGAAAGAGGAATGGATTGTAGTAAAAAATAAGCATGACCCCATCGTATCCAGAGAAATGTTTGAGCAGGCAGGAAGACGGAAGATATCAAGAAAAAGATCGAAATCATCCCAATTTACCAATGCATTTTCCGGACTGGTATACTGTGGGGATTGTAAAAGAGTGATGACGACAACCGGGGCAGGCCGGAAGGCGGAGGAGAGAAAGCTGGTATGCAGCGGATATAAGCAATATGGTAAAACCGCATGTACCAGCCATTATATGGAATACGGTCTGCTCTGCCAGATTGTATCTCAGGAGCTTACGGCACTTATCACCCTGACGGAAAAAGAGAGAAAAGAGATTGCAGAACACTTGGAGGCCTATGGGAAAAAGACGGGTAATCCGGAAGTAAAGCAGGCAGCAGCCTCCTTAAAAAAGAGGGAAAGGGAGACTGACCGCGTCATTAAAAAACTTTACGAAGACCGGATGAACAAAGTTGTGGAGGAAGAACGTTTTTGTAAGCTTCTTGCTTCTTATGAACAGGAGCAGAGGGAGATCCGTGCACAAGCAGGCGCCCTGAGGCAAAATGATAGATCTGTGTGGAAAAACAGAGAGGAATCAGAACAAGATGTGGACCGGTTGTTAATTGAGTTGACGGAAAAATCCGTTCCAGCCTCTGATCTTTTACACCAGTTCATTGACAGGATTGATATTTTTCAGTCCATGGAAGATCCGGATCAGAAAGACAATAAGCTTCTTACCATACGGATCAGCTACCGGTCAGAGCCTCCTGGCAGCAAAAAAGCATAGATTTCTGCTGTCATGTGCATGGGGTTTGGCTGTAATGCGGCGGGGATTGTAGGCTGCCGGATTATTGATTCTCCAAGAGAACGTCTCATTGCAATGATCACCAATAACTTTGTCCCATGCAACGGGCGTTTTCCAACCATGATTGCAATCATTACCATGTTTTTTATCGGAGGAGCGACGGGATCATTTACCACCGTTTTCTCTGCGGGTATCCTGTCAGGTATTATCCTTCTTGGAATTCTGATGACCCTTGTAATATCCAAAATTCTCTCTGCAACCATATTAAAGGGGATCCCCTCTTCCTTTACCTTAGAGCTGCCCCCTTACCGCAGACCCCAGATCGGAAAGGTCATTGTCCGGTCCATATTTGACCGGACGCTGTTTGTCCTTGGAAGGGCAGCTGCAGTGGCTGCTCCGGCAGGCTTGTTCATCTGGCTGATGGCAAATATCACGGTGGGAGACATGACCTTATTATCCCGCTGCTCCGGGTTTTTAGATCCCTTTGCCAGAGTAATCGGCCTTGACGGCGTGATCCTTCTGGCATTCATCCTTGGCTTTCCTGCCAATGAGATCGTTGTTCCCATTATGATTATGGCTTATCTTTCCGAAGGAAGCATACGGGAAATCAATGATTTATCCATATTAAGGGATCTTTTAACTGCCAATGGCTGGACCTGGGTGACGGCCGTCAGCACCCTGTTGTTTTCCCTCATGCACTGGCCCTGTTCCACCACCTGTCTGACCATACGAAAGGAGACAGGAAGCATGAAATGGACCCTTCTGTCCTGGCTTGTGCCCACAGTAACCGGGGTGACAGTCTGCTTTTTGTTTACCACTGCTGCAAGGGCGTTTCTGTAATGTTTAAAATCCCTTCTGATTGTCTACAATAGGGGTAAGACACTCATAGAAAGGAGGGAGAAGCGTGAACAGGAGTTACCACGTTTACGCCCTGTCAGACCGGCCAAAGGCCAGAAAAATTGAGCGGGAGATTGCGAAGGTCGATGGGGTGAAGGTAATAAAGATCTCAGAAGACTTGAAAGTGATGAACATTGAGATGGATAACAGCAAGATTACGGCTGTCATGGAGCGGGTGGTAAATATCTGCAACCGCATTTCTAACGGCTGTGAAGTGCATTATAAGTTTACGTAAGAATAAAAAAAGAGGGCTTGAATGGAAATGCATTTAAGTCCTCTTTTCCTTTTAATGGGCGGTTTTTGCGTATTCGCCGATCTTCTTGTCCATATTTGAAATGTGCTTTGTCAGCCATTCCAGCACCATCTGGTTAGCATTTAAAATGACAAGCAAATTACCGCCTGAAGAATTATAATCGCTTCTAAGCTTGGCAAGCTGGGCGATGAACGTGGTGTGAGCCTGCTTCTGCTCGGCATAGCCCGGGTAATGAATCTTCTGCATGTAAACTTCCTCGTCTGCAAAATGTTTCTTTGTGTAGTCATCGAGAAAATTTAACAGCTCTCCTACATATTCTTTTGCTTTGTTATTCTTTCCGGCATCAAAAAGTGCCTCTGCTTTTTCAAACCACATCTTATGCTGATCGTCAATCATTGATATTCCAACTGATAAATTCTGTGTCCATGGCATGGCCAAATCCTCCTAAGTAATAATGATATTTATTATTATAATACTTTATGTTGAAAAATGCAAACCATATTTTACCATTCAGGAAAGAAAAATGAATTTAAAAATGAAGATAAAAATTTGACGTTCCCTTCCTGCAATGTTATAATTTTTATCTAGCAAACAGTAAGGGAGAACAACTATGGATGCAAATGGAATCCGTCTGAATAAATATTTAAGTGAGGCAGGTGTCTGCTCCCGCAGGGAGGCTGACCGGCTCATTGAGACAGGAAAGGTTAAAATCGACGGACAGGCTGCAGTGCCGGGACAAAAGGTGCTTCCGGGACAGTCTGTTATGGTCAAGGGCCGTCCTGTTCACGCAGCCAAAGGCGAAGCCGGACACAAGGCAGAGCCTGTTTTTTTAGCAGTCCATAAACCCCGGGGAGTGGTATGCACCACCTCAGACAAGGACCGGGCTCCCAACATCGTGGATCTGGTAAACTATCCTGTGCGGATTTATCCCATAGGCCGTCTGGACAAGGAATCCGAAGGTCTGATTCTCATGACCAACCAGGGAGATTTAGTGAATAAAATCATGCGCAGCGGTAATGCTCATGAAAAGGAATATTTAGTAAAAGTGAACCGTCCTGTCACAGATGATTTCATCAGAAAGATGCGAAAGGGTGTCACTCTTTCTGAGTTAAACGTAACCACAAAACCCTGCTTTGCTGAGAAAGCGGGAGAGAAGGCATTTCGCATTGTATTAACCCAGGGATTAAACCGTCAGATCCGGCGAATGTGCAGCCAGCTTGGTTTTGAGGTACGCATGTTAAAACGAATGCGGATTATGAATATTGAATTAGGAGATTTAAAGCCGGGTGCTTACCGTGAACTTTCCCGGCGTGAATACCACCAGATGAAGGAGTCTTTAAAAAGCTCGACCAGTCTTTCCTATCAAGAACAGAAAAAGGAGAAATCTGATGGACGATAAATTAAATAGAATCAAAGAACTGATAACCCTGTTGCAGGAGGCAGGAAAGGCCTACTATCAGGAAAGCCGGGAGATCATGAGCAATTATGAGTATGACCGACTTTATGATGAACTGGCGGCACTGGAAGAAGAAACCGGAATTGTTCTTTCCAACAGCCCAACCCAGAACGTAGGATATCAGGTCTTAAGCGAGCTTCCCAAGGAAGCTCATGAATCCCCCATGCTTTCTTTGGACAAGACAAAAAGCACGGAGGATTTAGCGGACTGGCTGGGAGATCAGAGGGGAATCCTCTCATGGAAGCTGGACGGGCTGACCGTTGTCTTAGTCTACCGGGAGGGAACTCTTCAAAAAGCAGTCACCCGTGGAAATGGGGAAATCGGAGAAGTTATAACAAACAATGCCAGGGTATTTGCCAATATCCCTCTTACTATTTCATACCAGGGAGAACTGGTTTTAAGAGGAGAAGCTGTTATAAAATATTCCGACTTTAACCGGATTAATGACGAGATTGAGGATGTTACCGCAAAGTATAAGAATCCAAGAAATTTATGCAGCGGTTCCGTCAGACAGTTAAACAACCAGATAACCGCCCGCCGAAATGTGAATTTTAAGGCATTTGCGCTTGTTTCAGCTGCAGGTGTTGATTTTAAAAACTCCGGATATGAGCAGTTTCAGTGGCTGAAAGCCCAGGGCTTTGATGTGGTGGATTATAAGATGGTAACGAAGGATACCATTGGTGAGGCAGTAGCTGAATTTGCAAAGACCGTGCCGGAATATGACGTTCCATCAGACGGACTGGTGCTTTTGTTTGATGACATCGCTTACGGAGAGTCACTTGGACGGACTGCCAAGTTCCCCCGCAACGCCATTGCCTTTAAATGGGCTGACGAGATCAGGGAAACAACGCTCACAGAAATTGAATGGAGTGCGTCAAGAACCGGTCTGATTAACCCGGTAGCCATCTTTGAACCGGTGGAGTTAGAGGGGACAACTGTGAGCCGCGCCAGTGTGCATAATCTAAGCATTATGGAAGCTCTGGAGCTTGGAGAAGGGGATCAGATCACGGTTTACAAGGCGAATATGATTATTCCCCAGATTGCCGATAATTTAACCAGAAGCGGAAAAATAAAGATTCCGGACCAATGCCCGGTCTGTGACGGCAGGACGGAGATCCGTAAAGTCAATGACGTAAAAAGTTTATACTGCACCAACCCGGATTGCCAGGCAAAGCGGATCAAGGGATTTTCCCTGTTTGTAAGCCGGGATGCTTTAAATATCGATGGTTTATCTGAAGCCACATTGGAAAAATTTATCGGGGCCGGATTTATCCGGGAGTTTGCCGATATGTTTCATTTAGGCCAGCATGAGGAAGCCATTACCCAAATGGAGGGCTTCGGTAAAAAATCTTATGATAATTTAATCCAGGCAGTGAAAAAGGCGTCCCATACGACCCTGCCCCGTCTGATCTACGGACTTGGAATAGCCGGAATCGGTGTTGCCAATGCGAAGATGCTCTGCCGGGAATTCCGCTACGATTTTGACCGAATGCGTCACGCAGAGGAAGAGGAGCTGACTGCCGTTTCTGGCATCGGAAAGGTGCTGGCGGATGCATGGATCACCTACTTTAAGGACGAGAAGAACAACGAGATGACAGATCGTCTGTTAGCAGAGGTAACCATTGAGCAGGAAGCTGAGACCGGGGGAGAGAAAAAGCTGGAGGGAATGACATTCGTCATTACCGGATCAGTGGAGCATTTCGAGAACCGGAAGGCACTTCAGGAAGCAATCGAAGCACAGGGAGGCAAAGCCACCGGATCGGTCACTTCCAAGACAACTTATTTAATCAACAACGATACCACATCCAATTCATCAAAAAATAAAAAGGCAAAGGAACTGGGAGTGCCGATTATTTCAGAAGAGGGTTTCATAAAACTGCTGGAGGGATAAATTTATGCCGATTAAAGTACAAAAGGAATTACCTGCGAAAGCCATACTGGAAACAGAGAACATATTTATCATGGACGAGGACCGGGCCTTAAGCCAGGACATCCGTCCCCTTGAAATCCTGATTATTAATTTAATGCCGATTAAGGAAGAAACGGAAACACAGCTTCTGCGCGCATTGTCCAATACTCCGCTGCAGGTGGACTGTACATTTTTAATGCTGGAAAGCCATACTTCAAAGAATACTTCCGCCAGTCATTTAAATAAATTTTATGTGTTCTTTGATGAAGTAAAAGAGAAAAAGTTCGATGGTATGATTATCACAGGAGCACCTGTTGAGAATATGGAATTTGAAGAGGTGAACTACTGGGAGGAACTGACGAAGATCATGGAGTGGAGCAAGACAAATGTAACCAGCTCCCTCCATATCTGCTGGGGCGCCCAGGCAGGGCTTTATTATCATTATGGAGTGCCGAAGTATAAGAGGGATAAAAAGCTTTCTGGTATTTACAGACATAGGGTGCTGGACAGGAAAGTGCCGCTGGTACGCAGCCTTGATGATTATGTGATGGCGCCTCACTCACGGTATACGGAAGTGAGGAGAGAGGATATTGAGAAGCATCAGGGACTGAAGATTCTGGCGGAGTCGAAAGAGGCCGGGATTTTAATGGTGATGAGTGAGGATGGGAAACAGGTTTTCATTCAGGGGCATCCGGAATATGACCGCATGACGCTGAATGGGGAGTATCATAGGGATCTGGATAAGGGGATGAGTCCGGAGATTCCCTGTAATTATTATGAGGACGATGATCCGGATACGATGCCGGTGCTGTGCTGGAGGAATGCGGCGAATACGATTTATGGGAATTGGCTGAATTATTATGTATATCAGGTGACGCCTTATGAACTTTAGGAGACACCTTAAATAAACAGGCTGATATTAGCTAATTGCTACAAAATACAAGAATAAGGTTTCTGAAAATGTATATAAGTCTTTATTAATATATCAAGTAAAACCGCACGTTTAAGATTTAGTATATTCCGGCTGGTATCTGCATAATATGTATATTACCATTGATTTGCGATTGAGAATATGCTATTCTTACATCACCTCATATGTAGCGTGGTAGGAGTAACAGTTTCAGTTGTTGAAATATAATGACTGGGGAGTTATAATTATGGAAGAAAATAAGAAAGGAGAAATTAAGATGAATGCATCAGTAATGAAGCCTGGTACAAATTTACCATATGCAACTACAAAGTCGTTGGCCAGAACACCAGCAACAAAGGAAAATAAAGAAATGGTTGAATATATGGATTCTCATAATTTCTCTCTAAGTGTGGATAAAAAGACGAAGACATTAAAGAGCAGAGTAGAGAAAAAATAATGAATATTGAAAAATATACAAAGAATTATTTTTCTTTAACAAAGGAATTTGATTGTGGTAATTATGTAATTAATAATTTTTTAAAGAGTGCTGATGCCTTGGATGAAAACCAGGGCATCACTTATATTATGCTGTCCGATGAGAAAGATTATATAATTGGCTTCTATAATATATCTGTTGGAAGGGTTGACCAAATTGAAATTAACAGGAAAGTGACAAATCCTGCTATAAACTTTATAAATGGATAGAAATGTCCTTGAAGCAGCTGCGGAGTGCGGAGTAAAGAAGGTTGTATATGTGAGTTCGATGGCAGCGCTGGACCGTACCAAAATACCTATGGATGAGGATTCATGGGGTACGGAGTTTCCTAACCCATATTATAAAGCCAAGAATGATGCAGAAAAGTCAGCCTGGGAAATAGCGGAAGAATTGAATTTATGGATGGTTGCTATTCTGCCATCCAGAATTATTGGTACCAATACATACGGTCATCTTTCTGCAACCAATGCTTTGCTTAACACAATTGTAAAAAACAGACTGCCGTTCGACCCGAATTTTTCATTTAATTTTGTTCATGCAAAAGATGTTGCGAAAGGTATGATTTTAGCTGCTCAGAAAGGTAAAAATGGTGAACGATATATACTGGCAACTGAACCATCAATTTCTACAACAAAAATAATAAATATGGCCAGAGATCTTTTGATTAATATAAAAGAGCTTGATATTATTGCAAAAGAAGAATTAATTAGAATAGCTATGGAAATGGAAGAAGAAAGCAGGATGACTCATAAACCACCGCTATTGCTAGTGGGAAATGTAATGGATTTTTATGAAGCTGATGGATATAATCCGCTCTCACCAGAACAAGCTATTAAAGAAGTTTTATTACATTTTTCAAAAGAAAACTTTTAACAGGATAATGTAAATATGCTCCAACAAAGATTCTGGCAAATGAAGAAGGAGAAGTACTGTAAGAAAATCGTCAGACTTTCTTAAGATAATTACGTTTAACTGACAATTATTTACAGATAATTTACATATTTTTACAAAATTATAAAATTCATTGACTTGCAGTTCCTTTAGAATATATACTCTAGCCAGATCCGAAATAGTTAACACAATATAAGGAGGTCGAGATCTATGAAAAAAAAGTATATAATGGTTACAGCATTATCTATGGCTATAACTATAGGAAGTGCCATGTCAACATTGGCTGCAGGATTCGAGAGCACACCCCAGGGGATGAAGTATAGGTGGGGATCTGGCGATTATTGTACAAATAACTGGGTCAACTATAAAAGTCATTGGTTCTTTTTTGGCAATGATCAGCTTATGCGTACTGGGTGGATTCAAAGGGATAATACCTGGTATTTCACAGCTGACACCGGTGAACTTCAGGGTGGAATTATGAAAATCAATGGGAATGTATATTACTTTAACACCAATTCTCTGAAAATGGTAACCGGACCATACATCTATAATAATACCACCTATAATTTTACCGAAAATGGAACAACGGACGGTGCTCCATACGTTTATACAGAATGGAACAGTGATGGTACAATCAAAAGGGGCACAAAAGCTGGTGTTCATTAAATATCAATTTACTGTTTAATATTCCCTGGCGAGGCATTATTCTGGTGAGTGTAAACAAACCAGGTAATGCCTGCTGTTAATAATGCCGATGAAATCAAAGCGGTAAGAATACTATATGTCTGCCAGATAAGTATGGCTGGCCAGTTAAATCCTACTAACATCGAAATGATACACAGCACAATCGTGGTGATGAGCAGTATAACTGTTGCAATTATTCTCTTTTTAGATACTGGATGCAGTTTGTTCATTTCCCTCCTGTGAAATCCTAAGCGAAAGAACAAAACCGCAAACAGGCAAAAGATGATAGTCACAGATGACAAAATGATGTCCATAAGCTGTGTGCCGCTTATGTCATATGACTGCATTAGCCTGCCGTCTAATATCGCTTTCACTTTTAGTACCACATTTACATTAGTATTTGTACCGTTTGTCAGTAAGCAGACGGCTTTTCGTTCGTTTGGCAGTATTACCACTTCAGTTCTGAAATTGGGATTGCCTCCGGTATGCTCTAGTACCGTTTGATCCGCATTTACCGACCAGCCCGCTGCATAAAACCTGCCGTTGACGGCAGGAACGGACCGGTCACCCTGATGTGATGTTTCAATCACTGCACGGAATCGTTCAGGTATGTCCTGCACAATTCCCATCTGTATGCCCATCCACCGCGCCATGTCTTTTGTACAGGAAATGAGATAGCCCGCAGGCTTATTCCCAGCATAATCCGGTGCGTTATATGGTGTTGTAATGAAAAAGGAAGAACGGTAGCCCTGTGCCAAATGTCCGGTGGCTTTGGCATCTTCTTTATAAACATACGTCTGGTAAAGTCCTAACGGCTGAAATACCTGCTCCCTCATAAAGTCTTCATAGCTTTGTCCCGATACCGCCTCAATAACCAGACCCAATACATCATAATTAACGGTTCCATAGCTATACCGTTCGCCGGGAGGGAACGCCAATTCAGCACCTGCCAGCATTTCCACTGTCTTATGCAGCAAATCCGGTGTGTTTCCCTGAGGAATATTCTGAGTATGCCTGATATTTGTCAGACCGCTGGTATGGGAAAGAAAGTTGCTGAGGGTAAGGCTTTGCATATCAACAGCCTTCCCCTGATACTTTAAAGTAAACCAGGGTAGGTATTTTTGCACTGGATCAGTCATTGACAGCCGTCCCTGCTCTTCCAACAAAAGAATTCCCATTCCGGTAAAAGCTTTACTGACCGATGCCAGCTCATATAGTGTATTTTCGTTTGCAGGGAGTCCCTTTTCACGGTTTTCATACCCGGAAGAAAAGAAGAACACCTCATCCTCATCAAGGATTGAGATTGACATTCCCGGAACACCCGATATACGGCAGGCATCATCCAGCAACGTCTGTATGGCAGCAGATTGGGCATTTGACATTGCATAGCTTTGTGTTGGGAATACTGAGAATAATATAAGTATTGTTAATACAAAAGTAATGGTCTTTTTCATTACCAAATTATACCACCTGTCAATATAAAAGAACAGTATTGAATATTTATTAGTACATATTCAATACTGTTCTCTTAAATTATCTCTGTTTCATCTTTACCAGCTGCCGTACATAGGTATGGAATTAAAGTCGGAAGCTGTACTTAATCCAGCATCAACAAACCCATAACTTAAACCGTCGCCAGTAACGGCAACCCAGCCGCCTTTGGAACTTTCTACATAGTTTATACCCTTCCACTCCGGGTGACTGTCGCCGGCCATTGCTGTCTGGCAGGCAACGCGGCAATTCGCGGCCACGGCGCCCCATCTGCTGCCGCCTGCCGTATACACGGTTTTTGAACTGCGCATGATGAATGTTTTGTAGGACTTTCCATTGATGGTTGCATTACCATAAGGATAGTCGGTGCAGTTTGTCATGGCGCCGTTAGGCGGATCAATGATGAAACCGGCTGAAAGAGTTCCATTGGAATTGCGGAAAACGATCTGACAAAAATAATCATCGCCGCCCCAGTTCCTGTTATAACCAAATGCCTCCCGGTTATAGATGGTACCTATTTTGTTTTTCTTATCTGTATCAGAATATACTGGAACAGATTTGCCGCTTTTGTTAATGCAAAAATAATTCGACATAAAATCACTCCTTTTAAATTTTTTAGATAATCGATTATCTATCATGTAGAAAGAGTGAAAGCGAATCGTTGTAAACCGGACGGTTCCGGAAAAATCGAAATAACATTCTGCCATTTTTAAGTTTACAAAACAATTTCATTTTTCTTTCTCACTGAATGAAGATTTAAAAAAATAATTTCAGGAGGAGAAAGGAATGTTACTAAAAAAAGGAGATTCAGGAAACAACGTAAGGTATTTACAGCAGGGATTAAGAATTTTATGCTTTAATCCGAAACGGCTGGATGGTGTTTTTGATGATAACACTGTTACTGCCGTAAAAAAGTATCAATCTGCACGAGGGCTGACACCGGATGGAATTGTCGGCGATGGAACCTGGGGGAAAATTAAAACAGACATAACTCCCATTCAGACGGCACTAAAGAAAAAGGGGTATTATACCGGAACTGTTGACGGGGTGGCAGGAGACGGCACTTACAATGGTTTGGTTAAATTTCAGTCAGCTAATGGACTGACCGCAGATGGAATGGCCGGGAGCAGCACTCTCAGTAAATTATATGCTTCCGATCCAACACCGGAAAGACCCCTGCTTCAGCTTGGCAGCACCGGTGATGCAGTTATCGTGCTTCAAAAAAAGTTGATTCTTCTGGGGTATTCATGCGGAGAAAACGGTGCAGACGGAATATTCGGGGACGATACTTACCGGGCTGTGAGACAGTTTCAGCAGAACAATGGGTTAGGTGTTGATGGCAAGGTTGGCTCCAATACCTGGGCAAAGCTTGATACAGCACCTCCCATTGATCAGACGGAAACTCCACTCCTTGTTCTGGGAAGTAAGGGAACGGCTGTTATCAAACTTCAAAAACGCCTTTTGGAGCTGGATTACGATTGCGGCGTTACCGGAGCAGATGGAAGTTTTGGACAGGCTACGGAAAATGCTGTTATCAAATTTCAGAAGAACAATGGCCTTACACCAGATGGTAAAGTAGGAACAAACACCTGGAATAAGCTGAATTCTTCAAATGCGGTAAAAGGCTCCGGTACAAACAGTGATGTTTTAAGAGAAGGCAGTTCCGGAGAGGCTGTGAGAAAACTGCAGGAAAGGCTTATTGCCCTGGATTATAACTGCGGATCTTCCGGAGCAGACGGAAAATTCGGCCGCAATACAACGCTTGCAGTGGTTAAGTTTCAGAAAATTAATGGTCTGGCACCAGATGGGATAGCCGGACCCAAAACTTTAAGCAGTCTGTATGCCGATTCTGCCAAAAGAAATGATGGCTCCGCAGATAAACCTGTGTTCCCCACCATACCTGTTACAGGTTCACTTTTGGAATATACGGTCGAGGTGATCAGTGCGGAAGAGGGTAATTATAACTCCGTAAATCCAACCGATGTGCTTTCTATTGGACTCCTTCAATGGCGTGCATCAAGAGCATATAACCTTTTAGTTGATATCAGAAACAGAAATACAAAGAGCTTTGATTCCATTATGTCTGAAACGACCATTGGAAAGTATATTATAAATGGGAATGGGGAACCGTTTGAAACACTGACTCCTGCCTCGGTTTCATCAGCTGAACTTGGTTTATTAAAGAATCTTCTGGACACTGAGGAATCCCATGAGGCACAGGAAAGTCTGAAACGTAATGATGTAAACAGCTATATTGAGCATGGAAAAGGTCTGGGAATCAGCGATGATAAGGTTTTAATTTATTTCAGTGATTGTTATAATCAATCTCCAAAGGGAATCAGCAGAATCGGCGATCTGATTAACGGACAGTGGAATACTTTAACTCTGGAAGAACTGCATAATTACGCCCTCAAAGATATTTATGTGAAAAATGGAACCAATTACGGCCTGGGTGTATATTCCAAACGCCGTAATTTAGTTTATGAGAAAGCCAGGGCATATAATTCTTCCAATGGAAACACCCTGGAGGAATATGTAGAAAATATGGTAAAATACGCATTATATGAAGCCACACAGGACCGTTTTGAAGGCTTGCCTGAATCAGACCGGGGGAAAGAAAATTACAATAAATATAATAAATGGTTTCCCAGTGCCCAGGGAAATGCGTGGTGTGCATGCTTTGTCTCCTGGTGTGCCAATAAAGCCGGTTTACTAAAGGTAAGCGGCCAGTTAGGAGTTGTACCCAAAAGCGTGGCAGTATCCCAGTATCTCTCATTTTATCAGGCAGAAAACCGATTTGGGGATAAATCAACCTATACTCCAAAGCGGGGGGATGTTTTTATTAATAAATCAAACGGAGCATCCCATGTGGGCATTGTAACCGGTTATGATTCTTCTGCAAAAACATTTACTACCATTGAAGGAAATACTTCGGACGATACAGTTAAGTCGCTCACAAGATCAATGACAGCTTCCGGCTTAACAGGTTTTGGAATTAATACTCCATAAAAGAGGAGGAAGAATGGGATGCTTTCCGGCATCCCATTCTTCCTCGTTTATCGTCTTTTATTTGTAAGTGTCAAGACTGGATAACAGCTTTAAATTCTCCTGCTCGTTTTTATTAAACAGACTGTCTTTAAAATTCTCAGGTGTAATTGCAGGTTCGTACCAAATCTGTCCCTTAAAGTAATTATTCAGATCCTCATTTTTAAATATATAGCCATGTCTTGCATAAATCTCATTTTTAGCCAGATGAATGATCAATGGAGGAACATCAGCAAAATCCTGCTTTTGATATATTTTCATGTCTGTATAATATAAAGGTTCCACAAGAGAGGAAATATCCCTTACCTCCCTAACATTTTCCAGATAATTCTCTACTTCTGGATAAAAAGAACATTGATCACGGTATTGTTTTCGTTCTGCGATTGCATTTTGCATTCCGTCTTCCGTCCACTGGGAATAATATTTTTCATGTACTGCATCAAGCAGATCCTGTTCAGATGTCTGGCTGTCTGCACGTTCACTTCCTTTTTGCTCCTCTTTATTTTGTTTCGACCGCTGCAGCTGATATACACCTGAAAATCCATACCCGGATAAATTGGTATCTTTCATTTTATAATCCTGTACCTCGATCTGAATGGCATCATCATTGCTGAATGTGATATGAAGAATACCGGAGCCGCCCCAGCCGTCATCGTCATATTTGTAGTTTAATTCTCCATTCGTTATCTTACCGGTTATATTATCAATTTCCGCGATGCGCTCGCTGGTGCCCTGCTGCATAAATAAGTAGCCGTTTAAATTATTGTTGTCTGTGACCTGAAAGGAAAATTCTAAACCGCCATAAGTAATGACTTCTTCATGACTGAAACTACTTTCGGTCCAAAGGCCGGAATAGCCTTCGTAATTTTCGGTTTCTAATTGTGAAGCTGCAGTTACGCCGGTCTGACTCTCAACTTCTGATTCTGTGTGTGTAGCCGTCTCATTCGTTTGAGCCGTCTCGATGACCACTGATTGGCTGGTATTGGTTTTTCCGCAGCCGGACAGGATAAGACAACTGCAAACAATCATTATAATAGCTCTGCTTTTCATAATATCACCTTTCTGATCAGCCGTCTGTCTGGAAGTCTGAAGCTTACTTTTTTCTATTAATAAGAGTTAATGAGAGTCAATGGTTAATTGACCCTGTTCATTAAAAAATGTCTGATAACCCAACTGCACAAATAAAATGACTGACAATGCCACGCTGCCCAGTATTCCCAGCATAATTGCTATTTGATATTCAATCGCAGTGAGCGGTGAGGTACCGGATAATATCTGACCGGTCATCATGCCTGGTAAAAATACAATCCCCATACCAACCATTGAATTTATGGTAGGCAAAATCGCTGAGTCAAAAGCGTGATCAACGATTTGTTTTGCTGCCATTTTGGGTGTTGCACCCAGCATCAAAGCTCCTTCGACTAAATTTTTCTGTAATTCCATACCCTCTGTCAAACGGCTGACGCCTAAGGAGATGCCCGTCATGGAATTGCCGATCAGCATTCCTGCAATTGGTATGAAGTAACGGGGATTATACCAGGGGGTTATCCGTACAACTACAAGCAGGAAATATAGCAGGCAGGAAATGGTGCCTGCAGCCATTGAAAATGCGATGATCGGGATCAGCCGTGGTGAAAGCTTTTGTTTTGTCCTTTTTATGATATTATGAACAGAGAATACCTCCATCCCAATTAATACCAGGATTGTATACAGAGGAGATGAGGCGTCAAACAGGTATATCAACAGATACCCGGTGAGAATTAGCTGTATTGTCATTCTCACGGATGAAATAAGCAGTTCCTTTTCTCTTGGAATCCCTTTTAATTTTACGATCAGCATTACTATGAGAACAAAGAAATAAGCGGCAAGCATTTGCCATATCTGCAGATCAATGACCTGATTCATATCCTACACCTCCCTGGCTCTTACGACTTTACCATGAGAAAGTTCTATGGTATTGTCTGAATAAGTCTGTGCAACTTTCTTTGAATGAGTAACCATAATCAAAGTTTTGCTGGTTTCCTTTGTATATGCGACCAGATTTTCAATGATGAACCGCTCTGTTTCTTCATCCAGTGCAGAAGAGGGCTCATCCAGTAAAAAGACTTCCGGATCAAGTAAGATCACCCGGCCTAACGCAAGTCTTTGTTTTTCACCGCCGGATAAAGGATCGCTTTCAGCATCCAGGCTCTTATTTAAATGGACCATATCTAAAATATGGAGAAGCTTATCATCAGTTACAGCAGGTTTTTCTGCAAATTTAAGACCAATCAGCAGGTTATCTCTTATTGTCCCGGGGAAAATGGCGGGAAGCTGCGCAAGCATGACAACAGTCCTCCTTAATTCCACAGAATCACAGGAGTTTAAATCCTGTCCGTTGTATATGATTTTTCCGCTGTCACAGCTGATCAGTTTGTTCAGGAGACGCAGGAGTGTGGACTTTCCGCTGCCGCTTTCTCCGATAATGCACGTAACTTTGTATTTTTCAATATTCAGTTCCTCAATGTCAAGAATATGTTTATATTTTACTTCCCTGAGTGAAAACATAAAAATACTGCCTCCTTTCATCAATCCTTTATTTCTTTAAAGAGTTCATGGGCTTTTTTTCGGGCTTCCTCTAAAACGTCGGCGCCCAAACTGGTTATTTTATAATATTTTCTGATTTTCCCCTCAACCGTTCTTCCTTCCATTTCCAGAAGCCCGCTGGCTTCCATACTGTGAAGAAGGGGATAAAGGGTTCCAGGACTCATATCATATCCATGGCTTTTAAGTTCTTCTATCATCCAGACACCATAAAATGGTTCTTTTTTTGCATGATGGAGTATGTGAATCTGAATAAATCCCAGAAAAAATTTTCTCATTATTTTGTCTTTCATTCTCAGACCTCCTATATATGAAAAACGATATTGAAATACGATATCGTATTACGATATTATTGTATCATTAATTAATACAGAATACAAGAATGTTTTTAAATTTCCTTCGTGACATCATCACAGAAATAAATATAATTTTGGGTTAGAATAACACCATCAAGAACATGTTTGGTTTCAACGGAAAGGAGAATATACGATGAGTGTATTAAAAATAACGAAGGATAATTTTGAAAAAGAGGTAATGCAGTCAGATAAACCAATTTTACTGGACTTCTGGGCATCCTGGTGCGGACCATGCAAGATGGTGGCGCCCGTTGTAGAGCAGGTTGCCGATGAGACGGCTGAAGTAGCCAGAGTCGGCAAGATCAATGTAGATGAGGAACAGGAGCTTGCCCAGGCATTCAAGGTAATGAGCATTCCGACCTTAGTTGTGATGAAAGATGGAAAAGTGGTAAAAAGCACAGTGGGAGTACAGTCAAAGCAGACGCTTTTATCCATGCTCCAGTAAATAATAAAAGACAGAGGCTGGAATCTCTGTCTTTTGTTCTATGCGTGGGCTGGAATGTTGACATTTACAATAAATCCGATATTATTAGTAGTAAAGGACAGGGAAATCATGTCTTTCGCTATAACGGCAAAAATAATTCAATATGAGACAGAATAAGCCTGTAAAAGCGGGTGTGAAAGAATGGTGATTCAATGGCAAGACCAACAAAATGGAGAAATAATAAGGAGCAAAGAATATGAGCGAAAATTCTAAGGGTTGTTCAGACAGCGGTTGTACAAAGGAATCCTGTGAAGGATGTGAACACAGCAAAGAAAGTATGCTGGAACAATTAAACCAGTACAGTTCCATAAAAAATGTAATTGGTGTAGTGAGCGGAAAAGGCGGTGTAGGAAAATCATTTGTAACAGCGATGTTAGCAGTCCTGTTAAATAGAAAAGGATACCGTGTGGGAATTTTGGATGCAGATGTTACCGGTCCTTCCATACCAAGAATGTTTGGAATAACCAGAAAAGCCTCAGCGAACGAATTAGGAATACTGCCGGAATTAACGGTAAACAACATAAAAATAATGTCAGTGAATCTGCTGCTGGATAAAGAAGATTCTCCTGTTGTATGGAGAGGCCCTATTCTGGCCGGTACAGTTAAGCAGTTCTGGACAGAGGTTGTATGGGATGAATTAGACTATCTTTTGATTGATATGCCGCCCGGAACCGGCGATGTCCCCTTAACGGTGTTCCAGTCCATCCCGCTGGATGGAATTGTGATTGTTTCCTCGCCTCAGGATCTGGTTTCCATGATTGTGAAAAAAGCTTATAATATGGCCAAATTAATGAATATTCCCATTCTTGGATACGTAGAAAACATGAGTTATGTAAAGTGCCCGGATTGCGGAAAAGAGATCCCCATATTCGGACAGAGCAAGCTGGGTGAAATAGCAAAAGAAACAGGCGTTGATATACTGGGGAGAATACCGATTGATCCTGCGATTGCAAGTCTGGTAGACAAGGGAGAGTTTGAACGATTTTCCTGTGATTATTTAAAGGACGCAGCAGATCAGATAGAAAAAATGTATGAATCAAAAGAATGAGTATAACAGTTAAAACAGTATAAACACTATAAACAGTAGAATTGTTAAATAATAAGACCGTTGCAATATAGGTACTGAATTACCTGTATGGCAGCGGCTTTTTCTTTTCCTTTATTTTAAAAGCGGATTAACAGCAGGCCGTCTTTCGTAGTATAATCAAAATGCTGTATAGCTGAAATTGAAGAAGGAAGGTATAAACATTTGGATAAGCACAATAAACTGGTAAGAGATAAAATTCCGGAGATTATTGAGAACAGTGGGCGCAAGGCAGTATATCATGTCCTGTCAGAGGAAGAATACCTTGCTGCTTTGGACAATAAACTTCAGGAGGAAGTGGAAGAATATAAGGCAGACAAAAGCCTGGAGGAAATGGCTGATGTTCTGGAAGTTTTGTACGCAATTTGTAAGGCACGCGGATATACAGAAGAAGAGCTGGAGGCAAAACGGAGAGAAAAGTTTATAGAACGGGGCGGATTTGAAAGAAAGTTGTTTTTGGAGTATAGTTCGATTTAATCATGTTATTGGTATCATTCCTTTTGTTTCTATTGATTTTTAACTGGTAAAAAAAGATTAACATAAAAAATAAAATTAGCAATTTGTGACAAAAAAAACGAACAAGCGACACATAAAACAATTAATATTGACAAAATAGTCTTTATAATATATATTTATTTCATAAATTGCATATTGTTTTTAAGGCATGAAACGATACACTTTTAGTGATATCCGTAAGCGGTCAGCGTTTGAAATTTTACTAATTCACTATTTTAAAATTCCGGAAGATGAGGTGGTAATAATATGGGAGAATTGACACACTTTGATGACCATGGCAATGCGGTTATGGTTGATGTATCAAAGAAGGATATCACTGTACGTACAGCAGTTGCAAAAGGTAAAATCATTGTAAATTCTGAGGTTATGGAGGCCGTTTTAAATCACACCGTGAAAAAGGGAGATGTTCTTGGGGTAGCCAGGGTAGCAGGAATTATGGCGGTAAAAAACACTTCTTCACTTATCCCTATGTGTCATCCGCTTGCTATAAACAAATGTCAGATAGACTTTGAAGTATGCAGGGAGACAGGAAGTATTAAAGCGATCTGCCTGGTCAAGTCGGAAGGAAAAACCGGCGTTGAGATGGAAGCTCTCACCGGAGTTACGGTAACTTTGCTTACGGTTTATGATATGTGCAAAGCAATTGATAAGAATATGGAGATAACAGATATTTTTCTTGAGAAAAAAAGCGGAGGAAAAAGCGGAGATATTTTCAACGGAAAGGACATGTGATGATTGACAAGTGGGATAGAAAGATTGATTATATTCGGATTTCAGTAACAGACAGATGCAATCTTCGCTGTATTTATTGTATGCCAGAGGAGGGAGTTCCATCGTTACCCCATAAGGAAATCCTGACCTATGATGAGATTCTCAGGCTGTGCAGATGCTTTTTAAAGTTAGGAATTGATAAAGTAAAGATAACTGGGGGCGAGCCGCTGGTAAGAAAAGATATTGCTTCTCTCGTCGGACAGATAAAAACACAGATTGGAATGAAAAACGTTACCTTAACAACCAATGGTCTGTTATTGGGTAAATATCTTCCTGATCTTGCAGCAGCGGGATTAGATGGAGTTAATATCAGTCTTGATACGCTGAATCCTTCAAAATATGAGCATATTACAAGAAAAGATGCTTTAAATGATGTGCTTTCGGCAATACAGGAAGCACTTAATTATCAGAAATTAAAAGTAAAGATAAATTGTGTTCCGGTTCTTGATACAGATAAGGATGATATTATAAAGATTGCAGGTCTGGCAAAGAATTCCAGACTGGGTGTCCGCTTTATAGAAATGATGCCGATCGGGCTTGGAAAAAACTTTTCTTATTATAGTGAAGAGGACATTATTACAATTCTCAAAGAAGCCTATGGTCCATTAGAACCAGTTGATACTGTGCTTGGAAACGGACCGGCCCATTATTATTCAGCATCCGGCTTTGAAGGGAAAATTGGTTTTATCAGTGCGATTAGTCACAAATTCTGCAATGAATGCAACCGGGTAAGGCTTACTTCCGATGGTTATTTAAAAACCTGCCTGCAATATGAACATGGAACCGACTTAAAAGCTGTTTTAAGAGGCAATAAAGAGGATTTTTTTCTGGAACAGATGATTGAGCAGACGATTTATGAAAAGCCAGTCAGCCACAACTTTAAAGGGGACAATCCTCAGGGAACATATGAACTCGAAGGTATGTCAAAAATAGGAGGATAAGAAGAGAATACTTATGGGAAAAATAGTCGCAGTCTGCATCAGTGAAAAAAAAGGAACTCAAAAGATAAATGTTCATTCGGCAGAATTTATAAAGGAATATGGAATAAAAGGAGATGCTCATGCGGGAAAATGGCACAGACAAGTCAGTCTGCTGTCCAATGATAAGATTGAAGCATTTAAGAACCGGGGGGCAGAAGTGGCAGAAGGCGCATTTGGTGAAAATCTTATAGTGGATGGAATTGATTTCCGTTCCCTGCCGGTAGGCACCAGATTTCAATGCAATGACGTTCTTTTAGAGCTTACCCAGATTGGAAAAGAATGCCATACCGGATGTGAGATCTATCACAAAATGGGAGATTGCATTATGCCCAGAGAGGGAGTATTTGCCCGTGTATTATCAGGCGGAATCATTCGGGAAGGGGATGATATGGCCGTATTGAAAACTGCGGCGGAGAAAACGGATACTGATAAATTGCGGGTGGCGGTGATAACCTCCAGCGATTCTGGATTTGCAGGAGAAAGAGAGGATATAAGCGGACCTGTTATTTGCAGAATTGTGAAAGAATATGGATACGAAGTTGTTCACCAGACAATTCTTCCAGATGATATGACTATGTTATGTGACGAAATGAAATATATCTGTGATAATCATACAGCAGATCTTATATTAACTACAGGTGGAACCGGTTTCTCTCAAAGGGACTGCATGCCGGAGGCCACTCAAAAAGTCGTTGAACGAATGGTTCCGGGAATACCGGAGGCAATGCGCGCCTATAGCATGCAGATGACAAAGCGGTCCATGTTATCAAGAGCTGCATGCGGTATCCGAAAATCCACATTAATACTGAATCTGCCAGGCAGTCCGAAAGCTGTGGAAGAATGCCTTACCTATGTCATTACTGAACTTGATCATGGTCTGAAAATCCTGATTGGAACTGCTGATAATTGCGCAAGATAAGAAGACAGCCACCTTTAAGGCCATATTTAATAATAAAGACGCTTATGATAATTATATGGGCTCCAGTCATAATTGACGGAAGCCCATTTTTGACATCAGATATAAATAATTTCCAATCCTGAGAAATTGAGCTCGCCTACCAGTTTTAAAACAGGAGCAGTATCGCTGCTGATATTCCCTCTTCCTTTCTCGCTCACTCCACCGACTATGGATTCGATCTGGTTTTCCACCCGCCATTCCTTTGGAACATAGAGCTCGATACCGCAGAAACTGCCGTCAATACGGACAATGGCCTCTGTTTCCACATGTGCTTTATTAAAATAAACCTGTATGGAGCCAAAGCTGCACTCTAAATCAGCCTGTTTAAAATTATCCGTGTTAATGTATTTTGTGCTGGATCCAAAACTGGTGCTTTGTTTTATATGGTCATTGTCTTCCATATCAATAATTTCAACGTGGGGATCATGATCAAAGCCGCTGCAGCCATGATGATGAGAATACCAGTAATGGTTTTTCCTGTGAAACAGCAGAGATAATCCGATGCTTCCAAGGAGTGCTACGGCAAGGACTGTCCAGGGAGTCAGGCTCTCTATGTTCAGAACTTTGTCATAGGTGATGCAGAGAAATGCAATGGGAAATAAGATTCCTCCAAAATTTAAACGTGGAATACTTTTAGCGATGATGGCCAGCATAAATACGGTAAAGACTAAGGAAAACGGGCTGAAGCTGCCCAGATAGCCCAGCTTTCCGATTATTACAAATGCGGCTGCCAGGAGAAACATAATTCCCCAAAATAATCTGTTTTTTTGCATATTAACTTACCTCTCTTTTTTATCTTTCCATGTGCTGGTGATCCAGCTTCCATTTTAAGAGCTTATAATAATTTCTTGATACATAGACCTTTTTATAGGAGTTTTGAAATTCCACCCTGCTGGAGGCGGTGGGACTGCGTGTAATGCTGTAAACCTTTGTGGTGTTTAATATGGTAGATTTGGAGATTCTCATAAAATATGGGGGGAGAACCTCTTCCAGCTCATAAAGCTTATATTCTACCAGGAATTCGTCATCGGCAGTATGGGCAAAGATGCCCTTGTCGGCAGTTTCAAAAAACAGGACTCTGCTTACCTGAAAATAATATTCCGTATCATTCTGATAGAAAACCATCTGCTTCTGACTGTTATCCAGTTCCGAAATCATTTTCTGAAGCAGGGTGATCTCCTCATTGATTTCCGGACAGCGGATTAGTAATTGACTTTCCTGCAAAGCCGTATCGATTTCTATTTGTATTTTCATAATAAAATGATATCAATCCTCCTGTTCTTTATCATCAGCTGCCTGCGCCTGATTAATAATATGCGCTAATTCTATCTGAAAACAACAGCATTGTAAATATGTTTCAGGCAAGAGGTGGGTTATCAATGGTAACAGGTGTGTTTTAATACGGTCAGAGGCAATATCATACAAGAAAGTTACCATCATGTATGTTATACTATGCTTTAGACAGGGGAGAAAGGAGGGCTTAGTTTATGAAGCAGGAAATACGGACTGTGAAATATGATGGGGAATTAAATGTTGAAGCATATCATTTTCAAGGTGTTATGCAAAAGTTTCCCAACCATTTTCATGATTATTATGTAATTGGATTTATCGAAAACGGCCAGCGGTATTTACACTGTAAAAACAGGGATTACACCGTAGAACCAGGGGATTTACTGATGTTTAATCCGCGGGATAATCACGCCTGCGAGCAAATCGACGGAAAATCATTTGATTACCGCTGCATTAATATCCAGCCTGAAATTATGAAAGGGGCAATGCTTGAAATAACGGGAAAAGAATATCTGCCTTATTTTACTCCTCAGGTGATTTTTCATAGTGAACTGGTTGGTATACTAAAGGAACTGCATCAGATGATTATGGAGGAAGAAACGGATTTTAAAAAAGAGGAGATATTCTTCTTCCTTCTGGGGCAGCTGGTTGAAGAACACACAAAGCAGCATATGCCAAAAGAACATACAGAGCAAAGCGCGGAGGCAAGGAACGTCTGTGAATTCCTGGAAAAACATTATATGGAGACTATTTCACTCAATGATCTTTGCAACATGACAGGACTGAGTAAGTACTACCTGCTTCGGTCATTTACCAGACAAAAAGGAATTTCTCCTTACAGCTATCTGGAAACGATACGAATAGACAGAGCAAAGAAGCTGCTGGAGCAGGGGGTAATGCCGGTTGATGCAGCGATGCAGACGGGATTCAGCGATCAAAGCCATTTTTCCAACTTTTTTAAACGGTACATAGGGCTGACACCGAAACAGTATAGTAAGATATTTAAAGATACTTAAAACTGACTGATATACAGAAAGGGTTTTCATGGACAGAAGAAAAGAGATTCAGGGACATTTGTTTTCAGTATTCACGATTTTTATCTGGGGGACCACATTCATATCGACTAAAATACTTTTAAAGGCATTTACTCCCATTGAAATATTGTTTATAAGATTTGTAATCGGTTTTCTTGCACTGCTTGTGTTATATCCCCACCGGCTGAACGTGAGGGAAAGGAAACAGGAACTGTATTTTGCAGGAGCAGGATTATGCGGCATCACCCTTTACTTTCTGCTGGAAAATATAGCATTAACCTATACGTTTGCTTCAAATGTGGGAGTCATTATTTCCATTGCACCGTTCTTTACTGCGATTTTCGCCCATTTACTTTTGGATGGTGAAAAAATGAGAGCCCAGTTTTTTGTCGGGTTCGCAGTGGCAGTGGCGGGGATTTTTCTTATCAGCTTTAACGGGAGCAGTAATCTGAAATTAAATCCATTGGGCGACGTACTGGCAGTTCTGGCTGCAGTCGTATGGGCCATCTATTCCGTTCTTACAAAGAAAATCAGCGGGTATCACTATCACACCATTTTAGTAACACGAAGAATTTTCTTTTACGGGTTGTTATTTATGATACCTGTATTATTTATCGTTCAGATTGAACCGGACATCAGCCAGATCATAAAGCCAGTGAATTTATTTAACATCTTATTTCTTGGATTTGGTGCCTCCGCTATTTGTTTCGTAACCTGGAATTATGCGCTGAAAATACTGGGAGCCGTGAAAACCAGTGTTTATATTTATATGGTACCGGTGATTACTGTTATCACTTCGGTGCTTATACTTCACGAGACGATTACAGGTATTGCAGTGCTGGGTATTTTACTTACTCTGGCAGGGCTGATTATTTCGGAGATTAAATTCCCCGCCGGACCGCGGAATAAATAGAAATTGATTCGGATTTTCTATCCACAAAATTCCCTGTTCATGGTAATATAAGAAATTTACGTCTGAAAATCCCGCGCAGATGTTAAAGGAAATCTAAATGAAGATCATAATCCCACCAGAGTTGGGGTACCGGTACACAGAAGAGTTTTCCTCTGAAACAGAACTGACTTTTGTTATTGGCAGATATTATAGCTTTTCTGATAAATAATTATTGATTATAGCTATAATAAGCTATATAATATGATTATAGCCATTGGAGGTATCAGAATGCATTTTTTTATAAATTATCAGCCTTATCTCGCAATTATCGGCGATATAAAGGGATCCAAAGCAATTGAAAGAAGAAAAGAAGTACAGGAAAATCTGGCAGTGGTGCTGAATGAAATAAATGATCAATATTCAGAGGATATTGCGTCCAGATTTATGATTACTCTGGGTGACGAATTTCAGGGCTTACTATCAAATGGAACCAGAATTATGCAGATTATATCAAAAATAGAAGGCAGAATGTATCCCGTTAAAATCCGGTTTGGAATCGGTGTGGGAGAGATTACTACAGAAATCAATCCCTATATGGCCATCGGGGCGGATGGACCGGGGTACTACAGGGCGAGAGCTGCCATTGAATATTTAAAGGAAAATGAAAAGAAGAAGCAGACCAGTGCTTCCGATATCCGGTTGGAGGTGGAAGGGGAAAATCAGGAGTTACAGGCACTTATAAACGCGATATTTGGCCTGATGACAGCCTTAAAATCAACCTGGACAATGCGCCAGAGAGAGATCATTCAGGATATGCTGGAGCATCGGGATAATCAGACGGACACAGCTGAAAGACTGAAGATTAAACAGCCAACCGTTAACCGGGTTCTGGTGACCGGAAATTACTATGCTTATAAAGAAGCTTTTGATACTGTAGAAAAGGCATTGGGGGAAATTGGGTGATTAGAATTTGAAACAATATATGATAGTGCTCCTTTTAGGGCACGTTTTGGGGGATTTTTATACACAGACAGAGGAGACTGCAAAAAAGAAGGAAAGCAGGTTCCTTTGGGTTTTGCTCCATTGTCTCTGCTATCTGGGAACCATGGTGCTAATCAGTTTGCTGATTTCACCGGCAAATGCGATTTATTTAAGTCTGACTTCGGCTTTCTGTCATTTTATCATCGATGCAGGGAAGTTTTTTTATCTGATGTCATTGACCAGTCAAAAGAAAAAAACACCGGAAAAGGAACGGAATATTTTTTGCGTGGATCAGATTTTACATATTTCCGGTCTTATGGTGATTTCTTATATCCCGGCTTCCCAGCATGTTCAGTCATGGAATTGGCAGATAGTTACCGGTTTTTTTGATACAGCCGGCATTTCTTTTGAGGTGACTGCAGCCTGGATTCTGGCTTTGCTTCTTGTACATAAACCCATGAATTTAATGATTCAGAAAATTCTTCTGATCTATAAACCCATGGACAGGCCGGGGGAGATGAAACGAAACCGCAATGCAGGAAGGCTGATCGGCACACTGGAACGAATAATCATGTTGATTTTGATATCCAGGGGACAGTATTCCGCAGCGGGGCTTGTTTTAACAGCCAAATCCATAGCCAGATATGACCGGATATCCAAAGATCAGGATTTCGCAGAATATTATCTGCTTGGAACCTTAATGAGTACGGCAGGAGCCATATTATGTTCCCGTTTTCTGATTATCTGAGTCTTAATTATCCATTTTAACCTACGCTTTTTACCAATTGCAACTGCTGGTTGTCAGATCATACAGTGCACTTGGTAGTTGACAACCGGTAAAAATCTTATAATAGAGGCAGTCATCAGACATCGTCAGCTTTTGGTAAGGCAATAATAAAACCATGAAGTAAAAGGTGGGCAGGGTGACCAAAATGAATGATGAGAGGATGGATAATTGTGATTTTAGCAGAAAAAATTATGGAACTCAGAAAGAAAAGTGGGTGGTCCCAGGAGGAACTTGCCTTCCAGATGGATGTGTCCAGACAGTCAGTCTCCAAGTGGGAATCAGGGGCTTCCATTCCGGATCTGGAGCGGATCTTAAAGCTCAGCCAGTTATTTGGTGTATCAACGGATTATCTGCTGAAGGAGGAGCTGGAAGACTTACCGGCGGTTTCGCCTGAGGTTCCTGATTGTGAAAACGGAATGAAACGAATCACTATGGAAGTTGCAGGCGAATTTATGGAGAATAAGATCAAAGCATCGAAGCAGGTGGCTGGGGCTGTTTCAGCCTGTATCCTGTCTCCGGTTGTTCTTATTTATCTTGGCGCATTGGCAGAATATAAAGAAAATGTTATCAGTGAAGGAATGGCAGGGGGTGTTGGTGTCATTGTTCTGCTTCTGATTGTTGGACTTTCTACCGCGTTCTTCATATTAAATGGGATGAAAATGGAACGATTTGGACATCTTGAAAAAGAAGGGTTCCGACTGGAATATGGAGTAGAAGCAATTGTACGCAAGAAAATGGCAGAATATGAAGGGATCAACCGGATCTATACGGTCACAGGTGTGTTTCTATGTATCATTTCCGTATGTCCGCTGTTGATTGCATCTTCCTTAAATGCGTCTGAATTTATACAGACCATCTGCCTGGAGGTATTGTTTGTTATTGTGGCAGCAGCCGTCTGTCTGCTGATTCTGGCAGGGGAGAAGAAGTCCTGTTTTCATATTCTTCTTCAGGAGGGAGATTACACGGAAGCGAAAAAGCTGGAAAAGAAAAAAACAGAACGTGTTCCGGCGATTTACTGGTGTATTGTGCCTGCTGTTTATCTGGGTATCAGCTTTTTTACACAAGAATGGGGCAGGACCTGGATTATCTGGCCCTGTGCAGCGGTTTTGTATGGAGCTGTGTGGGGAATTGCCGGAGCATTTAGACATAAGTAAATAACTGTTGATATCAGAAGGACTTAAGAGCGAACTCTCATAAATGAAACTCGCAGCTTCTGATGCGGGGGAAAGTTTCTTTCAAGAGAATTTACCCTTAAGTCCAAATGATTTTTAAATAGGAAATTCAGGCTAATCGCAGCGCGTTCATGGGACAAAATGTGGTACATTTGCCGCAGCGGATGCAGGCATCCATATCCACGGTCGGAGCCTGGAACCCGTTTTGCTTTAAGGCACCAACCGGGCAGATCCGGACAGAGGGGCAGGGGTGATTCTGGGGGCAGTTTTCTTTTATAACAACAAGGGTTTGTGCATTCATTGTTTATCCTTCTTTCCATGAGTGGGTTGTTTACGTTCCTATTATAAAAAAAGTGAAGCATGATGTCTGTAACAACGTCACACGAAATGAGGAAATTTTTCAACACCTGGGGTATTGTGTACATTGGAGGAATTATCGGGAACAGGGGCAGACTGGGGAACGTTTTAATTCAGAGGAATTAGAAAGTATACCAGGGTATATTTCCCATAAACGCTTTTTAACCGCAGACCTGCTTTATCTCCATAGGCCAGTGTCAGGCGGAGATTCGTATTGGTTAGACCAATGTGATCTGAGGTATCCCCGGACGTGTTTCCAAACCGGTTCCGGATATTCTGCAGTTTTTCCGGAGTAATACCAACGCCATCATCCAGAATATAAATCAAAATGGAATTTTTCAGCTTACGAATTCCCGTCCAGATGGTTCCTTTACCCTCTTTTTCCTTAATTCCATGATATATGGAATTTTCAACGAGAGGCTGGAGAATCATCTTTTTTATGGAATAAATGGTGCAGGATTCATCAATACGGTAATGAATGTTAAAACGATCCGTGTAACGGCTTTTCATAATATCCAGATAGGTCTTGAGATAGCCGATTTCTTCTCTTATGGTAACAGTTTCCTGGGGATCGCTTAAGGAATAGCGCATGACAGAGGAAAGGTTTGATACCATGGAACTGCAGGAATTTTCCGATGATGTCAGCCGCACCGCCTCCCAGTAGATAATGTTTAAGGTGTTATGGAGAAAATGAGGGTTGATCTGGTGCTGAAGTGCCTGCATTTTTAAAATCTGCATTCGGTAATCTCTTTCTGATGCCTGAATCGTTAGGTATTTCTGGTCAAGAAACAGGCGGATGATGTTAAGCATAATGTATTCAAAAGGATTAGCCGCATTTCCATTCATCTGGTCAAAATACTTCTGGGCTTCATCTGGATTGCTGAATATATCAATAATGCGGTTGATATATAAATACTCCCGGTTGGTTTTGTAAAAAGCCAGGGCAAAGGACAATATGATGGCAGAAAATGTCAGCAGAAGATAAGTGCCGGACAGATTTCTGGTTGTTTTGTATATTTCGCTGGAGGGAGTGAACGTAAAATAGGTGAGACCATTGTTCCGGGGAGACTTCAAATAGGCCGCCTTATTGTAAACGTTTCCGTTCTTTAAATCAAACAGGTGGTTTTCCTTTTCCTGGGTAAGTTCCGGAAAAAGGGCATTGAGTTCCTCTCTTGGGGCAGAAGACTGGCTGTTGGTATAAATAACATTCTGGCCGGAGTCGACAATATATAAGTTCTGTTTCTCGTACTGCATCAGGGTTTTAAAATATTGATCCAGTTTAGTTAAATTATACTCAAATGCGATCAGTCCGGCTGGTTTTAAGCCTGAACGGGTGTAAAGCCGCTGGTAGATCATCAGAGAATCACCAGAGCCTGCGGGATAGGAAGTCCTATTTTTATGAACCTCCATCCATATGTCTTTATCTCCTGAATGCTCATAGGCCTGTATAAACCCTTTTTCATCGGGAGAGGTGACGGTTTGAATCGCACCTTTCTGAGGAAGGTAGATCCGGTTGTTATCATTTTTATAGTAGACATAGATATTTTCAATATACTGATCTGTATAAATCAGATTTTGGAAATACAGGGACAGGTTTTCAATATTTTTGATAGAATCCAGAGAAAGGGAATGCTCGTTAAAGGCTCTTTTTAACTGAATAGTAACTCTGGGATTAGAAGAAAAAAATATATTGGCATTGTCAATGTGGGAATACAGTAAATCCATGGTTTTTTCCAGCTGATGCAGGGTCTGATAGGTACTCTTTTCAATGGCAGTTGTGTTTTCCCTGGTGGATTGTACTACACTGTAAGGGCCGATCATCATGATGGGAATTAAAAGAAGCAGACTGTTTGTAAGCAGGCTTTTGGAGAAAAACTTATATCGAATAGAACGTTTCTTTCTCCATAATAATTTATATATCATTGCTGGTTCCCCATTCCGTTTCTGTATTCCGTAGGAGTAATTCCAAAATATGCACGGAAAGCCCGGGTAAAATTATTGGAATTCACATACCCTACCATACTGCTGATGTGATAAATTTTTATAGACGGATCTTTCAGAAAGACTGCAGCCTGCTTCATCCTTATTTCAAGCATATGGTCAGAAAATGTCATGTTTGTTTTCTGCTTGATCAGCTGGCTTAAATAGGAAGGATTTAAATACAGAGACTGGGATAAATCTGCCAGCGATCCTTCTCTGTAATTTTTTGTACAGTATTCAAATACTTTTTTCATGGTTTTATCGCTGTGATCTCCTGTAAGGGAGGTATTAACCTGATATTTTTCATCCAGTTCTTCCCGGATTCTTCCAAAAATTTCTTTTAATTCTCCAAAGCTTGATGGTTTCAGTGCATAATAGCGGACTCCGTATTTGATTGCCTCCTGCGCATATTTAAAATCATCATGGGCACTTAAGAAAACTACCAATGGCTTATGTCCCTTCATATCAGATATGGTTTTTGCCAGATCAATGCCATCCATAACGGGCATACTGATATCTGTAAATACAACATGCACAATTCCAGACAAGATAGTTTCCAATGCTTCTTTTCCGTTGCCGGCTTGTCCGCATAGTTCAAATCCCAGTTCATCCCATGGAAAACAGGTAGCCAGAATATTACGGGAGCTCACTTCATCATCCACAACCAGTAACTGATACATAAAATCCCCCTGTTTGTCTGATTTTGTTAACAGTTCTTGAAATCTTAGTATAACAAAGAAGAAAATTCTTTGCAAGGAAGAAGCAGAATCTATAAAATAATGATAGAATTTCAGGATATCCACAGCTAAAGGCGGCGTGGTTTCAATTCTATTGATTTATGGTATGATAATTTAAGTAAACATCTTAAAGATTAAGAGGAGGAAGTATCATGAAAAAACAATGGAGAGGGGTTCTTTCACTGGCCGCGGCGGCAGCTCTTGCTTTATCCTTAAGTGCCTGCAGCTCATCGGCAGAAAACGGCACAACAACCACTGTGGCAGACAGCAGTGTTTCACAGAAAGAGTCACAGTCAGGAGATAGCAGTGAGCCGGTTACATTAAGATTTGCATGGTGGGGAGGGGATTCCAGGCACGAGGCAACTTTAAAAGCCATTGAACTCTATAAAAAGAAGCATCCCAATGTAACAATTGAAGGTGAGTACCAGGGTTATGACGGATACTATGAAAAGATGATGACTACCTTATCGAGTGGTACTGCACCGGATATTTTTCAGTTTTCCAGAGACTGGATTGCAGATGTACAGGATGCAAAACATTATCTCGCTGACTTATCGGCACTTCCGGTTGACCTTACCACATTAAAGAAGGATACGATTGAAAAATCAGGAATGTACAAGGAAGAACCGGTTATGTTTCCCTGTACGGTAGGCGGCCAGGTTCTTTATGTTAATACGGATTTTGCTGCGAAATTTGGTATTGATACCGCAAAGGAACTGACATGGGATGAGTTAAAGACGCTTGGCAGCAAGGTTCATTCAGAGGATCCGGACTCATATCTCATGACAGCTGACATCGATGTTTTAAACCGTCTGATTGTACTGGAGTACATTGCTCAGCAGACGGGAGAGAGTCTGGTGAACCAGGATACCTATGAACTGAATTTTACCCAGGAACAGATGGCAGCTTCACTCAAAAATGTTTTGGAACTGTATGAAACAAATACACTGGAGCCATTTGGTGAGGCAGCCGTTTTTGTTGGACAGATGGATCAGAATAACAAATGGGTAAATGGTAAAATCGGCATGCTGTTAGACAATACCGGTTCCGCACCTAAATATGAAACCTCCACAACGAACAAAATTGATGTCATGAAGATACCAGTACAGGAGCAGGCTGTATCCAGCGGCGTGGATTTTTCAAGCAACATGGGATTCTGCATTAATGACAATTCCAAGGCAAAGGAAGAAGCAGCCAGATTCTTAGACTTTCTGCAGAATGATCCGGAAGCGATTGAAATTTTACAAACGACAAGAGGCTACTGTCCCACAGAGATTGCTGAAAAAACTCTGGAAGAAAAAGGACTGCTGAATCAGACACAGAAAAAAGCGGTGGCTTTGTGCCAGCCCAATTCTTATAACATCAACACCATAAGCGCTAATACCGAACTGGAAACCATTCGCAAGGATGTAATCCAGGAGGTGATTTACGGAGATATTACACCAGAGGAAGGTGCAAAGTCCATTGTTGATCAGTATCAGGAAGTGCTTTCTACATTAAAAGCTGAGAAATAACAGACGCTTAGGCAATTGAATCAGGGGATACTGGATTCTGTCAGTGTTTTGGCTGGCCGGTATCCCTTTTTTGATGGAGGAAATTCATGAAAAACTCATATTCGAATCACACAAATGCCCCCTGCAGTGTAAGAAAATATCCAAAAAACTGGAAGTGGGGGTTAGTCTTTATTGCTCCATGGATTATTGGATTTACATTGCTTCAGGCATACCCGCTGTTAATGTCTTTCTATTATTCCTTTACGGATTTTTCCATTTTAAAAGACGGAAAATGGATCGGATTTAAAAATTACAGAGATTTATTCACCAAAGATAAATACTTCTGGAAAGCTTTTTTTATTACAATCAAGTACTCACTTATGTCTGTACCCATGAAGCTGATTATGGCACTGGCCATTGCCATGATACTGAATATGAAATTGAAGGGAATTAATATTTTCAGAACTGTTTATTACCTGCCATCAATTATGGGAGGAAGTGTGGCAATTTCAATTCTATGGAAATTTATGTTTATGAAGGAAGGTATGGTAAATAAGGCTCTCTCTGTCATTGGTATTCCGGCTGTAGACTGGCTGGGAAATCCCAATATTGCTTTGGTGTCTATCAGCCTTCTGGTGGTATGGCAGTTCGGCTCTTCTATGGTACTGTTTCTTGCCGGATTAAAAAACGTTCCTACAGAACTGTATGAAGCGGCGTCTGTAGATGGTGCTGCAAAATGGACACAGTTTTTTTTCATCACCCTGCCCATGATTACTCCAATTATTTTCTTTAATTTAATGATGCAGATAATTCATGCTCTTCAGGAGTTCACCTCGGCCTTTATTATTACCAATGGCGGACCCAATCACGGGACTTACCTGATGGGAGTGAAGATTTACGAAGACGCATTTAAAAATCTGAAGATGGGATATGCATCTGCATCCTCATGGATTCTATTTTTAACAATACTTGCTGTCACACTGGTAGTATTTAAGTCTTCAGATGCCTGGGTATTTTATAATGACGGAGGGACAGACTGATGAACATAAAAAAAAGAAATAACACGATTGCCTATATCATCCTCATTTCCATCGGCATATTTATGATTTATCCGCTGATCTGGCTGTTTTTTGCCTCTTTTAAGGATAATCAGGAGCTGTTTGGAAAGCTCACGCTTCTCCCACGGCAGTTTTCCCTTTCTCCGTTTCAAAGAGGCTGGAGAGGAAGCGGTCAGTTTACTTATTCCGCATTTTACTGGAATACGCTGAAACTGGTAGTTCCTACGGTAGTGCTGACCGTTTTGTCAACCGGTGTGGTTGCATATGGATTTGCCAGATTCCGTTTCCCGGGGAAAAAGCTATTCTTCCTGCTGATGATTTCCACCCTCATGCTGCCGGATTCCGTTGTTGTCATACCAAGATATGTGGCTTTTAATAAGTTTGGCTGGGTGGATACCTATATGCCGTTTTGGGCACCTGCACTTTTGGCCTGCTACCCGTTTTTTATTTTTATGCAGATTCAGTTTTTAAGGGGAATTCCAAAAGAACTGGACGAATCAGCATATATAGATGGATGCAGCCCTCTGATGGTGTTTGTAAAAGTTCTTTTTCCATTAATGAAACCGGCTGTTTTTTCCGTAGTCATTTTCCAGACGCTGTGGAGATGGAATGATTATTTTAATAATCTGGTTTATATCAGCAGTGTTAAGAATTTCACCCTGTCTCTGGCTTTAAAAATGTCGATCGATGGTCAGGGGGCATCGACTCCGTGGAATCAGGTGCTTGCCATGTCATTCGTGTCAATGATACCACCCATCCTTCTCTATTTTTTTGCACAGAAATATTTCGTGGAAGGAATCACTTCAGGAGGTGTGAAAGGATAATGGAAAGGTATGTGAGTTTTGATACAAGGGAAGAAGCGGCATTAAGCCTTTTATCCCTCATACGGCCCTTAAAAAAATATTTAAGTCCTGGACGGGGATTCTTAAATATTTCTCAAATCGGAGTGCATTACGGCAGCAGGGCAGCTGGAATGGAGGGATTTGCAAGAATTCTTTGGGGACTCGGTCCCCTTTTTTCCTGCGTTTCTTCTTATCAGAATGATCAGATCCGTAATGAGGCAGCAGAATGGAAAGAAGTGGTTATGCAGGGGATTTCTGCAGGAACAAATCCGGAACACGAAGAATATTGGGGAGAGATCACCGATTTTGACCAGAGGATCGTGGAGGCAGCTGCGATTGTCGTGATGTTTGCCTTAAATCAGGAAATGTGGAAGGAATTTCCGGATTCTGTGAAAAAGAATATCTATCATTGGTTAAATCAGATGAACTGTTGTGAAATGCCCAAAAACAACTGGAGGTTTTTCCGAATCCTCACCAATATGCTTTTCCGTCTCTTAAATCTTCCATATTCAGAGGAACGGGTAAATGAAGACAAGGAGCTGATAGAAAGCTCTTATGTGGGAAGTGGCTGGTATATGGATGGGGGAAAGGACAAAATGGATTATTACATTGCCTTTGCCTTTCATTTCTACGGCCAGATATACGCCTCCTTTATGGAAGAACTGGATCCCCAATGGTCACGTATTTTAAAGGAACGCCGGGAAGCATTTTGCCGGGATTTTATATATTTGTTTGCCAATGACGGCACCAGTGTTCCGTTTGGAAGAAGTCTGACCTACCGTTTTGCTCATGTCAGTTTCTTTAGTGCCTATGCATTTCTGGGCGGAGGTTCTCTGGATTATGGAGTAATAAGAAATCTGATCTGCAGTAATTTGAAAAACTGGTTTGAGTCGTCCATTACTGATCATGCCGGAGTTCTGACAGTTGGGTATCAATATCCGAATCTGATTATGAGTGAGCATTACAATGGCGGCGGATCACCATACTGGGCTTTGAAAGCTTTCCTCGTGCTGGCATTACCGGAAGATCATGAATTCTGGAGAGCGGAACCGGTATCGTTCCCTTATGAAAAACAGAAAAAACTTTCTATTCCGCATATGATTATAACTCATGACCAGGATGAAACAGTCATGGCCTATGTGGCAGGTCAGCACTGTCCTGGAAATCATGGTCATGTGTCTGAAAAGTATGAAAAGTTTGTTTATTCCAACCGATTTGGATTTAGCATTTCGAGGGGGTATGAGTTAAACGATGGTGCTTTTGATAATACAATTGCTTTTTCCCATAGCGGAGAGAACCGGTATACAATGATGAATGGCTGTTCGTCCTATGAAGCAGAGAAGGACTTTTTACGTGTAAAATACCACCCCATAAACGGGGTAACTGCAGAAAGCATAATCGTACCTTGTTCCCCATGGCATGTAAGGATTCACCGGATTACCTGTGAACAGGAGATTGATGTTTCTGAAGGCGGCTTCTGTCTTCCTGCGGAGGATGAATCAGGAAAACGGTATGAAAAGAGCCAGCTGGATCAGAGGGCTGGCAGAGCGGCTGCTGTACTGCCATGGGGAATCTCAGGAGTTGTAAGTCTGACCGGAGGCGATGGGGAGGTACTTCAGTGCTTTCCCAATACCAATCTTTTATATCCTCTTACGGTTATGCCCCTTGTGAAGCATCATCTGAAAAAAGGAAGTCATATACTGGTCAGCTGTGTATTCGGCGATATGTCTAAAGACCGGGAGCTTAGATGGAATCAGATGCCAAACGTGTGTTGGCAGGAGGAGAACATGATCGTGGAATGGAATGGGAAGTTTATAAAGATTGTATAGGAGAGATGGAGGAGAGAATATGAGACCGGAAATTCATCACTGGGCAAATGAGGTGGAAACGAAGATTCTTGATAAGCTGGAGCAGGTCGCTGAGCGGAGCGTACATAAAATCCCTTATACAGCAGCAGATGGGAACTTTGACGATTGCTCCGGTGAAAAGATCAGCTGGTGGACCAATGGTTTTTTTGCCGGAATGATGTGGTTTTTATATGACAGGAGAAAGAGCAGCCTGGCATTAAAAAATGCATTGGAAATAGAAGAAAAACTGGATGCCAGTTTTCTGGTTTATGATTTTATGGATCATGACAACGGGTTTAAATGGCTTCCTACGGCAGTTATTGATTATAAGCTTACCGGATCAGATGCTTCATTGAACCGGGGACTTCTCGCTGCCTCCAATCTTGCAGGAAGATATAATCCCGCAGGAAAATTTATCCGGGCGTGGAATGACCGGGCTGGTCAGGATCACAGAGGATATACGATCATTGACTGTATGATGAATCTTCCCCTGCTCTATTGGGCTGCTGACTGCACAGGGGATCCCCGTTTCCGGCAGATCGCAGTGAATCATGCGGATACAGTCATGAATAGTTTTATCCGGCCTGACGGGTCAGTGGCTCATATTGTTGAATTCGACCCGGTTACCGGCAGGCGGATTAAAAGTCATAAAGGTCAGGGATATGAAGATGGATCAGCCTGGACCAGAGGCCAGGGCTGGGGAATTTACGGATTTGCGCTCAGTTACAGGCATACAAAAAAGCAGGAATATCTGGCAGCGGCATGCAGGATTGCGGATTATTATGTGGAACACATACCAAAAAACGGGCTGATTCCCATTGATTTTAACCAGCCGGACTCCTGCACATGGGAAGATTCTTCTGCCGCTGCAGTTGCTGCCTCCGGACTTTTGGAATTGTCTGGTCTGGTTCAGACCGGTGATCAGGAACGGTATGAGGAGGCAGCTGTCAGGCTTTTAGAGGTTCTTTCCCATAAGCGGTGCAGATGGGAAACGGAGGTGGATTATTTTCTGGATTGCTGCTCCGCTTCTTATAAAGAAGCAGTGCATGAGTATCCCATAATTTACGGTGACTTTTATTTTATTGAAGCAATTCTTAAGATCAACGGGCATGCCATCCATATGTGGTAAAAGGCGCTTCATTTGATCATCAGAAACAGACCAGGAGAAACGGATGGATAAACTGACGAAACAAGAAATCAGAATGAAATTAAATCTGGTGGTGGAAAAGCTTCTTCATTTGGAAGAGGATAAGGAAAAGCCGGAAGAAGGAAGGGAGACCACCGGATATTTTAAAAGAGATTTTGGCATTCAGGAATGGGACTGGCCTCAGGGCGTAGGCCTTTATGGGATTACAAAGATGTTGAAATCCGTGGACGATGAGGAACGCAGGCAGTTTCTGCTGCATTGGTATCAGTTAAATATAAATAACGGACTGCCGTCTAAAAATATCAATACGACGGCTCCGCTGCTGGCACTTGTTGAACTAAACGAAACATGGAAGAATCCGGAATTTGAAGCACTTACACTTAACTGGGCCAGGTGGCTGATGGAAAGCCTCCCAAGGACCAGAGAGGGAGGCTTTCAGCATGTAACCAGCGCAAACGGAGACCGCCAGGGCGTCCGCCTCAATGATAACCAGATATGGATCGATACCATTTTCATGACTGTCCTGTTTTTAAACCGAATGGGTTTAAAATATGGACGGAGTGACTGGGTGAGTGAATCGAATTATCAGATGCTGATTCATATTAAATATCTGTGTGACAAAAAGTCCGGCTTGTTTTATCATGGGTGGAACTTTAATGGCAGTCATAATTTTGGCAAAGTATTCTGGTGCAGAGGCAACAGCTGGTTTACAGTGGGAAGTCTGGAATATATTGAAATGTTTCATGGGACAATGGAAGATGGGATAAAGAGAATTATTACAGAAACATATCGGAGACAGGTTGAGGCATTGACTGCGCTGCAAAGCAAAAGTGGTTTATGGAATACTGTTTTAGATGATCCGGACAGCTATGAGGAAGTCTCTGGTTCAGCAGCCATTGCTGCTGGAATTATAAAAGGAATACGTATGGGAATCCTGGACAGTAAATATTTAGAGTGTGCCTGGTCTGCAGTGGCAGGCATTCTTCAAAATATAGGGGAGGATGGAACGGTTTTTTCTGTTTCCGGAGGAACAGGAATGGGGGAGGATAGGGAACATTATAAAAATATCCTTATCTCCCCCATGGCATATGGTCAGGCTTTAGTGATATTAGCACTTTGTGAGGCTTTAGACATGATCTGAATCTTATGAAAGAGGAATTAATTTTTTCAGCCAGGCTTCGGCCAGGTTAAACCAAACCTCATCCTCGGGATGTATCTGGTTTGGAGCGTTGGCTGTAACATGATTCGCCAAAGCCAGTCCATCTTCTGAGGTATGGCACAGAAAGAAAAGAAAATGAAGTTCATGGAGAAAAGAAAGTAAAGTATCGGCTTGACATTCTTAAGAGCCTGTGTTAATGTGGTAAAGTAAAAAAGTACTATACCAACAAGTGAAGTTCGTAGGAAAATGACGATTGTCTGCCGAAGGAGTAACACTCTCAGGCATCCGGATTACTGGATAAGGACTATGAATGGATGTGGCTCTGGAGAATCTCATGAATGAGTGCCGAAGGTGCAAGGCGCGGGAGACCGCGTTAATCTCTCAGGCAAAAGGACAGAGTTTAAGTTCAAACGTTTAGCGGCAGTGATGCCCTTATTTGTTTACTTTCAGAGCCAAATCATCCCGTATGGTCTGGCTTTTTTTAGTAAAAAAAAGAGAGGGTCTATCACATGGAACAATTTACACAGCTGGTTGATCAAGTCAGCAGCATTGTCTGGAACAGTATTTTACTGTATCTGCTGGTGGGAACAGGAATTTTATTTACTGTGCGCACACGGTTTGTACAGATCAGAAAATTTGGGGAAGGATTTAAACGGATGTTCGGCAGTTTTAAGCTGAATGGCGAGAACGCGGGCAAAGACGGAATGTCCTCCTTTCAGGCATTGACTACGGCAATTGCCGCTCAGGTAGGTACGGGCAATATAGCAGGCTGTGCAACAGCACTTTATTCCGGAGGGCCAGGAGCAATATTCTGGATGTGGGTGAGTGCATTTTTTGGAATGGCAACCAACTATGGAGAAGCGGTCCTCGCTCAGAAATATAAAACAGTCAATTCACAGGGAGAAGTAACGGGGGGGCCGATTTATTATATCAAAGCCCGTTTTAAAGGAACTGCCGGTAAGGTTATGGCGGTATTTTTCTCCCTGGCAATTATCTTTGCTCTTGGATTTACCGGTAATATGGTTCAGGCAAATTCCATCGGCCTGGCATTCCACACTGCCTTTGGTCTGGATCCCCTGATTGTTGGAATTGTGATCGCAGCAGTTGCGGCATTTACCTTCATGGGCGGTGTTAAGCGAATTGCTTCTCTGACAGAAAAACTGGTTCCGGCCATGGCTGCCTTTTATATAATCGGCTGTCTGATCGTGCTGGTCATAAACCATAGCGCGCTGCTGCCGGCTTTGGAATCCATACTGATCGGGGCTTTCCGCCCACAGGCGCTGCTGGGCGGTGCTGCAGGAATCGGAGTTCAGAAAGCCATGCGTTATGGTGTTGCAAGAGGACTTTTTTCCAATGAGGCAGGTATGGGTTCAACTCCTCATGCACACGCGATGGCAAAGGTAGAAAAGCCGCAGGATCAGGGAGTTATGGCGATCATGGGTGTATTCATTGATACCTTTGTAGTACTTAATCTCACCGCATTGGTAATACTGACTTCTGGTCAGCTGGCTCCCGGAGTGGAGGGAGCGCCTCAGGGGACCGCGCTTGCCCAGGCAGCATTCAGTCAGGCATTTGGTTCCTTTGGAAATGCTTTTGTAGCAATATGTCTTCTGTTTTTTGCATTTTCGACAATCATCGGATGGTACTTTTTCGGTGAAGTAAACGTAAAAGCTCTTTTTGGCGCAAAAGCAACAAAAGTATATGCTTTGATCGTTGTGCTGTTCCTGGTTCTTGGATCATTTTTAAAGGTTCAGCTAGTGTGGAATTTATCGGATCTGTTTAACGCACTCATGGTATTTCCAAACCTGATCGCTCTTCTGGCCTCGTCCGGTATTGTAGCAAGGGCGGCCAGAGGAGAAGATATAATGAAATAGATTCCTACTCCTTTATGCCGGTTAAAAATCCGGTGAATTCATGGAAAAGAGATTCTTCCATTTTTTTCATCCAAACGGTTATGCCGTTCTCTGACAGACTTAAAAGGATATGTATGGAACCAACGTATTCTCCCACCACGGAGACAGGGAGGTAAAGGGTCCTTAAGTCTGACCACAGAGCTTTTACTGCAATCCTCTGTTCATAGCCATTTAAGATGCACACAGCAGGCTCTGTAAAGGAGAAGGGGATTTTATATGTCTTACCCGGTCCCCACAGGGTAAGACTGCCCTCTTTGGAATCAAAGGTAAGGGAGAGTCTTGTAAATCCCTGGCGTCCAGGCAGCAGACGGTAAGAAGCGTCATGGAAGGAAGGACCGGTATAGACAGGAAGAGTGGGGACAGGGGTTAAAAACTCCTTTAGTTCATCATAAATAATATCCAGTATTTTCTGCTGCCCGCCTCTGATGTTCTGTGTATCCGCTGTAATAACTAAAATCGTATTCGCTTCCGGATAGAAAAGTACGTACTGACTGCCCATACCGTACATGGCAAAGCCATTTCTGATCCGCCAGATCTGATAGCCGTATCCCTGTTGTTCATCCAGTGTCTGTCCGAAATGAGCGGTGGGAACCTGAAAGGAAACCGCATCTCTTAGATAATCTGCAAAAATCCCGCTCCCGTGCCGGATTGTATCCATACAGAATCTTCCTATCTTTAATAAATCTCTGGGATAGGCCATCAGGCCCGAACCTCCCATTTCGCTCCCAAACGGATCTTTTATAATATAGGAATCCTCGGAAAAATCCAGTTCATTCAGACATTTATCTCTCAAATAATCAAGAACTCCTTTGCCTGTAAGCTTTTTAACAAGTGCCGCCAAAGTATGGCTGGAAGAAGTATCATAAAGGAAGATCTCTCCGCTCTTGTGGGTGGGAGGGACTTTAAAAAAGCTTTCCACCCAGTTTTTCTGCCTGTCAATCTTATAAGTGGTTGCAGAGTGGCAGGTCTGCATAGTCAGCATGTGCTGTATGGACATGTTAAGAAGCCATGGGCTTGTTTCTTCTCCGCTTAAGTATTCCGGAAAATATTCAGTTATGGAATCCGTAAGGGAAATCAGTCCGTCCTCCAGAAGGTATCCCACAGCCAGGGCGCAGAAGCTTTTGGTGATGGAAAACATGCGGTGTAAGTCCGATTGGGTATAAGGGGCCTGATAATTCTCAATAAGAAGGCTTCCGCCCTGTTCGGCCAGAAAGCTGTGAATGGGAAGCCCGCTTTCTTTCAGGCGGAGCCATAGTGATTCCATGCGTTTTGCAGATGGTTTGTGATCGTTGTTATGCATTTACCTTATCCCTCATTTCTTTCGGCGATACGCCATAGTTTTTTTTGAATGCTCTTCGGAAGGAAGCCGCATTGTTATAGCCCAGATATTGATACAGCGTGGAAAGGCTGGTATCGGTTTCCAGTATAATCTCCTTGGCTTTTGCCATTCTGAGCCGCTCCAAATAGGTAGAAAAATTTTCTGATACCTCTTTTTTAAAGAGATAGCTGAAATAATTTTCTGAGATTCCAAATTCATCGGATATTTTAGTCAGGCAAAGGTCGGAATCATGGTAATTATTAATGATGTAATCCTGTATTTTAATGATCAGTTCATTACTTTCCGTATCGGTGCCGCAGATATCACATAGCTCAAAGGCGATGGCCTTTAAGCTGTCAAGACTCATCTCTCCTTCAAACTGCTTGTCAATCATATCTAAAAGCCTGAGTTTTTCCTCATCCAGCCCCTCTTCCGAAACGGTGTGCCTTTTCTTAAAGACAGTGGCCCGGATATCGGATAAAAGCCATTTCTGCTGGGTAAAGGAAAGACTGCGCCTGTTTGTATTTTCTTCCCGGATCAGCTTAAAAAGTTCCCTCACCTGGTCTTTATTGCCGGTAGAGATAAAGCCGCTCAGCTGGATGGATAAGCTTTCCGGAAAATAGTATACATCATTTGATTTTGAAAAGTCACTGCAGCTTAAGATATATTTTTCCGTTGTAGTGATGGATTTTGCATCCTTTGCCTGCTGATAGGATTTCCAAGTATAGGAGATCAGACCGTTTCTTGCTCCCAGTCCGCCGCGGATCCAGATTCCATACTTTTCAAGAAGTTCTTTATGCATGGCAAGGAAGATGTCTCTGTCTCTGCTTAACGCCTGCTCCAGCTGCATGGATTTATCAGAGGCGATCAGTACAGCAAATGCCCGGTCTGAAGGCTTGTAGACATACCCCGTATCCGGATAATAGCGGCGGAGCGCTTCTCTTACCAGCATATCGTAATTTTCAAAGCACAGCTCTAAGTCTTTGGCGCAAATGTCGGATTCCTCTGACGGGGATACTTCTGTATACAAAACATGGAATTTGGTATCAGGCCGTTCCAGACCCAGTTCATCTATGATATACTGCATCTCTATGTTATTGGTGATGCTTCCTTCCATGATCCGTCTCATGTAGGATTCGGCTACAACCGGTTTCTGCTTTTCTACAAGAAGATTTAGAGAGCTTGCCAGTGATTCCGTTAGGTTCAGTTCATTGGACAGCTTTAAAACTTTTTTGTTTCCAAAGGATGAAAAGATTACTGCCAGAATTCCTCCAAGAATTATGGCCGCCAAAGTAACTGTCGTAAAGAAGCGCTGATAGGGAGTGATGGAGTAGTAGGCCTTCTCTTCCGGCTGTATCAGATAGTAATTCCAGTTATTATAGGAAGAAGTCACAGTGGTGATCAGCATTTCCTCCCTGTCTTTCCCCTGGGTAAAATGGGCAATGTTGTGGTCAAAGGTCATATTTTTCAGAGTGTCATACGCAATAACAGGACCGCTCCCGGAAAGAAGGAACACCTGATTGCCGTTTTTGTCAAAAGCAACCAGATATCCATCGTTATAAAAGTTGATGCTGGAAAAATATTCTATAATCTTTTCGTAGTCAAACTGATAGCAGATTACGGAACTGCTGTGGTTGGCGGCCTGGGAGACCGATGTCAGTGGATATATATATAGAAAGTTCTTCGATGAGGTGCCAAGCTGCTCAAAGGGAATAAATTTGTTCCAGTAAGCCGGGTCCACCAGTATTTTGGAAAATTGTGCCGGATCAATGGGGTACTTTGTATTATGCCAGATGAAAAAATCGAAATCTGAAAACAGAATCGGAGAGATGGCATAGCTGGATTTTTCAATATAAATAAAGGAGTTGCTGATTGGCAGCAGCAGTTCCACCGGTGTAATGGATTTAAGACTTTGCTGGGTCTTATAACCAAGATAATAGAAAGAAGAGTCTTCCCTGTTTTTCTGGTTAATCAGGTTATTAAAAAGGCTGTTGGCCGTAATTTGCTTGACCGATGCATTCATCAGTTCCATTGTATTGTCAAGCTGGGTGACGGAGGCAGACAGACTGAGCCGGTTCTGCTGATAGATACCGTTTTTTACCTGACGATAGGAAAGAGAGTAAAGGATAACTCCGATCATGAGGATGATCGCCAGTATTAAAGTATAGGACAGCATCAGCTGATTTTTGTAGGACATATTTTTATTATGTTTTAATGTGAGTTTGCGATTTTTCATATGCACCATTCCTTTTCTCATATTAAAAATTATAGTATGAAACTATGGTAAAATCAATTGGGTTTGCCCCTTTACATTAAGATCTGTACATAGAACGTAAAATATGTACTCAAAAATAAGCGCTGTTACTTCATATATAATTATGTCGAATACGGTACGGGAGAAAACAGGCAATATAAAATGTGCATAATAAACTGCCGTGAGAACATGCTGTTTAGCTAAAAATGAACAACGATAGTAAATAATGTGCGTTGATATTGTGTGTGGGGGATGCTATGATGGCAATGCAAAAAAGGTGCGCACCACCAGATAACAAAAACAATTATATTGGGAGGTTCTAAATGAGAGTAAAAAAAATGCTTGCAGCTGGTATGGCGGTTACCATGGCTGCTTCTGTAGCTTTAAGCGGCTGTTCCTCATCCGGAAAATCAGGGGCCGAGGCAACCAGTGCCGGTGCAAATACGGAAAGCGGTTCTTCTGCAGGAGAGAGCAAAGCGAAGAACGAAGTGAAAAAACCGGAGAAGATTACCATTATGGTAAATGGAACGGTTATGACGAAACAAAATAACAGAGATGCATTTGAAAAAAGATGGGAAGAACTGACCGGAATTGATTTAGAGATTATACAGCCGGATCATGATGCATACTTTGATGTTCTGGGGCAGACGTTCGCTTCCGGTCCTGAGAACTGGCCGGATGCAATTCTTCTTGCAGGCAGCTTCTATACCGGATATGCGGAGGAAGGTGCGCTCTGGGATATGACACAGGCATGGGAGAATTCAGAACTCAAGTCATCCGGACGTTTTACCGGGGATGAAGTTGTCGACAATATGAAAATTGATGGGAAGCTTTACGGATTCCCGGTTACAAGAGGAAACGGCTGTGTTACATATGTAAAGAAAAAGTGGCTGGACAACTGCGGTCTGACTGCACCTACAACGTATGATGAGTATTTAAACATGCTGAAGGCATTTACAGAGGGTGATCCAGACGGCAATGGAGTAAATGGAGATACCTATGGTTTGTCAGCTGCCGGTTTCATCGGAACAGAAGAGCCATGGACCAATTACTTACCAGAGTTTTATCAGGATGCTTATCCTTCCTTTGCCAAGGGAGAAGACGGTGTCTGGTATGACGGATTTACAAAGGATAACTTTAAGGATGCACTGCAGCGTATGAGAGATGCTTATGCAGCAGGCTATATTGATAAGGAAACCTTAACAAATGGAACGAAAGACTGCCGTAATAAGTTTTACGAAGATAAATTCGGCGTATTTACTTACTGGGCAGGCACCTGGGCAAGCAACTTAAAGAACAATCTGGAATCTAACGGTCATGACAGCGAACTGATTGCGTTAAAGCCGATTAAAGAGGTTGGTTCTTATGTGGAAAGAACATCTCCGGTTTGGGCAATTACCTCTTCCTGTGAGAATCCGGAGGGCGTATTTAAATACCTCATCGAATCCATGTTAGATGGCGGTGATATGGAACTGCTCTGGACCTATGGAGTGGAAGATGTTCACTGGTCAAAGAAAGCGGAAACAATCCTTGATAATACCTATAATGAAGGTGAATTCCATTTAAGAGAGAGTCTTGAAAATCCTGGAACACAGTACACCAAGCAGCACCTTGATCCAATGCTTGCCATTGCAACCTGGGAAGGTGATCCTGGAAAGGCTTCGGTAAAAGAAGAAGCAAAGAATTCCCAGACTGTATTTAATGAAAACTGCCGTCAGGCAACCATTACTCCTTCTACCGAAGAAATGGCTACCTATAACGGAGATTTAATGACACTGAAGAAATCCATAATTGCAGATGTTGTCGTACAGGGTACTTCGATAGATGACGCATTTAAGCGTTTCGAAAGTGACGGCGGAGCAAAATGGTCACAGATGATCGTGGATTCACTTAATAAGAAAGAATCTGCAAAATAGATTTAGAAAGGTTTTCCTATGAATAAAAAGATGAAAGGGCCTGCAGCGTATGCTGCAGGCGAAAATAAACGGCCGTTGCTTGTTTCACTCCGATATTACAGGGGATTTTATGTGATGTTTCTTCCTGTTCTGATTTTTGCGCTGGTGTTTCATTACCTTCCCATGCTGGGTATCAGATATGCCTTTTATTCCTATAAAGGAATTAAAGAACCTGTATTTATCGGTCTTGCACATTTTGAAAAGATGATGAACATGCCGGGCTTCTGGAGTGCATTTGGGAATACCATCACATTAAGTGTTGTGAAGCTTCTGCTGAATACCATTATGGCCGTTGTGCTTTCTCTTCTGCTCAATGAGCTGCGGTCTGTGACCTTCAAAAAGATCACGCAGACAATCGTGTATCTGCCCCATTTCATGTCATGGGTCGTTACTGCATCCGTTTTTTCCCTGATTCTTTCCCCTACCAGTGCTGGTCTTTTAAATGCCGTGCTTATGAAACTTGGAATTGTAAATGAGGGAATCTATTTTCTTGGCAGCCAGAGCTGGTGGCGGCCGATGTATTATGTCATTAACGTCTGGAAGGATACAGGCTGGGGAACGATTATTTTCATGGCTACACTTTCCGGAATCAATCCGGAGCTTTATGAGGCGGCTTCCATGGATGGAGCAGGCCGGTTTAATAAGCTGCGCTACATAACCATGCCGGCTCTCAGCAACACCATTATTACAGTACTGATCTTAAATCTGGCAAAGGTAATGAACTTATTTGAATCTGTATTCGTTTTGCAAAACGATGCGGTTCGCCAGCAGGCAGATGTACTTCAGACTTATATTTACACACAGACATTTAATTCCGGCGCTCTGCCTGATTACGGCTATTCAACAGCAGTAGGTCTTATTTCCTCGCTGGTGGGCTGTTTCCTTGTGCTTATCTGCAACAAGGCCAGCTATAAAGTTCGCGGAAGAGGAATCGTGTAGGGAGGAGAAAACATGAAAAAGAAAGCAACCGCATTTGACTATATGCTGGTGATCATATTCGTACTCATAAGTCTTATCATGATTATCCCGATCTACAAGGTTTTAATTGACTCGTTTGATTTAAAGACAGCTTATGGTATGAAACTGTTTCCGGAAAAGTTTGGTTTTGCAGGTTATATCTCTGTATTTACCAATCCGACTTTGTATAAACCATTTCTGGTATCTGTTTTTACGACTATAGTAGGGACGATTACCGGGCTTACTGTAGCAACACTGGGCGCTTATGTGCTGATTCAGTGGAAAATGCCCGGAAGAACACTGTTTGCTAATATTATGCTGTTTACCATGATTTTTAACGGAGGTATGATTCCCACCTATCTGGTTATGAAGTCATTTCATCTGACCAATACCTTATTTGTGGTAATCCTTCTTCCTGCTATTAATGTTTACAATATGGTACTTATGAGAAATTTCTTTGAGGGAATTCCCGCCAGTTTATTTGAATCGGCAGAGATTGACGGCTGCCCGCCAATGGGAATATTTTTAAAAATTGTTCTTCCGTTATCCAAGGCGGCACTTACTGCAATCGGTCTGATGTACGCCGTATCTTACTGGAACGACTATACCAATTATAAACTTTATATTACAAATGATAATTTATATAACTTCCAGATGAAGTTAAGATCTGTTATAATGGGAAGTGATTTGCCCCAGGCAATCGGCGGTGCAACTGAAAACACAGTAAAAAACGCAGCAGTTATTGTAGCAATTCTTCCCTTTATGATCATATATCCATTCTGCCAGAAGTATTTTATTCAGGGTGTTAATATTGGAGCTGTAAAGGAGTGATCAGGCAGAAAGAGGGGCAGAATTTCTGCTCCTTTTTTGGCATGAAATATATTATGGGAGGTTATGGCGATGTCAATGCCAATGTCAATGTATCAGAATCCGGTTTTATATGCCGATTATTCAGATCCCGATATAATCCGGGTGGGAGAAGATTATTATATGGTAGCTTCTTCCTTTACCTATCTTCCAGGTGTACCCCTTCTTCATTCGAAAGACCTGGTTCACTGGGAGATCATCAATCACTGTGTACGCTCCCTGCCTTTTGAAAAATATGAGCAGCCGTCGCATGGCTCCGGCACCTGGGCGCCCTCCATCCGTTTTCATGAGGGTACCTTTTACGTATTTATTCCGCTTCCTGATGAGGGGATTTTTGTAGCAACATCAAAAGATCCATATGGAGAATTTAAACTTCACTGCCTTCATGAGGTGAAAGGCTGGATTGATCCCTGTCCTTTCTGGGATATGGACGAAAAGGCGTACATGGTATTTGCCTATGCCAACAGCCGATGCGGGATCAAACACAGGCTGGATCTGGTGGAAATCGATCCCCAGTGCAGAGAAATTTTAGGAGAGCCTGTTACCATCTTTGACGGAGAGCAGATCGCTCCTACTACGGAAGGTCCCAAAATGTATTATGATCAGGGATACTATTATATTCTCATGCCATCAGGAGGCGTGGCTGTTGGCTGGCAGTCTGTTTTAAGAGCGAGGTCAGTGAAGGGCCCTTATGAATACCGGATTGTTATGCACCAGGGTAATACAACCGTAAACGGGCCTCATCAGGGCGGCTGGGTCATTGCGCCGGATGGCAGGCACTGGTTTATCCATTTCCAGGATGTAATAGAGCTTGGGCGGATTGTTCATCTGCAGCCCATGTGCTTTCACAATGGCTGGCCCTTTATCGGGACGGATCAGAACGGGGATGGAATCGGGGAACCGGTTAAGGAGTGGAAGGTTCCTGCAGAAGGACAGCCGCAGTATAAAATTGCCCAGTCGGACGATTTTAAAAGCGGAAGACTTGGTCTTCAGTGGCAGTGGCAGGCAAATCCCAGGGAGTCTTTTTACTCCTTAGATGGGCATAAAGGAATCCGGCTGTTCTGCCTGACAAATTTCTCCAGGGAAAATCTTCTGTGGTATGCGCCCAATGCCATGACCCAGATTCCACAGCGCAAGACATTTACTGCTGTCACAAAGGTACGTCTTAATGGGGAACAGGAGGGTGATATGGCCTCCATTGGCATAATCGGACATTCCTATGCCTATTTAGGTATTCAAAGGACCCGTGAGGGCAACTGTCTTATGCTCTATACAGGAAAAGTAACGAATAAGGAGCTGCTTGGAGAGGCGCAGGAAATTCCTGAGAGCTCCTGTCCATATGAGGAAGATACGGTTTATCTGCGTCTGGAGCTTTTCGCTGACAAGACCTATTGCTTTTCCTGGTCACCGGATGGAATCCGCTATACCTTTATCGGACGCCACCAGCCTCTGTGCCGGGCAACGTGGACAGGAGCAAAGCTCTGTCTTTGGAGCGCAAACAAAAACAACAGCAGATCAGAAGGGTACGGGGAATATGAATTTATACACATCGAAGACAGAAGCGGCAGCAAAGCAGACCTTTGAGGCGGCAAAGAGGGGAGAGTATGACACGGTTGTCCATTTGATTGATCACAGTTTCAATACAGAGGACTGTGATGAGGAAGGGAACAGTCTTCTCCACTATGCGGTGGAAGGAAAAAATCAGGAGCTGGTGAAGTATCTGGTGGAACGCTGCAGGATGGACCCGACATGGGCGAATCAGTCCATGTGTACGCCTTATGACCTGGCGGAGGGGACTCCTCTGGAAGAGTATTTTAAAGGGGTCTGCGGTTTTTCCCGTGAGGAATGCTACCGCAATCCGGTTTTAAGGGGAATGCACCCGGATCCCAGCATTGTACGTGTGGGGGAAGATTACTATATGGTGAATTCCAGCTTCCTTTTCTTTCCGTGCATTCCCATTTCCCATTCAAAGGATTTAATCCACTGGGAAACCATCGGCTACGGGGTCACAGATGAGAAATGGGCAAAGGAATATCTTGGAAAGCTGGATGGCGGACGGGGATTCTGGGCGCCGGATATCAGCTGTCATAACGGAAGATATTATATCTGCGCAACCCTGCGAAACAATGATGATGCGCCCTTTATTCAGACCCAGATGGTCACCAGCTCCGAAAATCCTGCAGGACCCTATGAGACACCGGTCATTCACAATGTGCTGGGAATTGATCCATCCATCTTTACTGACGATGATGGAAAGCGATATATGCTCCTTAACAGGGGTGCCAGAATTATGGAGATCTCAGGGGATGGAAAAGAGCTGCTGTCAATGCCGGAGCTGATCTGGTACGGGCATTCCGGTCATGCACCGGAGGGACCCCATCTGATAAAAAAGGATGGGTATTATTATTGCTTTCTGGCGGAAGGCGGAACTGGAAAAGGACATATGATAACAGTTGCAAGGTCTGAAAACTTATACGGCCCCTATGAAAACTGTCCCTATAATCCCATTATGCATCAATGGGATGAAATGGGTGCCATTCAGTGCTGCGGTCATGGAAAGCCGGTTCAGACACCTGACGGCAGATGGTTTATGGTATATTTAAGCTCCCGGTTTATTGACGGGACCTGGGGAATGCTTGGGAGAGAAACCTGTCTCGATGAAATTACCTGGACAGCAGATGGGTGGCCTGTGGTAAACGGAAGAAAAGGACCTTCCTGTATGGCGCCCCTTCCGCTTCGCCATGAGTCAGGGGAGCCGGCTGCCTGCAAAGCGGGGGACGGCTGGCTGTCTCCAAGGACCAGAGACAATAGCCGGGTCCGGACTGAGAAAGACGGAACCCTGTGGATCAGAGGAGACGGAATGGATTTATGCAGCAGAGAGTGCAGCAGTCTGCTTGTAAAATTTCAGCCGGATTTCTGTTTTCACGCAGAGTTTGAGATGTGGATGCCAAAGGAAGAGAAGGAAGAATATACCTCCGATGGAGGTGTAACGCTTTATTATGATGAAAACACCTATATAAAATTTGGTGTGACAAAGAATCGGGTATTTGTATCGGAATATGTGGATAACGCCTATGTAAGGACAGAGAGCAAAGAGTATTCCTTTGAAGGGCGCGTCCTGTTTCGGGTTGAGACAGATGGTCTTAACAGAACGTTTCTACTTAACAATAAAATCCTGTGGCGGTGGACCGATGTAACTTCCATTTGTTCGGAAGGCCTTATAAAAGGAAAACGTTTTACAGGAGCAGCTTATGGAGTGTACGTAAATGGCAGCAATCTTTTATGCTGGAGACAGCACGGTAAAATTTAATAAAGCCTCCACATACCCGCAGACAGGGTTATCACAGGCGATGCTTCTTTATCTGGCAGACGGTGTGGAGATGAAAAGCTTTGCCCAGAATGGGAGAAGCACAAAATCTTTTCTGGATGAGGGGCGTCTGGCTCTCATTGAAATGGAGATGAAAGAGGGAGATTTTCTCTTTATACAGTTTGGTCATAACGATGAAAAGGATGATCCGGCCCGTCATACTGATCCGGATACCACATTTAAAGAAAATCTGATGAAATTCATTCAGGCGGCAAGAGAAAAAGGGGCTTATCCCGTACTCATTACACCAATTGCCAGAAGACTTTTTAATGATCACGGCAAATTTCTTCCTGGAAGCCATGGTGCCTATCCGGAGGCAGTCAGGCAGACCGGAAAAAAAGCCTGCGTTCCGGTAATCGATTTAACAGCTGTTACAGAAACTTATCTGGAAGCAGTGGGCGACTTAGCCTCCAAAGCATATTTCATGTGGCCTAAGGACAATACTCATTTAAAGCCGGAGGGAGCAGTCATCATGGCGGAATTCCTTAGTGAAGAACTGAGAAAACTGGGAAAACCTTATGCAGACCTGTTAGACAATGGGAATGTTCCTGCCGAGAATCAGGGCCTTGATGTTTCCTAGGGAGAAGACAATGGATCAATATGAGAAAATGGAACACCGGTTTGCGGACTGCTATAAGAGGTACGGAAATCGTTCGGTTATGGTGCTGCTCGGATTTTATAAAGGGCAGTACCATAAGTTTCTGCTTTCCACCTTCTTTTTTGTAATTAAGCACGCCCCCAGTCTCTTTGCTGCGCTTCTGACAGCCAATGTGATCAACGGAGCCATAGCAGGAGGAGAAAAAGGAAAGCATGCAATATTTTTAAACGTGGCAGTCTGGCTGGGGCTTTTGGCTGTCCATCTTCCGGCGAACTGGCTTCATAACAAATACAAAAATCAGGTAATACGTAAAACGGAGGCCGGGTTAAGGGGCGCTCTGGTCAGGAAGCTTCAGGAACTGTCCATTCCCTATCACACGGAGATTCAGTCAGGCAGGCTTCAGTCCAAGATCATACGTGACGTGGAGGCAGTGGAGACATTATCTTCCCAGCTGTTTGTTAATCTGATGAACATAATGATGAATCTGGTTATCACTCTGGGTATTACAGCCGTAAAGAACAGGGCGGTGCTTATGTTCTTTCTTCTGGTAGCTCCGGTGACTGCGGTGACAGTCGTTGCATTCCGCAAACGGATCCACAGCGAAAACAGGGCATTCCGCCGTGAAATGGAGGAAACCAGCGCCCGGGTGATGGAGATGGTGGAGCTGGTTCCTGTCACAAGGGCCCATGCGCTGGAACAGCAGGAAGTCGATAAAATTAAGGAACAGCTGGAAGAAACGGCTGACAGGGGATACCGGCTGGACATGGTACAGGCACATTTCGGCGCAGTCAGCTGGTGCGTATTCCAGGTGTTTCAGGCCCTGTGTCTGGGATTTTCCGGATATATGGCCTGGAAGGGATCCATAAAGATTGGAGATGTAACCTTTTATCAGGCAAGCTTTACCACGGTGGTCAACCAGTTTACGGGGCTTATTAATCTGCTTCCCATTCTGACCAAGGGACTTGAATCTGTTACTTCCATCGGCGAGGTTTTAATTTCCGATGATGTGGAGCATAATGAGGGAAAGAGAGAACTGAAGGAATTAAAAGGCAGATACACTTTTCAGCAGGTTGAGTTTTCCTATAAAGGCTCCAGTGAGCGGGTTCTTTCCGGAATTGATCTGGAGGTAAAGGAAGGGGAGACTATCGCGCTGGTTGGAGAATCCGGTTCAGGAAAGACCACCATATTGAATCTGCTGATTGGTTTTATCACGCCCGGCAGCGGCAGGCTTTTCATCGATGGAACGGATATGAGTGACATCAATTTAAGAAGCTACCGGAGATTTATCTCGGTGGTTCCCCAGTCTCCGGTTCTCTTTACAGGTACTGTGAGGGAAAATATTACGTATGGTCTTTTAAATGTACCGGATGAAGAGGTGAATCATGCGGTAGAAGCCGCGAACTTAAAATCAGTCATTGCCAGACTTCCCAAAGGGCTGGATACCATGATTGGAGAGCATGGTGCCAATTTAAGCGGCGGCCAGAGGCAGAGAATTTCCATAGCGAGAGCAATTATCAGAGATCCCAGGGTGATTATACTGGATGAAGCGACCTCTGCCCTTGATACGATTTCAGAAAAGGAAATTCAGGATGCGCTCGACCGGCTGATTAAAGACAGAACTACATTTATTGTTGCTCACAGGCTTTCAACCGTAAGAGGAGCGGACCGGATTGTGGTTTTAGACCAGGGAAAAATCAGGGAAGAGGGAAGCTATGAGATACTGATGGAGTTAAAAGGGGAATTCTATGAGATGGAGCGGCTTCAGATGGCATTGAGATGAAAAAACGGTTTACATCTTAAACAATCCGGTGTATAATCAAATCTTACATACGTAGTAATTTAGCAGTCTGCAGGGAGGTTATAAAAGTGTCCCTGTTCCTTTCGTATTATAAATATTACAAGCGTAAGAATAAGGAGAATTATGCGCCGCAGTCATTTATTTAAGAATAAGAGCTTTCCAGACATTTCCTTTCAGATTCCCAGATTATTGATATTGGGAATGTTTTTTGGATTTTTATTATCAGCACTGATCGTACGGTTATATCACTTACAGATCATGGAGGGAGCTGCCAGTCAGGAGGAGTTTATCACCTCCATTATGAAGACACAGAGGCTTCCCGGCAACAGAGGAAACATCTATGACAGGAACGGAACGCTGCTGGCTTCCAACCGTCTTTCCTATAACATCACTCTGGAAGATTCCGGAAATTATAAGAATCAGAAGGAAAAGCAGAAAACATTAAACGGAATTGCCTATCAGCTCATTGGTCTTGTAGGAGATGAGGATAAGTTAAATGTCAGTCTTCCTATCACGGTGAATGAGGAAGGAAACTATGAGTATACAGTAGACGGCTGGAAGCTGAGCCGGTTTAAGGCTGATTTTTATGGGGAAAGCCAGGTTACGGATTTAACAGAAGAGCAGTCGCAGAAGACAGCGGCAGAACTCATGGAGGATCTTTGCGGAAAGAAGAAATTCATGATTGATTCGTCCTATCCGGAAGAGGAGCAAAAGAAGTACGGCCTTCCAGAAACCATCACTCCCAAAGAGATTTTACAGATTGCCAACATCCGTTACGGTCTGTCTTTAAATTCTTATCGGAAATACTTACCCTATCTGGTGGCCTCTGATGTATCTGACAAAGCCATGGTGGGTGTGATGGAGCAAAAGCACAGTCTTCAGGGAGCCGATGTGGAGAACAGCAGCATCCGGGTGTATTATGGCGGAGAAAGCATGTCTTCCATTCTTGGATATACAGGCGGAATATCAGCCGATGAACTGGCAGCCTTTGGTGAGGACAGCAGTATTTACTCCAATCAGTCGGTGATCGGCAAAAGCGGGATTGAGAAATCCATGGAGGAATGGCTGCGGGGACAGGATGGAACCCAGGAATTCTATACAGATGTGGTTGGAAATCCCAAGACAGAACCGGTTATCACCAGCAGTCCGGGCACCGGCAAGGATGTTTATCTGACGGTGGATAAAGGCTTGCAGGATGCGGTATATCAGATGTTAAAACAGCAGATTGCGGGGATTCTTCTGGCCAATATGGTGGAAACCAGAAGGGCTGAGATGCCAAAAGCTGCCGATGCATCCCAGATCCGCATTGCTTCTGACGAGGTGTACTATGCACTGATTCAAAACCATGTCATTGATACAGAGCGGTTAAAGGACGAGAATGCTTCCGATCTGGAAAAAAAGGTTTATGGAGATTTTAAACGGAAAAAGGAAGCAGTAATCGGTCAGCTTTCCGCTGCCTTTGACGCATCCGGCGCTGCTTATCAGGCACTTGGTCCGGAAGTGCAGGGATATCTGGATTTCCTGGTCAGTCAGGCGCGAAAAGACCAGCTTCTATTGAATGGAAGCGGAACCTGGGACTGGAAGGAAAAGAGCCTGAGGCAGTATCTGACTGAATCCATCGCTGCAGGCCATATGGATCTAAGCCGTCTGGAAAACAATGAGAAGTATACGGAGATTCAGGATGCAGAGCGTCTTGCAGAAGAAAAGATGCTGAAGGATATAACGGAAAACCGGGAGTTTGAACAGAAGATTTATCAGGCAATGATCGGGGAGGGATCCTTAAGCGGGAAGGAGACGGAACAGCTTCTTTATGAGCAGGGAGTTCTTTCTAAGGATGATCCGGATTATCCCCTTCTGATGAATGGTCAGTTAAGTCCCTGGCAGTTTATCCGCAAGAAGATCACCAATCTGGAGATCACACCGGCTCAGCTGGCTCTAAATCCATGTTCCGGTTCGGCTGTTGTGGTAAATCCCCAGAACGGAGAAGTGATTGCCTGCGTCAGCTATCCGGGCTATGATAATAACCGGCTGGCAAACCAGATGGACACCTCCTATTACCAGCAGCTGGAACAGGATTTATCCCTTCCACTTTTCAACCGGGCCACCAGCCAGTTGACGGCGCCTGGCTCTACCTTTAAACCGGTTACAGTAATTGCCGGATTAACGGAAGGAGTCATTCAGACGGATACCAGCGTTTTATGTACCGGCGCATTTGATAAGGTAGAACCGCCTCTGCGGTGCTGGAAGCGTGCCGGTCACGGAGTGATTTCCTCCAGTGCGGATGCACTGAAAAATTCCTGTAATGTATATTTGTCGGAAATTACCTACAGGCTGGGAACGGGTGCAGACGGAAGCTTCTCAGAGGATAAGGGACTAAGCAGCTTAATTAAATACGCCCAGCTTCTGGATCTGGATAAAAACACCGGAATTGAGATCGGGGAGGCGAAGCCTCATGTGACCGATCAGTATGCGATTCCATCCTCCATTGGTCAGGGAACTCATAACTATACTACTTCCCAGATTGCCCGCTATACGGCTACTCTGGCAAATCACGGACAAAGTTATCAGCTGTCCATGATCGGCAAGATTACAGATGGAGACGGTACAGTGGTAAAATCCTTTGCACCTTCCTTAAGCAGCACGGTTAACTTACCGGAATTTGTATGGAATGATGTGGCGAAAGGTATGAACGAGCTGGTAAAATCCAATGCGACCTTAAAAGATATAAAGATAGATGCGGCAGGAAAAACCGGTACTGCAGAGGAGTCAAAAACAAAACCGAACCATGGTCTGTTTATTGGATATGCGCCCCTTGTCAATCCTCAGATTGCCATAACTGTAAGGATTGCAAACGGATACAGCTCCGGTAATGTAGTAGGCGTGGGAAAAAATATTTTTAATTACTATTTCCATCTGGAAGATACCGAAAAGATTCTGACTGGTACGGCTTCCGGTGTATCCAATAACCTTCGTACGGATTAAAGGAGGAATGGAATGAGTCGGGGAATGAAACGATTTGTATTCAGCACTGTCTGCACCTTATTGATACTGATGATTGGTCTGGCCGGAGGAATTTTATTTTTCCGGTTTGAGAGTAAGAAGGATCAGTCAAAGAAGAAGCCGGATGTCCTTCTTACAGATTATGTTTCCAGCTTACAAAATGCAGATTATGAGACCATGTACGGTATGCTTGACCAGCAGAGCCAGCTAAATATAAGCCTGGAGGATTTTACTGCCAGAAACAAGAATATTTACGAAGGAATTGAAGCGGAGGATATAAAGGCTGAGATAACAGGCGTTGATTTAAAAGATGAGGAAGCAGCAGTTACTTATCAGATGAGTTTAAACAGTCTGGCAGGAGAAATCAGTTTTTCCAATCAGGCAGTTTTTAAAAAAGAGAAGAAAGCCGGCTATAAACTGGAATGGAATGACAGCATGATATTTCCGGAGCTTAATAAAACCGATAAAGTCAAAGTGGCAACGGACAAGGCGGAAAGAGGAAATATTTATGACCGGAACGGTTTTTTGCTGGCTGGAGAGGGAACCGCCTCCTCTGTTGGTCTGGTTCCGGGGAAAATGAGCCAGGATTCCGGTAAGGATGTGGAAAAACTGGGAGAACTGCTTTCCATATCTCCGGAGAGCATACAAAAAAAGCTGTCCGCCGGCTGGGTGAAGGAAGATTCCTTTGTTCCGCTGAAAACGCTAAAGAAGGCAGATGACTTTCAGTTACAGTCGGAACATGTCAGTGAAGAAGACAAAAAGAACAAAGAGCTGCAGGACCAGCTTCTGACCATCCCAGGGGTGCTGATTACAGACACATCCGTGCGCTCTTACCCGCTGGGAGAAAAAGGAGCCCATCTGATCGGATACGTCCAGAATGTAACGTCTGAGGATCTGGAAAAGCATAAGGGAGAAGACTATTTAACAGACAGCGTCATTGGAAAAAGCGGTATGGAAGGGCTGTATGAAAAAGAGCTGAAGGGAACAAACGGCCGTACCATTTCCATTGCAGATTCGTCAGGAAATAGTAAGAAAAAGCTTGCAGTAAAGCCAAGAACTGACGGAGCGGATATCACTCTTACCATTGACAGCACGCTTCAGAGCGCGATTTATGATGCTTTTTGGGAAGATAAAAGCTGCAGCGTAGCCATGAATCCCCATACTGGAGAGATCCTGGCTCTTGTGAGCACTCCCTCCTACGATGACAATGATTTTATTCTGGGGATGCCGGCAGACAAATGGGATTCTCTAAATAACGATGAACGGAAACCTCTTTATAACCGGTTCCGCCAGAAGTTTGCTCCAGGATCTTCCTTTAAGCCAATTACTGCTGTAGTAGGACTGGGGAGTGGTGCCATTGATCCCAATGAGGATTATGGAAGCACAGGATTAAGCTGGAGAAAGGATGAGAGCTGGGGGAATTATTACGTAACCACCCTTCATGACAGCAGTCCGCTCAATTTAGAAAATGCCTTTATTTATTCTAACAATATTTATTTTGCCAAGGCAGCCTTAAAGATCGGCTATGATGATTTTATGGGAGGGCTTAATAAGCTGGGATTTAACCAGCCTCTTCCGTTTGAGATTTCCGTTGCCCAGTCCCAGTATTCCAATTCAGACCGGATTGAGTCAGAAGTGCAGCTGGCTGACAGCGGCTACGGCCAGGGGCAGATGCTTGTGAACCCGGTACATCTGGCTGCCCTTTATACGATGTTTTCCAATGAAGGGAATGTTATCCAGCCTGTTCTTAAGGCTGAACAGAATGCTGCACCGAACGTATGGCTGCAGGGTGCCTGTTCTGCTGAGAATGCCAATCTGGTCCGTGATGATTTAATTAAGGTTGTCAGCTCGGAGCACGGTACCGGTCATGCCATCATGAGATCAGACATTAAGCTTGCAGGAAAGACAGGAACTGCAGAGATCAAGGCTTCCAAAGGGGATACCACAGGAACAGAGCTTGGCTGGTTTTCGGTATTTACCGCAGATCCAGATACAAAATCACCACTGCTGCTTATCAGCATGGTGGAGGATGTGAAAAACCGGGGCGGAAGCGGGTATGTAGTGCGAAAGGATAAACTGATACTTGATTCCTATCTTCCAGTACAGTAGATAAAAAACAGAGCTTAAGGCAGGAGAAATGCTCCTTTCTTAAGCTCTGTTTTACTGTTTGTAGATATTCCGGTCATTTAAGATATTCAGTGTAATTTCCGCGGCTGTACGCCCATTGGCCGAACTGCCATTATGAATGTTGGCAGAGAACACATAGGTCTCACCGCTGGATTTTGCAAAACCGATAAACCAGCCGTTGATATTTTGACCGTCTATCGTTCCGGTTCCGGTTTTCCCATATAAAGTGACACCCTGGCTGGCGGAAAGGTAAATGGAATCTTCAACTGCTTTTATATGATCCGGTTTAAAAGGAAGCGTTCCCTGGGAAAGGCGGGTTAAGAGCTCCACCTGCTCTGCCGGGGAGATTTTCAAAGAAGATTCAAGCCAGCAGCTGCCCAGTCCTCCGGATAAATCCTGATTTCCGTATCCCAGTTGCATCATGCAGTCTTTTAAGGCAGATAAGCCGTTTTTTTCATCAAGAGCTTTAAAATACCAGTTAACAGAGTGATTCATAGCGGTATCTAAGGTCTGGTCCTCATTCCAGGCTTCAATGGGGTAGGGAGTTTTATCCCACTTTATATTAGTGGAATCGGGGGTAATGATTCCATGTTCCAGGGCGCACAGCGCACTGTAAATCTTATAAGTGGAATCAGGGGAAATCCGGGTTACAGCCCCTTCCTGATTGTAGATATAGTATTGATTGGAATTGACTCCATAGAGGACAAAGCTTCCTTTATATCCGTGGAAATAAGAGTCTAAATTCAGCTGATTTACGTGTTCAGGATGAAAAGGGTAAGAAGATCCGCCGGATGCAGCTGCAGACGTGGCTGGCATAAAGGCAAACAGCAGTAAAGCGGAAATGACCAGAATAAAACGGCTTTTCCATCGTACCCATACGGATTCTTTCCGGTAAGCAGCAATGCAAAGGATTCTCCTGTGGATTTCCTTTTCAGAGCCTGCGATCTGGACAGCGGGAGAGAGGCGTCTGGACATATTTTCTGCGAAACGAATCAGGGTTTTTCCATAATCCAGATAGCTGTTCTCTTCCAATCTGGATAGCACCGATAAATCACAGGCAACTTCCTGATCCTTTCTCATTTCTTTTAATCCAAGCCATACTGCCGGATGATACCAGTACAGGATTTGAGCGAGAGCTGTCAGCCGGTTAATGAAAAGATCTCCGTGTTTAATATGGGACAGCTCATGAAGAAAAATGTAGCGTATTTCTTTCTCTGTAAATTCTGACAGCATATGAATGGGAATAATGATAACCGGTTTAATAAAGCCGGCAGCTATGGGGGAATTCAAATATGCGCTGCTGTATACCGGGATATTCTTCTTTATTCCAAGTTCATGCAGGCAGTTGTAGAACAGCTGTCTGATCTGCCTGTTTTGCAGAGGAAGAGAAGCCCTGGTGATTTGTCTGATTCTAAAGCTGGAAATAATATTCAGGATTGACATGACACCTATCCCTAGTCCCCATATATATGGAAGAAAGGAAGGAAAATGAAGAACTGCCCTGCGGCTGACGGATATTGAGAAATCTTCTATAAAACCGGAAACATCAGCCCCATAATAAGAAGCTGATGCAGCTGTTTTTACCGGAGATATGCCGTCTCCAAGCCGGCCAAACAGACCCAGTCCGTGACCTGCAGAAATCATGGAGGAGGGGAGAAACGGAACGATCAGTACAAACAGCAGTAGATACCAGATTCTGTATTGGGCTTTCCAGGTAAGATGATTTTTAAAAAGCTTTTTTATCAGCGGGATGATTCCGGCTATTATTATTATGACAATGCAGTTTAACATAAGCCGGGTTATAAGTGAAAGAAGCATCATTATGATTCCTCCCCATGTTCTTTAAAAAGAAGCTTTTTCAGTTCAGCTAAGTCCTCGTCAGATATATGATTGCTGTTGATGTAATTAGTAACCATACCGGATATCCTGCCATTATAGAACCGGTTTAAAAAGTGGCTGTTTTCCTTCTTCAGATAGTCGTTCTCTTTAATAAGAGGAGTATAAATGAATACACGGCTCTCTTTCGTGTAGGTGACAGCCCCCTTTTGCACCAGCCTTTTTAACAGGGTGTGAATCGTCTTGGGATTCCAGTCAGTTGTCTGTGTCAGTTTTTCGGTTACCTCGTTGGTGTTAATTGGAGCGTACCTCCAAAGTACCTTCATCACTTCATATTCTGCTTCAGAAATTTGCGGAAGGTGGCTCATACTCAATCTCCTGTTCTTACAAGTGTAATACATATATTATAAGAGCACAAAGCCTAAGTGTCAACAAAACCGGGTCCTATTATTTTATAAGTGTGTTTAAACCTGCTACATCATCAACCGGAAGAGCAAATGCGATGGCGTGCTCTCCGGTTTCTTTTAATACGGTTTCACAGATGGATTTTAAAATCGCCTGTTTGTCTGTTCTGGGAACCAGCATAAGAAGAATTTCTTTCTCATTTGAAACTGTCATTCCAAACAGCTTTTTGGAAGAATCACTGCCCATTTCTCTTGCCTTTATAAGTGTGCCGCCTTTACAGCCTGCAATTTTCGCGGCCTCCATAATAGGGGTTGAAAGGTCTGTATTAATGACGGATGCGATTAACTCGTACTCGTTTGTATCTGACATAGGACGTTCCTCCTTGTGATAATCTGTAGATGAATGGTTCTCATTGCCGGTTATGCCGGGCTTAAGGAGATTGAAAGCCGCAGCGCTGATTCCGGACAAAGAGATGGTGAATACGATGCCGTATCCAGGTTTATCCAGCTCCAGTTTTTTGTGAAGCGCAGATAAAAGGGTATGGGAGGCTGATTGATCAGCAGCTCCGATTATTAAGTCCTTTTCCGGTTCGTCCAGTCCGAGACAATCTTTAATCGCCGAGCTGGCTGTTCCATGGCCTCTGACATTTAAAAGCAGTTCCTGATGGTATTCTTTAAAAACGGAAGCAGCCTTTTCGCCTTTTCCACGGTCTACAATCACTGCAATCCAGTAAATTTTATGATTGGAAGTCATCTGCTTCCTCCTTTCCTAATTCAATAAACTCCAGTTCCATATCGATTGCGGGTATACCAGCGAAGGAATCAGATTTTTTCGTTTTGAAATGGTAAATCACCCCGATCAGCTGGATGGTGATTAAAGGTGTCATGGCAACCATGGCAACAATACCAAAGGCATCAGTCACAATGTTTCCGCCCACTGCTTCACATGCTCCCATTGCAAACGGAAGCAGGAAGGTGGCTGTCATGGGACCGGAAGCCACGCCCCCGGAGTCAAATGCGATTGATGTAAAAATGGGTGGTACCACAAAGGAAAGGCCCAGTGCCAGTGCATATCCGGGTACTAAAAGTGCAAGAAGGGGAAGACCGGTTAAAATTCTTATGACAGATAGCCCCAGTGATACAGACATACCTGCAGATAATCCTGACATCATGGTTTTTTCGGAAATAGCGCCTCCCGTAATATCTTCCACCTGTTTATTTAATACTAAAACAGCCGGTTCAGCCTTTACAATGTAGTAACCGATGAGCATGGCCACAGGAATCATAATCCAGTTATAGGGTAGAGAGGCAAGCTGCTTTCCCAGGTAATTACCGGCTGGCATAAATCCAACGTTGACACCGGTTAAAAAGAGCGTGAGTCCAATGTAGGAATACAGCATTCCCATCAGTATTTTAATTACCTGTCTTTGTCTGAGTTTTAAGAAGAATATCTGAAAAATTATAAAAAACAGAAGAATGGGGAACAATGCCAGAAAAACTTCTTTTGCATAAACCGGGAATTCATGCTGAAAAGCCAGCCAGAGATCCTGGGAATTGGTGAAGGCAGGAATTACCGTGGGTTCATAGCTGCTGGAAGAGGAGCCGTAGAGTAATCCAAGAATCATGACTGAGATAATCGGTCCTACAGAGCAGAGGGCCACAAGACCAAAGCTGTCGCTGCCGGAATTTTTACTTCTGCCCACAGAGGAAAGTCCGACGCCCAGGGCCATGATAAATGGAACTGTAATCGGCCCGGTAGTCACCCCTCCTGAGTCAAAAGCCACTGCCAGAAAATCTTTTGGTACAAATATGGCTGTGACAAAAAGTATTCCATAGCAGATCAGAAGAAGCTTTGACAAGTTCCAGCCAAACAAAGTTCTTAAAAAAGCCAGGGCCAGGAAGATTCCCACCCCAGCTGCCACAAAAAGAATCAGCACCATATCAGGTACGGCAGGAGTCTGACCGGCCAGAACCTGAAGGTCCGGTTCTGCGATGGTAATGATAAAACCAATGATGAAGCAGGCAAAAATAATAATGGGAAGTTTTTTTGATTTTGCCAGATGGTTTCCTGCTTTTTCTCCTATAATCATCATGGACATATCCACACCAAGTGTAAAAAAGCCCATTCCGACAATAAGTAAAGCTGCACCTACCAGAAACAGCATCAGCGGATCAAGCGGCATAGGTGTAATTGTTATACACAAAATCAGCACAATGCATGTAACGGGCAGAACAGATGAAAGGGATTCAATAATTTTTTCCTTTAATTTTTGATTCAAGCGAATACCTCCTGTTGTCCGTTTTTTTGAGCCAGTGAGACATAGAAGCAAAATGGCTGAAAAGCCGTGTCCTGCCTCCCCGGCTCAGTTATATAATAAGTGTAACATAAAAATAGTTGCGATTGCAACTAAAAGTTTGTTAGAGCTTTGTTAATATATTACCTGTACTTTGAAACCTCCTCGTAGTTTTCCCCCAGCCTGGTTTCTGTAAAGGGGACAGAGGGACCGAGACGGAAGACGGGTTTTAATATAATGGGAGTGATAATGGTGGTAATAATGACAACAAGAACGACTGGTCCAAGAAAATCTCCGCTTAATAGTCCAAGCTGCTGCCCTTTTCCAGCGACAATAAGAGCGACTTCTCCTCTGGAAATCATTCCCACGCCGATCCGGATGCTCTGATAATTTTTATAACCGCAGAGTTTTGCACCGATTCCGCAGCCAATCACTTTGGTTAAAATGGCAGCAAGGGTTAAAAGAACTGCAAAGAGAACGATGGCAGGTGTCATGGAAGGAAGTTCCACTTTAAGACCAATACTTGCAAAAAATACCGGTGAGAGCAGAAGATAAGACAGAGTGTCAAATTTTGAGGTTAAAAACTGGGATTTCTGAGTGTTGGATATGATGACTCCGGCGATATAGGCCCCTGTAATATCGGCCACACCGAAAAAATGTTCCGCTATGTAAGACATGAGAAGACAGAGAGAGAAGGCAGCTATGGCATGGCGCTGAAGGCCCCGTTCCGCGTCGTTGCTCCAACGGGAATATGCTTTATAGATCAGAACACCGCCAATGCCGGAAAAGACAAAGAATGCGGCGATTTTTAATAAGACAGCAAACAGATTGACATTTGGATCGGTTGTGCTGGTAATGATGGTGAGTGCAATAATACCAAGCACATCATCGATTATCGCAGCTCCCAGTATGGCATTGCCCGAATGGGTTTTTATTTTCCCGATTTCTTTTAAGGTTTCTGCCGTAATGCTTACAGAAGTTGCAGTGAGAATGACTCCGATAAACATATTCTGAAGAAACAGAGAACAGGAAGCGTCTGATGGGATCATGCCGGGGCGGTTAAAGAAGGAAGCTACCGCGAAACCGCCGAACAGAGGTACGATGACACCGATTAAAGCAATGATAAAGGCTGATTTACCGCTCTTTTTTAATTCGGCCGTATCTGTCTCCAGACCGGCACAGAACATGAGAACAATTACACCGATTTCCGCCAGTTTATCAAGAAATTCGGTTTCATGAAGCGTGCCAAACATGGCGGGCCCCAGAATCACCCCGGCTAACAGTGCACCAACTACCTGAGGCATATGAAATTTTCTGGTTACAAGGCCTAAAACCTTAGTGCTTAAAAGAATAATTGTGAGATTCAATAAAAAACTGTAATCCATACTAACCCCTCCTTTTAATTATATAAGATCAACAAAAATTATCTTACTCCTCTTTAATAATACTGTCAATTGTTACTAAGAGTTTGTCTCTTCTTTACAGAAATCCGGTTTCATGATATACTGGCTGAAATAATTCTTCACGGAACCCGGAGGGCAGATTTATGCCATTATCTATTTTCTCATCATATGATCCCACGTAGAAAAAGTTGATTGAAATATTGAATTAAAAAGGCGCTGTTTTAACAGAGCTTATTTTTGGTGCCTTTCATTCTGCCAAATTAAGATCATTGGAGAAAATATGAAATATAGACAGAATATCTATTTACTTTATGCCATTTCCTTTTTACAGGGACTGGTATTTTATGGACCTGTGGCAACTCTTTACAGACAGGCAGCAGGTGTCAGTGTTTTTGAGATTACTGTAATTGAGAGCATTTCCCTGGCTCTTTGTATTGCCCTGGAGATGCCCTGGGGAATGGTTGCGGACAGGATCGGGTACAGAAAGACCATGATTATCACCTGCGCCGTTTATTTTATTTCCAAGGCAGTGTTCTGGAGAGCGGATGGGTTCGGGGGATTTTTGCTTGAGAGAGTGCTGCTCAGTGTGGTGATGGCCGGGTTGTCAGGCTGCGATACCAGCATTCTCTATCTTTCCAGCCGGGAAGGAGAAAGCCAGCAGATATTTGGCGTTTATCAGTCTTTAGGCATGGCAGGGCTTCTTGCTGCCTCCCTTTCCTACTCCATTTTCATTGGAGATAATTACAGGCTGGCAGGATTTCTTACCATGGCTGCTTATGGTGTTGCAGCTGTTCTTGTTTTTGGATTAAAAGAAGTAAAGGAGCCGGAGAAAGAGAAAAAAAGCAGAAAGCATTTTTTCCATACCTTTCTCGACGTGGTAAAAGACCGGTATTTTCTTCTTGGTATGGTTGGGATTACACTCCTTGAGGAAACGAATCAGACAATCACTGTTTTTTTGAACCAGCTGCAGTATGTAAAATGCGGGATGGAACCAAAGACAATGGGCTTTGTTTATATCGTGGTTACCCTGTCAGGCATGGCAGGGGGCATGTGGTCTTTTCGGCTGAACAGGAAAATGGGGATTCTTCCTTTTTCCATCGCCCTGTTTTTTTGCGGCATTATCTCCTGCCTGATTCTTTCCAGAACAGAAAGGGGTGTCATTTCCATTTTATGCATCATTCTTCTTAGACTGTCCACCTGTCTGTTTACTCCGTTAAAGGCAGAACTGCAAAACCGCCGGGTCACTTCTTCTGACCGGGCCACGGTTCTTAGCATCTATGCGGTAATTGGCGAGGCCTGCGGGACAGGGACCAACCTGATCTTTGGGAAGGCAGCAGCAGCGGATCTTTCCTTTGCCATGTTCTGCGGCGGGCTGCTGTGTGCCGTGGGAGGCACGTTTTTTGTGATCTTCCGCTTAAGAGAGGCTGGCAAAATTTAAGGACTGGTAAAGCGGATATCTCCTGTGTGAAGGGTTTCATAGCCGTTAAAATGCAGGAGACTGTCCTTAAACTCTCTGGAACTGATTGTCTCAAGGATGGAAGTAAAATATGGCTGTTCCATAGCGGACTTAAGAACAACAAGATCCATGGAGGCATCCTTTAAAGGGATGAAATCCAGCTGGGGATATGCGGCGAGATGGGAAAAATCTCCCATGCTGACATCAGCAAGTCCGGAGGCAACCGTATTAGCAGAAGACATATGGGACAGGCTTTCATCAAAGTAACCCGGGATGAAGGACCTGTCTGTTTTTTGCTCTGCCAGCAGCCGGTCTAAATAAATCCGCAGACCGTTTCCCTTCTCGCGGTTTAAAAATCTGATATCGGGACGGCTTAAATCTTTTAAGCTGTTTATTTTTTTCGGGTTTCCATTTCGAACATAAAAACCTGTTTTTAACGTACAGATATGGATGACGGCAGCCTCCTTCCCGGGAAGAAAATGGCTGATCTGGCTGATCCGCTCCTCAAACTGTTCAAAACAAAAACTGGTGAGTGCCATGTGCGTTTTTTCATAATAAAGAGAATACAGGCTGTTGTAATCGTTCATATAGGAATGAAGGAGCGGCAGGCTGTTTTCTCTCTGACTTAACAGGCTGCGGAGCAGTTCAACAGTTCTGGATTCCTGGCTGTTTATAATAAGCCCGTTTGAGTGAAGAAGGTAATCCATCTGCCTGCTGGCCTGGTCGGCCGGAAAACGGGGAATGTCCATGACTGGAGGAAGCACATCAGTAAGACTTACGGTATTCTTCGTCTGATTTGTTCTTGTTAAATATTCATCCAGCTGATCCTGGCTGATCCGGATCTGCTTGCCCACTTTTGCAGATTTTAATTCTCCCCTCTTAATTAGTTCGTATACGGTAGCCTTCTTGATTTTAAGCTGATCCGCTACTTCCTGGGGTCTGTAAATTTTTTCCATGTCATGTCCTCTTTTCCCCTGTTCTCATTATTACTTATGTTATAACACGGTTTATTTTTTGTCAATCAGACGTATGGGTTTGTATGTTGAAAAAATTAATTACTTTTCCACGAAAAATAAGAAATAATCTGAAGATATAGGGATATTGACTTTTAATTATGTATCATATAAAATAAACTAATCATTACAAAACAGATCGAAACATAACAAAACAAAATGAAACAGAGCACAAAAGAATCAGGAGCAGTCATTTCAGATTGCTCCGTCTGAAAACGAGGAGGAAAAAAATGAAAAAAGGAAAAAAGTTGCTGAAGATTATGATGGCGGTGTCACTGATTGGAGGATTGATTTCAGGCTGCAGCCCGGCAGGGGGGAAAACGGTTCCAACTTCCCAGTCTGCGGCGGCAGAGCCACAGTCATCAAAACCCGCGCAGGAAACGACAACTGCTGTCCAAACCACTAAGGCAGAAGAAGCAAAGGCTGTTGATGTGTATGTATTTATTGCAGCAAGTCTGAAAAACACCATGGAAAAAATCAAGGAAAATTATGAAAGCGCACACCCCGGAGTAAATATCATTTACAATGCGGACAGTTCAGGCACGCTTCAGAAACAGATTGAGGAAGGCGCCCAGTGCGATATTTTCTTTTCTGCAGCACCCAAGCAGATGAATGCATTAAAAGACGGAGGTTTGGTAGAGGAAGGGTCTGATACCAGCCTGCTTATGAATAAAGTGGTTCTTATTAAGCCAAAGGGTGAAAAGACGGCAGTTACCGGATTTGAGAATATTACGGCAGCTTCCAGTCTCGCACTTGCAGGAGAGGACGTACCGGTTGGGCAGTATGCCAGAAAACTTTTCACCAATATGGGGATACTGGACCAGGTTATGAAGATGGAGATCAATGAAGGGGCTAATGTTACCGCGGTTTTAACCGCAGTTGCTGAAGGAAGCAATGAAGTAGGCGTTGTTTATGCCACGGACGCTGCTTCCATGCCCGACAAAGTGGAGATTATAGCAGAAGCGGATAAAACAAAGATTGATCCGGCTGTCTATCCGGTAGGTTTAATTAAGGACAAGGAAGCAAGTGAGGACCAGAAAAAAGCAGCAGCAGAATTTAAGGATTATTTAATCAGTGATGAGAGCGTAATGAAGCTCTTTACAGATGCGGGGTTTGCCAGGTATACAGAATAAAAGAACAGTAAGAAGGAGGTGAAAAGCATTGGGGGAATTATTAAAGACCATTGACTGGAGTCCACTCTATCTGTCTTTGAAAACAGGAGTTGCAGCTACTGTACTAACCTTCTTTTTGGGAATCGGTGCAGCCAGACAGATTATGAAGCTGAATAACACGGCAAAAGCCATTGCGGACGGGATTCTTACACTTCCCCTTGTGCTGCCTCCAACTGTAGCGGGCTTTTTTCTCCTTTTAATCTTCAGCCTACGCAGACCATTTGGAAGATATCTTCTGGAAAACTTTGACATCAAGCTGGTACAGACATGGCCGGGATGCGTTATGGCGGCATTTGTCATAGCCTTTCCGCTTATGTACCGCAATGCCAGAGCCGCGTTTGAACAGGTAGACGTAACCATGATTCAGGCAGGAAGGACTCTGGGACTGTCAGAGAGTAAAATTTTCTGGAAAATCGTGGTTCCCATAGCAGCCCCGGGACTGGCTTCCGGTACGGTGCTTTCCTTCGCAAGAGCCATAGGAGAGTACGGAGCGACCACCATGCTGGCGGGAAATATACTGGGTAAGACGAGAACCGTGTCAGTGGCCATTGCTACGGAAGTGACTGCGGGAAACTGGGACACAGCAGGATTCTGGGTATTGGTCATCGTTTTGTTATCTTTCTTAATCGTCGCAGCTATGAATATAATATCTGGAAAAAATATAAAAAATGGAAGCGGGTGGGCCTGACATGGCGCTGGAGGCAAAGATACTAAAAAAATTCCACGGTTTTCATCTGGACGTGGAATTTGAAACTGACGGCGGCTGCATGGGAATATTAGGGGCTTCCGGCTGCGGAAAAAGCATGACTTTAAAATGTGTGGCAGGCATTGAAAAACCGGACAGCGGCAGGATCGCTCACAATGGAAGGGTGCTTTTTGATTCGGAAAAAGGCATCAATCTGCCGGCAAGAGAACGCCATGTCGGATATCTGTTTCAAAACTATGCACTGTTTCCCACCATGACTGTGGAGGAAAATTTAAAAATTTCCCTGGCAGGCAAGGAGAAGGAAAAGCGGATTCAGGTTTTAGAACAGATGGAACGTTTTCAGCTTCAGGGTCTGGAAAAGCGCCTTCCATCCCAGTTGTCAGGAGGCCAGCAGCAGCGTGTGGCGCTGGCACGGATGCTTTTATGTAAACCGGAAATGATTTTGTTAGATGAACCCTTTTCTGCTCTGGATGGGTTTTTAAAAGATACCCTTCAGTTGGAAATGCTGGAACTTTTAAAGGAATTTAATGGAGATGTGCTGTTTGTTTCCCATTCCAGAGACGAGATTTACCGGTTCTGCGACCATATGATACTGTTGGCCAATGGCGAAAGTGTAGTAAAAGGGTTCACAAAGGATATATTTCGAAAACCGTTAAAAGTGGAGGCGGCAAGACTGACCGGCTGCAAAAATATATCGCCCATAGAACGAATCAGTGAATATGAACTTTACGCACAGGATTGGGATATAAAACTGAAAACAGCCGAACCGATCGGAGATTCCATTCATTATATCGGAATCAGAGGCCATAATCTGGTTCCAGTCAATAATCCTGAGGAAGAGAACACAATGAAAATCTCTCTTGCAGGAAGCGCCCATACGACCTTTCAGCGGCAATATTTGGTTCAGAATGCTTCCGGACTGTCATTTTCAAAAATATGGTGGATCAGGGAAAAGAAAGAATACGAAGCGGAAGAAATTGAGACAATCCCATTATATTTAAAATTCCCTAAGGAAGATCTTTTACTTTTGTCTTAATTTTATTAGGTATTCATGAAATAGATTGACAAATATGGGGAAAATAATTATTATGATTAAAAATACGATTGAGAGGGAGGCTGGTCATATGAAACTAAGTGCCAGAAATCAGTTAAAGGGAAAGGTCGTAGAAATTGAGTCCGGTGCAGTGAATGCAATTGTGACCATAGACATCGGAGGGGGTAATTTTATATCTGCCACGATTTCCATGGCATCAGTAAATGATTTGAAGCTGGAAGTTGGGTCAGATGCATATGCCATCATAAAGGCAACTTCTGTTATGGTAGGAATTGATTCATAAGACTGAATCCAGGAGGAGTCGATAAACGGCTCCTTTTTTTAATTATTACAGCAGCGGACTGACAGGCTGTTATTTTTTTAGATGGAATAATTTTTAGATAACAAGCATTAGTTTGTATAAAATACTGCAAATAAAAGATTTAAAGATTTATATTTGTGCATTGTGTTGTATTGAATTCATTGATGAAAACATATATAGTGATAGCAACCTAAGTCGTCGACAAAACTTTAAGGTTACTTTTTCATTTTCTATTCACAAAGAGGTGGAATGGCAGGATCTGTGAGAGATCTGCCTTCCGCCTCTTCTTTTATGTAAGGAGGAATTGGTTATGAGACAGGTTGCGATCTATGGAAAAGGCGGTATCGGTAAATCCACAACGACACAGAATTTAACGGCTGGTCTGGCAGAGATGGGGAAGCACATTATGATCGTGGGGTGCGATCCCAAAGCGGATTCCACCAGACTGGTTTTGGGAGGTCTGGCACAGAAGACGGTACTTGATACCCTTCGTGATGAAGGCGACGACATTGAGCTGGATGCGGTTTTAAAAGAAGGCTACGGCAAAATCAAAGGTGTGGAATCCGGCGGACCGGAGCCAGGCGTGGGCTGTGCAGGCCGCGGAATCATCACTTCCATTAACCTGCTGGAACAGCTGGGAGCTTATACCGACGATCTGGATTATGTATTCTATGATGTTCTTGGCGACGTAGTGTGCGGTGGCTTTGCAATGCCGATCAGGGAAGGAAAGGCACAGGAAATTTATATTGTATGCTCCGGTGAGATGATGGCGCTTTATGCAGCAAATAACATTTCCAAAGGCATTACCAAATATGCAAAGACCGGCGGGGTCAGGCTTGGAGGCCTTATCTGCAACTCCAGAAAGGTAGATAAGGAACAGGATCTTGTAGAGGCTGTGGCAGCGAAAATCGGAACTCAGATGATTCATTTTGTACCTCGTGACAATGCGGTACAGAGGGCAGAGATCAGGAAAAGAACCGTCATAGATTTTTCCCCGGATGAACCTCAGGCTGATGAATACCGTACTCTGGCAAGGAAGGTGGATTCCAATGAAATGTTTGTGATCCCCAATCCCATGAAGATTGATGAGCTGGAAGAAATTTTGATGCAGTACGGAGTTATGGACTAAGCGGTCAGGGAGAGGAGAAAATATTATGTTATTGGTGAGAGCGATTATCAGGCCGGAAAAAGCGGATTATGTTATGAAGGAAGCCTCAGAAGCGGGATTTCAGGCAGTGACCAAGATGGATGTATATGGACGGGGCAAACAGAAAGGAATTACGGTAGGAGATGTTCACTACGATGAGATTCCAAAAGAAATGCTGTTATTTTTCTGCAGCGACGAAGATAAGGCTGATCTGGTGCGGGTGATTATGAGAACTGCCAGAACTGGTGAGGGCAATTACGGAGACGGACGTATCTTTGTTTCTCCGGTAGAAGATGCCTATACCATCAGTACAGGAAAGCAGGGACTTTAGGAGGAACGATTGCTATGAAAGAGGTAATGGCATTTATCCGGGTAAACAAAATAAACCCCACGAAGAAAGCTCTGGCAGAAGGCGGATTTCCTGCATTTACCTGCAGGCCGGTATTAGGAAGAGGAAAGAAACGGATTGATCCGGAGCTTTTGTCCCTGGTTCTGGAAACAGGAGAGCTTCCCATGTCTCCCAAAGGAGAATATTTAACGGAGTCCTTCCGCTGGATTCCAAAACGGCTGATCACCCTGATTGTGGAAGAACAGCAGGTAAAGGCTGTGGTGGATATACTGATAAAAACAAACCAGACAGGAAACCCCGGCGACGGTAAAATATTTGTGCTTCCCATTTATGAGGCTTACACCGTCAGAAGCGGGGAACGCACAATAGAGGCATATTGACAGGAGGTGAGGGAAATGTCTAAGGAACGAGATTTATTGCTGGATAAATATTCATCCAGAGTATTTAAAAATAGAAAAAGTCACATCACCCAGCTGGAATTCGGGGAAAATCCCGATGAGATTACAGCAAATACCAGAGCAATACCGGGAATTATCACTGCAAGAGGCTGCTGCTATGCAGGCTGTAAGGGCGTTGTGGTCGGACCAGTCAAGGATTCAGTCGTTATCACACACGGTCCCATCGGCTGTGCCTTCTATTCCTGGGGAACCAGAAGGAACAAAGCAAAGCCTTCCTATGAAGGCGAACCTAATTTTGTTCCATATTCCTTTTGTACAGATATGAGGGCATCGGATATCGTATTTGGAGGAGAGAAGAAGCTGGAAGAGGGAATTGATGAGATTATGCAGCTTTTCCATCCCAAGTGTATTTTCATCTGCTCCACCTGCCCCATTGGACTGATTGGTGATGATGTGCAGGCTGTGGCAAGAAGAGTGGAGGAAAAATATGGCATTACTGCCATCGGCTATTCCTGCGAGGGCTATAAGGGAGTTTCCCAGTCAGCTGGACATCACATCGCAAACAATGGACTGATGCGGTACGTAATCGGAAAAGGAGAAGAAGCGCCCAAAGGAAAGTACAGTGTAAATATCTTGGGCGAGTACAACATTGGAGGTGACGGCTGGGAACAGGAACGGATCCTTAAAAAGATTGGTTATGAAGTAGTTTCTGTGTTTACCGGTGACGGTTCCTATGAATCCTTAAAAAATTCCCATCTGGCAGATTTAAATCTGGTTATGTGCCACCGGTCCATCAATTACATAGCGGAAATGATGAAGACAAAATATGGGGTTGACTGGCTGAAGGTGAATTTTATCGGAGTAGGGGCTACGTCCAAATCTCTGCGTATGATGGCAAAATATTTTAACGATCCGGAGCTTACGAAACGCACCGAAGAAGTGATTGCAGAGGAACTGGCAGAAATCGATGAGGATATGGAGTATTACAAATCCAAATTAAAGGGAAAAACAGCCGGAATCTTTGTAGGAGGCTCCCGTTCCCATCATTACCAGATGCTTTTAAGGGATTTTGGTATGGAAACAACCATTGCAGGCTATGAATTTGCCCACCGGGATGATTATGAAGGGCGGGAGATCATTCCTCAGATCAAGGCCGATGCAGATTCTAAAAACATTGAGGAGATTTCGGTGGAGAGGGCAGTGGGATATGAGGACAGATACTCTGAGAAGGAGTTGAAAGTTCTGCGAAATGAAGGGGTGGAACTGGATAACTACAGCGGAATGATAAAAGACATGAAGGCAGGCTATATGGTGGTGGATGACTACAACATGTTCGAAACAGACCAGCTGATTGAGGAGTATAAACCAGACATTTTCTTTTCCGGAATCAAGGATAAATATGCTATACAGCATGGCGGAGTCGTATCCCGCCAGATGCATTCCTATGATTACTCCGGACCGTATGCAGGCTTTCGGGGAGCAGTAAACTTTGGAAGAGATTTAACCATGAGTCTTTATACAAACGCCTGGTCACTGGTAAAACCGCCGTGGAAAACCATGCCGATGTTAGAAGGAACGTTAGGAGGTGCAGGCTGATGCTTGAATTAACACCAAAAGAAATTATGGAAAACCGTCACATGACCATCAATCCCTGCAAGACCTGTGAACCGGTAGGAGCGATGTTCTGCGCTCTGGGTGCCGAAAAGTGCATGCCTCACTCCCATGGATCCCAGGGGTGCTGTTCCTATCACAGAACGGTGTTAAGCCGGCATTTTAAGGAACCGGCCATTGCTTCATCAAGCTCCTTTACTGAGGGAGCCTCTGTATTTGGAGGACGCAGCAATATCACCACGGCAGTGAAGAACGTCTTTGATATCTATAAACCCGATATTATGGCGATTCACACCACCTGTCTTTCTGAGACCATTGGTGACGACGTTGGTTCCTACATTCTGGATATGGAAGTTCCGGAGGGAAAAACAGTTCTTTATGCCAGCACACCTTCCTACGAAGGTTCCCATATTCAGGGATTCTCCAACATGATGGTCGGATTCATGAAGTATATGACAAAGAAAACCGGAACATCCAATGGAAAAGTAGCCATTTTTCCCGGATGGGTCAATCCGGGGGATGACAGGGAGTTAAAACGGATTGCGGGGCTGATGGGCGCGGAATATATTTATTTTCCTGATCATGACGGAACACTGGATCATCCAATGGATGGAAAGAATGAATATTTCCATGACAATGCAGGAACAAAAGCCAAAGATATTGAGGCGCTGGGAGATTGTGAGAAGCTGATTTCCATGGGAATCTACTGTTCTCTGGAGCCATCGGAGCATTTAAAAAAGGAATACAAAGTTCCTTTCTCCAATATTCCGGTCCCTGTAGGCGTCAAGCTGACAGATCAGTACATCCTGGAACTTCAGAAATTTACAAAGAAAGAGGTTCCAAAAGAGCTGGAGGATGAGCGGGGCAGACTGGTGGATTTAATGCTGGATTCTCACCAGTATGTATATAAGAAGAAAGCTGCTATCTATGGAGATCCTGATATTGTGTATGGTTTCACCGCTTTATGCCTGGAACTGGGAATGAGTCCCAAATACATCATAACCGGCACACCCAAAGCTCACTGGGAGAAAGAGATCAAAGAGCTGATGAATCAGTATGGAGTGGATGAAAGCGAATATGTGGTGAAGGCAGATACGGATTTGTTTTATCTTCATCAGCTGATTAAAAATGAGTCCGTAGATCTTCTTTTAGGCTCCAGCTATGGGAAACAGATTGCAAAAGCAGAAGATATTCCGCTGGTACGTATGGGATTTCCTGTACTGGACCGCTACGGAAACCCCATACAGGCCACTGTTGGATATGCAGGTGCTATCCGATATACGGAAAAGATTGTAGATACCATGATGGACCGTCAGGACCGGGATGCGGCTGACGAAGATTTTGACGTAGTTATGTAAATCAGAAAACGAATGGAACCAGGGAGGGAGCCGACCCCTCCCTATTTCTGTTTAAATTGGCGGGTCTTTGAAAGGAGTATGATCATGGAAACGGAGAACAGCAACAGGAATATATTGGACGCCAGAAAACGTTCCATTGTTGTAAAAGACGGGTGCAATGGTCCGGGGGGCACAATTTCATGTGACAGCAGCAGTGTATCCGGTTCCGTGTCGCAGCGGGCCTGTGTATACTGCGGAGCCAGAGTTGTTTTAAATCCAATTACCGATGCCTGGCATATCGTTCATGGTCCAATCGGATGTTCCAGCTATACCTGGGATATCAGGGGATCCTTAACAAGCGGTGAGGATATATACAGAAACAGCTTTTCTACGGATTTGCAGGAAACAGATATTATATTCGGCGGAATCAGAAAGCTTGAGGCGGCAGTCGATGAGCTGATGGAGAAAGAAGACAACGTAAAGCTGATATTTATCTATGCCACCTGCATTGTAGGTGTGATCGGAGACGATGTGGAGGCCTTGTGCAAGATGAAATCAGAGCAGTATCACATTCCTGTGATTCCTGTAAAATCTCCCGGCTTCTCCGGTAATAAATCCACCGGCTACCGAATGGCATGCGATGCAATTATGAACGTGCTTCTGCCCCATAAAAGTGAAGAGAAGAGGACTGCCATTAACATTTTAGGGGACTTTAATCTGGCGGGAGAAATGTGGATTATCAAAAATTATTTCAAAGAGACAGGGATTGATGTGATCTCCGGTTTTACCGGTGACACCTGCTATGAGGATATGATTGAAGCGCCGAAGGCTGCATTAAATATTGTCCAGTGTGCAGGCTCCAGCACCTATCTGGCAAACCGGATGGAGGAGGAATTCGGCATTCCCTTTATAAAGGTCAGTTTCTTCGGAATCGAGGACACCACTGCTTCCTTAATCAGGACGGCTGAGGCACTTGGTAATGAACTGGCAAGAAAAAAGGCAGTGGAATTTTGCAAAAAGAAGGGGGAGGAGCTGGAACATTTCTTAGGCCGGTACCGGAAAAACCTGGAGGGGAAAAAAGCCGCCATCTACGTAGGAGGGGGATTTAAGGCCATCTCTCTCATCCGCCAGTTTCAGGCCATGGGGATGGAAACTGTGGTGGTTGGAACCCAGACAGGGAAAAAGGAAGATTATGAAGTGATTGAGAGTCTGGTGAAATCCGACACTATTATTCTTGACGATGCCAATCCTGCGGAATTAGAAACCTTTATGAAAGAAAAGGGAGCGGATATTCTGGTGGGAGGCGTAAAGGAAAGACCTCTTGCCTATAAGCTGGGAATCGCATTCTGTGATCACAACCATGAAAGAAAGTTCCCGTTAGCTGGTTTTGAAGGGGTGGTCAATTTCACCATGGAAATCAATAAAAGCATAAACAGTCCGGTATGGGGCTATATCAGCTGACAGAAAGGCGGAGTGACGATGAAAAGTGAAGTAAAACCTTTGGTGAATCTAAATATCAATCCCTGCCAAATGTGTATGCCAATGGGCAGCGCAACTGCATTTTACGGTCTGAAGAACTGTATGACCATCCTTCACGGTTCTCAGGGGTGTGCAACCTACATCCGCCGTCATATGGCGACTCACTACAATGAACCGGTGGATATCGCTTCTTCCTCCCTGACAGAGGAGGGAACGGTTTACGGCGGCAGTGAAAATCTTAAAAAGGGATTAAAGAATTTAATTGAGCTTTATCATCCGGAAATAATCGGTGTCATGACTACCTGTCTGGCGGAGACCATCGGAGAAGACGTTCCGGGAATACTTCAGTCCTTTCTGGAAGAAAATCCGGGGTACGGGGACATCACGCTGATTCCCTGCCATTCTCCCGGATACGGGGGAAGCCAGTATGAGGGATATTTCGCAGCTCTTTCTGCCATTGTTTCTTCTATTAAAATGGACGCCAAAAAGAATAATCTGGTAAATGTGATCACAGCACCCATCAGCCCGGCTGATACCAGATATCTAAAGAGGATGCTTTCACTTTTTGGGATTGACGCCATTCTCCTGCCTGACTTGTCCGATAATTTAGACGGAGCCCACGATCCCCGTTACAACCGACTTCCACATGAGGGAACGGATCTGGCACGGTTAAAGCAGATGGGGGGAGCTAGATTCACTTTGGAATTAACCGCATTTCATCATAAGAATTCAGTGGGAGAATATCTGTCTGAAACATATGGGATTCCTTATGAGCGGCTGTCCCTGCCAGTGGGGTTAAGAGATACGGATGCATTTTTAAATGCACTTTCCCGCATTTCCGGTAATGAAATTCCAGAGGAGCAAAAAAAAGAGAGAGGGCGCTATTTAGATGCCATGATTGATTCACACAAATACCATTCTGCAGGGAGAGCCGCTGTGTTTGGAGAGCCGGATCTGGTATATTCTACCGTGCGCATGATGTGTGAATGCGGAATTATGCCGGTTGTCTGTGCAGCAGGATCGGCAAGCCCGGAGCTTGACGGACTGATCAGACCGGAGATCGAAAAACTCGCGGGTCTGTATCTGGTGGATGAATATAAAATTGCAGATAAAGCAGATTTTAAGGATATTGAGGATATGGTTCTTACCTATAAGGCCAATATCCTGACTGGCAGTTCTGACGGAAGGCGGATTGCAGAAGATTTACATCTCCCCCTGGTTCGCAGAGGGTTTCCCATTCATGACCATGTGGGCGGCCAGCGGTTAAAAATGCTGGGCTATGAGGGATCCGTGGAATATATGGATGAGATCGCAAATCAGCTCATTGATACAGTTGAGACCACATTCCGCGAGACCTTATATGATACATACTACAAAGGCACAGCCATTGATCATAAAAAGGAGTCAGAGTCTGCAGAAGAGATTATGAAACGCAAGACAAAGGAGCACCCCTGTTATAATTGCCAGGCGCATCAGTTTGCCAGAATCCATCTTCCGGTAGCCCCTGCCTGCAACGTTCAGTGCGGCTACTGTGTGAGAAAATTTGACTGTCCCAATGAAAGCCGTCCTGGAGTCACTTCTTCCATTTTATCACCTGAAGAAGCGTTTGAACGGTATGTGTCAGTGAAGGAAAAAATGCCGAACTTAACAGTAGTTGGCATAGCCGGACCGGGAGAAGCCCTGGAAAACTGGGAGAATGTCAGAAAAGTCTTTGAGCTGATAAGGGAGCAGGATCCGGAAGTGACCTTCTGCCTTTCCACCAATGGACTGAAGCTTCCACAGTATGCCAGGGAACTAAAGGAACTGGGAGTTTCCCATGTAACAGTAACCATGAATGCGGTGGATCCCCATATCAGCGGACAGATGTATCAATATATCCGGTTTATGGGCAGGGAATACACCGGCGATGCGGCAGGAGCTCTCATGGTGGCAAACCAGCTTGCAGGAATCAGGCTTTTAATTGCCAATGATATATTGGTAAAAGTCAACATCGTAACAGTGAAGGGAATCAATGACAGCCATGTACCGGAGGTCGTAAAGACTGTGAAATCACTGGGATGTTTTATCACCAATATAATGCAGATGATTCCGGTAAAAGGAAGTGCGCTGGAGCATGTGGAGCCTGTTTCAAACAAGCAGCTAAATGAGATCAGAAAGCAGTGTGAAGAGATCATGCCCCAGATGTATCACTGCCAGCACTGCCGGGCAGATGCGGTTGGAACGTTAACAGATGATAAATCCATACAATTAAAAGGATTCCTGGCGGAAGAAAAGCAGGTTTTTGTTCCTGTTGCAAAAAGCTATCGGTTTGCAGTAGCTTCCAAAAGCGGAATCGTAGTCGATACCCACTTCGGTCATGCAAAGGAATTTTATTTATATGATTACCGGAACGGGGAAGTCCGGTTTGCAGGAAAACGAAATGTGGAACAGTATTGTCAGGGGGAAGAGGAATGTGGGGAAAAAGAGGATAAAATAGAACGGATTATAGCTGCTTTAAATGGCTGCAACGGAGTCATTGCCATGCGCATCGGCATGGAGACAACCAAAAAGCTGGCAAAACTGGGGATAAAGCCGGTGAACACCTATGACATGATTGAAGATGCGGTAAAGAAAGCGGCGGAAGCCATGTAAAAGGAGGAGAAAAATGGTACAGCCAAAATATCATGTATTTATCTGCACAAGCTGCAGAATCAACGGAACACAAAAAGGGATGTGTTACCAGAAAGGAGCGGTTGACTTAATCCAGGCTTTTATGCAGGAGATTGAAGACAGGGAGTTATCCGGAGAGGTGGTAATAAACAATACAGGATGCTTTGGAATCTGTGACAAGGGTCCTGTTGTGGTGGTTTATCCGGAAGGAGTCTGGTACGGCAATGTATCCGGGGATGATGTGGAACGCATTTTTGATGAACATTTTGAGGGGGGAAAACCAGTTCGTGATTTAATGATCTAGTAGCTGCTATGACACGGAAGGGAGCACGGGAAAAAGGAGGGCCTGCTGTTGATAAAAATCATTGATGCCACACTGACTATGCTGGAGGAATATCTGTTAAAAAAGGAGCTTATTTTTGAGTTTGCCCAGACGTTAGAGAGTCTTTGCGTATGGGGAGCTGTGTTAACCCCAAGAGTTTACCAGCTGATGCAGGGCGACCTGCCCCAGGGGATCACCTGGTATATGGAGCTTCCGAGCCCATCGGAAAGCGGGAGATATCCCGGGATTCATTTCTTTCTCTCCTCTTTTTGCGATGGTACAGGAAAATACATACGCAATATTCAGGTCAATGATGTATCAGAGCTGAGAGGGCTGGAAAGTGCCAGTCCTGACAACAAATTAAGACTTACGGGACTGGACGATTTACTCATCTATGAAAGCCGTGATATTTATGAACGGGGCATGAAGCTTTTAATCCAGGCTTCTCCCATCCTGTATCCGGAAAACTCCTGCTATTGTGCTTCTGCCATTGCGGCGGATTACTTACAAAATCACCATAACGGAACGGTGATGACCACTTTTACCGGTATTGGCAATAAGGCTGCCACCGAGCAGGTTATTCTGGCCATGAGAGTGGTGGAACGCTATAAACCCAACAACAGCTTTGAGAAGCTGGCCGGCTTACGCAGTATCTTTGAAGCCATGACAAATACACAGATACCAGGTCATACGCCTGTCATCGGAAGAAAGATCTTTTATATAGAGTCCGGGCTGCATGTGGATGGAGTTTTGAAAAAACCATCCAATTACGAGTCCTTTCCTCCGGAACTTGTGGGAGCATCAAGAAAGGTGGTCCTGGGAAAGCATTCCGGGGGCACGTCCGTTCGGTATAAGCTGAAGCAGTACCATATGGAAGACTGTTATCCAGTGGAGCATATTCTGGAAATGGTAAAACGGCTCAGTATTAAAAAGGGCGGGGAAGTAACTGATGAAGAGTTTTTAACAATTATGAGTGAGTGTGATAAGTATGAAAAGGCGAATCAAAATAGTTGATACCACTCTTCGGGATGGCGAACAGTGTCCGGGTGTCGTATTTTCCCCTTCTGATAAGGTTCGTCTGGCTTTGTTTCTGGACAGCATCGGTGTTTCTGAAATCGAAGCAGGGATTTACGACGTGGGTACAGAAGGCGTTCATTATATCAGCGAAATTATGAAAAAGAAAAAGCAGGCAGCCATCTCACTCTGGTCTAAATTAAACCCTGAGAATGTAGAAGAATCAGCCAGGCAGAAACCGGACTTAATTCATATCGGGACCCCTGTATCTTATGCGCAGATTTATAATAAACTGGGGAAAAATAAAAAATGGATTGAGAATTCCCTTCAGGAATGTATTGAAGTTGCCAGGGATTATAACATCCCCATTACGGTAGGTTTAGAAGATGCATCGAGGGCAGATGTGGCATTTTTAGTTTCTTTAATCCGCCTGATGAAACAGCAGGGAGTGGAGACCATTCGTCTTGCAGATACGGTTGGCGTGTTGTTTCCCAGGCGGGCAGGGGAGCTGGTGCGGGAAATAAAGCAGACAGGAATCATGATTGAGGTCCATGAACATAATGACTTTGGAATGGCAGTAGCCAATTCCATGGTCATGGCACTGACAGGAGCAGACCTGGTGGATGGAACGCTGCTTGGAATCGGAGAGCGGGCAGGAAATTGCAACCTCTATGAATTTGTCCATAGTGCAGCCCGTAAGTTTGATTTAAATGTCAGCAGTCTGGATATCAAAAAAGGGGAAAATCTTTTAAAATCCATAATGACTGGAGGGAAGAGAAATGATTCGGAAAATTAAATTTGAAGATGGAAGAAAAAAACTGGCGGAAGGAATTTTAAGTCTCTGTGGTGTTCTCTCCTGTGAAGGCCGGGTGCTGGTAAATGGAATTTACAGCTTTTCCGCCGCGGAGGTGGCAGGAAAGCTTGAAGGAACAGATTTATTTTTCAACCAGGGAATTCGTCTGGCAGCAGCGGCCATAGGTGAGATCAATCAGGCAGCAGGCTGCGGAACCGGAGAGTCAGCCCTTCTGGCAGCGGAGCTTTTGGCCTATTGTGAAAGAAAATCGGCATCGGGAATCAGTCCGGTACTTCTCGCCAGGGAGCTAAAGGCAGCTGCAATAACGCTGGAAACATTTGTCCGCGAAAAAGCGATTCCCCTGTCTGATGCAAAAGTGGATCTGATTGAAGCGATCACCAAAGACCGGGAGACTGCCCAGATGGTGGTTGATGGATCAAAAGTGGGGGAAGTAGTTGTAAAAGATTCCATGTTTGGGGAAACAAGGCTGGAAATTACCAGAGGAATGCGTCTTGATGGAGGTCTGGCAGTGGGGGCGGAAGGAACGGTATCTGATGCGCTTATCTTGATTGTAAAAACCTCCATCACTTCCTTTTCAAGCCTATATCCTCTTCTTCAGAAGATCGGACAGCAGAATTTATTCATTTTGGCTGACGGGATAGAGGGGGAAGCTCTGACCCTTCTTAATGCTAATGTAAAGCAGAACCGCATTCATGTAAGAGCCATGAAGGCGCCGGGAATGGGCAGGAGAAAAGAGGATCTTTTAGAGGACGCAGCGGTGTATACGGATACGGTGGTTTTTGATGGTATTTATCCATGCAGAATGGAAGAAGTTTCAAAAGCCATGCTGGGCCGGGCAAAAGCGGTGACAGCTGCCGGTTCCTATACGATTATGGAGGGAAATACGGATAACAGCCGGATTTGCAGGCGGACCCGGGGAATAGAAGAACGGATCCGCGATCCGAAAACCAATTATTATGATAAGCAGAAGCTGAGAGAAAGAATTGCAGGATTAATGGGCTGTACGCCTGTGATCTATGCAGGCGGATACACCGCAGTCCAGGCAAAGGAAGAGAAAAGAAGAATCGAATCTGCTGTGGCCTATTATCAGACGATAAAGCAGTATGGAGTATTGAAAAAAGATGATTTAAACAGCTTTCCGGCAGGATCAGAAGCGGAAAGGTTTCTGAAAGAGTCCATGAAGAAAAGCTTTAAAAAAGAGGAAATCAGCGCATATCTTCTTATCCTGATGATTCAAAAGATATGCGGGCTGATGGTCATGTGGCTGACAACCGGAGCCGTCATGGTGAGTACCGGATATGACAGAGAAGACTTAGAGCTGATAAAAAGCGGAGTGGAGATAGAAAGGTTAAGGGGCTGATATGAACATCAGGAAAGTAAAGCTGAAGCCTGGATTTGCATTAATGGAACTTGGAGGGGAATTCTGTATTTTCGATGAAAGAGACAGTCAGAATGGTTCCTTAGACGGTCTGCCGTCGGTAAATGAGATCTGCATATTCTTATGGAACAGTCTGGAGAGAGGGGCAGGAGTGGGGGAACTGGTCGCCCTTTTATCCGAGGAAAAAAATATTGACGAAGAAGATGCAAGGCTTGAGCTGGAGGAATTTCTTGCAAAACTGATTCATGGCAATGTGGTTGAAATTGATGGGTAAAGGAGGAGCGGGCAGGTGGAAAGAATAGCGGTGATCAGCAAAAATCAGGAACTGGTTCCTTTTTTGCAGTGTAATCTGGTGGAAATTTTTAAAAAAGAGGGGGCACAGTGGCAGGCGGTGCGGACCTCTCCCTTTTCTTCCATAAAAGGAAATACAGTTGAGGAACTGAGAAAAGAAACGGAAGCTGTCCTGACACTGACAGAGGATGCAAAAGCAGTTCTGTGTAAAGAACTTTCAGGAATCGCATTTTCGGTATTCAACCAAAAGGGATATTGCATTTTTTGTGCAGAAAAAGCGGATCAGGACACATTTGACGGAATGGTAAAGGATATGGAAGAAAGTGATGAAAAGCGGAGAAGGAAAGAAGAAATGATCAAGAATGCCGGACCTGTGGAAACGGAAACACCTGGAATCTACTTTCTGGATTTCATGCAGCTTCAGAAGGAGTGCCCGGAGATATCCTCCAAAAAGGCGCTTTTTCCGTTTCTTTCTAATACTCCATTTCTGGAACTGCGCCTTGTCTGTGCCCACATTCCGCCATGGCTGGAAACAGATGCTTCCTATGAAAAAAAGATCCATCCACGGGAGGGCGGAGTACATATAACGGTAACCAGAAAACAGTGTTAGCAGGAGGTGAAAGCAATGCAAAATTATATGGTTTTAAACGCACGGACACTTCAGACCCCTTATGGAATCCTGGGTGGAGTGGATTCCTTTCTCTGTCATCCAAACGGAGAGCTTTCAGGAGTGAGCCTGTCGGAAAAAAATATGATCGTCACTCAGGCAGGAGAGCTGATTCCGGCTTATACGGAAAACGGAAGAAGAAAAAAGAAGCCGTCTGTGGAGTTTGACAAGCAGGGAATGGTGATCAGTGTGGCACTGGAAGAGCAGCAGGAGGTTCTTACTCCCATTGGGGAGCTTCCGGTTGAACTGATTAAATTTTATCCCACCGGAGAGATTCACCGGGTATTTATTCTTGATGGACAGATGAGCGGTTTCTGGACGGAGGAAGATGAGCGGGAGCTTAACATTTCACTGACCTTTGATCTGGGTTTTACCGAATTTCAGGCAATGATCAATGGTCTGTGTTTTTATAAAAGCGGAGATATTAAGAGTATTACCTTGTTTCCGGGAGAAAAGGCTACCATACGGACTCCCCTTGGAATGGTAAAAACAAAGGTGGGACTATCCTTATATGAGTCGGGGAGTTTAAAATCAGTAGAGCCGGCAGAGCCTGTTCTGTTATCTACGCCAATCGGAAGGATAACTGCTTACGACCCGGATCAGATCGGAATCAATGCAGACAGCAATTCTCTGTCATTTACGGAAAATGGAGTGATAAAGGCTCTTATTACCTGTGATCACTCCATCTATGTTCAGACGGAGGAAGAAGTGATGAAAAAATATTCTCCTCATATAAAACCTCATCCGCTCTATGATGAGATCCTTACTGTATCGGGAATTAAAGTGGAGTTTTTCCAGGAATCAGGGGAAGTAATGATTGAAAATGACAGATATAATCTGGAGTCATGTGGATTTACCATAGAGTCTTTTATACGGCCCGGAATGCACTGCAGTCCTTCTGACTGCGCAAACTGCTCCCTGTGCAACAAAGCGATGAGAGAATAAAGAATGGAACTGCCGGACAATTCTTCGGCAGTTCCATTCTTTTGGCTGGTTAATCTGATTTTGCAGCAGCATACTCAGTCTCACAGGCTGAAGCGCCGGCATGGCTGCCTTTTCCCAGAACAGAGGTATAGTAAAAGGTACCAAAGCAGGCAGCTGCAAAAAGAATTCCGATTGGATAAGCAATTGTGGTGGAAATCTGCAGTCCCTCTTTTGCCATCAGTATATAGGTACAGGAGACAGCGGACATAAAAGTCGCGGGAAGAACTGTGATCCAGTAAAAACGTTTTTTTCGGTATAAATAAACGCTTGCAGTCCATAACGCGATCATTGCCAGTGTCTGGTTGCTCCAGGAGAAGTATCTCCATACGATCTGAACATCAAACTGCGTCAGAACAGAACCAACTGCCAGAAGCGGTATGGTAAGGAGAAGCCGGTTTTTCACCGGTTTCTGGTCAAGTTTAAACCAGTCTGCCAAAGTCAGACGTGCACTCCGGTAAGCCGTATCTGCAGAAGAGATGGGGCATGCGATGACTCCGATCATTGCAATAACAGCACCAACGGGTCCCAGAAGCTTAAAGCAGATTTCATAAACAACGCTGGACTGTCCATTTCCAAGTGCGGTTAAAAGACCGCCGGTTCCGTCATAAAAGGCAACTCCTGCAGCAGCCCAGATGAGCGCGATGACACCTTCTGCAACCATGGCACCGTAAAAAACCTTCCGTCCGTCCGCTTCATTGGTAAGGCAGCGGGCCATTAAAGGAGACTGGGTGGCATGGAATCCGGATATGGCACCGCAGGCGACGGATATAAACATGGTAGGCCAGATCGGTGTTCCGGCGGGGTGGAGATTGGAAAGCGTGATTTCCGGAATATGATACCCTTTGAACAAGATCGCACCGCCAACGCCCAGTGCCATCACAATCAGGCAGATTCCAAAGAAAGGATAGATTTTTCCAATCACCTTATCAATGGGGACAAAGGTTGCAATAAAATAGTAGATCAGCACGACAATCAGCCAGAATCTGGAGTCCAGGACATGTGGCGTCAGCATGGCTAAGAGGTTTGCAGGACCGGTAGAAAAGGTCACACCTACCAAAACCAGAAGAACCACTGAAAATACACGCATGATCTGCTTCATGACAGTGCCCAGATAGGAACCGGTCAGTTCTGACACACTGGCACCCTTATGCCGCATGGACATCATGCCAATCATGTAATCATGTACACCGCCGCCTAACAGAGTTCCGAAGGTGATCCATAAAAATACACTGGGGCCCCAGCAGGCTCCCGCAAGTGCTCCGAAGATGGGACCCAGACCTGCAATATTTAATAGCTGGATCAAAAAGATCCGGGGGGTCTCCATGGGAACGTAATCGCTGCCATCTGTCATGGACAGAGCCGGTGTTTCTCTGTCATCGGGGCCGAAAACTTTTTCTGTAATTCTGCTGTAGAAGAAAAAACCTGCAATTAACAGCAGCAGACATAGAAAGAAACTTATCATATACCTACCTCCTATTATTGAAAAAACATCTCATTATCACTGATTATAATAAAATGTGCACAATAATAAATGAAAAATGGATGAAAAGCAGGTATTTGTGCATAAACGGCAGCTAAATACCAATGATCTGCCGGAGCTGTTTAATTTTTTCTCTTCCAACGGGGAGAATTTCTTTTTCAAACCCCTGCATTTTAACCGCCATACTGTTATTGGCCCACGGAAACATTTCAGATATATAATTTAAGTTAATCAGAAAGCTTTTGTGAATCCGGTAAAAATCGTAAGAGAAGAGTCGTTTCTCATATTCACCCAACAGCTGGTTTTCCGTATAATCTCTGGCAACAGTATGAAGAATGCAGCTTCGGCAGCAGGTCTCTATGTAGACAATCTGTCTGATATCAAGAAGTATAATGGTTCTGTTTACGTTAATAGGAAGCTTATGTGCAGGAAAAGAGAACTCCTTTTTCAGAGGATTCTCTAAATCCTGTCTGCATTTATCAAGGATCCGGCGTAAGCGTTCCGGATCAAAGGGTTTTAAAATGTAGTTATTCACTCCCAGCTCAAATGCCTGGACTGCATATTGGGAAAATGCGGTTGCGAAGACGATCTGGGCATGAGGCATCATTTTCCTGGCTGCCGCCGCCAGTGTTGTTCCTGCCATATCGTTTAAGCTGATATCCAGAAAAAGAATATCAAAAAGATGCTGGCCAAACAGTTCAAGTGCAGCATTGCCGCTGTCGCCTTCCATAATTTCGCTGTCAGGAAGAATTGATAATATCTGGTGTATCAGTTCTTTTCGTGCCGGACGTTCATCATCAATGACTGCAATTTTCATAGGTAAATCCCCCCGTTTTCCATCAGGACATCTTTTTCCCGGGCTGCAGAATACTCCTCTTCATATCTTGATTCAGAAGAAGCTGGAATGGTGAAAAAAATGTCAGAGCCAGAAGCGGAACCTTGTATATGCAGACCATGCTCCTGGCCATAAATGCTTTTTAGCCGTTTATGGACATTTTCCAGCCCCACTCCTCCGTAATGTTCCCCGTGATATAACTGGTGTATGATTGATTCAGGAATCCCAGGTCCCTTGTCGGAAACCGATATCTTTATGAATGTTTCTTCCATACTGGCACAGATGGACACATAACGGTTTCCGCTTTTATCAAAGCCATAGCGAACGGCATTTTCCACTAATGGCTGAAGTATGAAAGCCGGAATAAAGCAGTTTATTTTTTCATCGGTTTTTATTTCTGTATGAAGTTTCTCTTCAAATCTGGCTTTTTCCAGCTCTAAATAGCTGGTAATATGTTGAAGCTCTGTCTTAAGTGTATGCATGTAGGAATTATGTTCCAGTGTCTGTCGGTAATAGGAAGACAGGGTAAGGAGAAGCTCTCTTGCTCTGTCTGGATTTTCACGGCAGACGTAGGAGATGGTGTTCAGGGAATTATACAGGAAATGGGGATTGACCTGGGACTGCAGCGCTTTTAGTTCTGCTTTTCTCCGTAATTTCTTCTGGTACTCCAGTTCGGACAGCTCAAACTGGGTGGAAAAAAGCCTGGCCAGCTCTGAGGCGAAATTTAAATCGGACTGGAACTGCTGCCAGTGTTTTTTTAACACCATGGTCAGACTGCCGGTAACCTGATTCATTTCTATGATGGGAGCTGCCACAATTACATGGCTTTTCAGAACGGAATACAGTGGATCCCCTTTTCCAGCATAATGAAATACGGTTGGCTTCCGGTCATGAGTGGAGGCGAGTATTGGAGGAAGGACAGAATTCTCCTGCATATCTGTCAGTTCGGAATTCTTTTTCATACCCAGAATTTTTTCCGTATCAGTAATTAAGATGGCAGAGCAGCTGGTGGACTGAAAGATAATATCAGCAACAGCCTGAATATCCTGTGTGCTGTGTAAGCCCTTGCGAAGATGAGGAAGGCTTTGTTCCACGATTCCAAGAGCCAGGCGCATACGTTCTGCAAACTGGCTGTCCTCCTCTAAAAATACCATATTAAAAGTACCGAGAAATACCAGCATTCCCAGCGCGTTCATGGTCATCATGGGAAGTGAGATCAGCTTCACAAGCTGGACTGCTGCAGAAAATGGCCGTGAAATGAGAAGGATAATCACCATCTGAAGAAATTCGACAAAAAATGTAAGAATAAAGACTCCGGTACTGCCAATTTTTCCTGCCTTAAACCGGCTGGAGAATATGGAGCCTGCAAGACCCTCAACCAGGGTGGAGACAGCACAGGCTGCTGCGGTAAATCCTCCAATGTCAAACAGATAACGGTGAATTCCTCCGATCAGGGCAGCACCCATTCCCACATATGGACCGCCTAAAAGACCGGCAGCCAGTACACCAATCACCCTGGTGTTGACGATGGCTCCCTGAGCGCGGACGCCTGTGTAGGTTGAAATGATGCTGATTGAGCCAAATATCATGGCAAGCACAATCCCGCATCCGGATGAATGCTGATCATAAAGGAGCATGCTCCGGACGATGGGGATTTTGGTGAGCAGAGCAGCAATCAGGACCAGAAGACCGATATTTAAAAGAAGACTGAAAAACATAGCACTGGACATAAGTTCCCCCCTTATACTGGCTGTTAAAATTCTGTTATAATTATACCAGATATTTTGCAGAAATACAGTGGCGGCAACTAATTCTAATATCAGACTTCTGTTTATTTTCTTGCATTTATATTTTTAGTTATATATAATCTACATAGAATTATAAGTACATACTATTTTGTATAATAATCTATTAAAAGGAGAATGCGGCTGTTTTATTACCGGAAACCGGTGCATGCAAAATGGTGTGTATATTGGAGGTAAAATAATGAAACTGTTCATAAAGTATATATCTATCGTATTAGCCATCTATCTGCTGTCGTTTGTATTTAACTCGGTTTATATTGGAAGTTTAGGCGCACTGCTTATAATGGGCATGGTGCTTTTGCTTGTGAACCTTACAATCAAGCCGATTCTTCTGCTGGTTACATTACCAGCCAATCTATTGACATTAGGTCTATTCAGCTTTATTGTAAATGCCTGGACGATCATGATTGCAGATTCCCTTGTTGAAAATATAAGCATGGGCGGCTTTCTTAATTCGCTGTTTGCGGCTTTCGTTATTACTATTTTAAATAATCTGTTTCAGGATAAGAATTAGGTGAAGGCATAAAAGCAGGGTCTGAATCCCGGGGAATGGATTCAGACCCTGCTTTTTACCTGTGTAAATTTATTATAAGTGCCTTGTACTAATATTTAACACCCTTCCAGTAGAGAGGCTTATACACATTCGCTTCTTCCGGCAGGGATACATCTTTCATCGCCCACTGGTAGAATTCCTCAAATCCGGTCCTGTCCACGATATAACCGATGTGCTCCTTCCCGCCCGGAGCGGTGGCATCAATGTATTTTGTCACATAATCATAGGTGTTGAGTATGATTTTTAAAATGCTGTCCTCATCTGCCCATTTGATGAAATCCTCGCCCATGCGGGGGTTTTTCTTTCCGGTCCGGCCAAGAAGTGTGAGACGGTAAAACTTCTCCTGACTCCTGGTCCAGGCCCGGGTCGGGCAGGCAAGTACACATTCACCGCAGCCGATGCAGGTCTCATGATTGCGTTTCACCTTGCAGTTTACCGTTTCAAGAGCACCTGTAGACTTTCGTTTGCATGCCTTCACACAGGCGCCGCAGTTGACACAGCGGTCCGCATCATAGTGGGGGAGTGTCATTCCCATAATCCCAAAATCGTGCATCCGCACTTTGGCGCAGTCGTTGGGACAGCCGGTCAGAGCAATTTTAAAATGAAGATTATTCGGGAAAACCGCTTTCTCAATTTTCTTTGCCAGTGCAGCTGTATTGTAACAGGCATAAGGGCAGACGTTGTTGCCGATACATGCGGTAATATTCCGGGTTCCGGCAGCGCTGTAGCCCTGCCCCGATTTTTCCTGGTTAATATCAAGACCTTCAATAATCGGCTGGAGGAGGGCATTGACCTTTGGAATATCCGCAAATGGGATTCCAGGGATCTCAAAACCCTGCCTGGAGGTAATGTGTACAGTGCCGTTTCCGTAGGTATCGGCAATATTCTGAATCATTGGTAAAAATCTGGCTTCTAAGTGGCCGCCGGGAACCCGGATGCGGGAGGCAGTAAGGCCTCTGTGTTTGGTTACCCGGAAAGCATTTTTTTTCAGTTCCTTTGTGTTGATATCCATAAGACGATCCCCTTTCTAATCCAAGAGTTTGCGGCCTTTGGTAAATGGAAAGACAGGTCCGTCCAGGCACACATAGGTGTCATCAATTTTACAGTGTCCGCATTTGCCGATTCCGCAGCACATTTTCCGCTCATGGGAAATCCAGATATTTTCTTCTTTCAGTCCGATATCCAAAAGTCCCTGAGTGGTAAAACGCATCATGGCAGGAGGGCCTACCACGATTGCAGTGGTTTCTTCTTTATTTTTCAGCTTCAATTTAGGTATATACTGGGTGACCAGGCCGATCTGGCAGGCAGTGTCGTCATCTGCGCAGTCAACAGTCAGTATGACTTCCATCGTCTGTTTCCATTTGCCGAAGTCTTCCAGAAAAAGAATGTCCTTCGGTGTTTTAAACCCGGCGATAAGGGTCATACCCTTTGTTTCTTCCATATGTCTGGAAAAATAGTCAACTACACCCTTGACTGGAGAAAGTCCGGTTCCGCCGGCTATAACCAGAAGCTCTTTTCCACGGAAATTTTTTATGTCAAATCCATTGCCGTAAGGTCCTCTTAAAAACAGGCTGTCTCCCTGATACCGCTCAAAGATTTCCCCTGTCACCTTTCCTACCCGGCGAATGGTTAAATCCACGGAATCCTCTCGGATACCGCTGACCGAAATGGGAGCTTCCCCAAACTTGGGAATGGAAACCTCAAAAAACTGACCCGGTTTCACGTCTCCATGATACGCCATGCGGAATGTATATTCAATGTCCGTATGGCGGATTACCTCCTTGATTTCAGAACGGAAGGGAAGATATTCATTATGATTCATTTCCATTTACCTCCTTCATGGCATCTTCCAGCTGATTGATGCAGTGGGAAAATGAGATGTACTCCGGGCAGACATCGTCGCACCGGCCGCAGCCCACGCACATATGAATTCCGTTACGCTTCTTGTAATCATATACTTTATGCATGACCTTAAAGCGCATGCGCTGACCGTTATTCTGACGGTAGCTGCCGCCGCCAGCCACATCGGTGAAACCATCTGTCATACAGGAAGCCCATACTCTGCGGCGTTCTCCAACTTTGCCGTTATCGGTATAGAAAATGTCCTGCATGGTAAAACAGGTACAGGTTGGACATACAAAATTACAGCGTCCGCAGTTAATGCAGCGGCTGTCATATTGTTTCCACATGGATGATTTCATGACATCTAAGGAGAGAGACTGGGGGATGTTTACCTGTGTCTCTGTCTCGGTTACATAAGAAGGGGAGACATCCGCCTGTTTTGTGCAGCCCGCAGCAAACAATTCATCCCAATCCGGATTTTTATTATCAATTCTCACTCCATCTTCAGAAAGCTCCATGGAAGCATGATAGTCGTCTGAACGGTTGGTTCCCATATCAACGCAGAAACAGCTTTCAAAGGATTCTTTACAGCCCATAAGCACGAATTTCACCCGGTCCCGAAGACGTTTGTAATATGGGTCTTCTGCCCCGTTATGGAGATACATGGTATCGAAGCGTTTCACCGCATGAAGATCGCAGCTGCGAAGAAAAATGATGGCCTGTTTAACAGGGGCTTCCGGTTCCTTTACGGAATCTTCCGTAAAATAAAATAAGGTTTCCGAGATTGGTAGAAGAATCTCTTTAAAAGAAAAGTCGGATTTTTTATCAAAAACAATTTCTTCGATGGACTGGATTTCGCCGTAATGAACAGAGTCCGTATCGGAAAATGCACCGCCGTTTTTCATCAGAATGGGAGCATAGATGACGGAATCCTTTTTCCACTGGCGAAATACCTCATTGACCTCTTTTGAATTAAGAATATATCCCATGCTAAGCCTCCTTCTTTCCGGAAATCAGATAGTAGGGAACAGCAGTAAATAAAATTCCGCCTGCCATATTGCCAAGAGTTACAACCAGAATATTGTAAAAATATCCGGAAAGAGAGACAGCCGCTCCGCCTGGACTTAAGATTCCTACAGTGAGCAGAGTCATGTTTGCGATGCTGTGTTCATAACCGCTGGTAATGAATGCAAAGAGACACCAGAATACCATGATTAATTTCCCGCTTTCTGATTTGCAGCGGAATCCGCACCAGATAGCAAGGCAGACTAAGATGTTGCAGAGAACTGCTCTTAAAAAGAGGGGGATGAGGGGAATTGCCATTTTGGCTGCAGCAGCATTTGCCATAAATTCTCCCACTGGACCCTTTGCCAGTCCGGCACCCCAGAAAATAAGGGCGAGGAGAATGGAACCGGCCCAGTTCCCAAGTAAGCAGACCACCCACAGCTTCACAGCCTCCGCCAGTGTGACAGTACCTCTAAAAACTCCGCCTGCCATCACTAAATTATTGCCGGTAAACAGTTCCGCGCCTGCCATAACAACGAGACTGAGAGCGATGCCGAAGGAAACGCCCATAATAATCTTGACGTAAGGCTGGCTTGAAATCATTCCGCCTGCGGAGAAAATAAGCAGGATTCCAAAACCAACATAAATACCTGCCAGCATGGCCGCAGTCCAGTAACCAACAGGATTGTTTTTGAGAAACTTTGATTTGTTTTCCGCTGTTTTTGCTAATGTTGAATATTCTTCCTGAAACATAAACAACCTCCTTTGTTTATTTTTTATCAAACTACCCACAAAAACAGTATAATCAACAAATAAAAAAATCACCGTGATTAAAATCACGGTGACTTAAAAAAAACAGACAGGGCGTCTCTGTCAGGGATGATGATTTTCCCCCGCTGGACCCGGACAAGCCCCTGTTCGGTTAAATGCTTCAGCTGACGGGACACAGTTTCCCGCCTGGATCCCAGCATATCTGCCAGATAGGTAACGCTTAAATCCATATTGATTAAGGTCCCTTCCTCATCGGGGATGCCGTAATCCTTAGACAGCCTCCACAGCTTTGCTGCAATCCGTTTTTCTCCATGTACGGAATTGGAGGTGTTCTTTAACTGGCGGTATAAACGCCGGTTTTTTAGAGCAAGGGAATCAAGAATCAGTTTCGTCAGTTCAAAGTCCTGGCGCATGACAGCCAGAAAATCCATCTTACCAAAGCACAGAACCAGAGATGGTTCAAAGGCCTCGCAGTTAATGGAAGCGGACATATTCTGCAAAACTTCTTCGTTCACCAATTCCCCTTTTCCCAGAAGAAAAATGGTCTTTCGCTCTCCCTGGGAGTTGATTTTATACAGGGATACAAAACCGGTTACTACTATATAAAGTGTTTGGTTTATTTCTTTATCCCAAAATAAGTGTGACCCTTTGGGAAAACGCCGGAGGCTGCCGCAGGTTATCAGTGCAGCAGTTGATTTTTCTGATATGTTTTGAAAAAGTTCAATACAGGAACAGGCTTCTTTTATATCCATGGGAATTCACATTCTCCTTTTGTACCTTTGTCTTGCGTTTAATTAAGAAAGCTTTATTCCTCAGATTCAACCTGGCGCAAAACATTCTTTAAAATAAGATCACGGTTTCTTAAACGATTTTCTCCGCCCAGGAGCAGATTTTCATAGAAATATTCAAGAAACTGGCTGGTTTCGCTGATCCCGTTTTTGTAGTCAGCAAAGTTTGCTCTCACAAGAGCATTTCTGAAATACTGACTGTAATCTTTAAACATGGTATTATCTACCTGAAACCCCATGTTATTAAGATAACATTCCATGAACACTGCTGTTGTTCTCGTATTTCCTTCCATAAAAGGATGAGCCTGCCATATGGCTGAGGTAAAAGAGGTGATTCTCCTGATCACCTTATCGTTCGGAAGTTCCCCATAGCTTTTATTTCTTTCCGTATCAAAATCATATTCCAGAGTCTCTTCCAAAGCGGTATAGTTCGTATACTTAACCGTGTCTCCGTTCAATATTGGTTCTGACTTATAGATATTAACCTTTCTGAACTGTCCGGCATAATCATAGATATCTTTGAAAAGTTCTCTGTGAATTGCTTTCAGCGAAGTGACTTTTAACGGATAACCGGGACCGTCAAGTATATGCACGATTCGGGCAGAGACAAGATCAGCCTCTTTGTTCCGGTGCTCAATGTCTTCTGCTGTTTCATTTTCATAGCGTTCATAAAGAAGCTCTTCCACCTGCTGATAGGTTAATTTTCCTTCAATATTGGATTCTGCCAGGTCAGACAGATATTTTGTAGGATTAAGCCCATCAACTTTCTGGAGACCTTTAGCAGCATTCCAATAACTTTTTTTAATGGCTTTGTCGGTTGTTTCGCCATAAACCTGATATTCCTGAGCCAAAATACCACCTGCCTTTCATTTGCATGCTGTTACCCGATTATTATTTCTAAAATACATACAAGTATTATACTATACCATTAAATCTAACGCAAGGAATACGAAAACAGTCCAGTACGCCTTTATTCACCGCCATTTTTCATCACATGAGCCCCAAACAGCAGTACCAGATAAAAGATACTTAAAATCCCAATATGCAGCGCTGTTTTAATAAACAGAGGCAGGCCTGCAAATGGATCGGAAAAGGAAAAAACGGCATAATACAGTCCGATTGCCAGTATCATGAGTGCCGATGGCTTTGCGATCATATCCCATGCATTCCACACAAAATCCACCATTTTCTTTAAAGTAATCACATGCATGAAAGCCAGCAGCAGTTCGCTCGCCAGTGCGCCCACCAGGTATGCAAATATTCCAAGTCTTGGGATACCAAAAAGTACAAACAGGAGCCGGAGCGTCATGGCGATTACATTCTGGGTGAAGGTGATGGAGGTTTTGCCAAGCCCGTTTAAAATACTTCCCATGGTGGTAGCCATATAAAGAAATGGGCAGAGCCATGCCAGCACAGTCATATACTGTCCGGCGGAGCTGTCTTTAAACACGCTCACACCTAAATCATTGCCGAATAAAGTGAAGATTCCGATACAGAGAATTCCCACATACATACAGTAGCGTAAGGACATGGAAATGGCCGTTCCGATCCGTTTTTCATTCCCCTCTGACTGGGCTTCCGCCACAGTGGGAAGCAAAAGCACTGCCAGGGAATTAAATACGGTGGAAGGGAACAAAATAAAGGGCAGCGCCATTCCGGTTAATACTCCGTATACGGAAAATGCAGCTGAATCCGAGAGACCGGACATCTGCAGTCTGCTGGGGATGAGTATAGCCTCTGCACTGGCAAGGACATTTAAAACCAGCCGGTTTCCCATAAGCGGAAGTGCCAGATGAAAGAGCCCGGGAGCTGTTTCACTGAAATGAGAGGAGTCATAAGCAAAGTCTTTGGCCATTTTCGGCGGGAAAAAGCGGTAGGCAAAGACAGTAAAGAGAGACGAGGCAATTTCCCCGATTAAATGTCCCATGACTGCCAGCTGGACAGTGATGGTAATTCCTGAACGGATCATAATATCAGCAATGAGAAAAACCGCGCCGATTCTTACAATCTGCTCCATAATCTGGGCTAATGCCGGAACGGAGGGACGCTGCATACCATAATAGTAACCGTTGATACAGGCATGAATTGCTGCGCATGGAACCGATACAGCAAGAAAAGTAAGGAGAGGGGCGCAGCGGGGCTCCATTAATATAGAACCTGCGATAAAATCTTTAAACTGAATGATGAAATAAGCCAGTGTCATGGAAATAGCCACTGAAATGATCAGGCCGCTTCGAAATACAGAACGGCCCTTCTTCACATTAGCGGCTACGGACTGGGATATGGCGGTTTGAATGGAGCCTGCACAAAGAGCAAAGCAGATCCCAAAAACCGGATGGATCAGATTAAAAATACCCAGACCTTCAGCCCCGATGGTACGGGAGAGAAAGATCCGGTAAAAAAAGCCCAGCACCCGGGTGATGAGGCCGGCTGATGTAAGAAGAAGCGTGCCGGTCAGAAGCGCATATTTTCTTTTTGATAGTTTTCTGGGGATCTTTAGAGAGTCATTCATGAAATCTCCTGAAAAAAAGAATTATTATAAATATATGGAAATTGTTCTTTCTTCATGACACAATCATAATGAGAATCATTCCTATTGAATTTCTAGGAAATGTGTGTATAATAGAAAATGTAGATGAAGCTTTTAACTTTAGAACTACAGAAAGGCGGAACTAACAAATATGAAGCAACTGATTTATTTAGACAACGCAGCGACGACCAAAACCAGACCAGAGGTCGTAGAAGCCATGCTGCCTTACTTTACGGAATATTATGGCAATCCATCTTCCGTATACGAATTTTCCGGTATTTCGAAGAAAGCGGTTCAGGAATCCAGAGAGATCATCGCGAATTCTCTCGGAGCCAAGGCAAACGAGATCTATTTTACAGCCGGCGGTTCTGAATCCGACAACTGGGCTCTCATTGCAACAGCAGAAGCCTATGCAGAAAAAGGAAAACACATCATTACCAGTAAAATCGAACATCATGCCGTGCTCCATACCTGTGAGTATTTAGAGAAACGCGGTTTTGATATCACTTATCTGAATGTAGATGAGAATGGTTCCATAAAGTTAGACGAGCTGAAAAAAGCCATTCGTCCTGACACCATCCTCATTTCTGTCATGTTTGCCAATAACGAGATCGGCACCATAGAACCCATTAAGGAAATTGGTGAGATAGCGAAAGAGCATAAGATCTTATTCCATACCGATGCAGTTCAGGCATTTGGTCATGTGCCCATTAACGTAGATGAATATCACATTGATATGTTAAGCGCCAGCGGTCATAAGATTAACGGACCAAAGGGAATCGGATTTTTATATATCAGAACCGGCGTAAAGTCCCGTTCCTTTATTCATGGAGGAGGACAGGAGAGAAAGCGCCGTGCAGGAACAGAGAATGTAACAGGAATCGTAGGTTTCGGTAAAGCGGTGGAGCTTGCAGTGGCAGGAATGGAAGAAAGAACCCGCAAAGAGACCGGGCTTCGTGAATATTTAATGGAACGTGTTATGAAAGAAGTTCCATACACCAGAATTAACGGCAGCAGAAAGAGCCGCCTTTCCAATAATGTAAATTTTGCCTTCCAGTTTATAGAAGGAGAATCCTTACTGATCATGCTGGATATGAAAGGAATCTGCGGATCCAGCGGTTCCGCATGTACTTCAGGCTCCCTGGATCCGTCTCATGTACTGCTGGCAATCGGCCTTCCTCATGAGATCGCCCACGGTTCTCTTCGTCTGACTCTTGATGAGGTTAATACAGTAGAAGAGATGGATTACGTGGTGGAATCCATTAAGGAGATCGTAGCGAAGCTGCGCAGCATGTCTCCTCTTTATGAGGATTATATGAAGCATCAGGGGAAATAGTACAGGGTAGATGAATTACCAGAAAATGGAGAATATAGAATATGTATACAGAAAAAGTTATGGATCATTTTGAGCACCCGAGAAATGTGGGTGAAATAGAGAACGCCAGCGGCATGGGTACAGTTGGTAATGCTAAATGCGGCGATATTATGAGAATCTATCTGGATATTGATGATAACCAGATCATTCAGGATGTAAAATTTAAAACCTTTGGATGCGGTGCGGCAGTTGCGACCAGCAGCATGGCAACAGAGATGGTAAAAGGAAAATCAGTTCAGGAAGCGATGGAGGTAACCAATAAGGCTGTTTGTGAGGCACTTGATGGGCTGCCCCCTGTAAAAGTTCACTGCTCCTTACTGGCCGAAGAAGCAATTCATGCAGCGTTGTGGGATTACGCAACCAAGCATGACATTGAGATTGATGGCTTAAAGAAGCCAAAGTCTGATATCGGTGAGGAAGAAGTAGAAGAAGAATATTAATGGAAATGGAACAATATGAGTAAAGCGAAAGTAGTAGTAGGAATGTCAGGCGGCGTGGATTCATCCGTTGCAGCCTGGCTGTTAAAGGAACAGGGCTATGACGTAATCGGCGTAACCATGCAGATCTGGCAGGACGAGGATAACGTGACTCAGGAAGAGAACGGAGGCTGCTGCGGCCTCAGTGCCGTAGACGATGCCAGAAGAGTTGCCTGGGATCTTGGAATTCCTTATTATGTTATGAATTTTAAAGAAGAATTCAAATCACAGGTCATCGATTATTTTGTAGAGGAATACCAGAGAGGACGGACTCCCAATCCCTGTATCGCCTGCAACCGCTATGTCAAGTGGGAATCTCTTTTAAAACGGAGCTTAGATATTGGTGCTGATTATATTGCCACTGGTCATTACGCCCAGATCGACAGGCTTCCAAACGGCAGATATGCCCTCAAAAAGTCTGTGACTGCCGCGAAAGACCAGACATATGCTCTTTATAACTTAACCCAGGATCAGCTGGCCTGTACCCTGATGCCGGTAGGTGCCTATACCAAGGATCAGATCAGGGAGATTGCTGACCGGATCAATTTAAACGTTGCACACAAACCGGACAGTCAGGAGATCTGTTTTATACCCGATCATAATTATGCCGGATTTATTGAAGAGAGCGCAGGGGAGAGAGCGCCGGAAGGTGATTTTGTGGATTTGGATGGCCAGGTGATCGGACGTCATAAAGGAATCACTCACTACACCGTTGGTCAGAGAAAGGGCTTGAACCTATCTCTTGGATATCCTGTTTTTGTGGTGGAGATACGCCCTGAGACAAATGAAGTGGTCATTGGAAAAGGAGAGGATGTCTATTCTGACACCCTCCGCGCCGGACATTTGAACTGGATGGCAGTTGACGGTCTTCATGGTGAAGAGATGGAGGTAATGGCAAAGATCCGTTACAGCCATAAGGGCGCTGCCTGTACCATAAAAGAAGTGGAGGATGGCGTTTTGGGATGCAGATTTGAGGAGCCCCAGAGAGCGATTACTCCCGGACAGGCCGTGGTATTTTATCAGGGCGAGTATGTAGTGGGAGGAGGAACCATACTGTGATAATCCGTAAAAAAACAATCAGATGGATCGTCCCGGCTGTCCTGCTTTTCTGTCTGTTTCTGCTTTCCGGCTGCGGAAAAAAGTATGAAGCCATACAGACTCCTTCTGTTGAAGAAGCAAAAGGGGAGTTAAGCGGGGAAACAGAGAGTACGCCTGTAACCATCGGGGATGAAGATGGAAAAACGGCCGGGAAAAGCTCCCACGAGGCCGCTGTGACAACGGAGACAGCTCCGGAGTTTCAAAAAGCAGACGAGACCGTCTATGTGACTGGCAGCGGGGTGAACGTGAGGACACAGCCATCTGTCTCCGGCCAGATAGCAGTTACTCTTAATCAGGGAGCTGAACTGAAACGAACCGGATACAGCCAGAGCTGGAGCCGTGTCATCTATGAGAATGAAGAATGTTATGTGTCTTCCCGTTATTTATCCACGGACAAACCGGCTGATAAGGCTCAGACTCCTTCCATATCCGGAAGCGGAAACGGACGGCTGATTGCCATTGATCCGGGACACCAGGCAAAGGGAAATTCTCAAAAAGAGCCCATCGGACCGGGATCATCCCAGATGAAACCCAAGGTAGCATCAGGAACCCAGGGAACTGCGACCGGAATACCTGAGTACAAGCTGACTCTGGCAGTCTCTCTTAAATTAAAGCAGGAGCTGCTTAACAGAGGTTACCGGGTTTATATGATCCGTGAGACCGATGATGTGAATATCAGTAATGCAGAGCGTGCCAACATGGCCAATGAGAGCGGAGCGGATATTTTCATAAGAGTTCACGCGAATTCCTTAAATGACAGTTCCATAGCCGGTGCCTTAACGATGTGCCAGACTTCAAAAAACCCATACAACAGCAGTCTCTACAACAAGAGCTCAGCACTGTCAAAAACTGTGGTGAACGGAATCTGCAGTCAGACCGGATTTAAAAACCGGGGAGTACAGGAGACCGATTCCATGAGCGGAATTAACTGGTGTAAGATACCTGTAACCATCGTGGAAATGGGATTTATGAGTAATGCGGGGGAAGATAAGAAGATGGCGGAGGATGAATACCGGGACAAGATTGCAAAAGGAATTGCAGATGGGATAGATGCCTATTATGCAGGCGGCAACTGATATCCCTCTCTTAGAATGAATCAGATTATAAATGAAAAGCCGGAAAGCGGAAGGATTAGGTCCCATACGCTTTCCGGCTTTTAGCTGTTTTCCGATCCCCGCCCCAGGTCATAAAAGAAGTGAAAAAAGCATACATTTTCCTGAAACGTTTCTTCAAGGCAAGGAGAAAAAAAACATGGCGGATTATGGGCTTGCTTTAGCAGGAGGAGGAACCAGAGGAGCGGTTCATGTAGGCGTTCTTACGGCGTTAGAAGAAAACGGTCTTTTGCCCGACCGGATTGCGGGAGCCAGTGCAGGCAGTATTGTGGCCGGACTTTACGCATCCGGAATGGGGATTGGTAAGATGAGAGAAACAGTGGGCTGGCTGGCAAAGCATGGGGAAAATTATATAGATCCCAATATAATCGGAGTCATCCTCTTTCTGCCCCAGGTACTGCTTCACAGAAATACATCTTTAATGGGCTTGATTAAAGGCAACCGGCTTTCCCGCTTTCTCTGTGATTTAACCGATGGGCTGGAGATACAGGCTTGTCAGAAGGGTCTTCTGATACCGACTGTTGATATAAACAGCGGCAACACCGTTGTTTTTACAAATCTTTTTCATGATAAGGTTCCCATATCTGCGCTTCGGGAAGAAAATGTGAAGTGGCAGAAAAACGGGCTTTTATGCGATATTATGATGGCCAGCTCTTCTGTTCCCGCCGTATTCTGCCCAAGGCAGATCAATGGGTTTTTGCTGGTGGATGGAGGGGTGACCAATAACCTTCCGGTGGATTTACTGATTTCCACCGGGGTATCAAGAGTGATTGCAGTTGATATCGGAGAAGCATATGAGATGCCGAAGGATCATTCCATCATGGAGATCGCGTTCCATTCGTTTTCCATCATGAGCAGGGAGTTAAAGGACTGCCGCTCCAGCGGTGAAATTCTTCTTTTAAAGCCGCCGATTCCCAAAGGATCAGGGCTTCTGACGTTTGAATATATGGAGGAGTGCATGGAGAGCGGATATCTGTATACAAAAAAAATGATGCCAAGGATTAAGCATGTTCTGGAAAAAAGAAAATAAATACGGTATACTGAAATAATACTGGTACAAATGAGGAGGAATAAAATGGAACTGACGTTTCGATATGCACAGGAATCGGATACAGCTTTGATTCTGGAATTTATTAAAGAGCTGGCAGATTACGAGAAAATGCTTGATGAAGTGATTGCCACAGAAGAACTTTTAAAAGACTGGCTGTTCGGGCAGAAAAAAGCAGAAGTGATCTTTGCGCTGGCAGATGGAAATGAAGTGGGATTTGCATTGTTTTTCCATAATTTCTCCACATTTCTCGGCAGAGCCGGAATCTATCTGGAAGACTTGTTTGTAAAGCCTGAATACAGAGGAAAAGGAATTGGAAAAGCAATCTTTAAGAAATTAGGTGCCATTGCCAGAGAACGGGGCTGTGGAAGACTGGAGTGGTGGTGCTTAGACTGGAATCAGCCCAGTATCGGCTTTTACCGTACCATGGGGGCGGAAGCAATGGATGAATGGACGGTATACCGCATATCCGGTGAGAGGCTGAACGAATTGGCAGGGATGAAAAATCCTCCATTTGAGAACTCATAAAAAAATACCGCCGGGCCGTTTGAAGGCTGGCGGTATCTTTTTTATTAATATTTTTCTGTTATGACCGGAGCTTCCGGTAATTCTGTTTCTTCTGCTGTTTCATATACCGGTTCACTGATCTGCTTTTTTTCAGAAACATTGTCACCCATCAGCTGAATCCAGCTGATTTCATCCTTCATGGCCTGTGCCTGGGCTGCTAACTCTTCACTGGATGCAGAGCTTTCTTCCGCAGTTGCCGCATTGGTCTGAACCACGGATGATACCTGGGTTAAGCCTGTGTTGATCTGCTGGATGGCATCTACCTGTTCTGCAGACGCACTGCGGATCTTTTCCATGGATTCGCCAAGGAAGTCTGCCTTGTCTGCAAGACCTTTCAGTATTTCCACTGTTTCCTTTGATAAAGCTTCTCCGTTTTCTACGAGAGAAGAGGAGTGTGCCAGCAGGGAAGAAGTTTCTCCTGCTGCCTCTGATACCTTAACAGCCAGATTGCGGACTTCATCTGCAACAACAGCGAAGCCTTTTCCTGCCTCTCCGGCTCTTGCTGCTTCAATGGCTGCATTCAGCGCCAGAATGTTGGTCTGGAAAGCGATATCTTCAATTACCTTGGTGATATTTGTGATTTTCTTCGAAGCTTCCCCGATCTCAGTCATGGCCTCGTTCAAATTCTGTATGTAGGAATTTCCTTTTGTAAGCTCGATTCCCGTCTGTTTTACGTATTCATTTACTGTTGAAACGGTAACCACATTTTCTTCTGAATGATGAGCCACATTGGATATGGAAGCATTTAGCTCTTCCACAGTAGCAGCCTGCTCCGTTGTGCCGGAAGCCAAAAGCTGCGCTCCGGAGGAAATCTGATCTGCTCCGCTGGAAATCTGGTTAATGGAGCTTCGGAAGTTTCCGAAAATAGTATTTAAATTGGCAATGATTCCATTGATTGATGTCTTAAGAAGGATAAAATCCGCTTTGTATTCAGATTCAATGGTTAAAGTGCAGTTTCCTTTCTCTACGCCGTCTAAAACAGTCGTGGCATCATTGATGATGGAGCGGAGAGAAGAAACGGTATATTTTAAGGAAGAGGAAAGAGTGCCGATCTCATCGTCGCTCACATACTCGGGAACCTGGGAATGAAGATCACCCTGAGAAAGAAGCTCCAGTCTGTCCACCATTTTAATGATGGGGTTAACAATAGGAGAGGCAATCCTGATTGCGCAAATCAAAGCGATGATCAAAAATGCAATTATAAAAAGAACCATAATGATGATTGAGATGTAGAAACCTTCCATAAGCTCAGAGGTTTTTGCTGCCACACCGATGGACCAGCCGTCTGTATTGGGAATGGGGGCATAACCTACGGTAAGCTGGCTTCCTTTATGATGAATGGATTCGATACTGGACTTACCAGCTATCATGTTCTGCACCATCTTTGCAGCGTCAGAAAAGGATGAATCTGTTTTTGCAGTTTCTATGTAATTTAACTGCTGGTTCACATTATCCTGATCCTTATGGGCAACAACGGTTCCTTCATTATCCACGATGAATCCGTAGCCTGATTTTCCAAGGGAAATATCATTAATCATTTTGCTGAAGGAATCACAGGAGAGCCTTGCAAATACGATGCCTTTGCTTCCGTCGCCATTTACCGGGGCTGAAAGAATCATGATCATCTGACCGGTTGCTTTGCTTAAAAGGGGAGAGGAAATGTAGGTTTCCCCGTTTGTGGATTTCTGAAAATACTCCCTGTTTTTAATATCAGTTCCGTCGGAGGTAATTCCCTGGGGGTTGCAGACGACTATGGAATCAAAGCCATATTCCTTCGCCAGCTGGGCTAAGTCTTTCTGAAGCTGTTCCGATGCACCCGTGGAGGTTCTGATTCTGCTGTCCTTTGAGATTGATTCAATTTTAGTCTTAAAAATGAGAATAGCGTTTTCTACCGAATGGTTGTATGCATTGGTGTTTTCCTGGATTCTAAGCTGCATGTTGTTCCTTGCATCCCGATAGACAATAATGGAATTGACGGTGCCGAAAAGTAATGTGATAACGGTTGACAATGCTGCGATACTGATTTGAAGCTTGCGTTTGATAGAATTTTTGCCCATGTTTATTCCTATCTGCTTCTTACTGCCTGGGGTGGGCAATTGTTTTTCCTGCGACATTTGTTTTCTCCTGATCTGGTTTTATTCTTTTTCTTCTTTTGTCAAAATTTCTTCTTATGTAATCAGAGCAATTATAAATCAAGAGTATCTGGCTGTCAATTGTCCTGGACCAGAAAATAAAGATTAAACATTATGTGGGATTTTTCCATCTGTTTGAATGCGGTTGTTGTGAATATTGATCTGTTATTCACAGAGAAAACCAGGAATTGGGGCTGAATTTCAGAAGTAAACCTCAATTCCTGGTTTTAAAGAACTGTTTATTTATTAAGTTCCTGCATCTTCATGGCACGAACCTTTAAAGGAAGACCGAAAAGAGTGATGAAGCCGTCTGCATCGTGATGATCATAGAGATCACCGGTGGTAAAGGAAGCAAGAGATTCGCTGTATAAGGAGTAAGGGGAAGAGGTTCCTGCTTTGATGATGTTGCCCTTATAAAGTTTGAACTTCACTTCTCCGGTTACATATTCCTGAGTGGAAGTAACAAATGCCTGAACTGCCTCACGAAGCGGTGTAAACCATTTTCCTTCGTATACAATCTGTGCAAATTTATTACCCATATCTTTTTTAACTTCCATGGTAGCGCGGTCTAAAACCAGCTCCTCCAGCTGCTGATGTGCTTCTAAGAGAATGGTTCCGCCTGGTGTTTCATAAACGCCTCTGGATTTCATGCCTACTACACGGTTCTCCACGATATCCACAATGCCGATGCCGTGCTTTCCGCCAAGCTCATTTAACTTTGTTATGATATCGGAAACCTTCATGGCTTCTCCGTTTACGCTGACAGGAATGCCTTTTTCAAAGGTCATGGTCACGTATTCCCCTTCATCAGGAGCCTTTTCAGGAGAAACGCCAAGTACCAGAAGGTGATCATAATTTGGCTCATTAGCCGGATCTTCCAGCTCTAGGCCCTCATGGCTGATGTGCCATAAGTTACGGTCACGGCTGTAGCTGTTGTCTGCTGAGAACGGAAGGTCGATCCCGTGCTGTTTGCAGTATTCAATCTCATCTTCACGGGACTGCATGGTCCATACGTCGGTCATACGCCATGGTGCGATGATCTTTAAATCAGGAGCAAGGGCTTTGATGCCAAGTTCGAAACGGATCTGGTCATTGCCCTTTCCGGTTGCTCCGTGGCAGATGGCAGTAGCGCCTTCCTTCCTTGCAATCTCAACCAGTCTTTTTGCAATCGCCGGACGAGCCATGGAAGTGCCCAGAAGATACTTATTCTCATAAACTGCATTGGCCTGAACGCAGGGGATAATGTAGTTATCGCAGAAGTCATCCACCAGATCTTCTATATATAATTTGGAAGCGCCGGATAATTTGGCTCTCTCCTCCAGACCATCAAGCTCATTGCCCTGTCCGCAGTCGATGCAGCAGCAGACTACCTCATAATCAAAATTTTCCTTTAACCATGGAATAATGGCAGTGGTATCAAGTCCGCCGGAATAGGCTAAAATTACTTTTTCTTTCATATATGATTCCTCCTCAATGGTTTTTGTATATTTCCTTTTTGAACTTACATAAATATACAACAAAACCGGGAAAAATGCAAGGGTAAAATGAAAAATATAAAAATATCTTGCATAATATACAAAAGGGATGTATAATTATGAAAATCCTTAAGGAAAAGGCAGAACGCTCATGAATGGAGAGCGCCGGGCTGATACAAAATAGAGAATGGTAAGGAGCGATGACGATGATTAAAGCAGGAATTATAGGATCAACCGGATATGCAGGCGGTGAGCTGGCAAGACTTTTACTCCAGAGAGATGACGTGGAGATTAAATGGTACGGATCGAAAAGCTACGTGGACCAGAAATACGCTTCCATTTATCAGAATATGTTTGAAATCGTCAGCGATTCCTGCATGGATGATAATATAGAAGCATTGGCAGAGAAAGTGGATGTAATATTCACGGCAACGCCTCAGGGCTTTTTGGCATCTGCCTTAAATGAACACATTTTATCACAGACCAAAGTCATTGATTTAAGTGCGGACTTTAGGATTCAGGATGTGAAAATCTATGAAGAGTGGTATCAGATCCAGCATAAATCACCTCAATATATAAAGGAAGCGGTATACGGACTTCCGGAGATCAACAGGGAAAAGATTAAAAATGCAAGGCTCATAGCCAATCCGGGCTGTTATCCCACCTGTTCTGAGCTTTCTGTTTATCCGCTGGTAAAAGAAGGTCTGATTGACCCTGATACCATTATCATCGATGCAAAATCAGGAACGTCAGGAGCAGGAAGAGGAGCAAAGACTGACAATCTTTACTGCGAAGTGAATGAGAACATCAAAGCTTACGGGGTCGGTGTACACAGGCACACTCCTGAGATTGAAGAGCAGCTTTCTTACGGGGCAGGAAAACCGGTAACCATCAGTTTCACACCTCATCTGGTTCCCATGAACAGAGGCATTCTTATAACTGCTTATGCATCATTAACCAGACAGGTTTCCTATGAAGAAGTAAAATCCATTTATGATAAGTACTATGGAAAAGAATTTTTTGTCCGGGTACTGGATAAAGATGTGACGCCTCAGACAAAATGGGTGGAAGGCAGCAACTTTGTCGATGTGAATTTTAAGATCGATCAAAGAACGAACCGGATTGTAATGATGGGCGCCATGGATAATCTGGTAAAGGGAGCAGCCGGTCAGGCAGTGCAGAACATGAATATTCTTTTCGGACTGGAGGAAAACAAGGGACTGAAGCTGATCCCCATGTTTCCATAGAGGTTGGAAAGTAAGTGAAATGATGAAGGAAGACATAATGATAATACGATCAATGACAATCGAAGATTATGACCAGGTATTTGCACTTTGGTCCGGAATTAAGGGGTTCGGAATCCGGGCTGTTGATGATTCTAAGGAAGGAATCCGACGGTTTCTTCTGAGGAATCCGGATTTAAGCGTGGCTGCAGAAAATAACGGAACCGTGATCGGTTCTATCTTATGCGGTCATGACGGGCGCAGGGGAACGTTATACCATGTGTGCGTGGCAGAGGAATACAGAAAGCATGGAGTCGGTCATGAGATGGTTTTGGAAGCTGTGAGCCGGCTGAGAAAAGAGGGAATCAATAAAGTCAATCTGATTGCCTTTCGTTCCAACCTTTTGGGAAATAATTTCTGGCGGAAAGAAAAGTTCACATTCCGTGATGATTTAAATTACTATGATTTGGCCATCAGTGAGGAAAACCGCACTGATTTTGTAAGCTGACAGGATACCATTACCGGAGACAGGGAGGAAATGTAATTATGAAGCAGATAAGCGGAGGAGTAACAGCAGCGAAGGGATTTAAGGCTGCATCAACGGCAGCAGGCATTAAATATAAGAACAACAGGAAAGATATGGCGATGATTTACAGTGAGGTTCCATGCAAGGCAGCAGGTACCTTTACTACCAATATCGTAAAAGCAGCTCCGGTCAAATGGGATAAGGAGATCGTAACCAGTTCCCCATTTGCCCAGGCGGTTGTGGTAAATGCAGGAATTGCCAATGCATGTACCGGTGAAGAAGGATTTTCTTACTGCAGTCAGACGGCAAAGGCTGCTTCTCAGTGCCTTTCCATACCGGAAGATTCGGTTCTTGTGGCTTCCACCGGAGTAATCGGAATGCAGCTTCCAATCGACCGAATCACAGCGGGAGTGAAAGCAATGTCTGTTATCCTGGACGGCAGTGAGGAGAGCGGAACCGCAGCGGCACAGGCCATTATGACGACCGATACCGTAAAAAAGGAAGCAGCAGTTCAGTTTGAGGCAGGAGGAGCCACCATCACCATCGGAGGCATGTGCAAGGGCTCCGGAATGATCCACCCTGACATGTGCACCATGTTAAGCTTTGTTACCACGGATGCTGCGATTTCAAAGGAACTGCTGCAGGAAGCATTAAGGGAAGACATTAAAGATACGTACAACATGATTTCCGTAGATGGAGATACCTCTACTAACGATACCGTTCTCCTTCTGGCAAACGGCATGGCAGGAAATAAGGAAATTACGGAAAAAAATGAAGATTATCAGTTATTTATAAAAGCACTTAATTTCATCAATGAAACTCTGGCAAAGAAGATGGCTGGGGATGGAGAAGGCTGTACTGCTTTATTTGAAGTGAAAATTATTGGTGCCAAAACAAAGGCACAGGCTGTGACATTATCAAAATCAGTCATCACCTCCAGCCTGACCAAAGCGGCTATATTCGGTCATGATGCCAACTGGGGACGCATCCTTTGCGCCATGGGATACTCCGGAGCCTCCTTTGATCCGGAAAAAGTGGATCTGTATTTTGAAAGCGCAGCAGGAAAGCTTCAGATCATTGAAAATGGTGTGGCACTTCCCTACAGTGAACAAGAGGCGACTAAGGTATTATCGGAGCCGGAAGTTACTGCCATTGCTGACATCAAAATGGGAAATGCCTCTGCAACTGCATGGGGCTGTGATCTGACTTTTGACTATGTGAAGATCAACGCAGATTACCGTTCTTAAATAGTTCAGGGCAGATCATAAGAAGGAGAGGAAAATTAAATGGTACTGGATCATAGCATTATGCAGAAAGCAGAAGTGTTAATTGAGGCACTTCCTTATATACAGAGGTTTAACCGTAAAACGATTGTGGTAAAATACGGTGGAAGCGCCATGGTAGATGAAGAACTGAAAAAACAGGTAATTCAGGATGTGGTACTTTTAAAGCTTGTAGGGTTCAAGCCCATTATCGTCCACGGCGGAGGAAAAGAGATCAGCAGATGGGTGGAGAAAACCGGTATGGAGTCTCATTTTGTCAACGGTTTAAGAGTCACGGATGACGCCACTATGGAGATTGCGGAGATGGTATTAAACCGTGTGAACAAAAGCCTGGTTCAGCTTGTCAATGAACTGGGGGTTAAGGCTGTGGGAATCAGCGGAAAAGACGGCATGATGTTAAAGTGCCAGAAACGCTATTCTAACGGAGAAGACATCGGTTTTGTCGGCGACATCACAGCGGTCGATACACAGATCATCAATGATCTTCTGGAAAAGGATTTTCTCCCCATCATCTGTCCGGTAGGCTTTGATGAGGACTTTAAGACCTATAACATCAACGCAGACGATGCAGCCTGTGCCATTGCAACAGCCATGGAGGCAGAGAAACTGGCTTTTTTGACGGATGTGGAGGGCGTTTACCGGGACTTTCAGGATAAGGATTCTTTAATTTCCGAAATGTCCATCGAAGACGCCCAGAAGTTCGTAAGCGGAGGAACTCTTGGAGGCGGTATGCTTCCCAAACTTCAAAACTGCATCGATGCCATGAATCACGGGGTGTCCAGAGTACATATTATGGACGGAAGAATTCCCCACTGTCTGCTGCTTGAGATCTTCACCAATAAAGGAATCGGAACTGCAATCGTGAGCCCGGGAGAGGAGCGTTTTTATCATGCTGAATAAACAGGAATATATCGATAAGGCGGAATCAGAGATTTATAAGACCTACAACCGTTTTCCGGTTGTCTTTGACCATGGGGACGGAGTACGGCTTTATGATACAGACGGAAATGAATATCTGGATTTCTTTGCCGGAATCGCAGTAAATGGCCTTGGCTATAATGATGCGGAATTTAATGAGGCAGTAAAGGCTCAGGTAGATAAACTGCTTCACATTTCCAATCTCTATTATAATGTACCTTCTGTAGAGGCGGCAGAACTGCTTTTAAAGGCATCCCAGATGGATAAAGTGTTTTTCACCAACAGCGGCACGGAAGCCATTGAGGGAGCATTAAAAATTGCCAGAAGATATGCTTATAATAAAGACGGCGGTCATGACCATGAAATTATCGCCATGCATCATTCGTTTCACGGAAGAAGCCTTGGGGCTCTTTCCGTAACCGGGAACGATCATTATCAGGAGCCGTTTAAGCCCTTAATTCCCGGAATTAAGTTTGCTGATTTTAATGATTTGGAAAGTGTAAAAGCTCTGGTGAATGAGAAAACCTGCGCCATTATACTGGAAACCGTTCAGGGCGAAGGCGGGATTTATCCTGCAACACAGGAGTTTTTATCCGGTGTAAGAGACCTTTGTGATAAAAATGATATTCTGTTAATCCTTGATGAAATTCAGTGCGGAATGGGGCGCACAGGCTCCATGTTCGCCTGGCAGCAATACGGCGTTAAGCCCGATGTGATGACGGTTGCAAAGGCACTGGGGAACGGAGTTCCCATCGGCGCATTCCTGGCAGCAGGAAAAGCGGCTACAGCTATGGTTCCCGGCGATCATGGAACTACCTACGGAGGCAATCCGTTTGCAACAGCTGCAGCACATAAAGTTTTAGATCTGTTTGAAAAACGGGAAATCGTTACTCATGTAAAGGAAATGGGGGATTACCTGACGAAAAAGCTGGAAAAGCTGAAAGAGAAGTATGAGATCATTACAGCAAGAAGGGGGCTGGGTCTTATTCAGGGTCTGGAATTTACTGTACCGGTTTCCCCTATTATCAGCCAGGCGCTGACTGAACAGAAGCTGGTTATAATCAGTGCAGGCACCAATGTGATTCGGTTTGTTCCCCCTCTGGTGATTGAAAAGGAACACGTGGATGAGATGATCGAAAAACTGTCTGCAGTGCTGGAACAGCAAAAATAAATATTCGGAGTGTCCGGTTGTATAAATCGGATGCTCCTTTTTGCTTTATATGAATCGTCGTTGGAAAGTGAAGCTGAAGAACAATGATTCCTGAAGATTCCAGTTCGAATATATAAAATAAAGAAATCATTTTTGGAACAGCAGTCTTCTGTCTTTTCCGTTATAATGGAACTACCACGTGGAATAAAAGAAAGGAGGCAGACGAAAATGGAAGCCAATGACAGAATATCCATGATTGCCGTTTTAATTGATGAACACATAAAAGAGGAGCTGACCATCCTGCAGCTGTCTGACTGGGCGGGCTATTCCCCTGGCTATTTTACCAGGTGTTTCAAAAGAAAATTCGGGATTTCGCCCATGGAATATGTAAAGCAGAGAAAGCTTTTGACAGCTGCAAAGGAGATCGCGAAAGGAAGGCGGATTCTTGATGCAGCTCTGGACTACGGTTGGGAAACCCACAGCGGATTTACCAAATCTTTCACCTCTTTGTTCGGATATTCCCCTGTTTTGCTGCGGGCCTTCTATGTTCGGGATGCCTCTGTGAAAGGAGACAGACAATTGATGGAAGCATATATAAAAACAACACAGGTATATAAAAAACCGGAGGAATTGTGGCAGATTCTGTGTCTTACATTAAAAGAAAATGGAACAGAGTATGACAATGAGAAATTAAGAAGGATCTACGAACTGGCAAAGATATTACATGAGGGGGAGAAAAGAAAATCCGGAGAGGAATATATCACCCACCCATTAAATGTGGCTATCATCCTGGCGGACATGGGGACCGATGAAAATACCGTCTGTGCCGGACTTCTCCATGATGTGTGGCGGGGAGAATGCAGGGAAAAAATCTCACAGGAGGTTGGTCCTGCAATCTGTGAGATCCTTTTATCTTATGAAGAATTTGAGCGCACTCATGAAAGTCCGGATGACCGGGGAGCTCTGGTAGCACTTTCCGACCGTCTTCATAACATGAGAACAATTGAATTTGTGGATCCCGCAACATGGAAAAACCGGGCAGAAGATACGTTGCGGCTGTTTTCCCCGATTGCATCAAAATGTGCCGATTTCAGACTTCGCTCTGAGCTTGATGAACTTTCCATAAAGTTTCTTTAAGGTTGACAGAACGGATAAGGGCTGATAAAATCTTTAAATTAAAAAGAGTGTATATTAATTCAATTAAGATGCATAGAACACATGCTTTTTGACGAGAGGAGAAATAAGATGAAAATTGGTGCGATTACAGTGGGCCAGAGCCCGAGAACAGATGTTACAGCCGATATTATGTGTATTTTTGACGGGAAAGCAGAACTTTGTGAAAAAGGAGGATTAGATGGGCTGACAAAAGAAGAAATCAGTGAATTTAAACCGGAGGAAGGCGATTACGTGCTGGTCTCCAGATTAAATGATGGTTCTTCTGTAACGTTTGCAGAGCGTTTTATTCTTCCGCGTCTTCAGACAGCGATTCATGAACTGGAGGCAGAGGGAGCAGAACTTATCATGATGTTTTGCACGGGTAAGTTTCCGGATACACTGAAATCTTCCGTTCCCCTGATCTATCCCTGTGATATTCTGGACAGAATGGTTCCTCTGTTTTCGCCCAATTCATCCATTATTGTAGTGACCCCATCCTCTCAGCAGTTAAAACAAAGTCTGGATAAGTGGTCACAGATTGTAACGGATGTAAAAGTTATTTCTGCTTCCCCTTATGGAGACTGGGAGGAGATTTTAAAAGCGGCAGGACAGGTAAAAGGTTTAAATGGAGATGTGATCGTACTGGACTGCATTGGATACAGCCAGGAAATGAAAAAGATATTTGCGGGAGAAACGAAAAAACCGGTGATTCTGCCCAGGACACTGCTTGCACGTATGATTTCGGAATTAACAGACCGGTGAATCGTCCAATCTCCTGATTCCTGTGCACACTGCTTAATTTGTCTCGAAATGACTGTGCACAAAGCTATTTACAAACAAGAACCCGCCTGATAGTATATTCATAATATTTTATAAATATAAGTCAGGAGGGTTCTTATCATGAGTGATATCTTATTCCGGGCAAAGGAACTGGAATCATATGGTATTGCTATAAGACGGCAGATTCATAAGAATCCTGAGCTTGGTTTTGAACTCCCAAAGACAATAGAGCTTGTAGAAAAAGAGCTGATTTCAATGGGGTATGAGCCGGTTCGCTGCGGAAAAGCCGGGATCACTGTAACCGCAGGAAAGCCAGGCAGGACTTTTTTACTTCGGGCAGATATGGATGCCCTTCCGATGAAAGAAGAGACCGGTCTGGAGTTTGCATCTGAGAACGATTGTATGCACGCCTGCGGGCATGATATCCATACCAGTGCTCTGCTTGTGGCAGCCAGGATTTTAAAAGAAAGAGAAGAAGAATTACAGGGAACTGTAAAACTGATGTTTCAGCCATGTGAAGAAGGAGTGGCAGGTGCTCTTGACATGGTGAGGGCGGGCGTGCTTGAAAATCCCCACGCAGATGCAGCCATGGCTCTTCATGTAGTACATGGGAAAGCTGGAACTGTGGGATATTCATGGACTACGGCGTGCGCCTCCAGTGATGTATTTGCCATAACGGTGAAGGGAAAGGGCGGTCACGGAGCGGCACCTCACAACTGCGTGGATCCAATCAATACAGCAGTACATATACATATGGCCCTGCAGGCGGTAAACAGCAGAGAGGTTCACCCCGATGAGATGCTGGTGCTTAGCATCTGCGAAATAAATGGGGGAACTGCTTCCAATATATTTCCTGAGACAGTCGTGATGAAGGGAACGATTCGAACCATGAATCCTGAAGTAAGAAGTTTTGCAAAGGATCGCCTGGTTCAGATCGCAAAGCAGACTGCAGCCGTATTTCGGGCTGAAGCGGCGGTTGAGTTCCTTCACGAGGGAGTTCCGACCATGAGAAATGATACCATTCTTCTGCAGAACACCAAGGAATATATTGACCGCATTTTGGGAGAAGGTACCTGTTACGAGCTTCCCCGTATGACTGGCTCAGAGGATTTCTCTGTCATATCCCAGCTGGTTCCCTCGGTGCTCTATTGGGTAGGAACCGGGTCAGAAGAAGAAGGATATCCCTACGGTGTCCATGATCCGAGAGTTACATTTGATGAAGAAAGTTTACATAAAATGGCCGCCATTTATACGGGAACTGCCATGGAGTGGCTGAGAGAACATTCTTAAGTTCAAGATTCATTTTATACTGGCATAATAAACGATAGTTAAAGGCGACTATGTCTTCTTTGGCTGTCGTTTTATTAAAATATAAAGAAAAGAGGAAGAATTATGAAAAAGAGTATCTTAGCAGCAATCGCCGCCCTGGCAGCTACTGCTGTCTTAAGTGCATGCGGCTCTGATAAACCAGCCTCGACAGCAGCAGCGACTGAGCAGGCCAGCACAGCACAGGAGACGGCAAAAGAAGAGAAGACACCTGGGGAACCGGTATCCGGAGGCGTTTTAACCATCTCCCTTCCATCCTCCCCTAAGAATCTGGATCCCGTTAAGTATACGGGAACTTACGAATCCCAAATCATCGGAACTGTCTGTGATACCCTTGTAGAGTACAATACAGAACTGACCGAAATCCAGCCTGGTCTGGCAAAATCGTGGAAGGTCAGTGATGATGGACTGGCTTATACCTTTACACTTCGGGATGATGTTTATTTCCAGCCTGGCAAATTTCAGGAAGGAAGAAAGATGACTGCAGAAGATGTGAAGTATTCTCTGGAACGTTCCCTTCAGCTTTCTGCCATGAACCGTCTGGACATGCTTGATCATTGTGAGGCAGTCAGTGATACAGAGCTGGTATGTTATCTGGCAGAGCCCAATGCTGTATTCTTAACAGCACTGACTGATGCTGGTAATGTAATTGTTCCAAAAGAAGAAGTGGAAGGCTGGGGAGATGATTTCGGCACTCACCTTGTAGGAACCGGTCCCTTTGCCCTGGAATCCTTTGAACTGGACCAGCAGGCTGTTTTAAAACGCAACGACAAATACTGGGCTGCAAAACCTTATCTGGATGGGGTTACATTTAAGCCGGTCAGCGACGGAAATCAGGCAGTTAACGCGCTGAGGACCGGAGAGATCAACCTGGCTACCAGCTTAAGCGGAGAAGCAGTCAAGATTGCAAGAGAAGATCAGTCTGTGGAACTGATGGAAACACCGGGACTTCATGTTGCATACATCTATTTCAACCAGAAGAATGGTCCCACTGCTGATATCAGAGTGAGAGAAGCAATTATCAAGGCAGTCAATGTGGATGAGCTGACTGCCGGAGTATATCAGTATAATGAGGCAAAACCTGCCAGCCTTCCGCTGCCTCCTGGTTCCTGGGGATATGACTCCAGTCTTGAGTCAGAAAAGCCGGCTTATGATCCGGAAGGAGCAAAGAAGCTTTTGGCAGAGGCAGGATATCCCGATGGTTTTGATTTAAATATCTACATCTCCAACACAGAAGCAAGAATAAAAATGGCAACACTGTTCCAGGCATATTTAAAGCAGAATTTAAACATCAACGTGAACATAAACACCAGTGAATGGGGAGCCTTCAGTGAAATTGCAGCATCCGGCAAAGCTGATGTCTTTGCAATGTCATGGACCTGGTATCCGGATCCTTACTTCTTCTTAAATAAGCTGTTCCACTCCAGTTCCATCGGCTCTCTTGGAAATGGCCAGGGATTTGAAAATAAAGAAGTAGATCAGTATTTAGATGATGCCCTTCTTACAACGGATCAGACAAAACGTGCAGAACTGTATAAAAAGGCCCTTGCTGTTATTGTAAAACAGTATCCGGGAATCTTTTATGCCAATGAAAATGTAAACTGGGGCGTAAGCTCTAATGTTCAGGGTCTCACACAGAGAGCAGATGGAAAAGTTAAAATCTGTACACCTGATATCAATGTATGGTTATCAAAGTAAGAATTAGGAATGAGGGATATTGCGCAGGCAATATCCCCTGTTTCAAAAATACGAGAGGAGATCTATGTTAAAAACAATATTAATCAGATGTCTGCAGATCATTCCATCTCTCTTTGTGGTCGTCACACTGACTTTTATCCTTACCAGAATGATTCCCGGTGACCCGGCAAGAGCGGTTTTAGGACCTCAGGCATCCGTGGAGGATGTACAGAAAATGCGTGATACCATGGGACTTAATCAGCCTCTTGTCAGCCAGTATAAAGACTATATGATCCAGATTGCAAAGGGAGACTTCGGGGTCTCCTATTCTTACAATCAGCCGGTTCTCGGGCTGATTGCAAAAAGAATTCCCAATACTCTGCTTCTGGCATTGCCGTCAGTATTCATTGCTCTGATTGCAGGACTGTTAATTGGTGTGACTTCGGCAGTCCGACAGGGAACTTTAATTGATTATCTGTTCATGGTACTGGCACTTGTGGGGGTTTCCATGCCTATTTTCTGGCTGGGTCTGATGCTGGTGCTGGTTTTCAGCGTTAATTTAGGCTGGCTGCCTGTACTGGGGATGGGAAGCATTTCTTCAGGAATCGGAGATGTGATCCGCCATATGGTACTGCCATGCTTTTGTCTGGCAACCATCCCGACTGCGACATTTTCCCGTATTACCCGTTCCAGCATATTGGAATCCATTCATGGCGATTCCATTCGCGCTCTCAGAGCCAGGGGAATTAAGGAATCGGTTGTGATCTGGAAATATGCACTGAAAAGCGCACTTCCGCCCGTAATCACGGTTTTGGGACTGCAGCTGGCAGGCTGTTTTGCAGGCGCTATTCTTACAGAAACCATTTTTTCATGGCCAGGCATGGGAACCCTGATCGTAGGGGCAATTGATAACAGAGACTATGCCCTGATACAGGGGGCAGTCCTGGTGATTGCATTGGCATTTGTAATAATTAACATGCTTGTGGATGTGGTATATATGATAATCAATCCCAATGTCAGCTACGAAGGAGGTTTTTAAATGGCAAAGGTGCTTTTACTGGACCAGCAGTCTCAGGAAGAGATTCTAAGAAGAGAGAGAAAAGCAAATAATGCATGGAATAAGCTGAAACGGAATAAGACAGCAGTACTGGGACTTGCAGCTGTTTGCTTTATGATTGCCATTGCAGTGTTTGCCCCATTTATAACTGACGGAAGGCCTAATGAAATCCATCCAATTGATGCTTACCTGACTTTTTTTGAAAAAGGCCATATATTCGGAACCGATGAGTTTGGAAGGGATTTATTTACCAGAATCTGCTACGGAGCCAGAGTTTCTCTCTTAGTTGCTGCAGGGGCTACCATAGTGGGAGGCATTGCCGGTGTCCTTTTGGGACTTCTGGCCGGATATATGGGAGGAATTGTGGATGCGGTTGTGATGCGGATTATGGATGGAGTTCTGGCATTTCCTTTCATACTGCTTTCCATTGTGCTTATGACTGTACTTGGGTCTGGAATGATCAATGTGATTCTTGCCATTGGCATTGCTGAGATTCCAAGGTTTGCAAGAGTGGTAAGAGGACAGGTGCTGGTGGTGAAGCGGGAAGAGTACTGCAATGCAGGAAGAGTGATCGGAATATCCCATTTCCGCATGCTGTTCCGCCATATCCTTCCCAATACCATTTCGGAAGTGATCGTTTATGCGACTTTAAATATAGCCAGTGCCATTATTTCGGAATCAGCCTTAAGCTTTCTGGGACTTGGAATCGATCTGCCTACGGCTTCCTGGGGAAGCATTTTAAGAGCAGGGAGAAATTCACTGAATACGGCGCCTCATATTGCAGCCGTATCAGGTGTATTTATCCTGATAACGGTAGTTGGTTTTAATCTTCTTGGCGACGGGATCCGGGATGTGCTGGATCCTAAGATGAAAAAGTAGGGACACGTATGGATATGAACAAGATAAAAGCAATGGCAAAACAGGCGATTGAGGAAAAATCGGATCAGCTTTGGGATCTGGCTCTCTTTCTGTGGGAGAATCCGGAATATAATTTCAATGAATATGTCTCCAGCAAGGCGGTGAGCGGACTGCTTGAAACCTTTGGTTTTAAAGTAGAACGGGGAATCTGCGGTCTTAATACGGCATTTTGCGGGCGTTACGACAGCGGGAAGCCGGGTCCTCATATTGGGTTTCTTGCTGAGTATGATGCCGTTCCCGGTATGGGGCATTCCTGTGGGCATAATCTGATGGCGGCCATGTCTGTGGGAGCAGGTGCAGGGGTGAAGTCAGTCATTGACCAGTCAGGCGGAACCATATCAGTTTACGGAACTCCTGCAGAAGAAGGCGGAGGCGGAAAAGTGATCATGCTTGAGCGCGGGGCTTTTAAGGAGCTGGACGCAGCTATGATTATACACTCTGCAAATGAGACCGTGGTCAATGATATCTCCTATTCTGTAACCGATATGATTGTCACGTATCATGGAAAAAAGGCCCATGGGGCAACATGGCCGGAAGAAGGCGTCAGTGCACTGGAACCTTTGCTTTTGCTGTTTCAGTATATAAACGGACAGAGGCTGTCATGGAATGGCAGGGGTACAATTCTGGGAGTAATAACGGACGGCGGCATGGAACCGGTCATCATACCGGAAGTCACTAAGGCAAAGTTTACAGTCAGGTCCTTTAATCAGGAATTCAAAGAAAAAATATTAAAGGAATTTCTGGAAGCCGGAGAAGCCATTGCCCGGATGACAAGGACAACCTTTCAGTATGAGCAGGCAGGATACACGTATGAAGATATCCGAAATAATCCCGGATTGGAAGCACTGCTTGAAAAGAATTTTACGGAACTTGGAGAAGTGGTAATGCCAAGAAGAAAAGAGCTGGGAATCGGGTGCACAGATGTAGGAAACATCACTCATGTAATTCCTGCACTCCAGTCATACGTAAAGGTGGTGCCGGAGTTAAGAGGGCATACCAGAGAGTTTGAAGAGGCATGCAGAAGTGAAGATGGAAAGAGGGCTGTATTAACAGGGGCAAAGGCACTGGCTCTTACCGCACTGGATCTTCTGTCATCTCCTGAGGAGATGGAGAAAGTGAAGAAAAGCTTTAAAGAAAGGAGGGGATGCTGTGAGTGAGGCATTATTAACTGTAAAAGATTTAAAAACCTATTTTTATACATCAGGCGGTGTGAGCAAGGCGGTAGACGGAGTGAGTTTTCAGATTAACCGCGGAGAGATTATGGGAATTGTGGGCGAATCAGGGTCTGGCAAAAGTGTCACTTCTTCATCCATTATCCGCCTTTTACCTGCAGGAACCGGAAAAATTGTAAGCGGCAGCATTGATTTTGACGGGACAGACGTCCTGGCCCTTAATAAGAAAGAGCTTCTGTCTTTTCGGGGAAAGGATGTTTCCATGATTTTTCAGAATCCCATGACTTCGTTATCTCCTGTTTTTAAAGTCGGACATCAGATGACAGAATTGATCCGTACCCAGCAGAAGACAGACCGGCAGTCCGCCTTTCGTATGGCAGAAGAGGCCCTGATGAAGGTTGGCATAACGGATGCCAGGCGGCGTATGGATTCGTATCCTTATGAACTGTCAGGCGGTATGTGCCAGCGCGTGATCATTGCCATGTCCATTTTAAGCAGTCCCAAAATGATTATTGCAGACGAACCAACCACTGCCCTTGACGTCACCATTCAGGCCCAGGTGCTGGAACTGTTAAAAGAGATGCGGGAGACTTATCAAACTGCCATTCTTTTAATTACTCACAATCTGGGAGTTGTCTGGAAAATGTGTGACAGCGTTATGGTGATGTATGCCGGAAAAACAGTGGAATACACCTCATGCAGCAATCTGTATCATAATCCTCTGCACCCTTACACATGGGGACTTCTGGATTCCATGCCAAGGCTTGGCAGTGAATCCGAAGAAGAATTGTCTACCATTCAGGGAACCCCTCCTGATTTAAGGCTTACGGGAACCTGCTGTAATTTCTCCAACCGGTGCCCCTATGCCAATGAGATCTGCAAAAGCATGGTGCCGGAATTAAAAGAACTGGAACCGGGACATTTTGTCGCCTGCCACAGACAGTGCAGGGAAAACGGTCTTGTGCGGGGAGGTGTGGATCGGAAATGAGTGAAAATTCAATCATTTTGCAGATAAAAAATCTGTCTAAGGATTTTGAGGTAAAAGGCAAAGGCCTGGGAGGGAAAAAATCGGTTCTTCATGCCTTAAAGGACATCAGTCTGGATATCAGAGAAGGAGAAGTGCTTGGAATTATCGGCGAATCGGGGTGCGGAAAGTCCACTCTGGGAAGATGTCTTGTGGGACTTCATAAGCCCACCGGAGGAGATATCCTGTTTGAAGGAAAGAGCATTTTAAAATTATCTTCCAGGGAACGGTTTGAGCTATGCAAAAACATACAGATGGTTTTTCAGGACCCGTACTCATCCCTGGATCCCAGACATACAGCTGCCGACTCCGTATCCGAGCCAATGATTGTCCATAAAACGGTACAGGGCCGGGAAGAACTGGAAAAGAAAGTTTTGGAGCTGTTTCATCAGGTAGGTCTGGACATTCAGCATATGAACCGGTATCCCCATGAATTTTCAGGCGGACAGAGGCAGCGTTTAAATGTGGCAAGGGCTATTTCCATTCAGCCTAAGGTGGTCGTCTGCGATGAGCCGGTATCGGCGCTTGACGTATCCATTCAGGCACAGGTAATCAATTTGCTGAAAGGTCTGCAGAAGAAATATCAACTTACCTATGTCTTTATTTCCCATGATTTAAGTGTGGTGAAATATGTCAGTGACCGGATTGCAATCATGTATCTGGGACAGATTGTGGAACTGTGCAATGGGGGAGATATTTATAAAAATCCGCTTCATCCTTATACGAAGGCCCTTTTATCTGCCATTCCTCCGGAAAGTCCGGATGAGAATAAGGAGCGGATCACACTGGAGGGAGAGATATCAAGCCCGATCGGAGACCTGGAAGGCTGTCCTCTCGCCGGACGGTGCCCACAGTGTATGGAACGCTGTAAAAAAGAAGTTCCGGTGCTTCTGCAGTATGGAGAAGACGGACATAAAGTAGCCTGCTTTTTGTATGAAAACAGGATTGCACAGGGAGGAAAATGAGATGACAAAAAAAGAGCTGGTACAGTATGTGGATGATCATCGTGATGAACTGATTACGCTGGTATCACAGCTGATTCAGATAAAAAGTGAAAATCCAGTCGGCACACAGAGAGATGTGGTTGATTTTGTTGAAGCATACTTAAAAGATGCCGGTATTGAATATAAGGAAACCGGCTGCAATCCGGATTATCCCTGTGTAGTGGCAGGCTACGGAAAAGATATGGGTTTTTCTCTGATTATAAATGGGCATGTGGATGTAGTTCCTGCCGGAGATTTAAACCAGTGGGATTTTGATCCTTTTTCCGGTGAGGTAACAGATACCCAGATACTGGGGAGAGGCACTTCGGATATGAAGGCAGGGGTGGCTGGCGTTTTATTTGCTCTTTCCCTTTTTGCAAAAAAGCAGGTTTCCTTAAATGGCAATATCCGTCTTCATATTGTTTCTGATGAAGAAAGCGGTGGTCAGTTCGGAACCCAGTGGCTTTGTGCCAACGGTTATGGAGAGCATGCCGATGCATGCCTGGTGGCTGAGCCGACTTCCATGAATACCATAGAAATCGGGCAGAAGGGCGGCCTGCTTTTGAAAATAAAATCTTATGGAAAATCCGCACATGGAAGTCTTGGAGATTTTAAGGGAGAAAATGCCATTCTGAAACTTTCAAAGGTTCTATCCCATGTTCGCCTGCTCTCTGAAATAGAAGGACATTTTACAGAGCGCCAGAAAAAGCCGCTGATGGATTCAAAGCTGCTTGCAGAAAGAGAGAACCACATTCCCGGACTGGGCAGAGTCATTGACCATGTCAGCACCAATGTAGGTCTGATTCAGGGAGGAACAAGGCATAATATGGTTCCCGACTATTGCGAAGCGACAGTCGATGTCAGGCTGCCCATTGGAGTATGTAAAGAAGAAATCGATAAAACCTTAAAACAGATTCTTGAAATCAGCGGAGTCGAGGGTGTGGAGTATGAGCTTCAGTACAAGAGCGATGCCAATTTTACAGACCATGAGGCGCCCATCGTACTGGCGTTTAAAGAAAATGCAGAACGGCTTCTTGGAAAAGAAGTGATTCCTGCATACCAGTGGGCCTCCAGTGATGCAAGGGATTACCGTAAGCTTGGTATTCCCACGATTCAGTTTGGTCCTTCTAATACAGTGGGTATCCACTCTTATAATGAAACAGTCCAGATCGGGGATGTGGTCACAGCAGCTAAAATCTATGTGGCAGCTATTTGTGATTTGATGGAAATAAAGTAAAAAACATGGAGGATTCATCATGCTGATGAAACAATTGATCGAGGTATATGATCTGCTTGACAGCAGTTATGCCAGCGGAAAACAGGTGGAATGTTATTTAAAAGGCATACGAAACGATGCTGATGTTGAAGTTTATAGTCTGGAAGGACCAAAAGGAAAAACCGATATGGTCAAAGTGAGAATTCCGGGTACAAAAGGAAAAAGCAAAGGCATGAATGCGCCTACCATTGGATTGCTTGGGAGACTTGGAGGTCTGGGGGCCAGACCGGAGCGGATCGGCTTTGTATCAGACGGAGACGGAGCTTTAATTGCAATCTCTCTGGCGGCAAAAATCCTGGATATGCGAAACAAGGGGGATTATCTGGAGGGGGATGTATTTATTTCCACCCACGTTTGTCCGGATGCACCCACCAGAGAGCACCATCCGGTGCCTTTCATGGATTCTCCGGTAAACATGGCGCAGGTAAACCGGGAAGAGGTGACAGAAGAACTGGATGCCATATTATCCGTGGATACCACAAAAGGGAACCGGATCATCAACACCAGAGGCTTCGCCGTTTCACCAACGGTAAAAGAAGGATACATTCTGAAGGTTTCAGAGAGCATTCTGGATCTGATGCAGATGACCACTGGAAAGCAGCCTTTTGTATATGCCCTTTCCCAGCAGGATATCACTCCATATGGAAACGGCCTTTATCATTTAAACAGCATTCTTCAGCCTGCAACTGCCACGAAAGCACCGGTAATCGGAGTAGCCGTTACTACAGAAGCTCCTGTGGCAGGCTGTGCCACAGGAGCCACACATATAACAGACTGTGAAGAAACCGCCAGATTTATGCTGGAGGTAGCGAAAGCCTATGGCCGGGGAGAATGCAGCTTCTACGATGAAGCAGAATATGAGCGCATTCAGTATCTCTACGGCAATATGGAGCACTTTCAGACTCTGGGAACAGGAAATGAGTGCGACGATGATGCATAAATTCTACATATGCTGAATGAGCTCCCAGGCACAGATCCCAAGGTAGAGGCGGAAAATATCCTCAACTGCCGAAATCTCGCAGCAAAGCAGCTTTTTAACCAGTGTCAGCCGTGAGGTCAGAGTATTCCTGTGAATAAATAATTTCTGGGCTGTATCGGTTAAATTCATGGAGCTTTCCAGATATGTTTTAAGCGTTAAAAGAAGCTCGCTTTTGCTTTCCTGGTCATAGGACACAAGTTCCTTTACCGTATCCGTGTAAATCTTATTTAATTCATAGGAACTGAGCTGCGTCAGAACATGATAGGCGTACTGCGCAGAGTATGAGTTAACCAGAGAAGCTTCCGCAAATTGAGTCTGCAGATGTAAGGTCTGCAGGCTTTCTTCATATGCTTTTGCAATGGAGGAGTAGGATACATGGCACCGGCTGATTCCAAGTCTGAAAAAGGAGTGATAGTCGCTCAGTGCTTCCATTAGCTGAGAAACCGCCTGATTAACAAGAAAAAGTGCTTTTACATTAGAAACTTGTTTTGAATACAGGAAAAATATAACAATACGATTATCATGGTTACATAAAAAGTATTTATAATCAAGGCGAATCATTTCATGATTAATCCCATTGTACAGACTCCGGAACATTCTGCTTTCCTTATCCAGGCATTCAAATGTGACGCAGATTCTTTTTAACTGATAAGGAAACGAGTAAGAATCGCAGATCAGCTGAATCTCTTCTGCGGATTTTTTTTTCTTATCTGTAAGCATGTAAAAAAAAGAATCAAAATAATTTTTCTGTGAAAATGTTCTGTTTTGAACCTGCATGGAGGACAGCTCCAAAGCGATTACCGAAAAAATCTGCTTTAAAATAACTGCTGTTGTCTCATCAATATTCGTTTTTGTATGATCAATACACAAATAATGCCTGTTATCAGGAAGCAGAAAGGTCTGAAAGCTGAGGAGTGTATTATTGAAATAAAACGTCCTGTTTCCAGAAGGATCTTTTTCTGTGTCCTGCTGCGGCGCTGTTTGGAGAGGCTGGGCATGAAGCTTATTAATTTTGTTGAATTCCTCCTGCTGTCTTAGAGGAATAAAGTAATATAGCGGAAAATCGGAAATAGTGGTGATCATAACAATGGAATTGGTATAATGGGATATTTCTTCCAGCATTTTCATAATTCCTTCTTTATTAAAATAGAGCTGGTGAAATTTTTCTGTTTCCCGGAGAATAAACTGCTGCAGGGAAATCTTCTGGTCAATTAAGTTCTGATTGATTACGCTGATGATATTGGAGTAGACATGATAATAAGGTACGGAGACCAGCGGAACCCCATATTTTTCAGCCTCTTTAATCAGAGATTCCGGTATCTGATCAAAGAAGCGTTTTACCTTTATACAGAAAGCAGTGCATTCAATGGCGTGGAGATCGGCAATGACCTGCTTCTGCAGCTCCACATCATTGTAGAATATATATCCGGTTGTCAGAATAATCTCATGTTTCTTAATCCATCTTACACCATCGGGATTATCAAGCACACTGATTCCGGTAATCGGCTTTTGAAGGTCTTCTTCCCTGCCGATTAATTCAAGGTTATCAATTGGTGTTTCATATAGAAACCATCCGAGAGTCAAGGGCGGATACTTCATTCCATTCTCCTTTCAAAGAGTCGCAAAAGGCTGTATTCCGTTTTTTATTAACGACAATGATAACATCGATTCTCCCTTATTACAAGGTTATGTGTAAAAAAATGTCGAAAAAGAGCCTTGTGTTTTTTTCATAAGGCCGATATAATGGTAAAAAATAATGCCGGAAAGAGAGGAACATATGAATGATAAAGGATCTTACAGTTTCCGGGTTTCTGGAAGAACTGTCCTCCAAAAAGCCCACACCGGGAGGCGGCGGTGCGGCAGCTCTTGGTGGCGCCCAGGGCGCGGCACTGGGAGAGATGGTAATTAATCTGACTCTGGGAAAAAAGAAGTATGCGGATGTGGAAGAAGAGATGCAGCTTCTTCTGGTCAAGCTGGAGGAAATAAAAAAAGAATTTTTAAGACTGGCTGATGAAGATGCGAGAGTATTTGCGCCTCTGGCAGCTGCCTATGGCCTCCCTTCCGGAACGGAAGAAGAAAAAAAACATAAGGAGGAAGTTTTAGAAACCCATCTCCTTGCTGCCAGCCTGGTTCCCAAAGCTGTTATGGAACAGGCGCTGGAAGCAATTGCAGTTATGGATATTCTGGCACGAAAGGGCAGCCGCCTGGCTGTCAGTGACGTGGGCGTGGGTGTTTCATTTCTTAGGTCAGCGCTTTTAGGAGCAAAGATGAACGTTTCCATTAATACAAAATTCATGAAGCGGAGAGAAATGGCCAGGCAGCTGGATCAGGAGGCGGAAACGCTTGCTGAGACTGGAATAAGGCTTTCTGATGAGATCTATGCTGACGTGGAGGCTGGGTTAAAGTAAAGATAAAGGAGTTTAAGGTATCGTGATAACATTAAAAGGAGCAGCTGTGTCTGCCAAAATCAGAGAAGAGGTAACGGAGCTTTTACATGAGTTTGAGGGAGCAGCACCAAAGTTAGCAATTGTAAGGGTAGGAGAACGGCCTGATGACATGGCATATGAGCGTGGTGCATTAAAGAAAATGGAAAACTTCGGTCTGCAGGCAGAGAGCTTTTCTTTTCCGGCAGATATTTCAGATGAAGCCTTTCAGGCGGAATTTAAGAAGATCAATGAAAATCCGGACATAGACGGTATTCTTCTTCTGCGTCCGCTGCCAAAGCAGATCAATGAACGGGTCATCGAGCATATGATCAGTCCTGGGAAGGATTTAGATGGAATTTCACCTGAGAATATAGCCCGCGTTTTTGCCGGAGAAAATGAGGGGTTTGCGCCCTGTACAGCAGAAGCGGTTATTGAGGTGTTAAAGGCCAATGATATTTCCCTGTCCGGAAAGAGGGTGGCTGTTGTTGGAAGAAGCATGGTAGTGGGCCGTCCTCTTTCCATGCTCTTACTAAAGGAGAATGCAACAGTTACCATCTGTCACACACGCACCAGGGAACTTGAGAAAACCTGCCGGGATGCGGAAATTTTAATTGCTGCGGCGGGACAGGCGAAGATGATAGATTCCTCATATGTTGGGGCAGATGCAGTTGTGATTGACGTGGGAATCAATGTGGACCAGGATGGAAATCTTTGCGGAGATGTGGATTTTGATTCATTAAACGGTATCGCTTCCATGGCAACCCCGGTACCGGGTGGTGTGGGAGCCGTAACAACAGCGGTTCTTGCAAAGCACCTGGTAACGGCTGCAAGAAAGCACAGAGGCGGGAAGTAAATCAGACAACAATTTAAAAGCGTCAGAAACAAGGCAATATAAAATATATTCAGCCGGTTCCTGACGCTTTTTTATATTTATTGTTTTATTTCTTTGGAATATCTGAATGATGGATTTCTTCCGAAAATTCAGTTAATAAGCGGCGGCGCTGAGCCGTTTCATCAGGGATATGTTTGGGTTTGTGAGTCTTCCGCCTTGCGGAGGCACGAACCAGCGGATAACAGGCTGAGAAAAAGGCCACCAGAGCCAAACCTGTTAAAAATCCCAGAGTCTGTCCTTTAATAAACGGCATGCTGAACATGGCAATGAGAAGACCTGCCAGGGTGAATAAGGAGCTGTAGGGGAAGCCGCACAGCCTGCAGTTCCCTTCCGGTTTCCCGTTCTTTTTCCGGAATCGGATATGAGTTGCCATGAGTATAATATAAGTGAAAAGAAGAGCAAATCCTCCGGAACTGATTAAGAATAAATAAACTTCAGGAAAAATCAGTCCAAAATAAAGAAACAGCAGCATGGAGCAGCCGGAGAAAAGGATACCGCGATAAGGAACGTCGGTTCTGTCCCTTAGAAAACCGGGTCCAAGACCATCCTCCACCAGTGAACGGAGCATTCTGCCGATTCCAAACATGGCAGCTACCATGGTTGACAAAATGGCGCTGATTAATATGATCGTCATGGCTGTGCCAGCCCAGGTCATCTGATAACGGTTTAATGCCGTAACCATGGGACTTACATCTTCGCTTAAGGAGGAGGTGGGTACCAGAAGCAGAAGAACTGAAATACAGAGAATATAAAGTGTCACCAGCCAGCCCACGGTCATATGAATTGCCCGGGGGATGTTTTTTTCCTTGTTCTGTGTTTCACTGGCTGCAAGTCCGATGATCTCAAAGCCTGCATAGGTGAAAAGAACAATCAGCATGCTGCCCGCCAGGCTCTTGATGCCGCCGGGGAGGAATGGTTCAGATCTTAAAACCTGAAACCCCATGGGCTGATAACCAGGAACTAAGCCGAATACAATCAGAGCACCAAAAAGAATAAATCCCAGAATAGCAGCGATCTTCACCCCCGCAAGGATACTTTCCAGACTGCTGAGCTGACTGGCTCCCAGAAGATTGATAAGAGTCACTCCGAGAATTAAAATTGTTCCAAGAACCGGTATGGAAACAGTAGGAAACCAGGTACGAAACAGCAGAGAGACAGCCGTTGCCTCACTTGACATGGAGATTACCATGCCGGTCCAATAGACCCAGCCAACAACAAATCCGGCACCATGGCTTAAATACTCTGAGGCAAATGACCGGAAGGAGCTGGAGGAAGGATTTGAAACGGTCATTTCTGAAAGGGCAAACAGGATGAAATAGACCATGACTCCGCATATCAGATAAGAAAGTATAATCCCGGGACCGGCGGCCTGTATGGCAACGGAAGATCCGAGGAAAAAGGAACCGCCGATCACGGTTCCCAACGCCATCATTGTTAAGTGGCCTGCAGTCAGGCCATTTGTTTTCTGTTTCATAGGACGCCTCGCTTTTCGCTTTTTGTCTTAGTATTTCTTTTATTGTGAAACTTATTCGAAATAAAAAAACAGACTGCGATGCAAAGTGGCTCACAGTCTGTTTTTACACGATTTATTTTTTCCTCGCTCTGATTAAATACTGGTAGGTGGTAAATGCCTCCATACTGCTGGAACTGATGGAGCAGAGCTGTTCAATCAGCTTTTGCTGTTCGGGAGAGATATAAATCCTGGTAACACCAATATCTTCAATCTGGTAACCAGTCTGGGAAAACATCCGCGTGATCTCATTTCGGGTGAAGAAACGCAGATGGGTTTTATCAAGAATTCCGCTTTCCTCATAGGTCCAGTATCCATTCAGCAGATTGTTTACTACCGAGATGTGCATGATATTTGGTATGCTTGCAAGTATGGCTCCGCCCGGTTTTAAATACCGTTTCATATTTTCCAGTACGGCGGCGGGCTGATGAAGGTGCTCCAGAACATCTCCAAAGATGATATAGTCAAAATATCCGTCCTCATAATCCAGCTTTTCTTCTACATTTCCCTGAGTGACAGGAAAGAGAAGGGAAGAGATGTTCCAGGACCCTTCATCCAGTTCAATTCCGTGCAGGGATGCTGCGGGGTATTTATTCCTGATGGCAAGCAGGGAAGCACCGCAGGCACAGCCCACATCTAATACATTTATAGGAGTGTCTGTGGGATCTTTGATCAGGGCCAGAATATCCGGACGGGGGAAGAGAGAATAATTCAGCCGTACATTCCATTTTTCATAAAAATGGCTGTAGTCACTAAAACGGGCCTGATTGCTCTGCTGCAGACCAAAGGTATAAACATAGCCATGATGGCATAAAAAGGTGATTTTCCTCAATTTAAGAAGCTGAAAAGAAAAATCCTTTTCTGTTACTTCCTGGGTCAGGTAATGCTCATCAAATCCTCCGGTTTTGTCAAAGAAGTCTCTGCGTATGAGAACCGTGCAGCAGGAAGGGATCAGAACCGGATCCATTTGCTCATCCCCGGGCAGGTTATGCTCATCGGCATAAACGCTGGCCCGGTCAATGGGAGTAATAAAATCAGTCAGCCCGAAAGCAGGACCGTTGGTAACCGCGTTGACTGCACCAATGGACTCCTCCTTATAAAGGGACATACGAAGTTGAAACAGTGCATGGGGGAGCAAAGCGGAGCCTTTTCCCAGGACAAATAAATCCTCCTGTTTTTCAGTCTGTCCGATGGCTTTATTAAGTGCGGCGCCGGGTGTGAGCCCCTTCACGGGAACAAGCTTAATTTCATTTTGTTCCTTCAGCCATTCAGTAACATCCACAGACTCTTCCTCATCCTGGACTATAATAGTTTTTACGTCTTCCCTGATTAAGAGGCATGTCTGTATGATCGCTTTCATCATATTTAAGTCAGGGACAGATGGGATTAAGAGAGCGGCTTTTGGCAGCTCTGTTGAATGCACCGTTTCCCAATCTTTCTTAATTTTGGCCAGCCGTCTGGTTTCCTCCCGGCTGCTGCACAGGAACAGGCTGTGAGCGTAGCAGAGATAAGCCCGTTTCAGATTGCCGTTCTGGTTATAATAATCTCCCATTTCCTCATAAGTTTTATAGTTTCGGCTATTTTTCGCCGCTTTTTGGTGTAAATCCTGAATATTCATGAAGACTCCTTTCAAGAAATCTTAATTTAGTCATGTTAGCACTCTCATATCAGTATATTCTCCTGGTACATGCCGGTGTGATAAAACCGGGTGTGGACAAAAATTTAATAAAAAAAATGAGAATGCAAATCTAAAATTCGGATAATTTGTTAAGGAAAGCTTAAGTATTGTTGAATTGAAACAAAGAGTTTTGTTTGTTATAATAAATATGACTGTATTTTATAAACAGTTCAAAATATTACACCAATAGAAGGGGGAAAAGAATATGACGAATATGAGTTTATTTTCCACAATTATCGCCGTTGTCCTCATCGCCGGTTTTCTTGCGATTTTAATGACCGGTTATGTAAAGGCTCCGCCGGATATGGCATTTATTATTTCCGGTTTAAGAAGAAAGACGGTGATTGGAAAAGCCAGTATCAAGATCCCGTTTCTTGAGCGAATGGATCGCCTGAGTTTAAAGCTGATCCCGATTGATGTTAAGACATCCAATGCGGTTCCTACTGCGGATTACATTAATATCCAGGTAGATGCTGCTGTCAATGTAAAAATCAGCAGTGATCCGAACAGGCTATCTCTGGCGGCGCAGAACTTTTTAAATCAGGATACGGATTACATAGGCCGGGTGGCGAGAGAGGTTTTAGAAGGAAACATGCGTGAAATTGTTGGACGCATGAGACTGGAAGAGATGGTCAGTGACCGTATGAAATTTGCGGAGCTGGTAAAGGAAAATGCCATGCCTGACCTTGCAGCTATGGGACTTGACATTGTCAGCTTCAATGTACAGAACTTTTCCGATGCCAATGGTGTCATTGATGACCTTGGTATTGACAATATTTCACAGATCAAAAAGAAGGCGGCCATTGCAAAAGCAGAAGCGGATAAAGAGATCGCTATTGCAAAAGCATCCGCAGATAAGCAGGCCAATGACGCAAGAATCAATTCTGAGCGGGAAATAGCCATCAAGAACAATGAGCTTGACATTCAGAAATCTGATTTAAAGAAATTTGCAGACGTAAAAAAAGCAGAGGCAGATGCTGCATACCAGATTCAGCAGGAAGAGCAGCGTAAAACCATTGAGATCACAACTGCTGATGCAGATATTGCCAAGCAGGAGAAAGAAGTTATGATTAAGCAGCGGGAAGCCGAGGTTATGGAAAAGGCTCTTGATGCGGAAATCAGAAAGAAAGCGGAAGCGGAGAAATTCGCCAGACAGCAGAAGGCAGAAGCAGAGCTTTATGAGCGCCAGAAAAACGCGGAAGCAAAGCGGTTTGAAAAGGTTCAGGAGGCAGAAGCCCAGAAGGCAAGTGCGGAAGCCGAGCGTTATACAAAAGAACAGGAAGCTCAGGGAATCCGTATGGTGGGTGAAGCGGAAGCGGAAGCCATCAAGGCCAAAGGTCTTGCAGAAGCAGAAGCCATGGAAAAGAAAGCACAGGCTTATCAGAAGTATAACAATGCGGCTGTTGCGGAAATGATTATTAAGGTATTACCGGAAGTGGCAGGAAAGATTGCAGAGCCTCTTTCTCAGATTGATAAGATCACCATCATCGGAGGCGGAGAAGGCGGCAGCCTTGATTCCGTATCCGGCAATGTACCGGCCGTTATGGCAAAATTGTTTGAATCCATGAAGGAAACCACTGGCATTGATTTAGGCGATATTGTAAAAGCAGGAACCTATGATGCGAAGGTAAACCGGAATATTAACATTACCGGAGTGCCGGAGATTACCATTAAGCCGGAAGAGAAGACGGTGATTCAGAAAACAGATGCAGTAACGGATACAGCAGCGGATACAGAACCAACAATATAATGAGGATTGCGGTATCGGAGAGAGAATCTCTGGTACCGCTTTTTTATGCTTTTTTGTGCATATAAATGAGCAGATATATGACATAAAACAACAAAATATTACCAAAAGTTACATGAATCGGGTTATTTATTACATGAATCACATTTTTGTTATTTTTTGTTGTATAGTATTTATAAAAAATAAATAGTGAGGTGTTATAAAGTGAGTGAAACCCAAGTAATTGAAGGCCGTCCGATCACCTGCTCTATGGGAAGTAATGAATGCAGTCTTAAGGTACCAACTTGCCACGGGGCATGTATTGGTGGGAAGAATCAGGCCACTATTATGGACTATAAATCAGGAATTAATGTTATATCATTTGGAACATGTAAGAAGACGTCACCGCTCCAGCCATGCGTACCAGTGATTCTGACTCCCTGGCTGATAACGGATAAGAACTATAAGATAAACGGTGAACCAGCCCTTTTCAGTACCAGTCTTCTTTCCTGTGCCTGCGGAGGAATTATCCGGATTCGCCAACCGCAGTAGAAACAGGAAATTGAATGGAGGAAGAGCAAAGCGGAAGGAGTGACAAAAAGTATGACTATTAAGACAAGTTTGGAAATGATCCGTGAAATCATAGACTTTTCTCTGATAGAGGAGATAAATGAACATGGGAGATGTGTCATAAAAGGCATTATCTCAGACGGAAGTCAGGATAAGCTGGTTCTGGAAAATCAGAATGGAAGCAAAATCAGGATATTTATGGAGAATGGCACCACTTTATTTGAAGGTATCATGGATGAAGTTTCAGTATTTCTCGACGGAGATCTATATAAAGCAGACATAAAACTGGTGTCCGCTTCTTATCTAATGGATATTGAAAAAAAGTCCAGGTCTTTTCAGGATAAGGATCAGACCTATGAAGAAATTATTAAGCAAATAGCGGCAGAATATGACGGTGGTGATGTTTTGGATTATATATCAAATGAGAAACCGATCGGTAATTTGATCGTACAGTATGAAGAGACGGACTGGGGATTTTTAAAACGTCTTTCTTCACATTTTCATGCAGGAATATTACCAGATGCACAAATTGGCAGTCCCAAAATTTATTTTGGGTCTCCAAAAAGTTCTGCTGCTGAAGAAATCAGCTGCTATTCGTACACCTTAGAAAAAAACTTATCCGGCTATAAAAAATTAACAGCAGAAGGGCAGGATGATTATCTGGAAACTGATGCAGCCAGCTTTCAGGTGGCTTCCAGGCAATATTATAAAACAGGTTCCTGTGTTAAATTCCGCCAAATGCAGCTTTACATTGGAAAGCTTGAGGCAAAGATGAATCGGGGGGAAGTAATATTCCGATACAGATTGTATACCAAAAGGGGGCTGGGGAAGCCGGAGATTTATGCAGAAAGGCTGATGGGTGTGTCAATCCAGGCACAAGTCATTGAAGCAGTTAAAGATAAAGTGAGGGTTAAGCTTGCTATAGACAGCCAGAAAACAGAAAAGGAATCTGTATGGAAGTTTCCTTATCAGACTATGTATACGGCAGGGAATGAGGGGGGCTGGTATTGTATGCCAGAACCTGGAGATACTGTATCCATTTATTTTCCAGGTAAAAAAGAAGAGGATGCGGTAGCGCAAAATTCATCAAGATCTGGAAAAAACAGAGATGAGGGGACAGATGATCCTTCCATTAAGTATTTTAGGACAGTTGATGGGAAAGAAATACGTTTTACCAAAGATGCAGTAATTATTACCTGTAATGATGAGACCACCATTACGTTAGATGAAAATGAAGGAATATCCATCGAAAGCGAAAAGGGTATTACCTTAAGAAGCGGTGCAGGAATCAATATTGATGCAGAAGAATCAATTGAATTTTATGCTTCAGACAGAATCAGGCTGCACTGCAAAAAAAGCCAGATACAGATGGACACCATGATCGATATCTCAGGACCTGATGTGAGAATCAACTAATATTGGAGGAACTGACATGGAATATTTTATCATGCTGCCTGATGAAAGGGTTCCTCTTTATAAAAATCTGGATTATTCCAATCCGGGTTTTCAGGAAAAGGAACCTTTTGTAGCCTTTGGAGATTTCAGTGAAGAGGATCAGTATCCCGATTTTTTCTATGGTAAATCTATGTTTCAATTTTGCTTTTGTATTACTGACCGGTTAAAGGACGTGTTAGATGTTTATTCTTCAAACATTCAGGCTATCCCGTTTTTTTTGACGGATAAATCTTACCGGTCACAGATTGTCTGCTGGCGGATTGAATGTCCGGTAGAAGACTGTCTTTTGACGGAGGGGCGGGTAAAGGAAAACAGCCTGACTTTACGGGAAATACCAGAAGAAAATCCATACATATTCCGGGTTGTCAGAGAAAAGGCCCAGTATATTATTGTATCATTGGAACTGGCGGAAAATATATTAAGGAGACGGTTATTTGGAGTTCGCTTTATACCGGTCAAGAAAGGAGGGAGTTTATGTCAGTAACCACGAAAATTCATAATTCCGTGTATCTGGAAATGCCGTTTTCCCTGGAAAGTATTACAAAACTTGAAATCAGCCAAAAACTTAATGAACATTCATGGGCGCAGATTGAAGGAATCATACAGGATAAAAATGCAGATACCTGCAGTAATTTAAGCTGGAATGAAAATTTTACAATAAAACTTGTGGATGGTCAGGCAAACCAGATCCTTTTTTCCGGTATGCCTGTCAATGTAAAGGTTTCGTGCGAAGATCAGACCCGTGTGGCTATCCGGCTGTCCAGTTATTCAACACTTTTAGATTATGAAAAAAGGACCAGAAGTTTTCAGCGGGGGGACAGAACTTATGCTTCACTGTTTCAGGAATTGGTGAAGGGGAACGGAGGAGACATCATTGATTACGCTTCCGCCTCAGCCGTTTTTGATGCACCCCTCATACAATATGAGGAAACCGATTGGGAGTTTTTAAAACGAACCTCTTCTTTAATAGGAGCTTCTGTATATCCGTGTGCGTCAGGAACTTCCATTCAGATATATATTGGCTTTGGAAGTAACGAAAGCAGGTTATCCGGGACATCTGACCGGGAAATGAAAAAAAGCATCCGGGAATTCCGGGAATTCAGAAATTCTGCACCATCAGAGTCTGATTTTATCTCTTGTAATGTAACAGGAAGCAAGGACTGCAGGTTAGGTGACAGGATAATGTGTGACGGACATGCCTATCGGGTGACAGAGATTCAGGATTCCTTAAAGAACGGACTATTATCCAGGCGGTGTCTGCTTAAACAGGAATCTGGTATATGCAGGGAAAAGAAATATCAGGAAAAATTACAAGGGGTTTCTCTGCCGGGAGTGGTGCGGGAGGTAAAGACAGACCTGATCAGACTGCACCTGGATATTGACGGAAAGGGAAAAGGGGAAAAATTGCATTGGTATCCCTGGCACAGGAACGACTGGTTCTGCATGCCGGAAATTGGAAGTAAGGCAATGCTGTATATACCAATGAAAGATGAAGGTATGGCTTATGTGACAGATATCAGAAGGCTGGATGGGGAAAGAAACTCACAAAGTCAGAATCCTGAGGAAAAATGTTTTGAAACAAAAAGTGGTAAGGGAATGATGATGAAAACTCAATCAATTTCATTTCGGGCGTCTGGAAATAAGATATCAGTTCAACTGTCAGACCGTTCCGGAGTGAAAGTCAGGAGTTCCAGAGGAATTCAGATCCATTCGGGAGACTGCTTTCATTGCAGAAGCAAGAGTATGAGCATAGAGAGTGGAGAGAGAATTGTACTGTCAACTGGAATGACCAGTATTGTAATAGATGATTTGATACAGATTAAGGGCTAAGTGCAGTGGTGGAGGTAAAATGAGCGACATTTATGCAGAAGAAATCATAAAGAGGATCAGAAAAGAGAAAGAACCCGTTCAAAATGAAGACTGGTTCCATATAGAAAATGATATTAACCGGGGATATGTAGTAGTGAAATATGAAAAACTGGAATTGGAAGAGAAGTCTATTCTCGACAATCGTCTGACCATATTACTGCCCAAATGCTTTGGGGAAATGCAGTATGAGATGAAGTTGACAAAATATCCCGACCCGGACCGGCCAGAGTGGATATACAGTAATGAGGAGGGCGATGTGACCATAACCTTTCATCTGGAAGAAGGGGAAGTAAAGCCGGAGGAAGTGGAAGAAATCCGGGATATTATGGCAGATCAGATGAAACGCCTATACCCATCTTCTGTTATTGAGGAAAAAGAGATAATAGGGGAAGGAGAGGAATTAATCAGCCGTTTTTCTTTGGATATTCCTCTTATTGATGATACCTGTTATCATGCCATGTTTTTCCGGGCGATGAATCAGGGCTTATTAATGGGAACCTTTGATTGCGGCATACAGGAAAAGAAGCAGTGGAAGAAGATACTGGTACAGCTTTTAGGGACTATGAGAGAAGAAAAGATAGATATAAATGGAGGAGATAATGGTGAATATAATTGAAGAAGATATGTTATATAGACCGGATACCCAACAAAAGGAACTTGGTTATGATGTTAGGTAACGTTTGATAAAGTTAACAGCAAAGGATGTGGATAAACCTTGGAATTAAAGGAAGGGATAATGGAAAAGAAAGAATTCCAGCTTTTTCAGAAGAAGGATGTGGAACCGTGCATGGAGGAGATTCTGGCGGACGCAGAAGAGGTCTTTCAGAAAACGAAAGATGATTTCAGACAGCAGTTTGTCCAGGAATTTTCCCGTGTCTGTCAAGTTTTGGTGAAAGAGGAAAGAAAACCGGGTTATCTGATGTGCCATCTTTTGCGGACGGATTTGATTCGGGGTGAATATCGCAGTCCTATTGTGGCCTATGACAGAAACTGGTATTTACATAAGGGAATCTGGGTGGGAGAACTGGATACCAGTGAGTTATTTGATCTATACGCAATGCTTTGGGAGAATCTTATACAGAGGGCGAAACGGTATGTAGGAAAAGTGAGTATGCCAGAAGTTGATTCAGTAATGCAGGAGATGGTCACTCCGTTTTACCGGTATTTAAAGGAACTGGTCCTTTATTCGGTTGCGGAGGCTACGGAAACGGATTCTTATCTGAGTATGGACAAAGAAGAGGATTTCCAGATACGGGTAGGAGAATATTTAGAGCCGGGTGATTTGGTGTATCAGGAGCAGCCAAAGAAGGATATGGAGGAGCTTAAGAACTGGCTGGATAAAAATGAACGGAAAGCCTATTGTTTTGGGGACTTTAAGGGACTGGACCTGAGAAATCTCATGTTACAGAATTACGATTTCCGGTATGCGGATTTTAGAGGGAGCAGTCTGGATAAAAGTAATTTAAGTGTTGGTCTTCTTATAGGAGCCTGTTTTCGAAACTGCCAGATGAAGGAATCAAACCTTATTGGAAGCATGCTCTTAAATACGGATTTTACGGGAGCAGATCTGGAGAGGGCAAATCTTTCCTATGGAGTAACTTATCAGGGGAAAGATCCTGGAGACACCTGGAAAAGAGAAGGGTATACGGGAAGCAGCTTTCAAGAGAGTAACTTGCAGGGTGCCTGTCTGGCAGGAGGCGTATTTATTGGTGCGGATTTTCGCGGAGCAAGGCTTATGGGATGTGATTTTCAGGAGACTTCTTTGTATAGGAGCAGATTTACCAGAAAGCAGCTTGAGGATGCAAAGTTGAGCAGGGATCAGCTTGAACAAATCCACGTTACAGGGTAAAATATAGGAGGTGGAATAGTATGCTGGAAAAACTAAAGAGAAGAGCAACAGCAGCGCTGCCTAAAGTAGTAAATGGGGTTAAGGCACTTGCTAAGAAAACGACTAAGACTGTATTAGAAAAATTTCAGGAAAGTAAGGCGGGCAAACTGATAGGGAAGGCAGTGGCTTCGGTTCCCGCCTGTGTAAATAATACCAGAAATACGATATCAAAAATTTCAGCAGCGATACCGAAAGTGAAACAGGCTGCAAAGAATGAAGTTGTTAAAAGAGTCAATACAGTTCGGGAAGAAGTTAGCAAGGCAGAAAATACTGTTAAGACCAATATGGCGAAGGCATCAAATTTTGCCAAGGCAAGTAAAAGTATAGTTACAGAAAAAGCTGGACAAGAGAAAATTAAACAATTATTTTTTGAAAAAAATCAGAGAATATTAGAAAAAATTATAGAAGAAAATAAGATTTTTGCAGCAGATTTTATTAAGGGAACAACAGGCAGGGGTGCTCTTTTATATAGTTCAAGTAAAGCTTTAAAGGTACCTATACCAGGTGCATTTAATCTATCAATAGAAGTAATGAATTACATATTACAAATTAGAAAGGCGGTGGTAGAAGAATATCCAACCATAGACTGGGCATCAAATGTCTATAAAGAACTTAAACAGGAATCTGGCAGTTATTTTAATCAGCTGGGGAATATTACATATAACAAAAATATACCTTTTTTATCGGATCTAATAGGAGCGTTTACAAATTCCAGCGATTATCAGGAACATGGAAATCAAACCCCACTGGATGACCTAAGATATAAAATAATAAATGATGCACTTATAATGGCTAAACCGTCCCTTATTCCAGGAGTGCCAGGCACAATAATAAAAGGTATTAAGATTTCTCAAAAAGAAAATGTTGCTTCTACAGAAGGTGCATATGATAGAGGCTTTCTAATAGAAGGTGCAGGAGGAATGGCAGAAGGGATAGTAAATTTGGTAATCAGTCCGTATGAGACGGCGGAAGGAATTGTAAATATATATAAAGAACCAGAAAAATATATACCTGCAATATTAACGACCGCAAATAAATATGTAAATGACAAGGTAATTCACGGAAGTCCGGAAGATAGAGCAAAATTAGCGGGGAGAGTGCGATTTGAAGCAATGGCATTAGCTGCGTCATTTATAGGAGGGGGTGCAGAGGCTCCAGGAGTACTAGGTAAAACAGCAGAAATTACAGACATAGGAAAAGCAGCAGAGGCTCCAGGAGTACTAGGTAAAACAGCAGAAATTAATGAAATAGGAAAGGCAGCAGGAGTAGAACAAAAACTAACAGAATTTAATGAAGCTGCAAAGATCGCAAAGGGAGCAGAAACAGCGGGAGAATTAACAAAAGGTGAGAATCTAATAGAAGAACTGTTAGGTAAGATGCGAAAGTTATTTAAAGGAGATATGGGTCCGGAAGAAGTTGGACAGGTGGCAAATAAAGAAACTGGTGTGTCTATTAGAAGGGTAGAAGTTGGAGCCGATGAGGTTGGTGGTGTTGGAAAGGCTGTTGGTAGCGAGGGTGAAGCTATTGAGGGCACGAGTAATGCTGGCAAGGCAGGAGAGGCTATTGAGGGGACGGGGAACGTTGCAAAATTTGATCGTAACGTTAAAGTTGCTTCAGAATTAGATCCTAATACCTTTAAGGGACTAACAGATAAGGGCACAATTAAAGTTAATACATCTGGTAGTAATAGACCTTTAACTAGTACTCCAAACAGTTATTATAAAACTGCAAATGGGGAACATATTTTTATATATGATTCCGAAGGAAAGTTAATATATGACATTAGTAGTAGTAGAGTTAAAGGATTTGAGCTTCATACAAATCCCAATACAGGGCAGGAGTTCTATAAGGATGTAAAATTAAAAGGTGATGTGCCTGATTCAATAAAAAATATATTTGGATGGTGATAAAATGGAAAAAGTAAATTTATATACGGGAATTGTAAAAAATGAGATTTTTAATTCTTTTTATGAACAAAGTGGGGTGAGTTTATTTAACCATGCTTCGAATAGTCCATCAATTGAAGATTTTCTATCAATTGCTTATGTACTATGTCCGGATATAATAGTGGTAGAGGACTACATATTCTTGGGAGATTTGTTCGAGGAAAGAGGAGAAGACGCAATTGAGGAAATTAGAAGACTAGAAAAACAGTTTAACTATTGTAAAAGAGATATAGAGCGATATGTTAATAGTAGAAGCTTAGGGGATTTCTTTTTTGGCAAAGATACACCATCAATGAATAATGATATACTACTTAAGCAATTTGGAGATGTCTTAATTTATAATTGGACAAGAAGATTAAAGGAAATACTTCCTTCTAGGAATATTCGGATTGAAGTTAATCAAGAAATTATGGGGGAATTAGGTTTATCAATTACTATGTATGAAGAATAAATAAAATATTGAAAAAACGTGTCAGTTTCTGTTTCTTTGTATAAAAAGTTGAAATTAGTTTTTTTGTTGTACAAATAAATTTAAAGGATTTATGGGCTGTTTATTTCGTTGGTTCAATAGTAATTTAAATGGAGTTATTCATAACCCCGTAACTCTCTCGCATAATATTCCGTGCAAGTTCGACCCCGGTTACAACCCCAATGGCAAGAATTCGACCCCGCTGATAAAGTCCTCTCAGCCCGCATTGCGGGCTGATGTTAGCAGAGCCGGGGAAGTTTTTGACCCAGCTCTTTAACCTGCATCATTTATCACCCATGAAAAACTGTCTAAGACGTAAATGCCTATTGTTTTGC
>CAURBW010000015.1:0-148106 GCA_963523075.1 uncultured Clostridium sp.
GGGCTTAACCAGGTTGGTTTAGGTAAGAGGAAGAACGGATGAAAGATATATAACAGTGTGTGGTTTTGAGGGTATATGTAATAACCTTCAAATAGGTTTGGCCTGGTGGCTCAGTTGGTTAGAGCGCCGCCCTGTCACGGCGGAGGTCGTGGGTTCGAATCCCATCCGGGTCGTTGTACAACTGAATTTTGATTATGGGATCTTAGCTCAGCTGGGAGAGCATCTGCCTTACAAGCAGAGGGTCATAGGTTCGAGCCCTATAGGTCCCATTCTGTATGCAAGTGTCATACATGAGAAGAGTTGTGCCGATGTGGCTCAATTGGCAGAGCAGCTGATTTGTAATCAGCAGGTTATCGGTTCGAGTCCGATCATCGGCTTGTATCAAAAATAAATATGGATGGGTTCCCGAGTGGCCAAAGGGGGCAGACTGTAAATCTGTTATCGACGATTTCGATGGTTCGAATCCATCTCCATCCATTTAGTGATTAAAATTCTAATCACTGCATATAATATAATTGAATAACGCGGGGTGGAGCAGTCTGGAAGCTCGTCGGGCTCATAACCCGAAGGTCGCAGGTTCAAATCCTGCCCCCGCAATTTTTGTTGGTATTTTTTATGGATAATGTGTTTTTTACACATGAGCCCAGATAGCTCAGTTGGTAGAGCAGAGGACTGAAAATCCTCGTGTCGCTGGTTCGATTCCGGCTTTGGGCATATGGGATACTAGCTCAGGTGGTAGAGCACTTGACTTTTAATCAAGTTGTCCGGGGTTCGAATCCCCGGTGTCTCAGGACAAGCCTTGGAACAGAGATGTTTCAGGGCTTTTTTCATGCAAAAAAATATTCGATGAAAGTATTACTATTCATCGAATTCAACAATTACGTAATATCCTCTGTCGTTATGCTTGATCTCTTTCACAATTCCATGATCTGATTTAATGCGGTCACGGCCCATATAGCATCCGGACATGGCAACTGCAGGATCTATGATATAGCTGTAGCTGCTGGTACCTTCCCTTTCGATGATCTGGACCTCATCTCCAGCCGACACAAGTCCCGGGCGTTCCATTTTAAATTCTATCAGTCTCATAATCGGTGTTCTCCTTCCTATTTCACGTTATTATAACCCTGCGAGAAAAAATTGTAAAGATGAGATAAGAATGATATACTAAAGGGGCTGATTTACTAAAACTGATCAGTGAGCTATTAAGAGAGGCGGTTCGTGAAGTGAGTCAAAAAACGGATCTATTAGAAAAATTAAAGGAATATGGGAGTTCAGATTTTTATCCGTTCCATATGCCAGGACATAAAAGGCAATGGAAACAATTATTCGGTAAGAAATTTATTAATCCTTTTTCTATTGACATTACGGAGATCGATGGATTTGATAATCTGCATCATCCCCAGGGAATATTAAAGGAGTCCATGAATTGGGCTGCGAAAGTATACAAGAGTGACAGGACTTATTATCTTGTGAATGGAAGCAGCTGCGGGATATTAAGCGCCGTAAGCGGGACAGTATCCAGAGGCGGCACAATTTTGATGAGCAGAAATTGCCACAGGTCCGCATATCATGGTGTTTTCCTCAATGATTTAAAAACAGAGTATATTTATCCACAATTGATTAGGGAGTTTGGTCTTCAAGGTGGAATACTTCCTGAAGAGATGGAAGAAATGTTGAAAAACCATCCGGAAGTGGAAGCTGTGCTTGTGGTATCGCCGACTTATGATGGAATTGTATCGGACGTCAGGAAGCTTGCAGATATAGTTCATAAATTTGATTTACCTTTGATCGTTGATGAGGCGCACGGGGCTCATTTCTCTTTTGGGAAGGGGGAAGGATTCCCTGTTTCTGCCATAGAGCTGGGCGCGGATGTGGTAATTCAGAGCCTCCATAAGACGCTTCCTTCCCTCACACAGACGGCAGTAATGCATGTAAAGGGCGGATATGTAAATATGGACAGGCTGGACCGGTATGTGCACATGTATCAGACAAGCAGTCCATCTTATGTTCTGTTAGCCTCTGTAGATAACTGTATCGGGTATATGGATGAGCAGGGGCGGGGATGTATGAAAGAGTTCTTTGAGAAGATAAAGGGATTAAGGGAGGGGCTGAAGGGTCTTTCTTCTTTAAAGCTCCTGAATGAACAGGTGAAGGGGCAGTCTGGAGTATATGATGTTGATCTCTCAAAGCTGATTATATCTACAAGAGAATCAAACCTTACAGCAGCTGAGCTGAACTATTTATTGAGGGAAGAATATCATTTGGAAATGGAAATGTGCGGTCCTGATTATGTAACGGCTATTCTGACCCTGGCTGATACGAATGAAGGCTATGAAAGGCTTTCTAAGGCATTGTTGGATATAGATTCTAGGGCGGAGAAGGAGACCAGGGTGTACTCCTGCAGAATAAATAATTCTGAAGAGTATGGTGATCTTAAGGTCAAACCGGAACACCGGGCTACCATAGCACAGGGGATGAATTCACCTAGAAGTAAAGTACTTTTAAGAGATGCGGCGGATCGGGTTTCGGCAGAATTTGTTTATATCTACCCCCCGGGGATTCCGATTATCACCCCCGGTGAGGTCTTAAAAAAGGAACTGATAGATCTGATTATAACATATAAGGATATGAAACTTCCTGTGCAGGGATTGGAAGATGAATATGCAGAGCATATTTACATTATGGACGATTCAGTTAAATAAAATAAATTTGGAGTAGTGAACGATGAGCAGGATATTTTATATCATGGGTAAAAGTGCTTCCGGGAAGGACACTATTTATAAAAAACTTCTGGAGAGAATTCCGGGTTTAAAAACCATTATCCCATATACAACAAGACCGATTCGGGATAGGGAAGTAAACGGGGTGGAATATTTTTTTACAACCAGGGAAGAGCTGGAACAATTTCGGAAAGAAGAGAAACTGATTGAAGAACGTACTTACGAAACCATATGTGGTCCATGGAGTTATTTTACGGTAGACGACGGGCAGTTTGACCGGTGGGGTCAGGGAATTTATCTTATGATCGGAACGCTGGAATCTTATGAGAGAACCAGGGATTATTTCGGGAATGAGTTTTTGTACCCTATTTATATTGAGGTCGATGACAGAGAGCGACTGTTGCGTTCAATAGAAAGAGAAAGATGCCAGGAAGTGCCTAAATATAAAGAAGTATGCAGAAGATTTCTTGCGGATGAAGAGGATTTTAAGGAAGAAAATCTCCTCCGGTGCGGCATTGAAATTCGTTTTCGGAATGATGAGCTGGGACACTGCCTGGATGCGATTACAGAGCAGATTCAAAAGAGTATATAAATGTGAATAAGAAAAATGCTCTCTTAAAATTGGTATAGTGCCAATATCATCAGAGAGCATTTTTATTTTTATTTTGCTGCCAGCCTTCTGGCTTTTGCTTCCATACGGGATCTTGTTACATCAATAAATACAGCTGCGATAATAACCATACCGATGACTATATATTGAACGGAGCTGGAAGTATTAAGAAGTGTCAGTCCGTTACGTATGGTTGAGATCATCAGTGCGCCGATTAATGTGCCCCAGATCGTTCCCTTTCCTCCCATGAAGGAGGCACCACCTATAATACATGCTGCAATGGCATCTGTATCGTAGGGAGATATGGCTGCAGATGGATTTGCCACTGCAGAACGTCCTACGATTACCAGACCGGCAATGGCACACATGAAGCCGGATAAGCTGTAAACAAAGATCAGAACGTTGTCCGAATTAATGCCTGATAAGCGAGCAGCTTCCGGATTTCCGCCTACACAGTAAATCATTCGGCCCAGTGCGGTTTTATTTAAAAAGAAATGGTACACTCCATAAATTAATATAAGAACTATAAAGCACAGAGGAATTCCGGAAAATCCATTGGTTGATTTGAACAGGTTGGAGGAGCCTAAAAATGTAACACCTGCGGGAAAGTCTGAAATAGTTTTTGTTGCTACGACTAAAAGAGCAAGGCCGCAAAGTACATTTTTCATACCCAGAGTCGAAACAAAGGGATGGGGAAGATGCATTTTTGTCAACAGAAGTCCATTTAAAAAGCCAACAGAAAGTCCGGTAATGATACAGGCCAGTATTAGGATAAATGGATTTGTGATTCCCAGTGAATTTTTGAGCATACCCATTACACAGGCACACAATATGGCATTTGCGCCCACGGACAGATCGATACCTGCAGTAATCAGTACAACCAGCATGGCTGCGGATATGAGACCGTTAACGGCCGTCTGCCTTAAGATATTCATCATGTTATTCATTGTAAGAAATTTGTCTGTTGCCATTGACAGAATCATAAACAACAGGATCAGAGCCAACAGCGGAGCTGCCTTACTGGCGATGTCTTTCATTTTTTTTGTTTTCATTGTATAGCACCTCCCCAGGCAGCTTTCATAATCGTTTCCTGATTCAGCAGATCACTGTCTCTTGAAAGCTCGCCCATGATTTTTCCTTCTCTCATTATAATGACTCTGTCACTCATTCCAATAATTTCCGGCAGCTCAGAGGAAATCATAATCACACATTTACCAGCCTTTATTAGGTTGTTCATGATGTTATAAACTTCAACTTTTGCACCTACGTCAATGCCTCTGGTGGGTTCATCAAAGATATATATATCTGCATTGGTATTAATCCATTTGCCGATTACTACTTTCTGTTGATTTCCTCCGGACAGCTGCCCTACTGCTTCTTTTGAATCTGATATTTTAATTTTTAAACCGTCTACATTTTCCTCGGTTAGCTGGTCTATGTGTTTCTCATCCAGAAAGAGTCCTTTTTTACATTTTTTCATGGAACTGAGAATGAGATTGGTACGTACAGACTGGGTCAGAACAAGGCCCTGGCCTTTCCGGTCCTCTGTTAAAAATGCGATGCCCTGGCGGATTGCGTCCTTTGGAGATTTTATAGTGGCAGGTTTTTCATTGATATAAATTTTTCCGGAATCGTGGTTGTCGGCACCAAATAGCGCACGGAACGTTTCTGTACGTCCGGCTCCTACCAGTCCGGCAAAACCAAGAATTTCTCCATAGTTGGCATGGAAACTTACGTCCTTTAAAACTCCGGTTGAATTTAAATGTTCCACTCTTAAGGCTTCTTTGCCTCTGGTTGTCTCAATCTTTGGGTATTGGTTATCCAGCGTTCTTCCTACCATGGCGGAGATCAGAGAGTCATTATCCATCTCTGAAATGTCTTTTGTAAGGATATGTTCTCCGTCTCTCATAACTGTTACCCGGTCGCATAATTCGAAGAGCTCTTCCAGCTTGTGGGAAACAAACAGGATGGATATCCCTTTTTCCTTTAAAGAGCGGATGGTTTTCATTAATTGGGTAACCTCTTTTTCTCCAAGACTGGAGGTGGGTTCATCCATAATGATCAGCTTCGCATCGATTAAAACAGCTTTTGCTATCTCAACCATCTGCTGTATTCCCATCCCATAGGTACCGCACTCTTTCTTTACATCAATATCCTGTCCCAGTGACAGCATCACATCATGTGCTTTCTCATGCATCTTGTCATATTCCAGGAACGGGCTGTTCTTCTTTTTCAGCGCTTTATTAATAAAGATATTATCTGTAACTGATAGAAGGCGTACAATATTAAGTTCCTGGTAAACACAGGCAATTCCTTGGGCGGCCGCCTCCCTGGGATTTTTAAAGGAGACTTCTTTCCCATCCATGATGAGAGTACCTTCCTCCGGGGTATACACCCCGGTCAGTACTTTAATCAGCGTGGATTTGCCGGCACCATTTTCTCCGATCAGTCCATGAATTTCACCTGGTTTTATATCCAGTGACATATTGCGCAGAGCCACAACTCCCGGGAAGCGTTTCGTCACATGTTTCAGTTCCATTAAGCTCATAGCAGTTCAACCCTTTCTGTTTCTTGCAAGCAGGTTATTTTAAATAGCCTTTCAGTTTTTCTAAATAGTCTTTTGCATTGTCGGAGGAAATAACTTCACAGCCGGTATCAACAAAGGATTTCACAGACTCACCCTTTACCGCTTTGACTGCAGTTTCTACTGCTTTATAACCCATGGTGTAGGCAGACTGGGCACAGGTTGCAGAAATGGTTCCGTCAATAATATTCTGAACACCGCTTTGATTTCCATCAAATCCAACGATAACTGCATCTTTTAATCCGCTTTGCTTGCAGGCGGTTGCAGCTCCTGCAGCAGTATCGTCATTATGACATAAGACAATCTGAATGTCACCGCTCTGTGCAGTAATCATATTTTCCATAACATTGGCAGCTGTATCAGGATTTGACTGGGCATACTGTACGGAAACGATCTCTATTCCGTTTTCTTCCATAGCTCTGGTGTAACCGGCCTGTCTGGCATCGCTGGTTGCGTTTCCTTCAACACCGCCGATAATAACTGCTTTTGCTCCTTTACCTGCTTTCTCTGCTGCAAATAATCCGCCCTGATAAGCTGCTTTGTCATTACCGGTTCCGACAAAGGCTATTTTTCCAGGTATCTCAGCATCTGTATCAACGGTTATCACTGGAATCTTTACATCACCGATTACGCTGGCAACTGATTCTGATTGGAGTGGGGAAATTACAAATGCATCGATACCTCCAGCCAGCATGGTTTCAATCATATTGTTCTGTTCGTCGTAGGCGGTTTCTGAAGCAGGTCCCTGAAGATCAACTTTAACGCCTAAATCCTTTGAAGCTGCGTTTACTCCGGCAGCTACGTAGCTCCAGTATTCACTGGACAGTGTTTTTAAGATTACGCCAACTTTGATATCTCCTGTAGAAGCAGAAGCAGAAGCGGAAGCAGAGGTCGTGGCAGCTTCGCTGCTGGCTGCCGGAGTATCTGCTTTTTTCCCTGCGCAGCCGGTAGCAGATACCAGCAGGGCAGAAACTAACATCATGGATAAGATTCTTTTTTTCATGTTTTTAATCTCCTTTCACAACACGTGTTATACAAGTTGCATAAAATGATTCAATGTAATTACTATTTTATATACAAAAACACAATAAAACAATGGTATAATTTGCGCTGTAAGGGGGTAGATGTTTCGATTTCTTACGAAATGCGAGATGAAAAAAAGCCTGACAGAAATAGGCTTTTTACTGAAATAAGACATTGAGAGATGGAGGCAGTTAATCTGTAAATAAACACCCATTCTCAACTGTAAGATGTTTTCCTTTCATGGTATATGCTTCTGTCATATGGTTTGTAATGAGTATAACAGCAATTCCGGATTTTAATGATTCTTCGAGCAGGCTGATAGTCAGGGAGCGGAGCTGAAAATCAATGGATGAAAATGGTTTGATGCATACCATAACTTTTGGGCGAAGAAAAATCCACCTGTAATAGATCAGCTTCAGCTTGCATTCATCACTGACTTTATCGGCTTTCATTGTCAGTTCTTTTTCTGTAAAAATGCCCTCGGTCATATTTCTAACCAGTTTTCGATAGGATTTCTTAAACTGAATGCCAGCCTTCTTCTGCATGAGCATAAAGATAAGATTATCCATGATGGTCATATCAGTAAATAACATCTCATCCAGGGGTCTTGCTTCAATAAAAACAATCTCATTTAAAACGGAACGAAAAATAGTATCATACCTGTTTGATATAATGGCTTTTGCAGTGATTGAGCGGCAGTCTTCCAAAATGGAAATGGCATGACTGCATTCTGCGGAATTCACATCCAGTATATTTAACAATTCCCCTCCCCTTATATACCGGGTTAAGGAGAGAACGGGGGTAAGCTTTAAGTCCCTGATGTCATGGTCTTCCGTAATCATTTGGACGTTTGCCGACTGAACAAAGTGACTGGGAGTCACACGGCTGATGGACCTTCCCATTTTTATGATGGTAATTTCATCAGCGTGTTTCCATAAAGAGGAATCACTTCCTGAAACATAGAGAAAAGTCATCCCTTTCATTTTTAATTTAACAGACAGATCAAAAAAATCTTTCATCTCATCCTCTGATAAAAACATTTCCAGATCTGTGATGACTGCCAGCTTTCGGCCCGATACATGAGCACGCAGAAGTTCAATCTGCTTTTGTCTGCCGTAGTCCAGTGTGTGGGCTTTGGGAGACAAGGGCAGAGATAAGTCCAGTTCTTCGAAGAGATCCGGAGCCTTGCGGCAGAGAGCGGCGGCGCGGTTCCACCAGAAAACCTTGCTGTTTGCCACAAATATATTTTCTTCAACACTCAGCTGAGAAAAGACGCCCCGGTTTCTGCCAATGAAAGCGATTTGTTTTCGGATCTGATCCTGAGAGCGGTATGAGTTTAGTTTCTCCCCATTCCAATAGATCCAGCCAGAATCCGGTTTCAGGGTACCTTCCAGTAAACTTAGAAAATTCTGCTTCTCAATTAAATTCGGAATTATGGCACAACAGATCTGCCCCTGAAAGGCACGCAGGCAGAGTCCTTTGAGTAAAGTCTGATTTCCTTCAGAACAGTAGATATTTTCGTATCGCAGTACTTCCTGTTTCATGATCCCAGCCTTTCTGTTTCATCAAGGATGTAGGGAAGTGTAAGAGAAACCTCTGTTCCCACACCGGGAGAACTGAACAGATGAATTCCATATTCCTCCCCCATAAGAAGGCGAATTCTGGAATTTACGTTGTTCAGTGCAATTCCGCCTTTTTTGTCCTCTCTCACGGAGCCATTGCCTCCAGCCATATGCAGGAGCGTATCATTTAAATGTTCCAGGGCAGCATCGTCAATGCCGATGCCGTCGTCTGATACTGATATATAAAGGATGGTATCGCTGTGATCAATGTCTATGACCACCTTTCCTCCTTCAACTTTTGGCTCTAATCCATGCTTAATTGCATTTTCAACAATTGGCTGCAACGTAAGCTTGGGAATTCTGGCCTTTAAAAGATCTTCCTCCTCCGGCAGCAGGATATCAAGATAAAGCTTTTCCTCAAACCGGTATTTTTGAATTAAAAAATAATTTTTGACATTGGATAGTTCCTCTTCCAGCGTTGTCAGGCTTTCCATATTGGAAGTCGTGTAGCGGAAAAAGACCGCCAGTGCTTCTGCAATTTTTCCAATCTCAGGAACGCCTGCCATAATTGCGTCAGATCGTATAGATTCCAGTATATTATAGAGAAAATGCGGATTGATCTGGTTCTGTAAAGCCAGGTAACGGGCCTGCTGTTTTGCATTTTCAATCATTTTATCTTTATCCAGACTGGTATGGATTCCTGATAACAATTCATCAAAGCTGGGAGATATTCCTTCCAGACTTTTAAAGAGCTCTGTGAAAATGATTCCGTTATTAAAAAGCTCTGCCTGCTTTTCCATTGAATGCAGGGGTTCCCATATTTTCGCTTTTCCCCAAAGGAGAATTGAAAATAGTCCAAGGCCCATGAATAAAACCAGGAACACAGCAAGATATGATTCCTGTCTGTGGTTCGCCATAAGAATCAGGAATAGCAGGAGGAGAGAAAGAATGTTCCAGGATATCAGAGTACCGATCCATAAATTGAACCGGTTTTTCAGCCATTGCTTTTTCAATCAGATTCCTCCCAGCTATCGGTTTGTAAATAATTTCCTGTATTCATTGGGCGATACGCCAAGTGTCTTTTTAAACTGTCTTGTGAAAAATTTTATATCATTATAACCGGCCAGCTCGGCAACCTCGCTGATGCTTCTTTCCTTTTCAGTCAATAGCTTTTTGGCAGTATCAATCCGTACCATTTGGATGTACTCTGTTAATGTTTTTCCTGTTTCCTTTTTGAAAAGGGAGGAAAAATAGGTGTAGCTGAATCCTGTATTTTTGGCCAGCTCTTCCAGTTTAATATTAATTCCCTTGTTTTCTTCTATATAACGCTTGGCATAAATAACCGGTTTAATTTCCCTGTTTTTCAAGTGATCCATTACATTTAGAAGAGTTTCACAAAGAGTATCTTCTAAAAGACGGAAAGTCTGCTCCAGACTTGTACAGTGTTCATACATTTCAGAAAACCATGCTTCCTTGTCGTGTTCTGCCAGGGTGGAATCCAGCTGCTTAAATCCCTTAAGGTAATAGTTTAGCAGCAGTAAAAGATTTTTCTTTACCTGCAGGCAGGATGAAATGTCTTCTGCTTTCATAATACGCCTTGCAGCTTCCACACATTTTTTAATCTCAGCCATATCAAAGGCCTCTGGTTTATCCTCCAGCAGCTTAGCGATTCTGGTGTCGACAGATCCTGATTCAACCGGTTTTGCAGCAGGCGGTTTAATCTCTGAGACCGTATTTAAACCTGTGAGAAAGCGGTTTCCTATGGCAATCCGGCTCTCCTTAATCCGGTGAATCAACTGGATAGAGCTTTCAGCCTGCTCGCTGAAGACAGCATTAAAGTAGAGCCTGGGAAACAGATCCTGAAGACTGAGAACACGCTCTTTTATGTGGTTTATGGATTCCAGCAGCTCTTTCCGGTCCAATGCATCATAAAAAAGAAGAAAGAAGATTCCTTCCCCAGTCACTTCTGATATCCAGATCCAATTATGGGATGAAAATTCCACTTCTGCTATTTCAAGAGTTTTCTCCGTCAGAAGCTGGTAGCTTTCCTCTGTAAATTCCCTGTAACTGATATTGGGTTTTACTGCAATGCACCGTGCTGAATTTTTCATGATATCAGCAGCGTTGATTTTCTCAACTTCCTGCAGTATGCTTTCCTCCTGTTCATTTAGCTGCTTTTGTAAAACAGTCTTTAAAAACAGGTGTTTAAATGTTCCGGTATAACTCTTTAAAGTCTCCTCCAGATGCATATGCGAGGATTGTATGGACATCTGTTCCTGGGTTTCTTTAACCAGCTTTTTTAATGTACGGGTTAAGTCTTCCTGATTGATTGGTTTTAACAGATAGTCCCTTACTCCAAATCTCATTCCCTGCTGGGCATACTGAAAGTCCTTATAACCGCTGATGATGATGCATTTGAGAGTCTCATTCTGCATTTTTGCTTCTTCAATCAGACGAAGTCCATCCATTCCAGGCATTCGGATATCTGTAAGAAGAATATCCGGTTTTTTTTCATTGATCAGCTGCAATGCAGTTAAACCGTCGTATGCGGTTCCCAGCAGCCGGATGCCAATTTCATTCCAATTAACTAAATATTCGATGAGCTTACAGATCTTTTTTTCATCGTCTGCAATTACCATTCCTAAAATTGCAATCATCTCCCGTTTTTATCATTTTTAACAGTATTGCCTTTTATGATTAGTATACTTCACGACTGAGATATTCTCAACATAAATAGTGTTGAGAATTGTTGGAAATTGTATAAAACACCATAATATTTGAAAAAAGAACCAAAATATTAAGTAATAATGCTTTTTATAAAGGATAAATTTGTTAAAATTATATCAAATGTGCATAAAATATTTTAAATTCATCATTAAATAAATAAGAACGCAATGGTATTTGCTATTATAAGTTTGATATATGGATGGTGAATATGAGACCAGATGAATGTCCTTGCTATCAATCAGCGGGTTTGGTATATTATAAATAGCTTTTGTACAGTGAAAAAACGGCAGAAAACATAAGGAGTGTAATAAGGTGATCAAAATATGAATGCTATGGAAGCCCGTAAGAGCAGGTTCTTTAAAAATATGTTTTTATCCTACTGTCTGATAATTATATTAAGCTTTCTTATATACTCTGTCACAGTAATTTTTGAAGCTGTAAAGGTATGGCCTTTCATCTATTCCACAAAGGATGAACAGAATATCATTTCTCAATATCTGGTTGATATCACTACTTATGTGGATGAAATGAATGTAGCATTTATCACAGGAACGACAGATCTTAGTACATTTGATTCCTATTTATCCACATTGGACAGCATGGGATTAAAGGAACTGCTGAAGGTAAAACAGCAGCAGTATGACCGTTTCATTTCATCGACCAAATAACGATTGTCATACCGGCACAGAGCTCCGTTTTCTGTGCCGGTTTTTAATGATTTTAATCTTATTTATTAAAGAAAGGCTATGATATGGAAGACAAAAAAAGAACAATACCCATTTCTCATTTTTATACTTGTGAAGGGCGGTTAATAAAAAGAATGAGGGAAAAGGGGAGAAAAAATAGATTTTGTGCAGAAACAAAAACAGAATATGAAAATTGGAAACAGGAAACAAGAGAGCTGTTAAAAAATCTGATCGGACTGCAGAACATGGAATGCTGTCCGCTGAACCCCAGATGTATGGAACGTGTGGAAATAGAAGACGGGATTATACGTGAGAAAATTATCCTTCAGGTAGAACCGGAAGTGTATATGCCCGTCTATGTTCTGATACCCCAAAATCCCGGAGGAGAAAAGCTGAAATGCTTTCTGGCACCTCCAGGCCATCTGGGAGCAGGGAAATATTCCGTTGCCGGAGTTCGGGAAATTCCTGCGGTTGCAGATAAAATTGAGCAGTTTCATTACGATTATGGTCTGATGATGGCAAAACTTGGTTATGCAGTTCTCTGCCCTGACTGCCGCGGATTTGGGGAGAGAAGGGAGGCATCTTTGCAGGGAGAAGAGGAAAATGAATTTTTAAATTCAACCTGTTTTCATCTTGCCCATATGGCAGAACCCCTGGGAATGACTGTGATTGGAATGTGTACCTGGGACTTAATGAGGCTGATTGATTATGTAAAGGAACGGGGAGAATGGGATGAGGAGTCCATTGGCTGTGTGGGATTTTCAGGAGGGGGAATGCAGACGCTCTGGCTTTCTGCGCTGGATGACCGGATTAAAACGGTAATTATCAGCGGATACTTATATGGATATTCGGATTCTCTTTTAAAACTGAATGGAAACTGCAGCTGCAATTATGTTCCTCATCTCTGGGAGCATGTGGATATGGGAGACATTGGGGCACTTCTGGCGCCAAGACCGTTGATGGTACAGTCGGCTCGTTCCGATCATTTAAACGGATACAGGGGTATGGAAAATGTACTGGAGCAGCTGGAAGTGATCCGAAAGGCTTATGGTCTGTTTGGAAAAGAGAAAGAAATTTATCATGATGTCTGGGATGGAGGTCATTGTTTCCATGGAGAAAATCTGGAGAAATTTTTAAGCGGAGGCATGGAAATGAAATAAAGTAATTTTAATTGGATACGATAACATTTGCCAATACTTCTTTCTTGTGGTGAAAAACGTTCTATGATATAATGATACTGGCTGGTTTTTAAGAAAACGGGTCATACAACAGCGATAGGGAGGTATCTCTATGCCAGGTTTCCACGATATTATCGGTCATGAGAGAATCAAGGAACATTTACAGAAGGCGATTGAATCAAATCATGTATCCCATGCATATATTCTCACTGGAGAAGCTGGAATGGGAAGAAAATCTCTGGCTAACGCATTTGCCATGACTTTGCTGTGTGAAAAAGGGACCAGTGAGCCGTGTATGAAGTGTCATGCCTGCAAACAGGTCATGAGCGGAAATCATCCGGATCTTATTTTTGTCACACATGAAAAAACAGCCGGTATCGGTGTAGATGACATCCGAAGTCAGATACAGGATACGATTATGATACGGCCTTACAGCAGTTATTATAAAATTTATATTGTTGATGAGGCGGAAAAGATGACGGTTCAGGCCCAGAATGCCCTGCTTAAGACCATAGAGGAACCGCCGTCCTATGCAGTTATTATGCTTCTTACTACCAACCAGGAGGCTTTTTTGCCTACAATTCTCTCCAGATGTGTGCAGTTAAAGTTAAAGCCGTTAAAGGATAGCGTTGTTACTTCCTATCTGACAGGATCTCTGGGTATTAGTGAGAGCAGGGCGGAAGTATACGGGGCATTTGCAAGAGGTAATTTAGGACGTGCCATTCATCTTGCTGCGTCAGAAGACTTTCAGGCGCTGTATATGGAGTTAATCCATATGCTGAAGCATTTAAAAGAGATGGATATTATTGAACTCTTAAATTATACCAGGAAGCTGAAGGAACAGGATCCGGATTTATGTGACTGTCTTGATTTTATGCAGCTGTGGTATCGGGATGTTTTAATGTTTAAAGTAACACAGGATATCAATCTTCTTGTTTTTAAAGAAGAATTTAATACAATGAAGGAGATGAGCGCTGCCAGCTCTTATGAGGGAATCGAGCTGATTCTGCAGGCCATAGATAAGGCAAGGGTCCGTTTGAATGCCAATGTGAATATGGAACTGGCGATGGAGCTTATGCTGCTTGTTATGAAGGAGAATTAATTGATGATAAATGTTATTGGTGTCAGATTCCGGAATGCAGGGAAAATCTATTACTTTGATCCTGTAAATCTGGAGGTAAAGGCTGGGGATCATGTAATAGTAGAGACAGCAAGAGGTATTGAGTATGGTTATGTTGTTCTTGGAGCTCGTGAGGTAGAAGATGAGAAGGTGGTTCAGCCTTTAAAATCAGTGATCCGTATGGCTACCAAGGCAGATGATGAAGTGGAGAAAAAGAACCACGAAAAGGAAAAGGAAGCATTTAAGATCTGCAGGGAAAAGATTAAAAAGCACGGTCTTTTAATGAAGTTGATTGATGCGGAATATACCTTTGATAATAACAAGGTGCTGTTTTATTTCACGGCAGATGGAAGAATTGATTTCAGGGAGCTGGTTAAGGATCTGGCTTCTGTTTTTAAAACCAGGATTGAGCTGCGCCAGGTAGGTGTCAGGGATGAGACAAAGATTGTGGGAGGTGTGGGTATCTGCGGCAGAACGCTGTGCTGCCACTCTTATCTTTCTGAGTTTATACCGGTTTCTATTAAGATGGCGAAGGAGCAGAATCTTTCTTTAAATCCCACCAAGATCTCCGGTGTGTGCGGAAGGCTTATGTGCTGCTTAAAGAATGAGGAAGAAACCTACGAGGAGCTTAACAGCAAGCTTCCGGGTGTGGGTGATTTTGTGACTACAGATGACGGATTAAAGGGAGAAGTTCACTCCGTCAGTGTTCTCAGACAGTTAGTTAAGGTCGTGGTTACGATTAAGGACGAAAAGGAAATCAGAGAATACAAGGTGGAACAGTTAAGGTTTAAGCCCAGACGCCGCAGAGAGAAGACTCAGGTAACGGATGAAGAGTTAAAGGCTTTGGAAGCACTGGAAAAGAAAGAGGGAAAATCCAAGTTAGATGACAATTAAGCTTAAAGACAACGAACGGATTGATGACCTTCAGCGGAACGGTTATCAGATCATACAAAACCGGGACGGCTTCTGTTTTGGAATGGATGCCGTTCTGCTTTCCGGCTTCGCGAAAGTGAAGCCCGGGGAAAAGGCAGTTGATCTTGGAACCGGGACGGGAATAATCCCTATTCTTTTGGAAGCTAAGAATGAGGGCGTTCATTATACCGGGCTTGAGATCCAGGAAGAAGTGGCCGATATGGCAGAAAGAAGCGTGGCACTGAATCATCTGGAGGATAAAATAACCATTGTCAGAGGAGATATAAAGGAAGCCAGCCGTTTGTTTGGTGCGGCTTCTTTTGATGTAGTGACATCCAATCCTCCTTACATGAATGATTCCCATGGTTTGAAAAATCCGGATCTGCCCAAGGCGATATCTCGCCACGAGGTGCTGTGTACGTTAAATGACGTGACCAGGGAAGCAGCAAGGCTGCTTCGGCCGGGAGGACGGTTTTATCTGGTTCACAGGCCTCACAGGCTGATTGAAATTATAACAGCATTAAAAAGTGTGGGTCTGGAACCCAAGCGAATGAAAATGGTTCATCCCTTTGCTGATAAAGAGGCCAATATGGTTCTTATTGAAGCTGTAAGGGGCGGGAGATCCATGATCAAGGTGGAGGCCCCGGTCGTTGTATATAAGGAACCTGGAGTGTATACAGATGAGATTTATACCATTTACGGGTACTGATTTTAAATCATTATAAGAATAAAAAGAATTTTAACGGGAGCAGGAAAAATGGACGAGAAAAAAGGTAAATTATATTTATGCGCCACTCCCATCGGTAATCTTGATGACATTACTCTCCGGGTTTTAAACACGCTGAAGGAAGCGGATTTGATTGCAGCGGAGGATACCCGTCACAGCATCAAGCTTCTGAATCATTTTGATATTAAAACACCGATGACCAGCTACCACGAGTACAACAAGGTAGAAAAGGCGGTCTATCTGGTGGAACAGATGAAACAGGGTGTTATGGTTGCTCTGATTACTGATGCGGGAACGCCGGGAATCTCAGATCCGGGAGAAGAACTGGTAAAACAGTGTTATGAAGCAGGAGTGGAAGTGACCTCACTGCCCGGACCTGCGGCCTGTATTACAGCGCTCACCCTTTCCGGACTGGGAACCAGGAGGTTTTGTTTTGAAGCCTTTCTTCCCTCAGATAAAAAGGAGAAGCAGTGGATTTTAAATGAACTGAAGGATGAGACAAGAACCATGATTCTCTATGAGGCACCCCACCGTCTTGTTAAGACTTTGGAAGAGCTTTATGAGGCATTAGGGGAGCGGAGAATTACCATCTGCAGGGAACTGACAAAGCGGTATGAGACCGCATTCCGCACAACTTTTACTCAGGCATTAAATAATTATCGCACAGAGGATCCAAAGGGTGAATGTGTCATCGTAGTGGAAGGCAGGAGCTTTGAAGAGATCCGAATGGAGCAGACAAAGGCGTTTGAGGAGCTTTCCATGGAAGAACATATGGAGCGTTATGAAAGCCAGGGAATGGATAAAAAAGAAGCCATGCGTATGGTAGCAAAAGACCGTGGAATCAGCAAAAGAGAGGTTTATCAGTATCTGCTGAACCGGGAAATATAAAAAATATCTTGACAACAGGCGTTTATTTTTATAATATTATTTTGAGATTCAAAATATTTGAGATATAAAACAATCCAACGAGGCATGATTTCATTCCAGGCCGGAAGATACCGGAATGGAACAGAAGCATGAATGGGGGAAATTTATGACAACAAAAATTATTGGAACAGGTTCAGCAGTTCCGGACCGGGTGGTCACCAATGATGATCTGGCAAAAATTGTGGATACCAGTGATGAATGGATCCGGTCAAGGACGGGAATCAGAGAACGAAGGATCGCTGAGGCCCAGTCCGGAACGACGGATCTGGCTATAAAAGCAGCAATTGCTGCACTAAAGGATTCCGGTATATCGGCAGATGAACTGGACATTATTGTTTTGGCTACTTCTTCTCCAGACCGCTGTTTTCCAAGCGGAGCCTGTGAGGTACAGGCGGCTATTGGTGCACATAGAGCGATTGCTTTTGATTTAAGCGCTGCATGCTCCGGTTTTATCTATGGCTTTCATACAATTTCCGCATTCTTCCAGGCCGGAATCTATAAAACAGGTCTGATAATCGGAGCGGATACTTTAAGTAAGCTGATTGACTGGACGGACAGAGGCACCTGCGTACTTTTTGGAGACGGTGCAGGAGCAGCAGTAGTACGGACAGAGGATAAAGGAAAGCTTTATATGACCATGGGTGCCGATGGCACAAGAGGAAGCGCACTGGACTGTGTATCACGGACGACTGCTAATTTTCTCACCGGTACCGAACCGGAAACAGGCTGCGTGACCATGGATGGACAGGAGGTGTTCCGGTTTGCAGTGAAAACTGTTCCGGAGGCAATCTTAGAAGTGCTTTCGGAGAGCGGAACAGACTTAAGTGAAATTAAGTATTTTATCCTGCATCAGGCCAATTACCGGATCTTTGAATCGATTGCAAAGCGGTTAAAGGTGCCATTAGAGATGTTTCCTACCAATTTAGAGCGGTACGGCAACACATCGGGAGCATCGATTCCGATTTTGTTAGATGAGTTAAACAGGGCCGGCAAACTGCAGCAGGGGGATAAGATTATACTTGCCGGATTTGGTGCAGGACTTACCTGGGGAGCCACTCTTATGGAGTGGTAAATAATAGGACTAATACTTTGGTAATCAAAGTACTAGCATATAAAAATGAATACGATGAAGCAAAAGGAGATTAGAAGATGTTAGAAAAAATGCAGGAAATTATCGCAGAGCAGTTAAATGTGGAAGCTGGAATCATTAAGCCGGAATCCTCTTTTAAAGAGGACTTAGGAGCAGATTCCCTTGATTTATTCGAACTGGTTATGGCTCTTGAAGATGAGTACTCAGTTGAGATTCCCTCTGAGGATTTAGAGAAATTAACAACAGTTCAGCAGGTTATGGACTATTTAAAAGCAAAGGGCGTGGAAGCGTAATGAATACCAGAATCACCCAACTATTGGGAATCGAATATCCCATCATACAGGGCGGTATGGCGTGGGTTGCAGAACACCATCTTGCGGCAGCTGTATCGGAAGCTGGTGGTCTGGGATTGATCGGCGGAGCCAATGCACCGGGTGAAGTGGTGCGTGATGAAATCCGCAAAGCAAAGAAGCTGACCAATAAGCCAATTGGTGTAAATGTCATGCTTTTAAGCCCTCATGCCGAAGATGTGGCAAAGGTAATCGTAGAGGAAGGTATTAAGGTGGTAACCACCGGAGCCGGTAATCCGGAAAAATACATGGAGATGTGGAAGGCGGCAGGGATTAAAGTAATTCCAGTCGTCGCTTCCGTAGCACTTGCAAAGAGAATGGAGCGCTATGGTGCAGATGCAGTAGTTGCAGAGGGCTGTGAATCCGGCGGACATATTGGAGAGCAGACTACCATGACGTTAGTTCCCCAGGTGGCAGATGCGGTTTCCATTCCAGTCATAGCAGCAGGTGGAATCGGCGACGGCAGAGGAATAGCAGCAGCATTTATGCTGGGTGCAGAGGCTGTCCAGATCGGAACCAGATTTGTGGTTTCCAAAGAATCCATTGTACATGACAATTACAAACAGAGAATTATAAAAGCAAAGGATATCGACTCAGCAGTTACAGGACGTACACACGGCCATCCGGTGAGATCTTTAAGAAACCAGATGACCAGAGAGTATGTGAAGCTGGAGGAAGAAGGAAAGTCCTTTGAAGAACTGGAGTATTTAACCCTTGGAACTCTTCGGAAAGCTGTTTTAGAGGGAGATGTTATTAACGGCACGGTTATGGCCGGACAGATTGCAGGTATGATCAGTAAGGAACAGACCTGTAAAGAAATGATGGAAGAAATGATGGAACAGGCCGGGAAGCTTCTTGGCCGCTAAAGAGGAGTTTATGACTATGAGCAAGATCGCATTTATTTTCCCAGGCCAGGGCGCGCAGTACTGCGGAATGGGCCAGGATTTTTATGAGCAGACAGCAATTGGAAAAGAAATCTATGATATGGCTTCCAGGCTTCTTGGTTTTTCCCTGCCGGAACTCTGCTTTGAGAAGAATGACCGTCTGGATATTACAGAATATACGCAGGCAGCCATGGTGACGACAGGGATCGCCATGATGAGGGTGCTGGAAGAAAAAACAGGGATCAGACCGGATGTGACGGCTGGTTTAAGCCTGGGAGAATATTGCGCGCTTGCAGCAGCAGGTGTGATGAGTGATCAGGATGCTATTTTAACAGTCAGACAGAGAGGAATCCTTATGCAGGAAGCTGTTCCTGCAGGTCTGGGAGCGATGTCAGCTGTTCTTTCTCTGGATGCTGCTGAAATCGAAGAGGTTTTAAGCAAAATAGAGGGAGTTCAGATAGCAAATTATAACTGCCCCGGGCAGATTGTTATATCAGGAAAGAAAGAAGCGGTAGAGGAAGCCGGTGAGAAGCTTCTGGCAGCAGGAGCCAAGAGAGTCATTGGTTTAAATGTCAGCGGTCCTTTCCATTCAGCCATGCTGACATGTGCCGGTGAAAAACTGGGTATCGTCCTTGAGAACATAGAAATTCATAAGCCTGTGATCCCTTATGTGGCAAATGTAACAGCCTGGTATGTGACAGAGGCAGATGAGGTGAAGCCTTTATTGATCCGACAGGTGTCTTCTTCCGTACGTTTCCAGCAGAGTGTGGAAACCATGATTAAGGACGGAGTGGATACGTTTGTAGAAATCGGACCTGGAAAAACCCTTGCAGGGTTTATTAAGAAGATAACGAGAGATGCAAAAGTCTTTAATATAGAAAAACTGGAAGATATAAATAAATTAGCAGAAATTTAACGGGGAGGTGACAGATATGTTAGTTGGAAAAATAGCGGTGGTTACTGGTGCCAGCAGAGGAATCGGAAGAGCAATCGCGTTAAGGCTGGGACTGGAAGGAGCCACTGTAATTGTCAATTATAATGGTTCTGAAGAAAAAGCCCTTCAGGTAGTAAAAGAAATTGAAGTAAACGGAGGAAAAGCAGAAGCAATTGCCTGCAATGTATCGGATTATGAAGCTTCAGGTGCTTTTCTTGACGGAGTAATAAAGAAATATGGAAAGTTGGATATTCTTATAAATAACGCAGGCATTACCAGAGATAACCTTCTTATGAAAATGTCGGAGGATGAGTTTGATGCAGTTATCAGTACGAACTTAAAAGGGGTATTTAACTGCATGAAACATGTTTCCCGTCAGATGATTAAGCAGAGGGGCGGAAGAATCATCAACATCTCTTCTGTATCCGGAATTCTTGGAAATGCAGGTCAGGCCAATTACTGCGCAGCTAAGGCTGGAGTTATCGGTATGACTAAATCATTTGCAAGAGAATCTGCAACCAGAGGAATAACAGTAAATGCCATAGCTCCCGGCTATATACAGACAGATATGACGGATGTGCTGTCTGATTCTGTTAAGGAAGCTTCTTTAGACCAGATCCCAATGAAACGTTTTGGAACGCCGGAAGATGTTGCGGCTGCGGCTGTATTTCTTGCATCAGACCAGGCTGGTTATATCACAGGGCAGGTCATCAGTGTGGATGGCGGAATGGCTATGTAAAAAGGAGAATAACGGTATGAATAGAAGAGTGGTAGTAACCGGCATGGGAGCAATAACTCCTATTGGCAATGATGTAGAAAGTTTCTGGAATGGACTGAAAGAAAAAAAGGTGGGAATCGCGCCCATTACTCAGTTTGACACAACAGATTTTAAGGCGACACTGGCGGCAGAGGTAAAGGATTTCGATCCTAAGGATTATATGGATATTAAAGCAGCCAAGCGCATGGAGCGTTTTGCACAGTTTGCAGTTGCAGCTACAAAGGAAGCTCTTGAAATGTCAGGAATAGATATGGAAAAAGAAGATCCTTATCGTGTGGGCGTTAGTGTAGGTTCCGGGATTGGAAGCCTTCAGGCCTTAGAGCGGGAACATAAAAAGCTTTTGGAGAAAGGTCCGGGCAGAGTCAATCCTCTTTTGGTTCCTATGATGATATCCAACATGGCAGCAGGAAATGTGGGGATTCAGTTCGGATTAAAGGGTAAGTGCATCAATGTGGTTACGGCCTGTGCCACGGGAACCCATTCCATAGGAGAGGCGTTCCGGTCCATCCAGTATGGGGAAGTGGATGTGATGGTGGCAGGAGGTGCGGAAGCCAGCGTTACGCCCATCGGTGTAGCCGGATTTTCGGCGCTTACTGCACTTACTACTTCAGATGATCCGCTCCGTGCTTCCATCCCATTTGATAAGGACAGAAGCGGCTTTGTTATGGGTGAAGGTGCAGGCGTTGTGGTATTAGAAGAACTGGAACACGCGCTTTCCAGAAATGCCGTTATCTACGGAGAAGTAGTTGGTTACGGGTCAACCTGTGATGCATACCATATTACCTCTCCTGCCGAGGACGGAAGCGGTGCTGCAAGAGCGATGACGGAGGCTATAAAAGATGCCGGTATTACAGCGGAAGCGCTGGACTATGTCAATGCTCATGGAACCAGCACTCATCACAACGACTTATTTGAAACCATGGCAATCAAAACCGCTTTAGGCGATCATGCAAAAAATGTTAAAATCAGTTCTACAAAATCCATGGTCGGGCACCTTCTGGGCGCGGCAGGGGGCGTGGAATTCATTACCTGTGTGAAAACCATACAGGATGGATTTGTTCATGCCACTGCCGGTCTGGAAGAAGAAGGAGAAGGCTGTGATTTAAACTATACAAAGGGTGAGGGAGTTTCCTGTGATGTAACTTATGCTATCAGCAATTCCCTGGGCTTTGGTGGTCATAATGCCAGCATTCTTGTAAAGAAGTTTGAACAGTAGGAGGCAGTCATAATGGAAATAAATGATGTGATCAGACTGATGCAGGCCGTTTCAGAACAGGGCCTCACCGGTTTTAAGCTGGAAGATGGGGAGTTTAAGTTATCCATTAAGAAAGAAAAGCAGATGGTTATTGCCACAGAAGGGGATTATGTTCAGAGAAGTCTGGAAATACCTGCTTATACTGGTCAGGAAACGAAAGCACCGGTATTGGAAAACGGAATGGACACTGCGAAGGCGGAAGCACTTTCTACCGATAAGGTTGTATCCTCTCCTCTGGTAGGAACCTTTTACAATTCTTCTTCACCGGACAGTATGCCGTTTGTTAAGGCAGGAGATACCGTTAAGAAGGGGCAGACACTTGGTATCATCGAAGCCATGAAGCTGATGAATGAGATTGAATGTGAATACGATGGTGTGGTAGAAGCCGTTCTGGTTGGAAATGAAGATGTGGTGGAATACGGTCAGCCTCTGTTCCGTATCCGGTAGGTTATTGTAAAATCTAAGAGAGGTCCAGGGTCGGACCTCTCTTTTGAACATAAGGAGAGAGAATGATGTTAGGTATAAAAGAAATTCAGGAAATTATTCCTCACAGACACCCGTTTTTGCTGGTAGACTGCATTGAAGAGCTGGAGCCCGGGGTAAGGGCCGCAGGGTATAAGTGTGTCACCTATGATGAATCCTTCTTCAGGGGACATTTTCCGGAGGAGCCGGTTATGCCGGGTGTTTTAATCATTGAGGCTCTGGCTCAGGTTGGGGCGGTTGCAATATTAAGCATGGAAGAGAATAAGGGAAAGATTGCTTATTTCGGGGCAATTGACAAGGCTAAATTTAAACAGAAGGTACTTCCCGGAAGTAAGTTAAAACTGGAATGTGAAATTATAAAAAGAAAGGGTCCGGTAGGAGTTGGGAAAGCGGTTGCCACCGTAGATGGCAAAATCGCTGCCAGCGCAGAACTGACATTTATGATTGGATAGGTGGGGATTGATGTTTGATAAGATTTTAATTGCCAACCGCGGTGAAATTGCGGTAAGAATCATAAGAGCATGCAGAGAAATGGGGATTAAAACGGTTGCCGTATATTCGGAGGCGGACCGGGAAAGCCTTCATACCCTTCTGGCGGATGAAGCCATCTGCATCGGTCCTGCACCGTCGACTCAGAGTTATTTAAATATGGAACGGATCCTTACGGCCACCGTTGCCATGAAAGCGGATGCAATTCACCCTGGATTTGGATTTCTTTCTGAGAATGCCAGATTTGCAGAACTCTGTGGAAAATGCAGCATAACCTTTATCGGACCTGACGCCGGAATCATCAATAAAATGGGAAATAAATCGGAAGCCAGAAAAACCATGATGGAAGCAGGCGTTCCAGTAGTACCAGGCGGGAAAGAAGCTGTTCACCATGTAGAAGAAGCCGGGAAAATGGCAGAGCGGATCGGATTTCCTGTTATGATCAAGGCATCTTCAGGAGGCGGCGGAAAAGGAATGCGTATTTCAAGATGTGTGGATGATTTTGATTCCAATTTTAAGAATGCCCAGATGGAATCGGTAAAAGGATTTTCCGACGATACTATGTACATTGAGAAATACATTGAAAAACCCAGACACATTGAATTTCAGATACTTGCTGATCAAATGGGCAATGTAATTCATTTAGGAGAAAGGGACTGTTCCATTCAGAGACGCCACCAGAAGGTTCTTGAGGAATCCCCTTCTGCAGCAATCTCAGAAGAACTGCGTCAAAAAATGGGAGAGGTTGCAGTCCGTGCAGCGAAGGCAGTTGGTTATGTTAACGCAGGAACCATAGAATTTTTGCTGGATAAAGATAAAAATTTCTACTTTATGGAAATGAATACAAGGATTCAGGTGGAACATCCGGTAACGGAGATGGTGACCGGTCTGGATCTGATAAAGGAACAGATCCGGATTGCAGCAGGAGAACCGCTGAGTGTGACACAGGATGATATTAAAATTGCGGGTCATGCCATTGAATGCAGAATTAACGCCGAAAATCCGGTCAAAAATTTCATGCCATGTCCAGGTCTCATTAAAAACGTTCACGTGCCGGGAGGCAACGGAGTACGAATTGATACCCATATTTACAATGATTATAAGGTTCCGGCAAATTATGATTCCATGCTGATGAAGCTGGTGGTTCATGGGAAAGACCGTACGGAAGCAATTGCAAAGATGAGAAGCGCCCTTGGGGAACTTATTATCGAAGGAATAGAAACCAATATAGATTTTCAGTTTGATATCTTAAGCCATGAGGCATATCGTGACGGTGATATAGATACGGACTTTATTCCTAAATTCTTCCCGGATTATGTCCGGTAAACAGGGAGAGGAGCAGATCTTATGTTAAGAGACATGTTTAAGAAAACTTATACCCTGATTGACAGCAAATACAGGACGGTGGAGAAAACCGGGGAACCCAATATTCCGGAAGGACTATGGAAAAAGTGCAACAAATGCTGTCAGCCAATCTATGCGGAGGACGTAAGAAGCAGCCACTACGTATGTCCGAAGTGCAAGGGATATTTCAGGGTTCACGCTTTTCAGAGAATCGAAATGACGGCAGATGCAGGAACCTTTGAAGAGTGGGATAAGGAGATTGAATTTGAGAATCCTCTTGATTTTCCCGGATATGAAAAAAAGATTGCTGCAGCCAGAGAAAAGACAGGACTTTCAGAAGCCATTGTGACCGGTGTCTGTGAAATTAACGGTCAGAAAGCAGTGCTTGGCGTCTGTGATGCAGGTTTCATTATGAGCAGCATGGGGCATGCAGTAGGAGAAAAGATTGCCAGAGCTGTGGAGCGGGCGACTGAGGAGAAGCTTCCTGTGATTTTATTTGCCTGTTCCGGCGGAGCCAGAATGCAGGAGGGAATCGTGTCCTTAATGCAGATGGCAAAAACCTCCGCAGCATTAAAGCGCCACCATAAAGCCGGGCAGCTTTATGTCAGTGTTCTTACAGATCCCACAACGGGAGGGGTCACTGCAAGCTTTGCAATGCTCGGAGATATAATTCTTGCTGAGCCGGGAGCTTTAATTGGTTTTGCAGGTCCCAGGGTCATTGAACAGACGATTGGTCAGAAGCTGCCGGAAGGCTTCCAAAGGGCGGAATTTTTACTGGAACATGGATTCGTTGATAAGATCGTTCCAAGAGAAGAGATGAAGGATACATTAACTGTTATTTTAAGGCTCCACAATTCCCGCAATAAGGAAAGTTTTTGTGTGGATAACCAGGAAACAGATGAAAATATTTGTGGAAAAAAGAACGGGTTCTGGTTTAAAAAGAATAAACGAAGCCCATGGGATACCGTGCAGCTGTCAAGAAGTGCTGACCGCCCTGTAGCTTCCGATTATATTCATCAGCTCTTTGATGATTTTATGGAGTTTGCCGGAGACCGATATTTTAAAGATGACGGAGCAATTGTTGGCGGAATTGCATCCTTTCACGGAATGCCTGTTACAGTAATCGGGCAGGAAAAAGGTAAGAATACAAAGGATAACATCAGGCGGAATTTTGGTATGCCATCACCGGAAGGTTACAGAAAAGCCTTAAGGCTGATGAAACAGGCGGAGAGTTTCAACCGCCCGATCATTTGTTTTGTGGATACACCGGGAGCATTCTGCGGTCTGGAGGCAGAGGAGCGGGGGCAGGGAGAAGCCATTGCCAGAAACTTATTTGAAATGGCAGACTTAACAGTACCGGTTCTTTCCGTTGTGATCGGAGAGGGCGGAAGCGGAGGAGCTCTTGCCATGGCAGTGGGCAATGAAGTCTGGATGATGGAAAACTCCATTTACTCCATTCTTTCTCCGGAAGGCTTTGCTTCCATTCTGTATAAAGACAGCAAAAAAGCCAATGATGCAGCCAGAGTCATGAAGATCACTGCAAAGGATTTAATGGATCTTGGTCTCATTGAACGGGTAATACCGGAAGAAGAACCTGCCTGTGCAGATAACCTTCCGGAGATTGCGAAGGAAATGGATCGGGCCTTAATGGAATTCTTTGCCGATTTCCTTACCATGACAGAAGAAGAACTTGCAAATCAAAGATATGATAGATTTAGGAGAATGTGATGGGAACATTAAAACCATTGGTAATAGGAGATCTGGTGGCAAAATATCCGGTAATTCAGGGTGGAATGGGAGTTGGAATCAGTCTTTCCTCTCTTGCGGGAGCTGTTGCAAAAGCAGGTGGAGTTGGTATCATTTCTACGGCGCAGATTGGTTTTAAACAGCCTGATTTCCTTAAGAATCCCTTAGAGGCCAACTTGCGTGCTATCGGTGAGGAAATGAAAAAAGCCAGGGAAATCGCTCCTGATGGAATTATTGGCTTTAATATTATGGTTGCCACCAAAAATTATGCAAGCTATGTGAAAAAAGCGGTATTAGCCGGAGCTGATATCATCATATCCGGAGCAGGACTTCCCGTAAGTCTTCCGGAGTATGTGGCGGAAGCGGCAGAAGAAGCAGGAATTAAACTGAAAACAAAAATTGCTCCAATTGTCTCTACTGTAAAGTCCGCCATGGTTATCTGCAAAATGTGGGATCGTAAATTCCATCAGGCTCCGGATCTGGTTGTGGTGGAAGGCCCCTTGGCTGGCGGTCATCTGGGCTTTTCCAGAGAAGATTTATCGGAACTGGGCGTTGATACGGAGGATGTGGAACGCACCTTCCATCAGGCGGATTATGACGAAGAGATAAGAGGTATAATCCGTCTTGTAAGAGAATATGGGGAAAAGTATAATAAAGTGATACCGGTAGTAACTGCCGGAGGAATATACACTCATGAGGATGTGCTGCATCAGATTTCACTGGGGGCTGACGGCGTTCAGGTTGCAACCAGGTTTGTCACAACAGAGGAATGCGATGCTCCCCAGGAGTTTAAAGATGCCTACATTCAGTCAGCAAAGGAAGATATCGTCATTACGAAAAGCCCGGTAGGAATGCCGGGGAGGGCGATAAAAAATCCGTTTTTAAATCATGTTGCTGATACTCCGTTCCAGCTGGAGCACTGCTACGACTGTCTGGAGAAATGTGACAAAAAGACCATACCCTACTGCATTACCAAGGCCCTGATTTCATCCGCGGAAGGAAGAACCAAAGAAGGTCTGGTATTTTGCGGAAGCAATGCTTTCCGGGCGGAGAAAATGGAAACGGTTGATGAAGTAATGAATGATCTGGTTTTCGGCAAATAATAAAAGGCTGCAGGATATATGTCCTGCAGCCTTTTATTATTTGCCGAAAAGAACAGTTCATAATCTCTGCCTTTGGAGAATAGGATAAAAAGAAAACAATGAAATGTGGATTGACGGATGTTAAATTATCTCTGGGCATTTATGATACTGACAGGAGTCATTTGGGGAGCGCTTCATGGTAATTTAAGTGCTGTAACGGATGGTGCACTTACCTCTGCAAAGGAAGCGGTTATGCTGTGCATCACCATGCTTGGAATTATGTCTTTCTGGACCGGACTGATGGAAATCGGAAGGAAGTCAGGGCTTATTGAGAGGTTGTCTTCAAAAATGGGACCAGTGCTTCATTTTCTGTTTCCCAAGATTCCTGATAAACATCCTTCTCTGGAGTATATTTCTACCAATATTATTGCCAACATTCTGGGGCTGGGCTGGGCAGCTACGCCTGCCGGACTGAAAGCCATGGAGTCTTTAAAAGATCTGGAGGAGACCAGGAGAAAAGAGTATTCTCAGGGAAAGAAAATCTGCAAACCGGTTTCGGAAGGAACCGCCAATAATGAAATGTGTACTTTTATGATTATTAACATATCGTCACTCCAGCTGATTCCTGTCAATATGATCGCTTACAGAAGCCAGTACGGCAGTCCCGATCCCACGGCGATTGTAGGGCCTGCTATCGCAGCAACGCTGTTCTCTACGGTAATAGGAGTGGTTTTGTGCAAGCTGCTCGACCGATAATGCCTGACAAGGCTAAAAAACGCCGGTTCTCTGATAATTGGGAGAACCGGCATTTTGATTTTATTTTGTGTTAAAAGAACAGTTGACTACAGTGGCACCAACGATGACATCCTTGCCAGCACCGCCGCTTGAGATACAGTCTGAAAATTTATGGGTTCCTGATGAAGGAGCTTTTGGGAAGTAGAAGTTAACATTGTTATTCTTTCCCGTGCAATTTTTGAGGGTGACAAAACCGGTGTTGTTATTCTGGTCAAACCCTCTTTTTTTATTGCCAATTGCAGTACAGCCCTCCAGGTAATGGTTGTCACTGGTATAATTTCCGCCGACTTTAAAGCCTTGTCCATTTCCATCGCCTTTTCCGTTATAAGAAGCCTCGCAGTCGTATAATTTAACCGCATTGCCAGCAGAATAGAAGTCAAATCCGTCATCAGAATTGTTCAGTGCGATACAGTTTTTAAATACGTTGCCGCTTCCAATGCTTAGCTTGGCGGCAAATCCATCTGCATTCTCACCATTGGTCTTGGAATCGTAGTTATAGGTAGAGGTGACTCTGGTAATTTCATTATTGAAGGCGCCGTTGCTCATCTGGAGACCGGTGTCGCCGCATTTTGTAATGAAGCAGTCCAGTATCCGGTTATTGCCGCCGCTGATATGAATTCCGTTATCTCCTGCATTCTGGATGGTAAGGCCGGATATAACCCAGTAGTTTCCTGTAATCTGGAACCCTCTTGAGCTGTCGGCATAGGGCTGGCTGGAGAAATCAACGACTGGTTTGTGCCCGCTGTAATTCATAATTCTAATGGGTGAGCTGGAAGTACCGCTCTTGCTTAATTTATATGTAACTGATGATTTGTAGGTGCCATTCATTAAATAAATGGTGGTACCTGCTGATGCATTGCCCAACGCTTTATCAATTGTCTTATAAGGCTTGTCTTTGGACTGTCCGTTATTGGAGTCGCTGCCGTTTGCCGAAACATAGTACTCGTTTGAAGCACCGTGGGCAGGTGTGGGACTGATGACACATAAACTGGTAACCATAAGGCAGGTAGTGATGATACTGATGATTCTTTTTCCATTTCTCATATTTTATCCCCTTTCTTTCTACCTGGATTCCGGATCAGTTATTTGGTCCGGTTTTTCCAGACTTATAATTAGATACTAAAATAGTGAAAATGATTTGTCAATAAAAAAGAAGAGGATTTTTAAATTATTCCAAAATGTCATAAATAATACTATAATTAACAGGAAATTAATGGATTAAAGTTATAAAATTAAAAAGTAATTGGACCGCCATTTTTTTAGAAAATGCTGTAATAGTCATAATTTAATTTCACCAATTTTTCGAAATAAATGTTTAACACAACAAACAACATACCAATTGGTATGATCTATGTATTAAAGGTATGATGAATTTTTACAAATGATTATACAAAGTGAACAAAAAAACACAAAAAAATTGTCGTAATATGATGAAAAACAAAATATTTGCTGAAAGTGTATTTACATACATCATATGTTATGCTAGCATAAGGTCAGACGAGAAATAAAAACAACCAAATATATATAGATCAATTAGAGAAATATATGCAAAACGCCTATTGAGATTTTGACAAAGGAGAATGCCATGCGAAGAAATATAGATAATATGCAGAATATTGATGCGTTACCTATGGCCATCGCACAAAAGGTAAAAACGATGATCATACAAAGGGAGATGAAGCCTGGAGACCGGCTGCCGACAGAAAAGGAACTGGCAGAGCTTTTTGAGGTGAGCAGGTCTACTTTAAGAGAAGCCATGAAGTTTTTAAGAGCAGAAAATGTTGTGGTCATACGTCAGGGAAGCGGTACCTTTATCAGCGCAGGAACCGGCATAGGAGATGACCCGCTGGGTCTGCATTTTACCAATCAAAAATATCTGATTCAAAATCTTTTTGAGACCCGTATGCTGATTGAACCTCAAATCGCAGGGCTGGCCGTACAGAGAGCTACCCCTCAGGATATTAAAAATCTTGAGAGACTTGTTGAGGAAATGGAACGGATTCAAATTAACAGCACTTCTACGGCGGAGATGGATGTTCAATTCCATACAGCCGTTGCAGAATGCACGCATAATGAAGTGCTCATTCGGGTGGTTCCAATTATCAATGAATCAATCCGGCGGAGTCATGTAGAGACCCATAATGACCTGGAGAGCTTTAAACGGGCAAAACGAAGCCACAGGGGTATTTATAAAGCCATTGCCGACGGCAACTATATGGAAGCCAAATTTCTGGCCGAGCGGCATGTATGGGACACATTAACTGATGTAAGGGAAAGGGAGGAACAAAAATGAAGAAAAGATTATTTGGAAAGGAAACAATGGCGGTTGCCATGGCGGCTCTTATGGCAGCAGGAGCAATGACAGGCTGTTCTGCAGGCGGCAAAGAGACAACAGCTGCGGTGACAGAGGCTACCACAGCAGCCACAGCAACCACAGTAGCATCTGCGTCAAAGGAGGGACAGGCACCTGCAGATGAGATCAAACCCTGTGAAATCAAATTCCGTTACTGGGCCGATAATACAGATTATTCCCAGCTTATGCAGGACATCATTAAGAAATTTAATGCTGAAAACGGAAAGGGTATTACTGTTATTGGGGAAGAAAGCCCGTGGGATGGAGGTGCTTATTCGGAGAATTTATTTAATGCAAAGATGGGTGGCGGAGATGTAGACTGTGCAACCTGGAAGCTCACTTCCACGCCATTATTTGTTAATAACGGTCTTCTGGCTGACTTAACACCAATGATTGATGCCTGGGATAAAAAATCTGATATTGATGATAATATTTATAACATTATGGTAGAGGCAGGAGATATGCAGCGGATCTATGTAATGCCATGGAATATTCAGGTCCTTTATGTATATTACAGACCCTCCATCTTTAAAAAGGCAGGAATTGAAGTTCCGAAGACCTATGAGGAATTTTTGCAGGCAATTGAAAAGTGCACCATGGATACCAATGGAGACGGAAAGACTGATATATATGGTTATGGCATGAGAGGTGCAAAGGGAGGCCAGGAGCCATGGGGCAGCTTTATCTATGGACGGGGCGGCAGCTTTGAAGATCTGACGACTCCTGAAGCGGTACAGGGCATGCAGGATTTCATTGATATATATCAAAAAGGCTATGTACCGCCTACAGCCACCAGTGATGGATTCAGCGAGATCATTGCCAACTTCCAGTCAGGACTTGCTGCAATGACCATTCACCATACAGGTTCCAGCAAGGATATGGAAAAGTTATTCGGAGATGATGTTTCTGCTTTCCCGTTTCCTGCAGGCAAAAGCCAGTGGACATCAATGGGTGATACAGAAACCGTTATATTTGAATCCTGTGAGAATAAACAGGCTGCCTTCGAGTGGGTATCTTATTTAGCCGCGGGGGAAGGTCAGAAAATGTGGTGTGAGGGAACCGGAAATGTTCCTGTAAGTAAGAGTGTTCAGGCGTCTGATTTCTTCCAGAATAACCGTTTCATGAAAGCATCTATCGACGGACAGGGTCATGCGGGTATCGTTCCGATCCTTGATACGACAACCGAATGGATTTCTAATATATGGCCGAATACGGTGTCTCAGGCGCTGACTGGAAGCATTTCTGCCAAAGAGTGTATGCAGACTTTACAGGATGGACTTTATCAATAAGAGATTTATGTGTAGGGGCTGCTTCGTATGCGGCCCCAACCAGTTAGGAGGGGAAATACGAATGGTTAAGAAACGGACGATATGGCCGTATGTATTAGTTGCTCCGGCAGTGCTGATCATCCTGTGCGTGGTATTTATACCAGTTTTCAATGCAATCATTATGAGTTTTCAGAACTATGATCTCAGAAGGCCGAAACAGATTGCATTTAACGGAATTTCCAATTATATGGCAGCGTGCAGGGATCCGCTCTTTCAGGGGGCTCTCATTCGGACCATAGTCTGGGTGGTGTGTGGTGTTGGTTTTCAGTTCCTGTTTGGTTTTATTCTGGCTCTTTTTCTAAACAAGGAGTTTGCGGGGCGGGGAGTGATAAGGGCAGTCAGCATGATACCCTGGGTAACACCGGGCGTTTTGATCGGGTTAATGTGGAGATGGATTTATGACGGTAACTTTGGCGTATTAAACGATCTGTTGTTAAAAACACATTTGATAACCAATAAAATTCCGTTTCTTTCTCAGGTGGCGACTGCGTTTCCCAGTGTCATTGTGACAATTATCTGGCAGGGAATTCCGTTCTTTTCACTGATGCTTCTGGCTGCTTTACAGGGAGTGTCCACTGAGATTTATGAAGCTGCTGACATTGACGGGGCATCTTTCTGGCAGAAATTATTATATATAACCATTCCATCGATAAAAAACACGATTTATGTAACAGTACTGCTTCGCGTCATCTGGGTTGCCAATTCTGTGGATGTGATCTTTAACATGACGGAAGGCGGACCGGCTTATTCCACTCAGACGCTCAGTGTTTATATTTTCAATAAGGGAAATGCGTTAAATCTGGGTTATGCATCTGCAATGGCAATATTGCTGGCAGTGCTTCTGTTATTTGCTTCAGTTCCATATTTGAAAATGAACTTTAAAGAGGAGGTATAAAGATGAAGAAGCGAGTTGATATAAGACAAATCATGTGTGTATACCTTCCACTGACATTAATACTGCTCTTTATTTTGTTTCCTTTTTACTGGACGTTTATTACATCGGTAAAGCCTGAGGAAGAACTGTATGGAATGGTGGTCACATACTGGCCGAAATCAATTACGTTTGAGTCCTACAGGAAGCTTTTTACAACTACGGTTAATTTCCTGGCAGCGATTAAGAACAGTTTTATTGTGGCGGCAATGACGACTTTGGTATCTTTGACGGCATCGACCCTCGCAGCATATGCATTTTCCAGATACCAGTTTGCAGGGAGAAAAATTCTTATGTGTACCTTCCTTTGCAATAATATGTTCCCCACGGTATTGCTGCTGATTCCGTTATATTCCATTATGCGTAAACTGGGGCTTTTGTACACACCAACCTCTCTGGTTTTATCTTATACCACATTTACCATTCCGTTTTCCGTATGGCTGCTGCTGGGATTCTTAAATGATCTTCCCATGTCACTTGAGGAAGCGGCCCTGGTAGACGGCTGCAACAGAGGTGTCGCTTTTGTGAAGATTATACTTCCGATTCTGGGACCCTGCCTGGTTGCTACCGGTGTTTATATCTTTATGACATCATGGAATGAATACACATTTGCCGTGATGTTTACCAATACAGAAACACGTACCATTCCAGTAGCATTAAAGAGTCTGATCGGACAGCTTGGTGTTCAGTGGGATTTACTTACAGCGGGAGGAATCATAACGATTATACCGGTATGTATCATGTTCTTCTTTGCTCAGAAACGATTAGTAGAAGGTTTGACGGCGGGAGCTGTAAAAGGTTAAGCCGATAATAAGGAGGAAAAAAATTATGCAGTACGATTTGAAGGCAAAGGAATTGCGGGCAGACATACTTAAGATGTTATTTGCCTGTCAGTCAGGACATCCAGGAGGATCCTTATCCTGTGTAGAGATGCTTATGGCACTTTATTATGAGGTAATGAACGTTGACCCTGAGAATCCTGATAAACCGGACAGGGACCGACTGGTATTGAGCAAAGGACATGCATGCCCTGCGTTATATGCGGTTCTTGCAGACCTGGGATATTTCCCGAAAGAAGATCTGGCAGGGCTCAGGCAGATTGACAGTCACCTTCAGGGTCATCCGGATTGTACAAAGACACCGGGTGTGGATATGAATACCGGCTCTTTGGGGCAGGGAGCATCACTTGCAATGGGATTGGCACTTGCGGCCAGGCATGCAGAAGCGTCCTATCAGGTTTATGCAATTTTAGGAGACGGGGAATGCCAGGAAGGGCTTGTATGGGAAGCAGCTATGGCAGCAGCACATTATAAACTGGATAATCTCACATTCATGCTGGATTATAACAGGCTTCAGATTGATGGAAGCAATGAAGAAGTAATGAGTCTCGGAGATATTATAAAGAAATTTGAAGCATTCGGTTTTGCGTGCATGGAAGTGGATGGACATGATATCAGTGCCATAACCAGGGCGTTAAAGACTCCGGTAACAGGCAAACCCAAATTCATCTGCTGCAATACCATAAAGGGAAAAGGGGTTTCTTTCATGGAGAATCAGTACGGCTGGCATGGAAGACCAATGAATTCAGAAGAATTTGCCATGGCAATGAAAGAACAGGAGGTAGTTTAAATGGGAAAGTCGCTTAGAGTTGCATATGGAGAATCCCTTGTAAAATTAGGGGCACAAAATGAGAAAGTAGTGGTGCTGGATGCGGATTTGGCACATGCCACTCAGACCTGTATGTTTAAAGAGGAGTATCCCGACCGTTTCTTTAATATGGGAATTGCAGAAGGAAACTTGATGTGTACGGCTGCAAGCTTTGCAAATACAGGATACATACCCTTTGCAAGTACATTTGCTTTATTTGGGGCAGGGCGCGCCTATGAGCAGATACGCAATTCAATCTGCTATACCAATGCAAATGTAAAGTTTGGATTTTCACATTCCGGGCTGTCTGTAGGAGAAGACGGGGGAAGCCACCAGTCTTTCGAGGACATTGCTCTTATGAGAGAGATGCCTCACATGACGATCTTTGTACCCTGTGATCCAAGTGAAACAGAAAAAGCAGTTATGGCCGCTGCAGAAATTAACGGTCCGGTGTATATCCGCGTAGCCAGACCTGTTTGTGATGATATTACAACATCAGATACACCTTTCATTCCAGGCAAAGCAAATGTGATGAAGGAGGGAAATGACGTCTGTATCATATCCTGCGGTCTGATGATTCCTGAGGCATTAAAGGCCGCTGAGGAACTTGAAAAGGGAGGAATCCATGCCTCTGTCGTTAACATGCATACCATCAAACCAATCGATAAAGATATTATTCTGAAAATGAATGAAACCTGTAAAGGCATTGTAACGCTGGAGGAACATTCCGTAATCGGAGGTCTTGGTTCCGCAGTCGCAGAAGTCCTGGCTGGTCATACAGGGGCCAGATTTGCAATCATGGGAATTCAGGACAAGTTTGGAAAGTCAGGAAAACCGGAACAGCTTTTTGAAGCTTACGGTCTGACCGCAGCACATGTAGTAAAAACCTGCAGAGAGATGTTAAAATAAAAGGAGAGTTACTTAAAAATGAATATTGCACATTATGAATTCGCCGGAGAAGGCATGCAGCGAGTATTTGAAAATGAAAAATGGACTGTTGGCATTAAAAACTGGAAACCAGCCAATGACATTACTGGTATTGACTGCCTGGAAAGGCATAATAAAACAGATGAGCTCTTTGTGCTGACAGAAGGTGCATGTACCCTTGTTTATGCCAATGAAACAGAAAGCGGATTAAAATTTGGCTGCGTTAAAATGGTTCCCGGGAAGGTGTTTAATATACCGGCAACCTTATGGCACAATACGATAACGCAGAAAGACACTAAAATGATTTTAATAGAAGATTCAAATACTTCTATGGAGAACAGTGATATATTAAAGCTTGATAAAGACCAGATTGAAAAAATCAGAAGTCTTGTATAGGGAAGAAGAGGAGAAAATGAAATTTTTTATTGATACAGCCAATGTAGAGGACATCAGAAAAGCAAATGACATGGGGATCATCTGCGGCGTTACAACGAACCCTTCCCTGATTGCAATGGAAGGAAGGGATTTTAAAAAAGTTATAAAGGAAATTACGGCCATCGTTGACGGACCCATCAGCGGGGAAGTTAAGGCAACAACGGTTGACGCAGATGGTATGATCCGGGAAGGTCGGGAGATTGCTTCCATTCACCCCAATATGGTAGTAAAAATCCCGATGACAACGGAAGGTCTGAAGGCAGTTAAGGTACTAAATGCAGAAGGGATAAAGACCAATGTAACTCTGATATTTTCGGCGACTCAGGCCCTTTTGGCCGCACGTGCGGGAGCGACTTATGTATCACCGTTTATGGGACGCCTTGACGATATTTCCATGAAAGGAATTGTTCTGATAGGGGAAATTACCGATATTTTCAAAACACACCATATCAAAACAGAAATTATTGCTGCCAGTATCCGAAACCCCATTCACGTAATCGACTGTGCAAAAGCGGGTGCCGATATTGCAACGGTTCCGTATAAGATCCTGGAACAAATGGTTAATCACCCGTTAACCACGCAGGGAATTGCTAAATTTCAGGCTGACTACAGAGCGGTATTCGGGGAATCTTAAATATAAAATAAGCGCTGCCAGATGCCGGATCAAATCCGCTCATCTGGCAGCGCTTTTCATATTAATGGCTTTCCTTATACTCCTTTAGTGCTTTGGATAACTGGTCCGGGCAGGAGGTCGGGCGAAAACCGCACTTGATTCCTTCCAGACGGCGAATGGCATCGTCAACTTCCATGCCTTCTACCAGTCTTGATACTCCCTGTGTGTTTCCGGAACAACCGCCTACAAACTGTACATGAGCGACTTTGCTGCCTTCTATTTCAAAATTAATTTCCTGGGAACATACACCGTGTGTTTTATATTTCATCATTGATACCTCCGTATAATCATGACTATCATCCTATTAGAAACTTTAAAGAATTATAACGAATTCCGGAGTCAGTGTCAATAGATCATAGAAGGAAGGAAAACAAAATATCACACGAATTATTTTTTCTTATGCTCCTTCTGCTCTTTTAAATAGTCATACAGCATATTGGATTTGTCGGTTAACTGGGGAGTTATACTGTTGGAGGATAGTTTGGTGAAACCGATATTTGTCTTTACCGAATCTCTTATCCTATAATATGTAAGTTCAGGAAACATCTGAAGATTAGCAAGCTGCCTGGGTAAAATAGCGCAGCCGCCTTTTTGAGACAAAAAAGACAGAAGCATCATATGCCTGGGGAATGTCCCGGCAATACTGCCTGTAAAACCAATATCATACAGCTGTTTTTTTGTAAGTCTGTAAATATCAGACTCTTTGGCAATGGTGTAAATATTATCAAATTTAAATCCGGTCAGATCAATTTCGCTGCCCTGTTCAAAGGGAAAAACATCTTTGCTGCAGATAAGAACCATCTCATCCAAAACCAGAGAAATGGTATCATATTCCTGATCAGTAAGCAAGTCAGTGCGGCAGATAGCAGCATCAATCTCCTGCTGAGAAAGCATCTTAAGCAGATGTGACTGGTCATCTTCCACGATTTCTATGGAATAATTACCGAATTTTTCCTGAAAATTAAGGAGAAGCTGCATGATCCCGCTTTCCGCAAGGCATGGAATGGTTCCTACCGTTAAGTGTGTAATATAGCAGGAGGTACCAAACTTTTCCAATTTAGTTCTTAAGTCCTGAGTGCACTGGCGGATATTTATTGCATAATCCAGGAAAACATTGCCTGCCTCTGTGAGTTCAGCCTTTGTATTGCTTCTGATAAACAGCACAATTCCCAGTTCACTCTCAATTGCCTTGATGTGTTTTGATAAAGCAGACTGGGAAATATAAATGCTCTCGGCAGCTGAAGAAAAATTTTTATACTTTGCCAATGCTAAGAAATCATCAATCCATTTTGTCATAATCAAATAGCCCCCTTTAGTTACTGATAAATCGTAAAAATTCAAATTCAGATGTACGTTTTGTCATTAACACTATTATAATACAGAATGACGCGAAGGAAAATATGTTTATACTATTTTATGATGACATTTTAGAATACTTATAAATGTAAAATATTTTCAAAAATTAACTATTATTTCATGGCGAAAGCACCTTATATATGCATTTTTAATCCAATGCTTGCTTGTTTTATATTTTGCAAAGAATCAAAATTGAAAAGAATTAAAAATTTCCGTTTCCATTTTGGAATAGTTGCGCGAATTTAATCGAATTGCCACGAAAATTGTAATTGATTATAATTTCATTATGTTGGAAAAGTCATCCAGCAGGCAACCGTATCAGCAGCATATGAAGAAGATCAGGAGGAAAATTTATGGCAAAAGTTTATCAGGATTTGCGCAGTTTCCTTTCCACTCTGGAAGAAAACGGTCAGTTAGTACGAATTAAGGAGGAGGTTAATCCAGAACCGGATATTGCAGCAGCAGGCAGAGCTGCGGCAAACATTGAGAGCGGTCCGGCAGTTTTATTTGAAAAGATAAAAGGATATCCTTACAGCGTAGTCACCAATGTGCATGGTTCATGGGCCAATCATGCTCTGATGCTGGGAATGGACAAAACAGCTTCAACCAAAGAGCAGTTTCATGAAATCAACCGCAGATGGGACCGCTTCCCGGTTAAACCTGAAATTCTGAAAAGAGAAGAAGCACCCTGTAAAGAAAATACCATTGATAAACAGGAGGATATCAATCTGTTTGAGCTCCTTCCATTATACAGAATCAATGATCAGGATGGCGGATTCTTCCTTTCCAAAGCGTCTATTATCACGGCAGATCCCAATGAGCCTGATAATTTTGACAAGCTGAATGTAGGTACATACCGCATACAGGTAAAAGGCAAAAACCGTGTGGGCATTCAGGCTCTGGCATTTCATGACATCGCAATCCAGCTGGAAGCTGCTGAGCGGAAAAACGAAAAGGTTCCGATTTGTATTACAGTAGGAAACAGTCCTCTGGTGACCTATATGGCATCGACTCCGGTTATGTATACTCAGAATGAGTATGAATTTGTAGGTGCGCTCCAGGATGGAGTTCCGACCCAGATCGTTCAGTCCGATCTTTATAAGAATCTTTACGTCCCTGCCGGTTCGGAGGTTGTTTTGGAAGGTTATATTGAGCCAAGGGTACGTGAGGTAGAAGGCCCGTTCGGAGAATTTCCGGGTTCCTACTCAGGTTCCAGACGCCAGTGTGTAATTACAATTACTCATGTAACTCACAGAACAAACCCGATTTTTGAAAATCTGTATCTGGGTATTCCGTGGACCGAAATTGATTATCTTATGGCGTTAAATACATCTGTCCCCCTTTACCAGCAGATAAAACGGGATTTCCCGGAGGTTCAGGCAGTTAATGCCATGTATACTCATGGAATCGGCTGTATTATTTCCACAAAGGTACGGTTCGGAGGCTTTGGCAAAGAAGTGGCATTCCGTCTTCTTTCCACCCCTCATGGAGGTTCGTACAGTAAGATTATTATCATTGTTGATGAATTTGTTGATCCGTTTAATCTCCCTCAGGTTATGTGGGCGCTGACAACCCGTGTAAGGCCGGATAAAGATGTTGTGGTTATTCCAAACTGCCCGGGAATGCCTCTTGATCCATCCTCTTACCCTGCCGGAATGCATTCCAAACTGATTATTGATGCAACAACTCCAAAGGATCCGGAGCCTAATCCAAGAGAAGTTGAACTTTTAGAGCCACCTGCAGGCTATGAGAAGTATGAAGCTTTGATTCGTAAACTGATGGCTGAGATGTAAGCTCTATAACGAAAGGAGATTGAAACTATGAAATGTCCCCGCTGTGACGGAAATAAAATTGAAGTGATTGCAACCTCTCCTGTAGGAAATGTCTGGGAAGTTTATGAATGTATGGATTGCTTTTATTCCTGGAGATCCACTGAGACTCCCCATATTCACGAAAAGTTTAAGCTTAAAAAAGAACAGATTGAAAATTTGCAGATTATTCCTCCGATTCCCCCTCTTGATAAATAATATTTTGAGACTCTAATCGTGAAAGGAGAAGCTTCAGTGACATTCACTAAACAGAAATCAGGTTTTTTAATTGGTATTATTATTTTTGTTCTTGTCCTACTTCTTCCGCTTGACGGCCTGTCCAGAGAAGGTCAGATCTGTCTTGGATTAACCTTAATGACCGTAGTCTGGTGGGCTGCACAGGTTGCCCAGTCAGGTTACGTGGGGGGATTCTATCTGGTCTCCGTCTGTCTCTTAAAGCTTGCTGATACGAAAGTGGTATTTGCAGGCTGGACAACTTCAACCCTGTGGCTGGTCATCGGTGCCTATATGATTGCAGCAGCTGTTAAAAAGTCGGGATTAGGGGAACGTATCTCTTATGCCTACATCCTGAAATTTGTAAGCTCGTGGAAGAGCATCATCATCGGCATTTTTGTATTGACCTTTATTTTATCATTGTTTATCCCCCATCCCTGGCCGCGGGCGTTTTTAATTATGTCGGTCATGTCAGTTGTGATTAAGGCGGCAAATATGCCGAAGGAGGATGCAGTTAAGGTAGGATTTACGGTATTTGCCGCTTCTGTTCCGGTTTCACTTATTTTCTTAACAGGAGATTCCGTCATTAACCCCCTGGTAGTGACTTACTGCACCACCGAAAGCGTTAATTTTGTACGCTGGTTTCAGATTATGGGACCTCCGGCCCTGTTTTTAAGTATTACAACCATGATTCTGATTCTGATCCTGTTTAAGCCGTCTAAAGAGGTAGAAGTCAATTTTGACGAAGTGCGCACGGCTCAGTCAGCTCTTGGCAAGATGACTGAAAAGGAAAAGAGAACCCTGATCTGGATACTGATCGCAATCGGTCTCTGGCTTACAAATGGTATTACCGGTCTTGATGTAGGCTGGGTCACTCTGGCAGTGGCAATGTGTATGGCTCTGCCGATAATCGGTAATGTCCTGACTGTGAAAGAGTGGGGAGATGTTCCGGTTCATGTTCTGGTATTTTTAACTTCTGCCATTGCCATTGGAAAAGTGGGAGCGGTAACCGGCATGAATGAATGGCTTGCGGCGACTCTGCTTCCGAAAACTATGCCAGGCAACATACTGGTACTGTCTCTGATGATTGCGGCAATTGCAATTCTGATCCATATGTTTATGGGATCTGTCATTGCAGTAATGGGTGTGGCCATACCGGCAATTCTCGTTTGTACCAATGCACTGGGAATCAATGAGCTGGCAGTGATTTTTGTTATCTACCTGGCCATTTCAGGCCATTATGTTCTTCCGTTCCATCACCTTAATATTCTGGTTGGACAGGGAGAGGAAAACGGAATGTATACACAAAAGGAAACCGTAAAGATGGGGCTTCCTCTGCTTATTCCGATTTTTCTGACAGTTGCCTTTGCCGTAGCGTGGTTTGCGGTGCTGGGCATAATCTGACTGTTTTTTAGAGAGGTGTTTTAATGCGAATTATTGTAGGAGTATCAGGAGCAACCGGTGTAGTTATGAGCCTTTATCTGCTGAAAGCGCTGAAGAGTTTTAAGGATTGTGAGGTACATCTGGTGGTATCGGATTGTGCCAGAAAAACCTGGGAGCTGGAGACAGATTATCCCTTTGAGAAGCTGACTGAACAGGCAGATTATTATTATGATGTACATAATCTTGCCGCAGCCATCTCAAGTGGCTCTTATAAGACAGACGGAATGATTATATTGCCCTGCAGTATGAAGACGCTGTCCGGAGTTGTAAACGGTTTTACCGATAATCTCCTGATCCGGGCAGCTGATGTCTGTATGAAAGAAAACCGGAAAGTGGTTCTGTGTACAAGAGAAATGCCTCTTGGAAAGGTTCATCTTCGAAACATGAATGAGGCAGCAGATTTAGGCTGTACCATAATTCCTCCCATGCTGACATTTTACAATGGTGCCCATTCCCTGGACGATCAGATCAATCATGTGGTTGGAAAGATCCTGATGCAGTTTGGACTTGATTTTAAAAACTTTGTTCCGTGGCACGGTGCAGAATAACTGCAGTGAAGAAAGGAAAAAAGGGAGAGATATTATGATAAGCAAAACCTGGGGAGCCGGAAAGTATGCAGTAAACCTCAGTGTCCATGTGACGAAGGGGAACGGGCTGGCCGTTTTTATAAGCGGCGGCGAGAAGCCCCATCTTGGCGGAGTGGCATTAGCGTCTCCCGGCGTACAGATAGATGGGCAGCAGCTTTCCAGCTGTGATTTATGGACCCTGACAGTACCCGGGCACAAGGATGCGCAGCTGGCACAGAAAATTGCAAAGAAGCTTTGTATTGCAGCCGGAGAGCCGGTGTCTGTAAGCCTGGGTGTTCATGTTGAACATGCAACGGCAGAGGACATTAAGCTTTTGTGTGAGAATGTGGAAGCTGCAGCAGATTTATTTTTAAAGGAATATCTTGAAAATGACTGATTGGAGTAATTATGGACCATTTAATATGTGTTGACATACTGGATCGGGAAATTGGAGAAGCAACCAAAGAGGAGTGTCATCAAAAGGGATTGCTTCACAGGGCTTTTTCGGTATTTCTGTATCATGAGGGGAAATTGCTGCTTCAGAGGCGTGCATTGGAGAAATATCATTCCGGCGGATTATGGACCAATGCATGCTGCTCCCACCCCCGAAGCCAGGAATCCTTAGAGGAAGCAGTTGAAAGGCGTCTTTATCAGGAACTTGGAGCCGCCTGCAGCTGTGAAGAAGCGGGCTCGTTCATTTATTATCACAAGTTCCATCAGGATATGTTTGAATATGAATATGATCATATTTTTATTGGTCAGTATAATGGAGAAATCAGTCCGGACCCCAATGAGGTTATGGACCTGAAATGGATGGAAATTGCTGATCTCTCTGAAAGCATGCTGCAAAACCCCGAACTATATACCGTGTGGTTTCTGACTGCAGCACCTGTAGTTATTGCAAAACTGAAGGGCGGAAAAGAACCAGGTTAAAAACCTGGATTTTTCGCTGTCCAGAGATAGATTGGTTAAAAATAAATATACAATGGGAGGTACACTTATGAGTGACAAAAGAGGTTTTAAAGATTTTATCAGAGGGTTATCGGTGAAATGGAAGCTATCCGTTGGATTTGGGATTTTATTTGCAATATTACTGATTTCTCTTGCAACATCGGCTCACAGCATATCAAAAATCGGAGAGCAGGTAGGGATGTATTCAAAATTTACTTATCCCCTTACCACATATAATTTAACGGCTCAGCGGGAAATGGTGTCTGTCCAGAGATATTTGCTGATGACAATTCTTCAGAAGGAAGCAGGGGAGGATTATCAGTCATCCCTTGATTTATCTGGAAAAAGTGCAGAAAACTTTATGACCGTACTGGAAGAGTTTGCAACCCATCAGCGCAGCGCTGCTAATGATAAGAACATAGCAGATGTCAAGGCGCATGTACAGGAGGCCGAAACTGCACGTAATAAAATACTTGATTTGATTAAAGATCCCTCAAATAAAGATTCCAAGGATGCTTATCTTATCTTTCAAAACGAGTTTTTACCTGCCTTTAATCAGATTTCGGATATTATGGAGCAGATGAATGTAGTTGGTGGACAGAAGGCAGATATCCAGAAACAGACTGCTCAAAGTACAATTACCCAGTCATGGGTTATTCTTTGTGTTGTACTGGTGCTTTCTACATTGGCCACACTTGTAATCATTTTTGTACTTACGAGAGCAATTTTAATTCCTGTCAGAGAGATTGAAGCTGTTTATAAAAATATGGCAGAAGGAAATCTTCATACCGAAATTAAGTATGAGAGCCATGATGAACTTGGGCGCATGGCCGACAGTATACGCTCCACCAATATAAGGCTTGTTTCATATGTTGAAGATATTATTGCCAAACTCACAATGCTTTCACAGGGAAATATGAGCTTTACGGTTGACTTGGATTATGTGGGGGATTTTTCAATAATCAAACAGTCTTTGCTAAATACCATTGCTTCCCTTAATTCTACCATGCAGGTGATTCATTCTGCTGCAGAGCAGGTTAATTCAGGAGCAGGTCAGGTCTCTGATGCTTCCCAGGCACTTGCATCAGGGGCGACAGAGCAGGCAGCAACCATAGAAGAGCTGACAGCTTCCATTCACAGTGTAACAGAAAAGGCGGAAAAAAATACAGTATCAGTGCGCAACGCAACAGAATCTGTTTTCCAGGCAGGCCAGGGAGTGGGAGAAAGCAATAACAGAATGAAGCAGCTCAATGAAGCAATGAGAGAAATCAGTCATTCTTCTGAAGAAATATCCAAGGTAACAAAGATTGTGGAAGACATCGCTTTCCAGACGAACATTCTGGCATTAAATGCAGCAGTGGAAGCAGCAAGAGCCGGAGAGGCAGGCAAGGGCTTTGCTGTTGTTGCGGATGAAGTAAGAAATCTGGCTGCGAAATCAGCGGAAGCGGCGAAACAGACGGCAGATCTGGTACAGAAATCTACTGATAAGGTAGCAGAAGGAGAGCGGATGGCCAATGAAAGCTTAAAGCTTTTAGATGATGTTGCGGAAAAATCGGCAATGGTTGAAAAGGCCATTAAACAGATTGAATCCGATACTCAGGATCAGGCAAACTCCATTGTTGAGATTAATCAGGGACTTTCCCAGGTTTCCGCAGTCGTGCAGACCAATGCTGCAACTGCAGAAGAAAGCTCTGCTTCCAGTGAGGAGCTTGCTGCACAGGCACAGATTCTGAGGGAACAGATTTCAAAATTTAAGCTTTCTGCTGTATCTGGAACCACAGGAATTGAATCCTTTTCTGTAAAGAGTGTGGAACCGGAATTAAATCAGTCTGCTGTTTATGATCATACATCCGGAAAATATTGAAATTATTAACACAATTGCTCCATTTTCCGTTATAATGATACGGTAGCCGATGAAACAATGGATAAAACATAAAGGAGGACTGCTATGTTAGGAATTATCGGAGCAATGGATGTGGAAGTGGCAGAAATAAAAGAATCCATGAATGGCGTGACGGTTGAAACCATAGCGGCAATGGATTTTTATAAAGGAACATTAAAAGGGCTGGAAGCAGTTGTTGTCCGGTGTGGCATTGGAAAAGTCAATGCAGCCATCTGCACACAGATTCTGGCGGATCATTACCATGTGAGTGCTGTGGTTAATACCGGAATTGCCGGCTCTTTAAAGAACGAGATCAATATCGGAGATGTGGTGCTTTCCACAGATGTAGTACATCATGATATGGATGCCACCGGTTTTGGTTACCCGGCAGGACAGATTCCCCAGATGAAGGAATTTTCTTTTCATGCGGATGAAAAACTCCGCACACTGGCTGAGAAATGCTGCAAAGAGGTAAATCCTGAAGTTGGAATTTTTAAAGGAAGAGTGGTTTCAGGGGACCAGTTTGTTTCTGACAGGGTTAAAAAGACCTGGATCTCCGATACATTTCAGGGATTTTGTACAGAGATGGAGGGGGCTGCCATTGCACAGACAGCCTACTTAAATCACATACCGTTTCTCATTATAAGAGCAATCTCAGATAAGGCGGATGACAGCGCAAATATGGACTACAGCGAGTTTGAACAAAAGGCAGTTAAAGCTTCCGTGAACCTTATTTTAGCTATGGCGGAAAAATATTCAGATTAACTTAAGAATCGAATCCTGACAGGATTTGACGAACGATTCTAGGCTCTCTCATCTTCCCAAAGGCAGTCCGGGTGTTTATAATAAACCTATCACCCGGAGATGCCGGGAAGAAAGGGGAGCTATTATTATGCTGGAATTTTTACAGACAGGCAAAGCGTTATACGTGCTGGCAGTTTTCTGCGGCATTGGCATTATTACCAGATGGCTGACACGTAACCTCTACAAAAGACTGATTAAGGAATCAGATAATCTGACACTTACCAAAAACAGGAATCTTCGTGCATTTAAACAGAAGACCGAATCAACCTATCAGATGAACCAGGGGATTCCCAGGGTCAAACCTTATTTGGAAAGACAGATGTATGATTTTAAACATATGGGTATTACACTTCATGGCTGGAACATGTTTTCCAATCAGATGACACTGTGGTGTTTTTTAGCGGGTGGTGCAGCCGCGTTTGGTTCTTACTGGTACCGTGCGGATCCTTACTATATTGTATTGTATGGCTCCGTCGGAATTATGGCAGGACTGTTTACCATACTGGTGGACCATGGTGCCGGAATTACAGAAAAGCGTCAGCAGCTGTTTTCAGCGCTGGACAATTATCTGGAAAATACGCTGATCTACCGGCTGGATCTGGAGCGGGAGGAATCAGCTTCCATGTCAGGACCGCGGCTGGAGCCGCGTGAAAATATCCGTTCGATATACGGAGCACAGTCAAGAGGCACAGCAGAACCGGAAGCAGAGCCGGACCGAAAGGCCGACAGAAGGAGCGCCAGACAGAGGGTGCGCAACCGTCCTCAGAAGCAGGCGGAGGAATATTCTGATGAAATGGAGCATGTGCCAATGAGAGGAGAATCCATGGAAGCATCGGAAGCAAAAGGTTCCGTCCGTGATGTGGACTATTTAAAAAAGAGTTTAGAGCAGATTGCAGCAAGCAGGGAAAAAGAACGGGGAAACAGGCAGGGAGAGGACTGGCTTAAAGATTTAAACCCGGATGAATTAAAGCTGATCGGCGAAATTCTTCAGGAGTATTTAACATGAACGTTCGGAGGGCAGAAGAAAATAAAGTCGCATTTCGATGAGTTCTATGATATAATTTTCCTAAACAGGCAGACAGGAACCTGACATAATAGGAAAAGGAGAATATTAGCAATGGGAAATATAGTTTTTGATGATTCCAGGGCAGCAGGATTTGTATCAGCAGAAGAGATGGATAACATGAAAGCCACAGTACTGTGTGCGAAGGATGTGCTGATGAACAAAACTGGTGCGGGTAACGATTTCTTGGGGTGGATTGATCTACCGGTCAATTATGATAAAAAAGAATTCCAGGAAATAAAGGCGGCAGCAGGAAAAATTCAGAGCGATTCTGATGTACTGCTTGTTGTCGGGATCGGCGGCTCTTATCTTGGTGCCAGAGCAGCGATCGAATTTTTATCCCACAGCTTTTATAACGTATTACCAAAAGGAAAACGTAAAACTCCGGAGATTTATTTCGTCGGCAACAGCATCAGCAGCAAGTATATTCAGGATTTAAAGGACGTGCTGGAAGGAAAAGATTTCTCCGTTAATATTATATCCAAATCTGGTACAACCACAGAACCTGCAATTGCATTCCGTGTATTTAAGGATCTGCTGATCGAAAAGTATGGACGTGAAGAGGCAAATAAAAGGATTTATGCCACTACGGATAAGGCGAAGGGTGCGTTAAAGAATTTAGCGGACCAGGAAGGTTATCAGACGTTTGTTGTTCCGGATGATGTGGGAGGACGTTTCTCAGTGCTTACTGCAGTCGGCCTTCTTCCGATTGCAGTATCCGGCGCTGATATTGATAAATTGATGGAAGGCGCGGCGGCAGCCAGAGAGGAGGCAGTAAACGCACCTTATGAGTCAAACGGTGCTCTCCGGTATGCGGCGGTCCGCAACATTCTCTTAAGAAAAGGAAAAGCTGTTGAGATCGTGGCAAATTATGAGCCAAGCCTTCATTATGTTTCCGAGTGGTGGAAACAGCTGTTTGGAGAAAGCGAAGGAAAGGATCAGAGAGGCATTTTTCCGGCAGCGGTGGATTTGACCACAGACTTACACTCTATGGGACAGTTTATTCAGGATGGGTCCCGAATTATGTTTGAAACTGTATTAAACGTAGAAGAATCTCCGGCAGAGATCCTTTTAAAGGAAGAAGAGGTTGATACAGACGGAATGAATTATCTGGCGGGAAAGAGCGTGGACTTCGTCAACAAGAGTGCGATGAATGGAACGATTCTGGCGCACAGTGACGGAGATGTCCCGAATCTGATGGTTAACATTCCGGGTCAGGATGAATTCAGCTTAGGACAGCTGTTTTACTTCTTTGAATATGCCTGTGGTGTAAGCGGCTATATTCTGGGAGTGAATCCATTCAACCAGCCGGGGGTGGAAAGCTATAAAAAGAATATGTTTGCTCTGCTTGGTAAACCTGGGTTTGAGAAGGAGAGAGAAGAGCTTTTAAAGAGATTATAAAGAGATAGCAAATATGACGAGTAGAGTAAGTTGGGTACCTCCAAAAGAACGTTTCGCCTGGGAGCTTAACAGCTCAGAGGATATGGAAGCTGGATTATAACCATGTTTTAAAAGAGAAAGAAGGAATTGTTTTTCTGTTTCAATAAAATGAGATGGAAAAGCAGTTCCTTCTTTTTGTGGATAAAACCCAGTCCATATGTTAAAATTGAGTAAATAAACAGAATCAGAGGTTGAAAAATGAATGATTTAAGGCTTACAGAATTATCATTATCACAACGCGCTAAAGGAAAAATACACAAATATATTAGTAAAATGGAGCTGGACAAATCCAATAAGCTTCCACGGGAGGAGGCACTGGCTGAAATCATAGGGGTCAGCAGGGTCACCATACGGAAAGCGCTTGATGATCTGGCAGCGGAAGGGATCGTTTTTCGAAGACAGGGGAAGGGTACCTTTGTCAATGTGGACTCTCTTAATATAAAGGTCAAGTTTAATCCAGCCATGGAATTTACTCAGATGATAAAAAAATGCGGTTATGAGCCATCGGTAAAACTGCTTTCGATTCAGACTGTGCCGTGGGATCAAAAAATTGGAAACAGTCTTCAGCTGGAAAATGGCAGTCCCCTTGTCAGGTGTGAAAAATTATTTCTGGCGGATGAAAAGATTTGTGCCTGTTGTATCGATTATTTTGACATATCCCTTATTGGCGGTAAAGCAGCATATGAGGATTTTTCAAGATTTGAAAGCTCCGTTTTCAAATATATTTATAGTTATTCAAAGGAAACCATTGAGTGGGATAAAATTGAAATTGACTGTGTACTTGGAAAGGATATCCCCGGCTTTATGGATTATGTAACGGATGATTCTTATGGTTCGAAACCATATTTAAGGATGAAAGGCGTGGATTACAGCCCCGAGGACAAGCCGTTAATTTATGCAGAGGAATATATTGATACTGGGATCATTAAGTTTAGCATGATACGCCAGAGGCAGGTCCGTTACGACGATTTACCATATTAATTTTTATATTGACAAGGTGGAAATACTATGGTATTTTTAAAAGGTAATACCTATTACATATTATCAATGTTTACATACCAGAGTAATAAGAATTAATTAGGAATTATGTTAAGCAAAGATGCAGATTTTTTTGCATCTTTTTTTTATGAAAAGGAGGAGTCAGATTATGAGAAAAATGATACTGAAAGTAGCGGTATGTACCGCAGCAGGTGTTTTACTGCTGGCAGGCTGTAAATCACAGACTGAGCCGGCAACAGATACCAGTTCCAGTTTACAAGACGGAGAGAAGACGGAGGCAGAAGGATATAAAATTGCCATGCTGATCAACTCATCGGCTTCTGACGGAGGCTGGGGAACCAGCTGTTATCAGGCCATGGAAGGGGCGGCCAAAGATAATGGCTGGGAAAGTGCAGTTACGGATAATGTACAGAACTCGGATTATGCTACTGTCATGGCTGATTATGCAGAGCAGGGATATGACCTGATTTTTGCGCCAGGAAATGAATATCAGGATGCAGTGAAACAGGTGGCGTCTGAATACCCGGATGCATATTTTTGTCTTTTAAATGGTGCGCTGGAAACTGATAATGTTACTTCTGTTCTGCCGGATGCCAAACAGATCGGTTACATGGCCGGAGCACTGGCCGGAATGATGACCAAAACAGGCAATATTGGTTTTATTGGCGGAATGGAGCTTGATACGACCAAGGAAAAGCTGGAATCCTATACGAAAGCAGCTCAGAAGGTTAATCCTGATGTGAAGATCCAGTCTGCATATGCAGGTTCTTTTGATGATACGGCCAAAGGAAAAGAAATTGCGGCTTCCATGATTTCCCTGTATGATGTAGATGTGATGTTTGGTGATGCTTCTGCAGTGGATACCGGAGCAAGAGAAACACTGAAAGAAGCCGGTAACCGGTATGACATCGGTCAGCCGGGAGATTTGGGTTCTGCAAATGATCCGGTGATTATATCCAGTGTTGTTACAGATAACGCGGCATTGGTGGAACAGTGCATGAAAGATGTGGAGGAAGGCACCTATGGCAATAAGACTATTATGGGTGATTTATCAAATGGCTGTTTAAAAGCAGGAACCTTTAGCAGTGTGGTTCCTAAAGAAATTCAGGAAGAATATGAAACGGTTGTAGAGCAGATAAAGGAGGGGACATTTATCCAATGAGCTATGAAAGTCATGAGTTTTATTTAAAGAGGTGCATTGAGATATCCAGAAAGGCAAGGCAGTCCGGGAATACCCCTTTTGGAGCACTTCTGACAGATAAGGCTGGTACGATAATTCTGGAGCAGGGAAATATTGAGATTACAGAAAATATCTGTACGGGCCATGCAGAAGCAACTCTGGCAGCCAGAGCCTCTCACTTATATTCAAAGGAATATTTATGGGACTGTACATTATATACAACGGCAGAGCCTTGCGTTATGTGTGCAGGGGCAATTTACTGGGCCAACATCGGAAGAGTGGTCTATGCGATGACGGAACAGCGTCTGCTGAAACTGACAGGAAACCATGATCAAAATCCCACTTTTTCTCTGCCCTGCACAGAGGTATTTTCAAAAGGCCAGAAATCGATCACTGTAATAGGTCCGTTTCCTGATGTGGAAGAAGAGGCAGCTAAAGTCCATGATGGTTATTGGGAATAGACATGGATTTATATAATAATATTAAATCGAGTAGGAGACATTACATCAGACTTATCAGTGTAAGGTCCCGGCCCTTTTCTTTCCATATCCAGCGGAATGACCTACGCACTTCCGCGAACGTGCGCCCGCCGGGCGTCTTGAAAAAGGAGCTGCGTACAGATGATTTTAATCATCTAGTGCGGCAGCCCCTTCAGATGAGTATGGGCTTTAAGCCTGTTATAATATAACTTAAGGTTCTATTCCCCATTTCAGGCTGTTAGATATATATCCTGTAACCTTTGGCCAATCCACATAACTCATTGCGGAACCTTCAAAGGAATAGTCATCTGTCTGAGTATAATTCGTCCAGTTGCTTTTTGTAACTCTTATCTGTACCTCTATATTCTCTCCAGCTGCCAGATTTCCGGCTCCAGATGTAAATCCGATTTCCAGATAGTAGTCGGCAGCTGTCTTTGCAGCAGGCATTTTAACAAAAGTTCCCGTAATATTGCTGCTGCCAATCGATGACCAGTCACACCAGAAGTTTTGATCCAATTCTCCGTTTATGGTGTAATAATATCTAATTTTAATATCGGAAAGTTTTACACCGGTTGTACCGTTATTATAGATCTTGAATTTTGGACTCAGAGAATTGCTCTGCGCTGATGTCGTTCCATTATACATCTGTATTTTAATGCTGCCTTTTGCAATGGAAGTATCGACTACAGTCAGGACCATTACAGGATCTGTTCCTGCACTTAAATCAAATACTACATTGTAGATTCCTGTCTCAAGAACAGCCAGAGAAGTTTTTAAGAAAGTTATCAAACTTCCCGATATCGTATAATCAGCTCCTTTAATCAGCTCCCTATTCCCCAGCTTAATGCCCTTTATTGTATATCCTGCCGTATTTAAGACAGCTGCAATATCCGCCTGTTTCGTAGTGTTCTTATCGAAAGTGGCTGCGGCAGGTGTAACGGAACCGCTTGGTGTGGTATCAGTGATCGTCACTGTTAATACCGGATCAACGCCCTTACTGAAATCAAAAACAAGCTTTAACTCACCTATACTCTTACCTGACAAATAGTTTTTAGATAAACGAACAGTACTGCCGGATAAGGTATAATCTGTACCTGCAGCTAAATAAGTGCCTCCATCCTTAATACCGGTTAAAGTATTACCATTTAAGGTAAGCTCTACGGATATATCGCTTTGTTCCGCATTATTCTTATCAAATGCTGCGATTACAGGGCTTATGGCAGAGTTATTTACTGGTTCACTGCCATTTCCAAACAGCAGGGAATATACTCCATTTGCAATGGCGACATCACACTGTGCCCAGAAACGGTGGTAGTAAAATACCGGATCGGAATTATTGTTATAAGCAGTAAGAACTTTTTCATAATCTGGATCATTTTTGTATTTAGAACGAATGTCCAGAAATTTAACACCGGATTTAATAACATCGCCATTTGGCATAGTTCCTGTCCAGCCGGCGGGCACATAGATTTCCTGATTAAAGAACCGTTTGTAGTCTGCTCTTGATTCTGGTGATGCAAGACCCTTATCATCTCTGTACAGATTCCACATACGATCTAATAACTCCTTGGCAATTACTCTTGAATCGTCATCACCAGAGGCTTTGCTATAATACAGTAAGGCATTAGCAAGGGAACCTGCTACACCAAGGTCTGTGCCGTAGCTGGTAATTATCACATGCAGATTCGGATTGCCTGTATAAGTGCCGGTCCAGGTATCCGGCTGTCCTGACCAATCGAGACCGTTTGGAATAGCAAAGGTTCCGTCTTTGTTCAGCTGCACCACTGACTTAACCCAGCTTACCCATTTATCTAAAATAGCTTTTGCTTTGTCGTCTTTTGTTTTGTAATAATATTCAGCTACACGCTGCATGGACCATGCCTGAAAGCCAAACCAGGTATTGCTTCCAGGATCTGCATAGACGGGATTTGCCACATATCCCATTCCATAAAAGGTAGACGTACCTGCTGGCCATGCTTCATAACGCCCTTTATTGGAGTTGCTTGCTCCGCCGGCAATTGCACCTTCTGAAGACTGCAGCCACTGATAAAATTCAAGCTGCCTGTTAAGGCTTGTCTTCCAGTCGCTGGCTCCTTTCTGGGATATGGGTTTTAAATCTTCATCTTCCGACAGTATCCAGGCTGCCATGGGATTTTGATATCCAAAGTGATTATGGCTGCTTCCGATTTTCCATGCCCAGTCGGAACTTACTCCGCCGCCCCATGCATAATACCAGGACATCAGATAATGAGCTGCATCATGCCCGGTACCAGCAGCTGTAGGAGAACCGATTTTACGGAAGTATTTATCAAACATGGCATATCTTAAATAATCACCCATCTTGCTGGCTTTGGAATCATAGGTTCCAAGGTCAATGCCATATTCGTCAGCCCATTGGTCAGCCCAGTAAGTAGCCTGAACTGCACGGGCATCTGCATCGGGTGCGTTCGTATATTTGAACTGAGTTGCATAGTTGCTGTCTCCTGTAAACAGGTCAAGATATCCGTTCCTGCCGCCGAATTTCATTGCATCCCAGCATGGCTGCGGTATTGTCTCCCAAGTAGATTCCTGTTCACCTCTCTGGAAAGTATTGATATAGGATGGTGTTGTCACACCGTCGCCTCTGCTTCCAAAACCGTACCAGTTATCTACATCTAATAACCAATGCATTCCATACATGGTATTGCTGCCGTAGGAAGAGACCAGATCGCTGCTAATAGGGTCAGATCCAACAGCTGCACCAAAATTCAGCTGGGCAGGATATAAGCTGGGTAATTCCCATTCGGGGGCATAAGTAGCAGGCTTTCCAGCCGTATATTTCCTCATGCTGGATTCGGGCTGGTCTTTTTCCGTTGGAATCATGTAAGCCTCGGCTTTATCCCAGGCTGTTTTGAATCCGCTGAAATCTCCTGTGAATTTACCATACATGGCCTCCAGCCACATATAATAGCTGAAGGCTTCACTTGTAGTAACATGTCCATAATCCGGAGCTTCTACAATCAAAGTCTCAACAGAATGATATGGAATACCTTTAGAACTGAAATACCCATTTTTCGGATTCTTAATATCTTCCCAAAGTTCCATAAATCTGTTTTGATACTCGTCCTCGCTTTTGGCAGTAATTTTGGCCGCCTGGATTGGCTTATCCGATGTAACCGAATTACGTTTAAATAATTCTTTACTTATCATACGATAACCTCCTAATATTTTTTGATCTAACTATCTGTTCATCAGCCGGTTCCTTGCCTATTAAATATTTCTCACATCTCCTTTCCTATTTATTGCAGGTGGATAACCGACTGTCTGAATTAATTGAAAGTCTTTCTGAAAACATATTACTTCTAACTCACTATCATTGAATTGCATCTAACTTTTATAAAGAAATTTTAATCAAAAATGTAAATCAAAAAATAGAAATTTAAATAAAATCGGTGATGTCATAAGAAGCTGAAAAAGAAAAGGGTATGGGAAAAGGGTGGTGGAGCAAGTCTGGCTGATGCCTAAGAAAGGGGTAAATCAATCATTTTCGGAAAAATCCGGCTTTGAGATTGTTGATATCAGCGATATTGGAATGTGAATTGCCAGCTTTATTGAAATCATAAAGATAAGAGACAGAGGATTCGTAACGTGTGAAAAACTGAGTATCATGCAGGAACTTCTGTAGAACGTTCAGATAAACGTGAGAAATTAGAATTCTTATTAGAAAACGGATTTTTTCAGAAGGGAACTTTTCTGTGGCAATCTCTAAAATACGGAAATGTCATGAAGAAGTTTCCCTTCATCTAATCGTTATTTAACATCTTATAGTCAAGGCAATACAATAGGCCACTGCTGGTTATTGCTCCTGATTTTATGGGGTGCTGTGCAATAGTAAAAAGCGTATAAGGTTATTCTTCTATAACCTGTATTTCCAGAAAATCAAAATCGATGGGTTCCATAAAATTATCCTGAGTAAATCGTGCTTTAGAATGAACTTTAAATTCCTTAACGGTGGAATCAAGCCATATGGGCTTTCCAAGATCAAACTGATAGCAGATCTCCTCCAGAGACTGAAAGACCATGGAAGTCCTGGACAGACTGTAATCGGAGATACAGATGACTGTATCCTTAACGACCCGGGTGTTATTAATTAATTTTGCCCACATACGAAACATAATGATTTTCCCTTCTATCTGACAAATTTCGGTTAAACGGCAGCATTTTTCTGAAACGATTATAGCATTATGTGCAGGAATATGGCAAGGAAGAAATACAGGACATTGTAAAACCAATCAACCTATGATAAAATTGTGAGAGGAAAAACCGAAGGAGGAAGACAAAAGATGGCACAGCCTATAGAAGATCAGGTTGGATTTCTTGGAGAGGCATGCAGAGCCGTTCAGGAACTATCGGTAAGCAAGAGTTTGCTGGAGAAATACCGTCTGGAAGAAAAGAGTCTTTTAAGAGAAATGGAAGCAGAGAGAAAGGCTGTGACCGATGCCATCAGCCTTACGGTGAAAAAGAGGATTCAGGAAATTAACGATACCTATGACGGGGAGATCGCTAAGGAACAGGACCATCTAAAGCGCTTAAGGAACAAGCGGGAGAAAGCGAAAACCCAGGGAGTAAAGGAACGGATTGAAGAAGAGACTCAGGAACTTAAGGACAAAAACAGGGAGCTCTTTGCTGAATTAAAATCTGTTTTTAAACGGGATCATGTTCCGTCTTACTGTAGAAGCACCTGGTATTATGCACTGTTTTTTACCAGGGGATTTTCTGAATTTATCATACTTCTTTTTACTGCGCTCATTTTCTTTCTTGCCATTCCCTGCGGTATCTATTTTCTGATACCCGAAAGAAAAGCATTTTACCTGGCAGGTATCTATTTTGTCTCCATTCTGCTTTTTGGAGGAATTTATATACTGATTAATAATCGGACAAGAGTGAGACATCCGGAGGCGTTAAAAAAAGGAAGAGCAATTAAAAATTCTATAAAATCCAACCGGAGAAAGCTACGTTCCATTGTCCGTTCCATAAAAAAGGACCGGAATGAGACCGTCTATAATCTGGAGCGGTTCGATGATGAGATTGCTAAGACTGAACAGGATCTTGCGGATATTGCAGACAAGAAGCAGGATGCGTTAAATACATTTGATAAGGTGACAAGTACCATTATTTCCGATGAGATCGCCAGCAGTAAGAGAGAGAAGATCTCACAGCTTGAGAAAGAGCATGAAGAGGCGGTCAAAAACTGGAAGGAAGCGCAGATACGGGTGAAGGAACAGACGCTGTTTATCAATGATAATTATGCTTCTTATATCGGATCTGAATTTATGATCCCGGAAAAGCTTGACCAACTGGCTGATATCATACGAATGGGGAAGGCATTAACCATCAGTGAGGCCAAGGAAATTTATAATAGTATAAAAGACTAAAATGAAGGTACAGGAACCTGCCAGGGCAAATTGCAGGCCTGTACTTTTTTTGCATTTTTCTAAAGGAATGGGGTGAATAATTCCAGGATTCCCGGCTTATAATAGAACAGAGAAAAATAAGGACAGCAGGGCAGTATATTATGAAATTATGGGAAAGAATTGCGATCCGGGGAAATCGGGATGTTTTTTACTATGACACCAGGCAGACCTTCGAAGCAGAGGAGTTTGCGTCCAGACTTTACAACATGATATGCTCGGAGCAGGAGAATGGAAAATCGGCTGGTGTGCTGTTTTTATGTATCGGCACCGACCGTTCCACGGGAGACAGCCTTGGGCCCTTAATTGGTTATAAGCTAAATGAAATGGGACTGGAGCATTTAGAGATACTGGGTACGCTGGAGCGTCCGGTTCATGCTATGAATTTAGAAACCTATCAGACTATTTTAAAACTGCGATACCCCAACCATGTGGTGGTAGCAGTGGATGCTTCGGTTGGAAATATAGAGCACATCGGTTATGTTACCATTGGAAAAGGTGCGTTAAAACCAGGCCTTGGAGTGAGCAAGGAGCTTCGGGCTGTTGGGGATATATTTATCACAGGTATTGTGGGGAGCTGCGGAAATTACGATCCGCTCATGCTTCAGAGTATCCGGCTTTCAGTTGTCATGCGAATGGCAGACTGCATCAGCCGCAGCATCAGTCTTGTCGAAAAGTTATGGGAAAATACGTACTTTCTTTGACACGTTTTTCAAATCCCATATGCTATGATTCATTGGATTAAATAGAATAGCGGGGTGATCCAATGGGTGAATTATACAATCCTTTCCCAAAGCTGCCCAAAAATATCAGGCAGATCGGGGAAAGGGATGAAATCGTAAAATTATATGTAGAGGATTATGTAAACACATATTTAAAGCGTCTGTATCCTGTAAGCGGACAAAGACTGCGGGTTGGACTTCTTTTAGGCAGTATGGAATTAAATGACGGGACTCCATATATCTTCATTGACGGAGCGCTGGAGATGGAGGATGTGACGGAGGAAGGCCGGAAGGTGTCTTTTACAGAGCTGTCATGGAAAAGAGCTTCCCAAGGTATGGAACAGCTTTTTCCCAAACGGTCCATACAGGGCTGGTTTCTATGTGGAAGTCCGGGAGATGATTTAAGTCCTTTAAATTACTGGAAGCAGCATATGCAGTATTTTGGAGGTCCCAACAAATTAATGTATCTAAGCTGTGGAACAGAAGGAGATGAAACAGTTTATGTAACTTCGGAGGATGGATTTTACAAGCTTCAGGGGTACAGTATCTATTATGAACGCAATCAGATGATGCAGGACTATATGGTACTGCGAAAGGATGTAAAACGTATCGAAACCGATACAAATGATAAGGTAATTGAAGAATTCCGCAAGCGAATGGGCGAGAATAAGGAAGAAGCAGCGGACAGGCATCAGACTGTCGGACTTCTCCGGGGCATGTGCATGGCCATGTCAGTCGTCATATTAGCTGGCGGAATTGTTATGTTTAACAACTATGAACAGATGCACAGTATGGAGAGCGTGGTAGTATCTGCAATTCCTGCCAAAGCAGAAAAGATCCTCCTGGGTGATAAGGCTCAGCAAAAAGGCGAAAAAAAGGAATCCGGAGTTGTGGTAGAGGAAGCAGACGGAGAGGTCTATCCAACTTCTGCAGTCAATAAGGAGACGATGTCCGAAACCATGCCGGAAACTTCACAGGCACAGACCGCAGCACAGGCTGGGGAATCAGCCGGAGAGACAGCTGCAGCGGCAGAGACTGGGGCAGCAGCCCAAAAGGCAGCGGAAGAAAAAGTGACACAGGCGGCAAAGCCTGAGACTGCGCCCGCGACGGAAGCTGCAGCGACCGACGGCCAGCGGACGCATACGGTGGTAGAAGGGGAAACACTGTATGGGATCTGTATCGCCGAATATAACAACGTCAATAAATTAAAGGAAATTTGTGAGCTGAATGGGCTGGAGGACGAAAATAAGATAGTTGCGGGTCAGAAATTGCGTCTTCCTTAGAAAAACTTAATGCGTTTCTCTCTGATTTGATGTATACTACAATTATATATGGGCATTTTTAGGAGAAACTGCATGAGCGATATGAACTCTATGAACAGAGAGATAAAGAAAGACCAGCTGCGGCGTCAGATTGTCCCGGCTTCACCGCAAAAGGACGAGGACAGTAATGAAATCATAAAAAGAGCCCGCACCAAGGTGAAAAAGAAAAGAATCAAGATTTTTCTGGTGGTGTTTTTTATCCTGTCTGCAGGGGCAGTCAGTCTGTATACATATTTTAAATATTGTCAGTATACTGGATACAGTGTCATCTGGGAAAAATCGCTGAATGAGGGAAGCTATGTAGGATATTTAAATTTCGGAAGCAATGTGCTGAAATACAGCAAAGATGGGGCTTCGTATATAGATGCTGAGGGTAAAGAGGTATGGATACAAAGCTATGAGATGAAATCACCGGTTGCCAGTGTAAACGGTCCCTATGCGGTTATTGCGGACCAGCAGGGTAATTCCATCTATATCTTTGATAAGACAGGAAATACCGGAGTGGCTAATACTGTGCTTCCCATAATAAAAGCTTCTGTATCTGCCCACGGTGTGGTGGCGGCAATCTTAGAAGACACTACATCCAATTATGTGTATTTTTACAAACGGGATGGAAGCTCTTTGGATGTGAAGATCAAGGCTCTTTTAGGAGGCGATTCCGGTTATCCGGTAGATATCAGTTTATCTCCTGATGGAACGCAGCTGATCGGATCCTATGCATTTTTAAAGAATGGAACCATGAATGGAAGGGTTGCTTTTCATAATTTTGCAGAGATTGGAAAAAGCGTACCGGACAGGCTTGTGGGGGGATTTGATGAACCTTATGAGTCAACACTTGTAGCACAGGTCAGATTTCTTGATGATACGTATTCCTGTGCATTTGCAGATAATGGTATTTCGTTTTATTCCACAAAGAATGCACTTTCTCCGGAACTGATTAAGCAGGTGCCGGCAGAGGAGGAGATTAAAAGTGTATTTTATTCGGATAAGTATGCTGGAATGATACTGGACAACCCTGAAGGGGAAAACCCTTATAAGCTTAATGTATATAAATCCAATGGGAATCTGGTGTTTACCAGTGGTTTCCAATATCAGTATACTCATGCTGATATTGACGGCAACCTGGTAATTTTGTATAATGAAGACTCTTGCAGAGTCTATAATATGTCAGGAAGGCTTAAGTTTTCCGGTACATTTGATTTTCCCATATCGAAAATCCGAAACGGCAGATTTCCCAATACTCTGATCGTAACCGGACCCCAAAACATGAAAGAAATTAGATTACAAATAGGAGGACAATACCAATGAGCAACATCGATTCTATGTCAATTAATGCAATCCGCATCCTTTCTGCCGATGCAATCCAGAAAGCCAACTCCGGACATCCGGGACTTCCATTAGGCTGTGCCTCTGCTGCGTATGAATTATGGGCAAATCACATGAACCATAATCCGGCAGATCCGACATGGGCTAACAGAGACCGTTTTGTTTTATCCGGAGGTCATGGATCCATGCTTTTGTATTCTCTGCTCCACCTGTTCGGATACGGTAATTTATCCAAAGAGGATGTGATGAATTTCCGCCAGCTTGGTTCTAAAACCCCTGGACATCCGGAGTATGGCCATACGGTTGGTGTTGAAGCAACCACAGGCCCTCTTGGCGCTGGTATGGGTATGGCAGTCGGTATGGCAATTGCCGAGAGCCATCTTTCTGCTGTATTTAATAAGGACAACTATCCGGTTGTTGATCATTACACCTATGTTATGGGCGGAGACGGCTGCATGATGGAAGGAATCTCCTCCGAAGTATTTTCTCTTGCAGGAACTCTCGGTCTGGGAAAATTAATCGTTTTTTATGATTCCAATAAAATTTCCATTGAGGGAAGTACAGATATCGCATTTAGAGAGAATGTACAGAAACGTATGGAGGCATTTGGTTTTCAGACTATTACGGTTGAAGATGGGAACGATTTAGACGCTATCGGCCGTGCAATCGAGGATGCAAAGGCTGACACTGAGCATCCGTCCTTTATCACCATAAAGACCCAGATTGGGTATGGCTGTCCTGCAAAGCAGGGAAAAGCAAGTGCTCACGGAGAACCTCTGGGCGCAGACAATATCACTGCATTAAAGGAAAACCTGGGCTGGCCATCTATGGAACCATTCTATGTTCCGGAGGAAGTTTACAGTCATTATAGAAAGCTTGCTGAGGAAAAAGCTGAAACAGAGGCGGCATGGAATGTGATGTTCGCTGCATACTGCCAGGAATATCCTGACATGGAAGAACTGTGGAATGCTTATCATGATCCGGATGCAGGAGAAAAATCCATTGAAGCATGTGCTGATTTCTGGAAAAAACCTGAGAAAGCAGATGCAACCAGAAATTTATCCGGTCAGGTTTTAAACAGAATTAAGACATATATGCCGAACTTAATCGGCGGTTCTGCAGATTTGGCACCCTCCAATAAGACAAATATGTCGGATATGGGAGATTACAGCAAGGAAAACCCAGGCGGCAGAAACATGCATTTCGGAGTCCGGGAACTTGGTATGACAGCTATAGGAAACGGTATGATGCTTCACGGCGGACTTCGTACCTATGTGTCTACTTTCTTTGTTTTCAGTGATTATACCAAGCCAATGGCACGTCTTTCCGCTTTGATGGGAGTGCCGTTATCCTTTGTATTCACTCACGACAGTATTGGTGTTGGTGAAGACGGACCGACTCATGAGCCAATTGAGCAGCTTGCCATGTTACGTGCATTGCCGAACTTCCATGTGTTCCGTCCCTGCGACGAGACAGAGACAGAAGCAGCATGGTACTCTGCACTGACATCCAAAAAGACGCCGACTGCTCTGGTTCTCACAAGACAGAATCTGACTCCTATGCCGGGAAGCAGCAAAGAGGCATTAAAGGGAGGCTATGTAATAGATGACTGTGAAGGAACACCGGATCTGATTCTCATTGCAAGCGGATCGGAAGTGGAACTGTCTGTAAAGGCAAAGGCTCTTCTTTCTGACAGAAAAGTCCGCGTAGTTTCCATGCCATGTATGGATTTATTTGAAGAGCAGAGTAAGGAGTATAAGGAATCCGTACTTCCAAAAGCAGTAAGAAAACGTGTGGCAGTGGAAGCGTTAAGCGATTTTGGCTGGGGTAAATATGTAGGCCTTGACGGCGCATATGTAACCATGACCGGGTTTGGAGCCAGCGGACCGGCAAATCTGTTATTTGACCATTTTGGATTTACGCCTGAGCATGTAGCGGAAGTGGCAAAATCCTTATAATTAATACTTCGGCTGTGATACAAAAGCATAAAGGAGCGTATCTGGACATGGGAAAAAAGTGTGTTGGCATAGATGTGGGAGGAACATCTGTTAAGATTGGAATATTTGAAACAACGGGGGAACTTCTTCATAAGTGGGAGGTAGGAAGCAGAACGGAAGAGAACGGAAGATACATTCTGGATGATGTATCTGCTTCCATTCTGGAGACACTGGAGAAGCGTAATATCTCCCTTGATGAAATCAAAGGCATAGGAATGGGAGTTCCAGGCCCGGTTATGCCTGACGGATATGTGGAAGTCTGCGTTAATTTAGGCTGGCGTGATTTATATCCGGGAAGAGAACTGAGCAGCAGGCTGGACGGAATTCCGGTGCTCTGCGGAAATGATGCCAATGTAGCAGCTCTGGGCGAGATGTGGCAGGGCGGAGGAAAAGGCTACGAAGACATTGTTATGGTCACTCTGGGCACAGGTGTGGGCGGAGGCGTAATCCTGGGACAGAAGATCATTTCCGGCAAACACGGACTGGCAGGAGAAATTGGTCATATCCATATCCGGGATGAAGAGACGGAGCATTGTAACTGCGGCGGTGTAGGCTGCGTGGAGCAGATTGCAAGCGCCACCGGTATTGCAAGAGAAGCAAGACGGAAAATGGCTTCTACGGACATTCCATCTGTTTTACGGGACTTCGGAGATGAAGTAACTGCGAAGGAAGTGCTGGATGCAGCAAAGGCTGGAGATGAACTGGCAAAGTCTGTTATGGATACCGTTGGTCATTATCTCGGTCTGGCACTGGCTCAGATTTCCATGGTCATAGATCCGGAAGTATTTGTTATAGGCGGAGGTGTATCAAAAGCAGGACAATTTCTCATTGATGAAATCTTCCGTCATTTTGATGCTTTTACTCCTATATCAAAAAGCAAGAGCAAAATCGTTCTTGCAACACTGGGGAATGATGCTGGTATCTACGGGGCGGCAAGACTGATTCTTGACTGATTAAGCTGCAGTAATAGGAAAGGAAAGCAGGGAGAATGGACGTTCTCTCTGCTTTCCTTTTTGCTTTGGAAGGGAAATGTCCTCACTAAGAGCACGTTTGCAGCCGCCAACGCTTATTTACAATTTACTAAATTATGATATAATGGGAATACTTCACAAAGGATGAATCCTTGTAAAATGAGGAGACCCCGGCTGTCAGGCAGTCGGGGCAATTATGAAAAATCTATGTGCAATTTGACTATTTAAGCGTTTTTGTTTGTTTCATTTCTATACAATTAGTATAAAAAATACATGTGAACACAATATGAACGCTGTGTAAACAGATTATGAAATAAAGGAGGAAAGCATGGAAGAGAACCGTAGAAACAGAAAAACAATTGTGATTGGACATAAAAACCCGGATACAGATTCGATCTGTTCAGCTGTCTGTTATGCCAATTTAAAAAGGCTGCTGACGAAAGAAGATTATCAGCCGGGCAGAGCTGGGCGGGTGAATGAAGAAACCCAGTTTGTACTTAATTATTTTGGGGTGGAGCCTCCGGAACTGATTGAGAATGTGAAGACTCAGGTGCTGGACATTGAGATTAGAGAAACCCGTGGAGTAAAGAAAAACCTTTCTTTGAAAAATGCCTGGAATTTAATGCAGGAGGCCAATGTTGTAACCATTCCTGCTGTGACTGATGACGGAATGCTAGAGGGGCTCATTACGGTTGGTGATATTGCCAAATCCTATATGAACGTATATGACAGCAGCATTCTTTCCAAAGCCAATACTCAGTATGCCAATATTGTGGAGACTCTGGAAGGAAACATGGTAGTCGGTGATGCAGGGGATTATTTTAATAACGGAAAGGTGTTAATTGCCGCTGCCAATCCTGACATGATGGAATACTATATTGCCAAAGGTGATCTGGTTATTTTAGGAAACCGCTATGAATCTCAGCTTTGTGCCATTGAAATGGAAGCTGCCTGCATTATTGTGTGTGAAGGGGCGGCAGTATCCATGACGATAAAGAAACTGGCGCAGGAACGCGGCTGTGCAGTCATGACAACTCCTTACGATACCTATACCGCTGCCCGTCTGGTAAATCAGAGTATTCCCATCAGCTATTTTATGAAGACAGATGGATTGATTACCTTCGAAGTGGAGGATTACATTGACGATATAAAGGATGTGATGGCAAGTAAACGCCACCGCGATTTTCCAGTACTTGATAAGAATGGAAAATACAAAGGGATGATCTCCCGCCGGAACCTCCTTGGTGCAAAAGGAAAGCGTCTGATACTGGTTGACCATAACGAACGGTCCCAGGCTGTTGAGGGAATGGAGAGTGCTGAGGTTCTGGAGATTATTGACCATCATAGGCTGGGAACTGTAGAAACCATAGCTCCTGTCTTCTTCCGCAACCAGCCGGTTGGTTGTACGGCTACGATTATATACCAGATGTATCAGGAAAATCATGCAGAGATTGAACCAAAAATTGCTGGTTTATTATGCAGTGCCATCATTTCCGATACTCTGCTGTTTCGTTCTCCCACCTGCACAGAAGCGGATAAGAAGGCTGCACTCAGTCTTGCAGAGATCGCAGGAATCCAGGTGGAAAAGTATGCCTCATCCATGTTTGCAGCAGGAAGCAACTTAAAAGGAAAGACAGACGGAGAGATATTCTATCAGGACTTTAAGAAATTTACGTTTGGAAAGGTAAACTTTGGAGTGGGACAGATCAGTTCTTTAAACTCCAAAGAGCTGGATGAATTAAAAGAGAGAATGCTTCCCTATATGAAAAAGGCCAGAGAGGAGCATGGGGTAGACATGATGTTTTTTATGCTGACCAATATTCTTACGGAATCTACAGAACTTCTTTGCGAGGGACAGGGCGCAAAACAGCTGATCACAACAGCGTACCGTGCAGAGGATGCACAGGAAAGCGGAGAAGACCATCTGGTAAGTCTTCCGGGTGTTGTATCCAGAAAAAAACAGCTGATTCCGGGAATTATGCTGGCAGTGCAGGAATAATGGGAGGCAGGATTCATGAGAGATAAGAATAACAGAGAGTCCGGACAGGTAAAACCGTCCGGCAAGACAGACTGGAAGCCTGGAAATATGCTTTATCCGGTACCTGCAGTTATGGTGAGCTGTATGCGGCAGGGAGAAAAGCCCAATATCATTACAATAGCCTGGGCCGGCACGATCTGTTCTTCTCCTGCCATGCTGTCTGTTTCAATCAGGCGGGAGCGTTATTCCTACGATATTATAAAAGAAACGGGTGAGTTTGCTGTAAATCTGGTGACAGCAGATCTGGTGCGGGCAGCGGATTACTGCGGCGTGAAATCAGGAAGAGACGTGGACAAATTTGCTGATATGAAATTGACTCCCTGCCCATTAACAAATATCGGGGTTCCAGGAATAGCAGAAAGCCCCGTGATTCTCTCCTGCAAGGTTACAGAAATTAAGCCGCTTGGAAGTCATGATCTCTTCCTGGCTGAGGTAGTGGGCGTAACGGTAGACAACCGGTATATGGATGAGCAGAATAAATTTCATTTAAATCAGTCTAAGCTGATTACTTATTCCCATGGAGAATATTTTGAACTTGGGAAAAAGGTGGGCAGCTTTGGTTATTCGGTCAGAAAGTCGGAAAAGAAATCAAAGGACAGGAGGAAAAGGAAATGAGAAGGAACCAGAATCTGGATAACGTTACCTTAATCGGAATGCCAGCATCAGGGAAGAGCACTGTAGGCGTTCTTTTAGCAAAGCGTCTTGGTTATTCCTTTGTTGACGTGGATATTGTAATCCAGGAGCAGGAAGGCAGGCTGTTAAAAGAAATTATTGCCGAGGAAGGACAGGAGGGCTTTCTTGATGTGGAGAACAGAGTGAATGCTGAACTTTCCGTCCATAACAGCGTCATTGCTCCAGGCGGAAGTGTTATCTACGGAAAGGAAGCCATGGAGCATTTAAAAAAGATCAGTACAGTGGTTTACTTAAAACTCAGCTATGAAGCAGTAGAGGAACGATTGGGGAATTTAACTGACCGGGGGGTTGTGCTGAAAGACGGAATGACATTAAAGGACCTTTATGAGGAACGGATCCCTTATTATGAGAAATATGCTGATATCACCGTTGATGAGACCGGAGTTGATGCGGGCGGCATCGTGGATATTCTAAGAAACATGTTGGAAGAACGTTTCGGACTGGAAACATAAGGGAATGAAAGCAAGACGTTGAATTGATAAGATTCTGCGTCTTATTTTATTTGTACCAGCATATTTATATAGAAAACAGATCAGCAATATTCACTTATTTAAGAATATTATTGATTATATAAAGTAAGTAATTCAAAAATTAATCTATTGATTTTATTATAAGTGATGGAGTTATAAAACTATTGACAAATATGTGAAAATATCATAAAGTTATAGAAAATTAAGACTAAGGCGTCTGTACAGAAAATAATTCTGCCAGATGCCTTTGTTTTTTTAAAATTTAATAGAATTGGGAGGTAATAAAATGAAAAAAGCCATGAAAAAAATGGTGTCACTGGGGATTTCCGGACTAATGGTCTGGTCTCTAACCGCTTGTGGGAATTCCAAGCCCGCGGCGCCAGCATCAGACACAACCCAGGCTGCTGCTCAAACGCAGGCGGCGGAAGCAGCAAAAGGTAATGCATTAAATGTACATATTGATGTGGAGGTCGCTTCCATGGACCCCCAGATAGCTACAGATGGTACCTCATTTGAAGTAATTGCGGATACCACGGATGGTCTTTATGAGTTAGACGCGGACGGAAATCCAGTACCGGCACTGGCGGAAAGTGTGGATAAGAGTGCAGATGGACTGACTCTTACCTATCATTTAAGAGATGCAAAATGGTCCAATGGAACGCCTGTTACCGCTAAGGATTTTGTATTTGCATGGAGAAGGGCAGTTAATCCGGTAACAGCAAGTGAATACGCTTTTATTGTAGGAATCGCAGGTATAAAGAATGCGGATGCAGTTTCCACCGGAGAAAAACCTTTGGAAGAGCTGGGAGTGACTGCGGTTGATGACAAGACACTGAAAGTAGAGCTTGACGTACCGGTACCGTTTTTTGAATCTCTGATGGCTTTCCCAACTTTCTATCCGGTAAATGAAGAATTTTTCACCAAGTGCGGTGACCAGTACGCAAGCACACCGGATACCCTGCTGTCAAACGGACCATTTAAGATTACAGCCTATGAACCGGCAGCTACTACCATTACGCTGGAAAAAAATCCGGATTACTGGGATGCAGATAAGGTAAAGCTTGATGGAATTAATTATCAGGTTATTAAGGATTCCCAGCAGGCAATGCTTGCATATCAGAACGGAGATTTAGACTTAGTTACACTTTCCGGTGAGCAGGTGGAGCAGTTCCAGGCAGATCCGGAATTTAAGAATATTATGGCAGGTTATTTGTGGTATATATCACCCAATACTAAGGTGGCAGGTCTTGAGAATCTCAACTTAAGGAAGGCTTTATCTCTCTGTTTTGACAAAGAGGCAGTTTGTGCAAACATTTTAAAGGACGGATCTATTCCTGCGTACTTTGCAGTTCCAACCCTTCTGGCAACTGGTCCTGATGGAAAAGATTACCGGGAGGATGCAGGCAGCAATTACTTTAAGACGGATAAGGCAGAAGCTTTAAAATACTGGGAAGAAGCGAAAAAAGAACTGGGAGTGGATAGCCTGACCTATACCATGATTGTAGAGGATACGGAATCTGCCATCAATGTGGCACAGTTCCTTCAGTCAGAGATCCAGACCACACTTCCCGGAATTACAATTAACTTAGAACAGATGCCAAAGAAAAACCGTGTAGAGCGTATGCAGGCAGGTGAATTTGAGATTGGTCTTACCCGCTGGGGACCGGACTATGCAGACCCCATGACCTATCTTGATATGTGGATTACTGACAGCCCAAACAACTATGGATTCTGGTCTAATGAAGAATATGATTCGATCCTCCAGTCTGCCAAGAAAGGGGAACTTGCACTTGATCCCGCAGCAAGATGGAAAGCTTTAATCGGTGCAGAAAAAATCGTTTGTGACAATGCAGTTATTTTCCCGGTTTATCAGAAGGGGAATGCAGTGATGCAGAAGGCCGGTGTTGAGGGTGTAGAATTCCACTCCATCGCGATCAACCGTTATTTTAAGAATACAACTAAGAAATAAGACTTTGCGGGTTTTATATTCTGGCTGCCGGAGGGGTTGCAGGCCTTGCCTGTTATTCCTCTGGCTGCTTAAATTGGGAGGGTAACGTTTGTGAAACGATATATTGTAAAGAGAATCTGCATTTCAGCGGCAACATTGCTGGCAATCCTGCTTATTTTATTCCTGATGCTGGAGCTGATGCCGGGTTCCCCATTCAATGATGAGAAACTGACCCAGTCTCAGGTGGCGCTGCTCAATGCCAAATACGGCCTGGATAAACCGGTACTGATACGGTTCCTTAACTATGTAAAAAATATGCTTTCCGGTGACTTTGGGGTATCCTATACTATTTCGAAAAATACATCAATTACCACCCTTCTGGCAACCAGGCTTCCTATTTCAATCAGAATCGGAGGGCAGGCAGTTTTACTGGGAACTGTGGTGGGACTGGTATTGGGACTCATAGCAGCTTTGAAGCATAATACTATTTTTGATACCATGACTACGGTTATATCTGTTCTTGGCGTCAGTCTTCCTTCTTATGTGTTTGCACTGGGTCTGTCTTATACTCTTGGTTACCATTTTAAATGGTTTCCTCTATTGTATCAGCAGCAGGAAGCGGTGAAATCCTCCGTTCTTCCCACCATATCCTTAGCCATGTTTACTGTAGCAACGGTTGCCAGGTTTACCAGAACGGAAATGCTGGAGGTCCTGGGATCCGATTATATGCTTCTTGCAGAGAGCAAAGGGCTTCCCGGATGGCGGCTCATACTGATTCATGGTTTAAGAAATGCGCTTATTCCCATTGTAACAGTTCTGGCACCTCTTGTTGTCAGTCTGATGACCGGCTCTCTGGTTGTGGAGAAGATTTTCTCCATTCCGGGAATCGGAAGCCTTCTGGTTACGGCCATTCAGTCCAATGATTATAATGTGATCGTAACCCTGGCATTTATATATAGCGCCATGTATATCGGAATCATGCTTGCTGTTGATATTCTATATGGCCTCATTGATCCGCGGATCAGGTTGGCGAAGGAGGATGACTATGAGCAGTCATAACAAGGAAACAGTATCTTTTGAATTTAAGCTGGATGATTTTTTACTGGCAGATAACCACAGCATAGGAATTGACCGGGTTTATCCTGCGCAGTCTTACTGGAAAGATGTCATTTCGTCCTTTTTAAAGAATAAGGGAGCGGCAGCCGGATTCATTGCTATTGTTTTTGTCATTTTCATGGCCATTGCCGGTCCTTATATGAACGGTTATACATACAATGAACAGATTATAGCAAACCAGAATCTTGCACCCAGAGTTCCGGTTCTGGAACGGTGGGGAATTATGGATGGTTCGGAAACCATGAGTACTTCCACTGGTAAAGTTACCGTCAACCGGTATGCAGATCCTGAAAAAACCACCGGGCTTGAGAATACTTATTACTGGTTTGGTACGGATGTACTGGGGAGAGATATATTCACCAGAACATTTATGGGTACCAGAATTTCTCTCTATATCGCATTGGTTGCTGTTCTTGTTGATATGTGCTTTGGTATGAGTTACGGTCTGATCAGCGGATATTTCGGCGGTGCAGTGGATAATGCCATGCAGCGGTTTGCAGAAATTCTAAATGGAATTCCCACCCTTGTCATTGTTACGCTCCTCATGCTGGTGCTGAAACCTGGGCTTGCAACCATCACACTGGCACTTGCCATTACTGGCTGGATCGGTATGAACCGGGTAGCAAGAGCCCAGGTGCTGAAGCTGAAGGAACAGGAGTTTATACTTGCCTCCAGAACTTTGGGGGCGGGAGATTTCTATTTGATTTTCAAAGAAATACTTCCCAACATTTTTGGCCAGCTGATCATAATGTCCATGTTTTCCATTCCAAATGCAATCTTTACGGAGGCGTTTCTGGCGTTTATCGGCCTGGGTGTTCCGGCACCGTTAGCTTCTCTTGGTTCTCTGATCAGCGATGCATTTAAGTCCTTTACGACCCATCCATATATGATCATATCTCCGGTGGTGGTTCTGGCAGTTATTATGCTCAGTTTTAACATGCTGGCAGATGGACTGAGAGATGCGTTTGACCCCAAAATGAAAGAGATGTAGGAGGCAGATTATGAAAAAAGATAAGGTTTTGTCAATCAGAGATTTATCCATCTCTTTTCAGACCTCTGCCGGTGAGGTAAATGCCATCAGGGGAGTCAATCTGGATTTATATCAGGGGGAAACTCTTGCTATTGTGGGGGAATCCGGTTCAGGTAAATCAGTGACTGTAAAGGCAATTATGGGAATATTGAGCGGAAACGGAAAAATTAAAAGCGGCACAATCGACTTTACCTCACGTAAGAAGGGGGAGGAGATGAGAGATAATCTGCTGTCATTCAGCAAGAAGGAGATGCGCCGCCGTATAAACGGAAGGCGGATTGCCATGGTTTTTCAGGATCCCATGACTTCCTTAAATCCTACCATGCCGATTGGCAGTCAGATCATGGAGGGAATGCGTTATCATTATAAAACAAATAAAAAGGAAGCGTATGAAAAAGCGGTAAGGCTTCTTGATCTGGTAGGGATTACAGAGCCGGAAAAGCGAATGAAAAGCTATCCCCATCAGCTGTCTGGAGGAATGAGACAGAGAGTCGTAATTGCAATTGCCCTGTCCTGTGATCCGGAGGTGTTGATCTGTGATGAACCGACCACAGCTTTAGATGTGACCATTCAGGCTAAGATCTTAGAGCTGATTAAGGAGATTCAGAAAAAGACAGGAATCTCTGTCATCTATATCACCCATGATTTGGGAGTTGTGGCGAAAGTGGCTGATTATGTGGCGGTCATGTATGCGGGAAAAGTGGTGGAAAAAGGACTTTCCGAAGAGATTTTTTATGATCCTAAGCACCCCTATACCTGGGGGTTATTATCCGCCATGCCGGATTTAAATACAGATGATGAGGTGCTGTACACCATTCCCGGAAGTCCCTTTAATCTGTTAAATAAAACAGAGGGTGATGCATTTGCAGAAAGAAACCGATTTGCATTAAATATAGATTATCGTCTTGAGCCGCCAATGTTTCAGGTTACGGAGACTCATTATGCGACAACCTGGCTTCTTCATGAAAATGCACCCTCCGTATCAATGCCGGAGGCATTGCGGGAAAGGATTAAGAGAATGAGGGAGGAGGTGGAACTAAGTGGAGGAGAATAAAAAACCATTATTGGATGTCAGAGATTTAAAGCAGCATTTCAAGCTTGGCAGAAAGTTTTCCATAAAAGCAGTTGATGGGGTCTCTTTCCGAATCTATCCTGGAGAAACCTATGGTCTGGTGGGAGAGTCGGGAAGCGGAAAATCCACCATCGGAAGATCTGTAATTCGTCTGTATGAGCCAACTTCCGGAGAGGTCTGGTTTCAGGGGGCTAAAATATCGGGAAAACTTTCTGCCGAAGAGACAAAGCATTTAAGAACCAATATGCAGATGATCTTTCAGGATCCCATGGCATGTTTAAATCCCAGAAAGAAAATCCTGGATATCGTTGCTCAGGGGATTGATATTCACCACATGTATTCCACCCAGGATGAAAGGGAGGAGAAGGTATACCGGATTCTTGATATGGTGGGTCTTTCCAGGGAACATGCCAACCGTTATCCCCATCAGTTTTCAGGAGGTCAGAGACAGCGGATTGGGATCGCAAGAGCTCTTATAATGGAGCCTGAACTGATTATAGCGGATGAGGCCATCAGTGCCCTGGATGTTTCCATTCAGGCGCAGGTAGTGAACTTAATGAAAGAGCTTCAGAAACAGACTAAGACAGCCATATTATTTATCGCTCACGATTTATCCATGGTAAAATATATTTCAGACAGAATCGGAGTTCTCCATCTGGGGCATATGGTGGAAACGGGAACAACAGAAGAGATATTTTCCAAACCGATTCACCCCTATACCAGATCTCTGCTGTCTGCCATTCCAAAGCCGGATCCTGTATCTGAACGAAGTCGGACGTCGTTTACCTATGACTTAAAAGGGATGGGAATCGATTATCTGGCAGGAACGGAACATCATTTAGACGGGCAGCATTTTGTCCTTGGTACAGATGCAGAGGTGGAACGGTGGAGAGCGGGAGACTTCTTACAGAAATAAAGAAAGAGGGTATGGCTCATAATCTGCACGAGCATACCCTCTTTTCATTTTTAATAAGTTCACTAATCTTTTAATTGAAACTGTTTCATCAGTGATTTGAGCATCTGAGCCTGACCTGCCATCTCCTCACTTGCGGCCGCACTTTCTTCCGAAGTGGCGGAATTGGTCTGGACAACGCTTGCGATCTGGTCAATACCCTGTGTAACCTGGGTAACTGCAGTGGCCTGTTGTTCAGAGGCGTTGGAAATCTGGTAAACAAGTTTAGCTACGGTCTGGGATGACAGGACGATACGGTCCATGGATTCCTTTGTTTCTTTAGCAATGTGATTGCCGGATTCAATGGAAGCCAGCGCCCGTTCAATCAGTACAGCGGTATTCTTCGAGGCCTCCTGACTCTTGTTGGCAAGATTACGTACCTCATCTGCAACCACAGCAAAGCCTTTGCCTGCATCACCGGCTCTTGCTGCTTCTACGGCTGCGTTCAGTGCCAGAATATTAGTCTGGAAAGCAATGTCTTCAATCGTCTTTATAACCTTGCTGATTTCAGAAGATGCTTCGCTGATGGTATCCATTGCGGAATTCAAATGCTCCATCCGTGTTTTTCCGAATTCCACCTCTGCAGAGGTAGTTTCCACCTGAATATTTGTTTCTTTTGCATTCTCTGCATTCTGATTGATGTTGCTTGAGATATCATTGATCGTTGCCGCCAACTCCTGAATGGAGGAAGCCTGTTCCGTAGCACCTTGACTGAGAGCCTGAGCGCTGCCTGCCACCTGATCAGCACCGCTTGCTACCTGATCGGAAGCCTGGGTGATTTTACTCATAACATCATTAAGGGAGTCAGTAAGATCCTGAATGGAAATCTGAACCTCACGGAACGCTCCTTTAAACTCTTCCGGATCATGGGGAATATTAAAGTCTCCGTCAGCCATGCGCTGTGTTGTAACGGAAATATAGTTCATGTAGTAGGAGATTCGTTCCATCATGGTTCTCATGCTTTCGGCAAGATGTCCCAGCTCATCGTTGGAAGTATATTCCAGATGACAGTCTAAATTACCCTGAGCCATCTTATCTGCCACGTCTTTTAATTCGTCGATCGGCTTGATAATACCGCGGGTGATATAGATTGCGATTAATATGGAAATTGCGATGGAACCCAGTATGATAACAATCATGACAATGATAAATGCATTGGTCTGTAATTCCAGCTGTTTTGATTTTGCGATACCGTCGTTGGATTTATTCGTCAGTATGGTATTGATGGTGTTGGCAATATCAGCTGCGAGAGGAGCTGCCTGACTGCGAAAGTTGGTCATGGCTTCCTGCGTGGATTTATCGGCAAGTTCTAGGGTGGTGCTTCGGATATCCTCGTATTTTTTCATCTTTTCAGCCAGCTGGCTGTAAAGCTCTTTCTCAGCGGAAGTCTTCATACGGCTCTCCACCTGCTTCATCATCTGGTTAATGGTGTCAATCTGTGTGTTTAAAGTCTGTTTCTGCTTTTCGGTTTCAGATGCATCCTCTGAAAAGATTATGTATAAAATTGTTGCACGATGTGCTTGGAAAGCCTGTCCGAGGCTTCCGATATCTCCCTGTGCAAAACCATAATCCTGGAGTTCAATACTATACTCCTCATTAACGGTGTTGATGAGCAGGATTCCTATGGTTCCTGCAAGACCAGAAAATAATACCACAATAAGAAATGTAAGCAATAACCGTTTACCAACTTTTAACTTTTTCAGCATTTGTTTCCCCTTCTTTCCCTTTGTTTTTTGATATACCTCTAATCCATAATAATTCTTATACTTACTGTAAAATAATCCCCTTTACAACAACATTATACAATAATGTTAAGAATTAGTAATATCCAAAATATGGTATTTTTGCAATATTATAGTTGATATGCTGACAATAGTCAAGAACAGAAAACGACAATTATTTAACTAGGTCCTTCCCACAAAATGCAGGTTTATCATATAGCTGATAAACCGTAATATCCCATATGTTATGGATATTCAGGGAGGGGTGTCTGGCAGAGACCGCTGAAATGATATTGGCAGATCCATATTTCGTCCGCCTTTTTTCCTGTATTGCTTTTCTGCTGCGCCTTTCGTGTCCGATAGTAATCTTTTCGTCTTCCTGTATAAAACCTTGATTTTTTTAAGAGCAGGTGAGCCGGAAGCCTGAGAAGATGGAAAGTGCCTGTTCCAGGCTGTATACAAGAATCTTGCACCGATGGGGACGGTGCCGCATTTTTTTCCTTTTTAGGACTTTCAAAGCGAGCATTTTTCAGTATACTAATAAGTACAGAATAGGAAATATCATTCCCAAAGTCTGCGATTAGTAAATCTTTGAAATGGAGGAAGTTGATCCCAGACAGTTAAAGACGGGAAATTTGCTATTGACTTCATAAGCTGCTGGTGTTCTAATTACATTGAAACGTATGTTCTGATTTGAGAGAAGATTAAAAATCATTAATTACGGGGAAAATAATATTAAAGTTGATATATTGTATAGGTTGAGGTGCGGGAAGCCAATTTGTGTTGTAACTGAGTTCTATAAAAAGAGCAGAAAATATCATGTAAAACTCCGCCTGCCTGATTAAACTTAATTCAGAACAGGAGGATTAAGAATATGAATAATGTATCAGCTTATACCATGAATTTAGAAGGCACAAATTATGAAACGGGTCACAAGATGGGCAGGATTATGGGAGAGATTCCCCAACTGAAAGCACTCCATACCCAATCGGTGGAAGGTTTTGGAGCAGATGATTTCAGGCAGGCACAGGAACTGTTTGATCAATGGTGCCCCGGACTAACTGAGGAAATTCAAGGATTTGCAGACGCATTGCAGGTGAATGCAGATCAAATTTTCTTCTATGGAATGACTTATCTTCTGCCCCGCTGCAGCCACATGGCATTGCTGCCATCTATAACAGCAGAACATAAGCCGCTCCTTGCCCGAAACTATGAGTTTAATCATGAAGCCGAAGATTTCTGTCTTGTGAAAACTAAAATAAAAGGAAAGTTTGCACATATTGGTACCAGTGTACTATTCTTTGGCAGAGATGATGGCATTAATGAACATGGGCTGGCGGTGACTATGAGTTCCTGTGGATTCCCCGTTGGTGCAATGCCGTATATGAGGGAACCCAGGATTAAAGGCCTTCAGTTCTGGGCAGTAATTCGGGCCTTATTGGAGAACTGTAAAGATGTAAGTGAGAGTCTTCAGTATATCAGGAATATGCCCATCGCCTATAATTTAAATTTAATACTTCTTGATCAGGCTGGTAATACAGCTTTGGTAGAGACGGTGGATGGAAGATTATCATTTAAAAAACTGGACCCTAACTCGTCCCAGCAGTTTTTACACGCTACCAATCACCCGGTATTACCCGAATTAGTTCCATATGAGCCGAAAGCATTTGTCCACTCGGCAAAGCGCTATGATTATATTACAAGAAACCTGACTGGCGCCTCTGGGATAACAAGGGACCAGTTAAAAAATATGCTATTGTCAAAATATCCTGAGGGATTATGCACCCATTATTATGAAGAATATTTTGGAACAACAAAGAGCATGATCTTGTCCCCGGCAGACAAATCCATTGATATCTGCTGGGGCGGAAGAGAAGAGAATGGCTGGGAACGCTTTCTTGTAAGTGATACTATGAAAGAAACGGTCAGGGAAATTACATTAAATTTTGAAAAAGCAGATCCGGTTATTTATACTTATCAGCCGATAATTTGAAAAAGGAGAGAAATTTGACATGGACTACCGGAAGTCGCTGGAACGGGCAGTGATTTATATAGAAGCCAATTTAAGAGAAGACATTCGTGTAGAAGATGTGGCCAGGGCTGCCGGTTATTCTTACTATCATCTCAACCGGCAGTTCTGTTCTCTTCTGGGTGAAACAATAGGAAGTTACATCAAAAAACGCCGCCTGGCCGACGGGGCAAAGCGTTTGTTGTATACAGATGAGAGAATTATTGATATTGCTGTAGACAGTGGGTTCGAGTCATCAGAAGCATTCAGTCGTGCCTTTAAAGCGATATATCGGGTGAGCCCGCAGACATACCGCGTTAATCGGCTGGATGCTTATGTGGGAGCAAAAGAGCGATTGGATCAGGGACTCTTACAGCATCTGATTTGTAATGTAACCGTTCATCCCCAAATTGTGACCATACCTGAGATTAAAGTTGCAGGAATTCGGGGAGAGACCACACTGTCTGATATAAAACTAAGAGATCTTTGGAATAATGCAAACCGGATGTATCATGAAATACCGAATCTGGTGGCTGGAGGCAGAGGTTTTGGGATCTGCGAAGCCTGTAATGAAAACACACTGTATACGATGAATGACTGGGTTTTATTTACCGAGGTTGCAGGCTATGAAGTACATTCCTTTGAAGGCCTGCCATCGCAATTTGTCAGAAAGGTTCTGCCTGCAGGAAAGTATGCTGTGTTCACTCACAGGGGAAGCTTAAGTATGCTGCCTCAGACTTTTGAATATATCTGGGGAACCTGGTTTCTGACAACCGAAGAGGAATTGGACTGGCGGGAGGATTTTGAACTTTATGATAACAGATTTCTGGGCTACGATCACCCAGATTCTGAAGTAGATCTGTATATTCCGGTCCGATAACGATGGTGGACCCTATAGCTGCTTGCTAAATTCCGGCGGTTCCCTTATGATAGCAGATATAAAACTATTAATTGATTAGGGATAAGAAAGGTATCATTATGTTTACAAAACAAAGTATGGAACAAAATCTAAAAGAAATGGGAATACAGCCCCATGACACTTTACTGGTGCACTCATCCATGAAAGCAATTGGAGAAGTTGAAGGTGGAGCGGATACCGTATTGGATGCCTTTATGGAATACCTGTCTGAAGGTCTTCTAATACTGCCCACTCATACATGGGCTTCCATGTCGGAATATCATAATGTATTTGATCCCCGGATAGAGCCCGCCTGTGTCGGGATTTTGCCTAATCTTTTTATGAAACGGAAAGGTGTGCTTCGTTCACTCCATCCAACCCATAGTTTAGCTGTGTACGGAAAGGATAGCAAAGCATTTATTGAAGGAGAAGAAAATCGAACAACGCCCTGCCCTCCAGGGGGCAGCTATGATCGCTTAAAAGAAAGAGACGGTAAGATTCTGCTTCTTGGAGTCGGGCATGAGAGAAATACCTTTATTCATTGCGTGGAAGAACATTTAAATGTGCCGGACAGACTGACTAAGGAGCCCACATATTTTAAAATCATTATGCCTGATGGTCAGATAAAGCCTTCCTTTATGCACCGCCATGATAATTCTGTCACGGATCATATCTCAGAAAATTACACAAAACTGGAACAGGCTTTTTATGACAGAGGTGCAGCTGTTAAGACATCTTTTGGTGATGCAGCCTGCATTTTATGTGATTCGAAAGCAATTTTTGATGTGACAAAAGATGTGCTGTCCCACCAGATCAATTGTATTATTGAATTGAATACAATTCCTAAGGAGTGGTGGATGAAAAAATAAATTTCTTCTTTGGCTATGGATAAACGTATTAAAGTTAATAGAGAGTTGTTTCAAAGTTGCGTCAGTGCGTGTAATGGGGATTCCATAAATAGTGATTGAGAACCCAGACTTTAGTTTGCCATATATGTTCTGTTTTAAATCATTGTAATTATTTATGTTAACATTTACATTATACTCGTCGATAATATGAAAGAAAAAAATTAATTACGTTCTATTTCAGAAATTAATTGAAATGAATAATAAACGATTAATATTTGCTTTATAGGGAGGAAAATTGTTATGGAAATAACTGGGCTGAATAAATACTGTCATACCAATGTATCATCAAAAAAGGCGGGAACTGAGGCATTTAGAACTGAAGTATTGAATTGGAAAGAAAAAATCATGGAAAAGATTAATGAGGATTTAGAAAATGACCGTAAAGGTAATATTAATATGTCTGAAAAAAATTGGAATGCTTTCATGAATAGAGTGGATATTGCAGTGAATACTTTTAGCCCAAATGTAAAAACAGATGTTAAAGCTGATTATTCCAGACCAGATGAGGAAGATAAACGGCTTTGTGATGATTATTTTACGGCAAATTTAAAAGAGAAAGAAAAATTCCAATTAAATGTAACTCAAATTATGGAAGCTGATAGAAGTAAACCGAAACCAAAGAGCCACTTGATAAATCCATTGGGGAATGGTATACTGTAGCAGTCTAAAGGATTAAAAATAAGGTGTCTAAAGCATATTTCAGGCGTAGTTGTGTTTAAAGTTGTATAAGCTCCTGATTTTTAGTATCCAATAGACGATAATAAGGCCGTGAAATTTCCTTTTAATATAAAGGATTTTTACAACAAAGACCGGTGTGTTCGAGACCTTCCACACCTAAAACAAAACTAGAGGAGAAAAAAATATGAATCACAAATCATCAGTGAAAACCCATTTCCTGGTTTTTTCTGCAGTTATTGCTGCAATCTACACGGTGCTGACCATGGCATTTGCCCCCATCAGCTTCGGACCTGTCCAGTTTCGGATTTCGGAAATGCTTTGTATCCTTCCCTATTTTACCCCAGCGGCAATACCCGGATTATTTATCGGTTGTTTCCTCTCGAATCTCCTGTGCGGCGCAGCAGCACTTGATGTGATTTTTGGCAGTATGGCCACTCTGATTGGAGCGGTTGGAGCCTACAAACTCAGGGGTAATAAATGGCTGGTATGTATACCGCCTATTTTGTCCAATGTTGTTATTATTCCATGGGTCCTTCGTTATGCTTATGGTTCACCGGATATGATATGGTATGCTATGATCACGGTTGGCATTGGGGAGATTCTTGCAATTGGAGTATTGGGTAATATTCTGCTGGGCGTTCTTAACAGGTATAAATATCTTATATTCGGACGTTTCTTTTCAGAAACAGTCTGATAGAAGATCACAAATTTAGAAACTCCTGACCCAGTTAAAGTCGGGGGTTTTTTGTATATATTTTCTATTTCATTCATTAGTTACATGTGATAAAATATAATTATCTAAAACAATGTTATGTAACCGAAATGTAACCACTTTATTATATAATAAACTTACAGATGAAAGACTATGGTGAAGGGATGACAGTTGGAAGAATGAGTGTGGTTCGTAATTCAGACAGGTATTTTACAATAGCAGTAGATGAATTTGAAGATAATAGTATAAAAGGGATTTTATTTCATGAAAGCGGCTCTGGCGGAATATTATTTGAAAGCCTCCTGGAGATGTTTTTTAATATGGATCGGATATTTGATCAGCTGGGCTGTCCTAAGCAGACGGTTCAAAGCCGGCAGTTTTCGGGAATAGAAGATCTTTCTCCTGAAATAAAAAAAAGCAGTGAAAAAGAAAGACCTGGAAAACTGGCCACCTTTTATGTTTTTGTACAGTATCGGTATTATGCAAGCTGGCAGGGGAATATAAAGTGGATCGAAGGAGATGTAAAGATACCTTTTGAAAGTGAACTTGAACTGATTCTTGCCATGTACCTGCTTTTGACCGGTAATGACAGAAAAGAGCAGGTTAATAACATTATGACAACCTGCCATGTGGCAATTGATACCTACCATTCCGGAAAGTTTACTGGAAATTACCAGAATATACCTTCTGAGACATTAGAGCAGCAGGTGCAGCCGGTGGATCTGGCAAAGTCTCTGGGTACTTTTATGGAATATGAACTGAAAAATGATGATATACCAAAGTACGGACTGAATTATGGACAACTGATATCCAGCGATGCATGTACGCTCTGCAGAAGAGGGGGTAAGATTGCTTCTTTTTCTATTAAAGTACTATTTCACGAACACGCAACCTGGCAGGGAATTATTTACTGGAGAGAGGGCAGACAGCAGCAGCTGTTTAGAAGTTATAAGGAAATGCTTTATTTGATTGCATCGGTAGCGGAGGATTCGGCTGGAAACGATGGTTTTAAAGAACTTCTGCATGTACGAGCAGGACTTGCATTATCGGGATCATAATTTCCATGTCATAAAGTGCACTTTACAGGTCATAGAATCTGTAAGGTGCATTTTTATATAACATGAAAATATTGCAGCTGCAAACGGAGCATCTTGACATGAGGCAAAGCCCCAGTTTGGATTCCCAGGTAGATTTTCTTCGGTTTTTCTTATATAATAAAGAAGAAAGCGGTTGACTTTATAATAAAAAAGCAGTAAAAGTAAGTGGAAGTAACCGTTATATAAATAAAACATTAAATTAAGGATGGATAAAGCATGTATCAGATTGATTTTCATAAACCACAGGCAGTTCATTTTATCGGTATTGGAGGAATCAGCATGAGCGGTCTTGCTGAGATTCTCATGGATGAGGGATTTTCAGTAACCGGATCAGATTCACATGAATCGGAACTGACTCACCACCTGGAAGCAAAAGGTGCAAAGATTGCGTATGGACAGTGTGCGGAGAATATTACAGAAGGAATTGATGTGGTGGTTTATACGGCTGCGGTACATTCTGATAATCCCGAGCTGAAAGCTGCAAAAGAAAAGGGACTGCCCATTTTAAGCCGGGCAGAGCTGCTTGGCCAGATGATGAAGAATTATGAGAATGCTATTGCTATTTCGGGAACGCATGGAAAAACAACGACAACCTCTATGATTACAGAGGTTCTTCTCTGCGCAGATGCGGACCCCACTATTTCCGTAGGAGGAATTTTAAACTCTATAGGGGGAAATATCCGTGTGGGCGGTCCGGAACTTTTTGTGACCGAAGCTTGTGAATATACCAACAGTTTTCTGTCCTTTTATCCAACTGTTGAAATTATTTTAAATATAGAGGCGGATCATCTGGATTTCTTTAAAGATATTAAGGATATTCGTAACTCCTTCCGGCTGTTTGCCCAGAAGCTGCCCAAGGATGGACTGCTGGTGATTAATAACGACATTGAAAATATCGAGGAGATCGTGCGTGATCTTCCCTGTAAGGTGATTACATTCGGAAAGAAAGCCGGAAGCAGGTATCAGGCGGAGGCCATCCAGTTTGATGATCTGGCAAGAGCCACCTATGATTTAAAGATTGATGGTACTGTCGTAGATTCAGTTACCCTTGGAGTACCTGGAGAACACAATGTGTATAACTCTCTGGCTGCTGCCGCCGTTTGCGCCGAGCTTGGAATATCACTGGACCAGGTGAAAAAGGGACTAAAACATTTTACAGGTACCAACAGGCGCTTTGAAAAGAAGGGAGAGCTGGGAGGCGTCACCATCATTGATGATTATGCTCATCATCCCCAGGAGATCCGTGCAACTCTGAATACAGCGCAGCATTATCCACATAAAAAACTGTGGGTTGTTTTCCAACCCCATACTTATACTCGTACTAAGGCATTTCTTGACGAATTTGCAGATGCGCTTTCTCTGGCAGATGAGGTGGTTCTGGCAGAAATTTATGCAGCAAGAGAAACCGACAATCTGGGGATCAGCTCTGCAGATATAGTGGAGAGAATAGAGAAAAAAGGTGTAAAAGCACATTATATCACCTCGTTTGATGAGATTGAAACATTTATTTTAGAAAATTGTATACACGGTGATTTGTTGATAACTATGGGTGCCGGAGATATTGTAAAAGTGGGGGAAAAGCTGTTGGGCTTATAGTTATCCACATTATCCACATAGTTTTCAACATTTTATGTTAAGAAACTATGTGGATTTTTTAATTTACATAAATTATCGTCTCACAATTTAAAAAATCACGGTTTTATCAGCAATTCAACAAGATTATAGTGGATAAACTAAGATTATGTATACTTGGTTTCCACATTATCCACAATATCCACAATTGATTTAGTGGATAACTGCCCCTATTTTCTTTTGGAAAGACCTGTGGTATGATAGGAACATGATAAAAAGGTGAGGTTATGGCGGTGAACTTTAAGAGCAGTTTTAAGATCAATGGTACGATAATATCCAATCAATTTATAGATGATTTTATGGCTTCGGCGAATGGTGAATACATAAAAGAATACCTGTTTCTGATGCGTCATGAAGGGGAAGAGGTAACCGTATCCGCGATCGCCGATGCATTAAACCATACAGAGGCCGATGTGATGCGTGCCTTATCTTATTGGAAAAAAGCCGGGGTATTAAACGAGGAGGCCGTTTCAAAGCAGCAGGTTTCATCTGCAGTATCAGAGACTGCATGTTCCGGACGCCCTGCAGCGGAAGAAAAAAAGGAAAAACCTGTGGAATCCGAACGCCGTAAATCCTACACTCCGGATCAGATCAGCGGGCTGGCAGGTGACGAGGATTTTTCCCAGCTGCTTTATATTGCCCAGAAATATATGAACAAAGTTTTCACTCAGAGAGAATGTGAGGTATTTGCTTATCTTTATGATGGGCTTCATATGCCTGCAGAGCTTTTAGAATATGTGGTTGAGTATTGTGTACAGGGTGGACATACCAGCATCCGGTATATTGAGACGGTAGCCATCAGCTGGCACGAAAAGGGTATTAAGACGGTAGATGATGCGAAGAATAATGCACTTACTTTTTCTAAGGATTCCTTTGCAGTCATGAGGGCGTTTGGACTCAGTGACCGTAATCCCGGCGATTCAGAGCGGGATTACATGGATAAATGGTTCCGTACTTATGGATTTACCAAAGAGCTGGTTATGGAAGCCTGCAGCCGGACCCTGACAGCGACACATTCCCCCAGTTTTCCGTATACGGACAAGATTATTGAAGGCTGGAAGAAAGCCGGAGCCCGTACGATGGAAGACATCCGCAGGCTGGACGAGCAGCATGCGGACCGGAAAAAGGCTGGTGGCGATAAAGGCCAAAAAACAGCAGCAGGCACCGGAGGCGGAGAATATAAGCAGGCAGCAGGCACAAAGGGAAGAAGCGGGCAGAACCAGTTTCAGAATTTCCCTCAACGGGAGATTGATTATGATGCTCTTATTCTAGGGCAGCTGACAGAGCTTAAGTAACGGTAGATAAGCACAACAGAAACGGAGGTAGTTATGGCACTGAGCAATTCACAATATGATGCCATCATGCGGGCTTACGGGCAGCAGCAGTTAAAGAACCGGCATGAACAGGAAAAGCGGATTGCGCAAGTATATAATAAAATACCTGTGATAAAGGAACTTGATGATTCCATCAGCACGAGAGCAGTCGTCTGCGCCCGAAGACTTTTGGATGGGGATAAGGAAGCCTTAAAAGAGCTGAAAGATGAAATTGCAGATCTGCGGGAACAGAAGACGGTGCTTTTAAAGTCCTACGGGTATCCGGCGGATTTTATGGAGATGCAGTACTTATGTAAGGACTGTAAAGATACCGGGTATGCAGAGGGAGTTAAGTGCCACTGCTTCCGTCAGTCAGAGATGAAATATTTATATGCACAGTCCAATATTGAACAGATCATCGCTGTTGAGAATTTTAATACATTTTCCTATGAATATTTTGATGATACCAGAGTAATTCCGGTTTTAAACCGGACAGTGAAACAGTATATGATGCAGGTAACGGATACCTGCAAAAATCTCATTAAAAATCTATCCAAAGATCATGGTAATCTTCTGTTTACAGGGCCGACAGGAGTGGGGAAGACATTTTTGACCAACTGTATCGCCAAAGAGCTGATTGATAAATATTACTCCGTGATCTATTTATCTGCGAACGACCTCTTTGAAGTGTTTTCCAAAAATCGGTTTGATTATCAGGATGAGGATGATATGAAAGGAATGTATCAGTACATTCTGGACTGCGATCTTCTAATTATCGATGATCTGGGAACAGAGTTAAATAACAGCTTTACCTCTTCCGAACTTTTTTACTGCATTAATGAACGGCTTAACTCTTTAAAGTCCACGATTATATCCACCAATCATCCGATTAATGAATTGAGAGACCGGTATACGGAGCGTGTTACCTCCAGGCTGATCAGCCGCTATACCGTGATTCCTCTCTACGGAGATGATATCAGGATCAGGAAAAAACTATCCGATTAACTTGACTATTTTCGCGCATAATGTTATAAAAGAACCGTTGCATTGCATAAGGACACGTTGGAGGAGAAACAAATGCTTTACGAAGAGAAAACGATAGAAACCATTCCGGTTGGACCATTGGGCTTAATTCCCTTAAAAAGCTGCAAGGAACTGGGAGAAAAAGTGAATGATTACCTGGTAGCATGGAGACAGGATCGGGAAAGTGAACATAAATCTACCATCGCTTTTTCCGGTTATCAGAGAGATACTTACATCATTGGAGCCAGCACCCCCAGATTCGGAACCGGAGAGGCGAAGGGAACCCTGCAGCAGTCAGTGCGGGGCGATGACCTTTATATCATGGTTGACGTGTGCAATTACAGTCTGACCTATTCTCTGTGCGGGATGACCAACCACATGTCCCCTGATGATCATTTTCAGGATTTAAAGCGTGTGATTGCAGCGTCTGCGGGCAAACCAAGACGTATTAATGTGATCATGCCTTTCTTATATGAGAGCCGTCAGCATAAGCGTTCCAGAAGGGAATCACTTGACTGTGCATTGGCGCTTCGCGAGCTGGTGAACATGGGTGTGGAAAACATTATTACCTTTGATGCCCATGATCCCAGAGTGCAAAATGCCATTCCTTTAAAAGGGTTTGAGACTGTTCAGCCAATTTACCAGTTTATCAAATATTTATTAAAAGAAGAGAAGGAACTGGATATTGACAGCGAGCATATGATGGTAATCAGCCCAGACGAAGGCGGGATGGGACGTGCAGTATTCTTTGCCAATGTGCTGGGACTTGATATGGGTATGTTCTACAAACGGCGTGATTATACTCAGATTATTAATGGACGCAATCCAATTGTTGCTCATGAATTCCTGGGAAGCAGCGTGGAAGGCAAAGATGTAATCATCGTTGATGACATGATCTCCTCTGGCGAAAGTATGCTTGATGTTGCAAAAGAGCTGAAGCGGAGAAAGGCCAGAAAAGTATTTGTATGCGCTACTTTCGGACTCTTTACCAACGGTCTTGCAAAGTTTGATGAATATTATGAAAATGGTCTGATCGACAGGATTTTAACCACTAATCTGGTATACCAGACACCGGATCTTCTTTCCAGACCTTATTATATCAATGTTGATATGAGCAAATACATTGCCCTTATAATTGATAATTTAAACCATGATGCTTCCCTGAGCGGTCTGCTCAATCCAACTACCAGAATCAACCGTCTGTTGGAGCGTTACCGCGCCGGAGACCGTTAATATGTAGGGGGGACTATGGAGAGATTAACAAAAGAAAAATTAGTTTTAGCGGGTCTTACGGTATTCTCCATGTTTTTTGGGGCGGGAAATCTGATATTTCCCCCCTTTTTGGGGGCATCAGTAGGAACCGCTTCCTGGGTTGCAATAGCAGGATTTGCAGTAACCGCAATTGGCTTTCCTGTGTTAGGAGTCGTCGCAGTAGCCCAGTCCGGCGGACTGGATAAGCTGGCCGGGCGGGTTCACCCGAAGTTCGCTTTTATTTTTACCTTTTTAATTTATTTATCCATCGGACCGTGCCTTGCCATTCCCAGAACAGCAAGCACCTCCTTTGAAATGGCAGTAGTTCCTTTTCTAAAGGAGGGGAGCTCAAGCGGGCTGATGCAGTTTTTGTACTCAGTGGTATTTTTTTTCATTGCATTTGTGGTAGCTTTAAAACCTGATAAACTGACAGACCGTCTGGGTAAGATTCTTACACCTATACTTTTAGTTCTGATAGCAGTGATCTTTGCAGGGTGTATCATTCACCCGGCAGGGTCCTATGGACAGCCTTCACAAACATATCAGAAGGCTCCGTTTATCAAAGGCTTTTTAGAAGGCTATATGACCATGGATACCATTGCAGCTTTAAATTTCGGCATTATTATATCGCTTAATATTAAAGCCATGGGCGTAAAGAAAGAATCGGATGTGGTCCGGGAGACCATTCTGGCCGGTTTTTTCGCAGGAGGAATCCTTTTACTGGTCTACAGTGCCTTATCTCATGTAGGTGCAGTGACAGGCGGCGCATTCGGAGTAGCGGAGAATGGTGCTCAGACCTTGAATCAGGCGGTACAGTTCTTATATGGAAAAACCGGTCTTGTTCTGCTTGCGGCTGTTTTTTTCATCGCATGCCTGAACACCTGCATCGGTCTGATCAGCTGCTGCAGCAAGTATTTCTGCACCATTATACCAAAGGTAGGATACCGGACGTGGGCTTTTTTATTCGCCCTGATCAGCCTGATCATTTCCAATGCAGGACTTAATAAGATACTGGAGATATCAGTTCCGGTTTTAAATGCTCTTTATCCAATTTCCATTGTACTGATTATACTTTCTTTCGCATTTCGCGATGGGGAACGCTGGAGAGCAGTCTATGTCTGTGCCATGGGATTAACCGGAATTACAGGAGTGCTTCTGGCAATGGAACAGGCAGGAGCCCGATTTTTACATGCTTTGCTTATAAAGCTTCCGTTTTATTCGGCCGGACTTGGCTGGATTTGTCCTTCAGTCGTTGGCATTGTAATTGGAGTGATAATCGGGTCAGTTAAAGCCCGTGATTAATAGAAAATCCCTGAGAGAGATTAAAACCTCTTTCAGGGATTTTCTTATATTTCAATTAAATGATAAGACATTAAGTTGGCAGTCATCATCTGTGCCTCCCGCTGGTGGCAGGTGAAAATAATAATCTGATTGGTATAAGTAGCTGACAGCCATTTTAAACCGGTCTTAAGTCTGTCGTCATCATAAAGGACAAAGCTGTCATCGAAGATAAACGGCATCTTTTCATCACCTGTCTGGATTAAGGTGGCGGCAGCCAGTCGAAGAGCAAGATAAACCTGGTCCATGGTTCCGCTGCTGACCTGCTCTAAAGGTACCAGCTTGGTTTTGGTATTTAAGAAGATATTCAGGTTTTCATCTACGCTCATGCTGGTGTAGATTCCGCCTGTAATTCCGGCAATTAAATCAGAAGCTGCCTTATTTAAGTAAAGTCCGAAAGAGTCCCGGATGGATGAAGATAAGTTGGTCATAGTCTCCAGCGCTAAGTCTACTGCGGAGATTTCTTCCCGTATACGGTCATTTTCAGTAAGAATGTGCTTCAGTCCTTCCGCCTGAGTCTTACAGCCGGAAAGATGATCCAGCTTCTTTTCCAGTTCCCACTGGCTTTTTTGCTGCGTTTCAATGGTCACTCCGCAGCCTTCCAGTTTTTTATTCAGCTCTTCGATCTCAGCAGCTTTCTGACTGATGGCAGTTTCTGATTTGGAGACAGCAGAACAGAGCCGGGTGAATTCAGCCATGCGGTTCTGAAATGCCTGTATGGAATCTGGGGAAATGTCTGTATCCCCTAAGTGCCTGGACAGGATCTCCTGAAGTATCTTGCCGCTCATTTCCATATCTTTCAGGTGATGGCGAAGCCTTAGAAAAAGGATTAGGCCGATCAGATAGAAAATAAGAGCTCCGCTCACGAAAACACTCAGAAGCAGGATGAGATCAACTCCGTAATACGCGGAGAAATAATTGGATTCCCCCATATAGTAAATAATACCGGTGCTGCAGAGCAAAAGTGTTGCAATAATCAATGAAATAGCGGAAGCAATCTTTCTTGGCTTTCGGTTACTGGCTGCCTGCGCTTCCATGTAATCATCATAATGTTCCTTAGCCTTCTGGGAATAGGATTGAATGGATTCGTGGTCGGTAAACTGGTTGCTTGTGAGAACCTGCCGGCCTCTTGCCACTTTTTTGATCAGCTCTTCCTTTTCCGCCTGCCGTTCTTCCAAATCAGTCTTCATGTCTGCCCGAAGCTTTTGATAGGTCTGAATCTGGTTTTCATACTCAGGGGCTGAAATCTCTTTTTCAATATTGCGGATTTCACTTAATAACGAGGTATAGGTGCGTGCTGCTTCCGGCACCATCTGGGACTCCAGCTCTTTTCTCTGGGACTTTAAGCAGGCAGCGGCTTTGGTGATGTTAAGTGCGAGATTGCCCGTTGTATTTAAGTTTGCAATATAGTTTTTCAGCTCTGTTACCATGCCTTCATCAGTAGCACTTTTTAACTGGCCAATGCTGATGGTGTTGATGTAGGAGGTTTCGCTTAATCCGCACAGAAGATCATCTAAGAACGCTTTCGTGGGCTCGATTTCCCGTCCTGCAGTTTCATCTACCACCTTAAACTCTTTTTTGTTCTTTTGAAAGGTGCGCTCGATCCGGTAGATATGTTCCTTATGTTCCACGCGGATCTGGCCTTCGTAGGTTCCGCTGTTTTCCCATGGCTCAAAACGTGAGTAGAGATCATTTCTGGATGCTCTGCCTCTTTGCCGTTCGATTCCAAAGAGCATGCTGCGGATAAAAGTATGGATTGTGGATTTTCCAGCCTCATTTTTTCCGTAAACAATGTTGATTCCATCATGGAATGTCAAGTTCCTGCCATGGAATTTCCCAAATCCATTGATGTAGATGTCCAGTATTTTCATGGGTCAGCTCCTTTCATCCGTAGTGCGAAGCAAAGCATTGATTCCGTAATAAAGCGCTTTCTTCTCCACCCCGCTCATCTCAGGCTTCTGTAGTGCCTGAATGAAGAAGCCGATCATGTCACTTGGGTGTTCGGCAAAGAGAGCGGAGAAATTATACTGTGGTTCCGACTCGTCAATAATTTCAAGAATTTTAAAGCGGGCAGAAAGCATATCTAAATCAAAAGTAATATCAGGATCTCTCATGCCCCGTATGCGGAACCGGTAAATATTCTCGCCGCCCCGGTTCTGAATTTCCTGGGTGATTTTCATGGCAAGTTCTGTATTGGTAGTGGCAGGGGTAACATTGACTGCAAGTGAGATGTACTGAAGCCTTGCGAGAGGAATGAATTTCAATGAGGTTACCATACGGGTCACCTCATTGATCTCTCCTGCCATCATACCGTGAGGACCGGATTCTGTTTTGTCCAGAGGTTCCAGAGAACCTGCAAATGCCATACGGTTTTCAATAAGAATCTCAGGACGGTGAATGTGTCCCATGGCGATGTAGGAAAAATCCAGACTTGACATGGCGCCTTTATCAAAGGGGATATGATTGGCATCTCCTCCGTGACCTAGAAGGACGTGAATTCTTCCGTTGTTAGGTACCTTCAGATGGTCAAGGCGGTTTTCAGGTATTTCAACGGAATGATAGCTGAAGCCATAGACCTCCGTATTGATTTCCTTAAAATAAACGCTTTCCAGTTCTTCCCCCATGATATAAGTAACGTTTGGAGCCCAGGAAAAGCTTAAAAGGGCGGAGTTATTACGGATGCGGTCATGATTTCCGGCAATGATGACCACACGCACTCCCGGAATGGTTGAAAATAAATAATTAACCTCTTTTAAATCTCTGGCAAGGGGCTGGCGGTGAAAAAGATCACCGGAAATAAAAAGACAGTCAGCTTCCAGAGTCTTAGCCTGGTTTACGGCCTTTGAAAAGGTGTCCTTTATATCCTGGAAACGTTCCCGGCTCCAGGGTTTATCGCTGTCAGGGCTCATGCCCCAGTGAACATCTGCAATATGTATAAATTTCATCGTCAATACCTCGCTGGTACAGCACTGCATGAAGGAACCTGATGCCTGCTGTACGTATTCCTCTTTCATAGACTTGGAACCACATATAAAAGAAATTCGAAACTCCCTTTATACATGGTTCCCGTATAAAGAGGCTGTCTGATTTATTGGCAGCAGCCTCAGCGGCTTATAATTCGCAGTTGTTAACGGTTCTTGGGAATGGAACGACGTCGCGGATATTGGCCATGCCGGTTAAATACATGACGCAGCGCTCAAATCCAAGTCCGAATCCTGCATGGCGGGTAGAACCGTATTTTCTTAAGTCAAGGTAGAAATCATAATCTTCTTTCTTAAGTCCCAGCTCATCCATACGTGCCGTAAGCTTGTCTAAGTTATCTTCTCTCTGGCTTCCGCCTATGATCTCACCGATTCCGGGAACCAGGCAGTCAACAGCGGCAACAGTTTTGTTATCCGGATTCATCTTCATGTAAAATGCCTTGATTTCCTTTGGATAATCAGTGACAAATACCGGTTTTTTAAAGAGCTGTTCCGTTAAATAGCGTTCATGCTCTGTCTGTAAGTCACAGCCCCAGAATACTTTATAATCAAATTCTTCATTATGCTTCTCTAAAAGCTCGACCGCTTCCGTGTAGGTCACATGAGCGAATTCAGAATTCAGTACATGGTTCAGTCTGTCTAACAGTTCCTTGTCCACAAACTGGTTAAAGAAGTTCATCTCTTCCGGAGCATGCTCAAGAACGTAACGGATCACATATTTCAGCATGGCTTCTGCAAGTTCCATATCATCCTGCAGGTCAGCAAATGCCATCTCAGGTTCAATCATCCAGAATTCAGCAGCGTGCCGGGTAGTATTGGAATTTTCAGCACGGAATGTAGGACCAAAGGTATAGACATTCCGGAAGGCCATCGCATAGGTCTCGGCATTCAGCTGTCCGCTTACAGTTAAGTTGGTGGGTTTTCCGAAGAAGTCCTGGGTGAAATCCACGGCGCCCTCCTGGGTCATGGGGATATTCTTTAAATCCATGGTTGTAACCTGGAACATCTCTCCGGCACCTTCACAGTCACTTCCTGTGATGAGTGGGGTGTGCACATACACAAAATCCCGTTCCTGAAAGAACTGGTGGATGGCATAGGCGATGAGAGAACGTACCCGGAAAACTGCCTGAAACGTATTAGTTCTGGGACGCAGATGAGAGATGGTTCTTAAATATTCAAAGGAATGACGCTTTTTCTGAAGAGGATAGTCCGGGGCAGAGGTACCTTCAATGTCGATTTTTGCGGCCTGTATCTCAAAAGGCTGTTTGGCTTCCGGTGTCGGAACCAGGGTACCGGTGACGATAATTGCAGCGCCTACGTTCAGTTTTGATATGTCTGAAAAGTTTTCCATCGTGTCGTGATATACAATCTGAAGAGTGTCAAAATAGCTTCCGTCATTTAACACAATGAAACCGAAGGTTTTGGAATCCCTTAAACTTCTCACCCAGCCCCCGATTGTAACTTCCTTGTTAAGAAATGAATCTTTGTCTCTATATATTTGTCTTACTGTGGTTAAATCCATAATAGCTTCTCCTTTTATATGTTCGCATACTTAATAAGATTATACTGTATTTTCAGCCTCGATTCAAGGGGGAGGGGAGCAAAAACGCCGGATAAATGCTAAAATGTAAAAGAAATGACAAAAGCATGAAAAATGTCGGAAAATGCACAAAAAATTATCACAATAATTCAAAAATTTGTTCACTATTTTACGAATGTGTGATATAATGCTAGTACAATAAATATCAACAGCAAGAGGTGATAACGTGATTAAAAAAGAGATGATTGCCATGCTTCTTGCGGGCGGTCAGGGCAGCCGTTTAGGTGTTCTGACGCAGAAGGTGGCAAAACCCGCAGTATCATTTGGCGGAAAATACCGTATCATCGATTTTCCGCTCAGCAATTGCATCAATTCAGGAGTCGATACAGTAGGGGTCCTGACTCAGTATCAGCCATTGCGTTTAAACACTCATATCGGGATAGGTATTCCGTGGGATTTAGACCGTAACGTTGGCGGTGTCACGATTCTGCCTCCTTATGAAAGAAGCAAGGGGAGTGACTGGTATACCGGTACAGCCAATGCCATCTATCAGAACCTGGAGTATATGGAGACCTATAATCCGGATTACGTACTTATCCTTTCAGGGGATCATATTTATAAGATGGATTATGAGGTTATGCTGGAGTATCACAAAGCAAATAATGCTGATATCACTATTGCTGCCATGCCGGTCCCTATTGAAGAGGCCAGCCGATTTGGGATTCTGATAACCGATGAGAATAACCGGATTACAGAATTCGAAGAAAAACCCGCAAATCCCAGAAGCAATCTGGCTTCCATGGGTATCTACATATTCAGCTGGAAGGTCTTAAAGGAAGCTTTAATCCGCATGTCGGATGTTCCTGGCTGTGACTTTGGCAAACATATTATTCCTGACTGCTTCGAATCAGGAAACAGGGTGTTTGCTTACGAGTATAACGGCTACTGGAAGGATGTGGGTACCTTAAGTTCTTACTGGGAAGCAAATATGGAGCTGATTGATATCATTCCGGAGTTTAATCTTTACGAAGAGTACTGGAAGATTTATACGAAGAGTGACATTATTCCGCCCCAGTATGTAGCAGAAGAGGCTGTCATTGACCGTAGCATCATCGGAGAAGGAACTGAGATCTGGGGAGAGGTTCATAACTCTGTCATCGGTGCCGGTGTAGTAATCAAATCAGGAGCTGTAATTAAAGATTCCATTATCATGAGGGAATGTGTGATAGGGGAGAACACCAGGATTAATAAAGCAATCATTGCTGAAAATGTTATCATCGGTGCGGATTGTGAACTGGGAGCAGGTGACTTTGCGCCAAGCAAGTATGATCCCAAAGTCTATCAGTTTGACCTGGTGACCATCGGAGAAAATTCCATTATACCAGATAAAGTAAAGGTGGGAAAGAACACAGCAATTGTTGGAGAGACCAGGCCGGAGGATTATCCCGATGGGGAGTTGACAGGCGGAGACTACATCATAAAGGCAGGTGGAATGAGATGAGGGCCATAGGAATTGTATTAGCAGGCGGAAACAGCAAAAGAATGAGGGAATTATCCAGTAAAAGGGCCATTGCCGCTATGCCCATTGCAGGGAACTACCGCAGCATTGATTTTGCACTCAGTAATATGACAAACTCCCATATACAGAATGTGGCGGTGCTTACCCAGTATAATTCCAGATCTCTTCATCTGCATTTAAGTTCATCAAAGTGGTGGGATTTCGGAAGAAAGCAGGGAGGCTTGTTTGTATTTACTCCCACCATTACAGCAGAAAGCAGCGACTGGTACAGGGGAACTGCCGATGCTCTTTATCAGAATCTGATATTCTTAAAAAACAGCCATGAGCCATATGTGGTCATTGCTGCAGGGGACGGAATCTATAAACTGGATTATGGAAAAGTCCTGGAATATCATATTGAAAAGAAGGCTGATATCACCGTTGTCTGTACAGAACTTCCGGCAGGGGAAGACACGACCCGCTTCGGAATTGTGAAAACCAATGACGATGGGAGAATTACAGATTTTGAGGAGAAACCTATGGTTGCTTCCTCCAATACGGTTTCCTGCGGTATCTATGTGATCCGCAGACGCCAGCTGATTGAGTTAATTGAGCGGTGTGCCATGGAAGACCGGTATGATTTCGTTAGTGACATTCTCGTCCGCTATCGGAATCTAAAGAGAATCTATGCTTACCGTATGAATACATACTGGAGAAACATTGCTTCTGTGGAGTCCTATTATAAAACCAATATGGATTTTTTAAAGCCAGAGGTCAGGGATTATTTCTTCCGACAATATCCAGATGTTTATTCTAAAATTGACGACCTGCCACCGGCGAAGTACAACCCTGGAGCATCTGTAAAGAACAGTCTGATATCCAGCGGCAGTATTGTCAATGGAGTAGTTGAAAACTCCGTATTATTTAAAAAAGCATACATCGGCAACAACTGTGTCATCAGGAATTCCATCATTTTAAATGATGTTTATATAGGAGACAATACGGTAATAGAAAACTGTATCGTGGAAAGCCGGGATACGATCCGGGCCAATACCACCTATATAGGAACGCCAGACAATGTAAAAATTGTCATAGAAAAAAACGAGAGATACACATTATAGGAAATGTGACGGGAAGGGGCTTTAACATGCAGATTACAGACGTAAGAGTTAGACGCATCGAAAAAGAGGGTAAGATGAAAGCAATTGTATCCATAACACTGGACAATGAATTTGTGATTCATGATATTAAGGTAATTGAAGGAGAGAAAGGCCTGTTTATTGCCATGCCAAGCCGCAAGGCTGCAGACGGGGAATACCGGGATATTGCACATCCCATTAATTCCGGAACCCGGGATATGATCCAGAGAGTAATTTTGGATAAGTATGAGACCACGGCTCTTGAGATGCCGGAGGTTGCAGCAGCATTTGCTTAAGTAACTATAGAATTTTGAAGGGGCTGTTGCAAAATGACTGGATTTTAGTCATTGGGCGACGCCCCTTTTCTTTGCAAGGACAGCTGCTACAGCATTCACATTCATAATGACATGACTTACCTCAGGAATGTAACTACTGACACTTCTGGAATTTCTACTTAAAGCGGAATCTGCTATGATGTTCAGATATTAATGACCGCTCTTTTCTTTCCGAAAAGATCCCCACTAAAACACTTAATAGCGTTTTTATTATATAAAAAGACACCATCTGATACCGAATTTATCAATAAAATCTGTACACAGTGAGCTAAATTCGCATGGACCTAACGGAAATAGAATTTTGCTTCCCTCTTTCAGTGTATCATAGGCTTGTTTAACGGCATCTTCGTTTCCTTCTCCGTAATGAAGGCAAAACTGCATTGTATTGCCTGTAATCCTTTCCTTCATGCCGTCATTTGCTTCAGCTACTGCTAAAATCTGGCCGCAAATATCAAGTTCTGAATGATAAAATGTGCCATCAGGGCTTTTTACGTTATAGCCCAACGTAGCGTTAAAAGCTTTTAAGTACAAATTTACAGCTTCTCCGCTGCCTTTTATATAAGCTTGCATCATGGATCTTTTCATAGGTGGAATTCCTTTCTAAATGTATTTCTTTCATTGTATATCAGAATTTTCAATTTCACTGTAAAAATTGGACATGTTGTTTCTGTATTCTTGGGATTTGGCTCCACATACCGATTTAAAGTCGTGTATTAGCTTGGTGATCAATTTATGTATGTTGCAGGCGTTGTAAAGCGTATCGATAATCAATGGGTCTGGTCTGAAATTTATCTGAAAACAGCTTTATCACCTTTTCCGTCAAATCAGTGGGATAAAGGATTTACACCGGACTTCCTGTAAACTATAATAGAAAGTAACAATTTTGGGAAAGGCAGATTAATTATGACTATAAAAATAGGAATCTTAGGTTATGGAAATCTTGGAAAAGGAGTGGAAAGTGCCATCTTTCATAATCCTGATATGGAGCTTTCTGCAGTGTTTACCAGGAGAGATCCAGAATCAATCAGTCTTCTTACACCGGAGGTAAAGGTTTATCCAATTGAAGAGGCCATTTCAATGAAAGACGCTGTTGACGTGCTGGTTCTCTGCGGAGGAAGTGCGCTGGATCTTCCGGAGCAGACACCCCGGTTTGCCAGATATTTTAATGTGGTGGACAGCTTTGACACTCATGCAAAGATTCAGGAACATTATGAAAAGGCAGACGCAGAGGCCAGGGAGGGAAATAAAGTAAGTATCATATCCGTGGGATGGGATCCCGGTATGTTTTCCTTAAACCGCCTGTATGCAGGTGCCATATTACCTGGTGGCCATGATTATACGTTCTGGGGCAAAGGCGTGAGCCAGGGACATTCAGATGCCATACGAAAGATTGAAGGCGTAAAAGATGCAAGACAGTATACCATTCCCGTGAAAGAGGCTTTGGAGGCAGTACGGAGTGGGGAAAATCCAAAGCTTACCACCAGGCAAAAGCATACCCGTGAGTGCTTTGTGGTATTAGAAGAAGGTGCAGATCAGGAAAAAATAAGGGAAGAGATTGTGACCATGCCCAATTATTTTGCGGATTACGATACAGAGGTTCACTTTATCAGTGAAGAAGAATTGATGCGAGATCACAAGGGTATTCCACACGGCGGATCTGTTATAAGAACCGGAACAACAGGGTGGAAAGATGAAAACAGCCATGTGATTGAATACAGCTTAAAACTGGATTCGAACCCTGAGTTTACAGCATCTGTGCTCATTGCCTATGCGCGGGCTGCGTATCGTTTAAATAATGAGGGGATAAGCGGCTGTAAAACCGTATTTGATATCGCACCATCCTATTTAAGCATATTAAACGGCGAAGAACTTCGCAGACAGCTGTTATAGAAAGCGGGAGGAAAAGAAATGTCAGTAAAGAAGGAAATGGTATTATACTATTGCCCGGAAAAGGACAACCAGAAAGGGAATGATACCAGGATTGCCAGGTTAAAAGCAGTTCTGATCCGAATGGGAATCCGTATTAAGAATATTTCTCCGGATCAGACGGACCAGACGATAGGCTATCTGGCGGGACTTGACGGATTCGGGGAACACCCCGCTGGCGATTGTCCGGTTGTTGAAGAAGAGGTCCTGATAATGAAGAATTTCTCCAGCAGGCGAATTGATGAACTTCTGATGAATTTAAAGCGCTCAGGGGTATCAAAAATAGCCTTAAAGGCAGTGATCACAGATACCAACTCAAAATGGAGTTTCTATGAATTGTATCAGGAACTAAAAAAAGAGCATGAGACCATGTCTGGTAAAGAAGAATCATGAAACGAATTATAACGTATTATTTAAAGCCCTATTATCTTCGGATGACAGTGGGCTTTTTCATTAAATTTTCAGGAACGCTGATGGATCTCTTTCTTCCCTGGACCCTGGCCCGCATGATTGATGTGGTTATTCCCTCAGGAAAGAAAGAAGAGATTTTTTTATGGGGAATATTCATGTTTGTGTGCTCTGTTCTGGCGGTGACATTAAGTATTATTGCAAACCGCATGGCAGCGAGAGTGGCAAGCGACTCGATATTTACCATTCGTGAGGATCTGTTCCGGAAAGTGATGGTTCTTTCAAACCGGCAGGCAGATGAGATAACCAGACCTTCCCTGATCTCCAGACTTACCAGCGATACTTATAATGTTCATCAGATGATTGGGAGAATTCAGAGGCTTGGAGTGCGGGCGCCCATTTTACTGGTGGGTGGAATTGTCATGACGCTTTTACTGGATCCGGTTCTGGCCTGTATTCTTTTAGCCGTTCTTCCCCTTCTTACAGCTGTGGTTATTACCGTTTCAAGAAAAAGTATACCGCTGTTTACTCAGCTGCAGGAAAACGTGGATGGATTTGTAAGGCTTATCCGGGAGGACATAGCCGGAATTCGTGTAATTAAAGCGCTTTCCAAAGAGGACTTTGAACGGAACCGGTTTGATAAAAGCAATCGGGAGGTGGTGGACTGGGAAAAACGTGCAACGGTTACAACAGCCATAACCAACCCGGTCATGAACTTATTTCTTAATATGGGCCTGGTGTGCGTGGTGGTTGCTGGGGCATACCGGGTTAATGAGGGGCTATCCAAAGTTGGAACCATACTGGCATTCATGACTTACTTTACGATTATTTTAAATGCACTGATGTCTATTTCCAGGATGTTTGTTATAGTATCAAAGGCAGCAGCATCTGCAGAGCGGATCGACAGGATCCTGGAGGGTGAGGATGAGACGTCTTTTCAACTCGCTCCTGTTTTGGAAGAGGATGAAAAAGAAGATACATTTCTGGAATTTGACCATGTTTCCTTCTCCTATGATGGCAGTGGGAGTCATTTAAGAGATATCACCTTCCAACTGGGAAAAGGAGAAACGCTGGGTATTATAGGAGCAACCGGCTCGGGGAAATCTACAGTGGTGAATCTGCTTATGAGGTATTATGATCCGGATGAGGGAGTTATTCGCATGAATGGACAGGATATCCGCACCATAAGTCTTAAAGATTTAAGGTCCAGGTTTGGAACGGTTTTTCAAAATGATGTGATATTTGAAGAATCCATATTGGAGAATATCCGAATGGGAAGAAATATTTCTGAGCAGGAGGCAGTTGTTGCAGCCGGCTTTGCAAGAGCACTTGATTTTATCGGTGAAAAGGGCGGAATTTTAGAATCATTAAATATCCGGGGTGCAAATTTAAGCGGAGGCCAGAAGCAGAGAATCCTGATAGCCAGGGCCCTTGCCGCCCACCCTGAGATTCTGGTACTTGATGATTCTTCCAGCGCGCTGGATTATAAAACGGATTCTCAGCTGAGAAAAGAATTAAGGGATAATTTTTCCCATACTACCTGCATACTCATCGCCCAGAGGGTGAGCTCTGTTATGAACTTAAATCAGATTCTGGTACTGGAAGATGGTAATACCATAGGTATGGGAACTCATGAGGAATTGATGAAAACCTGTGAAGGCTACCGGGAAATTGTTATTTCCCAGATGGGAGCGGAAAGGGGAGAAAACGGATGAAGGACTTACGATATAGCACAATAAGACGTCTGATGCCTTATCTTATGAAGTACCGATTACTGCTCCTTCTTGCTTTTGTTATGACAATCGGCAGCAATCTGCTTGCACTGTTGGGGCCGCTGCTTTCCGGCTACGCCATTGATGCCATAGAACCTGGAAAGGGGCTGGTGGATTTCCCCCGTGTGATTCAATATGCAGGCCTTATGGCGGTGTTCTATCTGGCATCATCGGTACTGTCTTATATTCTGTCGGTATTGATGATTACCATCAGCCGCAAGGTAGTATACCAGATGCGCAAGGAGGTGTTTGACCGGATGCTCAGCCTGCCTGCTGGATATTATGACACCCACCAGACAGGGGATATTATAAGCCGAATATCTTATGATATCGATACAGTGAATGAATCACTTTCCAGTGACTTAATTCAGATTCTTACCACTCTGGTGACAGTGGTGGGGGCTCTCTATATGATGGTAATCATCTCCCCCAGACTGGTGCTGGTATTCGTAATAACAGTGCCCTTATCAGGTCTGATGACCAGATTTATCACAAGCCGCACAAGACCCTTGTTTCGGGCACGGTCGAAAAGCCTTGGAGCGCTCAATGGCTTTGTGGAAGAGAAGGTGACGGGGCAGAAGACCATTAAAGCCTATTGTGAGGAAGAAGAGGTAATCAGTAAATTCTCCATCCAGAACAGAGAGGCTGTGGAAAGCTATTACAAATCAGAATATTACGGAAGCATGACTGGTCCCATGGTAAATTTCATTAACAATTTGTCTCTGACCTTAATCAGTATATTCGGAGCTTTCCTTTATTTGACCGGCTCCATGACGGTAGGACAGATTTCCTCATTTGTGCTCTATTCAAGAAAGTTTTCCGGACCCATCAATGAGGCAGCAAATATCATGAATGATCTTCAGTCTGCTCTTGCTGCGGCAGAGAGAGTGTTTAAGCTTATGGATGAAATTCCGGAGCAGGAAGACAGAAGAGATGCGGTGGTACTTTCTGACTTAAAACACCCGGTCAGAGGCTGTGTGGAATTCTCTCATGTGAAATTCGGATATAAACCTGGAAAACCCATACTGCAGGATTTATCCCTAAAAGCAGAGCCTGGAAAGCTGATTGCAATTGTGGGGCCAACTGGAGCCGGGAAAACAACAATCATAAATCTTCTGATGCGCTTCTATGACGTGAATGGAGGAAAAATTTTGATTGATGGGCTGGATATAAGAGATGTGACAAGGGAGAGCCTTCGAAAGGCTTTTGCCATGGTATTACAGGAAACCTGGCTTTTTCAGGGAACGATCTATGAAAATCTGGCTTATGGTAAAGAAGATGCAACTTTGGATGAAGTGGTGGAAGCGGCTAAGGCTGCCCGGATTCATTCCTTTATTGAACAGCTGCCGAAAGCTTATGATACCATCTTAAAAGAAGATGGAACTAACATTTCTAAGGGGCAGAAGCAGCTTTTAACCATTGCAAGAGCCATGCTTCTGGATTCCAAAATACTGATTCTGGACGAAGCAACATCCAATGTGGACACAAGAACTGAGATACGTATCCAGCAGGCCATGCGCCGCCTGATGGCTGGAAAAACCTGTTTTGTGATTGCACACCGTCTTTCCACCATTCAGAATGCGGATTTAATAGCGGTTATACATCAGGGTGAAGTTGCGGAACAGGGAACACATCAGAGGCTGATGGAAAAACGGGGCAGATATTATGAAATGGTTATGGCACAATATGATTCATAAAAAGGGAACGGGCGATTTAAGGTCCGTTCCCTTTTGAATACTTCATTACTGATAATCACAGACTCCAGCCCATTTATTCAGAAGGTCTGCTTCTTCCGGCCGCTTTTTGGAAAGCTGGGCAGCTGCAACAATGGGAAGCCAAGACTGAACATACTTTTTGGCAGTTCCGGTCTTCTTGCAGAACAGGTTCATATACATATCAGCCTTATTCTGATCCTGCAGACAGAACAGCAGATAGGTTCTTGCAACATCTGCACTGGCATTGCCCTGAGTAGCATGAACCCAGTCCAGAACATACATTGTACCGTCGTTCTTTACAATAATGTTGGAGGGGTTAAAATCGCCGTGGCAGAGTTTGGTGTGCTTTGGCATGCTGTCAAGCTGAGTGCGCATGTCATATCTTGTTACGTCACCAAGCTCTTCAATATCCTGGATCTGTTTGGATATCTTATCCTTCAGCTTATTTAAATGGGGACAATGCTTAGACATGACATTGAGATGAAGATTAACCATCTGTTCCATATATTCGGGCAGTTTTTCCGGATTCTCATCCATAAGCTGCTGGAGGGTCTTTCCTTCAATAAAATCAAAGGTAATGGACCACTGGTTATCAAAAACACCGACTTCCAGTACTCTGGGAACGTTAATGCCGCCGATTTCTTCTACTCTGGCGCTGATCAGTGCTTCATTTAAAACTTCAGCCTTTGGAAACTCAGCGTTGAAAACCTTGATTGCCTTTTCACCATCGTGAAAGACCTTTTTTGTTGCTGTTGTAGCGATTAATTCTGCTGCCATATGAACCTCTCCTTCCAACTTTGAGTCTAGCATATTATGTAATTTCATACTTATATTTTACTACTAAATGGCGAAAAAGTATAGTAAATTATAGAATTATTTATGAAATATAACTAAATAATTAGCAAATCAGAAACAAAATATGGCAGCTCCATAAGCCGGAAGCGGATAAGTAATGGAATAATCCTGGCCATCCCATGGAGTCTTTTCAGATTTATAAACAAGAGCTGTTTTGCCTTTCCCGTACAACCCGTGAGATGTATCAAGAACAAGGGTATATTTTCCCTGTTTGGGAACGCCCACCCGGTAATCGGGCCGTTTCACAGGAGTAAAGTTCAAAACAAACAACAGACTGTTCTGATTGCCGTTACCATGCCGGATAAAACTGAAAATACTATGTTCATTGTCATTGGCATTTATCCAGGAGAATCCCTCCCAGACGTAATCATTATCATAGAGTGCAGGGAATTTCCGGTACAGGTGAAGAAGGTCTCTGACATAATTCTGCAGATTTTCCCCAAGAGGTTCGTTGGCCAGATACCAGTCTAAGGAATCCTTTTCATCCCACTCATGGAACTGACCGAAATCCTGTCCCATAAAAAGCAGCTTTTTTCCAGGGTGTCCAAGCATGAAAGTATAACCAAGCTTTAAATTAGAAAATTTATCCTCGAGAAGTCCGGGCATTTTATTGATCATGGAACCTTTTAAATGAACCACTTCATCATGGGATAATACAAGTATATATTTTTCACTGGTAAAATATGTAAGACCGAAGGTCATTTTATAGTGATTATATTTTCTGAAATAGGGATCCAGCTTCATGTATTCCAGAAAATCATGCATCCAGCCCATATTCCACTTAAAAGTAAAGCCCAGTCCGGAATTCTCAGGCTGGTCCGTAACCTTTGGCCAGGCGGTGGATTCTTCTGCAATGACAACGGCTCCCTTTCCCCGTTTCTTCATCACACTGTTTAAATGTTTAAAAAATTCAATGGCTTCAAGATTTTCGTTTCCTCCGCGGCAGTTCTTAACCCACTCCCCCTGGTCTCTTCCATAGTCCAGATACAGCATGGAAGCGACGGCATCCACTCTCAACCCGTCTACATGAAATTTTTCAACCCAGTAGAGAGCATTGGCAATAAGAAAATTATCCACCTCATATTTGCTGTAATCAAAGACCTTTGTTCCCCAGTCCGGATGCTCGCCTTTGCGCGGATCTGCGTATTCGTAACAGGCTTCCCCATCAAATTCGGAAAGTCCATGAGCATCCTTGGGAAAATGTGCAGGGACCCAGTCCAGTATGACTCCTATTCCATTCTGGTGCATGTAATCAACAAAATACATGAACTCGTCCGGTGTTCCATACCGGGAAGTGGGAGCATAATAACCGGTTACCTGATATCCCCAGGAGCCGTCGTATGGATGTTCTGCAATCCCCAGAAGCTCTATGTGGGTATAACCCATATTCTTTATGTATTCTGCCAGTTCCTGAGCGGCTTCTTTGTATGTATAAAAACCTTCTTTCTCTTCCCGGTTTTTCCTTTTCCAGGATCCTAAGTGGACCTCATAAATGCTGACAGGTCCGGATAACAGATCCTGGTTTTCCCTTTTTTCCACCCATGCATCATCTTCCCACGAATATGTGGATAAATCTGCAGTAATAGAAGCGGTCTGGGGGCGGAATTCCGCATAGAAAGCATAGGGATCCGCTTTAAAGAGAATCTTTCCGCTGCATGTGGTCACAGAATATTTGTACAGCTGACCCGGACCGGCCTCCGGCACAAATGCTTCCCAAATTCCGGAGTCGGCCAGGGGAACCATGGGATTTAAGTCGGGGTTCCAGCCATTGAAATCACCTACGACGCCAACCTGACTGGCATGAGGAGCCCAGACTGCAAAATACATCCCCTGTTTTCCGTTGTATGTTTTCGGATGAGCGCCCAGTTTTTCATAAATCTCGTAATGCCGGCCGTTGTTGTACAAATACCGGTCAAGCTCCGTAATAAAACCTGTTTCCAATTCTTTTGTTAAATCTTCCATTTGCTCACCCCTCCATTTCGGTACACAATTCCACAGACTGAAACAGCGTTTGTAACAGGTCCGTATCAAAACGGATTTTGTAGCTGATTATACCTCACGGCTTTTAAAACGGCGCAAAAGAAACTGGTAACGAAGCTGTGCGGCATTAAGCTCGTAGATATAGCAGTCAATTAATGTCGGGTCAACGACCTGCTCAAAATGATTTCTTGCTGCATCAATGGCGGTTTTGGAACGTTCAATCTCATTGCGTAGATTCCGTTCCTCTTCCGTAAGGGAAAAGTGATTCCTTAACAATAAATTTTTCATATGATCATCTCCAGATAACAAATTAACGAGGTTCTTATAAATCTCAGTATATCTGGAAATTGGAACTTTATTCATCTATTGCCTGAATCTCCATAAATTTATTGGACTGGATCCATAAAATTCTGGAGATACTGCCCAAGAGTGCACAGCTTTTTTGTGCTTTCTCCAAAGGTTAGAAAGTAATAATTAGCAGTACCTTCCTGCCTGGCGGATACCAGACCTGCTTCCTTTAGAATCTTTAAATGATGAGAAATGGCCGGGCGGGATAAACTTGTTCTGTCCGTGATTTCATTCACATTCATTCCCCGGACTGCTGTCTGATCCCCTATGTAAGTTAAGCCTTCTGTCTGAAACGAATCAGTCCTGGCAAGCACTTCGATTATAGTAAGCCGGACCTCGTCTCCTAAGGCAATAAAAAGCGGCATGCAGCTTTTAAAAAGCTCGGAAAAATCTCCATTTGCCACCTGAAACATCTCCTTTGGTTTAAAATAGTGAACTAATATTATATTAACACCCGGACAGAGAAAGGTCAACTAAAATTGTATAAATTTACTTATATATTTTGAAATAACAATAAAAAATTGTAAAATATAACAATAAAATGTTATCAAGACGGCATCATCCCTTTTTAAGGCAGCTGAAAAATTTTTGTAAAAAACAGTTGACTTTTGTTTTAATCTTGTGCATAATAAGGTCAGAATCCCAAATACATTCTGTATACGGACTTTCTCATTTTTAATGATATGGAATTCATTGTTCCATAATCCAAAGCCGATTTTCCGGCATTATTTCCAGATTTAAAGTTTAGAAAAGAGGAGATGGTATTGTTAAAATCATAGTATTGTTGTTTGTTCTGGCAGTTGGTTCTTTTTTTGATATGAGAGAACACCGGATACCTAACTGGCTGGTGCTTGCCGGTATTACTGCAGGACTTTTTTTATCCTGGCTGGATGCGGGTGGGAAGGAAGGCAGTCAGGCCGTACTGCAAGAGATGACATCTTTTGCGGGCCGGTTCCTGGCAGTTACAGCGGTGTTTTTTCTTCTGTTTATATGTCGTATGATCGGTGCGGGTGATATAAAGATTATTGCCTTGATATGCGGTTATCTGGGATTTTACACCGGCTTTGCAGCGGTCGCAGGAGGATTTTTAATAGGGGCATTCTGGTCCCTGGTTCTAATGACTGTGAAAGGCTGCACCTTTCAGCGGTTTTCTTATTTTCTGACCTATATCAGGTCCCTATTTCAAACAAAAAAAATTACAGCTTATTATAGTTCCTCCCTGGATGGGTACGATGCAGTAATTCCATTGGGATTCTGCATGTTTTTAGGAACGGTTCTTGCTGTTATTATCTTTTAACAGGAGGTTGCTATGAAAAAACGCATTATGGCGATATACGATGCAGACTCTGCATTTGGGGGACAGTTTGCAGAATTTGTGAATGATAAGGAACGGGTTCCCGTATCTATTGTGTGCTTTACTTCCATTGAGGAACTGAATAAATACAGCAGTGATCATGACATAGAGCTTCTTCTTATTAGCTCCGGCGTATCAAACCAGGAGATTGAGCAGATAGGAGCGGACAGGGTGGTTCTTCTTGCAGAAGAGAAGATGATTCCTTTAGATGAGCCATATCCCAGTGTTTATAAGTATCAGGCTGCCGATCACCTTCTTCGGGAAATTATGGAGGAATACTGTGAGGCTTCAGAAGACCAGGGGTATACCGTACTGTCTGAAAGAAGCAGGGTGGTAGGCATTTATTCGCCGGTAAACCGCTGCTTAAAGACATCTTTTTCCCTGACCATGGCACAGCTTCTCTCCCGGGATTTAAAAGTTCTTTATTTAAATCTGGAGGATTGTTCCGGCCTGGCAGGATTAACAGGGGAAGAATACGAGAGGGGAATGTCAGATCTGTTTTATTATTACAGGCAGGGGACCTTTTCCTTCAGCAGGCTTGGTGCTGCCATTTATACATGGGGAGATTTGGATTATGTGCCTCCGGTTCAGTATCCGGAAGATCTTGCTTTTGTTTCATCACAGGAGATAGCAGGATTAATCAGGCAGATCTCGGAACAAAGTACTTACGGTACCATTGTACTTGATCTGGGGCAGATGGGGAAAAGAGCGGCGGATGTTCTTGAAATATGTGACGGAATCTATATGCCGGTAAAAGAAGACTGTGTATCAGCGGCCAAGGTGGAGGAATTTGAAACATATCTGGCGGCATCCGGTCATGATTCCATGTTGAAGCGAATACAGAAAATCAAACTTCCATATCATTGTACCTTTGGCAGGAAGGACAATTATCTGGACCAGCTTTTATGGAGCGAATTAGGAGATTTTACCAGGCAGCTCCTAAGAAAGCAGCTATAGGGAGGGAAAGGATTTGAAAGAGGAACAGCGCAGAATAATGCGGGAAGACATCATGGTAGAATTAAACCAGCATCAGCAGATCTCGGATGAAGAGCTTTATACCATGATAGATGAGAAGATAATAAAGCTGGGAATGACAGAGTATCTGCCATTGAGAGAAAAGCTGCTGCTGCGGGGCTGGCTGTTTGATTCCTTCAGGCGCTTAGGTGTACTTCAGGAACTGGTAGATGATAAAACAGTGACGGAAATCATGGTAAATGGGGCAAATCAAATTTTTATTGAAAGAAACGGACGTATGGAGCGTTGGGAAAAGGTATTTGAGAGTCAGGAACAGCTGGAAGATATGATACAGCAGATTGTCAGCCGTGTAAACAGGACTGTGAACGTTTCAAGACCAATAGCAGATGCCAGACTGGCTGACGGGTCCAGAGTTCATGTTGTACTGCCTCCGGTTTCCATTGATGGGCCGGCTGTCACAATCAGAAAGTTTCCGGAGCCTATAACCATAGACAGACTTTTAAAGCTTGGTTCTGTTACCAGAGAAGCAGCAGATTTTTTAAAAGTTATTGTGGAAGCTGGCTATAACATTTTTATCAGTGGCGGAACAAATTCCGGCAAGAGTACTTTTTTAAACGCTCTTTCTGCTTATATACCAAAAAATGAACGCATTGTAACCATAGAGGATTCGGCAGAACTTCAAATCACTCACATTCCCAATCTGGTCCGGTTGGAGACGAGAGGTGCCAATGGAGAAGGGGAAGGAGAGGTGACGATTGGTGATTTAATCAGGGCAGCTCTTCGTATGAATCCATCCAGGATTATTGTGGGTGAGGTCAGAGGAAAAGAAGCGCTTGATATGATTTCTGCAATGAATACGGGACATGACGGAAGTTTAAGCACAGGACATGGCAACAGCCCTAAGGACATGCTGTCCAGACTGGAGACCATGGTGCTCATGGGAGCAGACATTCCCCTTTTGGCTGTACGCAGCCAGGTTGCAGCTGCGATTGATGTCTTGATTCATTTAGGCAGACTGAGAGATAAAAGCAGACGGGTCCTGTCAATTGTGGAGGTAGAAGGTTATGAAGATGATGAAATCAGACTTAATCCCATTTATAGATTTGAGGAGGAAAAGACGGAGCAGGGAAATGCCAGGACAGTTCGGGGAAGTCTTAAAAAAGTGGGAAGTCTTAAAAATACAGAAAAACTCAAAGCAGCAGGCATTGAATTATAATACCTATATCCTTTCCATGAGGGAATGGCTTGTTTATAGCGGACAGGGGGTATTAATCGTAGGACTTTTTTCATATATTTTCTATCGCAGTCTGACGGTATTTCTGATACTTATTCCACTCGGAATAATTGTCCCATTTACAAAAAGAAAAGAATTAAAAGAAAAGCGGCTTAGGCAGCTGAATCTGGAATTTAAAGAAGGTATTTTACTTCTTTCCTCTTTTTTAAGTGCGGGGTATTCCGTTGAGAACGCATTGCTTTCCTCTTCGAGAGAGCTGTCTGCTCTTTATGGCGGAGAGGGACTTATAACAAAGGAATTTCGGCTGATTGAAAGCCAGATTCGTATCAACCGGTCTGTAGAACAGGCATTTCTGGAATTTGCCTTAAGAAGCGGGCTGGATGATGTAAAGAATTTTGCAGAGGTGTTTTCCACTGCAAAACGAAGTGGAGGAGAATTGGTTTCTATTATCAGCCATACGGCAGACGTGATTAGGGATAAGGTGCAGGTAAGACAGGAAATCCTTACCATGACAGCTTCCAAACAGTTCGAACTAAAGATCATGAATCTCATTCCTTTTTTCATTGTTATTTATATTGACTTTACCTCTCCTGGCTTTTTTCAAATCATGTATACCACAGGAGCGGGAAGAATTCTCATGACCATCTGCATGGCGATTTATATGATTGCTTTTTGGACAGCAAAACGGATTATGGATATTGAGATATAACCAGGAGGTTGGATGAAAGATCAATTAAAAATCAGACGGAAACTGCCTGTAACAAAGATTCAGGCTGCATGCATGGCAGGCGGAGTACTTTTGTATGCAGTTATGGAACTTGTGTCTTTATGGGGCAGGCAGAATGTATTCGAAGGACAGGGGTTAAAAAGAGCTGGACCCGGGCAGGGACAGAGCATTTATGAAGTTTTAGTAAAAGGACTGGATAAAGAGCAGGAAGATAAGAAATTACTGATAGAAATTCCAGTGCGGGAGCGCCATTATACAGAAAAAGAAGCAGAAGACCTCTTTGACAGACTGGAAAAGGAACTGGAAACCCAGATGCTTTCAGAGAATGATTCCCTTAATGCCATAAAACATAATCTGAATTTCAAAACAAGACTGGACAGCTTCGGGATATCAGTCCGCTGGGAGACAAGTGATCCTGACCTGATTGATTCCTTTGGTACGGTTTATAACCAGGAACTTCCTGACATGGGAAAAGAAATTGTGATCATTGCAGTAGTATCGGACGGGAACCATGAGCGTGGATACCATTTCAAAGGTAAGGTATTTCCACCTGTTCTGACAATGGAAGAGAAACAGAAAGCAGCTTTTCGGAAATGGGCTGATGAGATTGATACAATGCAGCAGACAGAGGATGCGCTGGTTTTGCCTCAGGAGTTTAAAGGACAAAAATTAAAGTATTTTAAACCAAAGGAAGGAGGCTATGGGATATTACCTGTGCTTGGTTTTGCACTGGCAGTTCTTTTGCAGGTCAGGACCCAGATTGAAAAGCAGAAAAAAGGCAGGTTGAGAGAACAGCAGCTTTTACTGGATTATTCAGAGGTGGTTTCAAAGCTTGTGGTCTATATTGGAGCAGGCTATACAGTCAGAGGAGCTTGGGAACGGATTGCTTCCGGTTATGGGGAGTCACTTAAAAATGGAAAACAGACCATTCGTCCTGCCTACGAAGAGATGGTGAAGGCGGCAGGACAAATAAAAAGCGGTCTGTCGGAAGGCCGTGCTTACAGTGAATTTGGAAGGCGGTGCGGTCTTCAGCCGTACATAAAGCTTGCAGCTTTACTGGAGCAGAATCAGAAAAACGGAGGCAGACAACTAAGAAATGCGCTTGATATTGAGATGGCTTCTGCATTTGAGCAGAGAAAGAATGCGGCGAGGAAGCTGGGAGAAGAGGCGGGCACCAGACTTTTGTTTCCACTCCTTCTAATGCTTTTAGTGGTCATGATTATGATAGTAGTTCCTGCATTTCTTGCATTTTACTAGAGAGGAGGTGATACCATGGCCGCATCAATGAGACAGCAGATTAAAGACTTTATAAGAGAAGAGGATGGAGTAGGGGTTATTGAAATTGTATTGATTCTGGTGGTTTTAATTGGTCTTGTGATTATTTTCAAAGCCAACATCAAGAAACTGCTGGATAGTATTTTTGAAGAAATTAACAAGCAGTCGAAAGAGGTGTATTAATGCATAACAATGGCCATATAACGGTCTTTCTCAGCTTAACCCTTTTATGCATTCTCAGTCTGATGTGCGGACTTTTAGAGTCCGCACGGACTGCTGGGACAAGATGGTATTTGAAGCTTGCTGCGGATTCTGCCATGGATTCTGTATTCAGCAAATATCACAGAGAGGCATGGGATAAGTACCGGATCTTTCTTCTGGAGGACAAAAGCGGCAATCAATTGGAACAGGACTGGCTGGAATATATAAAACCTTATATGGAACATTCCGGCTGGTATTCTATGGATATAGAGGGTGCAAATGTGCTGCAGCGTGTTCAGATAACCGATGACAGAGGAAAATACATGAAGCAGGAAATATTGGATTATATGAAGTACGGTATTTTTGATCATATTCCAGATGAAACTGGAGCAGTTACAATGCTTGGGGATCTTAAGGAAGCCGCCGCCTTAAAAGATCTTTCCAAGTCCTATGGGGAACACACAAAGGAAGCAGTACGTCTGGAGCATGTGATTGAGGACATAAATAGTTCCTTAGAAAAGCAAAAACATATATGGCAGGAGGCAGATTCATGTTTAAACTATTATGATGGGTATGGATTCATAGAGAAAGCGGACGATTTAAAGAAAGAGATAAACCGGATTCCAGCCCTTATAAAAACTTACGGAGACATTGCTGATGAGTTATATGTTCAATTACAAAAGACAAAAAGCAAAAAATCAGAAACCATGAACCAGTTAAGTGACCCAGTTCAAAAAACATTAGACAGTGACACAGACTGGTATGATTCCTACGTCAGGCAGGATGGAGAGCGGAGAAAGGAAGTTGAAGCTCTTGCAGGAGAGGCCATCCATATTAAGGACAATTTAGAACGTTCGAAAGACCGGGCTATGGAGGTAGAACAAATTATAGATGAGTGGGATAGCAGTTCAGACGACGATGATGATGGACCGGATTTATCCGAACTATGGGGGACTGTCAGGGATATCTGGTGTGAGATACATATTCCTTCCCTTTCCTATTCCAACGGTGTAAAAGATCCTGAAAAAGAAAAAATCTTAGAAAAGGTGCAGGATCTTATACAAAACGGTCTAATGGCGCTGGTTCTTCCGGAAGGGAAGGAGATATCAAAAGAGGTATTAAATAATGACTCATTTCCATCTCTGTTTTACACAGGAGAACAGGGAGAGATCGATGGATTGACAGACCGAATTTTATTTGAGGAGTACTGTGGCCGCTTTCTGACCAACTTTTTATCAGAAGATGGTAAGGAGGTCAAGTATGAGATGGAATACTTAATTACAGGTATGAACACAGATGAGAAAAACTTTTCACAGGCTGTAACCAATATTCTGGCCATGAGGGAGGGGCTGAATCTGGTACATATACTGACGGATCAGGAAAAAAGAGAAGAAGCAAATGCTTTGGCAGGAGCAATTACCGGCGTTACTGGACTTACGCCCCTTACAGGACTTGTGGCCTTTTTTGTAATGAGCATCTGGGCAATGGGGGAAGCCATTGTTGATATAAGGCGGCTCCTTCAGGGAGAAAAGGTCTCGCTTATCAAATCAAAGGAAAACTGGAAGCTTTCACTTGGGAGCTTACTGGACTCAGGAAGCCAGGGGAAGTTTAAGGGAGGGGGAAGTGACGATAACGGTATTGGTTATACCGGATATTTGAAACTGATTCTTTTTGTCTCCCATAGCAGCCTGCAGTATTACCGGCTTATGGATATCATTCAGATGAATCTTTGTGCAGCAGATGAAGAGTTTCGCATGTCCCATTGTATATATCGGGCAGAAATAAAAGGAACAGGAGTTTCACGGCATTTCTTTTTCGGGGGGCTGGAGCCGGTTTTCCGCATGGAGGTACGGACAGAAAAAGCATATTAAGGAGGTGAATGACCATGCCCTTTTTCAGAGAGTTTATTAAAATCATCCGTAAAGCAAAGGTTACTCTCCAGGTACAAATCCCCTTGATAAGAAGAAATATCTCTGTAAAAAGGGTATTGTCATTCGCCTCCTTAAAGGCTAGCTCCGCAAGTCTGACCATAGAAGCAGCAATGGTACTTCCTCTTTTTCTGTTTGCTGTAATAATCCTGATGATGCCCATGAAACTATTAAATGATGGGAGAAGGGTGCAGACTGCGCTTGAGATTACAGGGGAAGAGTTAAGCCAGTATGTTTCTGCTTTAAAAGAGCTGGGGAAAGGAGAAGATCTTAATGCAGCAGGGGTAAATGAACTCCCTGACGTTTTCCTAAGTGGAATAACAGAACAGGGAATCCTTCTTTATGCAAGAATGAAAATGGGAAGGTATGATGTCTATGAATGTATCGATTCTGTATCTTTTTCCCACTCTTCCATCTTAAAAGATAAAGAGACCATTGATCTGGTTATGGATTATCGGATACGCCTGCCATTTTCCGTACTGGGACTAAAGAGTATTAAAATGACAGCCAGATGCTGTCGAAGAGCCTGGATTGGAAATACACTGCTTAATAATGAGGAATCTGGTCACTCAGAGGAAATGGTTTACGTGGGAAGAGATAGTACCAGGTATCATAAAAAAAGGACCTGTCACTATATATACAATTATATAAAGGCGGTTAATAAAAAGGATTTTGAGAGTATACGCAATATAAACGGAGGAAAATATAAGCCCTGCAGCAGATGTGCCAGCCAGTCAGAAGAAGGGAGTATGGTCTATATAATGCCGTCAGGAGAAAAATATCATAGCAATAAAGACTGTTCGGCTATCACTGCATACGTAAGGCTTGTTCCATTATCGGAAGTGGCACACTTAGGTGCGTGTTCCTATTGCTCACAGTAAGGAGGAAGAGATGGCAGAGCGAATGAATTGTATTGTTTTTGGAATGTTTCTTCTGGCAGCAGCCTGGGAAGATGGACGCAGAAAAAGTATCCGTATCCAGCTCTTTATAAGCGCTGGTGCGGCAGGAATTGTTTTGTGTTTTTTACAGAGAGAAGATCTGACCAGCCGCTTAACTGGCTGTCTGGTTGGCCTTGCTTTACTGGCAGTAAGCAGATTAACTAAAGAGTCTGTGGGCACTGGAGATGGCTGCTTTTTTATAATAAGCGGCCTGTTTTTTCCTGCTTTATTTAACTTAAAATTATTGGTTTATGGATTAAGTCTATGCGGTATTTTCTGCGGCCTGTTTTTTCTGATAAACCGTGTAAATGGAGTTGATGTTGGAAAAGAAAAGATTCCATTTATCCCGTTTCTCGTTCCGGTCTGGCTTATTATGGTGATGCGATGAACAGGCGTTTAAACGGGAGCTATACGGTAGAGGCCGCTTTTGTTATGGCTGTCATTTTATTCGCTCTCATGATATCGATTCAGTCTGCTTACCGCTTAAGGGACGAGGTGGCAGGGACCATGGCACTTGCAGAATCCGTGCAAAGACTGAGGCATAATGAGACGGAATCCCCTGAAGAGGCCTCAAACTGGGCAGTTCACAGGGCGGGCGCTCCTTTTTCGTGGAAGGAATACCGATTTGAATTAAATATGTCAGGGAACTCACTTACCGGAAGACGGATTAAAGGAACAGGAATGGGCGGCAGATGGAGGCTGGAACTGGAACAGCGGGTATTTGATCCCGAAAACTTTCTAAGAAAGCTTACACTGATTAGTCAGGAGGAATGAGATGAATGTTACATACAGGCGGGAAATGAAGCATAATTATTTGATTATAGAGCAGGATAAATCCGGGACAGAGGGATATGAGATTGATATGCTTAAAGAAAATCAGATAAATGGTCTGTTGAAATTTCATTTAAAACAGATTGATACACATAGGTATTTTTATTATGAAATCACCTCAAAGCAGCCCTTAGATCGGATTTTAGAGTTCCACAGCTTAAATAAAGAAGAACTTAAGGGGCTGATTGCCGGAATTGCCCAGATTCTTAACCGCCTTCCTGTTTATCTGCTGAAAGAGGATCAGATACTTCTGCAGCCGGAATTTATCTATCTGGAACCGGAGCATTTTTTAGTCTCTCTCTGTCTGGTACCGGGAAGAGACAGAAAATTTTCGGAGGAGATGACCGAACTGTTACGTTATCTTCTGGGAAAGGTGAATCACCAGGATAAAGAATGCGTGGTAATGGCTTATGCGTTATATCAGGAGAGCCTAAAGGATAATTATAGTATTGACACTCTGACAGAGCTGGTCGGCAGTCATAATACCAGGCTGGAGGCAGGACTGGAGAGGGAAGTAAGAAACAGCCAGGATCTTACGGAGGCTGGTGAGGCTCAATCCAGGTTTACGGATGCAGAAAGAGAGGAAATACAGGATATTCAGGAATTTGCTCATCCTGCGCAAACAAAAGCGTCCAGATTCGTTGCCTGGAGGCCATTAATGGTATCATCTGTGGTCATGGCCGGGTCTGCTGTTCTGCTATTGAGTATATTTGGTTACGGAGGAATCAAAAAATACTGGTACGTAGTGCTGGCAGCAGGAATATTGTCCGCTTTGTATAGCATAATCAAATCAGGAAGCAAAAATGAATTAAAGCACTCCGCGGAAGACAGCACAAAGGGATACTCCGATTATGAGGAGCAGCAGGAGGAATGGCAGACTGCATTTTATGAGAGTAAAGAGGAACCCAAGGCTCCGCTAAAATCTGCAGGAGGAGAAGAACTTATGCAGACGGTACTTCTAACCAATAATCAAAAAGACACAGAAGTACGTATTCTAAAGGCGGCTGGTACTGGTAATCAGGATATAGCTATTACATATACGCCCTATCTCATTGGTAAACAGGAGGGACTGGTGGATTACGTACTTGACGGGGAGGCAATCAGCCGGATTCATGCGAAAATCGTAAAGGATGGGAGTGATTACTGGATCAGTGATTTGAACTCCACGAATGGCACATATGTCAATGGACGGCTTCTGGAAACAAATGAAACTGTTTTATTAAACATGGGAGATGAAATTTTTATCGCAAATTTTGCGTTTATATTTACATAATCTGTCAGTTTATGATAAAATAAGCATATTATAGTTCAGAAGGAGCGCATCCATGGATGAATTTAGCAGGCGTAAAAAGGCCTATGTAAATATTGGTCTCATTGCGTTAAATATCATTTATTTTCTATACCTGGAGATGAATGGATCTACCGAAGATTCCCGGTTTATGGTTTCCCATGGAGCAATGTATGCGCCGCTGGTAATTGAAAGAGGAGATTACTACAGACTCATTACTTCTGCATTTATGCATTTTGGTATCAACCATATTATGAACAACATGCTTATTTTGTTTATTCTGGGAGATAATCTGGAACGTGCACTTGGTCACATTAAATATCTGGCCTTTTATTTAAGCTGCGGTGTAGGAGCAAATGTTGCTTCCATGATTGTGAATTTGTCCGGATACCGAAGTGTGGTATCCGCTGGGGCATCCGGTGCAATTTTCGGAGTGATCGGCGGTCTTTTATATGCCGTTGCAGTTAACCGCGGGCAGCTGGAAGATTTAAGTACCCGCCAGCTGGTAGTGATAATTCTATGTTCCCTGTATTTTGGTTTTACCAGCACAGGTGTTGATAATGCTGCCCATGTTGCAGGTTTGATTATAGGTGTTATCATGGGAGTAATTTTATATCGAAGACCCAGAAGCCGCAATATAAGATAAATATAGGCATACCAACGCTGGAAGGAGGTGAGCGTGTGAGAGAAGATGACTGCATTTTCTGTAAAATTGCGAATGGGGGGATTCCCTCGGAGACAATTTATGAAGATGATACGTTTCGTGTAATTTTGGATTTAGGACCGGCTTCCAAAGGGCATGCCCTGATTCTTCCGAAACAGCATTACAGAGATATCTGTGATCTGGATGAAGAAACGGCAGCAAAGGTCCTTCCATTAGCAGCAAAAATAGGAGTCGCCATGAAAAAGGCGCTGGGATGCTCCGGGTTCAATGTAGTGCAGAATAATGGAAAAGAGGCAGGCCAGACGGTTTTTCATTTTCATGTGCATTTGATTCCCCGTTACGAGGAAGGTCCTGTTATGGTTTCATGGATGCCGGGTAAAGCAAGTCCGGAAGAACTAGCACAGACAGGAGCCGCCATCAGGAGCGCCCTGTAATCAGAGGGGCATATGATATGAGCATACATGAAGATGAAAATCTGCTGCTGCAGTCCATATATGGTAAATATCAGGGGCTGCTGCGCCGAATAGCAAAAACACTGAATGTACCGGATCTGGAACTTGATGATGTGGTACAGGAGACATTTATTTCTTATTTTGAAAATTATTCATTAACCTGGACAGATACACGGAAAAAAAGTATGCTGATTAAGATATTAAAACGCAAATGCATAGACTCTCTTCGGAAAAATGGTCATTACGAAAAAGTGAGCCTTGATGAAGAGGATGCATCCAATGAGATGGCATTACTTGCCAGGTATGTGGTTACCGATCCGTTAGAGGTTGTTCTTGGGGAAGAGTCTGTTTTAAAAATTACCAGTGAAATTTCCAATATGAGAGATGAGTGGAAGGAGATGGCCGTACTGTATTTCCTGGAACAGCTGACGATTCCGGAAATCTGTGAGAGGCTGGAAATTCCGGGAACAGTCTGTCGTTCCCGGATCTATCGGACAAGAGTCTGTTTAAAGAATATACTCGGTCCCAATTATAATTTGGATTAATTTTTGGAAATCAGGTTCTCGATCATTTCAATGATTGTATCTACAGCATCATGGAGTTCGCTGCTTTCCATTTTTGAAAGATAGTTCTGACGGTTAGCGAAGGTATCTGTGATGGCCTGAAGTAAGGTGCTGCCACTTAAGTTTTCTTCTTCCAGAAGATAACTGAATCCCTGTTTTGAAAAGGATCGGGCATTTAAAATCTGATCACCTCTGCTGGCGGCAGCTGAAAGCGGAATCAGAATATTAAGTTTTCTAAGCGCCAGTATTTCACAGATAGAGTTGGCACCAGCTCTGGAAATCATTAAATCGGCAGCGGCAAAAAGATGTTTCAACGGGGCATCTACATATTCGTATTGTACATATCCACGGACACCCGCAAGGCTTTCATCCAGATTGCCCTTTCCGCAGATATGTATTACCTGGTAATTATTTAAGAGTTTTGGCAGGATGCCCCTTATGGCGTTGTTAACTGTAACAGATCCCAGGCTTCCGCCGATGATCAGGATAACAGGTTTATTTTCGCTGAGCTTTGCATAATTTAATCCAGTCATACGGTCGCCTTCTAACAGTTCTTTCCGGATAGGAGAGCCAGTCAGTGCTGCCTTGTTTTTCGGGAGATAGCTGAGTGTTTCCGGAAAATTACAACAAACGCGGGTTGCAGCAGGAATGCAGATCCGGTTGGCGAGGCCGGGAGTCATATCTGATTCGTGTATGATAACCGGAATTTTTAAGTGCTTTGCTGCCAGTACCACAGGAACGGCCACAAATCCTCCTTTGGAAAATACCATATCAGGTTTGTAGCGTTTAATGAGTTTTAACGCCTCTCCAAACCCCTTTATTACACGAAAGGGATCAGTAAAGTTTTTAACGTCAAAATATCTTCGGAATTTACCTGTTGAGATTCCACTGTATGGGATCTGTGCATTCTCGATCAATTTTCGTTCAATTCCCTGGTACGAACCGATGTAACGAATCTCATAATTTTTTTCTTTTAGAGAAGGAATCAAAGCCAGGTTCGGGGTAACATGACCAGCAGTACCGCCGCCAGTTAAAATTATTTTTTTCATAGAAAAGCTGCCTCCCAAATTCGATATACTATTATAGTAAACGTTAGTGGTAAAAAGTCAACCCCAAAGCGTATGGGAACCAAAGGATAACCAGCAATAAAGAGGTATAGATGTGGAACAGAAGAAAGATTCCATAAATAAGTATTCCATCTTTCATTTGTTAAATACTAATCATAATTCAAGAGAAAAACTGGAAGCCCATTTGCTTGATTATATGCAGAAGCACCCGGAATTAACACCGGCTGCACCTGCTCCTCCGCCGGATGAATTCCAGAAGATCATGACTGAATTTAATAAAAGGGGATCAAAAACAATTGTAAGGAAGCAGCTGAGAATACTGCATTACTGGAATTCAGTCATTTGCTGCTTACAAAAGTCTGCCTTAATCATTCGGAGAAGGATTTTGAAATAAATCCATAGTATGAAAAGGAAACAGCCGGAATAGATTATAATAATTAACGGATAGTGAGTAAAACTATGGAATTTTTATTGTTTCTCTCTGAAGCTGCAGTTCCGCTGATCATTTTCTATATTGTTGGATTTGGCATTTTGTCAAAGCGTCCGGTATTTGATGATTTTTTAAACGGTGCGAAAGATGGTATGAAAACCGTTGCGGGCATTATGCCTACATTGATCGGTCTTATGACAGCGGTAGGAGTACTTAGGGCATCCGGATTTTTAGATTTTCTGGCAAAACTGCTTACAAAACCGGCTTCTTATTTATTTCTTCCGGCACCGGTCGTGCCGGTTATTTTAGTTCGGCTGGTTTCGAATTCAGCAGCCATTGGATTGGTTTTGGATATTTTTAAAAAATATGGTACAGACACTTATATTGGATTTATGACTTCTGTTCTTATGAGCTGCACGGAGACGCTGTTTTACTGTCTCAGTGTTTATTTTGGTACTGTGAAAATCAGAAAAACCAGGTATACTCTTGCGGGGGCATTGACAGCTACTGCAGCCGGAATAGCGGCAAGCGTATTTTTGAGCCGGATTTTGGTATAAAAGGAAATTAATCATTTTGATTTAAGAATTTCATAAGAATTCAGGTGGTTGTCTTCAAATACATAATCATGTATAATTACGAAGAAGCTTTTATTGTCATATAGATTTGAAGGGGATAAACGTGGATACTTACGGAACTCTTAACGAAGTACTGGTAAGGCTGTTTCGGGATATAATGGATATCGAACAGCAGGCTATCATTACACAGGAATTTAATAATATCACCAATAATGATATGCATGTGATTGAGGCGATCGGAGTTGGAGAACCTAAGAATATGTCCGCGATAGCACGGGAATTGTCCGTCACGGTGGGGACATTAACTATAGCCATGAACAGTCTTGTTAAAAAAGGCTATGTTACCCGCCAAAGGGGAGAAGAGGACCGGCGCGTTGTTTATATTTCTCTTTCAGATAAAGGAAAACAAGCCTATGACCATCATGCCACATTTCATCGGGAGATGATAGCCGGAGTGATAGAAGGGTTAAGTGAGGATGAGGTAGAAGTTTTAATCAAAGCCCTGACCAAACTGAATAAGTGGTTTCGGAGTCTTTAACAGAATTAAAGGAGGCAATACGCATTTATGAAAAAAATCATCTTGTATTTAATGAGCGCAATGCTGATGGTATCCCTGGCGGCCTGTACACCTACCCAGCCGAAGATGGAAACAACACCGCCTGATCCTCAGGTTATGGCATCAACAGGAGGCGCCAGCGATAAAGTCCCTGACCCCAATGCAGAGCCTATGGAGATTATATCCGTATACAGTAAGAATGATAATAAAACCGGTTTAAATCAGGCTATGGATGCAGTGGACAAACTGACTGCGGAAGCAATGGTGAGTAAACTCATTGAGTATGGCGTATTAGAGGAAGGTACAAAGGTTCTGAAATATGAATCTGCTGATGGAATTGGCACCTTGGATTTGTCTGCAGTTCCCCAGAGCAGTTCAGGCGATGACAAACTTACGATTGCTGCTTTAGGCAATACCTTTATTGAAAACTTTGGACTGGATAAATTAAAACTTCTGGTAAACGGCAAGAATTATTCCGGTGGTTCGGTCAAACAAGGCGACAGCGATTATCTGGAATATGTAAAGAATTATAAAGAAATGAAATAAAAAAAAGGCAAAAGCCCATTAATTTCGGCTTTTGCCTTTTTTATTATAATTTAACTTCTCAGCTGTTTAGCCAGCCAGTTGCGGAAAGCCGGCTGGATTACAGAAAAGGGTGCAGGCCCTACATCAAGCAGAAAGGTGTGAAAGTCCTTTAAGTTGAAGTCATCCTTTAAGATTCTTTCTGCAGTGCTGCGCATTTCCATAATCTCCAGATATCCTACATAATACTCCATATAATTGGTTGGATTTTCAACCAGACTGTTAAAGATGGAATCTGTGATATCAGTATTTTCCACGTTATAGAAGGTCCCCAGATATTTAGCGGTTGCTTCCTTATCCCAACCTTCGTAGTTAATGCAGATATCAAGGTAGGCGTAGATCCCCAGTGTAACTGCGGTATTATGTGCCAGCAGCTTTCCAAGCTCCGGATCCAGTCCGTTGTCTAATGTATAGGAATAATACTCCACATAGGTAGCCCAACCTTCGGAATAGCTGGAAAAAGAAAGTATGCTCCTTAAATCATTTGGCTTCTTGCTTAGGAAATATACATTCTGATATAAATGTCCCGGGTAACCTTCGTGAGCCAGAGTTGTAAAAAGGTCTTCATTTTTAAAACGCGGATTGTTGTTGATGTAAATAACATTATCCTGATATCGGTCCAAGGGGGGGACCAGGTAGAATGCCGGGCTTAAGGAGGATTCCAAAGCACCTGGCACATACTTGACTGTGTGGCTGCAGGGTGGAAGTTCCGGAAAATCTGTGGTTATCTGAGATTTTAGGGATTCCAGGATTTCTTCTGGTTTTGTATACTTGAAAGAGTAATGGTCCAGTGAGTCAATCACCTCAGGATGATCCTTTGTGATCTGTCCCAATGCCTTAATATCAGAGTTCATCTGCCTTTCAATTGCTTTTTTTAAACTTTTGACTGAACCATAGGAGGTTCCTGTATTGGAGTCTACCAGATATTCAAAGTATTTTTTTCCATCAGGATACCAGGAAAGGCCTTTGTCATTGGTCCCTGTTCCCATAAGGGCCGTAATTCCGCTTATTAAGTTTTTATAGGCAGGAATAAAATGTTCCTCCAGTATTTTTAAATTCTGATTTTTATATTCAGCTTTTTCCTCGTCAGTTAAGTCTGTCAGGGCATCAATCCTTGTATTGAAGGTTTCAGCAAGAAAGCTATGATCCGGCTGTATTAAATATGCCTCACAGGATTTCAAAACATGATCGGCAGCAGCGTCTGACATAAATAGTCCTGCGGCAGATTTCTGCTTTTCAAATTCCAGAATCTGTCCGTAATACTCGTCAATGGTAGACAGCAGTGAGAGATAGTGATCTACATCTGCTTTGTTGTAGAACGAATACTCCGCAAAGAGGACAGGAAGCTGGGCCTGAATTCCAATTGTGGTGGTCAGCGGCTGGGCGTAGAGTTCCATTCCGTCTGAAGTTAATTCGGTATCGATATAGGAATACAGAATCTGGTATGTAAGCCTCTGGTCAGCAGTCAGCTTGCGGGGGTTAAATCCTTCCAGCTTTTTCTTTACCTCCTGAAGGTCTTTTGTACCCTGCTTCATCTTATCCAGAGAGAAATCGCCAAGAGTTAAAGGAACCGTATCAATTCCTCTGGAAGCGGGATCAGCAATGCTGAAATGAAAGCTGATGCCGGAATCGCTGATTTCATCCCGGAATAAGTCAGCAGTAAACTGATCAAATGATTTCTGCATGGATAAATCTTCTGCATGGTATTTTTCATATAGAGCGTCAGAAGGAGTTCCTGACTGTCTTGGAGGCGGTGTACAGGCACAAAACAGAGAAGCCGCCAAGACAACGGAAAGGATACGGCGTCCCTGCCTGATAATAATGTTTTTCATATTAAGATCCTCCGCAATTCACTAATATTATTTATATGTTTATAAGAAAAAAGTAATGACAAAAGGTCAGATCCTGAAACTTACCTGCTTGACAAACGGGTATGAAACTATTACACTAGGGTTACTGACAATTGATTCATTTGAGAATGCTGAGAAAAGAAGAGTAAGAAACCCGCCTCATGTACAGAGAATTCCGGTAGCTGAAAAGGAAGCCTGAGCGTATTTCCCAACATGGCCTTGGAGCAGCGAAGTTGAATTGGCTTAGTGAGCCTTTAAATTTCGACGGTCACACCCGTTATCGTGTCAGACTGTTATTATATACCATAAGCTCTATTCTGAAAAGCTTTTGATTAGAACGCAGCCGGTGAGGTCTGTGCTGTAAGGCATGGATAAATTAAAGTGGTATCACGGGATAGTGCCCCGTCTTTAAATTTCCTATGAGGATTTTTTTAGACGGGTTTTTCTTTGTTGGGAAATGATTCACCCTGCATCTCATTATATTTCTGGAGGAAAAGATTATGTGTAAAGATTCGAACAAAAAGCCATATTACATTACCACAGCCATTGCTTACGCATCGGGTAAACCTCATATCGGCAATACCTATGAGGCAGTTTTAGCTGATGCCATAGCACGGTTTAAAAGAGAAGAAGGATATGATGTGTTCTTTCAGACGGGAACTGATGAGCACGGACAGAAGATTGAGGAGAAAGCGGCAGCAGCAGGCATAACTCCTAAGGAGTTCGTGGATCAGGCAGCCGGTCAGATCAAAACAATCTGGGATCTGATGAATACCTCTTATGACAAATTTATCCGTACAACAGATCCGGAGCATGAAGAACAGGTTCAGAAAATCTTTAAGAAGCTTTATGACCAGGGAGATATCTATAAAGGATATTATGAAGGCTTATACTGTACCCCATGTGAGTCTTTCTTTACAGAGTCCCAGCTGGTAGATGGAAAATGTCCGGATTGCGGCCGCGAGGTAAAGCCGGCAAAGGAAGAAGCTTATTTCTTCCGTATGAGCAAATATGCCGACCGGCTGATCCAACATATTAATGAAAATCCTGATTTTATACAGCCTGTATCAAGAAAGAATGAGATGATGAACAACTTTCTTCTTCCAGGGCTTCAGGATTTATGCGTGTCCAGAACTACTTTTACATGGGGAATTCCGGTGACATTTGATCCAAGGCATGTTACCTATGTATGGCTGGATGCATTGACAAATTATATAACAGGAATCGGTTATGACTGTGATGGAAAAAACAGTGACCAGTTTTCAAAACTCTGGCCTGCAGACCTTCATCTGATTGGTAAGGATATTATCCGATTCCATACCATTTACTGGCCTATTTTCTTAATGGCACTTAATGTGCCCCTTCCAAAACAGGTATTTGGCCATCCATGGCTGCTGCAGGGTGATGGAAAGATGAGTAAATCCAAGGGTAACGTTCTTTACGCAGATACACTGGTGGATTTCTTCGGAGTGGATGCAGTCCGTTATTTCGTGCTTCACGAAATGCCTTTTGATAATGATGGAATCATTTCCTGGGAGCTTATGGTTGAGCGCATGAATTCTGATCTTGCCAATATACTGGGCAATCTTGTAAACCGCACTATTTCCATGTCCAATAAGTATTTTGAAGGTGTGGTAAGAGACGGCGGTACAACAGATGCATTTGATGAGGATTTAAAGGCGGTTGTGCTTGAAGAAGTGAAGAAGGTCAGCGAGAAGATGGAGAAACTCCGCGTCGCAGATGCAATTACTTCCATTTTTAATATCTTCAGAAGAAGCAATAAATATATTGATGAGACAGCACCGTGGACTCTTGCAAAGGATGAGGCTTCAAAATCCCGCCTGGAAACGGTTCTTTATAACCTCACAGAAGCCATTGCCATCGGAGCTTCCCTTCTGGCTTCTTTCATGCCGGAAACCTCTGAAAAAATTCTTGCCCAGCTGAACACAGCAAAAAGAGAGCTGTCTCAGATGAATGAGTTTGGTTTATACCCATCTGGAAACAAAGTGACAGACAAGCCGGAGATTTTATTTGCCCGTATGGATATGAAAGAAGTGATGGAGAAGGTGGAAGCTATGCATACAGCAGCGGACGGCAGCAAAGAGGAGGAAGAAGCACAGGCAGATGATGGAATCGATATAGAAGCAAAACCGGAAATTGAGTATGAGGATTTTGCAAAGCTGCAGTTTCAGGTTGGTGAAATAATTGCCTGTGAAGCGGTAGCCAAGTCGAAAAAGCTTTTATGCTCGAAAGTAAAAATAGGCAGTCAGGTGAAACAGATTGTGAGCGGAATTAAAGCCCATTATTCCCCGGAAGAAATGGTTGGAAAAAAGGTTATGGTGGTGGTAAACTTAAAACCAGCGAAGCTGGCCGGAGTTTTGTCTGAAGGTATGCTTTTATGCGCTGAGGATGCACAGGGCAATTTGTCTCTTATGGTTCCGGAAAAGGCAATGCCATCCGGAGCAGAGATCTGCTGATTAAAAGCTGTTTTAAGGACAGGAAAAGATATAAATGGCCGGATTTTAATAATCCGGTCTTGTCATTTAAAAGGAGGACTCCATGACAGAATCTGCCGCTTCCCATAGAAAAGGAATTTCCGGGAATACCTTAAAGATGATTGCGATCATAACCATGCTGATTGACCATATTGGTGCGGTTGTGATTGAAAATGGGATATTAAAATATCAGAACCCTTTACTGATGCAGACAATAATGGCTACGCCGGCAGGGGCAAGGTGGAGTGCTATTGATTTTGTTCTTCGAACAATAGGGAGAATTGCTTTTCCTATTTTCTGCTATTTGCTGGTAGAGGGGTTTCTTCATACCAGAGATATTAAAAAGTATGGAATCAGGCTTTTTGCTTTCGCTTTAATTTCAGAAATCCCTTTTGATCTGGCGGTTTTTAACAGCTGGTTTCACCCCGGATATCAGAATGTTTTCTTTACTCTTTTTATTAGTCTGTGGGTGCTGGTCTGGTACCAGAGGGCCATGGGTGATCCCCTCAGGCAGTTTTTGGCTATAGGAGCAGGATGCGGGGTATCCATACTGCTGAAATCGGATTACAACATATATGGAATTGTACTGATCCTGATCATATACGTATTTCGGGATAACAAAAAGCTTCAGACTGTATTTTCTGGAATTATGGCGGCATTAATAAGCGTAAGCTGCCTCGGAGCCGGAGCGCTTGCACTCCTGCCTATACACATGTATAACGGGAAAAAGGGGGAGAGAAATTTAAAGTATCTTTTTTACTGGTTTTACCCTCTTCATTTAATTCTGCTTTACATTCTGAGGCTTATGATAACAGCATGACAAACGCTTTAAAGGAGATATCTATGATTTTTGATACACACGCCCATTACGATGATGAGGCATTTGATAAAGACAGAGAAGAACTGCTTGGCAACCTGCAGTCTTATGGTATAGAAGCGGTTACTAATGTGGGAGCCAGCATAAAAACATCTAAAAGCACTCTGGAACTGACGGAAAAATATCCGTATGTTTATGGGGCTATCGGTGTTCACCCCAATGAAACTGCAGAGCTTGATGAGGATCGATTAAACTGGCTCAAAGAAAACTCCAAGGGAGAAAAGATTGTAGCCATTGGAGAGATCGGACTTGATTATTACTGGGAGGAACCAGATCATGACACACAAAAGACCTGGTTTATTAAGCAGCTGAATCTGGCGAGAGAGGTAAAACTTCCGGTTATCATTCACAGCCGGGATGCAGCAAAGGATACTCTGGATATTATGAAGGCAGAAAAGGCTGGGGATATGGGGGGTGTGATTCATTGTTTCTCCTACGCAAAAGAGATGGCAAGAGAATATTTGAATATGGGCTACTATCTGGGAATTGGAGGTGTGCTTACCTTTAAAAACGCAAGAAAACTCAGAGAAGTGGTGGAATACATGCCTTTAGAACAACTGGTTCTGGAAACCGACTGTCCTTATCTGGCTCCAGTGCCCAACCGTGGGAAGCGCAATACTTCCTTAAACCTGCCTTTTGTCGTGCGGGAAATCAGCACGATTAAGGGAATTTCGGAAGAAGCAGTAATTGAAATTACAAACAGGAATGCCAAAAGGCTTTATAAGCTGGTATAACTTCATTTTTTCATACTAAACCAGCAGTGCAGTCAGAAGCAGAGATATCAATTCATCCAGAAGCTGTGGGTTTTGATCGTAATTCAAACCTGCCAAAGGATTGTGAATCATATAGAATCGAAACATATCTATTAAATTCATCATGGCAGTTGTCGTAATTGTGTCTTTGATAACACCCTCCTGTTTTCCCTGCTCAATAAGAGAAGCCACGGCCTGCTTAATTTTCCCCAGCTGCATTTCTGTGGTGTTTTCTTCTAATTCCTATTGGCTGCGCAATGACTCTGCAATAAAATTTGTAGAATAATTTTTCGAATAGACAGCCACTGTATAGAAGAAACTCTCGATTTTTTTCTCAATAGTCTCGGTACTGTTAAGAATGGACATGATTGTTTGGTAATAATCTTCCCAAAGTGTTTTCAGCAATTGATTTTTTAAATTTTCTTTGCTTTCAAAGAAATTATAAATGGATACCTGTGAAACAGATGCCTTTTTTGCAATTTCCGCGATGCTGACTTTATTATAGCCATATAGTTTAAACAGCTCTTTTGCTGCAAACAATATGGCTTCTTTTTTTTCCTGCCGTCTTTTTTCGAATCCGTTCATATCAATCTCCCAGGTAGTAAAATTCAAATTGAGTTAAGACATAAAATATAAATAAAAATAAAATATGAAATTTATTAATTATTGTATATATGGTGGATGAAGCAACCATTTTAAGGCCCGGTTCAAGAATCACCAGACAATACGGCAGCGTGGCTCTTACCGGATGGGAACTGGGGCGGTTTTTCATTTCCTTTGATGGATCTCATTCCCGGGGACATGTCTGCATCTACGATCCTAAATATAAAATCATTTTCAGTGGGGATACTACGATTGAGATTAATCCGCCATTTCTGTATAGTTCTCTGGACAGACTGATTGACATCACTAATAAATACAGGATCATGGCGCATGAAGGCTATATTGTCTATGCCATGGATGCACACAGATCTCATGACATGAACAAAATACTTATGGCAAATGAAACGCTGATCGATAAATATGAGCTGGAGATGTACACCGGGACCAGTGCTGACAGCGAAGCTTTTTTTGACTTCTTCTGCACTTATTATAAAGAAATGAAGAAAGAGATACTTGCAGCACATCGCCGGATTGGTCGGGCAACCATCGTCGAAATCGTAAAGGAATTGCTCAAATCCGATAACAAGTACATAAAATTCAAGGCTTCCTTGAAATGGCCGGAGCTTCCATCACGCCTGGATGCTGCTGTTGCGGTAGTTCTGAGAGATGCTGGCGCTGTTCCGATTGAAGCAGACGGAAAAATCGTGATTGCCCCTGTCAGCTGATCAGAATATCAGCGAGTATGTGCAGCCTTGTTCCGATTTTTAAATTATTGACTTTTTACATATAATAAGATACCATAAATTTAAAAATATGTGGAAAAAGAGGTTGTATGCAGAATAAATTAGGAAATCCCCAAAAAACCATTGAAATCATACAAAAATATGAATTTGCCTTTCAGAAAAAGTTCGGGCAGAATTTTTTAATAGATACCCATGTACTGGATAAAATCATAGCGGCTGCGGGAGTGACAAAGGATGACTGTGTTCTGGAAATTGGACCTGGAATCGGGACCATGACGCAGTATCTTGCAGAAAATGCCGGACAGGTAGTGGCAGTGGAGATTGATTCAAAGCTGATTCCCATTCTAAAAGAGACTCTTGAGGATTATGATAATGTTACCGTAATTCATGATGATATCCTGAAGGTTGATATCAATGAGATTGCTGAACAGTATAACGGAGGCCGTCCCATTAAGGTAGTGGCGAATCTGCCTTATTACATTACGACTCCTATCATCATGGGCCTTTTTGAGGGAAATGTACCCATTGACAACATTACGGTCATGGTACAAAAGGAGGTGGCAGACCGCATGCAGGTAGGCCCTGGATCCAAGGATTACGGAGCTCTTTCTCTGGCTGTTCAGTATTATGCCGAACCTTATATTGTGGCCAACGTCCCCCCTAACTGCTTCATGCCCCGTCCTAATGTCGGATCTGCGGTAATCCGCCTGACCCGGCATAAAAATCCCCCGGTTAATGCGAAAGATCCGGGCCTGATGTTCCGGCTGATCCGGGCCTCGTTTAACCAGAGAAGAAAAACACTTCAAAACGGTTTAAATAATTCTCCTGAGGTACCCTATACCAAAGAACAGATCGCAGACGCCATTGAAAGCCTGGGCCTTTCCCCGTCAGTGAGAGGAGAGGCACTGAATTTAGAGCAGTTTGCGGCAATTGCCAATTTTTTTACAGACATAAAAGAATAGTATGACAGGAGGGCTTATGTCGGATTCGCTTATTACTAAACGTGCGATTGCAGAAGCATTGAAGCAGATATGCAAAGAGAAACCATTTGATAAGATATCCATATCAGATATTACTGTGGTATGTGGCCTGAACCGGCAGACCTTTTATTATCACTATCAGGACAAGTATGAACTGCTGAGCTGGATTTATTATAATGAAAATTTTGCAGCTATCGCAGACGATATCAGTCTTGAAAACTGGAATGAAAAAATCTATGAGCTTTTAAACAATATGAGGCAGGAAAAAATCTTTTATATGAACACCATAAAAGAACAGGAGCATACATTTGAGAGCTATCTGTATGAAATGACAAAAGCATTGTTTTCAGAAGCAATTGAGGCCTTGGATGAAAAAGGAAAACTGACATATGAAGAACGGGATTTCGATGCAGGATTTTATGCTTATGGTTTGTGCGGAGTTATCATGGATTGGGTGAAAGAAGGGATGAAGATGGAGCCGAAAGAGGTATCAGAACGGTTAAAAAGCCTCGCCAGGGCCACAGAACGGATCGGATACATTCGCAGCCAGGCGGAGCTTTAAGCCAGCCTTTGTATAATCAGATTCAGGCATTCCTCTATGGAACAGCGTTTTATCATAATGAGAAGTTCATCATAAGAAAAAAGTTCACTCGATGCAGAGCTGAACTTCAGCAGCAGTTCACTTAAGTTGCGGGCGGTCCGTTCCGGTGCCTTCTGACCATTTTTCAGCTGATGAAGAAGCGCGGTTCTTAAAACGCTTTCCCGTATATGTTTGTGTAATGTACCCGACATGGATTGTCCTCCTTATTCATTGTTTTTATTGTAAAAGAATATAATAAAAATTACGATAGACAATATAGAAAAATTGTCTGGTTTTTCGACACCATTTTCCGGGTGTCGTTTTTTTATACAGGAATTAAAGCATGTATGGTGACGGAAAAAATGTAGTATGATAATATAGGCTTATCAGTTGATTTAAAATGAGATTGGAGTGTGGCTTATGAAGAAAAAAATGGGAAAAAGCAACATGATTAAATTACTTGCACTGGGATTAGCAGCTACAGCAGCGGGAGTGGCCGCCAGGACGCTTTATAAACGGAACGGGGATCTAAAAAAGATAAAGCAGATTGATGACATGAAAAATCCCGTAATACCAAAAGGAAAGGCTTATTTTGTAGGAGGCGGACTTGGAAGCCTTGCGGGAGCAGCCTATTTGATCCGGGACTGCAAAATGCCTGGAAATCAGATTACCATCTTTGAGGGTATGCCAGTATTCGGAGGAAGCAATGACGGCATTGGCACGCCGGCAAAGGGGTTTGTCTGCAGGGGCGGACGCATGCTTAATGAAGAGACCTATGAGAACTTCTGGGAGCTGTTTCGCTCTATTCCCTCTCTTAGCAAACAGGGAAAAAGCGTGACGGAAGAGATTTTGGACTTTGACCATGCTCACCCAACATCAGCCAAGGCGAGGCTGATTGATAAAGACGGAACGATTCTTGATGTGAAAAGCATGGGATTTAACCAGAAAGAGCGGATGGCTCTTTTAAGACTTATGAACACACCTGAGGAAAAGCTTGATGATATGACCATTGAAGAATGGTTTGCAGACATGCCCCACTTTTTCACAACGAATTTCTGGTATATGTGGCAGACCACCTTTGCATTTCAGAAATGGAGCAGCTTATTTGAGTTCCGCCGTTATATGCGCAGAATGATACTTGAATTCTCCCGCATAGATACACTGGAAGGAGTGACAAGAACTCCCCTAAATCAGTATGACAGTGTGATACGCCCGCTTGAAGCTTACTTAAGAAAAGAGGGAGTCACTTTTGCAGAAAACTGTACCGTAACAGACATCGATTTTGCGGAGGGGGATCAGATTACCGCAAAAGTTCTCCACTTAACAGACCATGGGGTCACACGTATCCTGGAGCTGGATGAAGACGACATCTGCATTATGACGAATGCATGCATGACTGACAGTGCTACTTTAGGAGATCTCCATACTCCCGCACCGGCTTCTTCTTTAAGGCCGATATCCGGAGAATTATGGAGTAAGGTGGCAGCTAAAAAGCAGGGACTTGGAAATCCATATCCATTTTTTGGAGATGCCAGTGAGACAAACTGGGAGAGCTTTACCGTGACCAGCAAAGGAAACCGGCTTCTTAAGCTTATAGAGGATTATTCCGGCAACGTTCCAGGCAGCGGAGCTTTAATGACCTTTAAGGATTCCAGCTGGCTTATGAGTATAGTTGTCGCAGCTCAGCCCCATTTCGCCAATCAGCCCATGGATCAGACCATATTCTGGGGATATGGCCTATATACAGGTAAATTAGGCGATTATGTAAAAAAACCAATGAAAGACTGTACAGGAGAGGAACTTCTTACAGAACTTCTCTTACACCTTCATATGGAGAACCGGAAAGAAGAAATTATGGCAGATATAATTAATGTGATCCCCTGTATGATGCCCTATGTAGATGCTCAGTTCCAGCCGAGGAAAATGGTTGACCGCCCGGAGGTGGTTCCTGATGGTTCTACGAACTTTGCCATGATCAGCCAGTTTGTTGAAATACCGGAGGATATGGTCTTTACTGAAGAGTATTCGGTACGTGCTGCAAGAATTGCCGTTTATACTCTGATGGGAATAGACAAAAAGATCTGCCCCGTTACTCCATATGTAAAAAATCCCAGGGTTTTAATGAAGGCACTGCAGACTTCCTATCGTTAAAAAACACCCGGAATGTCTTTGTGAGCCAGACGAAAAAGGAGTATAAATCGTCTGGCTCTTTGACACGTTATCGCGCTATCACCTTACAACATAAGAGTTTAATGCAAAAAAGCTGATTGCATGATTGGCCCTTCTGTGGTATGCTATAACCCGTACTGTCCTTGATGGGCGGACGATAGAAACAACATAGATACGGAGGGAAGTATTATGAAAAAAACAGCAATCGTATTAGCAGCTGTTCTTGTCTCTGGACTGGTTTTAAGTGCATGCGGAGGTTCCGGTAAGTCCGGCACAACACAGAGCGGCACTGAGAAGACAGAGGCAGCGGCCAATACCTCAACAGGGGGTCTTGACCTGGCAGTAGAAATAGGACCGGATCCGGAAACCATTGATCCAGCTCTCAGCACAGCAATTGACGCATCCAACATGATAATGCATGCCTTTGAGACTCTTCTGACATTTGATGAGAAGAACAAGATTGTTCCCGGTCAGGCAGAATCTTATGATGTCAGTGATGACGGACTTACCTACACATTTCATTTAAGAGATGGTTTAAAATGGAGTGATGGTTCCGATTTCACGGCTGAGGACTTTGTATACTCCTGGAAACGTCTGGCTGACCCTGCGACTGCAGCGCCATATGCTGCAGATATGCTTTCCATGATCAAAGGCTATGATGAAGCGGCTGCTGGAAATATTGATGCCCTGGCAGTTTCTGCACCTGATGCAAAAACCCTTGTAGTTGAGCTTTCTGGTCCTTGTGTATATTTTGACAAGATTATCACTCATGCAAGCATGGCACCTGTAAAGAAAGATATAGTGGAAGCAAAAGGCGACCAGTGGTCCCTGACACCGGATACATATATTTCAAACGGTCCGTTAAAGATGATTGATTGGGTACCAGGATCCCACATTACATTTGCTAAGAACGAAAATTATTGGAATGCCGATAAGGTTACTTTAAATACTTTAAAGTTTGTTCTTATGGAAGATTCCAATGCTGCATACAGCGCTTATCAGACAGGTGAGGTTCAGATGATCCGTGATGTTCCCACTGATGAGATTCCCAGCCTTAAGGATTCACCTGAATTTCATTTAGAACCACGAATGGCAACATCCTATACAATTTTTAATACCCAGAAGGAACCCTTTACCAATGCGAAAGTCCGCCGTGCATTAAGTCTTGCAGTTGATCGAAGTTATATAGCCGATACCCTTATGATGGGAACTGCGCTTCCGGCAGCCAATTTTGTAGGACCTGGAATCTCTGACGAAAAAGAAGGTTCTTCTTTTGAAGAGGTAAGCCGTACAAACAACGGCGGAGATTACTTCAGCGTAGATAATTATAAAGCAGATCTTGAAAAGGCAAAAGCACTGCTTGCTGAGGCAGGATATCCAAACGGTGAAGGATTCCCTGTTATTGAATACATGACTAATGATGCCGGCTATAACAAACCGGTAGCAGAGTACTTACAGAATGCATGGAGTGAGCTTGGAATCAGAATGGATATTAAGATTGTCGAGTGGTCCACATTCACGCCTACCCGTCGTGCCGGTGATTTTGAAATATGCCGCGGAGGCTGGGTATATGATTACGATGATCCTTCCAACATGCTGAATCTGTTTTCAACAGAGAGCGGAAACAATGACGGAAAGTATTCCAGTGCGGAAGTAGATAAACTTCTGGCTGAGGCCAGAAGCACGGCTGATAAGACAGAGCATTATGAAAAGCTTCATCAGGCAGAAAAGATTATGATGGAAGATGCTGCCGTATCTCCTCTCGTATATTCCAGTGACTATTATCTGCAGAAACCTGAAGTGAAAGGAACATGGCATTCTCCTTACGGCTACTGGTTCTTTATGTACGCAACAACGCAATAGAGTAATAAAAAACCTGCTGTAGGCGGCTAATACCGTCTGACAGCAGGTTTTTTATTATTCAATGGTATCATCATAGAAGGCGCGGATACCGCCGATATATTTTGGTCTGGTACGGGCTGCAACCACATGGGCAGAACCGATATACTGGGTTTTTATACGCACGGGAACTGCCACAGCTCTTAAATGCATACCAATCAGTGTATCTCCAATATCAATTCCTGCATGTGCCTTAATGGTTTCAACTGCAACCGGATGTTCAAAACCATGGTAGGCGGCAAGAGAGAAGGAGCCCCCGGCTTTTAGCTGGGGAACTACATTGACGGGGTCATAATGATAGAATTCTGCCGCTTCCTTTTCTAAAATGAGTGCCCTGTTTAAGTGCTCACAGCACTGTGCAGCCACATAAATTCCCTGTTTATGAAACACTTCATAAATTGCGGAAAATACTGCCTGGCCAATCTCTGCACTGGAATGTGAACCGATTCTGTGATCGGATATCTCACTGGAAGAACAGCCGATGACCACTAAGTCCTTTTCCTTTAAATGCGATGCTTCCAAAAGTTCTTTTGCAGCTTTGCCTGCCTGTTTTCTGATTTCATCTAACATTCTCCGGCACCTTCCTTCCCTGTACGATCATATTAGTGATTATAAAGCTGATCGAATGGCTTCAGCCATTTTCTCATATTCATCATCTGTTAAATATGTCTTATCCGGATTCATGGCAAATGTACCGCCCCACTCATCTCCTCCGTTGTATTTCGGAACAATGTGCATGTGCAGATGACAGCCTGTATCTCCATAAGCGCCGTAATTTACCTTGTCCGGATTAAAAACTTTGTGAATAGCACTGGAAACCTTGGAAACCTCAGCAAAAAACGCATTTCTCTCTTCACCGCTGATATCAATCATCTCGCTGACGTGATCTTTATATGCCAGAATAACTCTGCCTTTTTTGCTCTGTTCCTTAAATAAATATAAAAAGCCTGTTTCCATCTCGCAGACAGGATAACCGAATTTGGCAACTAAGTCTCCTTTCATACAATATGCGCAGTTTGGGTCTTTCATAATCATGTACCTTCTTTCAAGTAATTTGTTTTTCGTTTCTGAATCTATTTTATCAAAATACAGACAGAATGAAAAGAGAGCGCAGCAAATATTTTATGTCACAGGACAAAAAAGCAGCTTCCTGCCAGGACTCTGGTAAGAAACTGCTGGGTTGTAAGGCTTATTTATCAAGATCTGCTTTTTATATGGGTTGCCACTTTGACATCTTCTTTTTTAATATGGTTGATCAGCCAGCCTGCAATAGCGCTGTTTACTTCGCCAACAAGTGCAACGGTAGGACCTTCCTTATCAAGCTTCTGACAGATTCCTGAAACTACCTTCTTAAATTCTTCATGGTAACGTTTGTGATTTGCATAATCCGGATACTGGTTTTGAAGCTGGAGCTTCTCCTCGTCCCCAAAATGCTTGGCAGTATAATCCTGTAAAAACTTAGTCGTATTAGCAAGTTCTGCACGGCCTTTGCCGGTGGAACAGGCGGTCAGTAAATTATTGATTGCATCAATCAGCTGACGGTGTTCCGAATCGATTAACTGGTTGCCGGTTTCCAGATCTTTAGTAAATGCGTATGCCATATGTACACCTCTTTCGTTTTAAAATTATGTAACTATATTCTACACTAATAATTCGAAAAAACCAACCGTTAATTTTCGCGCCAGCTCAAATATAAATTTGCCACCACATCTTCGATGGGAGCCTTTTTAATTTCCATGTCAAGAATCTGGGGAAAGTCGGAAAGCAACGCCATAACCTTATGAATTCCCAGGACATTCCGGTCAAATTCGTACTCGTGAATTCCGCTGTCTGTTTTTAGAAGTCTCATCCCCGGCAGAGAAAGAGGTGCCCCCTGGGATGTTGTGGTAAGTACAATCCGGTAAAATCCTCCCATCACATTTCGTAGTTCATCAAAGTCACCGTCAAATGCGATCCTCCCCTTGTTAATAAGAACAATTCTCTGGGCCATTTCCTCCAGATCGTCCATATCATGGCTGGTAACTACCACTGTGGTTTTGTTCTCCAGGTTGATCTTTTTTAAAAACCGGATCATCTGCTGCTTGGCAAGAACATCAAGACCAAGTGTGGGTTCGTCAAGAAAAATCAGCTCCGGACTGTGCAGAAGAAGCATGGCAATATCCGCCCGCATTCTCTGACCCAGACTTAATTCCCTGGCAAAGGTTTTTAGAATATCTGAGAGATCTAAAAGGTCTGTAACCAACTCCAGGTTTCTGCGGTAGGTGGAATCCTGTATGTTCCATACCTGCTTCTTCCATTCAAAGCTGGATATCACTGGATGGTCCCACCACAATTCGGTACGCTGGCCGAAAAGGACTCCTATGTGGCGCATTAGTTTAATCCGGTCTTTGGCAGGATTAAATCCAAGGACAGAAACGGTTCCCTCTGTAGGCATGAGGATTCCGGAAAGAATCTTTATTGTGGTGCTTTTACCGGCTCCGTTGGCGCCTGCGTAAGCGACGAATTCGCCCTTTTTTACCTGGAGAGATATCCGGTCAAGAGCTGTTACCACCCGCTTTTCCGGATGGATCAGATTTTTAATGATATCGCTGGCATTGCCGCTTCGCTGCCACTGGCAGTATTCTTTTGTGATATTATCGATGGCCAAAGCCGGAGTATCTTGGAGAACCAAAGGTTTCATAATGTTTCATTCCTTTCTTGAACGTTATAATTGCTATAATTAAAAATATTGCCGCTGACGCAGGCAGATAAAGTGCTTCAGGAACCAAAACCGCTCTTATTCCGTATTTCCCGGCTTTTATTAAAAGTGTGGAAGGAAACCACGCACAAAGGCCTACCGGGATAGCGGATAAGAAGATATGCTTTTGAAAGCCTCTCATATTTCCCAGGGGGTAGGTTTTGAGGGTTGAAAACAAATCTTTTCCCACGCCAGCTATCTCTTCTGCAGCGGCAGGAGCATAGAACGCCGAGCAGGAGAGCAGGTAAATAAATGACAACACAATGATAATGGAGCAGGTGCTGTAAAATAAAAACAGCAAAATCATAAAAACGTTTATGGGCATTTCAGCCCTGACAGCACCGTAATAAGTAAGCGCCATTCCGAAAATCAGCATGGGAGAACCGGATACAGGGGAAAAACCCTGTGCAAGAAGTTCTGCCCATATAGGTACCGGCTGGATCATAATGTGATCAAGCTGTCCCCGTCCGATAATCCTGCTGACCATACCGGTATTATTACCGATAAAAAATACCATAAAGATACCATCAATAAAGAGGGAGTAACCCATCATAAATAAAATTTCATTTTGGTTCATCCCGGAAAAGTTTTTAAAATTAGCAGATAACAGACACACACCCGCAATGGTGCAGCCGCCGCTTACAACATCGGAAACCAGCTGAATAAAGAAATAGCGGGTATCCCTGAGAAACCATAATAAATCCATTTTTGCATATTGCCTGTAAAGTCTGAATAGTGTTTTAAATTTATCCGCCAAAAGAGATCATCCTTTCTTTGCTTTTTTCAAATACATAAATAGCCAGAACCCATAAAACAACAGCCCAGAAAAGCTGGAGTGTCAGAACCTTAATGGGAAACATGGCAGTACCCGTGTAGATGGTTAAAGGCCCGTGGGCGACTGAACCCAAAGGCAGCAGGGAAAACAGCGTTCCAAGCTTCTCCGGAAATAAGGAAAAGGGAATCATTTCTCCGGAAAGCAGGGAATAAACAGCTTCCCTGACAGCAAGAGCTGCAAAGCAGCCGTTTTTAAGATTCATGGCCAGTGAAGCAAAAAGCAAATCTACCGCAAATCCAATAGAAACTGCCAGTACCAGGCTTATGAGGGAAAGGACTCCCAGACTTAAAGAAGCAGGCAATGGGCTGACAGACAGAACCGGCGCAAAAAGCAATAATGGAATGCCAAGAAATAAAAAATTAGGAATCCAGAATCTGCCGATTGTTTCGGATATAAAGCTGGCTTCAATTGACACAGGCCTTAGGAAACGCCCGATCACAGACCCCTCCCATAAGGATGAGGTAGCCGGGGAAATAATATTTAATTCCTGATGTAATACAGTAGACATCAGAGTATAGGTCATTAGCTGACCCAAAGAAACGTTTAACGGCAGAGCATTGGTTTTCTCCAGTGCCTTCCAGATAAAGGTCAGCAGAATAAACTGGACAATCTGAACAAAGTAGCCTCCGGCTATGCAGAGAAAACCCCCGTCAAAGATTTGTTTCGAGCAGATTAAAATTGTGGAACATACGGCTTTTGAGTGAAAGCCGCAGCCGGACAGAAACGTTTTTACCTGTTTCATAGGTTATATCCTCCATTTTGTGTGTTATAAATTCAAATTGGAATAACGTCCGTTCAGACTGCCATTTTGAAAAAAACGCACAAAAAAACCCGGTGCAGGAGCATCCGGGCGGAAAATCAACCAAAAAACCAGTGGTAAAAACTACCGGCAAACAGAATGATTTTCAGATGAGACGCTGCCTTTTTCGTAAAAATGGGCGCACTGATACACGGACGCGTCAAAATTACCGAAAACTGCAGAGATATTAACAATATTAGTCCATAATGAAGTAGCTTGAATTGAAATATGTCGCACGGCGTCTCACCTCCTTAAAAAAATTTAGCTTATTATAACATTAAAAGCAAATTACGTCAAGTTCAGATAGCTTCCCACTTAGAAAGCGCTGCCTCATCTGCAACGATGATTACATCCGGATGGAGCTGCAGAATGGAAGCGGGAACTTTTGGTGTTACCGGTCCGCAAAGGGCAGTATGCAGAATCTCCGCTTTATCTTCGCCGCTTACCATTAACAGAATTTTTTTCGCTCTGATAATAGTGCCGATTCCCATGGTATAAGCCTGGCGCGGAACCTGATCCGCTGAAGCGAAGAATCGTTTGTTTGCCTCAATGGTGCTTTCCTGTAAGTCAACAATATGTGTATCCTTTGGAAATATGTCAGATGGCTCATTAAATCCGATGTGACCGTTATGACCAAGCCCCAGAATCTGTAAATCGATGCCGCCCAGATTTTTCAGTATTTCTTCATATCTGGCAGCCTCTTTTTCTGAGTCTGCTTCCATTCCGTCAGGAATATGAGTGTTGGCTTCATCGATATTTACATGTTTAAATAAATTCTGCTTCATAAAGCAGTAGTAGCTCTGGTCATTGTCTCTGTTAAGTCCCTTGTATTCATCAAGATTTGCTGTTTTTACACGGGAGAAATCCAAATCACCTTTGTGATACCATTCAATCAGCTGTTTGTAGGCGCCTACAGGTGTAGAACCGGTAGCAAGTCCAAGAACACAGTTTGGTTTCATAATGATCTGAGCAGAAATGATATTTGCTGCCTTTCGGCTCATATCATAGTAATCTTTCGCACGGTACAGCTTCATTTTTATCATCCTCCATATTTTGGAAAAAATTTTTATTTTATTCTTTTATTAGGATATCATTTTTATGTCATAGATGCAATGGCATTTTGCATAAAATAGTGATAAAGGAGTGGTGGCATGTCTAACTATCGAAGACTAATCTCATATATTTATGCCTATGAAGGCGGAATCAAAGGAAAAAACATCGGATTTGCCAAGATAGAGACGAGAGGAATCCAGTGCAAAATTACGGTAAGTGTGAAAAGAATTTATGTAGGCGGTAACGACATTGGAGTATATCTATTGGCCGGAGAGCAGGAAATATACCTGGGTAATATTTTCATACGAGGCGGTTCCGGTGAATTCAGAGCCACAGTATCCGTAAATGATATTGAACGTTCAGGGATTAATATGGACCAATGTTTTGGACTGACCATACATGATGTAAAAAATACATGGAGATCTTATACCACCATATGGGAGGACGCAGTCGCTCATGCGGCAGAAGTGGATCTGGAACATACAGATTCTGCAGTAAAAGAGGCCTCCGCCATATCGGAAGAACAGATAAAAAAAGCTGTTCAGGAGATAGAAAAAGAGTTTCCGCTGGAAGATGGCGGCAGTCAGGATACGAAGAAGATAATGAAGTCTCAGGATGAAGAGAACATTCTTCAAACAGAAAGTTCGGTGCCAGCCGGGAGTGAGCCAAGCCAGGAAACCGGGGAGGCGGAAATTCCCCAGGAAGATGACGCCATTATGCCAGAGATTCGGCAGATGGCCGGTTCCGTATCGGAAGACAGGAATACAGGGGCCATGGTAACCGGTCCAACGGCAGGCTTGAGGCAGGGAAACCCACCTCCTATTACTGCACCAGGACCAGACCGGCAGCAAAATACCCGTCCGGCGATGACCGGACCAGTACCCGGTTGGTGGCAGGAACCCCGTCCCACTGGACCGATGCCTACAGCACCAATGCCCACCGGACCAATGCCCACCGGACCAATGTCTGCAGTGCCAATGCCCACTGGACCGATGCCTACAGCACCGCGTCCCACCGGACCGACGTCTGCAGCGCCAATGCCCACAGGACCGACTCCACCGATGCCGCGTCCCACTGGTCCAATACCGACAGTTCCCATGACTGCAGAATCCATACTTACGGATCAGCCAGCTGAGGTTGATGCTGATATTGCTTTGCATAGCCAGCAGGAAGCTGTGCCCTTAATGCCTAAACCGATGATGGCTGAGTCAGAAGATGCAGGATTAAAAGAATCACTCCAGATAAGCTCCAATACTGCCAATCTGGCAGAGGATGCAGAAGAGTTCAGTGAACCCGGCACGGGAACTACCCGGCTGTATCGTGCAGATGCAGTAATAAAAGAAGCAAATAACCAAAATCAGATTGATCCAAAACTGGGAGATCCGGAGGCACTGGAGCAGCTGCGCCAGAGAGAAAATCTGGAAGAGAATTTACATAACGTAGTCTGGGATAGACTGAGAAAAGAACATACCAGGATTCTGGCATTTGATTATGAAGACGGATGCGAAATCCTGACTATCAAACCTCAGGACATTGGGCTTCTCCCCAGAGATACATGGGTGTATGGGAATAACAGCTTTTTACTTCATGGTTACTATAATTACCGATACCTAATTCTCGCAAAACTGTTTAATTCCGAGGGAACACCCCGTTATCTGCTGGGAATCCCGGGTCATTATTACAGCAATGAGCGATATATGGCATCAATGTTCGGCTTTCCTAATTTTGTGCTTTCAAAAGACCAGCCCATAGAAGACGGGCGTTTTGGATTCTGGTATACCGATATAAAAATAGGGGGCTGAATAAGCCCCCTGCTTTGCGTCAGAATGATTCACCTCTAATCACAGCGCCGGGAACAAAAGGTTTTAATATTTTTAAAAACCCCTGCAGCTCACTGTCTGAAAAAGAGGTATAGCCTGGGCATAAAACCTGATCTGAGTCCACATAATTCTGAAGGAAGTACGAGGAATTACCTTCCAGCCATTTGCCAATATCCACGAAATCTCCCATTGTATGAATTCCTTTTACAACTGTAGTGCGGAACTCGTATGGGATATGGTTTTCCATTAAAAATGCTGCACTTTCTTCCACGTTTCTTATTTTGAGGTCTCCCATCCCTGTCGCTTTTTTATAATGTTCCCGTCCTGATTTAATGTCCATGGCTGCATAATCCAGAAGTCTGTCTGTAATCAGCTTCTTTAATACATCAGGACGATAGCCGTTGGTGTCCAGCTTAATGAGATAACCCTGCTCCCTGATTTTTCGGATAAATAATTCGAGCTCTCCGGAGAGTGTGGGCTCTCCTCCCGTAATACAGACACCTTCCAGGATTCCCTTTCTCTTTTTAAGAAAATTTAAAATTTCTTCTTCTGTGAACAGCGGATTTGCATTGCTGCCGATCAATCCGCTGTTATGGCAAAAAGGACAGCGGAAATTGCAGCCGCCCAGAAAAATTGTGGCAGCCACATGACCTGGATAATCCAGAAGTGTTGTTTTTTGAAGACCGCAAAGCTTCATCTCTTCACCATTCCTTTATTTCATGATATACTAAGAACAAGTATACCACATTAAACAGCAAAGAGGAATGATTATGACCACGGATGAAAAATATATGCGTCAGGCAGTTACACAGGCAAAGAAAGCCGGAGCGGTTGGTGAAGTGCCGATTGGCTGTGTTATTGTATATGAGGATAAAGTCATTGCCAGAGGATATAACCGGCGGACAGCAGATAAAAACGTACTTTCCCATGCGGAGATCCTTGCAATCAGAAAGGCTTGCAAAAAGATGGGGGACTGGAGACTGGAAGACTGTACGATGTATGTGACTCTGGAACCTTGTCCCATGTGTGCCGGAGCAATCGTTCAGGCCAGAATGAAAAAAGTAGTTATTGGCTGCATGAATCCCAAGGCGGGCTGTGCAGGCTCTGTACTGGACTTATTTCATGAAAGCGGATTCAATCATCAGGTGGAAATGGAATCAGGGGTTTTGGGTGAGGAGTGCACGCAGATGATGAAAAAATTTTTCAAAGAATTACGTGATAATAAAAAACAGAAAATGGAAGATACAATCGCCCCGTAAATCCTTGACAATCCGGTGGTTTCCATGTATACTTAACTGCGATTAAGTCATAATACGTCATAAAGTTTCCGTGCAGCCGGGGAGATAGCGGTGCCCTGTACCTGCAATCCGCTCCAGCAGGGGTGATGTCTCACCCAGGGCCGGCTATTGCAGGGCTGCCCCTGATAAGTGACGATGACGTTTGGGTCTTACGCAACAGATCTTCATGAACCGTGTCAGGGCAGGAATGCAGCAGCACTAAGTGGAACCTTCTGTGTGCCGTGAGGGTGCCTGGACCGAGTTAACTGTCAGGGTAACGCCTGTGATAGCGGTTCAAAGTGAGACGCACGGATTAAATATAGTTATCAGGACGCCGGAGAGCAGTGATTTGCTTTGCGGTGTTTTTTCATTTTTAATATTTCCTTACATTATCTTATGAAATAAAGTTTTCCCTTGCCCCACATTCCCCTTTGTATTATAATTGAGAATAAAATGGGTATAATAGTACCTATTTCCAAATAACAAATCTAATCAAAGAAGAGGTGTGCTTTTATGATGAGAATTGGAATTCTTACAAGCGGCGGTGACTGTCAAAGCTTAAATGCTACCATGCGGGGCGTTGCCAAGGCATTATACCGGCTGTTTGATGATATCGAGATTGTTGGATTTGAAGATGGCTATAAGGGTCTTATTTATGCAAATTACCGCGTGATGAAGCCTGAAGAGTTTTCTGGAATTCTGACAAAAGGGGGAACTATTCTTGGAACCTCCAGGCAGCCGTTTAAACTGATGCGGATACCGGACGGGAATGGTCTTGATAAGGTAGAAGCTATGAAGCACACCTATAAAAACTTAAAGCTGGAGTGTCTGGTCGTTCTTGGCGGCAACGGCAGCCAGAAGACAGCCAATCTCTTGCGGGAGGAAGGTTTAAACGTTGTATCGCTGCCAAAGACCATAGATAATGACCTATGGGGAACTGACATAACCTTTGGCTTCCAGAGCGCGGTTAATGTGGCGACCAACGCCATTGACTGTATTCACACAACGGCTGCTTCCCATGGACGAGTCTTTATTGTTGAAGTTATGGGTCATAAGGTAGGCTGGCTGACTCTCTATGCGGGGATCGCCGGAGGAGCGGATATTATTCTGGTTCCGGAAATTCCATATGATCTGGATGTAATTATAGAAGCTTTAAAGAAAAGAACCGGAGAAGGAAAGAAATTTTCCATCATTGCCGTTGCAGAAGGAGCGATTTCCAAAGAGAATGCGGTCCTGACGAAAAAAGAACTGAAAGAAAAAAAGAAGAGCGGAGTGATTTATCCTTCTGTGGCCTATGAGATCGGAGCCCAGATCACGGAACGGACCGGACAGGAAGTCAGGGTCACCGTTCCCGGTCATATGCAGAGGGGCGGAGAACCATGTCCTTATGACAGAGTAATTTCCACCCGCCTTGGGGCTGAAGCAGCAAAGCTGATAAAGAACAGGGAATACGGCTATATGGTGGCAGTCAAAAATAATGAGATTGTTAAGGCGCCCTTAGCCGAGGTAGCCGGTAAATTAAAGACCATCGATCCGGAATGTTCCATCGTTAAGGAAGCCAAGATGATAGGAATCAGCTTCGGCGACAAATAAGGAGTAACAGGCATGTCATATACGGCATTATATCGGAAATGGCGCCCTTCATCCTTTGCAGATGTCAAGGGGCAGGACCATATTGTGCAAACACTCAAAAACCAGATTATATCCCAGCGTATCGGGCATGCATATCTGTTCTGCGGAACACGGGGAACCGGTAAGACCAGTATCGCAAAGATTTTCGCAAAAGCAGTCAATTGTGAGCAGCCCGCAGACGGCAGTCCATGCGGGGAGTGCCGAACCTGCAGGAATATAGCAGCAGGTGCTTCCCTGAATGTTGTTGAGATTGATGCGGCATCAAATAATGGTGTGGAGAACATCCGGGAGATCAGGGAGCAGGTTCAGTATCCGCCTACAGAAGGAAAATACCGGGTTTATATTATCGATGAGGTTCATATGCTTTCTACAGGAGCATTTAACGCGTTGCTAAAAACCTTGGAAGAACCTCCCTCGTATGTTATATTTATTCTGGCGACAACAGAAGTGCACAAGATTCCCGTAACAGTATTATCCAGATGTCAGCGCTATGATTTCAAACGCATCACGGTTGAGACAATTGCAGAACATCTGAAAGAACTTACAGAAGCGGAACAGATCCGGGTAGAGGAGAAAGCACTGACTTACATTGCAAAGTCGGCAGACGGAGCTTTGAGAGATGCATTAAGCCTGTTGGATCAGTGCATAGCTTTCCATTATGGAGAGCTTCTTACCTATGACAATGTACTTGATGTTCTTGGAGCAGTGGATATCACGGTATTTGGAAGGCTTTTCAGAGCCGTTGCACAAAATAAAACCAAAGACTGTATTGCATGTCTGGAAGATATGGTGATCCAGGGGAGAGAATTAGGACAGTTTGTAGTTGATTTTATCTGGTATTTAAGGAATCTGCTTATTATTAAATCCGTGGACGATGGAGAGAATCTGCTTGATATGTCAACGGAGAACCAGAATCTCTTAAGAGAGGACAGCGAGCTTGCAGATTATGAGACACTTCTCCGGTATATCCGTGTGTTCTCAGATTTATCCAATCAGCTTCGCTACGCTTCCCAGAAGCGTGTACTCATTGAAGTCGCACTCATTAAACTGACCCGCCCCCAGATGGAGCAGAATTATGATTCCATACTTCAGCGCCTTAAAAGCATTGAACAGCAGCTGGAGAGCGGAACATTTCTCCAAAAGGGCGAAGGAGCAGCGCCTGCATCTCTAGAAGCGGGTTTGGGTAACGGAGAGACCGATATACTGACTCCGGCTCAGAGGGTTGCACTTCCTCAGGGACAGTTGGAAGACTTAAATTTAATCCGAAGTGACTGGGGAAAAATCATACGGGAGCTGGGCGGTCCCATACGGGCCAGTTTTCGGGAAACAGTGGTTGAACCGGCTGGAGAGAGCCGCCTTTGCGTCGTCTTTTCTGATCAGAGCAATTACATGATCGGAAGCAGAGAAACTACGATTGCGGAGATTGAGCGGTATGTGGAAGATCATTATAAAAAATCCATTGCTTTTCAGACAAGACTCCGCGGCGGAGGCGAACGTATGGATACCATTTACGTCAGCGACGAAGAATTAAAAGCCAATATTTTAATGGATATAACAATAGAAGAATAAATTGATTATGAAAATATAGGAGGATATACACCATGGCAAAACGTGGCGGTTTTCCAGGCGCTATGCCTGGCAATATGAATAATTTAATGAAGCAGGCACAGAAGATGCAGCGCCAGATGGAAGAGACGACAAAAGCTCTTGAAGAGAAAGAATATACAGCTGCAGCAGGCGGCGGAGCGGTTTCTGTCACCGTTTCCGGCAAAAAAGAAGTAACTTCCGTAAAATTATCCCAGGAAGTGGTTGATCCCGATGACATTGAGATGCTGGAAGATTTAATTATGGCGGCTACCAATGAAGCTTTCCGCCAGATGGAAGAAGACAGCAGTTCGGCTATGTCTAAATTAACCGGTGGAATGGGTGGATTAGGCGGAGGCTTTCCGTTCTAACTATGGATTACTACAGCAGTCAGATAACCAGATTAATTGAAGAGCTATCAAAGCTTCCCGGCATTGGCAGCAAATCGGCACAGCGCCTGGCGTTCCATATTATTAATATGCCGGAAGAACAGGTAACGGGCCTTGCTTCATCCATAACCGAAGCAAAACGCAACGTGCATTACTGCAAAGAGTGTTTTACTTTGACGGATCAGGAGCGCTGCCCCATTTGCAAGAGTGAGAAACGCAATCATAAGGTAATTATGGTGGTGGAAGATACCAGAGATTTAGCTGCCTATGAAAAAACCGGAAAGTTTGAAGGCGTTTACCATGTACTCCATGGAGCCATATCCCCTATGCTGGGAATCGGACCTGGAGATATTAAGCTGAAAGAATTAATGCAGAGGCTGCAGGGAGATGTGGAAGAGGTGATTATTGCCACGAATTCCAGTCTCGAAGGTGAAACAACAGCCATGTATATCAGTAAGCTGATCAAACCTACAGGAATCAGGGTTACCCGCATAGCCAGCGGTGTTCCAGTTGGCGGAGACTTAGAGTACATAGATGAGGTGACATTGTTACGGGCTCTGGAGGGCAGAGTCGAACTGTAACTCATTTGCCTTGTTAGGAGATGCAAAGAATGGATAAGTACGAGTTTAATATAAAAGTTGAACAAATTAAAAAACTGGTCGGTAAAAACGACTATGAGACGGCTATGAAGATCGCCGATACAATCGACTGGAGAAGAGTCCGCAACACTAATTTGCTTTCCATGGTAGCCATGGTATACGAAAAAAATGAAGATTATCAGGAGGCAAAAGAGATCCTTTTACAGGCCTTTGAACGGGCCCCTATTGGAAAAAGGCTTCTCTATAAACTGGCCGAGCTTGCAGTCAAAGAGGGTAATATCGAAGAAGCAGAAAGCTATTACAAGGAATTCGGAGATCTGGCTTCTGAAGATCCCAGGCAGCAGCTCCTCCGCTATATGATTTTAAAAGCAAAAGGGGCGCCGGCCCAGCAGCTCATTCATTCTCTTGAATCCTACACCAGTGTGGAACTTGATGAAAAATGGCTTTATGAGCTGGCGGAGCTTTACAGCCTTGCAGGTATGGCAGAGCGCTGTGTAGAAACCTGCGACCGCATTATGCTGATGTTTGGACTTGGAAAATATGTGGAAAAGGCAATGGACTTAAAAGTGCAGTATGCCCCCCTGACAAATTATCAGATGGATCTGATAGAAAACAGAGACAAATACGAAGCCAGGCTTCGGGCAGTAGAGCAGGAGTATGGAACCGGGAAAAAAGTAAGCGTACAATTGGAACCGGAAATTGATTATTATCAGGAAGAACCGGAATCCGGTCAGTACACCAACATGGTGTATGAGGAGTCGGTGGAGGATGATTATGAAGCCAGCATGCAGGAGGCGGAAGTACAGGAGTCTCTTGCGAGGGAGATGTCCAAAATTTCCTACGATGAACCAGTAATTGAAGAAGAACCCGCTGCGGAGCATACCAGAGTACTGGAAGATATCCGAAGAGTTGGACGCAATATCTCTGTATTCCCAAGGTCAATGGAAAACAATATGCCGGAAGAGGAATACGAACAGGATTCATACTCAGAACCGGTTATTGAGGAAGAAGAGCCCCAGGGATTCAGTCAGGAAGTCTACGGAAACCAGTCAGCTGCCACCGCAGAAAGCGATGAAGACTATACTCTGCCTCAGGAAGACAGCTTTGATTACGAGGAAGAAGAATATGCATACCCGGAGGCTGACGGAAGCGGTTATAATTTCCCTCAGGCAGAAGAAGAGGAAGAACTTGATTTTGAGGAGCTGTACGGGGAAGAGGCTGAAGAAGACATTCCGGAGACACCTGTCCGCAATCATCTAATGATTGAAGCCAGAACTCCTGAAAAAGGACTTCAGATGGCGGTGGAAGCATTAAAGCAGATCCACAGGGAAAGCGGTGTGAACAATCCTGTTGCCAAAATCACCGGAACCAAGCTGTCTAATCGGGGCGTTTTTGCATCTGCAGACAGGCTTACCGGAAAAGATCTGGTAATAGAGGAAGCTGGCGATTTAACCCCGCAGGCTCTTGATGAATTAAACCAGCTCATGGAAAGAGATGCAAGCGGAATGATCGTAGTACTGATCGATAATCCCAAACAGATGGAAGCATTGCATCAGGATCACCCAGTTCTGGCAAGTAAATTCGAATGCATTGGAAGCGGAGAAGAAGTTTCGGCTCCTGATCCCGTGCCTGCAGACAGTGATGCCGGAGCAGTCCAGGGTAAAGATATGTACCAGCAAGATCCGTTAATCCAAAACAGTGCAGTGGAATACCAGCAGAGTCCGGAGTATAGTAACTCTGGCTATGATGATTATGATCAGGAGAGAGGCTATGAAGAGGACGATTTTTACGATGAAACTGCTGATCAGCCGGTGGACGAGCCTTCCTTCAGACAACAGGCCGGACCAGAATATACTGATGAGGAAATGGATATCGATGAATTTGCTCAGTATGCCTGCCGATACGCCAATGAGATTGACTGCAACATTACCGGGAAGAGTATGCTTGCACTCTATGAGAGAATTGAAATCATGGAGGAAGATGGTGTTCCTTTAAACAGAGCAAATGCAGAAGGTCTGATAGAAGAGGCCGCAGACCGCGCTGAAAAACCAACTGTTGGAAGGCGTATCAAGGGTCTGTTCTCTACAAAATACGATAAAGATGGATTGCTTATTTTAAAAGAGGAACATTTCATTTATTAAATGGAGATAAAACGTGGATATTAAACTCATTGCGATTGATCTGGACGGAACCTTGTTAAACAGCAGAAAGTGTTTGTCTGATCATAATCGGGAAGCTTTGATAAGCTGTATCCGTAAAGGAATACACATTGTTCCATGTACGGGACGGACCGTTGATGGAATACCGGCTGAGGTAAAAGACATACCCGGAATCCGATATGCCATCACCACCAACGGTGCCGTCGTTGAGGACATGAAAGAAAATATTGTAATAGATACCAGGATGCTGACCTGTGATCTTGCATTGGAGCTCTTACGGTTTGTGGATCCGTACCGTGTGATGTACGATCCATACATAGAAAGGCGTGGGATAACGGAATCCCGTTTCATTGATCATTTGCCAGAGTTTGTTTTGACTCCTGAGCTGCAAGATCTGGTTCGAAATACCCGTGATATCTGCCCTAACATTATAGAGTTCGTAGAGAAAACCAACAAGCCAGTTGAAAAGATTAATCTGTTTTTTTCTGATATGGAAGAAAGAGCGAAACTTAGGGCAGAACTGGAAAAAAGAAATGATATTCTGGTTACCTCGTCGATTTCCAATAACCTGGAGATCAACGCGCTTGATGCAACAAAAGGGGATGCGATCATACGGCTTTCGTCCCATCTGGGGATCAGTCCAAGTCAAACCATGGGAATTGGTGACGGAGAGAATGATTTTACCATGATATTAAAAGCCGGAGTCGGAGTTGCCATGAAAAATGGCAGCAAAGAGCTCATTGAAGCAGCAGACTATGTAACGGAGACCAACGATGAGGACGGAGTAGCTTCTGCCATCAGGAATTTGGTATTGGAAATGGAAATATGACGAGACTGTATATGGAAAACTGGTTATCTGTAATTGCCGGAGTATATCTGCTTGGGATGGTTCTTTACGGACATCACAGAGGATTTATCCGGCTGGTTGTATCAATAGTTGCAATGATCCTATCTTTGACCATTGTTCGTGTATCACTGCCAGCTGTAACCACTTATTTAAAAGAGAACACAACTCTTCAGCAGACAGTAGCTCACAATATCGTAAAGGCAGCAGGCCTTGGGCAGGAACAGAGTTCCCAGGAAGAGATCTCGGACATGCCGTCTGCTCAAAGAACGGTTATAGAGAATCTGAATTTACCCCGGACGGTTAAATCAGCACTGATTGAAAATAACAACAGTGAGATTTATCAGATAATGGGAGTCCAGGCATTCACTGATTATGTAGGGAACTATCTTGCAGATACAATTATTAATTCAGCGGGATTTGTTATGCTGTTTGCGGCTGTTTATCTGGCGTCTAAGCTGGTAATCCGATGGCTGGATATTATTGCAAGACTTCCTATTATATCAGGAATTAATAAAATAGCGGGAGCGATTGCCGGCGGCCTTGAGGGACTATTGTTCCTCTGGCTGGCATGTTTGCTTGCCACTGCATTCTCTGGTACAGAATGGGGTATGATTATTACCCGGCAGATTGAGTCCAGCCAATGGCTGTCGTTTCTTTACAGCCACAATCTTCTGAACATAATGGTTATGGGGGTATTGCGCGGACTGATCTGAGAGAATAATTGTATTTATGATATATGCAATTAAAACAAATCTGCAGGTTAAAGGCCTGAAAGCCTTTTCTGCAGTTTTTTATTTTCATCCCAAGATATAGAAAAATTCCGTAAAAACGTATATATATAGTAGTAATAGTAAGACTCGAAAAATTGTATCAATAAATGACACAAATCCCCTTGACAATCTCTTGGGTACATGTTATATTATAGTTCCGATGCGGAACACACCGCAAAGGCGATCGATTTAAGCCGATTGAAAAAATAAAAAAAGTTGTTGACAAAGAAACAGCAACATGATAGAATAAATGAGTTGCTGATCGAGAGAGAACAACAAAAAGCACTTTGAAAACAGAAGATTGAACAGTATGTAAAACCCTGAAA
>CAURBW010000016.1:0-111173 GCA_963523075.1 uncultured Clostridium sp.
AAAGGTACACCTTTTTAGCATTACAATATGCTTGTCTCATTTTAAAATCCACCCTTTCTGCCATAATAAGAAGGTCAGGAGGTAAAAAAACAATATGAATAATTTTTATGGTTATGTCAGAGTATCCACACTGGACCAAAATGTGGAACGGCAGTTAATTGAGCTGATTAAATGGGGAGTTTTAGAGAAAAACATTTACTGCGATAAATTATCGGGAAAAGATTTCAACCGGCCTCAGTATCAGAAGCTGAAGCGAAAACTAAAAGAGGGTGATGTACTGGTGGTCAAGAGCCTGGACCGTCTTGGAAGGAACTATGAAGATATACAAAAAGAATGGAGAGACATTGTTAAAATAACAAAGGCAGATATTGTAATTATTGACATGCCAATTCTTGATACGCGGACAAATAAAGATTTAATAGGAACCCTGATATCGGACATTGTCTTACAGCTGCTTTCTTATGTAGCTCAGGCAGAAAGAGAAAACATCAGGCAAAGACAGGCGGAAGGAATTGCCATAGCAAAAGCAAACGGCAAACATCTGGGAAGATATCCTTCCCCTCTTCCTGATGAATTTTTCCCAGTATATGAAAAATGGCTGAACCGGGACTATTCCTTGCGGACAGCCAGCGAAGTCCTTGGGATCACCATCAGCCAGTTCCGTACTATGATAAAAAAGCACGAAAAAGGTTTGGATAACCTGACTTGAAAATACCAGGCTGTTTGTGTTACAATAAACAGATACGAAAAGAACTATTGAAAGAAGGTGCAGTTACGAAAATACAGGAATCTGCTGAAAATTATCTGGAAGCAATCTTGATGCTTCATAGACGCAACGGATATGTCCGATCAATCGATATAGCTGGAGAATTGGAGTTTTCTAAGCCCAGCGTCAGTGTGGCAATGAAGAATCTGCGTGAGAATGGTTTCATCGATATGGATGAAAACGGACATATTACACTGCTGGAAAAAGGTCAGGAAATCGCAGAGCGTATGTACGAGCGCCACACCTTTCTTTCCGACTGGCTTATGGCTCTTGGAGTCGAACGTAAGGTAGCCTTAGAGGATGCCTGCCGGATTGAGCATGTGATCAGTGCAGAAAGTTTTACTGCAATTAAAACCTTTGTGAACGGCAGACAAAAAGGTTAACAATGAAGCAGCATTGCAAAGGAGAGGATTTTTATTTTTGACCTCCTATACAATGCTGCTTATTTATTTCACACTCCATTTTAATAAAAACGCAGAATTAATAATTACTGCTAAGGATCCTGCATTATGGACCAGTGCACCCACTACCGGATTTAACACTCCTGTCGCTGCCAGAATAATTGCCGCAAAGTTCAGCAGCATGGAAAAGCCCAGATTGTAATGGATCGTCCTCATCATTTTTTTTGAAAGGGACAGCAGATGGGGAATTTCCTTTATATCATCACTCACAAGAGCGATATCTGCTGCGTCCACCGCTATATCGCTGCCGACTCCGCCCATGGCGATTCCCACAAAAGCCCGTTTTAGTGCGGGAGCATCATTTATGCCATCTCCGATCATACAAACCCGTTTCTGATCTCCTTCATAGGTATTAATCCATCTCAGTTTATCCTCAGGCAGACACTCTGCATGAATCTCCATAATCCCAAGCTGTCCGGCAATATGCATCGCTGCGCTTTTATGATCACCCGTCAGCAGCACAGGTGCTGCTCCGATTTCCAGTATTCGTCTAATCACCTCACCGGCATCCTTTCTGATTGTATCAGATAATGCAAGAAAACCTGCCGGAATCCTGTCCAAAGACAGATAGATGACAGTACAGCCCTGCTGAAGATAGGATTCTGCCTTACTTCTGTGCCACTCTTCTAATTCAATCCCATTGTCAGACAGCAGTTCCGGATTTCCAGCCAGAATTTCCTTTCCCATAATGACCGACTTAACTCCCCGTCCCGGAATCATCTCAAATTCTTCTGCTGGCATTACCTCCTTTTTCTTTCCTTCTTTGAAAGAACGAAGAACTGCCTTTCCCAGGGGATGCTCTGAGCGGGATTCTGCTCCTGCAGCCAGTGCAAATATTTCCGCCTCCTCATACTCTTCTATAAAACTGACTGCAGCCACTACCGTCGGAGTCCCATAGGTTAAAGTACCTGTTTTATCAAAGGTCAGTTTGCTGACTGCAGACAGACGTTCTAAAGCATCTCCCTCCCTGATCAGGAATCCGTGCTTTGTGGCATTGCCGATTGCCGCCATAATGGCCGTAGGCGTGGCCAGAACAAGCGCGCATGGGCAAAATACCACCAGTATGGTAACTGCACGCATCGGCTCACCTGTCAGGAACCAGGTCAGTACGGCTGAAACCATAGCAATCACCACAATCCACGTCGCCCAACGGTCTGCAACGCCCACTATTTTCGCTTTTCCCGCATCTGCTGACTGAACCAGACGTATCATTCGTTGTATGGAACTATCCTCTCCTACCCTGGTCGCCTCCATATCAAAGGAACCAAACTGATTGACTGTACCGCTGGAAACTTCATCACCCGGGCCTTTATCAGCAGGAAGTGATTCCCCCGTCATAACAGCCTGATTCACAGAGGTTCTGCCAGCCTTAATCACTCCATCAGCAGGAACCGTCTCTCCCGGGAGCACCCGCAAAAGATCACCTTTTAAGACTTCCTCTGCCGGGATGACTGTTTCCATGGATCCTTCCAGTCTCCTTGCTGTACGGGGCGTTAAACGAACCAGTTTTTCAATTCCGTCTCTTGCTTTTTTTACTGTGAACTCTTCCAGAAATGCCCCCAGCTGCATGATAAAAGCGATCTCTCCCGCAGCGAAAATTTCTCCTGTTGCAACAGAAGCAAACAGAGCGATGGACACCAGCACATCAGCTTTGATATCGAACTCAGTGACTAAACCAATGACTGCCTCTAAGATAATAGGAATTCCGCAAAGAAGAACGGCAGCCCACGCAGGATCAAAGGGATCCGGCGCCAGATGAAAAAAGCTGAGAATAAGAGCAAGTGCAGAAACCGCCAGACTTGCTTTTTCCCTTACAGGCCCTCCCCATTCCAGAATTTCTTTTAATTTATTCATAATCTTCCTCCTGATTATACCTATAGGGGTATAAGTATTCACTTGACAAATATACCCCCATGGGTATTAATTGTCAAGTGAATCTGAGAAAATACATGTTTTTTTCTCTCAGATTGAAAAAAATATTCTTTATGCTATACTGTGATTATCTCAGCAGCACATTGCTGCAATCCTAAATATAGCATCCGTTTGAAATAACACCGCTCCGCACAAATTGTCAGGCGGTCAAAATTATTTTCCCGTATTATAGGTTTTATACGAACTATCAAGTAAAATTAAAAAACTCATAAGCGGGGAGAAATCATGAACAATGATATTATGAATTTAGAGAATTTAATTAAAGCGGACTATGATAATATTGCCGGTATTGTTGTACAAAAAAAGGGAGAAATCGTTTATGAACAATATTTTGACGGTTTCACTTCTAAAGATACCATTCACATTATGTCGGTGACAAAAAGCATAATATCGGCGCTGACAGGCATTGCTATAGACAAAGACTATATTAAAAGCCCGGATCAGAAGGTTTTGGAATTTTTTCCTGACTATAAACTAAGACGGGGAGAAAAAACGATACAGCATGTCACCATAGAACATATGCTTACAATGACCGCGCCGTATAAATACAAATCAGAACCTTATACAAAGGTGTATACCAGTGATGACTGGACGAAAGCTGCCCTGGATTTATTAGGGGGCAAAGCTGGAATCACTGGGGAATTTAAGTATTCCACTGTAGGAACACAGATTTTATCCGGAGTCATTTTAAATGCCACAGGCAGATCAGTGTCCGATTTTGCAGCAGAGTATTTGTTTAATCCCCTTGGCATCAAAGCTCCTGGCAATACGAAAATTAGTAATAAAGAAGAACATTTTGCCTTTCTGAAAGACAGACATGTAAGCGGCTGGGCAGTGGATCCAAATGGCGTGAATACAGCTGGCTGGGGGCTTTGCCTGACGCCCCGGGATATGGCAAAAATCGGGCAGCTATATTTAAACAACGGTATTTACGAAGACCGGAAGATTTTATCCGGTAAATGGATTGAGAACAGTACAAAGGAAAAAAGCCGCTGGGGAGAACTGCCTTATGGCTATTTATGGTGGATTGCTGATTATGATGGATGCCATTGTTACGCGGCTGTTGGTGACGGAGGGAACTTTATATTTGTCAACCAGGATAAAAGCATTGTTGTCGCCATAGCATCCCGATTTGTGCCGAAATACAAAGTTAAAATTGAACTGGTTACCAGGGAAATTATTCCCTTGTTTGAATGAAAACGGTTCATTATCAGGAATCAGACTGGAGGTAAAGTAAGATGGATTGGATCAACGGAATACAAAAAGCGGTGGATTACGTGGAAGAACATATCACCATGGATCTGGATTTTAATGAGATTGCAAAACAAGCCTATTCATCAGGCTTTCATTTTCAACGGGTATTTGGAATTCTCTGCGGATTCACTCTGGGAGACTATATCCGTATGCGCAGACTTACTCTTGCCGGATTGGAATTGGCGGGGACAAAAAAACGGATTCTGGATATCGCTGTAAAATACGGCTACGACACTCAGGAAAGCTTCAGCCGCGCTTTTACACGTTTTCATGGGGTATCTCCCTCTCAGGCGCGAAACGGAGCCAGTTTAAAATCTTTTTCCCGCCTTTCTGTGAAACTGATACTGGCAGGCGCCAATGTGACGGATTACAGAATTGAAAAGAGGGATGGCTTTCAAATGATTGGCAGACCGCTGGGCGTGTCCGGCAAAAAGGAACTGACCTCTGCCAGGATATCTGATTTCTGGCAGCAGTGCCGCATGGATGGAACAATTACGGAGCTGTCCAGATACGTTTGTGAAGATAATATATTTGGTGAAAACATTGCTGGGGCGAGCTTTGGTAAGGATGCCCCTTCCAACTTTCCCTATGCCATTGGCGTTCACTATAATGGCAGTATGGCTGCTAAAAAGGATTTGATTGTATGGAAAATTCCAGCCCATACCTACGCTGTGTTTCCATGCATCGGATCAATGCCGGAAGCATTTACCCGGCTGTATCAGCAAATTTACAGTGAATTCTTTCCTGCAAGCGAGTATCAGCCCTGCGGCGGCACGGACTTTGAAGCCTATCCATCAGCAGACGTGAAGAATCCTGGCTTTACCTGTGAAATATGGGTTGCTGTAGAAAAGAAATAACAGGACCGCCATTTTACCGGCTGCCAGCTTTCACACCCAGGTCATGTCATATTGGCAAAACGTTCCACCGCCTTAGTGAAACTCTCAATGGTTTTATCTGCGTCTCCATGCTCAATTCCATCTCTGACACAATGATTAATATGGCCCTCCAGAACGACCTGTCCAACCCGGTGCAGCGCTGATTTTGCTGCATTGATCTGAGCAAGTACATCTTCACAGGGAACATCTTCGTCCACCATACGGTCAATAGCCTGAACCTGACCGATGATCTTTTTTAAACGCCGATGAAGATTATCGGCATCCATACACTGTTTCATTCTGCACCTCCGGATACCATAAGGGGTATCTGTATATTATGATTGATTCCACTGGCATTGTCAATATGGTTCAATCTATTTATATTTATCAATAAAGGGCTTTAATCCGTTCCAGAAGTTCTAAAAAATCCGCCTGATATTCCACCGGCTCAATAATCCGCACACAATCCCTGAATCCAAGCAGCCAGCTGAACAAAGACGCCTGATCCGACCAGCCGATACTCATCGTCAGCTTTCCGTCCGGATTCTCAAGAAAACTGTCAATGCCGAATTCTTCTATGAGACGCCATTTCATGGTTTTATCAAATTCTGCTGTAATATTTACTTCATTGGTCCATGGAACATTACGGGGATCCATTCGGTATAGGGGTATCTCCCTCTCGGCAATATCCTCATTCGTGCATTTTATCTGAGCCATCCGGTTCAGCTTAAACATGCGGAAATCATCTCTCAGCAGACAATATCCCCAAACATACCAGGAAGACCACTCAAATATCAGCAAACTGGGCTCTATTATCCGTATGTTTTCCCCTCCAGGAGCGAAATAATGAAATTCAATCCTCTTTTTTCTTTCTATCGCATCCTTGATCAGCTCAAATTTAGGCGGAAGGGAGGACTGATACCACGAGCTTAAATTAATGACAACCGGACCGCTTGCGCCTACGTACTCATTGCTTCCACAGGAAAGCTTATCCATGAGAAGCTGATACCGGTTGCTTCCGGACACGCTGTCGAGGCTCTTTAGCCCTGACAGAATTGCCTGTATTTCCGTTGAAGTAAATAACGTCTTATCAACCTTATAGCCTTCTGCTATGGATATCCCCCCATTTTTCCCCTGCTCGGTGACGATGGGTATGCCAGCCTTGCATAAGTCCTCCACATCCCGGTTTATGGTTCTTCTGGATACCTCAAACTTCTGCGCCAGATAAGGGGCTGTCACCTTTTCTTTTTGCAGCAATATGGATATCATTCCAATCAGCCTGTCAATCTTCACCTCATAGTCCCCCTTTTTTGCAATTATAACATGAACTCTCCTTCCGCACTGCTCCGACTGCTCCAAGCCCTGTTAATAAAATACCTGCTGCACATAAAATCTTCTTTTTTATCTTCACTTCACTGTTTCCCTGCCTTTTTTGTCTCAATCATATGACGGGTGACCATAACGGGATGTTTGAAAAACAACCGCATTCCGGAAAAACGCATGACTTCCCGAATTCTTTCGCGCATATCTGCCCGATAGCAATGGATCTTACACTGGGAACAGAATGTCTTCGTCTCAGTAAAAGGACAGCAGGCTGTGCGGCTGCGGGCATAAGCTTCCAGTTCTTCACATTCATCGCACAGCCCTTTCCTTGTTCCATGCTTTTTCCTGCAATATAAGGCAATCATACGGTATGTAATCTCCATTTCACTTTCTTTTTTTTCCTGGACATTCATGTATCAGCTCACGTTCCTTTCTTCTCAGGATTTTCTGTTTTAAAAGATACCATAATAATCCTATTTTACAAGATAGCCTTTTTCATCAAAGAAATACCACCCGTATTAAAAAGTCTTTATAATAATATCTCTTGAAAAAAGGAGCCATTGCTCCATAAGTGATGACTCACTTATTTCACAACAGCCCCTGGTAAATTTAATATTTTTCTGAATCATGTATATACGTCATCGGGGTTAATTCATCTTCTTTCGGTGCCGTATATTCCTCTATATCAGTATATTCCGGTATCTGAACTGTGGCTGCGGCCTCATAACGTACACTTTCCTGGGCTGCTGGGGTGTATTCCCCCTGAAGTCTGAATTTCTCAACTTCCTGTTTTAATATCTGAGCCTGGGCATCCAGTTCTTCGCTGGAGGCAGAACTTTCTTCTGCTGTTGCTGCATTCGTCTGGACTACTGTTGATACCTGGGTCAATCCCTGGTTAATCTGATCAATTGCCTCCACCTGCTCATTAGATGCTGATGCAATCTCCTGAATGGTATGTTCCACCTGTCCGGACTTTTCGGCAGCTGATTTTAAAATCCGGGTTGTTTCATAGGCGATCTTTACTCCTTCTGACACGGTCTGTACCGAATGTCCGATGAGCTCTGCGGTCTGCTTGGCCGCCTCGGCAGATTTACCAGCAAGATTGCGTACTTCATCGGCAACTACTGCAAATCCCTTACCGGCTTCTCCGGCTCTGGCTGATTCCACCGCTGCATTTAAGGCCAGTATGTTGGTCTGGAATGCAATATCCTCTATTACCTTTGTAATACTTGAGATCTTTTCAGAGGCCTGTCCGATTTCCTTCATGGAATGATCCAGCTTTTCCATATAGGCATTGCCTTCATCCATTCCGCTTACAGCCTGTCTTACATAACCTGTCGCTTTCTGAACATTATCCGCATTCTGCTGCGCCCGGTTTGATACACTGCTTACTGAGGCACTTAATTCCTCAACGGTCGCAGCCTGCTCGGTAGCGCCTGATGCAAGAGCCTGAGAAGCATCGGAAATCTGCTTTGATCCGTCTGCCACTCTGTCTGAAGACTCTTTTATCTTGGTAAATACCGAATTTAAGTTATATGTAATTCCGTTTAGTGAATCTTTGATCTGTACAAAATCGCCTTTATAATCCTGGGTTGCTGCTACAGTACAATCGCCCTTTTCCAGACCGCTTAATACCGCAGATATCTCGTTGATATAATTATTCAGCGTATTAATCGTTCCTGTAAATGACCGGGAAAGAGATTCAAGTTCATCTCCCGTAGTGATCTGTGGTACTTCAGAATGCAGATCACCCTCATCAAGCGCTTTAATGCGTTCTACCAGTTTGACAATCGGCTTAACGATAGGTCCTGCTATCCTGAATGCCATATGTAAGGATGCCAGTATCATCAGGGCCGCCAGAATTATTGTTATGGCAAGTGACTGGTAGAAACCGGCCATCATCTCGGATTTTTCCGATACAATTCCGATGGACCAGCCGTCAGTATTGGTAATAGGTGCGTATCCCATAATCAGAGTCTTACCTTTTAAACGAGATGATCTGACTGCGGTATTCCCTGCGACCATGTCCTGTATATTAGCGGAAGTAGCTGCAAAATTCTTATCGCTTTTTCCCATCTCAATATAATTGGTCTCATTCGCCACAGTCTCTCTGTCTTTGTGGGCGATCACCTTTCCGTCTTTATCTACAATGAATCCATAGCCGGATTCTCCCATGGAAACTCCGTCAATCATGCTGCTGAATACATCTGCATCCAGAGTTCCTGTTACAACCCCGTTGTACTGCCCGTTATTCACCTTAGCTGCAATTACCAGAACTGTTTTGCCCAGTTCCTTGCTTTGCATGGTGGTTGAAATATAGGTTTCCCCTTTAAGCGCCCGGTTAAAATATTCCATCTGGCTCATGTCTGTTCCATTTGCTGCTTTTCCGTTGACATCAGCCGTAGTGACTTCCAGAAAGCCGTAATCCTTTGCCAGCTTATCCATGGCCTCTTTTCGATCTTCCGCACTCTTGTTCTGATTTGTTATGGAGGTGTATTGTGCGATAGCTTCAATCTTTATTCTGTAAATATCGATGGCATTTTTAACGGACTGACTGTAAGCCCCTGCTGATTCCAGCAGCCTCATTTCAGTACTTTTTTTCGCATCACGATAAAACAAATATCCATTGAAAAGTCCAAAAAGAACAGAAATTGCAGCGCACATAGAAATAATGCCAAATAACAATCTCCTCTTGATGGATTTTTTACTTCCCGCCTGATCAGATCCCTCTTCTGATTTTTTTATGACCCTCTGAAATACCTTAATCCTTCCCGCCACAGTCATATCCTCCTACTCGTCATTTGCATTCCGGAAATAAATTTCCTTTTTTGTAAAATATTTACTACATTTAATTAATCAATATTATATAACAACAGGTAGATATTTGTCAATTGTGGCAGAATTCGGGGGAATGTTCACTTATTTTGTAGTTGAATATAAAAAAATATGTAAGCTCTACCCTATCTTGCATAAGAATCTTCCATAATTTCATAATTATTTTTTATTAATGTTCCGCTTAAATCTGCATTCAGCTGATACATATCATTGAATTTTTCAATTGCGGCCTTTTTTTGTTCCATCAGAGAATGGGCGTAAACATTTAAGGTAATGGATACACTGGAATGTCCCAGCAGCTCGCTGATGGTCTTAATATCGACTCCCAGTTCCAGTGCACGGGTGGCGAACGTATGGCGGATTGCATGAAATTTCCGGTCCTTAACATGAGCTTCCTTTAACAGCCGTTTATACAGTTTCTGGAAGCACCTGGGATCAAAAGGAACGTCGGTCTGCGTAAAGATATAATTTACCTGGTTTCTGTTTTTATATGCAGCCAGAACCGGCATGTTCAGTAAAAATTGGGGAAGGGGAATCTTTCTCATGGATTTACGGCTTTTGGGTGCTCCAACAAACAGCGCCGTTTTATGGTCATCCTCTTCGAAATGCCGGATTCGAGAAACGGTCCGGCAGATGGATAAGGTCCCTGTTTCCATATCAATATCTCCCCATTTTAATGCGCACAACTCTCCGAGGCGGATGCCGGTATAAAAACAGAGGAGAATTCCCATCGCCCGCCTGTCTCTGCAATGAAAAGCTGCCTGCTCAATCTGACGCTGTTCTTTCATGGAGAAAACCTCCACCTCTTTATCATCCGGCTTCGGATATTTAATTAAATCCATAACGGCAAAGCAATCCGCTGAACCCTTTAGTATTTCTTTTACTGCAATCTTAAAGATGGTAAGATTTTTCTTTTTTGAAGAATCTGCAAGTTCCTCATTTTCATACATTTCCTTAACAAATCGTGAGACAGATCCGGTTGTAATTCTCTGATCTTTTTCTTTTTCAAAAAATGGAATGACATACTTATTCATACACCGGTAATAGCTTTCATAGGTTGACGGCTTCACTCTCATGGAAACATCAAGCAGCCAGTTTTCAAAAAGCTCAGCTCCTCCCATGGTCTCCCCCGACTTCTTTTCTCTGGGATTTACCTGGCTTTCCTTGTAATTCTTCATCTTTTCCTTAACGCCTTTATAGCTTTTGGAATAGAAATACTGATACTTTCCGGCCTGTTTTAAAGTTCTTCCTTCCCATCTTCCATCTTTGCGTTTATAAATATTTTCTCCTCTTCTTGGCATAGTAAAACTCCTTTGCTTATAATATTTTATTATATGACGGTTTAAACCTTGGAAATAAATCCAATTATTTCCAGATATTGTTAAGGACCGGTTTTACTTTCCACCAAAAAATGACGATCCAGGATAGCTCTGGGTCGCCATTTACTGATTCCGGTTCCTCTTACTGGCATGAGAACCTGATTATTCCGGAAATCCGTTAAAACAGCTTCTTATCAATGCCTCTACCTCTATTTATATCAGGAGTTTTCAAATGATTCAATATCATACGGTTTAATTTCCCTTTTTTTTGCTGCCAGAAGTGCTGTGACCAGAATGGTATATACAATCATAACTCCCCCGGAAGCAAGCCAGAGTCCGGCTATGTCAATCTGTTCCACAAACAGACTGCTGAAAACAGAGCCGCACATAGAACCGGTCTGTAAGAGAAATGATCCCAGTGACAGAACACTGGCTCTTAAAGGTCCTGGTGTATACTGGTTGATCAAAGTATTTTCAGCCACACTGCCGGTTCCAAGAAGCAGGTAAATACCTCCATATGCAATGATAAAGATCCAGACAGAGTTCCATAGCGCCAGGATAAGCAGTACACTGCCAAGAAAAACACGGCTGATGCCGTAGATGCGCCATTGTCTTCCAGGAAATTTTAACAACAGCCTTCGGCAGAAAGAATTTCCTGCTGCTGCCAGAAAAAATCCAACAAAGGACAGGATTCCCAGCATCCAGGTTCCCTGTGAAGATAGTTTCAGATAAGCCGGCTGCCAGTATGTCTCAATGGGAGTTATGAAAAAACCGGTAAACATCATCCCTGCCAGGATAAATGGAAAATCCTTCCTTGCAAAAACTGTACGGAATCCTTTCCTTATATGACGTGCAAGGGGAGTCCGCTCTGTTTTGCTGCCCCATATCCGGTCTTCACGTATCCCAAATACGCAAAGCCCCATCGTTACCGCAGTCAGTATACCGCGAAGCAGAATATTTGCGTTATAGGAATCGCCTGAGCAGGATAGGAAACCGCCAAGGATACACCCCACTGCCAGTCCAGTCTCTTCCATGATGGCAAGACGGGCTGTTACATCAGGCAGGCTGCCCTCTCCCTTTTCCTGCAAAGCCTGATCTATAATTAGGGCATCTAAGCTTCCGGAAGAAAAAGCCCTGCTGACCCCGTTCAGCACAATACAGCATAATAACAAGATCCAGTTCTCTGCAAAAAAGAGCAGACCAACAGATAACAGCTGGCAGACGCCAGAAATAAGAAAGACAGTTTTCCGTCCATGTAAATCCGCACAGATTCCGCTTGGCAGCTCAAAGCATAAAACTGTGGCTGAATAACTTGCTATTAAAAGAGGGAGTGTCTTAAGACCAGCGCCCCTGTTTAAAAGAATTAAGTTCAGTACCGGCAGGAGAATCCCCAGGGAGGCATAATTGAGAAAAATAATCAGCTGCTTTATCCTATTCATAAAGATTTTCCCCGGCATTATAAAAAATAAAGGCATATTCCCACGGAGACTTCCCCCTGGATGGAACAGCATGTGCATCCATAAAATCCAGGATCAGCTTTAATAATTCTTCGCCCTCTCCAGGTGCCAAATGGGCTACTCCAGTCAGAATATCCCCCAAATCCCACCTTGGTTCTGAATCTGCGTCGTAAAGTTTCTCTATAAATTTTTTCTTCTGTTTTAAAAAGCCTTCATAGGTTCTTGCAATCTGTTCCTGGACAAGTACCTCTTTCTGCATCTGGTTATCGTCCGGATGATCCAGACCGATCTGAACATTGGCATAGGTGGGGCAATAATATCTTGCAGTAATTCCGTTAATAACCTCCGTATGATCCAGCGCAATGACCCCAAGGGATTCAAGCTTTTTAATGTGATGCTGAACACTTGATGGGGATATGTCCAGCTTTTGTGAAAGCTGCTTTGGTGTCATGGGCAGCTTGGAGCGCTCCAGTATCCGGAGAAGATTCTGTCTCACCGGGTTCATATAAATTTCCAGTTCCTTTTTGGTAGATAGCTTAATTTTATTCATATTTACTGCTCCTAATCGTTTCATTACATTAAATGTAACATTACATATTATGTAATGTCAAGTAAAAAACAAATAGAAACAAGAAAGTTTCCCATACTTAAGCTGCTGTCGAAAATTCCAATCTTTTCTGAATCCCATTTAATCAGTATTTCGGAAAATGCAGCTGACACGAAGCAAAACATGGCTGTAATACCAGTCAGCCTCTGATCTGCGTAAATAATTGTCATCATGATCGCGCCTGGAAAAATATAATAGGTCGCTGTAAAACCGCTGTGAACGGTAAACAGGACAAATGAGATCAAAACCAGCATCAGGGAAACGCTGTAAATTTTCTGCTTCTGGGAGAATTGCCTTGATTTCATAATCACAGTTTAATGACCAATGCAAAAACAGCAATACCCACAGTGGTCTTATAATGCAGACCCAGCCAGTCATAATCTATGGTCTGAACACGGATTGAAACAAAAATCAGTATAGCATAGGAAGAAAAAAACGTACTCCATTTATACCGGATTACGGATATAAATGAGTACGTCTTTCTTACTCTTTTTATTGGGCCTGGACTGAAAAATAGATTGCTGCCAGTTCTTTCTCCCCCTTCAATTTCTTTTTTAATGCTTCTGCCTTTTTTCCATCCTCTCCCTCCGGATTCTCAAAAAAAAGCTTCATACCTGACTTCTTTATAAAAACAAGTCCTTCATCCTCTGCATATTTTTGAAACGTTTCCTGTTTCAATGGTGCATTTACAATAATCATTTTTATCCCCTTTTATTATAATATTCCGCTGGCCGCCGCCATGATAGCTGGTATGGTAATGAGTGACAGCGCTGTTGTAATGGTTAAAAGATTTGATGCATACTGACTGTTCTTTTTATACTGAAGGGCAAACATGGTACCCATGGCTCCGCTCGGACAGGCTGCCGCTGTTAAAATTGTCACCGAAATACTTCTGCCCGCTCCTGCCGCCAGTAAAAGAAGCAATGTCAGAGCCGGAATCACAATCAGCTTGGATATACTCACAACATAGGCTCTTTTGTTCTTTAATCCACCCAGAAAGTCACTTTGAGCCAGATTAATGCCGGAAATCAACATGGCAGCCGGAGTATTCATACCTCCGATTAAAGCAATCGGTTCCCGTATTATCTCAGGTATTTTCACCCCTGCCAAAAACAGAATTATGCCTGTCACGATTGCTGCATTGGAGGTGTTAATCAGACTTCTGACTGTCTTTTTCACACCTTCCGCTTTTCCGCTCATCAGCATAATTCCGTGAGACCAGACAAATATATTAAATACAGTCAGATAGGCCGTCATATAAAACACGCCTTCTCCCCCCAAAATTCCGTCTATAAGAGGAATTCCGATAAAACCGCAGTTGGAATAAACAATCGACATTCGCTCTACTGCCAGATCAGAGCTGTTTTTATCAAGAACTGCAATTTTAGAAACTGCAATTGCAATGATAAAGCTGGCTAAGGACAGCAGGGCAGTAATTGCCAGCCCATATAACCGTTCTTTGTCAAAGTCAATCTGATAGGACAAAAGAATGACACAGGGAGAAATGATCTTAAGCAGAACAGACGTCAGCCTGCTGCCTGTCCCGGCATCGGCAATTCCTGTTTTATACGCACCTGCACCTATTATCAGAATGATAAACATCTCAATTATTTTAGTTGCTGTAATATAAGCAAGATTCATACTTCACCTCTGCCGATACCGGCTACTGTCCAAGCTTCCATACACACACAAGTCCTGTCATTACAGCAAGGCTGATGAGTATGGACATGGAATTTATCATGCCGGCCCGTTCTGTATCTCCTTTTATCCGCTCTGTATTGATAACACCCATAGAAGAGATTGGTGCAAAGACGATAATGATCAAAATAATTTTAATTTCCTGAGTGAATGGCAGGAAATAATAAAGAGCCGCTGCCAGACATCCTGCAGTCCCATATCGCACAATCAGTACCTTAAGAATGGATTTCAGTTTCTTTTTATCTGTACAAAATTCCAGCGCTCCGCCTATCATAAACATTGCCAGAAACGCATTTCCACTTCCAAATACCCCTGTGATGGTAAATACCTGACCTGGCAGATGGATGTCACCCATGTACAGAATCATCATAATTAAATAAATATCAAAAGGTACGGAGGAAACAAGCTTTTTTAAAATGCCCTTCAGTCCCTGCCCGTCACTTTTTCCTGCAACTGCAGATGCCGCCGCATAGGTCACTCCCGTACACATCACTGCATTTCCGGAATCGAACAGGCAGGCAGCAATAATTCCGGAATTACCCAGAAAGCTCTGTAAATAGGGCATTGCAAACGTCCCTATATTATAGCCGGAATAGTTGATCATATTAAAAGCCTGTTCACCTCTGTCTTTCGCTTTTGCCGAAAAATACCCGATGGACACCATTACAATATTTAAGAGAAAACCAAGGAAAAATACAGAAATAAGGGAGAAATTCCTTTCATAACTGGAAAAGCTGGTAATCACCGCTGCAGGAAGCGTAACATTCATAATCAGCTTCATGATCGTTCTGTTTTCACCTTGTTTAAATAATCCTGCTTTCTTTAGAAGATATCCTGCTGCAATTACCAGAATAAAACTCCCCGCTTTTAATAATACTGTCTGCATTCTCCCAGTTTCCTCTGCTGATTTAAATTAATCTCCAAGTGCCTTTTTTACCTGGGCAATCACTTTAGCACCATTCATGGTTCCATAGGCCTGCATATCAATGCATTCAACGATTTTTCCAGGACACTCCTTTTCCACCTTCGCTTTACCAAAGCGGACCTGGGGCCCTAAGAGAATAATATCCGCATCCGGTCCTTTTTCTCTTGCACTTGCCAAAGCATAAGCGTTAATCTGGCATTCATAATTTTCTTTTGCAGCTGCTTCTTTCATCTTATTTACTAAAAGGCTTGTTGACATGCCTGCGGCACAAAATAATACAATATTTCTCATATTAACAACTTCCCTTCTTTGAATATTTTAACTTATTTTCTTAAAATATCAATCATTTCTTTGCATAAATCCATGACCGTCATGGCATTCATCAAATGATCCTGGGCATGAACCATCAGAAGTCCGACCTCCACTTTATTGCCGTTTAATTCATTCTGGATCATCTCTGTCTGTATCTCGTGAGCTTCCTTAAGTGTGGTGTCTGCCTCCTCCATGAGTTCATCTGCCTTCTTAAAGTCACCGGCCTTCGCCGCACGAAGGGCCTCAATTGCAGTACTTCTGGCATTCCCTCCGTTTACTACAAGTTTCATAACAATCATTTCAATATCCATCACTATGCTGCCTCTCTCTCCTAACCAGCGATTATGAGTTTCACAAATGTAAACAGGGTGCAGAACACAATCATGGTCCATACCCATTTTTCCGGTCTGCGGAATTCAGACGAAGGACTCCATACCCGGAAAAGTCCGTAAGGCGGACAAAATACAATCCACAGATAAGTAATAATTCTTGCTTTTGAGAATACGTCTGTCACCTGAAGCTCATGTTTTTCCTTCATGTTTCATTTTCCTCCTCTTTTTTGTCAGACTCATAACCGCCTCATTCTTTTTGAAACTTTTATTCTTCTGTTACAGCCTGCTGTTTGTTTGATATCAGAACAAACGGGATATACACAACAAATGCAAGGAGGATACAGATAATCTGAGTTACTGCTGCCCCTATATTTCCGCCGGAGCAAAGAAACGCCATAAGTCCCGGAGGTGTGGTCCACGGTGCATTTACCACCATTCTTGCACAGAAGCCGATCTTTGTCATGGCATACGCAAAAGTAGCGGATACTGCGGGTGATATCATAAACGGAATGGCAAGCACCGGATTCATTACAATCGGAAGTCCGAATGTCAGCGGTTCATTGATGTTAAAAAGAGCACAGGGAAGAGCCAGCTTCGCAATCGCCCTATAGTCTTCACGCTTGGAAAACAGCATAATGGCGATGATCAGTCCTCCGGTGATTCCTGCTCCGGTAACGGTTGAAAAACAGGACATAAAGGGGGTGTTAATAATATTTGGAATCGCCGTTCCTGCAGCATATGCAGCCTCATTTTCTGCAAAAGCAGCCAAAAGAATAGGTTCGTATACCGCCTTTGTCACCTGGGTTCCGTGAATACCGAAAGTCCATAAAACAGTGGTGATGAAAATCAGGGTAATATATCCTGGGAAGCTGGTTAAGATATTGGACAGCGGTCTCTGAATGAACGCGGTAATGGCATTAAACAGTGTCATGCCTGTAGCCATTTCAAATATCATTCCCACCGCTGAAATTATGACCACAGTAATCAGGGACGGGAACAAGATCGTAAAGGATCTTGCTACGTTTGACGGTACCGCTTCAGGCATATGAATTTCCAGTTTTCCGCTCTTTACCAGCCGGCAGTAAATTTCCGTAGCTGCTATGGAAGCAAACATTCCTACAAACAGCCCCTGTGCATTGGTATAGACTCTCGAAAGAACATTGGTGACTGCCACTTCTGTTCCGTCAGCTGCCTTTCCGCTTGCAGTAAAGGCACAAAGTGAAATATAGGCTCCCAGTGCCACAACCGGAAGTGCCTTATCGGTAATTCCGTAGTGTTCCCCCAGTTCCATGGCAATTAAGATCACGCAGCCAATGGCGATAAAATTCATGGTTCCGTAGTTGGCTGCTGTAAACATGGGATTTAATTTTCCAAGGAAGCTTAAACCCGGAATGTTTGCAAGACTGAAAAATCCTGGTGTCGTGTTGCAGATAACATTGGAAAACAGTGTACAGAATGAGCCGATAATGATAATTGGCAGAAGGCTCATAAATGCGTTCTTAATTGCTGCCAGATGTCTTTGTGTCTGCATTGCCCCTGCTGCAGACAGCATGCCGTTCATTAATTTGTCTTTCATCTTTTCCTCCATCTCCACCGTATAAACGGTATTTACATTAAAACGTTCCGCATTTACCCGAAATTTGTGCATCTTCCCCGTTTTTGCCGATATTAATCCGGTTTTCTTATGCGTATTGACATGTTATCATACTTATCGTTTAAACTCCATGTTCAGTTTTTCCATTTTCATAATGGCATTTTCTTCTTCTCTCCAAAAGAAGCAGACACCACCACCAATTTGGAAAAAGTGTTCTTGGATATTGATTTTAAGCTCTGCTATAATGATGGCATGTAATATTTAAAACAGCTAAGGAAGAGGGAGGGAATCATATGAATCACAAACAGACATTTCCGGAAGGCTTTCTCTGGGGCGGTGCAACTGCTGCCAACCAGGTTGAGGGCGGATGGAAAGAAGGCGGAAAAGGAATTTCCGTATCAGACTGCGCAAGAGCACACTTTGATACAGACGTGACCAATTATAAGGCTCACAACGCAGTAACCACAAAAGATATTGAAGATGCTCTTGCTACCGATGATGAGGTATATTATCCCAAACGTCATGGATCGGATTTTTATCACCATTACAAAGAAGACATCAGACTTTTTGCAGAAATGGGCTTTAAGGTCTACCGCCTGTCCATTGCCTGGTCCCGTATTTTCCCAAATGGGGATGAGGATATGCCCAATGAAGAAGGACTGCAATTCTATGACGATGTATTTGACGAGCTTCATAAATACGGGATCGAACCTCTTGTAACCATGTCTCACTATGAGCCCCCTTTAAATCTGGTGTTAAACTATAAGGGCTGGTACTCCAGAGAGGTCATCGGCTTTTTCACCAGATATGTGGAAACCATCTGCACCCGGTATAAGGATAAGGTAAAATACTGGCTGACCTTTAATGAAGTGGACTCCATGATCCGCCATCCCTATACGACTGGCGGCTTAGTCGAAGACCGTTTTCCAGGTCAGAACTTCGAAGAGGTAATCTTTCAGGCAATGCACCACCAGTTTGTGGCATCTGCCTATGCAACCAGGATCTGTCATGAAATTATTCCCGGCTCTCTCGTTGGGTGCATGCTGACAAAACTGACATACTATCCTTATACCTGCAAGCCGGAAGATGTATTAAAAGCCCAGCAGACCATGCGTGGAACCTACTGCTATAGTGATACCCAGGTATTTGGAGAATATCCGGCTTACTTACTTTCCCGTTTTAAAAATAGCGGGATCACAATACGCAAAGAATCGGGGGATGATGAAATCATGAAATCCTATCCTGTGGATTTTGTTTCCTTCTCCTATTATAATTCATCCTGTGCAGCTGAGGATACTTCTAATTTAAACGTTACGGCAGGCAATACTATAAATGCTATTAAAAATCCTTACTTAAAGGCTTCCGACTGGGGCTGGCAGATTGATCCTACGGGTCTGCGCATTTCCATGGTGGATCTCTATGACCGCTACCGCAAGCCTCTGTTTATTGTAGAGAACGGACTTGGGGCAGCAGATGTGGTAGAAGAAGACGGAACTATTGATGACCAGTACCGGACTGATTACTTAAGGGAGCATATGAAGGCTATTTTAGATGCCATTGAGGAGGACGGCGTGGATTGTCTCGGATATACCTCCTGGGGCTGTATCGATCTGATTTCGGAATCCACCAAGCAGATGTCAAAGCGTTACGGATATATCTATGTGGACTGCGATGATTACGGTAAGGGGACCTATAAACGACTGAAGAAAAAATCCTTTTACTGGTATAAGAAAGTCATTGAAACAAATGGATTGAGCTTATACACAGAATAGAAGACCAATCAGAGGCGATATGGTATCAAAAAGGGAGTGCTTAAGGATTTAGTTCCAGGCACTCCCTGATTTTTATTGTCAACGGTATTGAACCATGACCGTCTCCCCTGCTTTCGCCAATCCGATAAATGGAATGACTTCCTGAAAAGAATCTTTATTGAGCAGCAAAACCGGTGTAATTGTAGAAAGTCCTTTGGATTTTAACAGTTCTAAATCAACCTCCAAAAGAAGATCACCTGAATATACCTTCTGACCAGCTGTTACGTGCGTAACAAAGCCCTCACCCTGAAGTTCCACCGTATTCAGACCCACATGGATGAGAATCTGGGCTCCATCCTTTGCCATAATGGCCAAAGCATGCCCCATGTCCATTACGCTGTCTATTATTCCTGAAACAGGGCTATAAATTTTTCCATCTTCCGGGTAAATGGCTGCCCCCTCACCAAGCACTTTTTGAGAAAATACCGGATCCGGTACTTCCTCCAAAGGCACTACTTTCCCGTTTTGTACCGCCAGAATTCTTCCTCCCTCCTCTGCTTTCCTTCCTCTGAATAATTTTTCAAACATATAAGAACTCCCCTTCGTATCTGTTTTATTTTAACAAGGGCCAGTACTCCCGGTTAACTTCTATAAAGTCATCCAGAATCTTTTTGGCTATCGCTGCACTTGGAACCGTCTTTGACAGAGTCAAAGCCTGCCATAACTTTAAGTAGCTTCCCTCTATCCATGCTTCCACTGCCAGGCGCTCTGATGCCAGCTGTTCCTCCATCATTCCCTTTGCAAAAGTGGGAATATCCCCCTGACATAAGGGTTCCGGACCATCACTTCCTACCAGACAGGGGACTTCTACCATGGCAGTAGAATCAAAATTGGAAATCGCACCTTTATTTTCCACAATACAGAGCATCTGCTCATGGGTATTAAAGGCAATGGCACATGCCAGATCAACAATAAAGGAAGCGTGGTTGTCAATAGTGAATCCTCCTCCTATGGCTGTCCCCGCCTGAATAATAGCTCTGGCTGCCCCAAACACTTCTTTTTCTCTTCCTTCCATTACTTCATTCGCTCTGGTATGGTCCGGATTGGTATGATCAACCACATAATCGGGATACAGATAATATTTCAGATAAGTATTAGGAAGAAATTCAGGGGTCAGTTTTAATAAATCTGCCGCTTTTCTATGGGTTTGCTGCCAGCTTTCGTCCATATGCTGAGTCTCCACTGCCCGGTCTGTGAGATACCCGTTCTGGGATACATACTCCAAAAGCTGAGGCATTAAATCAGTTCCATCTTTATCCTTTACGCTGGTCCACCAGCCAAAATGGTTTAAGCCGAAATATTTCACCACCATATCTTTTGGATCTTTTCCTATAATATAGCCCATACGACGCTTGGTGCCAACCGGCATATCGCAGATATTAATGACTTTGGATTGAGGCTTTAAAACCCGACAGGCCTCCGCTACAATAGAAGCTGGATTAGAGTAGTTTAGCATCCAACAGTCTGGAGAATAGGTTTCCATAAAATCAATCAGTTCCATCATTCCGCCAATACTTCTCATCCCGTAGGCGATACCACCAGGACCGCAGGTTTCCTGTCCTACCACGCGGTATCTCATAGGAATTTTTTCATCCAGCTCTCTCATGGCATACTTTCCCACCCGGATATGAGCCATGCAGAAATCCACATCAGTAAATGCCATTTGCGGATCGGTTGTGTATCCAAACTCCACATCCGGTGCATTTTCCTTTATCAGAATCTCCAATGCTTTTGCTATGGTCTCCTGACGTTCAACGTCATTGTCATACAGTTTCAGGGAACGGAGCGGAAACCGATTTAAATTGTCCAGGAGCATCATAACGATGCCTGGTGTGTAGGTGCTTCCGCCTCCGGCAATTACTATAGAAAACTTTTTCATCCTGTTTCTCCTCCTCTATTTTCTCAGAAATTATCGTTTTTCCCCAGAGCCTCGTCAACCGCTTTTCTAACGGCACTAATTTGCAAGCCGTATACAACCTGAACATTGTTTCCTTTTTTAACCACTGCACTGGCTCCAGTATCGTGCTTAAGTACTTCTTCCTGCACCAACTCAGGATTGGAAAGGATCAGGCGGAGGCGGGTATAACAGTTATCTACCTTTTCTATGTTTTCTTCACCCCCAAGGGCTTCGACGATTCTAAAACCATCCACATCTTCTTTAAAAGCTTTCTCTTTTTTACTTTTTTCAGCAGCCACCCTTTCTTTGTATTCGGCCTTCGTATGAAGCTTCATTTCCAAACCTTCTTTTTCCCGACCCAGGGTATTTAAATTCAGCTTCTGAATCAGCAGACGGAATACCACATAATAAATAATGAAAAAGCCAAGACCTGTCAGAATGTACATGGGCCAGCCTGTCTTATGAATTCCAAGAGGCACATTATAAAGCAGAAAATCGATAAAACCATTAGGACCGATAGCCCGGACCTGAAGAAGATTCAAAACTACTATACTCAGACCGCTTAATGCTGCATGTACAGCAAACAGTACAGGTGCAACAAACATAAAAGAGAATTCAATCGGCTCTGTCACACCTGCTATAAAAGAAGTAAAAGCGGCAGGTATCAAAATTGCCTTAATCTTATTCCTGTTTTCTGGTCTGGCAGTATGGTACATGGCAAGACATGCGCCAATTAGACCAAACATTTTGGATATTCCTCTGGCGTCCCAGATGACGCTTGGAGATAAGACTGCGATAGACGGGTCGGCCATTTCCGCATAATAGATATTTCTGGCTCCTTCAAAAACCTGTCCGCCGATCGTCTCTGTACCTCCCAGAGAAGTGTATAAAAACGGTGTATAAACCAGATGATGCAGTCCGGTCGGAATGAGCAGACGTTCCAGCGCTCCGTATATGAAAATTCCGAAGTTTCCTGAATGATTAATAAATGCGCCCAGACCGGTTATTCCCATCTGTACGAACGGCCAGACAAAGGTAAGGACCACTGACATAAAAACCACAACGGGAATCAGAACAATAAATACAAACCTCGAACCTCCGTAAATCTGAAAGGCATTCTGAAATTCAATATCACAATATTTATTGTGAACCATGGCAGTTATGATACCTAGAATAATACCTAAAAACACTCCCATATCCAGGATCTGTATACCCAGCACCATGGCCTGACCGGTTCCTCGTAAGGAATCTCCGGTGTAAAGAATTCCTGTCAGGTTCATAAATTTGTTCATAGCGTTGATAAACACCAGAAATCCCAGAAGCGATGTAAATGCTGCTTCAGATTTCTTCTTGTTTGCCAGACCTGCCCCAAGTCCAACACAGAAAATCAAACCGAGGTTGTTTAAGATTGCTACCAGGGAACCTGACAGTATGGTGCCGAACCCTTTTGTTACCGGATTATTCAGTACGGGCAGAATATCTAAAAGCTTTGCATTGGTAAAGAGATTTCCCACCGCAATTAAAATACCTGCTATAGGCAGAATCAAAACTGGTATGAACATTGCTTTTGAAAAACGCTGGAGCTGATTCATTACTTTATCCTTCATTCACATTTCCTCCAATTTTAATGATACTATTTTGTTTCTTCCTTCCACGTGAAATTCATACCTGTATTATATCTGCGCGGCGAATCCTTGTATATACTTTAACCTGTAATAGAAACCTGTGTTCCAAGTCTGTAACATGTAACGAAAGAAGTCCTGGTACCCGCCTTGAAAGCAGTCACCAGGACCTTCATCTTTTTATTATGTTTCATCCATATTCTGGAGTACCTTATGATACTCATAAATAAGAAGTTCCATCAGCATAATCACATTGGGGAAAAAAGTATTCGCCATCATGTTTCTGTCATCCAGCTTATTGCTGTCTTCAATGCGAAACTGCATATCTGTCATGGAGCTGACCCGGTTCTTCGCTTCATTAGTAAAAGAAACGGTGTATATCCCGTTCTCTGCAGCTGTCTTTACCCTGTCTGCCACCCATCTGGTTTCACCGGATCTGGAAACCACAACCAGCATTTCCATATGTTCAAGATTGTTTTCAAAGACGCCTATGGAATCCATACCATTGGAATAAATGCATTTTATTCCAAGCACCAGCAGTTTTTTCGTTAAATATTCCAAAGGTATGGCAGAAAACCCTGTTGCATATAAAAACACATATCCAGACTTTAGCTGGCAAAGCCGCCTGGCAAATTCCTTAATGTCCTCATAAGAATTATACTTAAAAATGGAATTGGAACAAAAGCTATTGATAAACTGCAAGTCTGTGTTTACATAATCCTGCGCCTGCTCCACAAGAGGGAGCAGCTTATAGTACATATCCACGAATCCGTTATAACCCAGTTTTTTCGTCAAACGCATGATTGTAGATGTGGAGGTGAAATTCTCCTTCGCCACACCCCGGACTCCCATTTTCAGCATGGAATCCATATGGGAGATCATATAACGAAGTACGGTGTCTTCAATTTCCGTAAGATTCTTTCCCTCTGTCAGTTTACTTATATCCACAATTCCTGCCATTTACCGTTCCTCTTTCCAGCTTTTTGTATATAATATATACGATTTTTCTCATTAAAGCAAACAGTTCCAGAGATTGGAAGACAGACTCAACGGGGATTTGCCTCTTCCCTCTGAGTCATAGCCTTAATAAAAGCATCATAATCCTGTTTCTTCACCAATTCCTGAATCTGCCTCTGACTTAACAGAAAGGAAGCAGTCAGCTGATAAAAGTGCTGCAGCTCTGCGCTGGTATGGTCCTTATCCGCAATACATACCAGGAAAACAGCACGGATCTTCTGATCTCCCCACTCCACCGGTTCATCAAGAATTCCCACGCAGACAAAGGTCTCACTGCTCATGGCTTTGTAGGCATGAGGCATTGCCACCTGATTGCCAAAGGCTGTTTTTGCCACCCTCTCCCGCCTCAGCACCGATTCATAAAATTCCTCGGGCAGATTCTTCTTTTCAATGACAAACTGACACATAAAGCGAAGCACCTCAGATTTGGTGCGGAACTTTAAATGGGACAGAAACAGCTCCCGTTCATAATAATTCCGGACAGAAAACGATTTTTGGGCACAGAGGACTTTCTTAACATTTACAATGTCCTCGTCACCGAGAAAATATTCTACTTCCAGAATTGGCAGCGGAACAGAAACCGTGATGGGAACTGTGGTAAAGATATAGTCATATCTGGAAAAATCCATCTTATATAAGCTTCCAACGTCACAGGCAATGATCTCATCGATATAATCCTGAAAGGAATTCTTATATTTATACTGCAAAAGCTGGGCACTACCCCTCCCGGAAGAACAGACCAGAATAATATTTTTCTTCTTAATTTCTGTTTTCTTCCGTTCCAGGGCCAGTGCAAAGGCGAAAGCAAAGTAAGCCACCTCATCCTCAGACAAAGAGACCTTAAAATGTTCGTTGAGCACTGTGACCGCATTACACGCCATGGTATAGGACAGGCAGAATTTTTCCTTCACATCACGCAGCATGGGATTTTTCATATCCATATCAAACCGGATCCGGACACTTAACGGTACCAGATGCTGGCTTAAGATCATTCTCAGTTCTAAATCACTGCGAAAATCAAATTTAAACAGATCATATACCCGTTCCAGCATGGCTGTCACCAGATCACTGATCTCCTGGGTGATAATCACATTTTCTCCTATACTCTCTTCCTGCAAAAACATCTTTTTCCCGGCCAGATGAATGGCGATGTAGACGACTTCATTTTCAGGAAAACTGATATGAAAACGCTCTTCCAGCTTTGCTGCTATCATTTTTGCTATATGATATTCAAAACGCTCTTCCGGATTATCAAGAAGCCCTTCTGGCATGGGAACATAGTGGCATTCCATGATCCTGCTGATGGCGATATAAAGATGAACTACCAGATTCTGATACGCCGCTCCCGTAATCATAAAATCATTTTCCTTTAAAACCATGGATACAATGGCTGCAATCTCATCCATGCTTTCATTTCCCTTGTGAAGCCTTTTACCGGAAAATGATGCAATGCAGAGTCTGGTATCAAATTCTTTCCCTTCCAGGCGGATTCCATAGTTGGGCTTGCGTACAACCCGGATATTAAATTTTTTTAAGAACTGCTCCACTTCCTTAAGATCTTCCGTCAGCGTCCGTTTGGAAATATACAGACTTTCGCTTAATTCCTCCAGTTTTATATAGGATCCGCTGTTGATTAAGTACTCCAGCAAATACTGGATTCGCTCCTCTGAAGTAGAAGGTAAGTATTCCTCTGAACCATGGGCATAATTCTTCCGGCAGTAAGACTCATATTTTTCACTGTCCTGAATATTGAGAAAATAACCCACCCCGTATTTTGACAGGATACCAGCGCCATGGGGCTCTATCTCCTGATTGATCTCCTTCAAAAGATTACGGACCGTTTTTGTCCCCGCATGGATCTGTTCTGCAAGCATTTCTGCTGTATAGTAATCTCTGTCTGATAAAATATCCAAGATCTGCTTCATTCGCCTGTCCATTTTCCATCACTCCTGTCAATCACTGCCGGTATTGTTCACATCTTATTAGCATCTGTGTTTGTATGTTTTTTATCTTTTACCTATAATTATTTATATTTTTTTATGCATATTTACATATTAACATAAATCAACTGCTAACTGAATGAATCTTTTTTCCATTTTCAAAGTGGTAATATCTTCATTTTCTGCATTCGCATACAACATTGAACAAACAGATGTAATAATTGGTGCTGTATGCATATAATGAAATAGAAACTTTTTGCCAAGGGAGTATTTATGGACGAAGAATATGAGGACGCAAGAGGAATGATTACAGTAAACGGAAGCATTATGGAGATACAGAATGCCCTTGTGGAAGATATGTATACTTCCAACAGCAGGACGGGATATCTCATTATCTCTTATGCGGATCCCGGCGAGAATGATATGTTAAACATTGAATTAATTCAATTAAATATCGGCTGGGAGACTCTGTTAATTGACCAATTCGGAGAAACGATCAGCTTATGCAGCATTACAAAAGGGACCTATGTCAATGCAACATTTTCTTCTATAATGACAAGAAGCATTCCTCCTCAGTCAAACGCATACCGGATAATTGCCATGTCTGCCGCCTCCTCATACCGTATAACCACAGACCGGATTCTCTGGGTTGATACAGATAACCATTTTGTCTATACCGGCAACCCCAATGACGAAAACAGCCAGATGCGCTTTGTCATTACCAGTGCCACTGAAATCATTGATGAGAATGGTAATCCGCTTACTGACGAGGATTTAAAACCCGGAAAAATGGTCCGCATTAAGCATTCCATCATCCAGACTGCCAGCATTCCTCCGCAGTCTGCTGCATTTGTAATTGAACTGTTATCCAGTTAAAAAAACTGCCGGCAATTTGAAAATTGCCGGCAAATCTCTTCTTATACATCACTATTCTACATCAAATCCCCTGCCTATGATGTTGTTGCTTATGCTTGCGCAGATAAAGCTGTCATCATGAAAGGACTTTACAAAATCTTTGATTGCAATCAACTCCTGCTGATTTACCACTGCCTGAATCAGCATCTTCTTTTTTACATTGGAGGTATCCATTCCCTGAATAAAGGTAGCGCCCCTGTTTAAATCGTTGCGGATAAACTGTGTGATCTCTAAATACTGATCTGACATAATATTAACATTATAATATTTCTCAAATCCAATGATCAGCTTATCAGTTACCACGCTCTGCACAAACGTACAGATCAGGGAATAAATGATCATCGTCATGTTTCCATAAATAATAGAAGAAAAAATAACTACCGTATTAATTATTAAATAATAGGATCCGATTGATAAACCCTTTTTTTCTTTTAGATACAATGCCACAATGGATTCCGGTCCGTTGGCAACCCTCTGCTTCATAATAATACCGCCGGCAATTCCGCCCACAACGCCGCCGCTGATGGCTGCTGCGATAGGATCTGTGTGAAGCTGGGGCAAAATCCGGTTTACGATTCCCACGTAAAAGGTAAACATAAAATAGCTGAATCCGGCATAAAAGATCTGTTTTTTGCTATAGCTGAAAAATGCCCAGATGAAAATAGGCAATGCCATAATAATTAAAAGCAGCTGTACATCTGCACCGGTCAGACGGTTAAATACCGTAGCCAGTCCCCCAAGTCCGGTTGCGACTAAATTGTTGGCATTCAAAATCTGGCAATATGCACATGCAGAGATAAACTGGCCTATTGCTATCCAAAATAGCTTTTTCTTCATTGTTGCTCTCCTCATTCCAGTAGGTGATTTCATAGTTTTTGCGGTTTGTTTTAATGCCATTTCACCGACACCTATTATATAGATTTCAATCCTGTTAAGCAACAACATTAATTTGTTAAATTTTTGACTATTTTCTCTTTTTTAGCCTGTGTACCAACCTATTTTCCGAATATATCTCACAAGTGAGTGTCAATGTATCAAAACATCGAAGCGCTATGGTGATATAAGTCCAGAAAATTAACTCTGCCGGTAAAAAGTTTGTTAAAACTCTACAAAGTCCCCTCTTTTTTCTACCACATTGTAACCAATCGAAGAAACCCGGTTTCTTAAGCAGACATTACACTCCGCAGCCTCTTCTCCGGTACAGATTTTATTGTCATAAAGCTCATATTTTTTTCTGACACCAATGGGGGATAAATTGGGCATTAAAACATTGGAGCCTGATAGAATTCCTTTTTCTCTTCCCTTGGGATCAATGGTTCCAAGTGCAGTTGTAGCCGGAATTAAGGCATTGGGAAGCATGAGCCTGAGCATTCCGATAAGAAACAGGGTTAAATCCATGCTGCCGGCAGGAAAGTCCTTAAATGGTGTGTCCTTATGGGGAATAAAAGGTCCGATTCCCACCATCTGCGGAGACAGTTCTTTAATAAACTGCAGATCCTCTGCCAGACAGGCAGGGGTCTGGTAAGGAGAACCCACCATAAAACCGGTTCCCACCTGATAGCCGATCTTTTTTAAATTTCTTAAGCATTCTTTTCTGTTTTCCAGGGAAAGAGAGTCCGGATGAAGCTTTTTATAATGCTCTTCGTTGGCGGTCTCATGGCGCAGAAGGAAGCGGTTTGCTCCAGCCTCATAATATGCCAGATACTGCTCATAGCTTTTTTCACCGATGGAAAGAGTGATTGCGCAATCCGGATATCCTTCTCTTATTTCTTTTATAATATCAGTCATAATTTCATCGGTAAATGCCAGATCTTCTCCACCCTGCAGCACAAAGGTCCGAAAGCCCAGTTCATAGCCGTTCTGACAGCAGGAAAGGATCTCCTCTTTGCTTAGGCGGTAACGGCTGGCACTTAGATTGCTTCGTCTGATTCCGCAGTAATAACAGTCATTTTTACAGTAATTGGTAAACTCAATCAATCCTCTGATGTAGACTTCCTTTTGGAAATATTCCTGGCTGGTTGACTGAGCCAGGGAAAAAAGATATTCACTGGTATCTTTATCAAAGTTTTCTATTAAATATATGAATTCTTCCTTTTCCAGGTTATGATTCTTATATAATTTATCGATCAGTTCTCTCATATACCTCTGCTCCTTCTCCTGAAACGGCTACGAATATCCGTGCCTCATGTGTTTATTCTAACATGTTTCCCCTTAACTGCAAAAATGAATTTTCTGGCAGTTCCATTTACATTCATAGTACATTGGTATGTTTATACTATCATTTTCCTGAGCTGAGGGGAAGTGGGTTTTATCTTCTTGACTAAAAACCATACATTCGCTACAATTATACTATAAATGGAAGGGTTTTTCTGTCAGTTTTCACAATGATCTTTTCCATTTCGGCTCCTATCACTCTCAAACTAATACTTAAGGAGACCAGTTATGAAATATTTTAATCAGGAAGACAGCGCTTACGCCGTTTATGGTGGCAGAGACAGGGAAGTAATTGCGCTGCTTGCCAACCGCTTCATCGGAGAAAATCCCCAGGTGCCTTATCAGTACCGGCTGGATTTTACCTCCGGCATTTTATGTGATACAAAGGGCTGGTATTTATTCGACTTTGAGCGCCGCTTTCCACAGGCGCAAATCGGAGATATCTGCTATGGAGCCGGTGACCTTTACAGCCATGAACCGACACCTTCCCGCTTTGAGGTCCGCTGCCATGGACCTGTTGTATGTTATGTAAACGGAGAAGAGGTATTCCGCTCTCTGCCCGGAGACGAAAGTTTTAAAACCTCGGCTTTTTTCTCCATCACTCTTTTGGCAGGACTCAACCACTTCGTTCTGGTTACGGAAAAGACAGAGATCGGCTTTGGATTTACTCTTCGGAATGCGAAACCACAATGGGAACCGCCTCATTTTCTTTCACCTCATTCCCAACGGAACGGACAGGCCGGCTTTGTTTACAGCGAACCGGATCAGTGGGACTCTGAACGTCTGAAGTCCATTCTTTCCGGCTGCTATGATGGTATGACCTGGTTTCCCCGTGTGAAGTATGATAAAGTACAGTCCTGCTGCCCCATTACCCGGATCTTTGGATCCTCCAGTAAGGGAACGGCCGTTTTAAAAAGTGGATTTTTTCTTGATGAAGCAAAAACAGTCCATGTTGTAAGCCGCAGCGCTGCAAAGGTCAGACTCTTTATTGACGGAAATTTAAACGGGGAATGGCAGAACGGAACCTGGGAATCAGAGATTACGCTTCAGGGCGGAACCCACAGCCTCCTTATCCTGTGTCAGAAGAAGACGGGTGAAGAGTCTGGATTTGATTTCCGGTTAGATGCCGATGGCAAGGCTGTTTCCTTATCTGCAGGTGTAAAAGGATATGAGGGGCAGTGGCTTTATACCGGCATGTTCGGTGATGACATACCACCTGTCACCGATCTTTTGTCTATGGAAAAGGTTTATGAGGGCATAAACGGCACTTGCTTTTGGAAGGCCGATCTGCCGGATTCGTTTGTGAGAATGTTTGCAGAAGAGGAATTGTACGGAAAATGGACTTACCCCTGCGGAGTTACCTTATATGGTCTGTTAACTGCCAGCCGGTATTTAAACCGTGCTGACTGGCAGGAATACGTTCTGGAATATGCCCGTATGACAGCTGCTGCCTATGATTATTCCGTATACGATAAATCCGTTTTCGGCTACCCTGGGGTTAATACCCAGCTTTGCTGGTTAAGTGAACTGGACGACTGCGGCTCTTTTGGCTCCTTCCTGTTAGAAGCTTACAAATACCGCCCATCCATTGAGGCCGAAAAGCTTGCTGATGTAATTGCTGATTTCATGAGAAACCATCAGAGAAGAGAAAAAGACATGGTATTTTCCAGAAATAACAATACCATGTGGATCGATGATATGTATATGAGCATACCGTTTTTATGCCGGTACTATAAGCTCAGCAATGACCGTGCATATTTAGATGATGCATGCCGCCAGGCAAAGCTTTTCAGACAGTACTTCTTTATGACGGATAAAAAGCTGATGTCCCATATCATTGATTTAACTTACGGAAAGATGAACCGAATTCCCTGGAGCAGAGGAAACGGCTGGGTGGTTCTCGCTCTCTCCGAACTTCTTCTTATCCTGCCAGAGGAACATCCGGATTACGAAGCTGTTACTTCCTTTTTCCTTGAGATGACAGAAGGCATATTACAGGTACAGGCTGAAACAGGAATGTGGCATCAGATACTTGATGATCCCACCACCTATGAAGAGGCTTCTTCAACCTCTATGTTCATCTGCGCCTTTTCCAGAGGAATCAGGCTGGGCATTATTACAGAAGATCTTCGTATCCGGTGCACGGCTTCCATAACCAGGGCCTGGACAGGCATGAAAAAAACAGTGATTAACAGGAAAGGCGACTTATACGGCGTATGCCGCGGGTCTGACTGCTCTTACAGCAGATCCTATTACCGTCAGCTTGGCTGGCGCTTTAACGATCCTCATGGAATCGGCATTGCAGTGCTGGCAGGAGTGGAAAAACTTCTGCTGGATGAATTCCTGCAAAATCCTGTTTTCTTTTAATCAGACGGGCGTTCCTTTTGGAACGCCCGTTTTCAAATTGCTATCCGGCAAATACCCCTATTTTCATGTGTCTCTCCTGATTCTCACCCCAGCAATCCCCTGGCTTTCTCCATTCTTTCAACAACCGGAACCCCAAATGGACACCGTGTTTCACATGCTTTGCATCCGATACAGTCGGAGGCATTGGATGAAAGATTCTCATAATGGGCACGTACTGTAGCAGGCACTTCTTCCTGCATGGCAGCCAGATCATACAGCTTATTGACCATGGCGATATCGATGTGGGAAGGACAGGGAGCGCAGTGACCGCAATAAGTGCACTGACCGGAATATGCATGATGGGGTGCACTGGCAAGTACACTGGCATAGTCTTTTTCCTGTTCTGTGGCGGTCTCATAGGCAAGAGCCTCTTTCACCTCTTTTGGATTACTTAATCCGACCATTACCGAAGCCACTGCGGGACGGGTCAGCGCATAGTGCAGGCACTGCACCGGAGTAAGTGCCACTCCAAAAGGAGAATTTTCCGCAGAAAACAGCCTGCCTCCGCCATATCCCTTCATTACAGTAATACCAACGCCTTCCCTTTCACAAAGCTGATAAAGTTCAGCCCGCTCCGGAGCGATGCCATTTAAATCTTCCTGATAGTCCTTTTGGAACAAATCATTCATATCCTCTGTTGCAGGAAGCAGATCAAATGCGGGATTTAAGCTGAAAAGAATCATCTCAATCTCTCCGCTTAAAGCAGCCAGTTTCGCAACAGCTGGATTGTGAGTGCTCAGCCCGATATGGCGGATGGCTCCGTTCACTTTCAGCTCCCTCACGTAATCGATGAACTCTCCATTCATAATCCTGTAAAACTCGGCGGATTCATCTACAAAATGGATCATTCCAAGATCCATGTAATCAGTCTGGAAACGAGCCAGTAAATCTACAAATGCTTCTTTTACCTTTTCCATATCCCGGGTCCTGACATACTGCCCATTCTGCCATGTGGCGCCTAAATGGCCCTGTATGATCCATCGATCTCTGCAGCCCTTAATTGCCTCTCCCAGATTGGTTCGCACATTCGGTTCTGACATCCAGCAGTCTAAAATATTGACCCCCTGCTCTCCGCAGAGCCTGACTACATCTTTCACTTCTTCTAAGTTCCGCCGTTCCAGCCATTCGGCCCCCAGGCCGATCTCGCTGACCATTAACCCCGTATTACCCAGTTTTCGATATCTCATCTTACCCCTCCAAGTATTGTTGCATATACCAAATAGTTATCTGAAGTATAGCATATCTACCAGGTTTTATCCAGATCATCGGAATAGAATCGAATCGCCCTTCTGTACCGTTACAGGTATCCAGAGTTCACAGAACAATCCGGGAGCGCCTTTCTCAAAATAAATCTCAAAATCCGTCTCATCCGTATGTCCGTAACCGGACTGGGGAAGAAATTCTTTGAAGAATCTGCTCCACATCTCACCGATGCAGCTTCCATCCTCACCATAGCAGGAAAAAACCGCATACGTTGCCGGTCCTGTTTCCCAGATGCAAAATCCTTGGTTGATTAAGTCCTGTACTTTGTCAATTTCTGTTTCCTCATCAATGATAATTCCAATACCGTAGTCAAATGTTTCCTCATCTTCTCTGGTTGGGCTGCACAGCCCGTATAAGTCCCTTTTTCCTTCTGGCCGCAGAGAATAAAGTTCATCGAAAACCTTTTCCTGCCTGCACTGCGTCCAGAAATCAGGAATCTCCTGATTTCCATTGTCATTTATAATTTCATTTTTAAATGCCTTCACTTTTGCAGCATATCTCTTATTTCCTGTTTCCACAATCCTGTAATCCATCGCTTTCCCGCCTTCCAATGTGATTTTGATCACCAGTGCATTGAATAATGAAAGCCGGGTTCCCCTTAACTTTGCGGCTTTTGGGGTTACTCCGTGAAATCTGGAAAATGCCTTTGTAAAGCTTTCCGGAGTTTCATAACCATATTTATAGGCTGCATCGATCACCTTTATATCAGTCATCTGAAGTTCCTGCCCTGCCAGAGACAGCCTGCGGTTCCTTATGTATTCACTGGCTGTCATGCCAGCCATGAGACTAAAGGTTCTGTGGAAATTATAGCTGGACATATGTACTGCTCTTGCAGCATCCTCATAGCTGACCTTCTCCAGGAGATGATCCTCCATATAATCAATCGCGGTTTGTAAAAGTTTCACCCATTCCATTATTTGTCTCTCCTTTCACAAACCATTATAAAATTCTAAACTGTTTTTTTCCTGTCCCCGATTGCCGCATTTTGTCTGGCAGAAAATCGAAAAACTTTAAAAGCAAAATCTGTCTCTTCCTCTCTCCTTTGCTTCATAGAGCTTTTGATCTGCCCGTATAAGTGCCTCAGAAACTGTCCCTGATCCAATCTCATATTCTGCCAGCCCTGCGGAAAATGTGACCTTGCAGGTCTGCGTTCCACTGCTGTTTTTCGCCCTTAAAAACTCTACCCTTTTATAAGCCTCTCCTAAACCAGTCTCTGTCAGAAATACAGCAAACTCTTCCCCCCCGTACCGGCAGGAAATATGATCCTGGAAGGTATGCTGAATCAATCTGCCGAAATCGCTTAAAACCCGGTCACCCTCAAAATGTCCGAAGGTATCATTAATCACTTTAAAATGATCTAAGTCAATGATCACAAACACCCCGTCTGATCCGAACCGCTCCACCTGCTCCATAAAATATCTGCGGTTGTAAAGTCCTGTCAGGGAATCTATGGTAGCCAGAATCTCCAGCTGTTTTTTTGCATTTTCTGATTCTGTGATATCATTTGCCACATAAATACGAACTCTGTGGGTTTTCATTGTAATTACCTTAAAGCTGTATTTCCTGCCGCAAATATCATGAACCGGATTTACCGAATCCAGATTATGATCCTTTAGTTCTTCAATGAGTTCATAAGACTGTCCCATTTTCATTTTCGAAAGAGATGGGAAAAATTCTTTGGATACATTGTTAAATCCCACCAGCATACCATTGCTGTCAATTACAAGAACTGCTTCTTTAATACTTTGGAATATCATCTCATAAGTGATGGGATTAAGAACCAGCATGTCATATCTGAAAAGCCCTATAGTAATGGAAATGCTCATAATAAAGTAGGAAAATGGGGTCATATCCAGATAAACAGGTCCCATACCCAGCAGATAAAGTAACATTGTGACTACAGGTGCAGTAACACCTATCAGAAGAAACAATACTTTATTTCTGTAGCTGCCACTGGTTCTTTTCAGTTTTATCATCAGAACCGTTATGCTGTAGAAAATGGAAAAGCAGAGAAAGATCACCTGAATCTGATACCAGATTCCCTTCTGAAGAGCTAAAATGGGAAATCCAGGTGAATAATCCACGCCCATGGAAGAGTAATATAGAAAATGATGGTTATTGGTGTATACAAGAATTAACGTGATAACATTAACCATCAGGACAAGGGTCACCACAAATCTGTTTGCAAAGCTTTTTTCTTCTGTATATTCCCTGGTGAACATCATAATTAAAAACGGATAAAATGATGCTCCAATATATTCAACTTTAATCCAGATGTACATGGTATCTGCTGTATCAGACAGCAGCTCAAATGCATACCCTACGGAATGAAAGATCATAGCCGTCATTAAAAGGCAAAAATAGTAAACACCAGGAGTTCTTCTTCTGGCCAGACCATAAATAACAAAATTACCGATCAGTGCAGAAGAAATAATCAGCAATACGCTCATTGAAACATTATTCATATGTAAAACTCCTCTCCCGCTTGTTATTTTAGAGAATCAGCAGACAAATGTCAATGACCTCCCAGCAGGAATTATAGTAAAGAAAAAATGTCAAAAACGCGCTGCTCATTTTAAGCGGAGTGTTTTTGACATTCTATCTTTTTACTCTTTTATTAATAATTCTTCCCTTCTAAAATGTAAAGAATCTAATAGATTCTATTACCTGTTTGGACTACCACATATAGGGGATTAACCTATAGGTACGCTTCTCATATTCAGCAAATTCGTTTCCAAAATGCTTCCTTAATGCCTCTTCTTCAACGAAGATTCTTGCAGAATAACTTAAGCCATAACAAAAAAATATACAGCAGAGCATAATAAAATAGAAATTGTATTGATGCCAATCCATTTAAATCTCACAGCAAAGAACTTGGTAACAGGATACAGCAGTACTGCTTCTTCTGTGCTGCAGCATCGTTTATAATGCCATGATTTGCGCTTGCTCAAATGCAATTATTACCTCTGACAACCGTTCCAGATTCTGGCTGGTAATTCCCGACAGACACAGCCGGTAACACATTTTGTTACTATTCTCTCTTAAATCACGGGGAAGAAAGCAATCCTTTGCATTCTTCACTATGATCCCCTGCTCTTTTAAGTTTCTTTCCAGTAAGGAACCGTTAATCCCATTATTTTCAACCACCCATATAAAGATTCCGTTATCAGGAATGTGCCAGTTCATATCCTTAGACTTCAGAGAATTATAAATTGCTGACGCTTTTTTCATTTTCTCAGAATAAACCTTTCTGACTTTACGAATATGCTTATCATACATACCAGTTTCTATAAAAAGTTCCAGAGCATATTGAAATGGTTTACACGTGCTTAAATCTGTAAGCCGTTTCCTTTCTGCTGCCTCATCAGCCATAAATTTAGGGAATACACCAGCCCCAATCCGAAGTCCGGGCATGAAAGTCTTTGAGAAGCTCCGGATATATATCACTTTCTCCTTGTCGCCATAATAGTGAACAGGCATGACATTCTTACTGGAACCTAAATCTGCCAGATAATCATCTTCAATTAAAAGAATGGAATGAGTATTGAAAAGATCTGCAACTTTTCTCTTATCTTTTTCGCTCAGACTGTATCCAGTTGGGTTATGATGTCTGGGCATCAGATAAAAAGCACGTATATCTTCCTCTTTAAGCAGCTTTTCCAGCTTTTTAAAGTCATACCCTGTACTTGTGCGTTCAATCCCAACCATAGGAATGTCCATCATCTGTGCCTGCTTTATTGCCAGGCTGTAAGTCGGTATTTCTACCAGAAGCTTACCCTTCCGGTCTGGAAAGATACACTGAAGGGCAAGACCAATGGCCTGCTGGGCTCCGTTCGTCACCAGAACCTGGTCCGGACTGGTATAAATTCCGCCAGTCATCAGATATTTGGCAAGAACATTTCTTAAGCTCATAAGTCCCTTTGGTTCCTCATAATCATAGGCACTTGTTTTATATAACTCCGTGGATTTATTCATGACATGCGTAAACTCCCGGTAGGGCAGAAGCCTCTTATCCGGTTTCACTGCTGTGAAGTCCACGATTGCTTTCTCCTGCTCTGACTCCAGATCAAAATCTGCCAGATAAAATCCACCTCTTTGAATAGAATAAACCTTATGTTCCTCCTCAAGTTCCCTGTATGCCCGGTTTACCGTGATCTTATTAAACGCCAGCGCCGCTGCCGTTTCCCGGCAGCTTGGAAGCCTGCTGCCATTTTTTAATTTTCCTTCTCCAATCAGATCCTCAATATATTTTTTTACTTCTTCCGATTTCTTCATCTGTTCAGCTTTCCACTGTAGTAGTACAGTTATATTCTTCTGACATTGTACTGTTTTTTCTCTATTATATACTATTCACATATTAATCATCCACCTGAGAGGAGATTTCATTATGAAAAATAACAGCGATAACCGGCTTCGCCTGTTTACCCTCACATCAATGCTGAGAAAGTCTATGAGGAACTCTTAAAAGAAGGCTTCTTTACCGGATTTTCAGGAAGTTACAATCTCATTCGGATCTATGCCCCGCTTTCGATTACCCCAGATACGCTGATTAATTTCTGTCAGGTATTTTTAAGAATTTTAAAAGAGCAGGAGAAAAGCTGATAAAATGCTTTTCTCCCGCTCCGTATCATTACTCCATTCACTGCTTTTTGTTCCGGTTTATTACCCTCCAGATTTTCTCCGGAGTTGCCGGTATACTTAATTCTTCCGGATAGCTTCCCAGAGAACAGAGTGCATCTGTGATTGCAAAAAATACGGCTTCTCCATAGATAAAGGGCGGTTCTCCAATAGCCTTAGACCGTTTGATCCCGAGTTCATTGATACAGCCTTCCATCAGTTCGATATGAAATTCCTCCGGAATATCACCAATCGTGGGAATCTTATAGGTGGCCGGTGAGCTGCTGAGCAGCCTTCCTTTCTCCTGATACACCAGTTCTTCCGTTGTTACCCAGCCCACACCCTGAATAAAAGCTCCCTGAATCTGTCCGATATCCACCATGGGATTAATACTGCTTGCGCAGTCATGCAGGATATGGGCAGTATCAAGGGTGGTTCGGCCGGTAAGTAAATCCACTGTTACCTCAGCAACTGCAGCTCCGAAAACATAGTACAGAAATGGATTGCCCTCTCCTTTGTCTCTGTCAAAATAAATGCCGGGAGTGGCGTAAAATCCATGATCGCATAAATCAACTCTCTCAAAATACGCCTTCTGAACCAGCTCTTTAAACGTAATAAGAGGATTTTCATAATCTGTCCTCCCCTGATGCACCGGATATACAAAACCATTTTCAAATACCGCATCTTCTCCGGGATATAGCTTTAAGACCAGTTCCTTCAGCCTGCCCAAAATCTTAAGAGCCGCATTCTCCACCGCATGACCGTTTAAATCACAGCCGGAGGATGCCGCGGTCGCTGAGGTATTGGCAACCCGTTTGGTGTTATTGCTTTCAATCCTGATTGATCCAATGGGAACTCCCAGAGTGGTTGCAGCGATCTGGGCGATCTTTGTATTAACCTCCTGCCCCATCTCGATTGCTCCGTGGGTTACAGAAACAGAACCGTCAACATATATGTGAATTAAAGCACTCCCCTGATTTAAATGGGCGGCAGTGAAGGAAATTCCAAACTTCACAGGGGTGATCCCGATCCCCTTTTTCACATACCGGTTCTTCTGATTGAATACGGCAATCTCTTTTTTCCGTTCATCCCACCGGCTGTCTGTTCTCAGTTTCTCAAATATTCTTTCGATATCCTCACCATGATGGATTTCCTGCCCGTATGGAGCCATATCCCCTTTCCGGTACATGTTCTTCATTCTCACATCATAGGGGTCCAGTCCAAGAGTATACGAAATTCTCTCTATTACACTTTCAATTGCGAATATACCCTGAGGGCCGCCAAAGCCCCGGAATGCGGTAGCCGGGTGCAGGTTGGTCTTGCATGGTCTTCCAATAATTCTGATGTTTTCAATGTGATAGCTGTTCTCTGCATGAAGCATGGCTCTTTCCAAAACGGAGGTGCTCACATCCGCAACAGCTCCGCAGTTGGAATTAAGCTCTACGGAATAAGCAAGAATCTTTCCTTCTTTATCAAACGCTGCCCGGTAATCACTTTCAAATGCGTGACGCTTTCCAGTTGAAAGCATATCTTCATCCCTGGTCAGATGTATCAGGGCAGGACGGCCGGTATGATATGCTGCAAGAGCTGCAAGACAGGCCCAGGAAGTTGCCTGTGATTCCTTCCCTCCAAATCCTCCGCCCAGTCTTTTAATATCTACCGTAACCATATTCTGAAGCAGCCCTAAGACACCCGCCGCCATCTTCTGAATCTCGTTGGGATTCTGGGAAGAGGAATACAGAGTAATACCGCCGTTATCTTCTGGTACGGCAAGGGTGCTCTGTGTTTCCAGATAAAAATGTTCCTGTCCTTCATTTCTGATTACACCTTCCAGATAGTAAGGGCAATCAGCAAAAACAGCTTCCACATCTCCATGCTCAATTTTCCGCACAGGTCCTACATACTGTTCTCTTCTGATAGCCTCCCTTACAGTGAGCACAGGAGGTTCTTCCTCCACCTCAAACAGGATCTGTTCCATAGCTGCCTCTGCTTCCTTCAAGCTTTCCGCAGCAATGATTGCCACAGGTTCACCCACAAACTGCACATGGTCCTGGGCGAGACAAACCTCATCCCTGATAATACCCCCGATCTGATTCTCTCCCGGAATATCCTCTGCAGTCAGAACAGCAGCGACGCCCGGCATCTCACCGGCCTTTTGCGTATCCAGCTTTTTGATCCGTCCACTGGCAACAGGGCTGACCATCACTTTTACAAATAACAGGTTTCCAGGTTTTGGAATATCGTCAATAAACTGGGAGCGTCCCATTACGTGATCACGTCCGCTTACGTGCAGCGGGGAGGTTCCTGCCTGGCCCCACTGGGTGTTTTGTTTCATCTGTTCATTCTTCATGACCATCTGCCTCCTGACTGCTTTCATAAGCCAGATAATGTTTCATTAAAAGATTCTGCATCACAGCTTTCCGGTAGTCTGCACTGCCTCTCACATCGCCGATCGGAGAAGCCTCTCTGCCAATTATATCGTAAGCTTCTAAAAAGGTCTCTTCTGCCATACTCTTTCCCTCCAGATAACGGGAGGTTTCCGGCATGAAAAGTGTGGTGGGTCCCACACCTCCGCAGGCAATGGAAGCCTTTTTAATTATTCCATCTGAAATCTTTAAGGCTATGGCGGAATTAACTGCGGAAATATCTACTTCTTTTCTTTTGGTGACTTTCTCAAAATGAATAAAATCATACTCTCCCAGAGGAATAAAAATAGAAGAAACCCACTCATCTGATTTGTTTTCCGTTCGTTTATAGCCATGATAAAACTCCCTGACAGGGATGCTCCTCGTTCCTTCACAGCCTCTTAACGTTAAAACTGCATTCATCGCCATCAAAAGGGGAACTGTATCTGCTACCGGAGAGGCGTTAACAAGGTTGCCTGCCAACGTGGCTGAGGATCTTATCTGCTCGGAGCACATGCCTGAGACTGCGCCGGAAAACTGGGGAAATACTGGCTTTACCGTATCAATAATAGCTGACAAGGTAACTCCGCCTCCAATAATCAGATCGTGACCTTCCCCATATGAAATTTTCTGCAGAGATGAAATTCTGCTGATATCCACAAGGAGCCTGTAATGCTGGTTTCTTTTCTTGATTCCCACCACTACATCGCTTCCGCCGTTTAAGAACCGCAGGTTCTGCCCCGAGACAAGCTCCCCGTGATCTTTTATAAAAGCTCCCAGATTTTCCTCTGAAACAGGGGAATAATAGGCATTAACACCGTCATCAATAAAAATATCCTCTTGGACGAAAGCCAGCTGTTTTTCTTCTGTCTGATCCAGATAAGTGGGTCGTATATTATCTGAATCAATGGTTAAATCCTCTAAGTATTCCGGTACTTTCCGAATGGCTGCATATCCCGTACACCGGCAGAGATTTCCCTCTAAATATCTGCGGAATTCCTCTTTTCCGGGGTTTGGTCTCTCCAGATAGAGTGCCAGTATGGACAGAATCACACCAGGTGTACAAAAACCGCACTGAGTCGCATGCGCATTTAAAACAGCTTCCTGTATCGGGTGAAGTTTTTCCTTTTGTGCAAGCCCTTCTATGGTAATGAGATGCTTCCCCTCCAGCTTTGCTGCCAGATATAAACAACCTGCTGCTGACTTATAATGTATCTTTTCCTCTCTTACCTCCCCGATCACCACTGTGCAGGCTCCGCAGTCCCCCTCTCCACATCCTTCCTTAATTCCGTTTAACTGGAACCCGCTGCGAAGAAGCTCCAAAACTGTTGTTTCCCCATTGACTGAAATCTCTTTCAATTTTCCATTCAGAAAGAAGCGAATCGTTTTCTTCATACCTTTCCTTACTCCTTTTCATTCCTGTTTTCCCGCTGGTCTGCACGCATTTCTTCGGGCTTTGGGATTAAAAAAAGCCCCAGGCACACGAAACACACACCAGAACAACTGCTTCTTTCGAAGCGGCAGTTCAGTCTGTGCTCATGTAGCCTGGGGCAATTTAAGGTCGCCTGGTCGAGACGCTCAAACCATATTAATGAGCTTATACAAGAAGCAGTCCATATTCAAATACTTCTTTGTATCTTTACAAATAATTATACCGGATTATGCCAGATAGTCAATAAATTTTTATTAACTTCTACAGGATTTTAATACCAGCTATACTTAGCTCTGTCTGTTTTCTAATATTTTCCTAATTTCATATGGCCTGCAAGCTCTGTCTTGGATCTCTGCTTAATAGTCCATGCTTCATCCTTTGCCTGTGTGAATGCGGATACACATTTGGGATCAAGGTTATCCTCAATTCCTTCCTTGCATAAAGCGATCATCTTCTCCGCTAATGTGATAATCTCCATGTGAATGGCATTGGTACGGTCAGAACGGTATATTTTTTCAGCATCTTCCTCGCTGAGTTCTTCAAATTTCTCTGCTCCCACTTTACATTTAGGGCAAACTTCGGGAGCGGTCTCCCCTTCATAAACATAACCGCATACAGTACATCTGAATAATTTCATATAACTTACCTCCTAATTGAATTATTTTTATCAATACTTGAAGATCACTATTAGTATCTCCCATAGTATTTCATTTGTCAACTGCTGCCAGAAAAATTCACCATTTATTAACAAATCTGGCTTCCAGAACCTGAAGAATTTCGGTTTTGCAACTCGGCGCAAATGCCCGGATCCTTTTTTCCAGATTCTTCAGCGCTGTTTTGACTTTAGGGGTACCGATTCCCGGAGGTGCATAGATTGTAAACAGAACATCGCTTGTATCCGGTGTTATTCTTGTATCATAGTCCGGTCCTTTCAAAATACTGGAAAACACCCTGACACTGTCACTCAATATTATATCACCTGCTGCAGCGGTTACATCTCTTCCAGAGATAGACTGGTAAGCTTCATTTCCTGCTGCCAGATTCAACCGGAGAGGTGGTTTCAGCCTGTTTAAATCGTAACCGGCAGTCAGCATCATACTTTCCAGCTCATTAAAAAACATGGACTGAAGCAGAGGTGATTTTGAATCGCATATTTTTTTCCCTTTTAACATGGAATCAAGCTGTGCCAGAAGGTGATAACTTTGTCCAAACTTTTTGTAATAGGCTGCGTAGGCATCAACAGGACTCTGTTCTTTTAATTCTTTTCTTGTAAACCCCTCATATTTCTCCCTCAGTTTCTTCAAAAATATGGCCTCATTTTCTTTTTTACAGTCTGCTCTTTCCGAAATTCCCCTTACAATAAGAACCCCCATATTGGTGCCTGGATAAACTTTTTCTATGTCTTTTTCAAATATAATCATAACTGCCTCCTGTTTAATCCAAGCATTAAATAAATTTTTCCAAAAATACTTTTCATCTAATTCCTTTCTCGCAGCATTGCAATACAGCGGATTTTTGCTATAATGATACCGTAATGGACTGGCTATAGTAAGAGCCAGTTAAAACTTATTTTCAGTGGACCAGTGAAAGGAGAGAGTATGTGGGGTATTGAATTGCGCACCAACAGCGAAATCAGTCTGGCCCGCCAGATTTTTCTCTCCCTTCGAAAACGTATTCTCACAGGAGAGATTCTTTCAGGCGAAGCACTGCCTTCCACCAGGGAACTTGCAAAAGGGCTGGGGACCTCCCGTAATACTGTATGTGAAGCCTATGACATGCTGCTGACAGAAGGGTTTATTATCAGCCGGCAGGGTGCTCCCTCCAGGGTAACAGAAGGACTGCATATGATACCGGGAAACGCAGGAACCACCCAGGATACAGGAAAAGAGCAGCCGGAGATTCATTGGAATTTCAAAACAGGGCAGCCGGATCTGTCACTTTTTCCATGGTCTTCATGGAGCCGGATGGTTTACAGAGCATTAAACACTCTTCCTGTGCACCAGTTAGAATACAGCGGTCCAAAAGGATATGAACCTTTATGCAGAGAGATTTCCAGGTGGCTGATGCGCAGCAGAAGCATGGAGGTAAATCCGGAAGATATATTTATTACCTCCGGCGCCACCCAGGCATTCTATTTACTGGTGGATATTCTTTATAAGAAAGATCGGCCCTTTGCTTTGGAAAATCCTTCTCATCCAGGGATCCGCACCGTCATAAATGACCGGAATTATCCCCTGTGCTTCATGCCTGCAGACCGGCAGGGAGCCGATGTATCATGGATTAAAAAGATGGATTTATCAGCCGTATATGTCACACCCTCCCATCAGTTTCCCTTAGGCGGTATTCTGCCTGCTGTGCGTCGTGCATCACTGATTCGTCTGGCAGCAGAAAAGGATTACTTTATCATTGAGGATGATTACGACAGCGAATATCGCTACAGCGGCTCACCGGTAACCCCTCTTTATTCTATGGATCCTTCCAGAGTAATCTATGTGGGAACCTTTAGCAAAACTCTGTTTCCCGCCCTGAGAATCGGATTTGCCGTGCTTCCAAAAGAACTGCAGAAAGAATGGATGCATTTCCGGAATTATCTGGATGTTCAAAATCCCGTATTAGAGCAGATTGCTCTTACGGAATTTTTAAAAAGCAGGAAGATGGACCGTCACGTCCAGCATATGCGCAGAGTGTATGCAAAGAAGCGCGAAGCCCTTCTGGCAGCCGCAAAGGAGGCATTTGGCAGGCAGATCAGCGCCTGGGGTGATGAATCCGGACTTCATGTGGCTCTTGAATTTCCGGAAATGAAATTTGGAAAAGATTTTGTTTCGGACTGCAGAAAGAACGGTATTCAAATACAGACCATATCCCAGTATTGCAGCGATGAAAACAGCCATACAGATAAACTTTTATTGGGCTACGGCCATCTAAACGAAAAAGAGATTCAGGATGGCATGGCGGCACTGAAATCATTGATCGATGCCAGGATTTAACAAAAAACCAGCCGGAAGACAAGGTCATGAAACACCTCTTTCTCCTGGCTGGTTTTTATTTTACATTCTTACCTTTATATCAGCTTCACTCCAAAACCTTTCTGAACGTAAGGAAGAAATTTTAAATCCTTTTCCTTAATCTGCCCGATTGCATTGAGACGTTCATCCATGGGAATATCCACACGGGCAATTTCAAGCTCTCCCATATACCTTAAATATTTATTATTGGATATGCAGATGCTTCCTGCTTTTCTGAAAAACATCCCGCTTTCCTCAACCATCGTCTTTGAGGAATTCTCTTCCGGTTCAATATCCTGTTTATATAATCTGGATTCCTGTGAACGGAAAATATATTCACTTGAATCGGGTCTGTCATGATGGATCTGGTCTCTTACAAATTCATAGCCTTGAAATAAATCGGCTCCCAGCTCCACATAGCCCTGGCTGATGCATTTTATCTCTTCCCAGTCCTTGTCACAGATGTCCACATCACCCACCAGCACCACATCACAGCCTCCCTTCATGGAAAGCTCCAACATGTTGAATGCCACCTCATCCCGACGGTTTCTGTGTGCTTCCACTGTAGGCAGTCCTTCAAAAAGCGGACCCCTGAGCGCTAGACTGCCGGGTACAAATGCCATGGTTGTAAATCCCAGATACTTTAATCTGTTATTGATTTCCTTCACCTGTTCTAATGACAAAGCGGTGAACTGCTTGGGATAAAAGTTATGACAGGCTGCAAATCTGGTAAAATCTGCCCCATACTGTTTCCATTCCAAAAGCTCCTCTTCCATAATGGTGGAGGCATTGAAAACGACATAAAAGCTTTTGGAGATTTCAACCACTTCCCTGGGGGAAAAGCCGTAATCCAGCCTTACGTGGGTAATTCCCAGTGACTTTAACTCTTCCATGCTGGCAACACCAAGCTTTTCATAGGTCTCCGGTCCCACATCTGCGATCAGGTTTAAACGTTCTTCCCTGCAGCAGTTTAAAAGCTGCCTGATGCTCTTACTGTAATCCACGCCTGTCTCTTCCGGTATGTGGAGAGATGTAAATGCATAGGTGACTCCGTTTTTTACTGCCTTTTTAATCAGTGATTCATTCTTCTCCATACCGCTGGAGAAGTAAATGGAAATTCCAGTTTTCATTATTCTTCTCCGTATACCTCATTGATTCTGTTTTCATCTACGCCAAAAAAGTAAGTGACTAAAAATCCGCCTGCGTAGGCAACCAGCATAGCCAGTATAAAGGACAATTGCTGGCCGGGCTTTACAATCAGAAGCCCGAACAGTCCGGAAACACCCTGGGAAACAGTTCCCAGATGAAGAAGTGCTGCCAGTGCTCCTCCAAAGCCGCTGCCGATACAGGCAGTAAGGAATGATCTGCCAAGAGGCAGGGTAACTGCATACATCATTGGCTCTCCGATTCCCAGAATTCCTACTGGAATGGAATCTCTTATGTATCTTTTTAATTTTTTATTCTTTGTTTTCACATAAAGAGCGATACCGGCTCCCACCTGACCGCCGCCTGCCATCATTAAGATGGGAAGTAAATAGTTAATACCACCTGTGGCGCCTGCCGGATCATTTAACATGGCATGAATCGGCGTCAGTGCCTGATGCAGTCCAACTGCTACCAGAGGCAGGAAGCCTGCAGACAGAATATAGCCGCCTACAACTCCCATTTTCTCATAAGCAAAGCTTAATACTGCAAATATCACCTTAGTCAGACCGGCTCCCAGTGGCTGAATGACTAACAGTGCAACGATTCCGCCGATAATGAGCACCAGAAGAGGACTGATAAAGGTATCGATTAAATCCGGCATGTGCTTCCTGATCCGTTTCTCCAGTTCTGCAAAAAACATACCGGCAATTAACGCTGCCAAAAGACCTCCGGAAGCAGGGTTAAACGGGGCATTGGTAATCGGCAGCAGAATCTGTTTCTCGTTAATTGTTGCAAGAAGAGGCATACCTGCATTGGCTATGGACATAGCTCCGGCAATGGCTCCCAGTGCGCCTGACCCCCCGAACTCCCTTGCAGCATTGTAACCTACCAGTATGGGAAGGTATGCAAACAAAGCCCAGCCCATGGTGCGTATGCAGGCGAACCACCATACTCCCGCCAGTGCTCCGTGTGTGGAAACATTGATAACATTGCAGATACCGTTAATTAAACCCGCTGCTATAATTCCTGGAAGCAGTGCCACGAAAATATTAGCGATTTTCTTTAAAAATCTCTGGACAGGCTTATCATATTTCGCCTTTTGCAGTTCTTTGTTTTCTCTTGTGACTGTCTGGATATCCCCGTCTTTTTCCCCATCGTCTGCCTGACCTTTGGGCAGCCCGGTAAGCTTATAAAATTCGTCTAACACCTTGTTTACCTTACCTGGTCCAAAAACGATCTGAAGGGTATTGCTTTCCACTACCCCAAGGACTCCTTCCACCTTTTTTAACTGCTCTAAGTCCACTTTTGATAAATCCTTCACTCCGATGCGAAGCCTGGTCATACAGGCAGCATTGGATGTGATGTTGGTTTTCCCTCCCAACAGTGATAACAGTTCTTCACTGACTTGCTTGTAATCCATCGTTCTCCTCCTTTTAATTATAATTTCATAGTTCCGGCTTAGCTGGCAGACGAAAGCCCCCTTTCTTTATCTATATCAAAGCCTGACGGACATTCCCGCCTGCTTTTAACAGCTTTTCTCTTGCTTCTTTCGCATTACAGTCAGATAAAATCATAATTACGGCTGTTTTCACATGGCCGTCTGCCTGTTCCAGGACCGCTTTTGCTTCCTCTCTTTCACAGCCCGTTGCTGTCATCACGATATTCTGTGATCTCACCACAAGCTTCTCATTGCTCTGTCTGACATCCACCATTAAATTCTGATAGACCTTTCCGATTCCGATCATGCTGCCGGTTGATATCATGTTTAAAACCATTTTCTGTGCAGTACCTGCCTTCAGTCTGGTGGATCCGGTAAGAACCTCCGGTCCTGTGACCGGTTCAATGGCTAACATTGCTTCCTTACCGATGGCTGAATCCCTGTTACATGAAATGGCGACGGTTTTACAGCCAATGGAATGTGCATAACGAAGTCCATGAATCACATAGGGAGTTCTGCCGGATGCAGCCAGACCGATCACGATATCTTCCTTTAACAGACCTATGGACTTTAATTCCTCCTCACACAAAGTCTCGCTGTCTTCCGCACCTTCCACCGCTTCCACAAAGGCCTTATCCCCTCCTGCAATCAGTCCCACAACCATCTGGTGCGGCACGCCGAAGGTAGGCGGACATTCCACAGCATCAAGTACTCCCAGCCTGCCCGAAGTACCTGCGCCCACATAGATGATTCTGCCGCCTGCTTTCAGACTTTCGGCTGCCCACCCGATGGCCTGGGCGATCTGGAGAATGACTTCCTCTATTGCTTTTATAACAGTTTCATCCTCCCGGTTCATAATCCGGGCGATCTCTATAGGGGTCATCTCATCCAAACTCATGGTATCCGGATTTCTTGACTCAGTTGTCAATTTTGATAAATCAATCATCTTTTATGTTCCTCCGTCTTTCTGTATATGGGTTCTGCCAAACTGATTCATGCAGAACTCGTAATTGCGATTTACATAAGCGGTAAACAGCACATCTACCACATTTAATTGTGAGATCCTGGAAGACATGGCCCCGCTCCTGTGAATGAGCTCCGTTGCTGCCACAGGCAGAACGAAATCAGCTTCCGCCGCAAGCTTTGACTCAACCGCCCTCGTTATGGCAATCACCTTTGCACCGTTTGCCTTGGCTTCTTTGGCACATTGAAGCATCTCTTCTGTAAGGCCGGAATAGCTGATAACAATTGCCACATCACCAGCCCGTAAGTTCCTGGCTGTTAAAAACTGGGCATGCCAGTCATCACATAAACTGCAGATCACATCTGCCCTGAGAAGCTTTAAATATAAATCCCTTGCCACTAGAAGAGAAGTTCCAAGCCCGAACAGGGAGACTGTCCTGCCGGTTTCCAAAAGTTTCACGCACTCCGTTATTATCTTAGGTTCCAGAAGCTTTCTCGTGGTTTCCAGTGATTCAATATTTTTCTTTGTTACCTTATAAATAATATCCTCCACAGTATCATTCTGGGTAATCTTCTGAAACGCGATATCACGGCTCTCCCGAAACAAAGCCACCTCATAGGCCAGAGTGCTCTGAAAATCCTTATATCCTTTACACCCCAGCTTTTTACACAGCCTGACAATGGTGGCAGGAGAAGTATAGGTTTCTTTTGCAATCTCCTTAATGGTCTTTCTCAACACAGATTCCGGATTTCTCTGAAGCCTGCTTATGAGTTGTTTTTCAGCCTCTCCGGCATTCTGAACATAATCATCGATTCTTACAAGTAGACCTTTCATTCTCTGTTCCTCTCTAAAAAGCCAGAAGGGGTTCACCGTGCTTCACAGTTGTATTGAACTCATTCTAGCGGGTTTGTATTATAGTTTCAATATGTGATGAAAATTATGAAACTTATTTTCATTATATGATATTTTCCGGGGGATTTACAGAAGAGATTTTTCTTGAGACAGGCAAAAAAATCCCGGTTCCATTGGAGATACCCTGATAAATGGAACCGGGAACTGACTATTTTATTTTCTCTTTGTACCAACGTAGGAGCCCATTCCGCCCGCCACATTCACCACATCAAATCCTTTTTTCAAAAGAGCACTGCAGGTTCGTCTGCTTCTTGCACCGGACTGACACATGATATAATAGGTCTTGTCCTTCATTAAATATTTTTCCGGGTTATATAATAAATTGCCCATGGGGATATTTTTCGCTGTTCTCATGGTCCCGCTTTTAAATTCATAGGGTTCCCGGATATCTATTAACTCAATACTGCCAATGAGCGGGTCTAAATCATTTACATGAATTACTTTTTCTGTATTTCTTTTTAAAAATTCAAACATATATTTTTCTCCTCTTACGTTTCCTGTCATTTAATAAACTTAATTTCATTATAAAGCCTATTCTATTATTATCCGTGACTAAATCACATATACAGTCCTGAATAACAATAAAAACCCCGGGCAGGTACACATGATCAAAAAATACCATGTGTACCCGCTCAGGGAAACCGCTGCGATTCTGTTCAAATTCCTTGAAGACTGATAAAAGCTCTCTGGAGTATCTCGGTATTGGGCAGATCTCGCCCAGACAGTCTATTTTTTCATACTCTTTTCACGCCGAAACGCATGGGACAGACAGTTCTGCACCGGTTGCATTCTACTGTTTCAAATCCCCTCTTTGTTTTTCCATAGCTATATTGCCTGCATGGTTTCTGCTCCACAAAACCTTCCTTAATTGACCCCTGAGGGCAGTTCTCTATACACAGCCTGCAGCCATCCGGACAGATTGAAACAGCCGGTTCATCTGATTCTGTTTCCAGATCGGTGAGAACACAGCCCACAACCAGCCGGTTTCCATAGTCTTTATTCAGAAGCAGCGTATTCTTTCCCATCGTACCAAGACCGGCCAGACATGCCGCGTGCTTCATGGATATGAGACCGCGCCCTTCCAGCTTCTCTTCATCCCAGTATTCATAGGGAGAATCACATGGCAGAGGTACTGCACGGGCTTCAAACGTATCTTCAATCAGCTTTGCAGTCTGTAAAGCGATGTGGTCTGCCTGCGGACAGGCCAGACTATTGTAATGAGAATAAACAAAACGGGAATCAACCGCATACAGCCCGCGGGGTAAAGCGATACCAAATACCACAACACTTTTACAATCTGCAAAAATATTGCAGGGATGAAAGCCATCTGGTGCCTGATTAAACCCTTCTGCGCTTGCAAAACCGCACACATCCGCGCCCAACTGAAGAACCGCGTTACGAATCTTTTCCTTCATATCAAACTACCTCACCTTATCTGGATTTACGAATTGCCCATCTTATTCTTTCACCCAATAAAGAGTCCCGTCGTTTGTCCGGTCCATAAACCCGTATTCAATAAGCGCTCTTCGAATGGCAGCATTATCTTCATAAATTCTTTTTAAAATACGGTTTAGCTCCTTCTCCTCATATTGTTTACCCGGAGCAAAATTCTTTACGATTTCGCTTAAAACAACCAGCTTTTTCTTTTCTCTGGCGGGTATGCTTTTTAAACCGCCTTTGTCATCAAAATAGGTTTTTCTGATGCTTTCAATTTCTTTATCCGTGATATTATAGCGGTCATCCACCATGGTCGCGGAGCTGTGTGCATCATGCAGCATACTTCCTTCCAGACGGCTGATTCCCTTTTGTGTCTGCTCAGACAGCAGTTCCATCATGGCCAGAAAAACCTTCGCCTGCTTTTCTTTTTCCCTCAATTTGTACTTATGATTTCGAATGGTTGAATCTGCAACGCCTAATGCAGAAGCCACCTCCTTATCCGACATTCCCTGTGCAATAAGCTGAAGCACCTTCTGCTGTGCCTGGGTAATTCCGGTATTGGCATAACTCATATTCAGAACATAGGTAAGCATGGATTCATGTTTTTCTTTTATATGCTCTTTCATTGATTTTTCTGCGTCATAGAAAAGTCCGTCCTTTTCATAGATCCGTCCTTCCAGAAAGCTTTCTCCGCAGATAACACAGGTATAGGTTTCTCCCTCTTTGATATACCCGTTTTTTAGTTCATCCTTTGATGCGTCCCAAAAAATAGTATCATCTCCTTTATCCTTTATATAAGCAATATAATAGCACCATTATTATTTTGTGTCTATATATTTATAGTCTTTTTAAAATTCTGTTTACGCATCAAAGTTCAAATATCTATTATCTTTATTCTATTTTCTTAACAGCTTTTTTTCCGCAATCCCTGGTTTCGTCATATTCATGGGATTCAGTACCAGATTTACGTCAGCCGGCGACAGTAATCCTTTCTTTATTATCAGCTCCCTTACCGGTCTGCCTGTCCGAATGGCCTCTTTTGCAATCTCTGCCGAATCTCTGTAACCTATGTGAGGGCACAAAGCGGTAATGACACCCACACTGTTTTCTACTAATTGACGGCATCTCTTTTCATTTGCTGTTATACCGGTTATACAGTGATCAACAAAAGTCTGTACGGCATAAGTCAAGGTATCAATAGATTGAAACAAAGAATAAAATACAATGGGTTCAAAGGCATTTAACTCTAACTGTCCTGCTTCCGCGGCTAACGTTATGGTCAGATCGTTTCCAATAATATGAAAAGCCACCTGATTGACAACCTCAGGAATTACCGGATTTACTTTTCCCGGCATAATGGACGATCCATTCTGCCTTGCCGGAAGATTTATTTCTCCAAATCCGGTTCTCGGTCCTGATGACATCAGCCGTAAGTCACTGGCTATCTTTGAGAGTGTAACAGCACAGGCTTTAACCGTACCGGAAACAGCCACAAAGGAATCCAGGCTTTGGGTTGCATCAAAAAGATCGGAAGCCTGTATTACCTCAATGCCGGATAACTCTTTCAGCTTTGGAACAATCCGCTTAATATACTGTTCATCAGCATTGATTCCGGTCCCTATGGCAGTGCCGCCTAAATTTACATATCTTATTTCTTCAAGCACTTTTTCTATACGGATCATATCCCTTTTGACAGCAGTTGCATACGCGTGGAACTCCTGCCCAAGACGAATGGGTACTGCATCCTGCAGCTGGGTTCTTCCCATCTTAATCACATGATCAAATTCCTTCGATTTTTCTTCAAATGCTTTATGCAGGCGCCCCAGCTGTTTTAATGCTTTCTTCAAAAGAACATAACAGGTCATTTTGCCTGCTGTGGGAATCACGTCATTGGTTGATTGTCCGCAGTTCACATGATCATTGGGATTAATCAGACTGTAGTCCCCTTTTTCTCCACCCATGATCTCTATTGCTCTGTTTGCAATTACTTCATTGGCGTTCATATTCAGGGAAGTTCCTGCTCCGCCCTGTATGGGATCCACAATAAAATATTCCAGAAGCTTTCCTTTCAGCAATTCATCGCATGCCTGGACGATCGCCGTGGAAATTGTTTCATCCAGTAAGCCAGCTTCAAAATTTGTAATCGCAGCGGCTTTTTTAATATAAACAAGATTTTTAATGATCTCCGGATGCATCCTCAACCCGGTAATATTGAAATTTTCTTTTGCTCTTAAGGATTGAATACCATAATAAGCATTCCTGGAGACCTTCAACTCTCCAATGATATCTTTCTCTAAACGAAACCCTTCCTCTTTATCATCCAACCTGTTTTTCATAGGATTCCCTCACTTTTTTACAAATGTTTGATATCTGATTCTTGTAATAAGTATATAAAACATTTATACTATAATCAAATATCAATTGATTTATAATTATCATAACTCTACATTTATATGGAGGCGGCTATGTTTTCCGGCAAAGAATACGTTTATGAGGTCTACAAAGAAAAGAGTTTCTCCAAGGCAGCTAACAATCTCTATATTTCCCAGCCCTCTTTGAGTTCCACCATCAAAAGAATTGAAAACAAAATCGGTATGCCGATTTTTGACCGAAGCATAACACCTGTTGGGCTGACCGAGTGCGGGCTTAAATATATACAGGCAGCAGAATCAATTATGGCCATTGAGCAGGACTTTCATAATTATCTTGATGATGCCAGGAACTTACAGACCGGAACTCTGACCATCGGTGGCAGCAATTTATTTACTTCTTATGTCATCCCCCCACTGATTTCCAGTCTGCACCAGCAGTATCCGGGAATTAATGTAACGATCATCGAAGACAATACCAGCAATCTTGAATCCCAGTTATTGCTGGGTTCACTGGATTTTATCGTTGACAACAGCACCCTGTGTGAAACCAAGTTTGATTCATTTTTATACAGAGAGGAACATTTAATGATCGCAGTTCCCCCAAAATATGAGATAATAAAAATCTTCAGGAATATCAGGTTTCTCTGGAACAGATCCGGACAAATGCCTGTCAGGACCCCAATGTTCCTGTAGTACCGCTGATGGAATTTAAGGATTGTCCCTTCATAATGCTGAAACCAAATAATGATACCATGCAAAGGGGGATTCATTTATGTAAAGCAAATGGTTTTAAGCCTGATATCCTGTTTGAACTGGATCAGCAGTCAACCGCATATCACATTGCCTGCTCAGGGATGGGAATCTGTTTTGTAAGCGATACACTTTTATGTAAATCACCGGCACTGAAAGACATGGTCTATTACAAGCTTGACGAAGAAAAAAGCAAACGTAATATCTGTTTCTTCTGCAAAAAGAACCGGTATATTACGTTTGCCATGTCTGAATTTTTGAAATTGATTTCTTAACTGGTTTTACTCTTTTTACAATTAAGATCCTTTAAGTTCCTTTTTAACAGCTTTCCACTTTCACTTTTCGGAAGCTCTTCCACGAAAAAAACAGCTTTCGGAATTTCCCACTCACACAGGGAGGCCTTAAGATATTTACGAACCTGCAGCATATCCGTTTTTCCCTGTTCCTCCGGTACAATCCATGCTGCCAGTATATCCTGCCCTCCCCTCTTCAAAGATTTCACTGCAGCTTCTGCAATACCTGGGCAGCCTGCCAGTTCATTTTCTATTTTAGCGGACATCACCTTGCGCCCGTTTACATTGCATATTCCATCTTTTCTTCCGTCAAAACAGAGCAGTCCATTCTGGTCAATATGACCGCAGTCTCCAATCCACTCCTCCTCTTTTGTCCCAATCACTCCATACCTTGTACTTACCCGAATTTCACCGTTTTCAACATGAAGCTGTACCTCCGGAAACGGGCTGCCAACTAAAGTCTTGTCTTCTCCCATCTGGAAATCTTTCACATAGGTGATATAATTCAATTCGCTGGCGCCATAATAAAGAATGACTGAGGCATTTTTGAAAACCTGTTTTAATGCTTCCGCCTCATGTTTTCCAAGGCTCTGGGAACCGCTGATTATGTTCCTTACCCAGCTGTTCACCCATGCTTTCCGGTCGTATACCTTCTTTAGCAGGCGCAGCTTTGCTGGTATCAGATAAACTGTATCCGCCTTCCAATCCTCTATTTCCTTCATCCAATTCCTGGGATCAGACGTATTGGCAGCAACAATACTTCCTCCTGCTGTCAGCTGTGCCAGATATAAATTTAAATTTCCTGTAAACGCCAGGCTTCCATGCATAAAGATCCTGCTTCCGTCTCCCATGCCGAATATCTCATTCTGGATATGAAAGTACCCTTGCCAGCTTCCCAGCGTACGAAATAACAGCTTATTTTCTCCTGTAGTTCCGGAGGTCATGACCACCATGCAGGCTTCTCCCGGAACTTCTGTCTGAAGCAGTGTTTCTTTCATTTTCACATCTGCCGGTACGATAACAGGAACTACCTGTGTACCGCTTAATGCCAGAAAAGTAATCAGCTGTTCCTCAATTTTTAAAGTCTGGATAACCCGGATTGTTTTTCCCTCCCCCCATGTAAGCCCTTCCTTAAATCTAAGCTTTTCGGCCTGATCCGTAAGCATTCCAAAGGTATATCGGCAGCTGTCAATAATCAAGGCAGTACGATCAGCTGGTATCTGCCTGATCAGTCCCAGATAATCCTTTCTATCTTCCGTTTCCATTCCCCTCATCTCCTCTTTCAATCAGAACAGCGCTGCCGATTCCTCCTGCAGCTGCAGCTGAACAGATTCCATACCTTCCTCTTTTAATTTCCAGCGCTTTAAGCAGATGAATGAGAAGGAGTGCTCCCGAAGCTCCGTACGGATGCCCATATGCCAGGGCGCCTCCGAATATATTATATCTGTCTTCAATTCCTGAAAACTGTTTTAGAAAAAGTACATCAATGACAGCAAACGCCTCATTGACTTCATAAGCATCAATATTACGGTAATCAAGTCCCGCAGCCGTTAACAGCTTCCTGGCAGCAAGAACTGCTGTTACCGGACTCTTCAGTGGATTCCCGCCAGCTGAAACTCCATTCCGAAAATATGCCTTTGGCTGCAGCCCTGCTTTTTTGGCATAACTTTCTGAACAAAGAACCACAAAAGCTGCTCCATCATTCATCAGGCATGCATTTGCGGCCGTAATCACCTTTCCTCCCGGAAGAATAAAGGGAAGCCGGTCAATCAATTTCTGATTCATACCGGCCCTTATTCCCTCATCTCTCCTGCTTCCTTTCACAGATATAGCCACATCAGACAAAAGACCTTTCTCTGCCGCCAGTGCTGCTCTTTTGTGGCTCCGCAAAATCCAGGCATCCATTTCTTCTTTTTTTATCCCTTCTTCCAACGCGGTTAATTCCGCTCCCTCCAGCATAACCTTCTCTCCCTGTATGCCCGGTATGAATTTAGCCACTGTATAGGACTTATTTTCCACAAAATCCGGATGGTTTGGGTTCCAAAGCTTAAGGGGCTGCGTAGAAGAACTTTCAAATCCTCCGGCCACTACTACACGGGCCGCTCCGCTTTCTATCATAGCGGCCGCCATAGTTATGCTTTCCAGTGCGGAACCACACTGTAAATCCACTGTGACTGCCGGTACGGTTTCAGTAATTCCGGCCTCCAGGGCTGCAAGTCTTGTGATATTTCCGCCTCCGCCTACCGCATTGCCGCCAATCACCAGATCTATTTCCCTTTCTTCCAGCCGAATGCGTTTAAGAAGTACTTTCAGCACTTCCGCTCCCAGAATCTCCCCGGGTACATGCTTATACATTCCGTCTTTGACTCCGATAAAGCTTCTAAGTCCCTCTAAAATACAAACTCTCTCCACGCAGATCACCTCCCCTGTTTTACCGGATTACCGGGCGTAAAGCCTTAGCCAGTGCCGCCGCTGCAAGGCATTTTACTATATCAAGCGGTATAAATGGAAGAACAGCCTGTATCATGATCGCCAGCCAGGGCTGTCCTGTGACGATTTTCATCCATACAGCTCCCATCAAATAAATAATGGGAATTCCGGCTAATATAAGAAACAGGGTTTGCATACGGCTGTTCCTGACTTTCCTGCAAAACACTGAAATCATAACAGCTGCCACTAAATATCCAAAAATATATCCGCCCGTGGGACCAAACAGCTTTGCAGCACCTCCCATACCTCCTGAAAATACAGGAAGCCCCACAAGCCCTGCCAGAATCCATGCAGCAAAAACCAGCAGCACATGAAACGGCCTTAAAACCAATCCGATCAGATTCACCACGATTGTCTGAGCTGTTATACTTGCTGATGAAAATGGAAGAGGTATGATAATATAGGATGATGCGCTAAGTAACGCCACCATCAAACCCATCACTGTCATTTCCCGGGTAGTCCTTCTTTGATTCATCTTTTTTCCTCCGTTTATCATTTTTTAATTTATCTTTAAGTTAAATATTTCCGATTCTTTAAAAAAACCGCATATCCTAAAACCGTCCGGATCAATGTCCTCCAACCAGAGTTCTGCCGGTTGGCCTATTCTCATAGGAGACAGGAATTTTACCTCCGTCTTAAAGCTATCCCAGGTCTTTTTATGCATTATCTCATCTGCATGTCCCACAACCTGATTTATAATCATAAAACCCGGAACGATTGGGTCATCACCCGTATGAATGGGATTGGTATCAGATACGGAATCGAGAAACCGGCTGACCTGTTCCGGGGAAAAAACAAGAGTTCCATATCTCTTTCCTGTTTTATCTTTGGATCCCTTTTTGATGGAATTTGTTAAATAAGGCTTTACCAGTGTTAACTCAATCCTTCCCTCAAGCCTTCCCTGATTTCCATAAACCTGAAAGACTGCCAGCATGTTATTCCTTTTTAAAAGGCCGGCCTTAAAGAATTCCTCTTTGTTTTTTTCTTTTATCGCCAGCTGGTTCGTGATATTTAGATTGCATTTACCAATCATCCAGCCGTCAAATCCCTGAAAGTCTGATAATGCTCTCTCCAGTTTTGTAAGCAGCATCTCTATCTCTGTCATACACAGGTCTCCTGTACATTCTATTCTTTAAGTAATATAAAGAATAGAATGTAAATTGTAAACCATTTATTTTTTTAGGTTAACATTTTTCCAATGGCAGTAACAATGGTACACCGAAACAGCAAAAAACCGGGGATCTCCCCCGGTAATAAAATAATTATTCCTTAATTTAATCTGATTGCCTTAGCCGGACATTTTTCCATCGCTTCATGGACGCGCATCTGCTGAGCCTCATTGCTCACCGGCTGAAGGACAACTGCCTTTTTTGACTCCATACCGAAATGATCCGGTGCAATCCTTGTGCATAGTCCACATCCCATACAGCAGGCGGAGTTTACGGATAACCCCCTGTTTTGCCGATCCTCATCCAAATTTCCTAACGGAATGTCCTCTGCCTTTATCAGTCTGGACATAATAAAACCCATGATAAATATGGAAGCAGTGGTTAAAATCCAGCGTATTATCATAAATTTAAAGCTTAAAAATTTAGCTTCATTAAGAAGCATGGGAACCTTAATAACAGCCCAGGTGCTTAATATTATCACAATATTAGAGATGCCCGCTCCTTTTTCCAAAAGAGTTTTACATACAGGGAACGCGGCATATATGGGTCCGGCGGAAAAGCTGCCCAGGAGAAATGAAAGTATGGATCCTTTCACTCCTGACCCGCTGCCAAAGCTGTTTTCTATGGTTTTTCTGGGAACCCATGCTGTAATCAGTGAAGTCAGCACGAGAATGACAGGCATTATCATCAGCATTTCTTTCACATAATATAAACTGCCTTTCAATGCCTGTGCTGCTTTATCAGGACTTAAGACTGCCAATACAACATAAACCAGAATAACCAACGCTAAAAGCCTGTTATTTTTAACTGCCTGTTTTAATTTAATCATATAATCACCCCCATAGTGACTGCAATCAGAATTGCAAAGACAAAGCTGAGAGAATTTCTAAGTAAGGTAAATTTTATTCCAAACTCTCTCTTTTCCAGGGGAAAAGTCACGATCCCCACCATTGTTAAGGTGGTGAGAAATGCAACCACCGGAACCAGATTAGCTCCTGCATCCAGGAGAGATCCTGCCAGCGGAAATGCCACAAAAGCCGGAATTAATGTAATACAGCCAATTAACGCAAAAATTATTGTAGAAATCAGAATGTTGGATTCTCCCATAAAATGTCTGACTGTATCCTGGGGAACAAAAGTCATGATTAAACCAATCAAAAATAAGATTGCCAGTATTTCACCTGCCATACCTTTCATCATACCGCCTGACATCTTAACTGCATAAATCGTCTTCTTCCTGTCTTTGACAATCGAAACAAAAAACCAGACCAGCGTAACGATCCAGAATAAGGCTGTAAAAATGTCCATGCTATTCCCTCCCGTATTCTGCCGGGTTTGGAGCCTTCACCACAAAGAATTCCAGAATCTCATCATCACTGTTTACAACGTTCATTTTTGCATGATAAGGAATTGCGATAATCTGCCCGGCATGGTATTGGTGTACACCCTGCTGATCCAGTTCCAGAGACATATTCCCCCTTACTATAATCATGTAAACATTGGAGTTGGAATAATGCTCCGGAAGGCGATCCCCCTTAGGCAGAATCATATGATTCAGCTGCAGGTTGTCGTCATCTACCAGTTTTTCAATATTCTTTGTGTCCTGGATTGAGAAATCAAAATTTTTTTCAAGCATAAAAATGCTCCTTTCCATTTTAGTTTTAACATAGTATACTTTAAAATGAAAAATAATAAAGTTACCATGGTAACTAATCAGGAGTGTGAGAAAAATAAAGATTGAAATGTATTCAAATTTGCTTTTAAGACTTGATTTATTTAAAGATTTTAAAGAAGAGCAGTTTATACAGCTGTTTAAAAACGCCCGCTATGCAATCAATTCATATAAAAAAGGCCAGGTCATTCATCTTCAGAATGAAGTATGCTCCGCCATGGATATTGTGCTTGAGGGAGAAGTTTCCGTCCAGAAAATTGATTCCTCAGGAAATATATTAAAAATAACCGTCTTTTCCGGTGCTGATATTTTGGGTGCTAATCTTCTTTTCACAAGCAAACATGCCTACCCGATGACAATTGTTTCGGAAAGCAGATCTGTCATACTTCATATCTACAAAGAACTGATCCTGGAACTCTGTCATTCCAATGACCGGTTCATGAGCGGACTTATGACGGAGATTGCGGATAAATCCCTGATGCTTACAGAAAAAATTGATGCCATATCCATGAAGACAATCAGACAGCGAATTGTGGAATACCTTGAATATCAGTATTATTTACAAAAATCTTATGTGATCAGGCTTAACATAACAAAAAAGGAACTGGCGGAAAGACTTGGAATACAACGTTCTTCCTTAAGCAGAGAACTTCAGAAAATGAGGACAGACGGACTGTTGGAATATGATTCCAGAACAATTACAGTAAAGGAGACCGGATTAATCAGGAACGGAGACCGTTTTGGCGGAAAATAAAAGAACCGCTGCTCTCTCCGTTCATTTTGAACTTCTCTGACAGCGGTTCTCTTATTAAACTATTATTTCATCATTTCCACAATCTGATCTGCATCCAGAACATCATCTATCACCTTTGCATAATGAGCGTATGTTACTGTAAGGTCAGGTGATAAGATAAATGCCGCCGGCAGCTGCAGTTCTTCCCCCTCGTATCTTCCATGAGAGAATCCTGCTGCCATGGCTTTCCCGACTTTCACCATAGTTTTCAGTCCAGCCAGATCTGTTTTACTGGCTGCAGGAAGAATTTCAAACTCCTTGTACAGCTCTTCCTTGGGATCACAGATAATTTCAAACGGGAACATATCTTCTTTTCCCATATCTTCCTTCAATAAATCCGGATCGCTCTGCAGAACCACCAGTAATTCGCCTCCTGCTGTCGTGATCTTTTCATAGTTCCGGGCATACTGGGAAAGGTCGTACTGGCACAGGGTACACCCATAATAGCGGAGAAATACAAGAGCTAGTTTTTTTCCGCCTGCTGCCTCACTGAGCCGGACATTTTTACGAAAAGGAGTATCAAATGTAAAATCCCGCATCTTGTCATTTACATTTATTTTTCCCATATTGTGCACCTCGTCTTTTCCGTGAATTTATTTTGCGTTAAAAACATACTGATCCAGACGCTTCATCGCTTCCTCAACTCTGCTGAAAGGAAGCGCCAGATTCAGCCGGATTGAGCATGGTCCGTGGAACATACGTCCATCCTGCCATGCAACGCCTACATCCCAGCCAGCCTTTTCCAGTTCATCAATGGTTTTTCCATTCTCTTTACACCAATCCGTACAATCCATGAACAGCATATAGGTACCCTGTGGTTTGGAAAGCTTGACACCTTTAAAATGCTGTGTGATATAGTCATAAGCATAATTGACATTGTTAGTGAGCACCTCGCACAGCTGGTCCACCCATTCAGCGCCTTCCGGTTTATATGCGCCGATCAGAGCATGCATGCTCAGCACATTCATGTCATTATAATGAGATTTGCTGCTCTGGGCACGGACACGGTCCCTTAAATACGGATCATAAATAATATGATAGGAACCGATCAGTCCTGCCAGGTTGAAGGTTTTGCTTGGCGCGTAAAGAGCTACTGTGCGCTTACGGGCATCCTCGCTGACTGACTGCACCGGAATATGCTTATTTCCGTCTAAAATAAGGTCGGACCAGATTTCGTCAGAAATAACGATACAGTCATTATTCTTATAGACTTCCATCGCTTTTTCAATCTCCCACTTTTCCCATACACGTCCGCATGGATTATGAGGGTTGCAGAAAATTGCGGTATGAATCTTATGAGCCTTTATTTTTTTATCCATATCCTCATAATCCATACGCCATACACCGTTCTCATCCTGCTTTAAAGAACTATGTATGATTTTGCGTCCATTGTTCTCAAGACTCATGGTAAAACCAATATAAGTAGGGGAATGAAGCAATACTGCGTCGCCGGGTGCTGAGAATGCATTCAGTACAGAGATGACTCCGCCAAGTACACCGTTTTCGTATCCAATGCACTCTTTTGTCAGACCTGTCACTCCGTTTCGCTCCTCCTGCCACTGGATAATGGCTTTGTAATACTCCTCTGAAGGGCTGAAATAACCGAATGCCGGGTGCTGTACACGCTCCACAATCGCTTCGCAGATCGATGGGACTGTTGGGAAATTCATATCTGCAACCCACATCGGGATCGTATCATAACCGGCCTTGGGAAGATCCGGAGCAAAACCTGGTAAGGTTCCAAGACCATCCACTGCAATGGCATCTTTGCCTCTGCGGTCCATAATTGATGTAAAATCGTATTTCATAGCAATATCCTCCTTCATCTTAATCTGCCGTCGGCGCGGAAGAACCTTAGCGGCGGCAGACATTTTGTATATAGTTTATTATCTTTACTCTTCATCATCTGCAAGTGCCTGAACGATAATAGCCTTTTTGTTTTCCTCCAGGAACTCTCTCTTCACTGCCCCAGTATGTATACGAAGTAACGAGAAACCAACGCAAATAACCAGAATAATGATGGAAGCAATGATATCCATTCCTTTTAAATCTTTGAATAAGTTAAAAGCTACAATTCCTGCACAGGCTGCAGACAGAACACAAATAATATTATACACCGGAATGGGCATACGAAGTGCACATTTATTCCACTGGTCCGGATATTTTTTCGGCAGTGTAATGCATGCCATATTAAGGTATACATTCATCAGCATGGACGGAATCATAACAAGTGATATAATGGAATCAAGACTGAATCCAAGCAGAATCGGCATCACGCTGAGTAAATAAAAAGCAAGCTGAATGACCCATGGGAAACCATTTTTAGTCGTCTTCTTAAATACAGGAGGAAGCCAGCCGTCTTCTGCAATCTTCATCAGGGGATAACGGAACATGGCGATACCGCCTAACAGGCTGGTTGCAATGGCAAATACACCGCCGCCTAAAACAAACATAATATAAATACTATTGGGGAATATAACCTTTGCAGTTGCTCCTAAATTGGCTCCTGCAACCTTTTCATAAGGTAACACACCAGCAGCGACTATGCTCATTAAGCCGTATATGAAAGCTAAAGCAAGGGTGATCCAGAGAATTGCCATTGGAATAGTTTTTTTAGGTTTTTCAGTAACTGCAACCATAGATACAGGTGCCATGGTGGTTCCCTGGCAGGCCCAGCCCATAATTGCTATCGCACTGACAAAACCAGCGAAACCGCCATGGAAAAAACCGCCGTCAGCATTGGAAAAATAATCTGGTCTTACCTGTGGCATACCGAAAATAACAAAAATTGCAATTGCTCCAATCAGTACCACTGTCATTGCATTTTCCAGCAGCGTGATAAAACGGGAACCGCGCAGTGTGCTGGCAAAAAAGAGAGTCATGATAAGTACGGCCACCGGGCGTGTATAAGGCTCCACTCCTGGAAATACCGCCGATATATAGTTTACAATCCCAAGTGCATAGCTTGACATTGCCATGCTGTTAACGAGAGCCATAGTTGCTGAAAAACCTGTCATCGTTGGATTAAACAGCAGTGCCTTCTGGCTGTAATCTCCTCCTTTAAATACAAACATGGAACTCATGATTACATTGTACATATAAGCCAGGAGCATAAACAGACAGCCGCCTACGCAAACCAGAACAATTGATCTGCCTGTATAAGCAATTCCAAACCCAAGTAATACAAAAATGCCTGAACCTATTGCGCCACCCAAACCAAGACCGAAAATATTTAACATACCGAGCTTTTTGCCATGCTCTTCCATTATGTTTTCCTCCTCAATGATCTTCTTCTCAATCAGCTTCCATACATACTACAATACTGCAACCGCCTCAATTTCCACCCTGGCATCCTTAGGAAGGCTGCCCACCTGGAATGCCGCTCTGGCCGGGCAGGCACCGGTAAAATATTGTGCATAAACCTCATTCATTTCTGCAAATTCCCCAATATCTTTTAGTAAAACGGTGGTTTTCACCACATTCTCCATACCGGCACCGGCAGATTCTAAAACAGCCCGGATATTCTCCAAAGACTGCCTGGTCTGCGCTTTGATATCATCTCCGGCAAAGGATCCGGTAGACGGATCAATGGGGAGCTGTCCCGATACATAGATCGTTCCAGACGCCATAATTGCCTGAGAATAAGGTCCGATAGCAGATGGTGCTTTGTCAGTACTCAATGCTTTTTTCTGCAATAAAATCATCCTCTCTTTTTAATAATTTTTTTATCTATTTGATTGTGTTTTTATCATATCACACTTTATATGATTTGACAATATTTTTATCAATGTGACAAAAATTTTATTTATTTTTCTGTTTTATAATTGATTCTGTACAGAAAAATGGTATAATGTAAGGGAGTATGAAAGGAATGTGAGTGATAATGACTGATAAAGAATTATTAGATATGTATAAGCCGATGGTCTCTTTTTTATCCAGCCTTTGCGGTCCAGGCTGTGAGGTTTTGCTGCATGATGTTTCAAAATCAGACAGCGGCACTGTAATTGCCGTTGCCAACGGACATCACTCCGGGCGGGGCATCGGTTCCCCCATGACTGATTTAGCCAATCAGATCAGTAAGGATCAGATTTACAAAACGCAGGATTATCTTACTAATTATCATGGTGTCAGCAAAAGTAAAAATTTTATATCCAACACCTATTTTATTAAGAATGAAGACCGGCTGATCGGCCTGCTGTGTGTTAACCGGAATACAACGGCCATTCATGAATTAGACCTGGCATTATCCAATTTGAAAAAACATTACAATCTGACAGAAGGAAGAAAAGATATACAGGAAGATTTAAGCACTCCTGTAGAAGAGATGCTTTCCACCCTCGTGGCCCAGGCTGTAAAAGAAGCCGGAGTCTCGCCGCAGCGCATGTCCAGACAGGAGAAAATCAATATTGTTCAGCAGCTGAATGATCAGGGAATTCTGACCATGAAAGGGGCTGTTTCTGAAATCGCAAGACAGCTTTTTGTATCTGAGCCTACTGTCTATCGGTATTTAAACCACAAATAGTAATTTTGTGAACCATTTTCTTTAAAGCCTGATCAAAAATGAAACTGCCCTTATAAACCGGAATAAATCCGGGATAAACGGCAGTTTCATTTTTTAGCTGTAATTTATTTTATTTTTCAGATTCATAGGCTTCCTGTAATGCGTGAAGAAATGTATCAGGATTCTGAGCACCGGATACAGAATACCAATTATCGATTAAAAAATACGGTACTGCGTTGATATTTAATTTCTCAGCCATGCCTTCATCCTTTTTCACCTCTGACTTAAGCTGCTCACTATCCAATTGCATAGTTAAGTCACCAATATCAAGACCAGCTTCCTCCGCCAGTTTAAGAAGAGCTTCTCTGTCACCAATATCCATTCCTTCTTCAAAATACCCCTGAAAGAAACGGTTCACCAGTTCGTTCGCCTTTCCCTTTAATTTTGCATACTGAATGATTTCATGGGCCAGTCCTGTACTATTAAGCTTTAATAAATCAAAACGGTAATGAAGTCCGACTTCAGCGGCAGCTTTCACAACCATATCATTATTACGCCTTGCATCTTCATAGCTGATGTGGTACTTATCTGCGATTACCTGATGAATATCTTTTCCCGTTACGGATTCTCCTGACATATTCAGTTCAAAACTTCTATATACGACCTCTGCTTCATCTTTATGCTCAAACTCATTTAATGCCATTTCAAACTTCGTTTTGCCCATATAGCAGAAGGGGCAGACAAAATCGGACCAAATTTCAATTTTCATATGATCAGCTCCTTTTCTTTTTTTGGCTGTTTAAAGTATCTTCTTATTTCGGAAGACACTTTCATTATACTGAGAATGAGAAAAAAAGCAAAGGGGATTCTGTACTATTATTTCAAAAGAACCCAATAATTTTCATATTCTGTTCCATCATGTCCAATCAGCTTTTGAACCGTGGGATAAAATTTCAGTTTTTCCAATGCCTTTATTCTTTCTTTGGCAACAGAAACCGCTTTTGTCGCAATGATCTGACATTCAAATAATTCATAGATTGGTGTAATCAATATGGATAACAAATTTTCAATGCAGTTTTCTGCTTCGTAATCACTTCTTAAATCCATTCTTAATAAACCGCACCGGTTAAAATAATCACTGGATCTCCTATGGAATACCTCTATCGTCCCAATCACTTCATTACTCTTTTTATCAATAACGGACCAGCGCACAAAACCTTTTCTCTCATATTCCTGAATCCAGTAAATTACTGCCTCCTCCATACGTTTCAGTGAATCATAATAAAAATCATCACCATGGCAGTTATCGCTATTAAAAAGGGGAACTGATCGTTTATCACTGTAAACGCGCAAAAGACTGGGTGCATCCCCATATTCAACAAACCTCATTAAATAATTTTCGTTTTCCAGTACAGGGCACTTCACATAAACACCAGACATATAAAAACCTCAGCTTTCATTTTCTCCCATCATAGCACAGGAACCATGACACCTCTGTGTCATGGTTCCTGTGTTTTCAGCTATATTAATCAGGCTTAAAATGCCAGTTCCAGTCACCATGATAGATCAGATGGCTAACGCATGGGTGAGCGCGACCCGCGAGCTCCCCCTGTTACAACCACGCCTCTGTTCATAGCCCTCTCCTTTGCCTGAATATCATTTACATATATCTAACCGTGCTGCACAATCTGAACTTCCAGACCATCCGGGTCTTCCACAAAAAAGAAAGTGGTGGCTGGTGCTGGTGAAAAGGGACCGCTTTTAATCGCTATACCGTTCTGTCTCAAATGTTCCATGGCTTCTTCAATCGACGGCACTTCAAACCCGATTGATATACCTTTGCTCTCTTGGGAAATACCTTTCTGTTCGATTAATTCAATCAGCGCATTGCCCGGTTCACCAAGCATAGCGATTTTCATACCGGGTCCAGCCTCAAATTGATTAACAATATTCAGCCCAATGATCTCATGATAGAACCGGATTGATTCCTCTAAAGATTTTACATGTATGGTTGTCCAGCAAAATTTCATATCACGCCTCCGTATTTAATATAATATTTTTATTAAGCTGCCTCAAACTGACTGTTATAAAGCTGCGCATAAAATCCGTTCTTTGAAAGCAGTTCCTCGTGGTTTCCGCTTTCAATAATATCACCATCTTTCATAACCAGAATTAAATCTGCATTTTTTATCGTTGAAAGCCGGTGAGCGATAACAAAGGATGTTCTTCCTGCCGTAAGCTGATCCATGGCTGCCTGCACCATACGTTCTGTACGGGTATCAACGGAGCTGGTCGCTTCATCAAGGATTAATAAAGGAGCGTTTTGTATCATCGCTCTTGCAATGGTAATAAGCTGCTTCTGGCCTTCTGAAAGGCTGGCCTTATCATTTAATATTGTATCATAACCCTTGGGCAATGTCATAATAAAATGATGCAGACCTACCGTTTTGCAGGCATTTATCACCTCTTCGTCCGTCACTCTCTGTTTGCTGTAAATAATATTTTCCCGTATAGTTCCTTCAAAAATCCAGGTATCCTGTAAAACCATGCTAAACTGTGCATGGACATTCTCTCTTGGTACCTGGTCCACTGGTACTCCATCGATCAGAATTTCACCTCCATCTGTCTCATAAAATCTCATGAGCAGATTGACCATGGTGGTCTTACCGGCTCCTGTCGGTCCCACAATTGCCACCTTCTGTCCTGCATGTATTTCAGCGGAAAAATTATTTATGACCGGCTTATCCGGTGTGTAACCAAATCTGACATTCTTAAATTCTACATTTCCTTTTACATCAGTTAAAACATTCTTTTTATCAGATTCATTTTCAAGTTCCGCTTCTTCAAGGAAATCAAAAACACGTTCACTTGCTGCCGCAGTTCTTTGAAGATTATTCATCGCCTGGGCAATCTGGGATAATGGCTGTGTAAATAAACGGATATACATCATAAATGCCACAATTACACCAAAGGTGATTTTTCCTTCCAGCGCAAGAGCTGCACCAACCACACAGACAACGACGTAGCCAAAGTTTCCGACAAAGCTCATAAGAGGCATCATCAATCCTGAAAGGAACTGTGATTTCCATGCACTGCTGTATAAACTACGGTTGCTGTTTTCAAAGGCATCTTTCGCCTCCCCGCCGCCATTATAAACCTTTACAACATTATGGCCTGTATAAACTTCCTCAATCAGACCATTGATATGACCTAATTCTGTCTGCTGTTGTTTAAAATATTTCTGTGATCCATTCATGATAATCATCATGAAACCGAAACCAATCACGCTGGAGCCTACCGCAGTCAACGCCAGAATCCAGCTGTTATAAAACATCATAATCAAAGAACCAGACAGCATTGTAACAGCGGTAATCAAGGTGCCAACACTTTGATTTAATGTCTGCCCAATGGCGTCCACATCATTGGTCACACGGCTTAATACATCTCCAAAGCTTACGGAGTCAAAATATTTTAAAGGCAGGCGATTCATCTTCCGGGAGATATCTGTCCTCATCTTTTTTGATATTACCTGTGTAATTGTCGCCATAACCAGACTTTGTATATAGTTTAAAAGAAGAGAAATGGCGTAAAATGCAGCCAGTGTCCAGCCAATTCTTAAAACAGCACTCGTATCAATGGATCCTGAAACAGGCGTTCCATTGACTATGGCCGGAAGCCCCTTCATGATTTCATTTGTTAAACCTTTTAGTTTATCCGGCCCGATAATCTGTAATACGGTTCCAGCTGCAGCTGCAGCCAGAGCAAAGATGATAACAGTAAGGTATTGTCTGCAATACGCCAAAAGCTTTGTCATTGTAGTGTTAAAGTTTTTTGGTTTTTCTACAACATGTCCCATAGATCCTTTTCCCATTGGACCTCCTGTCATTGGACCTGTATTCGTATTTTTCTTTCCCTGTTGTTCACTCATGATATTAATTCCTCCTGACTAAGCTGTGACATTGCGATTTCCTTATAAATACTGCAGGTTTGAAGCAGCTCCCTGTGTGTCCCCTTTCCAGCTACCTTTCCTTCATCAAGAACAATGATTTGATCCGCATCCATAATTGTACCGATTCTCTGTGCAACAATCAGACTGGTCGCTCCCTGGGATTCTTTTTTGAGAGCTGATCTTAATACCCGGTCAGTCTTATAATCCAGTGCAGAGAAGCTGTCATCAAAAATATAAATCTCAGGCCTGCGGCAGACGGCCCGTGCGATGGCAAGACGCTGCTTCTGTCCTCCTGATACATTGGTCCCTCCCTGTGCAATCTCCGCTTCATACTGATTTTCCATTTTTTCTACAAATTCGCTGCCCTGTGCAGTCCTTACCGCAGCTTCAATTTCATCCGGCAGTGGTTTTTTCTTTCCGTTATCACCAAATGCCACATTGCTGCTTATCGTACCGCGGAACATCACTGCTTTCTGGGGCACATATCCAATTTTATTATGAAGGGCTTCCTGTGTATAGTCCTTTACATTCACACCGTCTACCAGAATCTCGCCGTCTGTTGCATCATAAAATCTTGGAATCAGACTGATCAGCGTGCTTTTTCCGCTTCCGGTTGAGCCAATGAAAGCTACTGTCTCACCCTTCCCTGCCGAAAAACTGACATTTTCCAAAACATAGTCGGCAGCTCCTGGATATTGAAAGCTGACATTTTTAAATTCAACTGTCCCTTCCAGACCCATCTTACCGTCTTTTTTATGTCCGTCTATAATAGCTGGTTTTGTTTCCAGGACCTCATTCATACGTTTTGCAGATACAGATGCTCTTGGAAGCAGGATAAAAATCATTACCAGCATCATGAATGACATGATTACCTGAACAGCATAAGAAGAAAAAACCACCATGTCGGAGAATATCGTCAGGCGGTCCATAGCCTGAGCTGCGTTAATTAAATCAGCTCCAATCCAGTAAATCGCCAGAGACAAACCGCTCATTAACGCAGTCATCATGGGAAGCATGATCGCCATACCGCGGTTGGTGTATAACTGGGTGGCAGTCAGTTCCTGATTTGCTTCTTCAAACTTTTCCTCCTGGTAATGCTCTGCATTGTATGCCCTCACTACCCGTAAACCGGTTAAATTCTCTCTTGTAACACGGTTTAAATTATCCGTAAGTGTCTGCATTTTTTTGAATTTGGGCATAATAAAAACCATAATTGTACCAATAACAGCCACCATAATTCCTACCGTAACCCCCGTTGCAACTGTCCACTCGTACCCTTTTCCCGCTATTTTTATAATTGCCCATACCACCATGATCGGAGCCTTAATAAGCATCTGTAACCCCATGGTAATGAGCATCTGCACCTGGGTAATATCATTGGTGGAGCGTGTAATTAAACTGTCAGTGGAAAAGCGGTTGATTTCTTCCATGGAGAAAGAATCCACTTTCGAAAACAAAAGACTCCTGATTCTTTGAGAAAAGGAAGCTGCAATTCTTGCAGCAAAGAAACCGACCGCTGCCGCAGATACCAGGCTGCCCAAAGCACAGATTAACATCTTTGCGCCTGTAGCCCATATCTCTGCCATCTCACTTCCTGGAATCTGCGTTAACTTCGTAATTTCTGACATATAGTCCGGAAGCTTCAAATCCAGCCAGACCTGAGCAACAATAAAGATCAGACTGGCAAAAACCTGCAGCCATTCTGCCATTTTCAATCGTTTCAGTAATTTTATCATATATTTTTCTCCTTTTACTAACTCAGTTATATACTAATAGTATTAGATAATTTTGGTAAAATATGCAGCCGTTTTATCGGCCGCATATTAAATAAACTCTTCCGGACTTCTGTCAGCAAGCTTCTTCATAATCCGGACCAGATCCGTGGCATCCTCTTCTCCCAGATACTGAAGCATGTTTACAGTAATATTCATAATCATTTCAAAATGCTTTTTAGCCTGTTCTCTTCCTGCCTCTGTTAAATCAATGAGAATCCTTCTGCGGTCCTCCGTATCAATTCTTCGGGTAATGAGACCTTTTGCCTCCAGACTGTTAAGTGCAGCAGCTATCCTGGCAGAGGTAATTCCCATTTCATTGCTGATTTCACTTGGGATAATACCACCCTGTCGCATGGAGATATAAGAGAGCATAAAATGCTCGCCGTGCATGGAGTCATGAATCTTCTTCTGCCCATCTTTATTGCGCATCTGATGCATTACCTGCATGTATTCACGGGCCAGGTTTGTATAATCCATTTTTTCACCTTCTTGTATTGATTCGTTTATCTAACACAGTTAACTATATACACTATTAATTATCTTGTCAATACCTGTTGGCGCTTTTTTATTTTTTATTCATAACATAATTGGTTACAGTTTTAATATCTTTATTGTTTCCGGAATCATTAATCTCCTGACAAAGCTCATAATCCGTCATAAAAGTTCCATCTTCCTGCTGGAAGCAGACATTTGCAATCGGCAATCCGGAAGATCCTTCATACTGGTCTGAAACGATTATAATAATATCCTTTAAACCATCTTTGTTTAAATCTTTAAATGAAACAGCCTCTACATCTACGCTGTAAGGAAAGGTTGTATTAAACTGATAAAAAATATTTCCTTCTTCATCGGTCAGATAAAACACTGCAGGTATATGACTGCCTGCGGTCAATTTCCCTGATACAAACTTCACTTTCCCCCATGAATCCAGATCCGCCATAAAAGACTGATCCTCTATCGGCTGAAAGCCTTCTATATTTTTCAGATTATCCGGGGCAAATTCAAAGGTTCCTTCCGGAAGAGTCATGATGTTATCTTCTGATCTCTCAGTAATTGCAACTGCAGCTTCAAGAATTCCGGAAGATTTAAATGTAAGCCTGACCATTCCTTTATTTCCTCTGGAATCATCCACAAGCTCACACTGTGCTGTGTCTCCATCCACTGTTCCCTCAAATCCGGAGCTGTCCATATTATAAGCAGGTCCACTGCCTACCGCTGAAATCTCACCCTTAATTTTACCATCTTTTATGCTGGAGATAACTATGGATAAACCTCCATTCTCGGGAAAATTGGTGTCTGTGCTTCTGATCCAGTTCTTTTTTAGGTATTGGCTGTAGTCTGTTTTACTCTCTGTCTCTGCAGCAGCCTGAGAGCTGCTTTCCTGAGAAGACTGTATTGTAATAGTATTTTCCTGTGACGCGCTGGCAGATGTATTCTCTGTTTCCTGTAAGCGGTCCGACAGGGACTCTTTCCCGCAGCCTGCTGCCAGGCAGGATACTGTAATGAGAGTGAGCAAAATTTTTTTATTCATGATACCTCCATCTTAATCAGACTTCATCTTACCGATGAAATTTCTATTTTTCAATTGCACCGCCATTTGCTATCCTCTGCCGCTATTTTAATATATTTGATTTACCCGTTTCAGTCAGATAATCATACACAAGAAAGGACAGATTAAAAATTCAAATCAGTGAGTTCAATGATACACTCAAATTTTAAACAGGCAGCCTTTCTATTCCGGATATTCCCTGAAATAATTGAAAGGCAAAAAAGATCAGCAGCCATATGGAAGAAAATGTCACTCCCAGCAAGCCTCTGTCAATCCTTGTCTCTTTCATTCTATCTCTTAGCTCCTTTTTCTTCATCAGCACCAGAACTACTGTTCCTGCCAGGAACGCACCTTCTATCCCATAAAGTACAACAGACTGCATGGATTCATTCATGCCGGAAAGCAGACGGGTAAGTAACTCACCAAATACAAAGTTATTAATAATATGCAGCAAAACAGCCCATTTTATGGAATATCTCATGGCTGTATATCCAAGTACCAGACCAACCAGTCCTGCAAAGATACTCTGAATCAGATTTCCGTGGAACAAACCAAAAATCACAGCGGACATTAAAACTGCATAGCGCGCTCCGTATTTTTCAAACCCTCTCATAACGAATCCGCGGAAAATAATTTCTTCCGAAACAGGTCCGATAAATGAAGCATACAATAACATAGATATTGTACTGCTGTTACTGGAAGCATCTTCAATCTCTCCCAGAATACTATAACCAAATTGGTTAAAACCAAGTTCCATGCCCCCGCCTAATAAACTGAAAGCAGCCTGTGCGGACATAAAAACGGTCAGCAGGATCAGGAATGAACGCCCGGTCATTTTATCTCCAGTGCAAAATATCAGCTTTTGGCAGTCACTTTTTCGAAAATAACTAAATAGAAAAATCAATCCCAGAAATACCGATATAATACTGGAGGTTCCACTTTTTACGGCCTCATCCAGAACCGTATCAATATTAAAATCGGCACTGCGGGAAAATATTATGATCCTGCAGGTAATATCAGCAATTATAGTAACAAACATGATCAGTTCATATATAAGCACACCCCTGACCAGTTTTCCCGCATTTTTTCTGATTTCTTTCTTGTTCCACTGTTTTACGTTTGTCTGTGATTCATGACTCATTTCTTTTGTCTCCTTTGCCATATTTCATGATTCATTATAGCTCCGGATCCCTTACCATTGTAATTTTTGTTGCGAAATGTTTCTGTCATGTTGTATTGTGCACAAACAAAAGAATCTCCAGGACAAAATACTGCCGATCGCCCTCATTTTCCAAATGATACTCCATATGTCCCTTATATTTTTCCACAGCCATTCTTATATTTCCAAGACCAAATCCATGATTGATACAATCTTCTTTTGTTGTTACAGATAAAAATGCCGGTCCTCTGCGCTTTACCGGATTGCGGAACATAATCCATTGCATTTCTCCCTGTCTCTTAAACTGGATTTCCAATACCTTATCCGAAATAAGACTGTCCCTTAATGCCTCAATTCCATTGTCTGCTGCATTGGAAAAAATAGTGCAAAGATCAATGGGGTCCACAGGCAGATACCCCAGTTTTCCATCTATCGATATGGATATCTGATCCTTTGCAGCATTGGACAGCTTTTCATTTATGATAGCATCCACAATATCATTCCCGGTATAAAGCTCTTTGTTTATGTTCTGTATCTGTGTGTTTAAATCCATCAGATAATTGCCCGTTTCCTCATACCTGCCCTGCAGAATCAGATTATGGATGCAGCTGATATGGTTTTTCATGTCATGATACACTCTTCTTGTTTCTCTTTGAGTTTCCTGATATGTTTTAAAATGCTCCAGCTGGACTTTTAAATAATGCTCATTTAAAATGGCGGCCTGTTTAAAATAAATTTTTCCATTTCCCTGTATCACCATTGCAATGATTGATGCTTCTAAAAAAGCAATGATGAAAATACTGGAGCCTGCAAAGCATCTGGCGTAAAAGGATGTAATTTTAAAATCATCCACACACACAAGAAGCATGGTAAAAATAAAGAGAAAAAAACCGGTCATATTAATAAGAGTTCTTTCCCAGTTAGAAAGAGTTCTGTTCATAAGCAGTTCATCAAGACGTTTTTTCACCTTACGGAAAAACAAATATAAACCAATCCAGAATATAACATCGTAAATCCACATCCATGCAGTTGAGTGGTCAATTATGGAATTCATGGATTCAGAAAAAAGATATAGAAGAGAGACAGGGATAATTACAAAAGAAAATATCATACCTGCTATTGGTACTGCAATAAACAGCCCCCTGATTTTTTTAGACTTTCTCGTAAGAAAAACCAGTGCACTAAAAAACACAAACGACAACGCAATCTGAACCAGGCCCTCTTTATCAAGAAAGCAGAGTAAAATTTCACAGAAAATGAAGAGTACCAGATAGATACACCATGAACGCAGATACGCAAAGAATCGTTCAAAATAGATATACTTACCGATTAATATCATTAATAGTAATAATTCTGTGCACCCCATTATCATATATACTTTTTCAAACATAACTCACCTGTCTTATCCTGATATCCGTAAATAATTTAATACCGATGCTTTTAATTCATCCCGCTTTCCTCTGCTGACGGGTATCTTATGACTGTTTTTCATGGTAATTTTCCTACCGTCAAAAGAACTTACATACCCCAGATTTATCAGATAGCTTCTATGAGGCTTAAAAAATAAATTCTTTGGCATCTCCATCTCCATATCAATGAGTTTTTTACGGATCAGATACCTTGCCTGTTCCGTATAAACATGAATATATACATTCTCACTTTGCACATACTGAATATCTGTCCAGCTGACCAGAATGGTATTATCCCCGTCCTGCAGAGGGATTCTGCCGTTTTGCAGCCATAATCTGTTGTAATCATTCAGTGCTTTTACCAGTTTCTCCATCTGCAGCGGCTTTTCGAGGAAGCGGAACGCATCCACTTCATACCCCTCCATGGCCAATTCCCTGTGACTGGTTAAAAAAATCACTGCGACAGACTGATTCATATCCCGGATCAGCCTTGAAGTCTCTATTCCATTCATACCCGGCATTTCAATGTCCATAAAAATCAGCTGATATTCATACGGATGTTGTTTGAACTTCTCTAAAAAGCTGATTCCGGATGAAAATACTTCTATTTCAACCTCTGACATACCATAATACGATTCCAGCTTCTCCCGTAAAAACAACTGGAAATGTACCTCATCATCACAAATCGCTGCTTTCACCTTATCACCTTACTCTTCCGGCACCCGCAGAAGCACCATTCCACCCTTACGCTTATATCCAGTCTCCCACAGTTCATGAAAAGAAAGCCATTTAAACCCGCCATAGGTGGCAATTTTCACATAAAATTCCTTCTCAAATTCTTCATATCCCACCAGCATAAACCAATGCCAGACCAGATCCTTAAAATTTACATTCTTATGGCGGAGCTGCAAAAAGGGAATGGGAATTCCCCGGTCAATCTGATCTTTTACCTTACTTACCGCTTCCTTCACAGGAGTATCACCAGGACAGCCTGACAGCTGTATTTCCCGCTCATTCACATATTCTAAATACTGATAAAAACCATCCATAAACACTTCCAGCGTATCAATCCCCCCGAAACGTGGTCTCAGATACGGCTTCATGGTATTGGAAAATTTAATATAAGCTTCTTTGTCAAGACTTTGGATATCAAATGGATACAGATGAGTTTTGCTGTGATGGAACGCCAGATTAATGCAGACATCACATGCAGCTGCGGCCCCGCAGCCGCCTAAATGCATCATCGGATCCCGGAACCAGTCCTGATTTCCCCCAAAGGAATCTCCAATACTGAAATAGGGTAATTCTTTTTTCATCTTTCTCCTCTTTCTTTTTCAATATAAGCGTATTATAATACCAGTTTCCGGTCCCGTAAATAAAAAACAAAATACTTAAGAAATAAGAATTTGAAACAGGGCACCCTGACTGACCGTCAAAGCACCCTGCCTCATTCATTTAATTACGCTTTATCAGCTTAAACTGGTTACAAAGGTTGTGACACTTCTGGCTGGAAGCTGGGCAGTGAAGGAGTTTCCGGATACACGGTAACCGGAGCCTGCTGCAAGGTTTCTGCTTCCGTCTGTGATCCAGGAAGATACCATGCCTCCCGTTCCATTCTGGAATGTAAATTTCTGACTGACAGCAGATGTGTTCTTATTAATTGCCACTATGACTGCCTTGTTATCTCCTTTATAAGCGGAAACATAAACACCATTTGCCGGATTCTGGGCAGCATCCACCCGTACATACCCCGGTCTTACAAATTTGGAGAAATGAGCCATGTTATAGCCTCGTTTACTGATCGTTCCATCCTCCTTCATCGGACCGTACTGCCTGCGGATATACCACCAAACGTAAGTCTGGAAATCACCTAATACCATGGCATTGTGAATATGATAAGATACCTCAAGTGCCTCCGGCCACAAATCTGCGGAATTATTATTGCTGTTTGGATAATATACCTCCGTCATCCAAAGTTCTTTATTGGCTCCCTTCTGTTTGAAAAGAGGATAAGAAAAGCTGCTTTCCGGTGTACCGTAAAGATGTGCTCCCAGGATATCCATGTTGGCAAGTGCCTTTGAATCATTTAATATGGGATCTGACATATTTTTCATATAGGAAAATGACTCCGGTGCAATGACTCTGCAGTTGATGGATCCTGCGTAATTTTTCATGAAGTTCAGCATCTCAGACGGAGTCCACCAGGTCCAGGTATGTGCATAATCAGGTTCATTCTGAACGGATATAGCGTACAGCTCCACCCCATTATTCTTCATATAAGAAACAAAATCATTGAGATGCTGGGCATAGGCACCGTACTTATCGTATCTGAGCCTCTTCTGCCCGGTTACACCATCGCGGGTGAATGTCTCTGCCATATCACTGGGCGGATTCCATGGAGAAGCAAACAGTATGGCACCTTTTTCCTTTGCCTTTTTTGCTGTCGCCAGTTCTCTGCTCCAGTTGTTCTTATTTTCGTCAATATAAATTCTTAAAACAGTAAATCCCAGCTGATTATCTCCGTTTCCAAAGGCAGTTTCTCTTTGGGCTGCCGTTAAATCTCCTATCCAGGCAGGATGATTAATTCCGCCGAAGCCACGGATCAGCTGCTTTTGTGCTGCCAGGTTAATGGCTGCATCGCCGCCTGATGCAGATACCGCCATGCTCGTTTCCAGCATATCTTCTGTGACTGATGCATCTGCCATACCTGTCGCTTTTCTATTTGAAGAGGCGAAACGAAACCAGTTAACATCAATGTATCCGCCGGCAGAGACTGTATTAAAGTTATAAATGCCAAACTTATCTCCCTGGAAGAAACCCAGGTCAAAAGGCATATTAAGCTGTCCTCCAAGCTGGGTAAAAGTAATATTATCTGTGCTGTAGGAGAAGACTGCCTTATCGGTAAGAAGGTTTGCATCAGCCCTTAAATAAACAATATTACTGCGGAGCACAGGACCATTGGTAATAACCCCCTGAGCATCTTCTTTGGCATTGATATTAGCCACAATCTTTTTTACGCCTGCGGATTTAACCACACCAATGGAACCGTAAGGAATATTTAACAGGCATAGTCCCGCCTGATCTCCATCCGCCATATTGGAAGTATCCAGTTCAATGGTTCCCTGGCAGTCAGGCCCCTGAACTCTCTGGGTAAGGGTATTGGCTGCCCGCCATAAGTTATTGGCCTGTTTTGCCCGAAGCCGTAAATATCCGGGACGTTCACTTAATGACCATTTGCTGTTGTCCGGATAATGATTCCACTGCCACTGTACACCCAGAACATTGGAATTAAAATCATCGCTGTCCGGAATTGTCTGTACCGGATAAGAAGAGGTACCATTCCCATTATCAGACTGCCAGGCTGATTTCATTTCTTCATTCATTATATTGTCCATAATAAATCCCCTTTTTACATATATTCTTCAAACGGTCCCCCTTAGCCGGCATAAACGGAGAAACAGCTGATCTGCAAATCTACCTGATAGAAAGAATGGAAGGAGGGATTTGTAAACTAAAAAATTATTTATTTCTAAAAATATAAAAAACATCAACTATCATTTAATAAACGTTTCAAGTTTACAAATATGCCTTAATTTTTCTTTTTTATTACTGAATTTGCAAATTCAACAAAAAATAAAAAGGAGATAATATTATGGCAGATTATGATAACTCTAGATACACATACGCTCAGGTACTTGCAGGTACCGGCTATTATATGAAAGATGACAAGCTTCGTTACAGTGCGGGAGTAAAGACCATGCAGGGAAAATTAAATACAGCAGGACACAACTGCGGTACTCCTGATGGTAAATTTGGTAATAATACAGATACTGCAGTAAGAGGTTTTCAGAGATCCAAAAGTCTTACCATAGACGGCAAGGCTGGGAAAGCCACTCTTACTGCTCTTGATAAGGCAGCCTCTGGAGGCAGCTCCAGTGCCAGTGCAGCTGCAAAAAACTTAAAAAAGATGCGCCTCCAAGACCTTCAAAGTTGAGAATAAAGTACATTATTATTACAAAAACGGAAAATGGAACAAGACACACACCGGGAATCAATCCAGTGAATATGAGGCATTTAACCTGGCAATTGGGATTGACGAATATTACGCTTATTATTCCATCAGTATGGGACTTCCCCAGATTATGGGCTTTAACTTTAAGGTCACAGGTTATGGGTCACCAAAGGCCATGTTTCAAGACTTTGGCATCAGCGAAGACAACCAGATGAAAGGCTTTTGCACCTTTATTGCAAACTACAGCAATGGTTCATTATTAAAAGCCTGCCAGTCACGGGATTTCACAAAGATGGGAGCAATCTACAACGGAGATGGCGCCACCTACGGTCCTAAGCTCAAAAGTAATGCAGCCGATTATGCAAATACCTGACCCCATGGATTTATAAACAAGCGCCCCAAGTGTCCTTATGAACACCTGGGGCGCTTGTTTAAAGAAAGCAGGAAAACATCAGCAGCTATTTATTTTTCAGATACTCGTAGATGTGATCCATACTCATATCTTTTTCCTCAATATGATCATTCACATCATCTGTCATGTCCTTCGCCAGAATAAAGTCCTTTTTATCCGCCAGGAATATCCTGACTTTGGGGCGGGGCTCCATCCCCTGGGGACCGGCACCGGTAATGTAGTTAATAATAACGATTACATCCATTAAATTATCACCATTTACATCCCGAAACGCCACAGACTCTACACTGTCAAAAAGCCCGGCATATTGATCCGTTTTATTATTTTCTCCATAATACGGGAATGAGTAAACCACCTTATTATCTTTTATCAGGTAAAATGAGACGTCTTCAAAATCTGAACCAGCCCCGGGACCATATGATACAAACCTCACATCTCCCCAGTCACCCAGTTCAGCCTGAAAGGACTGATCCTGTATGATTCGGTTTTCATCCAGAGATACATTTAAGCCGGAAGATACCCCATCCTTGGATGAAGCGGATTCTGACTCTCCGCTTTTTGAGTCACTTACTATCTCCTGAGGGATGTTCTCAGCCTTTGGCTTCTGGCAGCCTGCTGTAAAACATAATGTCAGTATTGATACCGCAAATAAAATCACCTTTCTTTTCATGCTCTGTCCCCTTATCCTATTTCCAATCATAATCTCATACTTTATTAAATATACAACTTATTATATCTTTGACTGAGAAACTTATCAAGTCTCAACATTGCTGTTTTCTTTTACATTATAATGATAGGACTGATCCACAAGATTTACCCTTTTTAACAGTTCTTCATCTTTTAGCAGTTCTTTCGTCTGCCTGTCTGCCACTATTGTATGGGATTCATCAAAGAGAATGGACCTTTTCGATATTTCCTGTACAAGCTCAAGATTATGTGTGGAGGTAATCAATGTCTTCCCCGCTTCGTTCAGCTTATTTAAAAAATCCACCAGCCACCTTTGTGTCTTGGGATCAAGACCGTTCATTGGTTCATCAAGCACCAAAACTTCCGGATTTAAAGACATCACACATGCAATCGCAGCTTTGCGTTTTTCTCCGCCGCTTAAATGATATGGAATTCTGTTGCTGAATTCCTGTATGCCCAGCATAGCAAGACAGTCATTTACCCGGCTCTCCACTTCTGATTCCGTATACCCCATCTGTCTTGGTCCGAAAGCCACTTCGTCATAGACACTGGAACAAAACAGCTGTGTATCGGAATTCTGAAATACGAATCCAATTCTCTGATGGAGGAGTTTGGAAAACTTTGCATCCTGCAGCTTCTTATGGGTAACTTCTTCTCCTTGAAACCGGTAACTTCCCCTGTCCGGTGAAATAATTCCATTTATCAGCTTTAACAGAGTTGACTTACCACAGCCATTCGCCCCCATTAATGCGATTGCCTCACCTGTTTTTATGCTGAGATTAATGTGATTTAATGCACTCGTATCCGAATACGAAAAGCAGATATCGTTCAGTTCAATCATGTTACATCCTTCCGAAGTAAATAAACAGAATTAAAAAGCCAATATTTATCCCAATATAAATATAATCCCGCCATTTTAACTCTGATCTATTATTAATGTGATACTCTCCTGTAAATCCTCTGCATTCCATGGCATGATACATGTCTTCAGCCAGCTCTTTTGACTGCAGAAACACAGATCCTGTAATACCTGCCATTGACGAATACTTGCTCCTGTTCTTCCCGACAGACCGAAGTTTTAATGCGTAAAACATGTTTAACGACAATTCCCCCAGCAAAAAAATATATTTTATTGTAATATCCAGAATAAAGATAAAAATATCAGGCACATAAAATTTTTTCAGTGCTTCCGTAAGTGCACTCCATTTTGCAGAATGAGAAAGCAGCCCCATTGCAGTGATTGTCGCAAATACCTTCGTCGTAATCATGATGCTGCTATAAGTATTACCTGAAATAAATGCCGGCAGCATGACCACAGCAGTGCACAAGGTAACACCTGTACTCATCTTTAAGATTCTTACCATACGGTCTGAATCTGTCATACTTAAGACCGCCAGCATCCAGACATTTACAATGATAACAAATATAAAGCTTCTTGTGAGTGAAACCAGTATAATAAGAAGAAATGTACCAAAAACATAAAGAGGTACATGAATTCGTGATCTGGTTAACTCTTGTGAATCCTGCTTCTTAATTCTTGAAATAACCTTAAATACAGACAGGATACTTTTGTTGACGAAAGTATCCTTATCTGCTAACGGTATATAGTTCTCATTTTTTAAAAGCCATTCCGGCAGATCAGCCGATTTATTTTCTGCATTATCCAACGTTGTTTCCAGCCTTGTCTTTTTTCAGATTACTGAGTATCTTAAAGAAAATGATCATGATTGCCACACCCGCGACTGCAGATAACAAATATCCTGCAGCTTCGGGCAAGCCGCTTACTGCATAATCCGGCATGGCAGCATTAAAATTAAAGCCTTCCTTCATACCGTGAGGAACAAATCCCAATGTATTTCCCCCGGATACAACCTCCTTAATTTCATCTGCTCCCCACTCTCCCCATGCAGTACCTGTCGCCAGGAGGCCCAGGGGAGTAAAGCAGATCAGCCCGGCTGCCAGACCGTAAATCGCTTTCGTTTTTTCCCTGGCCCCCTTATAAAATGTACCCGGAGATACTTTTTTTATGTAAACAATAATTGCAGACGTAAAAACTGCTTCCACGATTCCTGCAACCAGCAGATGAGGAATCAGCATTGCAGGAATGGAGACAGAAAGGGAGTAAGGACAATAAAGTGCCTGCCCTGCACCATCTTTAAATAAGAGCGGCTGAATTCCGAATTCGATAGCTGCACATAATGCAGCAACATTAATCCCTGCATAGGAGCCCAAAATGATACCCAGATATTCTCCTTTTTCTGACCTTACATGATCTTTAATCAGTTTATAAATATAATATCCAAAAAACGGTAAGACAAATGCCATATTGAAACAATTCGCCCCGAATGCAAGAACACCGCCATCGCCAAATAACAGTGCCTGAATAAAAAGGGCAACCGTAACGCTGATACAGGCAGCATAAGGTCCCATTAAAATTGCCAGAAGCGTTCCGCCTACAGCATGGCCTGTCGTTCCTCCGGGAAGCGGAACATTAAACATCATAAGAAGAAATGAAAATGCTGCACCTACACCAAGCAAGGGTATCTTTACTCTGGGAATCTCTTCTTTCACCTTTCGGATTGCCTTTGTCCAAACGGGAACCATTGCAGCACCCAAAGCGGCACATGTTGACGGGCTTAAATAATTGTCTGGAATATGCATTTTCTTACCAACCTTTCATAATCTTACTTTCTGCTAAGTACAATTATAAAACGTTATTTTTTATCGGCAAGCCCCGGTGAAGGATATTATTTTTAGTTTTTTATATCAACTAATAGTTCTGTTAGCCTCTGAGACTGTTCCTGTTTATATTTTCGCAGAAAGTCATATGATACTAATTATACATTTGCCATTATGACATGCATTTGATATCATGTAAGCAGATGTATATATTAAAAAGATATTTTAAGAAGGTGGAATTAAGAATGGATAATCAGGAACAGAAACACCAGCGTCGTCCCAGATATAAAGGGACTCACCCAAAAGCTTTTAAAGATAAATATAAAGAACTGAATCCGGAAATATATTCTGATACTGTGACAAAGGTGATTCAAAAGGGCAATACTCCTGCCGGCATGCATCGTTCCATTTGTGTAAAAGAAATTCTGGATATATTACAGATCCAACCCGGACAAACTGGATTAGATGCCACATTAGGCTACGGCGGCCATACTTTAGAGATGCTTAAATGTCTCAATTCAAAAGGGCACTTATATGCGACCGATGTAGATCCTATCGAATTGCCCAGGACACGGGAGCGTTTAGCACACCTGGGCTATGGTCCGGAGATACTTTCAATCAGGCAGACCAATTTTTCCAATATAGATGAGATTATCCCTGAATCAGGACCCCTTGATTTTATTCTGGCCGATTTAGGTGTTTCCTCCATGCAGATAGACAATCCGGAAAGAGGCTTTTCGTTTAAGACTGAGGGGCCGCTTGATTTACGGCTGAATCCATCAAAAGGTATCTCAGCAGCAGAACGTTTAAAAACCATTTCGCAAAATGAATTATGCGGCATGCTCCTGGAAAATGCGGACGAGCCTCATTCCGAAGAAATCGCCCATTCGGTAGTTTCAGCAATAAAAAAGGGCGAAGAGATTACAACAACAAGCCAGCTCCGGCAGATTATCAAAGATACTTTAAAATTTATTCCGGAAAAAGACAGAGATAACGAAATCAAAAAATCCTGCCAACGATGCTTTCAGGCACTGAGAATCGATGTAAATAATGAGTTTGAAGTGTTATATGATTTTCTGGAGAAGCTTCCTGCTGCTCTGGCTGAAGGGGGACGTGTCGCGATTCTTACCTTTCATTCAGGCGAAGACCGGCTGGTAAAAAAATCATTTCAGCGTCTCTACCGCAATGGTGTTTATAAAGAAATTGCACCTGATGCGATCAGACCCTCAGCAGAGGAATGCAATTCCAACGGGCGTGCGAGATGCGCAAAATTACGCTGGGCCATAAAATCATAGCACAATAAATGAGAAAAAAGCTGCCGCAACCGGGTATTGGAGCATATCAATTTCCCGCATGCGGCAGCTTTAAACGACAAAAACATATTAAATATAATTTAATCAATCATGAAACTGGCTACACCGATATTATCCAATGTAATGATTGGCTTGCACCAGAATGTATTCCAGCAGTTTTCAGACAGCCTTACTTTTAATATATAACACCCTTCATAAGGAACTGCAAATTCAAAGCAGCCGCAGCCGCAGATCCTGGTACAGAACAGCAGTGTATCAACATCATTACATCTCTTATATAATTTTACCTCCCAATCGTGAAAATCACCGCAGCGGCAGCCCCAGATACAGCCAGAGATGATTCCTGGTTTAATAAGACACTCCTGGCAGACGGGACATGGCTCTGGCTTCGGACATACAGGACATACCGGGCAGGGTTCTGGCTTTGGGCACATAGGGCACACTGGGCATACTGGGCACGCCGGACATATTGGACAGGGCTCTGGTTTCGGGCACACTGGACATGCCGGACATATTGGACAGGGTTCTGGTTTCGGGCACGCCGGACATGTTGGACAGGGTTCTGGTTTCGGGCACACTGGACAGACCGGACATGACTGTGGTTTCGGACACACCGGACAGGCCGGACACGGCTGGGGTTTCGGACAGACCGGACAGGGTTCCGGCTTGGGACAAGGCGGTGGTGTCGGACAAGCTGGGCAGGGCTCTGGCTTCGGGCAAGGCGGTGGTGTCGGACAAGCTGGGCAGGGTTCCGGCTTGGGGCAAGGCGGTGGTGTCGGGCAGGGTGTTGGTGCAGGACAGGATACTGGCGGCGGACAGGGTACCGGTGCAGGGCATTCCGGACACACGACAGGCTGTTCCTCCTCTTCCGGCAATGTCTCTGGCACTTCTGGTGCCAGGGCCTGACACATTACGCCTCCGACAAAGGGGTAATAATGAAACTCAAAACCGCTGGCAGCATTTACAGCAAATGATCCTAATGCAGCGTTACCGCTTACATGACCGCCCGTTGGGTGGGCATGGAACATCGCCTGGGGTGCCAGTATACTTCCCCAGATATCAGAAGATTTTTCCATATAAATATTAGTTGCGTCCTCAAACACATACAAAGTCCGGTTGGCCTTACTATTTTCCCCATAAACGCCATATTGCAGATGAGCATTGGGACCCGTTTTCAGCCTCACAATAACATTACTTCCCTCGGGAACTTCCGCACGGATTCCTTTGTTTATAAGACCGTTTGGTCTCACATCAATCAGGAATACATTCTGTACAGGGTCATTTCCCCTTAATATCCATTCGTAATTATTATCCATAACACTTCCATTGGGGGTTAAATCTTCAATACAATTTTTATAGTATCCGATACTTTCCATTGCATCACGAAAGAATTTTGGAACATCTGCATGTATCCTGGCTGCAGGGATATATCTTGGAACATCATAGCTGGAAATTAAGTAGTGATTTCCTTTGTCTGATGGTATCCAGTACTGGCTGCCGCCATTGGCCTGATATAATGTTTTAAGTTCCTCTGCCTGATCCGCCTTTCCACTTTTTCCAATTAAGTAGGTACTTCCCTCACCGGCACGGAATCCGCCGCCGGCAACTGTATGACCGACAACAACCAGCGGTTCGCTCATCGCCACATTTCCGCCAACAAGAAAGCGAACCAGATCCGGTGAGTAATTAGCATCTCTGCTGCCTTTGTCTCTGGCAAAACCGATGCTGAATCCCCTTGGGCTGTAAAAGCTTCCGCCTATCGCCACAGGCCCCTCGATGTCCACAATGTTATTCGCATCGTTAAAAACAATAACATTGAATTTGGAGGCTGGACCAAAGGGCTGACCTTCTATATCATACCAGTTTATATTATCATAGGGTAATCCAGCACTCGCCATTGTTCCGCTACTATAACTACTACCATCCATATAAACTCCTGTAAACTGCTCCGATTGCATTTTTATTCTCAGTTCATTTTATTCCTATGGAAATGGTTCTGTGCGGTTTTTTAAGCGATTAAATCAATTTTGCCTTGCAAAAGTCACTTTTATCTAAACAGAGGTATCAAGATTTTTCGTCTCGATACCTCTGTTTTTTATCTGCTGCTTTTTCTTTTCGCTGAAAAACTGCTATAGCTCTTTTTCTCTTTTAATGTTCCATCAGCTGTCATTCGATATTTCTTCTTTGTGGCCGAAGCCTTTTTCGCCGTTACCGATTGTAATGACTCTCTTTTTGAAGATGCATTGGATTTCTGTGAGGATTGCTGGGGTTTTGCCCTCTCTGTTCGTCCTGTATCTCTTTTGGGCTGTGTGGTTTTCACCGCCGGGAAGTTGTTTTTTAATGGATACGGATGATCTTTTACCTCTGTTAATTTCTTACCAATTAATCTTTCAATATCTTTAAGCTGTTCTTTTTCATCAAAATCACAAAAGGATATTGCTGTCCCGGCAAGCCCTGCCCTGCCTGTACGTCCAATCCGGTGTACATATGTCTCGGGAGTATCCGGCAAATCGAAGTTTATGACATGTGTTAATTCATCGATGTCGATTCCTCTTGCTGCAATATCTGTAGCAAGTAATATCCGCAGCGTTTTGTCTTTAAAACTGCTTAATGCACGCTGACGGGCTCCCTGAGATTTATCACCATGAATTGCCTGCGCGGTCACATTACTCTTTGCCAATTGCTTTATCAGACGATCCGCTCCGTGTTTGGTACGTATGAATACCAGCACTGAAACGATATTTTTATCTTCCAGTATGTGTAAAAGCAAGTCCTTTTTATTGCATTTATCTGTATAATACAGATACTGGTCAATGGTATCCACCGTTGACGATACGGGGGTGATTTCTATTTTCACAGGATTTTTAAGAATTGTATCAGCCAGTCTGGCAATATCCGGCGGCATTGTGGCTGAGAAAAATAAAGTCTGCTTTTTTAGAGGTGCTTTCGCAATAATCTTTTTCACATCATTTATAAATCCCATATCCAGCATACGGTCTGCCTCGTCCAGAATGAGTATTTTTAAGTGCTCAATACTTATAAGCTTCTGATCCATGAGTGCCAGCAGTCTTCCCGGCGTCGCTACCAGAATATCCACCCCTCGTTTTAATTCTTCCTCCTGAGGTTTTTGAGATACTCCACCAAAGACCACGCAGCTTTTTAAACTGGTGAACTGACCATAGGTACGAAAGCTTTCGTATATCTGAAGAGCCAGCTCTCTGGTTGGTGTTATGACAAGGGCCCTTATCGTTTGTTTTGCCGTACGGGCTGCCTTTTCACTGCTGAGAAGCTGAAGGGTTGGTATTGCAAATGCAGCCGTCTTTCCTGTTCCTGTCTGGGCACATCCTAACAAATCCCTGCCTTCCAATATAACGGGTATGGCTTTTTCCTGTATCGGTGTGGGTATTTCATAATTTTCTTTTTCCAATGCCTTAATAATATCAGGCATAATATTCAAATCTTTAAATTGCATGAATTCTCCTTATAAATCTTTATTGTATAACTTTCCCCCCATTTACTGTGAGATTTTATGTGTTCTTGTAAATTCAATTCCTATATTCTTATTCCTCTTTTCCACTTTACCAGAACCAATCTTCTTTTCGGCCTGTAAAAAAGAGCCCTTTGCTTTCTTCTCTTCCAGGAATCTTTTCATTTTCTCTATATCGTTCATTGACATCTTATATTCCTCCTATCACTTAAATTTCATATATTGTTTTCCAAAGCTAAAGGCTCTATTCTTCAAGAATAGAGCCTCTAAAAACGTCCGAAAATAGTTACCTATCTATGGTGCCAGTATACAGAAAATCCGGCTGTTTGTCAAGATTACCCGTTAATTAGCCATTTTTTTCATAATCAGTGCAACTTTATCTGGTTTTTCAAATACAGAACCGGGTGCCTAACTGATTAAACACGATCCTGCCTCCCCATATCAATGTTTTTAATTTCGTTATCATTATCACCTACAAGCGGACTGTTAATAATCCGGAATTTTTTCTTTGTATTCCATATATAATATAATTTCTTAAAATTACCATCAACATCAAGCATTAGATTTGCCGCATAAGTATAAGTACCTGTCATTACTTGCCCGGAAATGTCACCCTTAATCATCAGCAGCCTCAGGATCAACAGCAAATTCAGGATCACGGATTCGTCCAACAATAATAATCGCTATAATATAAATAGTAAATGTAAATACAAAAGGAAGACGGCGGTCAATGCTTGACAGCCAACCGGCAAAGTAGCCAAAAGGCGACGCAAATGCAATGGTAAAAGACATAATCAGAGCATTAATGCGAGCCCGTTCTCTGGGGTTAATGTTCAGCTGAAGCAAGGCGTCCTTCCGAGGCATTACAAGGGCACTAGCTACCGCTCCAACAAAGACATAAATAATAATAAACGGCATACTGCGGGAGGGCGTCAGTATCAGAAGAATGGAACACGCGGCATATAACACCAGACCGATCCACATAGGTATACGAAATTTTACAGATTCCAAACGGTGTTGTATTCCAATCATAAAAAACAGCATCACAGCCGCATTCAGAATCGGGAAAAAAGCAAGATATCGATTTTCTATGCCCAGCCTTTGTGTTACATACAGACTGAAGAAGCTGGTACTGACAAGGTTTGCTATGTGTAATATCACAGAGACAATCAGCACTTTCATAATCTCTTTATTAATCAGCACTTTGGGGATTAAATACTTGTATTCACACAGCATCTTTAAAACAGGGGTATCTTTTGTTTCAGTCATACGAATCTTTCCCTGCCGGGTTTCTTCACAATACCGAAAAGTAACAATCACCTTAATCAGCATATTCAGTGCGAAAACAAAATATAAAACACGGACAACCGGAACCACAGTATAGGAGTTGATCAGCAATCCCGAAATTGGTGCAAAAAAGATTGCAATCAGCCCGCCTATGTTCACCCAGGTATAGATTCCTAATAAATCTTTGGAATCAGCGTCTTCAATCAGCAGGCAGTACCATGCCGTCTGGTTAATCTGCTCAAAGCTGTTAAATAAAACTGCGGTTAAAAAGAACCAGAAGTTATCCGAAACAGCCCATATAAGACAGGCAACACTCCAGCCAAAGAAATCCCCCATCATAGTTGTGAATTTGCGCCCCAGCTTATCGGTAATTATACCTCCAAAGAAGGAAAAAAACACCTGAACGATCATAGAAACCGACAGAATCAACCCGATCTGTACGTCCGTTATTCCCTGGGTATACATATACAGTGTGGCAAAAGGAGCAATTAAATTATACGGGATTCCCCAGAGAGGCTCCATCAAAATCAGTGTTCTTGGATTTCCTTTGTTATGTTTTAATAATTCAATTAGTGGATGTTTCCACAGAACTTTTAATTTTTGTGTTATATTCACTTGATTCTCCATTTTACTGTTGCCTGAACATTTACTTTAACTCAAAATAATCCATGACCGACGTCTCCTGAAATCCGCAGGATTTGTACAAGTTGAGAGCTGTTGCATTTTCAGCTGCAACCTGAAGCATAATCTCTTCCGCTTTTGCAACTTTCAGTTTTTCTACTGCATTGATCAGAATTGCACGGCCAAATCCCTTTCCACGGTTCTCCGGCAATACGCCCAACCCGTAAATTCCTCCAGTGCCCCCACTAGACATCTGTAAGTTCACCTTTCCGATTATCCTGTCACCCTTTTCCGCTATATAGATCGTCATTCCTCGCTTTTCTTCCTCTTCCGGCAGTAGGATATCACTATTCACAGCATCCTCATTCTCATCCACAGGGTCGTCACCAAAATAAATCGTATTTTGCCTGGCTATCTCTAAGGCATCTGCATTGACCGCTTTTCGGAACGTGATACCAGAGGGCGCCTGCTTTTCCATAGCTTCATAAGTTTCGTTGTTTAAATACATTTCAAACTCGGAGTATTTATAGACCGCTCCTGCCGTTTCTAAAAACTTCTGTCCAGAGACGGAGTTTTTATCACACAAGGCCAGAATGCCGGCCCCTCTTCTTCTGCATTCTGCAATGACCATCTCATTCAATTTTGAAAAAATCCCCTGGCGTCTATACAGCGGGTGTACCATTCCATTAATCTCCAAGGGCTGTGATATTCCTCCAAAACTGCATATTCCCAAATATCCGATTAACTCCTCACCATCAAAGTACATAAATTCATTGATATCAGAAATTCCTGTTTCAGCCTTGCTGTTTTCAGCATCACACAGTTTATAGTCAAGCTCCAGTTTCAAAGTGATTTGATCATTCTGTACGCATTGTATCTCAAGCATGTGAATCAATTCATAATCATTACGGCTAAGACTGCTTTTTCGTTTCATAGAGGGTTCCTCTATCGTTTTTCCCATGCACAATTTCCTCCCATTTTTTACCATTATTTTTTTATATGTACCATTATATCATAGAACCCCCATCTTTTCATAAAAATTGGGGTAAATGCAGCAGTGTTGGGGTGTATTTTAGACAAGAACTGAATTTTGAAGAGAAGGACTAAAAATACTTGCAGAAAAACCTGCAAAAGACCTGTTGGTGGGGATGTGACAGCCATTTCCCGGCTTTTTGAGGAACAATTAAAAAGACAGGTCAGAACACCGATACAAAATCATCTTCGTATCTGTCCCTGCCTTTTTCATTTTCTCTGATGTGATGGATAAAGGATACTTTGTCAGGGTTTTACTTCAAAGTACTTTTGCGAAATGATATCCATACCAATATACAGCAATCATGCTTGCCACAAACAGATAAAAGAGACCATACCCAAAAAACAAACCAGTCAAAAATCTCCTGATATTAGTGCTTTCGTATGTGGTTAGTAATTGAATCCCACCGTCAAGTATCATGGGAATCAGAAATAAACCAGCATATAAAATTGGTGGGTGAACCATACCATAAGAGATTCCTAAAATTAAGATCCCCACCAATTCGCCGGTACATCTTGCACAAATAGGGAATTGCTTTCCATTCAGAAAAAATGAACGTTCCGCCCTGCAATGGCAGCCAAAAACAATTGGAAGCCATCGGTAAAAAAAACTGCTCATAACAAATACGGGCCGCCGGATTTAATAACCCGCTACTGCACCCATCAATCCCAGTCCAAACATTAATGCATAAAAAATAACAATACAAATAACACTAACTAAAGCACCTATACCTGCAGCTTTAGCAGTCTTTGGCTTATTGTCTTTCCAAACCAGAAACAGAATTAATCCTACGAGTGGAATACAGCAGCCTAAAAGCCCCCAGCCAAAACCGCCATTATCAACTACTTCTGGAGCATTCCCTTGAGAAACACCGCAATGCGGACATACAACAGCTCTGTCATCAATCTCTTTTGCACAATTTTTACAATACATCTTTTGTATCCTCCAATTATAAATAATAATTTAATTAGAAATAAATTACATTTCTTCTAATATAATGGAATATATCATATATCCTGTAATTATTCTATAATGTTTTGCAATTTTATTTAAAAACGTCAAAATTACTATTTTTTTTTATGTATACCACTAATTCTGCACATTTGGTATTATTATTCAGATTGTATATAATTTAACTTGATCTGTATGAAGCCTAATATTATTATCAATAACGTGCTGTATTTTCATTAATAATATCTAATATATTTTTATTATTAGTTACAACTCTTGGAATTTTTACTTGATCCTTTGATGTCCCTTAGCAAATAGGCAATGAATCAGTATAATAGTTTACTTTATCATTATATATAGAAAAATTAGCCCCTGTTATTGTAGAAATATATGATAAATTTGGCCATATTCTTCTTATAATACCTTTGTTTCCTTTGTTAAACTCATTCTCTAGTTGTTCTGCCCTTTTCACATCAGCTAGCCCAGGTGGTATAAAATAAATGCTCTTGATTCCGTATGCAAGAAAATAAAAGGAAAAAGAGATTTATTGAATGCTGCATACGTTCAGGTTATTGACACTCTTGTCTAATCATGTTAGACTAAATTTAGTCTAATGCTATTCGACAGGAGGATTGACCAATGGAACAATATAAATTAGGTGAGATGGAACAGAAATTTGCCGACATTATTTGGGCAAAAGAGCCTGTCACCTCCCGCGCTCTCACAGAAATATGCGAAAAAGAGTTTTCCTGGAAACGCACCACAACCTACACCATGCTAAAGCGGCTGTGTGAGCGTAAGATATTTGAAAATAATAACGGCACAGTCACTGCACTGATGTCCAGGAATGAGTTTGGAGCTGCACAGGGAGAGCAGTTTTTAACCGATGCTTTTGCTGGCTCTCTCCCACAATTTTTGGCGGCTTTCACCCGCCGGAAAAAGCTGAATTCTACAGAAATCGATGAAATACAGCGTATGATTGATGAATACAAGGAGGAATAGCGATGCTTGAAAGGGTATTTTTACAGATATTAAATATGAGCTTCACAGCAAGCATTGTCATTGCTTTTGTATTGGCTGTAAGAATGCTTTTGCAAAAAGCGCTAAAGGTATTCTCCTATGCGCTTTGGTCGGTGGTTCTGTTTCGTTTGATTTGTCCATTTTCTTTAGAGAGCGTGTTTAGCCTGTTACCCACAAAGGCAAACCCAATCTCACAAGAGATTATCTATATGCAAGTACCAAAAATAGATACGGGTATTGAATCAATTAATAATTCTGTTAATATGATTCTCCCTGCCGCATCTCCGCAAGCCAGCGTGAATCCATTACAGACTTTGATATTTATTGGCAGTCAGCTTTGGTTACTGGGTACTGCAGCTTTGCTGGTATATAGCCTTGTTATGCTGTTCCGTCTGAAAAAACACTTGCAGGATGCCACGCTGTGTCAGGATAATATCTTTATTTCGTCAAAAATAGTAACTGCCTTTGTCATGGGCATTTTTTGCCCAAAGATTTATCTTCCCTCCAATTTAAACAAGACTGAACGAAACTATATCCTGCTTCATGAGCAGACACATATCAAAAGAAATGATCATATTATCAAGCTTCTGAGCTTTTTGATTCTTTGCATTCATTGGTTTAACCCTTTTGTGTGGATTGCATTTTACCTTAGCGGAAAAGATATTGAGATGTGCTGCGATGAAGCAGTTATTAAACGGCTGGGTAATGATGTAAAGAAGGACTATTCTGCCTCACTGCTGACACTTACAACTGGCAGGAGAATTGTAGGCGGTATACCTCTTGCCTTTGGCGAAGGCGACACAAAAGGCAGAGTTAAAAATGTGCTGAATTATAAAAAGCCCACGTTTTGGGTGGTTTTAGCGGCAATAATAACTGTTGTTTTTGTGGTTATCGGTTTGACAACAAGTCCAAAGAAGGTGCCAAACGGATTTGCAGGTGTAAATGCAACAATTCTAGAAATTGACAAAGATAACAAGACTATGACAGTAAAGGGAATTGACACAAATAGTCCAATTGGTGATAACTGTATTGTCAGCTGGGAAAATGCAAACCTACAGACAGTGACTCCCAAACGTAAACCAATGAAACTATCCATCGATGATTTTGCTGAGGGTGATTATGTAGTGCTTTTTCTGGGGGAAATCCAAGAGAGTTATCCCACAAGGGCAAAAGCCTCAACAATCCTGTTACAGACAAAAGGAATGCCCGACACAGCATACCCGGTCGAAGATTTATGGAATGCCCGCACGAAATATGTGGGTGATAATTCAGCGGTTGGGAAACTGACTGGATTGCTGCCTGTTCCTATAGGTTTACAATATGATCATTTTGAATTACAAACTTCATCACAGCCATATAAGGTTGTAATTGTATATTCTGTTCCGACAGAATTGCTTGCAGAATACGATAGGGAAAACTCATCCGCAGCCAATTCCTTCAGAGCAAATGCACTTTTCTTACTTGCTTTAATTGAGAATGCAGATGAAGTTCAAGCCACATTGACAGATGGAAGCCGAAAAGTTGATTTTACCAATAGACGGGAATGGGCAGACCAAACTGTAGACGGAAATGTGAGTGACTATGCCAGAAGCCCTGAAAAATTACAGGAACTGATTGATTTCATCGGTTCAGGAACAACTAAAGAGACAGTTGAAGAAGAATATTCTATTATGAAACTTGGAAAAAATGGTGAGGTACTTTTCAAATATTCTTCAGAAACCCAGTCACTTGCACGTGCAATAATTATGAATGCCGCTGTGAAATCTGCGGCATGGGAGGGTGTGGATATAACCACCTTGGAGGAATGCTATCGTATTCGCCAGACCTTTCCCCAAACCCAGGAGGTCCATGACTATTACGCTTACCGCCTAAAGGATGGTACAGCGGTGTTGCAATCTGGTGCAGTTGGTCAGTATAGCATTCTTTCCGATGATTTATATGAAACTCTGACAAAATACGTTATATCCCCCGATATAGACGGTGATGCACTGTCAATTAAAAACACAAACTACAGTCTGAGCCTGACCGCCGGGGAACTAAGACATACCGAGGAGGTAGTCCGAAATTATTTTACAACTGAAGCACCTTATTACGAAGGCATAGTGTCCATTGAGCTTATGCCTGATGATGATGATCAATATAAAAATCCTGGCATCGAAGAAAACTATGCGGCTGGCAACATCATTATCTACAAGGTGCTTACCCTCAGGGATGAAAAAGGCCATAATCCTCAACGCGCTGTCAGTGTTGCAAGAGACTCAAAAGAGACTGATTGGAAGGTTATTAATCAAGGCTATTGATATTCCCCTTTCAATAGCGGGCAGCTGGGTAGGATAGACTTTATTTTAATTTATTCCACCGATATTGATAAACATATTCGATATTCCCGTTATCCTGCCTTAATTTATACAGGCTTCCATCGGCAATAATGTAAAACCAGCCATCCTCTTCCGAAACCGAAATAGAATTATTCATCATACCAGTATAATTGTAATCGATTGGCGTAGTCCATTTTATGGAATGCTCGTTTAACGAAACCATGGAGACGCTTAATTTTTCATCATTTCTCTTTTGATGGTAAGAAATGAGAGCTGTTTTCCTATCCCCTGCCCATAAAATGTTCACATCCAGCAAATCTGAATAATAAGTGGTACATGCTTCTGCAACCCACTGCAAATCCTCACTTGATAACCCGTTCATGTTATTTAAATAAGAAAACCGTTCAGACAAAATCTTCTTATAATCAGGACTTTCTGTTACTGAATGATTAACCATATCCACTTTATAGTACTTGCCGTCTAATGCATATAAATATAATTCATCTTTTGAAACAAGGTAATAATCATATTGATTATAACTTAAATTGTCTTTCAGCTCTGGAAGCCTTTCTACCCATTCTTTTTCTGTAATGTCTACTTTCCCTGTTTTTGGATTTATAAAGTTGAGCACCTTTTTTTTATTATTTACAGCAAGAAGTCCATTGGTGCTTTCCCCAATGATATACTCCTGCCAGCCGGATAAGCGGGTCCAGCACTTTTTCCCATTCTTTAAGTCTACTGCAACAAGTGTAAATTTAACTACGTTTGTTGTAATACCACGTTCTACCCCGTTTGGAAGCACCATTCTCATCTTATTGACCGCTAATGCATTATTACCCTCACCCACTATTATGGTTGGGGATTCTAATTCAACCCTGACATTACTCAACGCACCGTTAAATGCAATGAGAACAAAAGAACCTATCAGGAATTCCGAGAAAAGAATCGAAATAACGGCCCAAATTGTATCTTTAATATTCTTCTCTCTCTTTAAAATCTTTTTTATCCGTTTTATTAGAAATAATAGACAGCTGGCAATCATAACTGAGTAAATTATATACAGGGTAATGTCTTGCATAAACCAGCCACTGGGAATCCAGTTATTAAAAAACTGTTTCCGAAGTAATAAAAAAATAATTTCACCTAATATGAAATAAATCACCAAAAGCAGTAACAATTTACGGAAATAATAATGTTTTCTTTCTTCGGCTGCATTCATTATACTCTTATAGGTTAACAAACATAGTTGAAATAAAACCCAGCCATATAAGACTGTTAAAACGATATTATGAGTTAAATTCTCATTATAAAACCACGATGAAAAAAAGTTCAATATGTATCTCTCCCTTATTGCATATTTAAACTTCTGCGCGCAATGATCCAACACCTTCAAAGTTGAATATGTCCTATCAGGCAAATGTTCAATTACAATTATAACATAAATGGCAAAAACATGCAAAAATCGTAACATCAAAATGGGTTAAAGCCCCTTTAAAACTTTAAAGCAGCTAAATCTCGGGCAGCCATTTAACTGAATGCCCGAGATTTTGAGTGATCTACTTTGATTTTATGCTCAAATCGCCCATTTTTGTCTTAGCAATGGCATTGATGATACCATTTTTGAATGTACCTGAAATAGTGGTGGTTAACCAACAAAAAGCCGATGTCTCAGGAGAGCATTGAGAGACAAATCGTGGATATGATGAAAGCCGTCTATCTTACGGCAAATGCCGACTACTTAGCTAGTTCAAAGGGAGCATCCAAACGCTTTGGCAGTTAATTAATTTTTTAACAGTCTTGGGAATAAACGCAGAGCATTTTTCGAGTAGATACTCTGCCGCTGTCTATCTGTAAGTAATTCTGTTTTGTCTAACAGATCCGCTAAAATCATACAGGCAGGCAGGCTCGTATATGGATAGTCACTGGCGTATAATAAGTGCTCCACATCAACGAGCTGCATCAGGCAAGGCAGTTGTCTTGGAAGACAAACGCCCGCAACGTCATAATATAATCCTTTCAAAGTGGCGTAGACATCGATATCCTCGGGTTTAATCCGATTATTATATGTTGCTGACTGCCCTTGAAGAGCACCGTTTAGCCGGTCAGCAGATATTGGCAGAAACGCACCAGCATGAGGTATGATGAATTTAATATCAGGAAAACGCTTCATTGTACCATTTAATATCATATTGGTAACCGTACGGGTCGTATCATTGAAAAATTCCAGCCAGGGTACGGGCAGTCCTTCCGTAACATGAGCAGGAACGCTGCTGGGCTTATTGGGGTGAATGACAACAAAGGATTTGTATCGGTTCAGTTCTTCCATGATTGGATTCAAGCGTTCATTCCCCAGATACACTCCTTGTGTGTTGGTGGGCAGTGCGAAACCGTCAGCATGTAAAGCATTCATCGCATAATGAATTTCTGCAATGCTATCTTCGACATCAGGCAATGGCAAAGAGGCAAACAAACCAAAACGTCCAGGGTACTTTTTCACAAGAGCAGCTCCATCTTCATTAAATTCCCTTGCCAATGCCTTTGTAAGTTCCTTATCCCCAAAATTAATATGAGGAGATGATAAAGAAAGCATTGAGGTAGAAATACCCAGACAATCCATGGCTTCCAAATGCGACTCCGCATCCCAGTCAGGCGTCGGAAAATCGTCAGGACGCTCTCCACAATATTTAAGCATCACTTCTTTATATGCTTTGGGTAAATAATGTACATGAAAATCAATTTTTGACATATTTTTTTCCTTCGTGATATCCATTCCTATATCTCCTTTTAAATTTACTTACTCCGATAAATGAATCATTGGCTTTCACTTTAATATCATGTTATCCCAACCTTTTTATTTGAATAATTTATCAAAATCTGCAATTACAGATTTTTGTGCCATCACCTGGAGCACTTCAGAAAACTTAGTCAATGCTTCTGTATCCACACCTTCTGTGATAAACTCCTCCCACTTTCGTATCAGTGAGCTAAAATATTCTTTCTGGCTTATTGCATAGTCAGTTAAATAAAGTTTCTTTACTCTTCGATCCTTCGATTTCACCTCTCGTGTAATGTATCCTTTTTTTTCCAGTGATTTTATTGACCTTGCGGTTGCCGCTTTATCAATATGCAGCTTGGATGACAATTCTTCTTGATTGATTCCCTCTTTATCGTACAAATTCATTAAAAGAATGCCTTCTGAATAACTGATATTCTTACTGACCAATGCAGCCGTAATATAAGCCTGCGTTTGTCTGTTGAATATGCCATTATACCTTGCTATGGTTAACAAATTCACATTTTCACCTCCTTTGTTGATTCGATCAACTATATTATGCATCAAATGGTTGTATGAGTCAACTATAATTGCAAAAAAAATTGCCGCTTTTGCAGATACATCCTGACTTATTCTTTTTCCTCCATGCCAATCCTTGCCCGATTAAGTGCGTCAAGATCAAATTTCTTCATCTTCAGGAAAGCTTCTGTTACACGTTTTGCTTCCTCCGGTGTTCCATTCACAAAGACATCGTCCATATGCGCCGGTGTGACCTGCCAGGATATTCCGAATTTATCCTTCAGCCAGCCACACTGCTCTGCCTCTGGCACAAATGAAAGTTTATCCCAGAGGTAATCAATTTCTTTCTGCTCTTCACAGGGAATCATAAACGAAAAGGCTTCATTAAAGCCAAAGTCTCCTCCATACCCATGATCCATTGCAATAAATGAAGTACCATATATCTCTATCTCTGCATAATTCACCTTTGCCCTGATATCTGCAGCCTCACCCTGCCCATAGTGATTGACAAATTGGATTTTTGTTTCTGGAAATACTGCAGCGTAATAATCCATTGCCTCTTGTGCCCTGCCACAGGCATCCCCGGCAAACAATAACACCGGACGTATCTTAGGAACCTTCTTTGCCTGTTCTGTCAGCATAAGCTGCCAATTCAGTCCATATTTATCCTGCAGCCAGACATAGTATTGACTAAATTGATACTCAGCCAGCGGCATCAGTAAAATAGCTCCTTCTTTCAGTTGTTCATAGAGCCTGTCTATCTCTTCCCGTGTTTCGCAGGCAATCATAAGAGAAATAGCCGGATTCAAAGTAAAAAACGGACCCGCGCTGATGGCTGAAAATAAGAAACCGGACAGCTCAAACGATACTATCTGTGCATCTCCCGATGGAGTATCTGAAATCATCGAAACGTTCACAATTTTGGAATTCTCAAATAGGCTCACATACCAGGTTGCCGCTTCTAACGCTTCTTTATCATACCATAAATGCGGTATTATCTTCTGCATCGTAATCACCTCTGACTGCTATCATAATTAAAAGCCCATAAAACTCCATACTTATCCGTCAGCTGGCCATAAGTGGCCCCCCAGAACTGCTTTGCCAAAGGCATGTTGACCACTCCATTCATAGAAAGCATGGAAAAATAAGAGTTAATCTCTTCCTCACTGTCACACTGAACCATTAAGGAAATCATATCACCACGGGTCATATTTTTATCCTTCGCATCCGATGCCATAATTATGATATTTTCCTTTTCAAGCCTCGCATGCAAAACAAAATCCTTCATTTCCGGGGGCATTTGACCCGCCATTGGTGAATCCGCCACGGTCTGAATCGTAAGTTCCCCGCCCAGGCACTCTTTATAAAAATTCATTGCCTCGTTACAGTTGCCTTCAAAATTTAAATACGGTACCAATGTTGACATATGACTTCCTCCTTTTTTACACCATTGCGTCTGTATAACTCTTAAAACAGTCCAGGATAGCATTTCATCCAGCAATTTCAAACTACCTTCACTGGTGCAAGAACCCTCGTCTGAATCGTTATTATCTCCGTTTCCTGCAAAAATATCCTCTCCTTTCACATTGAATGAATCAACCCGCTTACGTTAACCCTCAGCCGTGAATGCTTGAGGATTTTAAAAAAAAGGAATCTTTAAGCCTTATAAATAGAGGCTTAAAGATTCCAAAAGACTATTACGGTAATAGGGTGAAAATATCAAGGAACCAATCATTCTCCCTGTTGGACAGCCATGGGGACCGTTTCAGACCCGTTTTATCGCAATACTAATACACTGACTTCCATTCAGCAATATTGGTGCTGTCGAATTTAAATGGAGGCCCCAGAATTATTTCTGTACCGCCGTCTGAGGCTTCTATTACCTCGTAATCTCCCATTTCTCCTGCCTTAAATTTGTCACCGGCTTTTCCTGTGATGGTTCCTTCTACCAGAGCCATGGAGGTATAAGCTCCCAAAGAACCTACATCAAGCGGATTCCATAAATACATATAGGGACAGGAATGTGCATCATCATCTCCGATGTATTCTGCCATTTCAGAAGGAAGTCCAAGTCCGGTCAGCTTTACCTTTGATTTCTCGTCCTGAAGGACCTTGGCCGCCGCATTAATACCAACCGTAGTGGGAGCACAGATCACCTTTAAGTCCGGATATTTTGATAAAAGAGCCTGTGTCTGATCTGTGGATTTCTGAGGTTCATCATCTCCATATGCCACTTCAACCAGATTGAGTTTCGAATACTTTTCTTCCTTCATAACCTCTTTCATGGATTCAATCCATGCATTCTGATTGGTAGCCTGGGAGGTGGCGGAAAGAATGGCCCAATCTCCCTCACCGCCAGAGATATCATAGACTGCTTCCATCAATGCCTGACCGATTTCTTTGATTCCCGCCTGATTGACAAACGTCTGCCTGCTGTCTTTATTGACCTTGGAATCCAGACAGGAAACCTTGATTCCTGCTGCCATTGCTTCCTCTAAGGCCGCCTGCAGGGCATTTTCATCATTTCCGGCGATACAGATGGAATCCACGCCCTGAGAAATCAGTGACTGGATAACGGAAACCTGTGCATCAGCCGTGGCAGACTCGGGATGCTTTACGATACAGGTCCCCCCTTCCGCTTCAATGACCTTTTGAAATCCCTGGGCGATCTTTTCATTGTAGGGATTTCCTGCTGATTTTGTGATGACCGCATACACCTTTCCAGAAGAACTGCCCCCACCGTCCTGGGCCACCGATGACTGATTTCCCCCAGTCTCTGTTTTCCCCGAGCAGCCGGTAAGAGTTCCCAGCAGCATTGCCGCACAAAGGACTCCGCAAACCATTTGTTTTCTCATCTTACGATTACCTCCCTTATTTAATCATAGTTTTATACTAAAACACCCGTGGTGTCTCGTATCACAGTTGTTTCCTTTTCACATTTTTGCCTATTTCCGGTATCATGACTGCAAGGATCAGCAGCGTTCCCAGGATTACCAGGATGACCTGAGGATTCATATTGATCTGGCCTAATCCAATTCTTAAACAGATGATGATAAATGCAGATATGATGGCACCGGTCAGCTTTCCTTTTCCCCCGGCCGTTGAGATTCCGCCAAACACAGCCATGGCGATTGCATCCAGTTCAAAGCCGCTTCCCGTGGTGGTATTGGCACCATACAGCACGGATACAAGAAACATGGCACTGATGCCCGCCATCATTCCGGCAACAGAATAGACCAGAAGACGTATTTTCTGAACATGAATTCCGGAAAAATAAGAAGCTTTCCGGTTGCTTCCAATGGCATACAGCTTTCGCCCAAACGTTGTTCTGCTCAAAATAAAGTTAAAAATAACCGCCGCAATTATAACGCCAAAGAAGATATAAGGAATGGGCCCAATTTTTCCTGCCATGGCGCGAAAGCTCTGATTGTTTTTCAAGGAGACAGAACCTCCGCTGCCCAAAGCAATCTCCGCAGCTCCACGGAAAATGATCATGGTTGCTAACGTAACAATCATGGACGGCAGTTCTGTAAACAGAGTCACAGCAATGCCGTTAAAGAGTCCGCATGCGGTTCCTGCTAAGATTCCAATCAACAGCACCATGGGAAACGGCACCCCCGCATTGCCAGCAAGACAGGCGGTAGCTGCGGACAGACAGACCGTCGCACCAACTGATAAATCGATTTCACCCAAAATAAGAATATACGCCATGGGAAACAAAAGGAAGACTTCCGTTAAATACTTTGGCATCTCTCGAAGTACATTCACCGGTTTGTAGCTTGGTGAGATGACCATGCAAAAAAGATTTACCATGAGAAACAGAAGGACCAATACACCTTCCCAGCTTAAAATCCTTTTTTTCCAGTTTTGTTCTGACTGCGCAGATATGCTTCTGCCTGATTTTCCCGCCATTGCTACATCTCCCTTCTTTTTAAATTTTTCTTCTGTATCATACGCTGAGCTGCTACATTTAAAATGATTACGGCCAGGATAATGCCGCCCTTTACCGTATTTTGTACGATGGAATCAATTCCCACCAGAGGAAGGGCCTTTGCTATGACCGCTAAGATTAAAGAGCCCAGCAAAGCGCCGGCTACGGTTCCCCGGCCGCCTGACATGCTTACACCGCCAATGACACAGGCAGCGATTACATCCATTTCTTTTCCATAAAGCATGTTTGGCTGAGCGGAAGAATACACGGCAACCGCCAGAGCACCGCACAAACCGGAAAGCATACCCATAACGGTATAGACGATCAGTTTAATCTTCATGGTATTGATTCCGGATATGGCCGCTGCCTCCGGATTGCTTCCCACTGCATAGATCTTTCTTCCCGTTCTCGACCATTTCATGGCCGCAAAAAAGATGATATAGCATAGAAGTACAATGACAATCACGTTATTTAAGAGTCCAAAACCAAGTTCTTTTTCCAGGGCAAAATTTTTGAAGTCTCCCAGATTCTCCGCACTTGCCCACTGGCTTTTGGCGATCAGATACGCAAAACCTCTGTAGATATACATAAATCCCATGGTCGCTATGATGGGAAGAACTTTTCCTTTTGATACCACAAGCCCGATTGCAGTACCGCAAACAGCACCAATTAATATGGCGATGAGAAATAGCAGGAATGTATTATGTATCACATTATACTTTAAAAGCATTCCCACAGCCATACCGGATACCGCCAGGGTTGAGGTAATGGAAATATCAATGCCTCCGATGAGTAGAACGCACAGCATTCCTAATGCCATGATCATTATGACCGCGTTGTTCTTTAACATATCCTGTAGGGATTTGGCAGTCAGAAATGAAGGGCTGATAATCTGTATGATGATGCATAAACCGATGAGGACAAAGAGCAGGCTGGCCTCTCTGGAGCCTGTAATCCTTTTTATAAAGCTATTTTTTCCCATTAGTGCAGACTCCTTTCCCTATCCTTTTCGGATTTTTCCATGGCATACTGAAGAATGGATTCCTGAGTAGCCTCCTCACGGGATAATTCTCCGGAAAGTCTGCCGTTGCACATCACCAGGATCCGGTCACTCATACCGAGAATCTCCAGCATTTCAGAAGAGATTAAAAGAATGCCGTAGCCTTTTTTTGCTAAATCACCCATGATCTGATATATCTCTGCTTTTGCCCCTACATCTACCCCCTTGGTTGGTTCATCCATTATGACCACCTTCATTTCCTGGCTCAGGGCTTTTGCCACAACTACCTTTTGCTGGTTTCCTCCAGAAAGGGAGCTTGCTGGATCAAAGATTGAAACTGCTTTGGTATCCACTTCTTCCAGAAGCCCTTTTGCGGTTTCATCTTCCATCTTTTCATTGATCATACCACGTCTGGTATACTTCTTTAAATTAGGAAGGGTCACGTTGCGCCCAAGCCCCCAACTAAGGATCAGGCCCTCTTTTTGACGATCTTCCGGAAGCAGCACAATTCCTTCCTCCATGGCATCAGCCGGTTTTTTTATGAGCAGCCGTCTTCCTTCCAAGTAAATGTTACCCGAGTCCGGTTTTGTGATTCCGCAGATGCTCTCGACCACCTCTGTCCGGCCTGCTCCCACCAATCCGGTAAGTCCCAGGATTTCCCCCTGATGCAGCTCAAAACTGATGTCCTTAAAATATCCGGTCCTTGACAGCTTTTCAATGCGCAGGACTTCCGGACCTCTCCGGATCTCCGTTTTTGGAAAAAGATCTTTGATTTCACGGCCAACCATGGCTCTGATCAGATCAGAATTGGTTATCTCATCAGTCTGGTAAGTGCCGATGTACTTAGAGTCACGAAATACTGTTACCCGGTCAGCCAGCCGGTACATATCCTCAAACCGGTGGGAAATAAAGATAACCGAAACTCCGGAAGCCTTTAGCTTATCTACAATCCGGTATAATTCTTCTGATTCATTTCTTGTCAGTGCTGCGGTCGGCTCATCAAGAATGATGATTCTCGCCTGTGCGGAGAGCGCCTTTGCAATTTCCACCATCTGCTGCTGAGCAACACTTAGGTTTCCCATCTCATCGGAATACTTAAAATCTGCATTCAGCTCCTTTAACAGCTTATCTGCTTCCTGATTCATAAGCTTCCACTGAATGATTCCTTTTTTTATCATTTCATGACCCATAAAAATATTTTCCGTTACGGAAAGATCGGGATAAGAAGTGGGGTGCTGGTAAACTGCCGCGATCCCGGCTGCCTGGGCATCTACCGGTCCCTTAAAATTCACCTCAACACCATCCAGAAATATCTTTCCTTCTTCCGCTTTATGGACTCCTGTAATCACTTTGATGAATGTGGATTTTCCTGCTCCGTTCTCTCCCATCAATGCATGGACCTCACCATTTCTCAGATTAAAATGAACCTGATTCAAGGCTTTTACCCCAGGAAATATTTTTGTAACCCCTTTTAATTCCAATACATAATCGGTCACCATTTCTTCCTCCCTTCTCAACTGATATCAGTTTATCATTGGCAGGATGGAAGGCAAACGGTATTATTTTTTGATAATGGGTAATATCTTTTTGCATTTTTATCTAACAAGGAGTTGATCGCCTGTTTTAGCTTGTCTTCTTTCTTTATTTTGTTAAAATAGAACTATATTAGTGCTGGTTGGGGGTACTGTCATGAAATTACTGATTGTTGATGATGAAGAGCTTACACGCATCGGTCTGATCAATTCCATTGATTGGGAGTCTCTGGGAATTTTCAAGCTGTTTCAGGCTGAAGACGGCATAAGCGGACTTCGGATTGCCAGAGAAGTCAGACCGGAAATCGTTTTATGTGATGTGAGAATGCCCAGAATGAACGGGATTGAGTTAGTGGAACGGCTGGAGAAGCTTCTCCCCAATTCCGCATTTATCTTCATGAGCGGCTATTCCGACAAAGAATATCTAAAGGCCGCCATTCGCTTAAAAGCCATAAACTACGTGGAAAAGCCGCTTGATCCCACAGAAGTGGCCGCTACCATAAAAGAGGCTTATCACTGCGTCAGACAAAATATGAGAACCGTAAAAAATGAGTTGTTTTATTCCAGAGAAGCGGACTCATCTTTTGCCGCTGCCCTGACTCAGCCATATAAAGACAGGAGAGAAACCATAGCTGTTTTGATAAAGGAACTGAACATTAAACTTACGCCTTCCTTAAGCGTTACCTCCTTTGTTGTGAAAGTGGAGCAAAGCCAGGCAGATTTAAACCACATGAATCAAATACTGACCGATCTGGAAATATTCCTTTCCTATTCCCGTAACAGAGTTTATTACATTTCAAAATACATCCAATACCACATTTTTCACATCGTATCTCCTGCACCGCCCTCTTCTCCGTCCATGGACCGGATCGGTGCATTTTTAAAAAACTGCTTTCAGCAGACATGTGCATTTTATATCAGCAAAGGGGAGACATACACCGGCATCTCGAAAGCCTACGAATCCTATGCCAGCGCAGTTTCCCTTATGCAAAGCAGTTTTTTCTTTGAATCAGGCACCTATTTTACCCCTGAAAAAAAGATGACAGTAAACACGGAGAAGCCAGGTAATGGTTCTTATGACCGTTATGTCCCCCTTCTTTCAGACGCTGTCTTATCAAAAGACTTGAACACGGTCAAAGATTTGCTTTTACAGCTTTATCATGAATTTCATCAGCAGAAAAATATATTTCCGCATGAAGCAAGAGACCTGTATTATAAGCTTTTCATGGCGTTAGAAGACTGCCGCCAGCAGCTTCGGCTGGCTCCGGCCACAGAACCGGAAAATGCCATGAAGCTTCTTGAAAACTGTTTTAGTTTCAATGAGCTTCATGAGAGGCTGACACAAAAGACAGAGCTGCTCTTTGAATCAGCCCAATCCTATATGCCGGATAATTCCACTATATTTCTGATAAAAGATTACATTCACACTCACTATCATAATGATTCTCTGTCGGTTCGCGATATCGGCAATGAGGTTTTCTTATCTGCCTCTTATGTATGTACCTATTTTAAAAATGAAACCGGGCAGACCATCAATCAGTATCTCACGGAATACCGGTTGAAAAAAGCAAAGGAACTTTTGGCGGACCCTCGTTATCAGATCGCCGATATCTCTTTAAAAGTAGGTTACAGCAACGGAAATTATTTTAGTAAAAGTTTCAAAAAGCTGACTGGTTTATCACCATCTGATTACAGGGAGAAAATGCTGAAATGAAACATCTGATACGAAGTGCAAAGACTTATTACAACAATATGATGCTGCAAACAAAATTTACTATTACCCATCTGCTCATTACCACCATTCCCATGCTGGTTATGTTTCTCTTTTTTTACGGAAAACTCTACGATATGATTTTAGCTTATACTGTCCGCTCAGAACAGACAGCCTCTGCAATGACCATACCACAGATCGATCTGCTCATTGATACCATTCTTACCGCGCAAAAAGACCTTGAAGGGCATCCCTATTACCGGAAGCTGTTCCACTCCAGGGATTACCAGTCTGCTGACCCGCTTACGGATTCTGCTGATGCCGTAGACTTTTGCAGACTGGCGGAAAAAAACATTGATGGAGAATTCATAACCGACATTCGCATTTACATGGATCTGCCAAATTACCAGCCCATTTTTTATAAGAAAGACACCCGAAGAATCTTCCGTCCTATGAACGAAGCCAGAGGTGCGTACTGGCATGGTATTTTCCAGGGAAACCGTTCTTATAACTCTCTTTTCTGCCCTGAGTTTTATTTAAGTCCCATAGAGGTTAAGGAATCCGGGGATATGGCCTTTATAACAAAAGCTTCCATTCCCTATAATGAGGATTTGCGTACCTGTTATATTGCCATTTACTATTCCAAGGCGCCTTTTACAAATCTTCTGAAAAACAATTTATCCAGGGACACCAGCGTAGCCTATATTATCAATGACCGGGACAGCACGGTGGCCACCTCCAATCATGGACTTTCCGGTATTTATCATTTCAGCTATGACAAGGTCCGGGATTATTTTATGTCATCCGATAACTTTATCCTGAAAAATATTCTTGGAGAAGATGTGTATGCGGGTTTCTATCACATACAGAAAACAAACTGGTTTATGGTTGCCGTTATTCCGACCAAATCCATCATCCAGAAAAGTGTTCTTATTGTAATAGGTTTCTTCTTCATCTATCTCTTTTGCATCATCACTGCATTTTTAATTGCAACCAAACTATCCCATTCCATCACTAACCGTATTTCCTCCGTCATCCTTCAGATGTCCAGAGTCCGCTCCGGCCCTCCCACCCCTCTGCCTGATTCTGTTTATCACGATGAGATCGGTGGGTTGATTGATACCTACAACTATATGACCAGAACCATGAATCAATTGATTGCGGAACAGATCAAAGCCGCTGAAGATTTAAGGCTTGCCGAGTTTCACACGCTCCAGGCGCAAATCAATCCCCATTTTCTCTATAACACCATGGACATGATCAACTGGCTGGCAAAACAGGGGCGGACCGATGAGGTATCGGAAGCAATTGTGGATCTTTCCCGTTTTTACAAACTGACGCTGAGCAGGAAAGAGACCCTGAGCACCATTGCAGATGAACTGGAACATGCAAATATCTATGTCCGCCTCCAGAATATGCGGTATCATCAGGTCATTGATCTGGTCAACGATATGCCGGATTATATGATGGACTGTACCATTCCAAAGCTGACCTTTCAGCCAGTGGTGGAAAACGCAATTCTCCACGGTCTTCTGGAAAAAGTCCCAAAAGGAGGAACCATTGTTATCACTGGCTGGCTGGAAGAGAATGCAGCTGTAATCCTGGTTTCCGATGACGGGGTGGGAATCCCTGAGGATAAGCTTTCCAGTCTTTTATCCGGAAATGGGACCAGTAAAACCGGAACAAACATCGCAGTCTTTAACACCCACCGGCGCCTTCAGATCCTTTACGGTCCGGAGTACGGCCTGACCTATAAAAGCGTGCCTGGAAAAGGAACGGAAGTGGAAATAAGGGTCCGTACAGCCGTAATTCCATAACGCTGATAAAAGGTAACATAGGGAATACGAATTGACTGTCCTGATATTATGATGTATAATAAGTTCGGGTTTATTTGTTAATAAAATAACAATCATATATAAAAGGAGATGTTTTTTTAATGAAAGGTTTTGCAATGGTAGGCATTGGTAAAACAGGCTGGATTGAAAAGGAAAAACCGGTATGCGGACCGCTTGATGCGATTTGCCGTCCTATTGTTCTGGCTCCCTGTACTTCTGATATTCATACGGTATGGGAAGGTGCTATCGGAGAACGCCATGATATGATTCTGGGACATGAGGCGGTTGCAGAAGTGGTGGAAGTTGGAAGCCTTGTAAAGGACTTTAAACCAGGTGACAGAGTCATCGTTCCGGCCATTACACCGGACTGGAATTCCGTGGAAGCCCAGGGCGGCTATCAGATGCATTCGGGCGGAATGCTGGCTGGCTGGAAGTTCTCTAATTTTAAGGACGGAGTATTCGGTGAATTCTTCCATGTAAATGATGCAGATGGAAACCTGGCCTTATTGCCGGAAGGCGTGGACCCGGTGGCAGCATGTATGCTTTCTGATATGGTACCAACCGGCTTTCATGGTGTGGAGCTTGCAGACGTACAGTTTGGTGACAGCGTTGCAGTGGTCGGAATCGGACCGGTGGGACTGATGTCTGTAGCTGGTACTGCTCTTCACGGTGCTTCCCATATCTATGCCGTAGGCTCCCGTCCCAATTGCATCCAGCTTGCCAAAGAATATGGCGCTACAGATATCATCAATTACAGGGAAGGCGATATTGCTGAGCAGATTATGGAAAAAACAGGCGGAAAAGGCGTGGACCATGTAATTATTGCAGGCGGCGATAACGATACCTTTGCCCAGGCCATCACCATGTTAAAACCGGGTGGAAAAATCGGCAATGTCAATTACCTGGGAGAAGGCGATTACATAAAGTTTCCCCGTATCCAGTGGGGATGCGGCATGGGACATAAACAGATTGCAGGCGGCCTGATGCCAGGCGGGCGGCTGAGAATGGAAAAGCTGGCTTCTCTCCTCTCAACCGGCAGACTGGACCCCGGCAAACTGGTGACTCACCGGTTTGAGGGCTTTGACAGAATTGAAGAAGCACTTTTTCTGATGAAGGATAAGCCAAAGGATCTGATTAAACCGGTTGTTACGATTCATTGGTAAAACAGAACGGATCTATTATAACATATACTGCCTCCAAGCTGAGTATGGAATGTATCTCTTAAGCCGGAGGCAGTCCTTTTTCATGGCAGGCGGATTTACTCTGATATTCCAATCACAGAAGACCTTTTTTACAGCTATCGTACGGACACATAATCAATGCCCACACGCGGGTGGATACGGGAAGCCTCTCCGTAAGAACTGCTAATCTGGTATACCTCTTACCTGATTAGCAATCGCTTCGACTATGCATTTCCATGTTCCCTTAGGCATATCATGTCCCATTCCCTCGATCAAAAGTAATTTAGCGTTAGGTATTGTGCGTGCTGTATCTTTTCCGGCTTCAACAGGAAACAATTCATCTGCGGTTCCATGAATTACCAGTGTTGGAATTGTCAATAATGAAAGGTGTTGTCTCCTATCCCCATTAGCAATCAACGCTGCATTTTGCCGTACAGCTCCTTGGGGATAATAAGAACGGTCGTAGCTTTCTACACAATACCGCCTTGCACGTTCTTCTTCAAAAGGATATCCCTTACTCCAAATATTTTTCCACATTTGTAAAGTATAATCAATATATGCATCCCGTCCAGATGGAGGTGCTGCTGTAACAATCTCCAATGTTTCTGGTGATATCTGCGGATTATTTGGATTACCTGTAGATGACATGATAGAAATCAGACTACATATACGCGAAGGATGCCTATAGGCAAAAACCTGAGCAATCGTGCCTCCCATAGAAGCGCCGCAGATGTGAGCCTTCTTTATTTCCAACGCATCTAGCAAACCAGCCACATCATCAGCCATATCTTCCAATGTATATGCTGTCTTTATTGTTTTTCCCTCTTGTGCTGCCTGGTATACTTTTTTCATATCAGGAATACCAGCCGCATCGAGTTTTGCAGACAATCCCGAATCCCGGTTATCAAAGCGTATAACTTGTAAATTATCTTTTGCAAGCATTTCACAAAAATCTGCTTCCCAAAAATTTAACTGAGCGCCATTGCCTGCAATAAGAACTATTGCAGGATCTGTTTTTTTCCAAATATTTCATATTTAATTTGTATGCCATTTGCCTTTACGTGTGCCATATCATATACCTCCATAATTTCCCAATGCATACCAAGCAGCCCTACTGTCTTAATATTATCAGCTTGCAATTGCATCTGACCTTCTGGCATTATACCAACTTTTACCACGAACATGCAATGAACAAATTTACACCAATATCTATTTATATCTCATTTTTACCTTTGCCAGGCTATAATGTTTTTATAGGGTATGGTACATATATTACATTAATAGAATTGACATCCATAAACATTTGCAGTATATTGACTATATGGTTAAACCATTTGGTTAATATACTTGATATTGGAGGTAATTATGACTAACGAAAAAGACATTCAGAAAAATATATTAAGTGCAGCAACAAAGGTCTTTATTGCCAAGGGAAAAAGCGGAGCGCGTATGCAGGAAATTGCTGATGAGGCCGGAGTAAACAAAATGCTTCTTCATTACTATTTTAAAACGAAAGAACTATTGTTTGAGGAAGTTTTAAAGAACACGTTAACTGACCTGTATTATTCAGTTGTAGAAATAAATTATAATACTAACAGTTTCAAAGATACACTTGAAGTGTTTATTGATAAGCATTTTGAATATCTGTACAAGCAAAGAGATGTCTTAGGATTTCTTTTATGGGAAGTGAGCCACACTGGGCAGGATATGCAAAAATTAATAACACAAACCTTTCAAAAACTCGGAAACACACCTTTAGATGCATTAACCAGAAAAGTTAATGAGGCAACTTCAAATGGAGAAATCAAAAATATTCAGCCATCAGACTTTGTTTTAAACCTTTTTAGTTTAGATGTATTTTTTTTCATAGCTTTTCCTTTTATAGAACTATTCTCAAATCTTAACGATAGTGAAATGCAATTATTGATGGAGCAAAGAAAAAAGGAAGTGTTTCGTATCCTTTGGAATGATATCAAACTATAATTCTTATAAACAGATTGGAGATAATTCACATGGATTTTAAAAAAATTAATAAACTTTGGCAATTGGCAGGAGGTGGTCTTTTGGCACCAGCAATACTGGTGCTGATGATTTGCTGGCTGGTTACTGATCCCGCTTTGGACAAATATCAGTGGTTACTGCTTCTACATTTGCCTATTCTTATGATTCATGAATATGAGGAGTACATATTGCCAGGAGGATTTAAAGAATTTTTAAACTCAAAGTCACCTTTGGCTCCCAAAGTATTAAAAGAAGATGTACCATTAAGTGAACCATATTTATTCTTTGTTAATATTATTGTATTATGGTTATGGATAATCCTAGGAGCAGTTTTTGCCAAATCGATACCTTGGGTCGGGTTTGGTCCTATATTATTACAAATACTAATAAATAATGTAACACATACTATAGCTTTTCAGAAAAAGCAAAAGGGTTATAATCCCGGACTTATTACTACTATAGTATTATTAATGCCATACAACGTTTTTGTTATTTGGTATATTATAAAATATAATGTTTTTACACAAATTGACTGGGTCTATGGAATCGCTTCAGGTCTTATAGTACCAGTATTACTTTTTACAATAACTATGACCAGAAATAAATTGGCTTCAAAAGTTAATTAAAATAGTAATAAAAAATGCTTCAAACATATGTAAAGTTACTATAAGAAATCGCTGACAAAAGTATACTCTCTCACCGCACGTATGTTTACACCAGAGGAAACTGCCGATACCAATTGCCATATAGGAAATCTGGGAGAACCAATGAGATTGATATTATATGATACCAGGCTGTTTGACCGAGAGCGTAAATTTTCTTGTGTCCGGAAAGTAAACAACTATCTGGAATTGAATT
>CAURBW010000017.1:0-110123 GCA_963523075.1 uncultured Clostridium sp.
AAAAAAGGAATCTGAAAGCCTTATAAATCAAGGCTTAGAGATTCCGAGAGACTATTATATTAAAAGGAGGTTCCAAAATGTGTACAAGTTTTGCAGTATACAGTCAAGAAAAAGCTATTTATGGTATGAATTTCGATACTGCTGATATTGATTTAAAACTGAAAGTCAATAGTTATAATGATATGAGCTTATTTTACTTTTCAGGCTTATTAGATAACAAATACAGGGATATCGCTGGTTTTAATAGTGAGGGTCTTTTTATCTGTACTCAAGCAGTAGAATATAGTCCAGGTTTTAAATCAAGTTGTAACGAAAATGATTGGTTTGCTTTTGATATTTTTGATGAGGCGCTAAAGAAAACAAGAAAAACATCTGAATTTTTTGAAATTCTTAATAAAAGAGTAATCTCGTATCCTAGAAATCCATTATTCCCAGATTTAGGGCTACATACTATTATCGCTGATAAAACTGGTGATGCATTTATTCTGGAAGAAGGAAATGATACGAATATAGTAAGTCCTATTCATAATGATTTTATTATTATGACTAATTTTCCAAATGGGGATTTTAAGGAAGCAAATTATAATAAAGTATATGGTATAGGTGCTGATAGATATATTTGTGCTCATGAATATATTCATAATAATATTCATAGCTTTGGAATAAATGAAGCCTTTGAAGTTTTAAGTAAAACTAGTCAGGAGAATACTCTGTGTTCAATAGTATATGAACCATTAAAAAATGAAATTTATATTAGTTTTAAAAAAGATTTGAGCAAAAAATGGAAAATTTCTATTATCGAAAAAACAATCCAATCATTGGATGGATTTTTAAGCAATAATAAAGTTCAATTTACAAATGAAGAAATATTTGTGAAGGATCTTATTAGCTTATATAAGTAAAAAACCATTTAAATAAAGAAGATCAATTGGTAAGACAGACTTTTTTAGGGTATTCAAAACCTTATCTTTAAGACGTTTTAAGCTTAATAAGGAAATTTAGATTCCCTTGATGATAACCAAATCAATACCCCTCTGATGTTCTATGGGCTCATTTATAATATCTAAAAAAAGAATCTGTTAAATCTAAAAGATCAAAAAGTTGAAAAGCAGTTGAATTCATATGTTTACTAATTGTTTCCTTTATCTTTATCATTAAATCGCCGGAATCCAATTCCGTGTCAATGCAAAAGACCTTTTCAGTGATGTTTTTCATTAACATCTCATAAAATTCTTTTTGGTATGAATAAAGTTTCATATTAGATTCAAAGGCATTGCGAATCCTTGAAGTGTCGTATTGTTTACGTATTTTTAAAGTTTCTTCGGAAGCATATAAATAAATAATGATATTTGCTAAATTTATATTTTGATATAAATTTTTAACAGCATTTCTAAATTGCGGATAAACATTCCATGGCAAAGAATTAGCTATTGGATAAATACGTGTATGAATTATCACATCAATTATACCTATATCATTGATTTGAATCATATCTGATTCAGAAATTATTTCTGCATGCGTATAACGTTGTAAGGTATTGTCAAAAAACCATAATTGCTTTTTAAGAAACTCTGCTGGAGTTTCCCAATTAGAATATGGATTTGTTTTTTGCATTAAAAGTTCATCTACTGTAACAGAGTTAGACATTTCTTTACGTAATAGCTGAATAACTGTGGTTTTGCCTACTGCACTGGGACCGTCAATATCAATTAAAAGCATTGTATATACCTCATGGAAGTTGTTTTTTAAAGTGATTTATAATAACTAATTTACCAATTGTGTTCCTATTGCTAATGCTGCTACAGAGTTAGGCGGAAGTAGAACTCTTTGGGTAAATGACTGGTCTTTTTCCATGGCTTTTCTATATGTTCCCGGAGTTACTATTGTGCGAGTATAGTTCTGGGGAATTAGTAGCTTCATCTTTTCCACTTCCTTTGTATTTGATTATATGATTCAAACTATAAAAAATCAAGGAGTTTTCAGGGAAAACGGTCACTTGGTCCTTCGAAGACGGCGCTATTTATGTACTTCCTGCGGAAAACGTTTTTCGGAGCACTACTCGTTCCTGCCATCACTACCACCGCAGAACCAAAAGACTGGCTTTTTACGGCATTACAAACGGCGTTACAGAAGGAGTTAATAATAAAATCAAGGTATTAAAACGAAATTCTTATGGAATCCGAAACTTCAACCGTTTTCGGACCCAGATACTTCATCCTAACACGTGCTTACACTGAGTGGCTTCCGACTTCCTGTTATGATTTGGTTGAAGGTTTTGAATTTGAAAAGTATTACAAAAAAGATGAAAAATACTTTGAAGAAGTCTGGATCAGAGTGTCTCAGAAAAAATAGTAGTCAAGTTCTGCCATGAAACCTCTGATTAGCAGAATCAGCAGATCCTGCTAATCAGAGGAATTCCAGGGTATAGCTCAGCTGGGCGGAAACTTGAATGGCATTCAAGAGGTCATGGGCTCGAATCCCACTATCTCCACTTAAACAATAAGCCACAGGCATAAAAGCTTGTGGCTTAATTTATAACTTATAGGGACGGGATACTTGAAATATGTTTTCTTATACGGAGCTCAATGCATTTCTTGATTCAGAAATGGAACAAATACTATGCTTTGATATGCATAGTATTTTAATTAACAAAACTCAAACAAAACAGAAACAAAAAAGAAATGATTAATGATTATTATGTACACAACATAAAAACTATTATCGATTAAGGAGAAAATCATATGAGAGCAGAAGGAAAAAATATTGTAGTAACTGGTGGAGGAAATGGTGTGGGGAGGGAGCTGGTCTTGCAGCTTCTGACAAGGGGAGCAACGGTTTTTGCAGTAGATATTAATTTAGATGCATTGAATGAAACGGTAAGAATTTCAGGAAATAACAAAAAGTTATTTATCTATAAAGTTGATATTTCAGATAAAGAAGAGGTCAATGCATTTGCAGTAAAAGTAATAGAGGAACATAAAAAGGCAGATGGTTTGATTAACAATGCAGGTATTATTCAGCCGTTTACTTATTTGAATAATTTGGAGATGGATCGTATTGAAAGAGTAATGAATATTAACTACTATGGAACGCTTTACATGATAAAGGCATTTTTACCTTATTTACTGAAACGCCCGGAAGCACATATTGTAAATGTATCTAGTATGGGTGGCTTTTTACCTGTTCCGGGACAAAGTGTTTATGGAGCTTCGAAAGCGGCGGTCAAATTACTATCTGAGGGACTTTCCTCAGAACTGGCTGATACAAAGGTAAAGGTATCTGTTGTGATTCCTGGTGGTATTGCTACAGATATAAAAAAGAATTCTGATATTACGTATCATGTATCGACCGAAAGCAGTAAATCTAATATGGTACTAACCCCCAAAAAGGCAGCAGAACTAATTATTCAGGCTATGGAAAAAAAGAAACTGCGTACTTATATGGGTAAAGATTGCAGGGTTATGAACCTGCTGTATAAGCTTAATTCGTCAATGGCTATGAAAATGATTAATAAAGTTATGAGTACAAATGAGCATTGATCACAATATTATAATGACTGAATTATTATTAACGACAAGAACAAGGGAGGAAGACAATATGAAGAATATATGTGTAATTACAGGCGGTGGCAGTGGAATGGGACTTGCAACTGCCAGATGGATGGGGAAGGATCATTCCGTTATTATCTGCGGAAGAAGCGTAAAAAAGCTAGAGGATGCAGTTTCAGAGCTGCAGGCAGAAGGAATTGAAGCAGAAGCCTATGCCTGTGATGTATCAGATTATAATAGTGTAGTACAATTAGCTGACCATGCAAAAGAAAAAGGAAAAGTTTCAGCTGTTATTAATGCAGCGGGTATGTCACCCCACATGGGAGATGCACAAAAAATAATGGAAGCAAATGCTTTGGGAACAATTAATATCAATAATGCATTTTACGAGGTGTTGGAGGAAGGCTCCTGCATTATCGATGTGTCTTCCATGTCTGCTTATTTAACACCGAAGATTATTATGCCGGTAGGTTTATATAATTATAGTATTATCAATCCGGAACTCTTTATGAAAAAAATAATGAAGCGCATTAATCTGTTTCCTAAGAAAGTAAGATCCGGTGTTTCCTATGGTGTTTCAAAGCATTTTGTGATTTGGTTTGCAAAACAGGATGCAGCAAGATTTGGAGAAAAGGGAGTTAGAGTACTTTCTGTATCACCTGGAAACTTTGAGACACCGATGGGAGAATTGGAAAAAGAAGAAGCAGAAGCATATACAAAGCATTCTGCAATAAAAAGATTTGGTCATGTGGATGAGATTGCAAGTCTCTTTGCGTACTGTGCAGGTAAAGATGCAGGTTATCTGACCGGAGTTGATATCCTGTGTGACGGTGGGCTTGTAGCCTCTGGAGTTAATCCGTTAAAAAAACATTGATGTAGTCATTAAATTGATATAGCCCAATGTTGGCTGCCAATACGACTGCTGTCATATTATTTATTGTTACTGTCTTTTACAGAACAAAAAGCGGATTTACTGGAAGTTTCAAAAGCAAATGGTATAATAGGCTTATTAATGGGTACAGCAGCAGCTTTGATAGGAAGTTTCATGATTTACAGAGCGAAGAAGCAGAAAAAACAGGAAGACTTATTGATAGAACAAAAAGAGAAATAGAAAGGAGAGAAAAACAGTGATTCACATATTAATAGTAGAGGATGATTCGGATTTAAATAAGATAGTCTGCACATATTTAAATGACAGTGGTTTTCAGGCCAAAGGCTGCCGGAATGTAAATGATGCCTATGATGAAATGTACAACAACATATATGAATTGATTATTTCCGATATTATGATGCCGGGAATTGACGGATTTGAGTTTGCGAAAACGGTACGTCAGGTAAACCGGACAATCCCGATTTTATTTATGTCAGCAAAGGATGATCTTTCTTCGAAGCAGAAGGGATTCCAGCTTGGCATCGATGATTATATGGTGAAGCCGATCGAACTGGATGAATTGTTGCTTCGTGTACGGGCACTCCTTCGCCGTGCAAATATTGAACAGGATAGGAAACTGACTATTGGAAATCTTACTCTTGATGCAGATGCTGTGAGTGCTGCGGTAAATGAGGAAGAAATACCAGTAACGACGAGAGAATTTAATATTTTATATAAGTTGCTTTCCTACCCGAAAAAAACTTTTTCCAGAGCACAGCTAATGGATGAATTCTGGGGAATTGATACAGATACAAGCCTGAGGGCAGTGGATGTTTATGTAACAAAATTAAGAGATAAGTTTTCAGAGTGTAATGGATTTGAAATCGTGACAGTAAGAGGAATCGGATATAAGGCGGTGCTGTCATGAAAAAGGATGGCAAAACCGTTTTAAAAAGAAGAAAGTATGTGAATATGGTATTTATATTCATTCCAACTTTAATCTTTTTTGCTTTTATTACTACGATTCAACTTTTTATTTTGGGAAATTATCTGGATTACAATAATATAACAAGGCTTCATGTCATCCTGATTATTTTAATTTGGCTTTTATGCTCGGTTGCTTTTACTTATGTCACATCCCGTCAGATTAATTACTTGTATGATAAACCGATGCAGGTTTTTGCGAAGGCAACGAATCAGGTGGCAAACGGAGATTTTTCTGTTTATGTAGAACCGCTGCATTCTGCGGATAAGATGGACTATCTGGATTATATGTTTCTTGATTTTAATAAGATGGTTGAGGAACTTGGCAGTATTGAAACTTTGAAAACTGATTTTATCTCCAATGTGTCTCATGAGATAAAAACGCCCATTGCAGTGATACAGAATTATGCGGAATATCTGCAAAAGGGAAATATTTCAGAATACCAGAGAATTGAATATGCGAAAACCATTGAAGATACTTCTAAGCGTCTGGGTAATTTGATTTCCAATATTTTGAAATTGAATAAGCTTGAGAATCAGAGGATATCGCCGGAAGTCTTACAGTATGATATCTGTAGGCAGCTAAGTGAATGCGCAATCCAGTTTGAAGAAGTATGGGAAAAGAAGAACATAGAATTTGAGGCGGAACTGGAAGACCGGGCAATCATATGTGCCGATGAGAGTCTTATGGAATTAGTCTGGAATAATCTGTTATCCAATGCGTTAAAGTTTACGGAAAGCGGCGGGAAGGTCAGATTAAAACAGACTTCAACAGAAGACTCCATTACCGTGTCTGTTTCTGATACAGGCTGTGGTATGAGTGAAAATACTGTAAAACATATTTTTGATAAATTTTATCAGGGGGATTCCTCACATTCGAAAGAAGGAAATGGACTGGGGCTTGCGCTGACCTTGCGGGTATTGCAATTGCATGATAGTGCGGTAAATGTAATCAGTGTGCCAGAACAAGGTACAACTTTTACGGTTACCATACCGGTTCATATTGCAGAATGTATGAAGGAAGAAGGAAATGATGGGGAGTTATATTTATGAATGAAATTAAAAATAATGGACGTACATTTGTAGGATATGAATATAAACAGATAATTACAAATACAAATAAGGTTTCGTTCCTTATTGACGGATATAAGAATTTTGGCTGGACAGTGGATGAAAATATAAGTCCCGGTTCTGCCAATAGATCCGATCCCCATGTAAATGTTGTACTGCGGTTAAAGAGAAACCGAAAGATTATAAACAAGATGGAACTTACAAGACTCCAGAGAAATTTTGAATTTTGTTTAAAGGAAATAGATCATCTTGAAAAATCGAAAACATCAGAAGCCACCATGTATGCGCTTATTGCAGGAATTGCCGGAACAGCTTTTATGGCAGGTTCTGTTTTTGCGGTTATATCGGAACCACCCAGAATTGCTTTATGTGTCATTATGACGATACCTGCCTTTGCAGGATGGATATCTTCCTATTTTATATATAATTATATTGTAAGTAAAAGAACAAAAAAGGCCAGTTTGTTAATTGAAGAAAAGCAGGGTGAGATTTTTGAAATCTGTGAGAGAGGCAGTAAGCTGTTACATTAGCAAAGTAGAACTAAAATTGCTGGCATTAGGACATATGACTGAAATGTTGTATGTCTTTTTCTTTTGAAATGAATTAATAATATCGAAACGAAACTTAAATACATTACAAACAGAAACAAAGTATTATGGCTATATTAAAAGAATATCAATATGAAAAGGAGTTAGTAAAATGGCAAAATCAAAACTTGTTGCAGCAAATAAGAAGATTGAGAAAGGTGTTGTAGGTGGATATAAAAAGATTGAAAAAGGTGTTGTAAGTGGATTTAATAAAATATCAGACATATTTGTAGATAATTATCTTACTCAGGAGGGTGAATCTGTTGAAGAGGCAAAGAAAAGGCTGGCGCATGAACAGAGTGTAACAGACGAAAAAAATAAGAGAAAAATAGAAGAGATAAGACAGCATCAGCAGTGATAAGTGCTTTAATTATTTTAATAAATCCATGAATTGCCGTAAAGGCTGGAGCCTTTGCCTGCATTTCATGGATTTTTAAGCATTGATTAGTATAGTAACAGTTCAGCAATGAATTTTAGTTTCAGATTATTTAATAAAATTTACATTATTAGTTTCTCTGTTTCTTTCCGCGAATGGTTCCTCTGTTTTACCCAATAATACCATACACAACGGAACATATCCCTCTGGGATACCAGCAGATTTGCATAATTCAGGGTTCATAAACGCCATAATAGGTGCCATAACGAAGCGGGAAGCAATGCCAAGTTCCGTTGCCGTGAGAAGCATATTTTCTGCAGCGCATGCCACATTTACCATGTTAAATCCATTGGAATCATTTCCATTTAACGCTGATAAGACTATGGCTGAAGGTGCATTGTAAATAGGTGAGTAACCCGGTGTATTAGCCATTTTCATAGCGAATTCATCATTGGAAGCTTTCATCATATTGATTGTAGTTGTGTTAAGATTATCCATGAATTCTTTATTCTCAATTACAGTAAAGTGAGTATTCCCAAAAATAGGAGAGTAAGATCCGGATTTAACAATGGATTTTATACTGTCTTCAGATAAATACTCTGGTAAAAATGATAAGCTACTTCTTCTTGATTTAATACATGCATTTATGTTCATTTCCATATATTCCTTTCGTTTGGTTTTCCCTCTTCTGTAGTAACGTAGAAAATATTTGCTTTGTCTAAATAATCTACAACTTTTCCTATATTAGTCATTTTGTAAATCTCCTTTCAAAAATACTTGAGTTTTTATGGTAAGGAAATTATACTATATACAAAAATATTATCAAGTACGCAGTTTGTTCTTACATAGTAAGATAGAACTTACCAAATGGTAAGATAAGGAGATTACAATGGAAAAAGTGAATGTTGAAGAGTGTCCAGTAAGAAAAGGATTGTTGGTTTTTGAAGGAAAGTGGAATGCAAGAGTACTTTACGAATTGATTTTGAAGGATACAATGAGATTTGGAGAACTAAAGAAAGTGATACCTGATATATCAAATACCATGTTGGCGTCGACCTTGAAGGGACTTGAAGAAATGGGATTGGTTAATAGAATACAATTTAATGAAATCCCGCCACATGTAGAATATTCTTTGACAACAGGTGGTAAGGCTTTTATTCCTGTGTTCGATGCAATAGGCAGCTGGGGAGAAAACTATATGCAATAATGTGTTTGAATCAGTTTCCTCTGTATTTTGTTTTACCTGTGCCTATTGTGAAAAATACACGATTGTTATAGAAATAGATATGATTTTGACGGAAATTTGATTTGTTATACACTATAATTAAATCATGTATATAAAAAGTAACAAGACATCAATCTGATTTTATAAAAAATCGGCGGAATGACAGTTTGCAGGCAGTAGGACAATATAAAGAGGTGGCGATAATGGGAAAAATATTAATTATTGATGTGGATGGAACTTTGGCAGACTATGAAGGTCAAAGATTTGGTCAGGAAGCATGGGAGGTTATAAAAGGAGAAGTGGATGAAGAGGCTTGATTCGGAATTTTATAAGAAATTATTTGCATTAGTGGTGCCGATTGCCTTTCAGAATTTCATGCTTGCAGCTGTCAGTACATCAGATGCGATCATGCTGGGATTGCTGAATCAGGATTCCTTGTCCGCTGTCTCTCTTGCCGGTCAAATCCAGTTTGTGCACAGCCTTTTTCTCTCAGCTCTGGTGATTGGAACTACAATGCTTGTTGCACAATATTGGGGAAAAGAGAATATCCTGGCCATAGAAAAAATTTTTGCAAATGTGATAAAGATATCTGTCATCATTTCAATGGTATTTTGCTTTCTTGCAATTGCTGTACCGAATGTTCTTATGAGGATCTTTACTTCAGATACCGGGCTAATAAAAATGGGGGCAGAATATCTGAAAGTGGTAGGAATATCTTACCTGATAATCGGTATTTCACAAATTTACCTTTGCATGTTGAAAAACAGCGGTCAGGCATTCAGAAGTACTCTTATAAGTTCAGTGGCAGTGCTGCTCAATATTGCATTAAATGCTGTATTTATTTTTGGCCTAATTGGTATGCCGCGACTTGGAATTACTGGAGCCGCTCTGGCAACGGTGATCGCACGGGTCGTTGAATTGCTCTGGGCAATTGCTGCGTTACAGAAACAAAAGAAAATCAGGTTTCAGTGGGGGTACTTGATGACACCTGATTATGTCTTAAATAAAGATTATTGGAAATATACGATTCCGGTTCTCGGAAATGAAATAGTATGGGGCGGCGGCTTTACCATGTACTCGGTTATAATGGGACATCTGGGAAGTGATGCTGTGGCAGCAAATTCAATTGCAAATATTGTAAAAAATCTGATTGTATGTGTGAGTCTCGGTATTGGCAGTGGTGGCGGCATACTGGTTGGAAACGAACTGGGAAAGGGGCTGTCGAAAAAGGCAAAAGAATATGGCGACAGACTGGGAAAACTCTCCCTGATCTGCGGTATTCTTTCAGGTCTGCTGCTTTTAATAATAAGCCCTGCTATTTTGAAATATTCTGCATTAAGCCATGAGGCTAACGAGTATTTATCTGTTATGCTTATAATCTGCTCCTGTTATTTGATAGGGAAATCTGCTAATTCGACATTAATCGGTGGAATTTTTTGTGCTGGTGGTGATTCGAGATTTGGGCTTATATGCGATGCCATTACAATGTGGATATTAGTTATACCATTTGGTACCATAGCTGCATTTTATATAAAAGCTCCGGTCATTGTGGTATACTTCATACTCAATTTGGATGAATTCATCAAGCTGCCTGCGGTATATAAACATTATAAACAATATAAATGGGTGAAAGATATTACACGAGACATAGAAGAAAGATAAATTCAGAAGGAGAGAACAATTATGACAATGAGAGAAAGAATTGCATCAGGGAAGTTATTTACGGATTATTGTGAAGGCTTACCAGAGGATCGGCTGAATTGTAAAATGTATATGACCGCATTTAATGCAAGTACACCAGATAATCTAAAGCTTCGTCAGGAGTTAAGGGATAAGCTGTTTGGAAAAGAAATGAAAGCTTGGGTCGAGCCGCCATTTTATTGTTGCTATGGGACGAACATTACAATTGGAGACGATTCTTATATCAATTTTAATTGCAATTTTGTGGATGACGGAAAAATCATAATTGGGAAGAAGGTAATGTTTGGACCATCTGTAACCATCGCAACAGTGGGTCATCCGGTTCGTCCTGATATGCGTGAATATATGTATTCCCAACCTGTTGTCATCGAAGATAATTGCTGGATTGGAGCGGGAACCATTATCTGTCCTGGTGTCACGATAGGTGAAAACAGTGTGATAGGTGCCGGTAGTGTCGTTACAAAGGATGTTCCAAAGAATTCCGTTGCAGTTGGTAATCCATGCAGGGTTATCCGGGAAATCGATGAGCATGACATGAAATACTATTATAAAGACTACGAAATAGCAGATGAAGATTTACTGGAAGAAGCGCGGCTTAGGAAATGATGAATCTTATTGCATGTATTAATAATAAATTATTTTTATGTATAGTGAGGTATAAAAATGAGCTTTAAGAAGGATTTTATTTGGGGATCAGCTACATCATCCTATCAGGTGGAAGGCGCTGCCTGTGAAGACGGAAAAGGACTAAGTATCTGGGATGTATTTTGCATGGAGGAAGGACATGTTTATGAAAATCATAACGGAGATATAAGTTGTGACCAGTATCACCGTTACAAAGAAGATTTAAAAATGATGAAGGATGCAGGAATTCAGGCTTATCGTTTTTCCATCAGCTGGCCAAGAATTTTTCCGAATGGAACCGGAGTAATAAATTTAAAAGGAATTCAATATTATGATGAGCTGATTAACGAATTGTTAAGTAATGGTATTGTGCCATATATAACACTTCATCATTGGGAGCTTCCTTATGAGTTGTATAAAAAGGGAGGATGGATGAATCCGGATATGCCGGAATATTTTGCCCGGTATGCCGCTGTGATAGCTGAGCATTTTTCAGATCGGGTAGAAAGTTTTTTTACAATAAATGAACCACAGTGTATTGCCGGTCTGGGCTATCTTACTGGAGTGCATGCACCAGGACTAAAAGTGGGAGCTTATGAATTTTTTAATATATGGCATAATCTTTTAAAGGCACATGGAAAAGCCGTGCAAGCGCTCAGGGAACATGCAGTACGTCCTATCAAGATAGGAATGGCTCCATGCAGTGCACTCTATTATCCCGAAACGGAATCAGATGCTGATGTTGAAGCAGCCAGACGAGCAATGTTTCATTTGCAGAATGGAAATTTAAATGAGTGTGTATGGAATATAGCGATGTGGAGTGATCCAATCTTTTTTGGAAAGTATCCAAAAGAGGTTATGGAATATTTTGATAAATATCTACCTGAAATCACTGAGGACGATATGAAATTGATTTCTTCTCCAATAGACTTCTATGGACATAATATTTATAATGCCATCATGATTCGGGCAGATAAAAATGGCAATCCGGTAGAGGTAACACGCTATGATGGTTTTCCCAAAACTGCAATTCAATGGCCGATGACACCGGAGTCTATGTACTGGGGATCAAAATTCATATACGAGAGGTACAAAAAACCATTTTATGTTACGGAAAACGGAATGTCTTCGCATGACTGGATATCTCTGGATGGAAAGGTTCACGACAGCAGCAGGGTAGATATGATGCACAGATATCTGCGGGAATATAAAAAGGCAGCTGATGAAGGTGTTGATTTAGCCGGTTATTTTGCATGGAGCAGCATTGATAATTTCGAATGGGCATACGGTTATTCGGAACGGTTTGGCATGGTGTTCGTCGATTATCAAACACAAAAAAGAATCAGGAAGGATTCTTCCTATTTTTATCAAAAAGTGATTGAAGAGAACGGAGAAAATCTTTAAAAGACTGATATTATGCAGTAATCTGTTGGTCAGATATAATCGTCAGGAAGATTAAAATAATAGAAAGGGACGGAATTAATATGGCTGATTGATTCCGTGGAAGAGTGGTTGAAATGAGTATTAGAGTAATCGTTATGGATGTAGACGGCACAATGACCAATCACAAAAAGGAGATTACTCCTAAGACAAAGGCCGCATTAAAAAAAGCGCAGGAAAGCGGCGTGAAATTAATCTTGGCTTCAGGAAGACCTGACAGCGGTTTGAGTGATTTTGCAAAGGAACTGGAGATGAGCAGGCATCACGGATTACTTGTTTCTTTTAATGGGTCCAGGGTGACAGACTGTCAGACGGGGAAAGTGCTGTTTAATGAAACAATGACTGTGGAACAGGGAAAAGCTGTGTTAGAACATATGAAAGGCTTTAATGTCCGGCCGATGATAGACAAAGGAAAATATATGTATGTCAACGATGTTTATGACTGTATGATTAAAAATGGAGAACAGGAAATTAACATCATTCAATATGAGTCGCGTGGTGGAAAGTATAAACTTTGCGAAATGGATGATCTGGCTTCGTTCGCGGATTATCCTCTCAACAAGATTCTGACAGCCGGGGATGCCATTTATCTGAAAGAGCATTACCTGGAGATGATGGAACCGTTTAAAGACGCATTAAGTTGTATGTTTACGGCTCCCTTTTATTTTGAATTTACTGCCCAGGGAATTGATAAGGCAAAAGCACTGGAGGAGGTACTGAATCCTATGGGGTACAGGCAGGATGAGATTATTGCGTTTGGTGACGGCCAGAACGATAAAACTATGATTCAATATGCAGGGATTGGTGTGGCTATGGATAATGCGGCGGAAGAATTGAAAGAGGTGGCGGATGAGATTACTTTGTCTAATGAAGAAGATGGGATTGCAGCTTCACTTTATAAACACATCCCAGGGTTGGTTTAAAGCGTAATACGTGTGATTACCTTAAAAATATAAGCGTTGCAGATCTCTTCAAGTAAGTTGAAGTGGGTCTGCTTTTTTTATGGGCTGAAGCCAGTTGACTGCCGCAGAATCAAAGGCAGTCTGTCAGTCTGGTCTGCTTACGAAAATTTTGTGGCACTAAGCCTGTTTCCTTACGAAAAACATATGAAAAATAACTTGCAGTTTGAAAACCGCATGCAATTGCTATCTCACAGATAGGTATGTTGGTTTCCCGCAGCATCTCACAGCTTTTTGAGATGCGGTATTGGATCAGATAATTATTAGGTGTCTGACCAATATATTTGTTAAACAGTTCACAACATCTGCTCCTGCATACCGTACCTGCAGCTGCTATATCATCAATAGTTATCTTAAGATCATAATGCTGATGAATATATCCAGTCATCTCACGCAGCATCAGCCAGGATTGTTCATCCGCATTATGACTGGAAATTTGTTGTATATGATTTCCTATACAATCAAAGAGAGAGACTGCTTGAGACAATAGATGAAGTAAATTGCCTTTATCACTGTGCATTTCCTCATATATTTGGGTGAGTAAAAGCAGCGCATCCCTCTGCCAAGGGCTTTGGGGTGTCAACAATAGATAATTGTCGGTATCTAAACCAAATGTATCTTCCAGATATGTTTTACCTGCAAGTGTGCCTGCACCAAGCAGTACAGGATGGACAGTTACCACAATATAAGAGCAATCAGTTCTTTCGGTTGAAAAGCCATAATGCATACGTTTGCTGTTAATGAAGATACCATTACCTGCACCAATCTGTACGATTTGCCCGTTTATGAAATATTCCATTTCACCATCCTGTATTAAAATAAACTCTAAATCCGGATGCCAATGACATGCGGCTGCATATCGATCAAATTGATGCAGCGTACCTTTACGCACATAGAGCGGAAAATTTGGTATATTATAGTTTAATCGTTCTGATAAATCTGAAAATATCTCAAGCGCAGAAATCATAATCACACCTCATAATATATGATTTTGATATTAATATAAACGATTTTGTGGGAAAACGCAAGCAGAATAATATATAATTTTGATAGTAGAAACTGAAAAGAATCAGTACAAATAATTTTATGGAAGGATGCCGGTCAGCATTTAAAGCCATAATATTGAGTCCATGTATTTCTTGTAAAGGAGGTCTAATGTAAGATGACTGTGATTGTTCAGGTGATTTTAGGGCTGTTACTTTTGATTATTATTTATTTTGTTGTACGGAAAGTGGTTGATATGCCCCAAATTCACAGATATGCAAAGCAGCAGTATGAAAGATTTATTCAGAATTTATATCAGGATGAAAGGGAAGAAAATAAAAAGTAATCTGTTTTAGGCTTAACGGAGGTAAATTGATGAATATAGATGTAAATATGAATGGTTTCTATTTTGCAGACTTACATATTCATTCCTGTTACAGCGAAAACGGTGAATATACTCCTGCTGAGCTAATTCAAATGTGTAAGGATGCAGGTGTCCACTTGATGGCAATAACCGATCATAACTGTGTAAAAGGCTCTCAGGAAGCTATGGAAAAAGCTAAGTGTGAACGCATAAGATGTTATTCAGCTATCGAAATAGACTGTACTTTCAAGAACATTAATTTTCATGTCCTGGGCTATGATATTAAACTTGATAGTCCTGATTTTGAATACATTGAACAGAACATGAGAAAACAATGTGTTAATGCTTCAAAAGAAAGACTTCGACTGATAAACCAGATGGGCTTTGACCTAACCGATACGGATCTCAGAGCAGTAACCAGCGGAAGCTATTGGAGTGAACATTGGACGGGAGAAGCCTTCGCTGAGGCCTTACTGACAAATGAAAAATATCTTGAATGCGACCTGCTGCGGCCCTATAGAGAGAACGGTTACCGGAGTGATAATCCCTATGTTAATTTCCATAGGGATTACTTTTTACGGGAAAAACCCTGTTATGTCGCAATGACATTTCCTGATATGAGGGATGTAATAGATATAATACATCGTAATGGTGGAAAATCAGTATTGCCTCATCCGGGGATTAATTTAAAAGGGAATTTTGATATGATTGATCAATTGATTCCTCTGGGGCTTAATGGAATAGAAGCATATAGCAGTTATCATACTCCTGAGACTGCTCAATGGTTTTGTGATAAGGTAAAACAGTTTGGTTTATTTTTTACTCGGGGAAGCAATTTCCACGGTAAAGCCAAGCCAATGATTAAGTTAGGCTATTGTAGTGCAGAAAAGGTTTAGTTTAACTGCCTGCCGCTGGGTGAAAGACGCTGTTTTATTCCCAGCGGCAGGGACACCTCTGCATGGAAGCCCTTTTCATTGGCATACAGATTGATTACGCCGTCATACCGTTCCACGGTTTCCAAAACGGAAGAAATGCCAAGGCCGAAGCCGTTTGTTAGCCGGCAGGTGGCTTGAGATTGATGGTAAATGGTATTACTTTTACACCAACGGTTTTCTTGCCAGCAGCACACAGATTGATGGTTATGAAGTCGATGCGGACGGTGTAAGAAAGCTCTTGTCATAAGCAGTTTTAGCTGAATTAAGCCACAGGCATAGAAGCTTGTGGCTTAAATTATAACTTGCAGGGACGGTACACTTAGTCAGCGTGTCCTTACCGCCGGCATGGACAGGCGCTTATTCATTGTTAAAAGTTTTTATTATATAAACGGTAGTATCCCTGAGGAAAATTGCATACAGGGCATATTAGCGGTGCACATTCCCCGGACATGATATTACCGCACTGCATACAGATCCAAAGTACTTCAGCTGGTTTACAAAATACTTCATTCTGTACTACGTTTTGGTACAATCTGGAAAATCTTGTACCCTGATGATAGTCTATGTTGGCGATTCCTGCAAATAGTGCTGCAATATCCATATAACCTTCTTCCCGTGCGATTCGTGCAAAATCCTGATATTGATTATTTGCCAGGTTTAATTCATTATCTCTGGATTGCAGAAGTGCTTCCTCCGTATTCGGAAGTATACCTTGATTTAACTGCCTTAACCAGATCCTTGCATGTTCCATATTATTTTGGGAGGTCATATCATATATATTCCCTATTTCCATGTAGCCTTCCTGTCTTGCCACATCAGCAAAAATTCTGTCTCTTGTACTGGCAACAGCTTCCGCATTAAAGGCTATACCTAAATTCGAATACGTTCTGCTTTCCCAAAAATCCATTTGTACTCCTTTGCCATGTATAGGGTATATATTAAAGATATTTATATAATTTTTATATTATTACTGTTTATGGCGTGGAACTGGTTTTTGAAATAGGAATCGGTTACGAACTTAATCCTGCTTCTAACTCCGGGTTTATTTTGCCGTTTTAATTTTTACTGTTTTAACAATTTGTAATTTATATGTATATAAGTCAGGATAAACAGGAAATCTATCCTTTGTGAGACAGAGAAAGTCTACATAAAGCCAAAAGGAGATTTATTTATGGAAAGCAAATGCAATACGCAGGAGAAATTTAAACAGCTGCAGAAATTTATTGACAGCATGGAAGACAGAAGGGGAGCGTTAATCGCTGTACTGCACAAGGCTCAGCAGCTCTATGGATATTTGTCGAATGATGTGATTTTTTATATTGCAGAAAAGCTTGAGATCCCCAGTGCGAAAGTTTTTGGTGTCATTAGCTTTTACTCTTACTTTACCACAGAACCGAGAGGTAAGTACGTGATTAATGTATGCCTGGGAACCGCGTGCTTTGTAAGAGGTGCCGATGCCATTATGAGAGAATTTGAAAAAATCCTGAATATCAAGGCAGGTGAGACAACCGAAGACAAGAAATTTACGTTATCAGGATTAAGATGCATTGGTGCCTGCGGACTTGCACCGGTTGTGATGGTCAATGATAAGGTTTATGGAAGGGTAGAACTGAATCAGGTTAAAACAATTCTTGAAGAATATCAGGAGGAAGAGTGATGGCTAAGTTAAAGACGGTAGAAGAACTTAAAAAGATCAGACAGGCAGCTATTGATCAATTAAACTTAAGGTCCACTGCTGAATCCGAAGATAAGGTTTTAGTCCGGGTGGGAATGGCGACCTGCGGGATTGCCAGCGGCGCCAGAACTACTATGAAAGCCATTCTGGATGAAATTGCAAAGCAGGGACTTACCAATGTTTCCGTAACCCAGACCGGCTGCATGGGGTATTGTGCCCAGGAACCGGTGGTAGAAGTTGTCTCCAATGGCATGCCGTCTGTCATATATGGAAAAGTGGACGAGATAAGAGGACGGGAAATTGTTAATGAGCATATAAAGAACGGCCGCCTTCTCCAAAATGCGATCATCAATAAATCATTTGAAAACCTGGAATAAAGGAGGAGGGCTTATGAGTAACTTCAGAATGCATTTACTGGTCTGCGGAGGTACCGGATGTACAGCGTCCGGCAGCCTGGAACTGGTAAAAATGCTAAAAGAATCGATTAAAAAACACGAAATAACCAATGAGGTGGAAGTTGTCGTTACCGGATGCTTTGGCTTTTGTGAGAAAGGTCCGATCTTAAAAGTTTATCCGGATAATGTGTTTTATATCACGGTAAAGCCGGAGGACGCAGAGGAAATCATTACGGAGCATGTGATAAAAGGCCGTAAGGTGGAACGTCTTTTGTATGTGGAACCAAATACAAAAGAACGATTAGAAGGACAAAAAGCCATTCCTTTCTACAAAAAACAAATCCGTATTGCACTTAGAAACTGCGGTTTTATCAACCCGGAAGATATCAACGAATACATTGCGGCAGATGGGTATCAGGCGTTGGCAAAATGCTTAACGGAAATGAGTCCGGATGAAGTAATTGAGACAGTCGTTCAGTCGGGGCTTCGGGGAAGAGGCGGCGGCGGTTACCCCACCGGTCTTAAATGGAAGTACACAAGCCAGAATCCGTCGGATGAAAAATACATTATATGTAATGCAGACGAAGGAGATCCCGGTGCATTTATGGACCGGTCCATATTGGAAGGAGATCCTCATTCTGTTCTTGAAGCAATGGCAATTGCAGGCTATGCCATAGGAGCCCAGTATGGATACATTTATATCAGAGCGGAATATCCCCTTGCGATCAGCAGGCTTGAAATTGCCATAAAACAGGCAAGAAAACTGGGGCTTTTGGGAGAGGATATCTTTTCAACAGGATTCAATTTTAATATTGGATTACGGTATGGTGCAGGTGCGTTTGTATGCGGAGAAGAGACTGCTCTGATCCATTCTGTTGAAGGAAAGCGCGGAGAACCCAGTTCAAAACCTCCGTTTCCTGCGCAAAGAGGTGTTTGGGACAAACCATCCTGTGTGAATAATGTTGAGACATTTGCCAATATACCACCGATCTTTTTAAATGGCCCCGCCTGGTTTAAAAAGATTGGTACGGAGAAGTCTCCTGGTACGAAAGTCTTTGCCCTGGCAGGTAAGGTAAATAATGTGGGGCTGGTGGAAGTGCCAATGGGCATTACCTTAAGAGAGGTCATTTTTGATATCGGCGGAGGCATAAAGAATAACAAAAAGTTCAAAGCGGTGCAGACGGGAGGTCCCTCCGGAGGCTGTATCACAAAAGAAAATTTAGATATACCTATTGATTATGAATCACTTAACAGCATCGGTTCCATGATGGGGTCCGGCGGAATGATTGTTATGGATGAGGACAACTGCATGGTAGATATTGCAAAATTCTACCTTGAATTTACCAAGGATGAATCCTGTGGAAAATGTACCCCCTGCCGTATCGGAAATACAAGAATGCTGGAGATACTTGAAAAAATAACAAAAGGAAATGGTACGGAACAGGATTTAAAAGATCTGGTAGAGTTAGGAGAGGTCATTAAAGATACATCTCTGTGCGGCCTTGGACAAACTTCGCCCAATCCTGTTCTCAGTACCCTGCACTATTTTCAGGATGAGTATCTGGCTCATGTAAAGGATAAACGCTGTCCTGCCGGAGTTTGTCAGTCACTTTTTTCCTTTCATATTTTACCGGAAAAGTGCGTGGGCTGTACGGCGTGTGCAAGAATCTGTCCGGCACACTGCATTGAAGGCGAACGTAAGAAAGTTCATGTGATTGATCAGTCAAGATGTATCAAGTGCAGTGCATGTTTTAATACATGTAAATTTAATGCCATAGAAAAAGGTTAAGGGAGGAGGAACTTATGGGTCTGGTCAATGTTACAATCAATAATCAAAAGATTGCAGTGGAGGAAGGCACAACGATTCTGGTGGCTGCAAAAAAACTGGATATTCATATACCCACACTCTGCTATCTTAATCTGGAACATGTTAAAACGGTGAATGGCTCTGCTTCCTGCCGTGTATGTGTGGTAGAGGTGGAGGGGCGGAGAAATCTGGCACCTTCCTGTGCTACTCCGGTATCGGAAGGCATGGTAGTAAGAACGAACACCTTAAGGTGTATCAAGGCCAGGAGAATGATAGTGGAATTATTTTTATCCAATCACCCAACGGACTGTCTGATCTGTGAAAAAAATCTAAGTTGTGAATTACAGGCACTGGCAGCCGAACTTGATATACGTCAGATCAAGTTCCATGGAGTAAGAGCAACTCATGAAAAAGATATTTCAAGTAAGGCAATGATCCGGAATATGGATAAATGCATTTTGTGCAGAAGATGTGAGACTATGTGTAATGAAGTACAGACGGTGAATGTGTATTCTGCAGTCAACCGGGGATTTAATACGTTCATAGCACCGGCTCTTAATTTACCCATGCATGAATCAATCTGTACCTTTTGCGGACAGTGCGTTTCCGTATGCCCGACTGCTGCATTAACCGTAGTGAATGACATTCCCAATGTCTGGGAAGCATTGAATGCAAAAGACAAATATGTCATCGTTCAGACAGCTCCTGCTGTGCGAGTCGCTCTGGGTGAGAAATTCGGTGCAGAACCGGGAACGGTGGTCACGGGGAAAATGGTAGCTGCACTTAGAATGTTAGGATTTGATAAAGTTTTTGATACGGATTTTGCCGCGGATCTTACCATCATGGAAGAGGCAGCGGAATTCATTCACAGACTGCAGCATGGAGGGAGGCTTCCCATACTCACAAGCTGTTGTCCGGGCTGGGTCAAGTTTTTTGAACACCAGTTTAATGATATGCTTGACATCCCCTCTACCTGCAAATCACCCCACGAGATGTTTGGTGTGATCGCAAAAACATACTATGCAGAAAAGATGGGGATCGATCCCAAAAATATTTTTGTGGTTTCTATTATGCCCTGCCTGGCAAAGAAGTATGAAGCTGCCAGACCTGAGCTTAAGCATGATGATATGCAGGATGTAGATGCGGTATTAACTACAAGAGAACTGGGAGACATGTTAAGAGAGGCCAATATTGACCTGATGAAGTTAAGGGATGAAGAATTTGATAAACCGCTGGGAGAATCTACCGGTGCATCTGTTATATTCGGAACCACCGGCGGTGTCATCGAGGCGGCTTTGCGGACTTCATATGAATGGCTTACCAATGAAACACTTGAAAAAGTGGAGTTTCATGAGCTTAGGGGCTTCGATGGAATCAAGGAAGCTGTGATAAAAATCAATGACCAGGATATAAATATTGCTGTTGCCCACGGACTTGGAAATGCAAGAAAGCTTTTGGAAGATATAAGAGCCGGTAAATCACATTACCATGCCATTGAGATCATGGCATGCCCTGGAGGCTGTATCGGCGGCGGCGGTCAGCCTTATCATTTTGGGAATTTTGATGTTCTTAAAAAACGAATGGAAGGGATCTATAAAGAGGATCGAAGCAAGGAATTCAGAAAATCACATGAAAATCCGGCAATTAAAAAGCTTTATGAGGAATTTCTCGGTGAACCCTATGGAGAAAAGGCACATGAACTTCTTCATACCTATTATGTGAAACGAGAGAATATGTAAATCAGTACTATTATATGAAAGAATATTAATATAATAAGAAGTAAGAAAATAAATAAGGTAATTCATGAATTCCATTGATATTGAAAAAATATACAGCAATGATTATGCAGATTTTTTTGTTAGTTTTTGCGAAGATGTATCTGTCTTGGAACAATATGAAACAGGTTCCATTAATGTTATAAATTATTTTTATGCGGTTGTGCATCTCCCGGTCAGTATTATGACGGAAAATGTGATATCCAGGATGGGATATGCTTCTATACCAACTTTGTTTGGTTTAGTCAGCCAGACGAGTCTGGAGGCATCCGGAATACCGGCTATCCGCAATAACCCCAATCTGAATTTAAAAGGAAGGGGAGTTTTGATCGGCATTGCGGATACCGGTATCGATTATACAAATCCTGTTTTCCAGTATAATGATAAAACAACAAGGATAGCCAGTATCTGGGACCAGACGGTCATACCGGAAAAGGGTTCGGAAAATGTACCTTATGGTACAGAGTATTCCAGAGAACAGATCAACGAAGCGCTGCAGGCCGATGACCCATACAGTATTGTACCATCGAGGGATGAGATTGGTCACGGTACAATGGTCGCCGGTATTGCTGCAGGCAATGAAGATCTTCAAAACGGATTTTCCGGCGTTGCTCCTGAATGTGAATTAGTGATCGTAAAACTGAAACCAGCAAAAACCTATTTAAAAGAATTTTTCCGGATACCTGACGATGCAGTCGCCTATCAGGAAAATGATTTTATTTATGGTATTCAGTATTTAATGGATTATGCTGCCTTAAGAAATCAGCCAATTGTTATGTGCATTGCGTTGGATACCGCACAGTATGCACATGATGGAAGAGGTACCACAAGCAATTGGTTATCGTTCCATTCAACCAGACCGAGATTAGGAATATTAATTGCAGTCGGCAATGAAGGAATTGCAAGGAGACATTTCGGGGGATCTATTACAGAGGAAAGTGGATATGAAACAGTGGAATTGAATGTTGGTCCGAATGAAAGCGGATTTTCCATGGAATTATGGGGAACAGTACCGAATACTTTTTTTATTGACATTACGTCTCCTTCCGGTGAATATATCCCAATTATTAATCTCCGGTTTGATGAGACCAGAGAGATTTCCTTTATATTTGAGCCCACAATTATTTATGTAGATTCTCAGCTTGTAGAATCCCAGAGCGGTGATCAGCTGATCCTGCTACGATTTACAAGGCCCACACAGGGAAGGTGGAAATTCAATGTATACAGCAAAGGAATTATCCCCATTAATTTCAATATGTGGCTCCCAATGGGGAATTTTATAGGACCGGATACGTTTTTTATTAAATCTGATCCGAATATCACACTTCTTTCCTTATCTTGTGCCGTTAACCTTCTTTCCGTAACGGCTTATAATACGGCAGATAACAGTCTTTATATAAACGCGGGGAGAGGGTTCACACGCGTTAATATAGTAAAGCCGGAGATTGCCGCTCCGGGAGTCGATATATTAAGCCCATCACTGAACCATGGATTTGTCCGGGTAACGGGTACAAGTGCTGCAGCAGCCCATGTGGCAGGAGCGGCGGCTCTCATGTTTGAATGGGGAATCGTGAAAGGTAATTATCCGGAAATGAACACGGAGGATTTAAAGGTTTTTATGATCCGTGGGGCCAAAAGAGCAGCAGATTTGGTATATCCGAATTACGAATGGGGATATGGAATACTTGATGTATTTAATATCTTCCGGGCACTTATTGTCTAAGGTTGATTGGAGGTGAATCGGATGATGCCAGAGGACAGGTTTAAGATAACCAGTAATGATTATATGGATTTAATTATTCAATATAACGGAAATCCTAATATACTGAAGCAATATGAAGAATATTCTGTACATATTATGAATCCTGGTTATGCGGGTATTTATTTACCAATATCCCAGGATACGTCCCGGCTGATCAGAGATTTTGGATATTCAGGAATTCCCAAATGCTACTCTTTACTAAGTTATGAAAGCCTGGCTGCATCAGGAGTTACCATATTACGGAATATACCGGCATTGAATCTGAGGGGAGAGGGGGTACTGGTAGGGTTCGTTGATACCGGCATTGATTATACGAATCCGGTTTTCCTTAAAGAAGACGGAACGACAAAAATAGCGGCAATCTGGGACCAGACCATAGATAGTGGTCCATATCCGGAATTAAGATATACTGCATACTATGGGACAGAATATACGGCTGAACAAATTAACCAGGCATTAAACAGCACTGACCCGCTGGCGGTTGTTCCCAGTATGGATGTAAATGGTCATGGTACCATGCTGGCAGGAATTGCAGCAGGTTCGGAAAATAAGAGTAATCAATTCATGGGCGTTGTTCCGGATGCAGAATTGTTAATCGTTAAACTGAAGCAGGCAAAAAAAAATCTCACTGATTACTATTTCATCCCTCCCGATGTGACCTGTTACCAGGAAACTGATATAAACTGGGGAGTTCAGTATCTGATCAATACAGCAGATAAGTTAAAACGGCCGCTGGTAGTCTGTATCGCCGTAGGAACTTCTCAGGGTGCACATGGTAATAATGGACTGCTGGACTCATTGTTAAGGATAGTAGGTGACTGCCCTGGGGTGGGAATTACTGTTGCTGCAGGAAATGAAGCACAAGCCAGAAGACATTTTTACAGCATTATCAGACCTGCTGAAAAGGTAACGGTAGAATTGAATGTCGCACAGGATGAATATGGTTTTACTATGGAGCTTTGGGGCAGTCCTCCCATGATCTATGGAATGGATATTTTATCCCCTTCCGGTGAATTCGTTCCGGCAATCTCCCAGGGGTTGTTTGAGACCAAGCAGGTACATTTTATATTTGACCAGACAATCCTTTCTATTGATTATAACATGATCGAGCGGGACAGCGGTAAACAGGTCATTATACTGCGTTTTAAAAATCCGGCACAGGGCATCTGGAGGTTTCATGTATCCGGAAGCGGTGATCTGCCTGGAGATTTCCACATATGGCTGCCCTCTGGTAATTTCATATCGTATGATACATTTTTTCTTGATCCAGAACCCTACACTACCATAACATCACCTGGTAATGGTCTCTTACCAATCACAGTCACAGCTTATGATGCAGCAACGGGAGCGTTATATCCGGAGGCAGGAAAAGGATTTTCAACATCAAATATTATAAACCCGGATCTGGCCGCTCCAGGTGTTAACGTAGTATGTCCGACATTAAACAACAAATTTACTACCATAACGGGTACAGGTGCGGCTGCTGCACATATGGCTGGTATAGCAGCCATGATATTTGAATGGGGTATCGTAGATAATAATTATCCGAATCTGGATACCATAGGAATCAAAAAATTTCTTCTTCGGGGAGCGAAAAGGAGCAGTAATCTTCAATATCCCAATCAGAGTTGGGGCTATGGAATTGTGGATGTTTATAATTCTTATAATATCTTCAGAACTATTTTATAGATAATGGGTATTCTGAACGAACACCCGCATAAAACCCCAGCCGTTAGATACCAATTATTACATATTAAAATGGCTGCCGAATGGCTGAAATACATTTTGCGAAAAAATCTTGACACTACCTTCAAAATACTTTATCTTACTGATAAAAGGTATTATAATAAAGTTATTTTGAATAATGAATGAAAAGTTATATTTCATTATCTTAATAGACATACATTATAATAAAGGGGAAAGAATATGAAAATACATATAGTTGTTTGTGATGATGAAGAATGTGCTGTAAAATTAATTTGTGAAAGATTACATATGATACTTGGTCCGCTGATACCATTCGTTTGCTATGAATATACTGATCCTGCCGAAGTCGTTAAGCTGGCCCAGAATACTCATATAGATTTATTATTAATTGATATTGAAATGCCTCAAATAAAAGGGTTTGATGTAGTAAAAAAACTCAGGACATATAATTACCAACTCTTGGTACTTTTTATTACGAATATGGATTTGTATGTGTATGAATCTTTAAAATTTCGGCCGTTTAGATTTATCAGAAAATCTCATTTAAACGAATTGAATGAGGCACTGGTCAGCGCTGTATCCGTAATAAGAAATAATATGGAAACCTTTAATATACCTATAAATATGGTTACAGACAAGGAAGTAAAAGTTAATGATATTATTTATTTTGAATCTCTGCATAATAATGTGAAGGTAGTCTTAAATGGAGCTTCTTATGTATTCAGATCTACTTTAAAAATCATAGAAAATCAATTGGAGAGTGAAAAATTTGTCCGTATACACAGTGGATTTCTGGTTAACTTGAAATATGTATATCTTATCAAGGGAACTGTTGTTGAGATCAGCTGTGGTGAGAATATAATTCAGCTTCCATTAAGCAGAAGCCGTAGGGATAATTTAATTTTTGAATATAAAAGGAGCTTAAGATAAAAGATGTTTATGAATATATTTCAATTTAGCCTTATTATATTTGATTCTTTGTTGGCGGTTTACTTCTTACTGAGCTTTAATAGATATAAATGGAAGGAAAAGCCTGGATTTTTGGTTTTATTTCTTGCTTTGCTTCTGATCACTCAGGTTTTTGACGATCATTTTGATGTTCTGGCTGTGATAGGAAGTATCAGTATCTCTTATTTCGCGATGGTTGCCTTTCACTTTGAACGTAAAACAAAAATCGGGCTTTTCTGGTCCTGCATTCTTTATTTCGGAACACTGATGTTGTCTAATTCCATGGTTTTCAGCTTGTTTCAACTGTTTTTGAATAAAGGTATAGATACGTTGACTATACCTAATAAACTATTTGTAGTGATGTGCCTTATATCTAAAAGTTGTTTATGGGGAATAGTTAGAATTTATATCATTTTAGGAGAGAAATATATAAAATATGACAGTGAAAATATTCATCCGATGTTAATTAATTCAATTTATAATATTGTTTTAATTGTTTTTATTTTTCTTACACTTAAGAATGATATGTTAGATGAGCGGTTTGCAGTTGCGTTGGTTATTATCGGGATCTTAATTAGTCAGATCATTCACTACTATACGTATATGAAACTTAATGAAAAAAGTATGCTGGAATATGAAAACTATTTATTAAAACAGATGAATCAGCATGATAAACAGTATTTTGAAGAAAGTAAACGACAAGTTGACAGAATCGCAAGGATTAATCATGATATCAAAAATCACCTTACATATATTGCATTTAATATTGAAAACAAGGATTATGATAAAGCAAAAAATTATATTGTTGAATTGATTAATAACACAGATTTAAAAAATAATTTTGTGAAGCTTTCTGACAATTCTTTGAACTATATCATTAATAATAAATTAAGTCAGGCATATAAAAAGGATATTAAAGTATTTTCCCAAATCGAAGATTTAAAGAAACCATACATAAGGGAATACGATCTGTGCATATTACTCTGCAATGTTCTGGATAATGCGATTGAGGCCGTGGAAGAGCAGAAGGAAAAGAAGATTTTTATCGAAATATTTAACCATGCTGGCTATCAGATATTTTTTATAAAAAATACGATTGAATCCTCTATATTGAAAGATAATTCGAGTCTGAGTACAACAAAGAATAAAAAATGGGATCATGGATATGGATTCCGACAAATCAATGATATTATTAATAAATATCACGGGTATATTGATATCTATGAACTGGAAAAATATTTCTGTATTAAAATACTAATTCCCGCTATATAATATTTGAAATATCTCAATATTTTGCAAATTATCCCTAAGCATTGATTAAATATAAATTTTGTATTAGACTATAGGTATAATGAAAATCCGTATTTAAAGGGGTGTTTTTTTGATCAGGGAATTTGCATGTAAGGTTGGGAGACGATGGATAAGAAATGGTCTGATTTCAAGCGAGTATTATGCATGCTATGTCTATGGAATAGAACTAATTGTTTCAGAGATAATAGGGATATCAATTATTTTGCTATTAAGTGCTGTTACTGGAACATACTCAAATGCCGCCGTATTTCTCGTTGTTTTTATTTTAGTCCGACAATATACGGGTGGTTTTCACGCTGATAATTATTTAAGCTGTAATATATTTTTTTCACTTTCCTATATCGTTAATATGCTGATTGTCGCACACATTGAGGTTAATCTGTATGTCATGGCGGTATTAACTTTAATAATCGGTATAGGAACCATTTCTATTATAGGACCAGTCACGCATAAAAATAAGATGCTTGACGAAGCTCACCACAAAACAAATAAAATATGGTCCTTTATTCTTTATGTTGGATGCTGTTTAGTCAGTGTTGTTATTGCTCCTTCGTATAAGTCATTGGCACTGACAATTATAATTGCATTACTGCAAATTACAATGTTGATGGTAGTTGGAAGAATAAGACAAGGGGGATTAGACAATGAAAAACTTTGAGGAAAAATTAAGGGAGATCGTAATTAGAGTCGCGATCCATGCAAATGGAACGACGTCATTATGGGGGATGCATCAACCGGAAGAACCTCATGTACTGCTCGCTGAACTTAAGCAGAAGAGAAAAAGCAGGATAACCAAATACTAAAAAGCATGGGGCATCAGATTAACATTATTGACATTTAAGAGACCAGATATGGAAGTGTATATTATACGGGTCCATATCTGGTTTAGCCCAATAATGATGAAAGTATTACCCCGATCTATAATTCTATTTAATAGTTTTATCATATTGTTTAAATCAAAGAAAAATCCATGTGAATCTATAACATCATATCAAGAATTTTAATAATATATCTATTCTAATCATAATAATCAACAAAATATCCCTGTAAACTTTCAAATATCCCTCTATATTGTTTGCGTTTATTGTGTGCTGTATAATTGTATGAAGATATACTTCGTAAGTGACATAACACATTAAGTTAGACGCTCCAGAAACTCAGTTTATGTTACGGCTAGCTGATGTTTTTGAGGCTGCAATAGGGGGGAGGGAACGGTCTGTTTTAGTGCAGGCTGATGGCGAAGCCATGCGAAAAGAGACAGGTTGTTATGTTTTTTTTGTATATACGGGACAGGAAGATGTGGTTTGCAGGTATATGAATGATTTATTATCAAACTATGATGATGTTGATTATCAGCTGCTTGTACCGAAAAGAAAGTTGGTGGAATATAATTCAGGTGTCCATAAGGTGGTATATAAAAACATGTTTCCGGGCTATGTTTTTATTTATACGGGCAACATTGAGAGGATTCATACAATCCTCAGAATGAATTGGCATTCTGCCGCACTCAAACTTCTGAGAGTGGATGATTATTTTCAGAGAGTAGAAAAAAGAGAGTTCCAACCGATTCTTAATTTGATTAACCGGGACGGAGTCGTTGAAGGATCCACGGTTTTTGTTGAAAATGGAAGAGTATATGTTTTTGATGGTCCGCTGATAAATTATACCGGAGTGATTACAAAGATTAATCCAAGAAAGAAAAGAGTGCGGGTGCTGCTTGATTTTTTGGACCGAAAAACAGAAGTGGATATTTGTGCGGATTATTTGTTGAGGATGGATGGAAAAAATTTCGAAAATATGGTACTGCTCAAAAAAAATGTTGTGAACAATTGGCCGCCGCCCGTCGTATGACGGACGGCGAATTGATTATGGGTCGTGACCCTGTTGCGCACGCATAGCAGCGCATTAGTAGGTGGTAAGTAACAGAATATAGCAATAGTCTTGCACATACGAAATGGATGTACAAGTATAGGTATACTCTGAAACTATGCGCTTACTAAGAAAAAAGGAGATTAGAAACATGTATAAGATTAGCAGCGAGCATTTATGGGAAAAAATAACTTTAGGAAAGATTGGAAATATGATAGCGGGCCCCTGTGCGGTGGAATCAACAATGCAGTTGGAAAAAGTTTCAGCTTTTTTAGCGGAAAAACAGGTGAAGATATTAAGAGCGGGTGCCTATAAGCCGAGAACAACGCCAAAAGCTTTTCAAGGACTTGGAAAAGATGGAGTGAAAATGATCCATGACATATGTGAGAAATATGGATTAATTTCGGTGACTGAAATTATGGATATTCGGGATCTGGATTATATGGAACAGGAAGTAGATATTATCCAGGTAGGCAGCCGTAATATGTTTAATTACAGTATGCTAAAGGAACTTGGAAAAATAGATAAACCCATTTTGCTTAAGAGGGGATTTATGGCGACGATAGAAGAATTCATATATGCATCAGACTATATACAAAATGAGGGAAATACGAAAATAATTATGTGTGAAAGAGGAGTTCGCAGCTTTGAACGAGAAACTAGAAATACGTTGGATTTGTCTTGCGTAGCTTTAATAAAACAAAAAACGAATTATCCGGTGGTTGTTGACTTAAGCCACTCACTTGGGAGAAAGGATATCATGGCAACAATGGCAAAAGCATCTCTAGTAGCAGGAGCAGATATGCTTATGGTTGAAGTACATCCGGAACCAGAAAAAGCTCTTTCAGATGCAAAGCAACAACTTAGTTTAAATGAGTTTGGAAAATTATTGCTTAGTATATAGGCATTATCAAAGAAGATGTGAGATAAGGGCATGTTTGTTGCATTTATTTTAAGGTGAGGGGATGATAATATGGAGCAGCAAAATATACAAAAAAAAAAGAAACATCAGAATATCAATTATGAATAAAAATTTATTTCTATTATGGCAGGGTCAATTAATCACCAGTTTGGGCTACTCAATTTATGAATTGGTTCTGGGATTTTGGGTTCTGAAAGAGACGGGGTCAACAAGTTTAATGGGGATCATTATGGCAGTCTCCATGATACCAAGGATATTTCTTTCACCGCTGGCTGGCTCTTTTGCGGATCGATTTGAAAGAAGAATGGTAATGGTGTCTACTGATTTTATAAGAGGATTATCCATTATTATTTTGGGTTTAACAATAATGTCTGGAAATACTCGTGTCTGGGTGATAGTATTATGCAGCGTTATTAATGGAATATGCAGCTCATTTTTTAACCCGGCTGTACAGTCCGTACTTCCGGATATCACGGATAAGGAATATCTCTTAAAGGCGAATTCTCTTTTTGCTTTTTCAACTACTGGGGTTGAAACAATAGGGAAATCAGTAGGCGGTTTTTTATATCAAATAATTTCAACCCCATTTTTATTTATTATAAATGGGATATGTTATATATTGTCCGCAATATCAGAACTATTCATTAAAGTCCCTCAAAAGGTAAGCAGCAATGAAAAAATAAACATAATAGAGGATTTAAAAGAAGGTTTCTTATACATTAAGAATTTTAAGGGGCTTACCTATCTCTATACTACGATTGCTTTTTTGAATTTTTTTGGTGTAATGGCCTCGGCCTTAATATTGCCATATTTTAATTCGAATTCACTACTTGGTCCGGAAAAATATGGGATCGCAATGGGATTATCGACAGCTGGAACCACTTTTGGATACGTTCTGCTGTCGATAATTAATTTGAAGAAAGTAAATAGTTTTAACCTGTTTCTGCTGAGTGGGCTGGGAAGTACATTTTGTTTATTTATCTTCCCATTTATAAAAAACTACCCCATGCTCACAGCATTGTTAACTTTGGAAGGATTTCTTTCTGCTATTATGAATTCCATAGTACAGACCTGTATGCAGATAACGGTTTCAGCCAATGTCAGAGGAAAAGTATTTGGATTCAAAAACACACTGACCGCTTCATTAATACCTGTTGCGATTACATTGGGGGGTGTTCTGGCGGAATTCATTCCCATTGGTGTCATCATATCCACGTGTTGTTGTATTGTATTTTTACTCATATTAAGGCTTGGATTTGTTAATTCAGTGAAACAGTTAATGAATGGAATGAATTGAGAAGAAAGGATAAAAGATGAAATTATTTTGTTTACCTTTTGCCGGAGGTTCTGAAGCGTTTTATTATGCGTGGAGAGCATATGGTTACAATAATATTGAGATTGTACCTGTGGCTTTAAAGGGAAGAGGAAAAAGATTTAATGAACCATTGTATGAAACGATAGAAGAGGCCGTGAACGATAGTTTTAATATCATCAGGGAACAGCTCCATGAGGATTACTTCATATTCGGACATAGTATGGGAAGTCTCCTGGCATTTGAATTATATTATAAGATTTTAGAAGAAGGTTACAGATTACCCTCACACATGTTTTTCTCAGGATACCGGGCGCCGAATAAAAAATCTCATGAGGGTAATTTGAGCGCATTGCCCGAGAAGGAATTTATAGTAAGTGTTGCAAAGCTGGGCGGAATTCCAAAAGATGTGCTAAGTAATCCAATGTTTTTAGACTTTTATGTACCTATTCTAAGAAGTGATTTTAAAATGGTTGAAGAGTATGAGTTTAACGAAAAAAAAGTGAAAATGAATTGTGATATTTCTGTACTAAACGGAAAAAGTGATACTATCACAGCAGAGGAATTGGCGGCTTGGGAGAGTCTTACAGAGAAAAATTATCATCTACACCAATTTGAAGGTGATCACTTCTATATTATGGAACATGGAAATACCATTGTAAGTCTTATTAACAATGTGCTTGTTTGTGAATCCGTCGATAAGATAAATGTAATAATTTAGTGAAACTGAAGGTGAAAGAGATACGATTACTAAGAAAGGAAGTTTAAAATATGAATTATTATAGTATACCAGCAGATTTCAAAAAAAGTACCATTGATAAATATGAAGAATTGAATCAAAAATACAATCACTCAAAAGTGCTTGAAACATATGGACAAGCAACAGTAAGCAATCACTTCGGTTCTGGAAGGACGATAGATTCTCTGCCAGCAATCGATTTGTTTAAACTTGAAGATTATGTCAAGTATTCAAAATCGAAAGGAATTGGTTTTAATTATACGTTTAACTCAATACATATGAATAATAATGAATTTACAGAAGCTGGGATCAAAGAGATCCAGGATTACCTCCATGAACTGGCTGATATTGGGATAGACTCAATTACGGTAACGCTGCCACCCCTGTTTGAAATCATCAAAGGAACAGGGGTGGATTTTAAAATAAAAACATCGACAATTTGTCAAATCAATAATGCGAATAAGGCTATGGCCTATAAAAATCTGGGAGCAGAACGAATTGTGATTGAAGAGTCGGTAAATCGGAAATTTGACACCTTAAAAAATATCACAGACGTTTTTGGTGACAAAGTAGAAATCATAGTCAATGCAGTTTGTAATCAGGATTGCATTTACAGGACATTTCACTATAACGAAATTGCAACGGATTCTGTTAAAGTTACAAATAAGGCAAGCATTCAATATTATAATAACAGATGTATGTTAAGGAGGCATGGTGAGATGGGCAATATCATGAAAATGTCGTGGGTCCGGCCGGAAGATATAGAATATTACAATGCTGTCGGTATACATTATTTTAAACTTCAAGGAAGACATAATGTAATAAAAGGGGATCCGGTTCGGGCTGTGGAATGCTATTTTAAAGCCTCCTTTGATGGTAATCTCATGCATTTGATTGATTTATTCGCCCCTACGAATTCATTTGATGTTTACGTAGATAATAAGAAATTAGACGGTTTTATAAAACCTTATACACTTAGTGATAGATTTTGCAATAGCAACTGTAGTTCCTGTAACCATTGTGAACTATTTGCAGAAAAAGCAATAACCAGTGTTGATGCAAAGGAGGTACTAAAGAAATCAACCAGATTTTATACTGAATCGGATATTTTTACAAAAATGATTAAGGATACTGAAAGAACAGAGGTAAACAGCATACAGGTTGAAGTCGAATTTGATATCTGAACTAAATTAATAAAGTATGGGGGATTGAAAGATGAACAACATGAAAATTACCGTGCCTCAGGAGGAAATAGAATTATACTGGGGAAAAAAGTTTTTAAATGGAGTACAGGAAGGGCGCCCGTTTTATGATAATAAAAAAGATGGGTCTTATAAGAGAGGTATTTTTTGCGGCGAAATAAAAAAGGATTTGGCGTCTGGAATCAAATCGGTGTGCAAGAACAATGAATTATCAGTTTTTGTGTACCTTCTATCAGCTTTTAAAATATTAATCTATAAGTATAGCGATTTAGAAGAGGTTTCTATCAAAACGCCTATTTTAAAACATGGTAATCCGTTTATAAACGATTGCATTGTATTAAAAGATGAGATATATCCTGGTAAAGAATATAAAGAATTTTTACTGGAAGCAGGCAAAACAGTGGTGGATGGATATAAATATCAGGAATTTCCCGTCAGTAAATGGTCAAAGCTGTTACAGAATTCATCAGAGCCTCTCGTAGATCAGTTTATATTTATTATGGATGAACTTCACAACGGACACTCCGTTGAGAGAATCATAAAAGAATCTAAAAGTGATATTATGCTGCAATTCACCCCAAAGGATCATACATATGTTTATAATATTATGTACAATGAGGCACTATTTGGTGAAAATACGATCCATCAGCTGATGGAATGCTATCAAAAGATCATGGAACAAACGCTGCAGAATCCAAAACAAAAAATAAAGGATCTTATTTTAATCGATGATAAAAAAGGTCTGATCAGTCAATGTACTCCTGTGAAAGAACATACCATTCATCAGATGTTTGAAAGACAGGCTGAACTTACACCAGAGAAAATCGCAGTCGTTTGTTCGGAAGGATCGTACACCTATTCAGAATTAAATAAAATGTCTAACAGACTCGCCTGGAAATTAAAAGATTTAAACGTCCATCCCGGGACAGTTGTCGGCATAATGACAGAGCCGGATATACAGGTGGTAATCAGCATTTTAGCCGTACTTAAAGCAGGAGGCGCCTATCTGCCCATTGATTCAAATCTCCCCTCAGATCGGGTGGAATATATGCTGATTGATGCTAATTGTGCTGTATTGCTCACCCAGTCCCATCTGGAAGTTCCGAAGAATTTCAAAAATGACGTATTGTTTCTGGATAAATCAGATATGTCCGGTTATGAACCAGTCAATCCTGAAAATGAAAATAAAGCGAACGATCTTTTGTATGTGATCTATACTTCCGGTTCAACAGGGCGTCCAAAAGGTGTAATGATAGAACATAAATCCATCGTTAATTTCATCGACTGGAGAATTAAAGCTTACAGTATTTCAAATGAAGATATATTTATACAGATGATTTCAGTTTCTTTTGACGGTTTTGGGGCTAATTTTTATTCTGCGCTGCTGGCAGGAGGCAAATTAATCCTGCCTGATACTAAAAAAGCTAAGAACTATGGCTATATCAAAGAGTTGATTACAGAGCACAAGGTGACAAATTTAAGCGTTGTACCGTCGATCTATAAAGCATTGCTGGATCATTGTACAAAAGGAGACTTTCTTTCCTTGCGGTTTGTGGTGCTTGCAGCAGAATATACAGATAAAAAACTTTTGGATAAAAGCAGGGAAATTAATTCTGATATTATGTTGATTAATGAATATGGACCTACAGAAAATAGTATTGTGACGACTGCCTTTCTGGGTATGGATTACAATACTATTTCTATGATCGGAAAACCCATTAACAACCATAAGGTATATATTTTAAACCAGGATAAGAATTGCCTTCCGCCAGGAGTTCCAGGTGAATTGTATGTGACAGGACCGGGGCTCGCAAGAGGATACATGAACAACGAAGCGCTGACCGGAGAAAAATTTATTCAAAATCCGTTAAATGAAAACGAAATCATTTATAACACTGGTGATATAGCAAAATACAGGGCGGATGGAAATCTTGTGTTGATCGGGAGAAGTGACCGGCAGGTCAAAATCAGAGGATATCGCATAGAGCTGGAAGAAATAGAGAATAAGTTGTCGGAACAAACAGGGGTAAGGAGAGTTGTGACGGTCGTAAAGGAAGATTCAAACGGCATAAAAAATATTTATGCTTATGTGGAGCCAGACAGAGAAATTACACAGGATACACTCAGGGAATATTTAAAGGAAAAGCTGCCTCAGTACATGATACCGCATCACTTTATTTTCATGGATTCACTTCCTTTATTATATAACGGTAAGATCGATAATAAGGCATTGTGTGAGATGGATGACAATCAGAATATAAATGACAGGTCTGATACACCCGAAAACAAAAATGAAAAATTACTGTATGATATTTGGAAAGAAGTCCTGGATATGGAGGATATCGGTGTTACGGAAGATTTTTTCGCTCTTGGAGGAGATTCCATCAAGGCAATGGATATCATCTTAAAGCTGGAAGAAAAAAACATATTCATCGGCGTGCAGGAGCTGTTTGAGAAACCGACAATCAGGGAATTAGGAAAATTGATTCCGGCATAATATAAATCAGAAGTTACCGGGGGAGAGTTGTATGTTAGAAAAAGCAGATATTTTATATATACATTCCACAAAAAAGTTAGATGATCTTCAGTACAGCATCATGCCTGTGGGAGCTATTGCACTGCTCAACATTCTGAAAGACCATGGCTTCACCATAAAAGCGGTGAATATGGGAATAGAGAAATCCCTGGATAGAAATTATGAACCAGCGGAAGAACTAAAACAAACGGATTATAAAATTTTGTTCATGGATCTGCACTGGTACGAGCACTCCTATGGGGTGATGCAATTAGCAAAATTGTCAAAACAGATCCATCAAAATGTACCTGTCATTTTAGGCGGATTCACATCCACCATTTATGGAAGGGAAATTATAAGGGATTTCTCCTGTGTTGATTATATATTAAAGGGAGATAGTGAGGAACCGATCAAATTACTTGCAGATTATCTGATCAGAGAAGGCCGTTCCCCTTCATCCATTCCCAATATTGTCTATCGGGAAAATGAAAAAATCGTAGATAAAGAAATCACATACCAATGTAATCATGTGGATGATTTAAATTATGTGGATTATGAGTTTATTAAAAACGCTGATTTGCATGGATATACCACGATAAACGGGGTAAGAAAAATCATTAACCAATACTGGCTGTTTATTGCCCGGGGCTGCTCTTATAATTGTTCCTATTGCGGAGGATCAGGATTGAATACAGAAGCCTTGTTTGGCAGAAAATGCATGATGGTGCGTTCACCTGGAAAAATTGCAGAGGATATTGAAAAACTCCATAACAAGGGAATCCAGTTAATCTGTCCCACCCATGATTTTCAGATGTTCGGTAAGAAATTTTATAAGAAGCTGTTTCTTCTTTTACGTGAAAGAAATGTAAAAGCAGGATTATATCTGGAATGCTTTCAACTGCCGGAAATTGACTTTCTGGCTGAGTTAATAGATACTTTCGACCGTAATCGGCTGAGAATTGCCATCACATTATTATCAGGTGATGAAGAAGTACGGCGTGCAAACGGAAAAAATTTTAATAATGAAGATTTTTTTAAGAGCCTGAATTATGCCTATGAAAATGGCATTAAAACAGAATTATTCTATTCAACGAATCTTCCCGGCGAAAAAGCTGAAACATTTGAAAAGACAATCAGTCAGATGGATAAGATAGCGGAAAATTACTATTTTAAGGACGTAATTGTCCGATGTGAAAAGGTGGTGCTGGACCCGCTGGCTCCCATGAGAAATAAGGAATATGATTTAAAAATAGAAATGAATACATTTCTGGATTATTACGAATATTGTAAACTTGATGGCGATTCCAGTTTCACGGGATATTCCGATCAGGGAAGCAATGATCTGGTTTTGAAAGAAAAAAAGCTTAATGATTTTAAAAAGAGGGCGACACAATATTACCGTAAACAAATAGCTCCATCAAGGGAAAATTGAGCTAACTGAAAATATCTAAGTTTTTTTCCAAACGAAAGGGGTCTGAGTATGTTAAATACCTTAAACAGAATTACAAATGAATTCAATAATACCAAAACGGAATATCCAAGAAACAAAACAATTCACAGTTTATTTGAAGAACAGGTGAAAAGAACACCGGATAAAGTTGTTGCTGTATTTCAAGATAGTAAAATAACATACAGAGAATTAAACGAACGTGCGAATAAATTATCCTATTATCTCCGTGAAAAAGGGACGAAGCCAGATTCTGTCGTCGGGATCATGATGGATCGATCAATAGAGATGTTAGTAAGCATTTTAGGCGTCTTAAAAGCGGGTGCGGCTTATCTGCCCATTGATCCCGATTTACCTCAGAACAGAGTGGAATATATGCTGAATAACAGCGGGGCAATTATGCTTATCGTAAAGAAAGATACGATGAAAAATATTTCATATACACTGCTTCAGGATAAGAAAAACCAAAAGGAGGAGTTTGTATATATTACGGAACAGAGAAGTCAGATCAAAGACTTAGATCATCTTCCTATTCCCAATCGTTCCCTTGTCAATTATGAAGAATACAGGAAGTATATTGGACTCACAATGGTAAAGAATACGTTTACGATCCAAGGTTCGAGAGGTTGTCCTTATAATTGTGCGTACTGTCATAAAATATGGCCGAAATCTCATATCGCCAGATCTGCAGAGCATATCTTTGAGGAAGTTTTACTCTATTACAACATCGGAGTGAGAAGGTTCGCTTTTCTTGATGATATTTTTAATTTGAACATTAAGAACAGTTCAAAGTTCTTTCAGCTGGTGTTGGATCACAATATGGATATTCAGATTTTCTTCCCAAATGGTGTCAGAGGAGACATATTGACAAAGGAATATATCGATCTCATGATGAAAGCCGGCACTAAAATCATAGGAATGTCTTTGGAAACGGCGTCCCCGCGCTTACAGAAACTCATTCAAAAAAATTTAAATATTGACAGATTAAAAGAAAATCTGAATTATATTGCAGAAACTTATCCGGAAGTCATACTGGAATTGAATTTCATGCAAGGATTTCCCAGTGAAACTGAGGAAGAAGCCCTGATGACATTAGACTTTGTGAAGGATATTAAGTGGCTGCATTTCCCTTATTTTCATATTTTAAAAATATTCCCTGATACCGATATGGAGACATTGGCATTGAATAATGGTGTGGATCAGGATGCTATCAGAAGATCCATTACAATGGCATATCATGAACTGCCTGAAACATTACCTTTCGATAAGAACTTTACAATCGGATGTCAGACAGATTTTTTAAATAGTTATTTTTTAAATAAAGAGCGATTATTAAAAGTACTGCCTCTGCAGATGAAAATTATGACGGAGGATGAGCTGGTACAAAAATATGACAGCTACCTGCCGATTGAAATTAAAAATTTTCAGGATATCCTTGATTTTGTTCATATCAATAAGGAGGAGTTGGGAGATGCTGATTTTGTTTCGGGCAACTATGGATACGTTGAGAATCTAAACGAAAAGATTTCCAGCTGTTTTGAGCCGTACCATCATGAAGCGGATGCTCTCAAAATATTGTTCCTGGATTTATCCCAGTATTTCAGCGAAGATAATAATAAAATGCTTTATGATGTGATTGAGCCGCCATTGGGGCATATGTATATCATGACTTATTTAAAGCACGTCTTCGGTGACCGGATTCATGGAAAAATTGCAAAATCGCGGATAGATTTTAACAGCTATGATGAACTGAAATCGTTAATAGAAGAATTCAAACCCGATGTGATCGGAGTGAGAACACTCACCTTCTACCAGGATTTTTTCCATCAAACCCTACAGTTAATCAGGCAATGGGGAGTTGATATCCCGATCATTGCAGGAGGACCCCACATTACCAGCAGCTATAAAAAAGCGCTGCTGGACAAAAATATTGATATTGCTTCTCTCGGAGAGGGTGAAGTTACGATCGCAGAGCTGATACAGGCGATCATGAATCACGAGGGGAAGATTCCTCCGGATGATGTATTAAAAGATATTCATGGAATTGCATTTTTGGAAAAAGAAGATCAAAAATCGGCGGTCAACTATCACAGGGATATTATATTTGCAGATGAGTTAAGCGGCTTAAACGGGAGTATTGAGAATTTAAGTCCAATCTGCGAGGCTGGAAACCTGGCATATGTGATTTATACCTCTGGCAGCACAGGAACGCCAAAAGGAGTCATGGTGGAACACCGTGCACTCGTTAATTTGTGCTATTGGCATAATTCCTACTATCAGATAACAGAAAACGATAAAAGTACTCTTTATGCAAGTATTAGTTTTGATGCCGGTGTATGGGAGCTTTTTCCATATATTATATGCGGTGCACAAGTACATATGCTCAATAAAGACATTCGGCTGGATATACAGAGGCTAAACGACTATTTTAATGAAAATAACATATCGGTCAGCTTTCTTCCTACACAGGTTTGTGAGCAATTTATGTTACAGAATAATAAAAGCCTGCGCTATCTGTTAACGGGCGGAGATAAATTAAACCGTTTCACAGAAAATAATTACGTTCTTGTGAACAATTACGGGCCGACCGAAAACACAGTCGTGGCCTCTAATTTTGTTGTAGATAAAAAATACAACAACATACCGATAGGAAAACCGATTGACAACACAAGAATCTATATGATCAATGGGAAAAATGAGCTCTGTCTGATCGGGGAAGAAGGAGAGGTCTGCATCGGCGGTGAGAGCTTGGCCAGAGGCTACATCAATGATCCGGAGTTGACATCTGAAAAATTCGTGGATAACCCCATTGCGCCAGGGGAGCGCATCTATAGAACCGGGGATTTGGGGAGATGGCTGCCGGACGGCAACATAGAATTCCTCGGAAGGATCGATTATCAGGTTAAGATCCGCGGATATCGGATCGAGCTTGGGGAAATTGAAAATCAGGTATTGAACTTCCCGGGAATCAATGAGGCGGTTGTCATCGCACAGGAAGATCCTGACAACAATAAGTATCTCTGTGCATACTTCACTGGGAATACGGAAATTGATACAGAGCTGCTGAAGCAGTACTTATTAAAAGCGGTTGCCTCATATATGGTACCTGCTTATTTTATGCAGTTAAATGAAATGCCCGTTTCCGTAAATGGAAAAATTGATCGAAAACAGCTGCCGGCAATCAATAAGTTTTCCCATGAAAATGAAAATTATATGGCTCCGGAAAGCGAAACGGAAAAGGCGTTGATGAAGATATGGTGCAAGCTTTTTTCTGCTCAGAATATTGGTATTAATGATAGCTTTACGGCACTTGGCGGACATTCCTTAAAAGCCATGGAGCTTATCACGTTAATAAAAGAGGAAATGGGCATAGAGGTGCCATTAAACCAGCTGTTTAAACTGTCCACCATCAAGGAATTAGGTAAATATATGAGTGAAAATAATGGGGAGATGATCTCCGACGATCTCATGATGGAAGAAACGGATGAAACGAATATGGCCGCTCCATTTCCAGTGACCGGCGTACAGCTTGCATATTTAATGGGAAGAAATGAACGATTTGAAATTGGCGGAGCTGCGACTAATCTGACTGTGGAATTCGAATTTCATACGGACCTTCATAGGTTTTCAAATGCGATACAGAAGCTGATTGACCGCCATGCCATCCTTCGTACCGTTTGCTTTGAAAACGGGACCCAGCAGATCCTGCAGAGTGGCTGTAATTATCAGTTGGATGTTGTGGACTTAAGCCACAAGGATGAGCGTGAGACAGAACACCAAATTCTGGCTTTCAGGGATGAGATGATTTCTGGAAATATTGATCCTGGAATTTGGCCGCTATTCAAGATAAAGGCCTTTGTTCTCGCAAACGGCAATACCCATTTCAGTATGAGCATAGATCCGCTCATATGCGATGACAGCAGCCTTAAAATAGTCACAAAAGAATTCAAATTGTTTTATGAAAATCCGGATCTCATATTGCCTGAATTAAGATTTAATTTCAGAGATTATGTATTGGCGCAGAACCGCTATAAGAACTCGGCACGGTATAGAAGAGACGAGGCCTATTGGCTGGATAAATTAAATGATTTTCCAGTCGCGCCTCAACTGCCTTTGAAATGCCATCCATCAGATATACAGAAGCCGAAATTCCAAAAGCTGTCAAGTTATTTGACCGGAGAGCAATGGCAAAAATTAAAACAGAAGGCAATCGAAAAAAATATCACACCGGCATCCATTCTTTGCTCCGCATATGCGTATGTTCTGGCCTATTGGAGCAATCAAAACCATTTTGCGATCAATTTAACGGTGTTTAACAGGCTTCCTTTTCATAAGGATGTGGCTAAAATGGTGGGAGATTTCACGACATTAATGCTTCTGGATATTGATGTATCCAGCATGGATAAAACGTTCTGGAAATTTGCGGACATCGTTCAAAACTCTCTGTTGGAAGCACTTGAACATAGAAATTATGATGGTGTGGATTTTATTAGAAATATTGGTAAAAAGCATGATATGAAGAACAGAGCAATCATGCCGATCGTATTCACAAGTGTTTTGAATGAAAATTCGGAGGATTCTTTCGATCATATTTTTGATTTCAATAAAATTAAATTTCTCAATACGAGAACCTCTCAAGTATATATAGACAATCAGATCTATGAAATGAATAGCGGAATTTACATCACATGGGACTATGTGGAACAGCTATTTGATGAAAAGGAAATCGGGTGGATGTTTTTCCAGTATAAGAAAATCCTTGAAATGGTTCTGGCTGGTCATGAGGTGACCGGGATTGAAATGAGTGAAGATACCAGGGAAATCATTGAAAAATACAATGACACGGATACAGAGATAGTGCATGAAACGTTACATGGACTCTTTGTAAAAAGAGTGAAGACTTCTGCAAATTGTATAGCAGTCAGACATCATGAAGAAGAAATAACATACAAAGAGCTGGATGAAAAATCCAATCAAGTCGCAGCATATCTCATGGAGCGGGGGATAAAGAGCGGTGATTTTGTGGGAGTAATCGGGAAGAGATGTATTGGAACCGTAATCAATTTGCTCGGCATATTAAAGGCGGGAGCAGCATATATCCCCCTTGATCCCGATTATCCCGAAGAGAGAATTTTATACATTAAAGAGAAGAGCGAATGTAACATTATCATACATCCTGACCTGTATTTAGCGGATGATCTCTGTAAATATCCTGTGGATATGGAAGAAACCATGAGTTCGCCGGAATGTCTGGCTTATGTGATATTCACATCAGGAAGCACGGGCAAGCCAAAAGGAGTGCAAATTACCCATCAGGCGGCAGTGAACACAATCTTAGACATCAATAACCGTTTTCAGGTCACAGAGAAAGACCGGATGCTGGGCATTTCCTCCCTCTGCTTTGACCTTTCCGTCTATGATATATTCGGAGCGCTGGCTTCCGGTGCTTCCCTGGTATTAATTGACGATCAAAGGGATATCTATCAAATCAAAGAAATTGTGGAAAAGGAGAGGATTACTGTATGGAATTCCGTTCCGGCGATTATGGAAATGACAGCCAATCTATATGATACAAATGAACAGTTAAATTCGTTGAGGCTTGTGCTGTTAAGCGGTGACTGGATTCCGTTGATGCTTCCGGGAAAAATAAAAAATATCTTCACCGGTGTAGAGGTGATCAGTTTAGGCGGTGCTACAGAGGCGTCCATATGGTCCATTTATTACCCGATCAAAGAAGTTCCCGATACTTTTAAAAGTATCCCGTATGGTATGCCGCTATCCAACCAGAAATTTTATGTGCTGAATCAAAATCTGGATTGCTGCCCCATTGACGTGGAAGGGGAATTGTATATAGGTGGAGCCGGTGTTGCAAAAGGCTATATCAATGATGAGAAGCGCACAAAAGAGGCGTATATTCAGCATCCTGAATTCGGATATATTTATCGCACCGGTGATTACGGTGTCTTGAGAAGGGAAGGTTATATTGAATTTCTGGGCAGAACGGATGGGCAGGTCAAAATTCGCGGATTCAGAGTGGAGCTGGGTGAAATAGAAAATTGTCTCATGGGACACCCTGATGTGAAAAAGGCCATTGTTACGGATATAAAAGATGGGGATGGAAATCTCAACTTATACGCGTTTCTGCTCTCGGATAAGCCGGTGAATGCCAATGAACTCAAGGATTTTGCGAAGAAATCACTTCCAATGTATATGATTCCTGTGATGTTCCTGCAAATTGATGAAGTTCCGGTCTCCCTAAATGGAAAGGTAGAAAAAAGAGCATTAGAAGAATTAATATCAAAAGGCCACAAGCAGCCGAATAGCTCGGACCAGGTTGTAGAGCCCCGGAATGAAACACAGCAAAAGCTTGTCGATATATGGAAAGATGTATTTAAAATCCCGGAAATCGGCATAACCAATAATTATTATGAACTGGGCGGTGATTCCTTAAAAGCGATTTCAATCGTTTCACAGATTTATAAGAAATTAAATATGCGGATCCATGTAGGGGAAATTTTCGAGAAGGATACCATAGAGCTGCTCAGTGCACATATCATGACGGAAGCAAAACAGAATGCTCCGGCCACGATACAGAACGCGGAGAAGAAAGATTATTATATCACATCGCCTTCACAGAAGAGAATGTATATGCTGTCCATGATGGAAGAGAACAGGGGCTCCTATCAAATCCCAATGGCGCTTCTCATAAAAGGCGAATTGGATATAAAAAGGCTGGAGTCATCCCTGCATCAAATCATAGAAAGGCATGAGAGCCTGAGGACGAGCTTTGTTCTGGTGAACAATGAATTAATGCAGAAAGTACATCATAAGGTGGATTTCCATCTGGGATACAAAGAATTAATTTCCGGAAAGGATGAGCTTGATTTGGAACGGCTGGCCGGTCAAGAATGTAAATCATTGCTCCTAAAATTCAATTTGTCAAAGCTGCCCCTGATGTCTGGAAAAGTGATCAGATTAAAGAAAGAGGAGCATCTACTGGTATTAAATTTTCATCATATCATTGCGGATGGAATGTCTCAGGGAATCTTAATGGATGAATTGCTGGAATTGTACTATGAAAGAAAACTTCCGGAAGTGGAAATGCAATATAAGGATTACGCGGAATGGTATGAAGGATATCGAAAATCCCATGAGATGGAATTGCAGAAAACGTATTGGCTCGACACATATAAGGACATCCCGCCGAAATTAAGCCTGCCCTGCGACTATCCGCGCCCGGCTGTGCAATCTTTTGAAGGTGCGAACTTGTTTGTGGACTTAGGAAAGGAATTGACCGGGCAGGTTAAAAATATGAGCAGGCTCACAGGAGCGACGCTGTACATGACAATGCTCACCGCATATTATGTACTTCTAAATAAATGCTCGGGCAGGGAAGACATCGTTGTGGGGTCAGCGGCAGCAGGAAGACTCCATGAAAACCTGGAGAATGTGTTCGGAACATTTGTCAATACCATCGCCTTGAGAAATCAAGTGAATTCCTCCAGCACTTTTTACCAGTTTCTAAATGAAGTAAAAGACAACACCATAGAAGCTTTTGAAAAGTCAGATTACCAATTTGATGAATTGATCAGGAGTTTAAATTACGAAAGAGATATGTGCAGCAATCCTTTGTTTGATACGATGTTCGTTCTGGAGGATATGAATTTATTCAGAAAGAAAGAAGGGGCGCTCTGCATAGAGCCGGTGTTGTTCGAATTAAATAATGCGAAATTTGATTTGACGTTTACCGTATTGGATGGCGATGCCCTCATGCTGAATATTGAATACAGCACGAAGCTGTTTAAGAAAGAGACCGTAGAACGGTTGAGCGAATATTACATCAATATTCTAAAGGAAATCGTGGCCGTACCTGATAAGAAGATCGGGGAAATCCAAATGTTGCCGGAAACAGAGAAACAACAATTGCTCTATCAATTTAATCCGTGCAGAAATGACACTGGTACGGATCAGACCATTCATGGGATATTTGAAGAAAGAGCGGCAAAAAATCCTGAGAATATAGCGGTTGTGATGGAAAACCGAACACTCTCCTATGGTGAACTGAATCAAAACGCAAATCAGCTGGCAGTGTTATTAAAGAAGAAAAAATGGGAATCCTCCCAGCGCATTGTCGCAATTGTTGCCGATAAATCTCCGGAATTGATTACGGGCATGTTTGCTGTGCTGAAAGCAGGAGGTGCTTATCTGCTGATCGATCCTTCGAATCCGGCGGAGCGCATCCGTTATATGCTTTCGGACAGCGGATGTGAAAGCGTTATGACCCAGAGAAAATATATGGATCTCATCAATGAAATTATTGATGAAAATTGTGATGTGATTGACATTGAGGAGCACCGTGATGATATTGGTCAGGGGAACGATTTGACTGAGAAAGGGAAGTCCGATGATTTGGCGTATCTCGTATATACATCGGGATCCACGGGAGAGCCGAAAGGAGTTATGATTGAGCACAAATCCGTCGTAAATCTGTGTAACTGGCATATTGATTATTACGATATTCTTAAAAATGACGTAAGCACCAGTTATGCGAGCATCAGTTTTGATGCATTTGTGTGGGAAGTATTCCCATATTTGCTGAACGGGAATACGTTGCACCTGATTCCTGAATCCATACGGTTGAATATCCATGAACTGAACCGATATTTCGAGTCAAATGGGATCACAATATGCTTTTTACCGACACAGATATGTGAGCAGTTTATGACGGTTGAAAATCATTCATTGAGAAAACTGCTGACAGGCGGTGATAAATTAAATTACTATAAGCACGGGAACTATGAATTATATAATAATTATGGACCGACGGAAAACACGGTGGTATCAACCAGCGTACTGGTGACGGAAGGAGATCAGAATATACCCATCGGAAGACCGATTGCGAACACCTCCGCATACATTTTGAATAAGGACAGGACACTTGCTCCTATGGGAGTGGCAGGGGAACTCTGCCTTGGCGGCCTCAATCTCGCGAGGGGATATTGGAACAGAGAAACCCTGACGGATGAAAAATTCATTCCCAATCCGTTTCTGCCTTCTGAGAAAATGTACCTGACTGGGGATCTTGCCAGATGGACGGAAAATGGAACTATAGAGTTCTTAGGAAGAATGGATCAGCAGGTGAAAATAAGAGGGTACCGCATTGAGTTAGGGGAAATTGAGAGTAAGCTGTTATCAAATGAGCATATAAGAGAAGCGGCTGTGATCGCCAGAGGAAAAACGGATAAAGTGATATGTGCATATCTGGTTTCGGATGCTGAGATTGGAGAAGCGTACGTAAAAGATTTCTTATCACAGGAGCTTCCGAACTATATGATACCGGCGCAGATTGCCTTCGTTGAGAAGATCCCCCTCACCGTGAATGGAAAATTAAATGTGAAGGAGCTTCCTGAAATCGGGATGAAAGCCGGTCATGTAATATATGAGGCGCCGACGGATGAATTGGAAGTAAAAATAGCGTCCATGTGGCAGGAGATTTTATCTGTAACGGATATTGGCATAAATCATAATTTCTTTGAATTAGGCGGACATTCCTTAAATGCAACGAGTTTGGCGGCTGGGATTTACAAAGAACTGAATGTGGAATTACCACTGCGCAGAATATTTGAAACTCCTACAATCAAGGGAATATGTGACTACATAAGATCTTCCGTTGGCGGAAATTACAGACCTGTTTGCAAAGCGGAGAAAAAGGATTATTATAAATTATCCTCCCCACAGAAAAGACTTTATGTACTGGATCAGATAGGGGCGGATCAAACGGCATATAATATCCCTCTCGCAATTAAAATTCACGGGAAATTGGATATAAAGCGGTTTTGCCATGCGTTTCAAATGCTGATCCAAAGACATGATGCGCTCAGAACCTCCTTTGAGATCGTTGACGGAGAACCGGTTCAGATCATCCATGATGAAGTTGATTTTGAAGTGAGCGTCGGCAATATTTCAGAAGAGGAGGTTGAGGCTGAAACACTGGCATTTACCAGGCGGTTTGATCTCAGCAAGGCTCCGCTTTTAAGAGCTGCGATTTTAAAGATGGGTGATCAGGAGAATTTATTTTTAATTGACATGCACCACATGATCTCTGATGGAACTTCCATGTCCATTATCATAAGCGATCTCATGGATTTGTATGGAGGAAAAGATCTGCCCAAACAGGAGTTACAGTATGCTGATTATTCGGAATGGCAGGAGAATTACTGGAAAGAGAATATCATAAAGCAGCAGGAAAAATATTGGCTGGATGTCTATCAGGATGAGGTGGAAGTGTTAAATATGCCTCTGGATTTCCAAAGACCCGCCAGACAGTCCTTTCAGGGTGATATCATCAATTTTAAAATTGAAAAGGAGCTTTATCATAAATTAGATAACTTGGCGAAAGAAACGGGAACGACAATGTATATGCTCATGTTGGCGGGGTATACAGCATTAATATCAAAATATGCCGGCCAAGATGATATTGTTGTCGGTATGCCAATCGAAGGAAGAAGTCATGCGGATACAGAATCTATAGTGGGAATGTTCGTCAATACATTGGCGTTAAGAACTTTTCCAAATGGAGAGAAGCCATTTCTATTCTATTTAAATGAATTAAAAGAAACAACGATAAACGCTTATGAAAATCAGGATTATCCATTGGAAGATCTGGTTGAAAAGCTCAATATCACCAGAGATTTAGGAAGAAATCCGCTCTTTGACACAATGCTCATCTTCCAGGATATGGAGAGCATGAATTTGGAGTCGGAAGAATTGAAATTTGATATTTTAGAAAATAAGAATCGGGTATCGAAATTTGATTTTTCGTTAACACTGGTGCAGTCAAAAGAGGAATTTGCAGCGGAGCTGCAGTATTGTAAAGCATTGTTTAAAAGGGAGACGATAAAACGATTATCGGAACATTTCATCAATCTTTTAACGCAGATGGTCAAAAACCCCAACGTGTCATTAAATGAACTGGAGCTGACGGGCGAAGAGGAGAAGAACAGATTAATTTATGGATATAATCAAAGACAGGCGCCTTATCCCAAAGAAAAAACCGTTGATGAATTATTCCGGGAACAGGCAAAGAACTCCCGGAGTGAAATTGCCCTGGTATTTGAAGAGAAAGAGATGACTTACGGTGAATTGGATCAACGAAGCGATGCTCTGGCGGACCGGTTATGGGAATTGGGCGTCGGTGAAGGCGATGTCGTCGGAATATTGGCTGACCGTTCCATGGAGATGATCGTTGCTATTTTGGGAATCCTGAAATCCGGCTGCGCATATTTACCTCTTGATACAGAATACCCGGCTGAGAGAATAGAATATATGATAAAAGACAGTAAAGTTCAGGTGATCTGCACGACAGAAGGGGTGGATTGCGGCATTACTTTCCATGGAGGCGTAATAAAACTTGAAGAACTGGCTCAGGATAAGCAAATTTACATGCTAAAAACCATCTCAAAACCGGAGAGCCTTGCCTATGTAATCTATACTTCCGGTTCATCAGGAAAACCGAAAGGAGTAATGTTAGAGCATAGAAATGTCAATAATCTGGTTCACGGATTAAATGAGGGGATTTACAAGAAATATAAGAAGAGACTGCATGTGGCATTATTGGCATCTTATGTATTTGATGGATCTGTAAAGCAGATTTTTGCTTCATTGCTGCTCGGCCATACGCTTCATATTGTGAAAAAAGACAGGATTTTGGATGCGTCAAAACTGCTCGTTTATTTCGAGGAAAAGGGGATAGAGATTTCCGATGCCACTCCTGCACATCTTAGAATGCTCACTTATATTGAAGAAGGCGTACACTTAACTCATTTAAAAGAACTGCTTGTGGGCGGTGATATATTAACGTATGAATTAGTCCATAAGGTGTACGATAAACTGAAAGATGCTGCGTTCCAAATGGTAAATGTCTACGGACCCACAGAGTGTTGTGTTGATTCCGCATATTACAGAATTGACAGGGAGGGATCAAAGGAACAGGGAATTGTTCCCATAGGAAGTCCTATCCAAAACACACAGTTGTATATACTCGATCCGGAAAACAGGGTTCTGCCTGTTGGAATTGCAGGGGAACTATGCATCAGCGGTGACGGTGTATCCAGAGGATATTTAAACAGGAAGGAATTAACGGAGGAGAAATTCGTCAAAAATCCATTTGTTCCTGGTTTGAGAATGTACACAACAGGAGATCTCGCCAGACGCCTGGCTGACGGTACGATAGAAATTTTAGGAAGAATCGATCAGCAGGTGAAAATCAGAGGATTCCGAATCGAACTGGAAGAAATTGAACATCAATTAACAAGTAATCCGCTTATCAAAGATGCGGTGGTGGCTGTGAAACGGGATTTAGAACACAATAATTATTTGGCGGCGTATCTGGTATTAAACGACCCTGCCGTTGAAGCGGACATCGCCGGCATGAGAGAGTCTTTGGCTGAAACGCTGCCGGATTATATGATTCCGGCCTACTTTACAATTTTGGAACAGATGCCCGTAACCGTGAATGGAAAAATAGATAAAGACGCGCTGCCGGAGCCGGATAAAAACAGTTCTATGGGTATTACATATGAAGAACCGACCACCGCCATTGAGAAAAAAATGGTAAAAATATGGGAGAATGTTTTAGGTATAGAGCCGATAGGAATAAACCATAATTTCTTTGTGATCGGAGGCGATTCAATCAAGGCATTGCAGATAATATACCATATGGCCGGGAATGGTTTGAAGCTGGATATCAGAGAGCTGTTCGCACATCCCAGAATCAAGGAGCTCTCCTCCTATGTCGGTGAATGGAAAAAGACAACGAGTAGTGATGAGGACATTTTTGGGGAGGTGGAATTGACTCCTGTACAGAAACGGTATTTTGAACGAAACGCGGAGGAAAAGGACTATTTTAATCAATCATTGTGTTTGTTCAGAAAGGCTGGTTTGGAAGAAGGAGCCGTAACAAAAGCTTTTCAGGAGCTGGTGCGCCATCATGACGCCCTGCGTATGGAATTTAAGGAAGAAAATAAAAAGGTTGTACAAAACAATCGGAGGTATCAAGAGGATCTCTTCCGAATCAACGTGTTTGACTGCACAAAAGATTATGAGACGGATGCTGAGCCGGTATTACAAGAAATTGAAAAAGCGGCACAGAGAGAGATATCTATAGAGGGAAACAGGCTCGTGATTTTAAATCTTGTTAAAACTCAAAATGGGGATTATCTTCTTTTCGTCATACATCATCTGTTGATCGATGGAGTTTCATGGCGGATATTGATTGATGATTTTGAGAACTTATACAACAAAGAAACAGAAAATGATGATTTTACATTGCTTCCCAAGACGGATTCTTATAAGGATTATGCAGATGCATTGCAAAGATATGCACATTCTCCCCAATTGCTGAAAGAGACCGGGTTCTGGAAAAGCAATGCAAAACAGTCCGGAGCGTTTCTTCCTAAAAAAATGAGTGCATCCGGAAACTATTACGGAGAAAGCGAAACAATATCAACATTACTCGATAAACATGTGACAGAAACGCTGTTGATGAATACAAATCATGCGTTTCAAACAAATATTGATGATATTCTGATTACCGCATTATCAAAGACGATAAAGAAATTAACGGGCAGTAATCAAATTAAATTAGATTTGGAATCACATGGGAGAGAAATTCCAATCGAAAGCTTAGATGTAAGCAGAACCATCGGCTGGTTTACGAGTATTTACCCGGTCGTAATAAACATAGAGGATGATTTATCCATGGGTGAAGAAATCATAACGGTAAAAGAGCATCTGAGAAAAGTACCGCAAAAGGGTATCGGCTATGGAATATTGAAGTATCTTAATGAAGATGTGGAATTTGAAAATGAAAGGATTTCTCCAATTTTATTCAATTATCTGGGAGAATTTCATCAATCGGAAGGAAAAGGTGGATTCTCTTATCTATGGAACAAAACAAACAACAATGTGGGGAAACGGTTTTTAAGAAGCAATTCAATTGAGATAAACCTCATGATATTGAATAAGGAATTGCAGATCAATACCACGTTTCACCGCGGGGAATATGATCGTGATACGATAAACCAATTCAACGAAGCGTTTAAAAATAATATAGGAGAGATCAGCCGTTATTGCAGTGGCCGGAAATACACAGAAAAGACGCCTTCTGACTATGGGGATACCAGCATTACCTTGGAACAATTAGCTTCTATAAGAACGAAATATGCAGATTGTGAAATTGAAAGGATATATTCCCTTGGCAATATGCAAAAAGGGATGCTTTTTCACTATTTACAAAACAGAAATTCAAAGGCGTACTTTGAACAGATAGAAATGAATCTGACAGGAGCGATCGATCCCCATATGTTTTTGAATAGTTTTAATGAGGTGATGAAACGCCATGAGATACTAAGGGCATCCTTTGAGTATGAAATTGCTGATACACCAAAGCAAATCATCCGGAAGGACAGAACACTGGACTTTAAATATTATGATATAGCAAAACAAAGCAATGCTGAGAAAAAAGCATGGATGCAAGAATTGAAAGTCCAGGATAAAGAAAAAGGATTTGATTTGGAGAAGGATCCTTTGATGAGAGTGGCTCTCATTCAATATTCTGAGAATGATTATAAGATGGTGTGGAGCCATCATCATATCATACTGGACGGGTGGTCCCTCGGAATTATTATGGGAGAATTATCGGAGATATATAATTCCGCCATGGGGAAGAAACAATATCATTTAGATGCTGTAAAACCCTACAGGGAATATATTGAATGGTTAAACGGGCAGGATCAGGAGAAGGCTATAGATTATTGGAAGAATTATTTAGAAGGCTATGAATCGTTGACCATCATACCTGCAATGAAAAAATCGGAGAAAACCGGTAAGCCTGACATAAAAGAAAAACAAATCATATTTTCAGAAAAACAGACGAGAGAACTGATATCTGCCGCAGGGCGCAATGGCGTCACATTGAATACGTTTATCCAGAGCATTTGGGGCTTAGCCTTAGCGCGGTATAACGGTACGGAAGATATCATATTCGGAACAGTGGTTTCCGGAAGAGAAGCAGATCTTTCCGGAATAGAACATATGGTGGGATTATTCATCAATACAATCCCCACCAGAATGAAGGCGTCTGCAGATAAGAGTTTTTCCAGTCTGTTAAAAGAAGTTCAGTCAAAATCGCTGGAGGCAAACGAATACAATTACGTCAGCCTTTCCGATATACAAGTGCTCAGTCCTTTTAATCGGGAGCTCATCAATCATGTGATGGTATTTGATAATTACGGGATTGATAATAAGTATGAAAAATTAAGAAACGAGAATACGAGCTTTCAGTTTGGTGAAATAATGGCGGACGAACAGACGAATTATGGATTTGGAATCATCATCACACAGAATGATACCCTATCGATTCGTTTTGTTTATGATGAAAATATTTATGATGAATCAATCGTCCATAACATGGGAATTCATTTCACGAACATCGCGCTTCAAGCAATCAGTAACCCGGAAAGGAAAGTGCGGGAGTTTGAATTGCCCGGAAAAGAGGAAATGAGCAAGCTCGTATCGGAATTTAATCATACGGAGATGGATTATCCAAAGGATAAGGATATCGTAAAGCTCTTTGAAGAACAGGCAGAAAGAACGCCGAAACAAATAGCACTTGTTTTTGAAGAAACGCATTTGACCTATGAGGATTTAAGCCATAGGATCTATCAGCTTGCAGGAATATTGCAGGAACGTGGTCTGAAGAAGGAAGAAATTATTGGCGTAATGATGGATCGTTCCGTTGAAATGGTGATAAGTTTATTGGCCATATTAAAAGCGGGGGGAGCATTCCTGCCCATTGATATGGATAATCCATGGGACAGGGTCCGCTATATTTTGGAGGACAGCCAATGCAATATTTTACTGACAAAGAAAAAAATAATGGAACAATTGCGGACCGGAAATATGGACCATGTCACCACCGTCTTCCTGGATGAGGAGGAAGTATGGGACAGACAAGTTTCCGTTCGGGAAGAGAGAGCTTCAAAGGATCAATTGGCATATGTGATCTATACCTCAGGCTCGACAGGGCGGCCGAAGGGCGTTCAAATAGAACAGGGATCTCTCGTTAACTTCTGTAACTGGTATATCAGGTATCATGGGCTGGGAAAGGAGGATAAGATCGGACAGTATCTAAATACATCCTTTGATGCATCATTAAGTGAAATTTTCCCTGCGCTTCTATCGGGTGCGGCCCTGTATATTTTCAATACACAACTACGTATGAACATGATTAAACTGAATGACTATATCACCGCCCAGGGCATTACCGTGCTGACGTTGCCGGCAAAAGTTACGGAGCAGTTCGTATATCAGAATAACAGCTCATTGAGGATACTCATATCAGGCGGCTCTCAGATGAAACAAAATGTGGATAAACCTTATTCCATCATAAATGAATATGGTCCTACGGAGAGTACGATAGCGGCCACAAGCTTTCTATCGGTTCAATCATCCTATGATATGCCCATCGGGAAGCCCATTGATAATACGAGGATCTATATACTGGATAAATACCAAAAAATATGTCCGATTGGAGTCGTTGGTGAACTGTGTATCTGTGGGGATGGCTTGGCAAGAGGGTACTTGAACCGGCCGGAGCTGACAGCTGAAAAGTTTGTTGAGCATCCATATCAAAAGGGGGAGAGAATGTACCGAACCGGTGATATGGCCAGATGGCTGGCGGATGGAAATATAGAATATGCAGGAAGAACGGATTATCAGGTTAAAATAAACGATTACCGCATTGAAACACAGGAAATCGAAAATCATATAATTCGTCATGAAGCGGTGACAGATGCGGCCGTGATTGCCAGAAAAGGAAAGGATGATAATTACTGTTTATGCGCTTATATTGTGCTGCGTCAAGGAACTTCGATTGACACAACGAAGATAAAAAGTGATTTAGGCCGGAAGCTTCCAGCCTATATGATACCATCGGTCTACATAAAAATGAACGCCCTTCCTCTTACAGCGAATGGAAAGTTGGATGTGAAAGCATTGCCCGAGCCGGATTTAGACAGAATAACATACGAGGAGTATCAGGAGCCGGACAATTATGCTGAAGAGAAAATCGCCGTTATCTGGAAAGAAGTATTGAAACTTGAAAAAATAGGAACAAATTACAACTTTTTTGAAATAGGCGGAAACTCATTAAAAGCGATGATGGTCATTAATTTGATGAACAAGAAGCTGGGTGTGGATCTGTCAATACAGAAGTTTTTTGAAAACACCACGATAAAACAATTAGCAGCGTTTATATTAACCAAGGACGGTAATTATGATACAGATGATTATATCGAGGTAGAATTATGACAAACATAACAGATCTAATCGAGGAGTTAAAGGTTAAAAATATATTATTATTTTACGAAGATGATAAAATAAAAATTGTCGGATCAAAGAGCCTGCTCAACGAAAAATTACTGCAGGAGCTGAAAAATAATCGAGAAGATATCATCATGTATTTAAAAAATGTGTCTGACGAAAAACAACATATCGCTTTAGCCGAAAAAACTCAAAATAATTCTTATCCAATGTCGGCAGCTCAAAAACGCATGTTTCTTCTCAATAAGATGGATGCAACAGGGGTAACTTATAATACCCCTGTCGCATTTCAAATACAGGGGAGTATCAATGTTGCGAAAATGGAAAAGTGCATCAATTTTCTATGTGAACGCCATGAAATCCTCCGTACCGTATTTACAGACGATGGTGATACCCCGATTCAGAAAATTTTAAAAGAAATAAAATTTAGCCTGGAGCACGAAACGGTGGATGCATCTTTAGTGGAATCCTGTATAGAGAACTTTGTACAACCGTTTCAGTTGGATCAGCTGCCCCTTTTTCGCTGCAAATTATTAAAAACAGATGAAGTGAATCATGTTTTCATGTTAGATATGCATCACATCATAACAGATGGCGTTTCCATGGAAATTTTGACAAGGGAATTTATCCAGTTATACCGGGGAAACCAACTGGACGAAATAAAAATACAGTATAAGGACTACACGGTTTGGCAGAACAAGCGCCGGAGTGCCGGAGTACTGAAGAAACAAGAAGAATATTGGCTTAATATGTTCGAAGGGGATATACCGGTTTTAAATCTTTCCCCGGATTTAAAAAGACCAGCTATACAGAGTTATGAAGGCTCCAGAATAAAGTTTCATTTGGGAAAAGAACTGACAGCAGGCATTAAGAGAATAGCGAAACAGAAAGGGAGTACCAGTTATATGGTACTTCTTTCTGTTGTGAATGTTTTGCTGTCAAAGTATAGCGGACAGGAGGATATTTTAATCGGAAGTCCGACAGCAGGAAGATCCCATGCCGATCTCGATAAGGTTGTGGGGCTGTTTGTAAACACGGTGGTTATGAGAAATCGGCCGCAAAGTGGTAAAAATTACCTGGATTTTCTTGCAGAGGTGAAGGGGAACGCACTAAAGGCTTATGAAAATCAGGATTATCAATTTGACGAGTTAATTGAAATATTGAATATACCGAGGGATATCAGCAGAAACCCACTATTCGATGTGATGTTTTCCATGGAAACAATGGGAGGGGCCGACAGCATTTTCGGGGATCTCAAGGTCAAAGAATATGAGCAGACGAGAGAAATATCAAAATTTGACCTTACTTTTTCCGTTGCCGAATCAAATGGCGATTTTCAAGTAATTATCGAGTATTGTACAAAACTTTTCAAGAAAGATACAATGGAACGCTGTAAAGGACATTTCATTCGTCTGATTGAATGTATCACAGAGCATCCAGACAGGACATTGGCGGAAATTGACATGCTTACGGATGACGAAAAGAATCAGCTGGTCCATGAATTCAACAATAAAAAAGCGGTATACGATGAGGAACCGCTCCATCGCATGTTCGAAGAGCAGGTGAAAAAAGCACCGCATCACATCGCCGTGAAATGTGGGAATGAGTCTGTAACGTATGAAAATCTGAATCAAAGCGCCAACCGGCTTGCGGCATATTTAAAAAAAGCGGGAGTGAAAGAGGAGAACCTGGCCGCGGTGATGATGGAGCGAAGCCCGGATTTGGTGCGGAGCGGGCTGGCAATCTGGAAAGCCCAGGGAACCTATATGCCCGTGGATCCCGGGTATCCGCTGCAAAGAAAGATAAACATATTAGAGGATGCAAGATGTGGTTTTGTGATCACGAAGTCAGAGTATGTGGATGAAGCATTTAAGAAGAGTTACAAGGGAAGAATTATCTGTCTCGATGAAGAGAAGGATCTCATCGAAAAAGAGAAAAAGGATGATTTAAATTTAACCATGGATATGGGATCCCTCGCCTATGTGCTGTTCACCTCAGGCTCCACAGGAAGACCGAAAGGCGTTATGATTGAGCACCGGGGAATGATGAACCACATCCATGCGGAAGTGGAGGAATTGGGACTTAAAGAGGGATTTATCTTCGCGCAAAATGCAGGACATTGTTTTGATATCTCGGTATGGCAGCTGTTTGGGGCGCTGGCTGTGGGAGGAACGACAGCGATTTATCCTGACGAGGTGGTGCTGAATCCGGAAGGCTTCTTAAAACAAATCATGGAAGATGAGGTGGAGCTATTGGAAGTGGTCCCCACTTATCTGACTGCATTAATGGACTGTATGGAAGAGGAGAACATAAAACCTGAGGGCCTTAAATACCTGATGGTGACAGGAGAAGCGGTCAATGGGGGGATCATTAAAAGATGGTTTACCCTCTGCCCGGACATAAAAGTGATCAACGCCTATGGGCCGGCAGAAGCATCGGATGATATCACCCAGCACATCATGACAGGGGCGCCGAAAGGGGGAAGCGTACCCATTGGAACGCCGCTGTCCAATGTGCAGATTTACATTACGGACAAGGACATGAACTTATGCCCTGCAGGAGTCAGCGGAGAGATCTGCGTGGCCGGAATCTGCGTGGGAAGGGGCTATATCCATGATGAAGAACGGACGAAAGAGGTGTTCATCGAGAATCCGTTTGTGAAAGAACGGGGAGTGAGGCTGTATAAAACGGGCGATATAGGGAGAAAGAGACAGGATGGAAGCCTGGAATACATAGGAAGAAAAGATTTTCAGGTAAAGATCAGAGGATTTCGAATCGAGATCGGAGAAATAGAAAACTGCCTGCTGAAACATGAAGGAATAAAGGAAGCAATTGTCGTTGATTTCGAAGATGAGGTGCAGGGGAAGTATCTATGTGGATACTATACCGGGGAAAGCCCCTTAAACCCCGCCGATTTGAGAAAATATCTTTCCAGGGAATTAACAGAATATATGATACCATCTTATTTTATTTGGTTGAAAGAGCTTCCGTTAAGTCCCAATGGGAAAATCGACAGAAAAGGACTGATCAAGCCGTTGATGGAAGAATGCGCTGCTGAAGAATTCACAGAGCCGGAATCAGAGGAGGAACATGAGGTCTTAAAGATCTGGCAGGAAATACTGGGGATAGAAAAAATCAGTACCGGTACAAGTTTCTTTGAAATCGGCGGACATTCTCTAAAAGCATCCGCTATGGTGGGCAGAATCCATAAACAGTTCAATGTCCAAATTCCACTGATGCAAATTTTTAAGGAGCCGACAATCAGGGAGATCGCCAATTATATATCCAGGCAGGAGAAAAACAGTTATCACGCCATCCTTCCTGCAAAGGAAAAGCGATACTATCCCCTGTCCTCCCAGCAGAGGAGATTATATATTCTTAATAAATTAGATGAAGAGGGGATTACTTATAATATGCCCTTCACATTAATAATAGAAGGAAGCTTCTCTGTGGAGCGTTTTACGTCTGCGTTAAATCAATTGTTACAAAGACATGAAATACTGCGCACATCGTTTTTGGAAGTGGATGGAAAACCGTTACAAAATATTGCAGAAGAAAGTCTGGTTAACATAAAATATGAAAAACTCACAGGTTATGAACTTAAGGATGTTCTGGAAAATTTCATTCAGCCATTTTCTCTGAATCAGGGTCCATTATTAAGAGTACAAATTTTAGAAGAAACGCTCAAAAAATATATTGTGATGTTTGATATGCACCACATTATTACAGACGGTGTTTCCCTTGAAATTTTGACAGAAGAGTTTATAGCATTATATAGGGGAAATGTCTTAGAGAATAGGGCAATACAATATAAAGATTATTCGGAGTGGCAGGCGAATCTTCATAAAAGCGGCGAAATGAAAAAGCAAGAGGAGTATTGGCTGAGTATATTTAAGAATGAGATACCGGTTTTAAATATGGAGACGGATTTTAAGCGTCCGGCCATACAATCATATGAAGGGGCCAGCATGAACTTTAAGCTCGGCGAACATTTGACAAAAGAACTGAATTCTTTTGCTCAAAAAACAGAGAGCACCATGTATATGCTCTTGCTTTCGGCTGTAAATATATTGCTGTCAAAGTACAGCGGTCAGGAAGATATTCTGATCGGCTGCCCGGTGGCAGGAAGATCTCATCACGATTTGGATGGAGCTGTGGGTCTGTTTGTAAATACATTAGTCATGAGAAACTATCCTTCCGGTAATAAAAACTATCTTGATTTTCTTAAGGAAGTGAAAGAGAATGCGCTGAAAGCATATGAGAATCAGGATTATCAATTTGAAGAATTGGTAGAAAAACTGAAGCTCAGAAGGGATATCAGCAGAAACCCCATGTTTGATGTAATGTTTTCTATTGACAACATAAGTAAAACGGACAGAAAATTTACGGATGTGACAGTAAAACAATATGAGTCCGAACGCACGATCTCCAAATTTGACCTCACCTTTTCGGCGGTGGAATTAAAACACGATATCCTGATCGATATAGAGTACGCTACAAAGCTGTTTCGACCGGAAACGATACTGAGATCCAAAAGACATTTCATGAAAATATTATTGGAAATGTTAAAAGAGCCAAACAGGACATTAGCGGAAATTGACATGCTTACGGCTGATGAAAAGAACCAGCTGGTCCATGAATTCAACAATAAAAAAGCGGTGTACGATGAGGAACCGCTCCATCGCATGTTCGAAGCGCAGGTGAAAAAAGCACCGCATCACATCGCCGTGAAATGTGGGAATGAGTCTGTAACGTATGAAAATCTGAATCAAAGCGCCAACCGGCTTGCGGCATATTTAAAAAAAGCGGGAGTGAAAGAGGAGAACCTGGCCGCGGTGATGATGGAGCGAAGCCCGGATTTGGTGCGGAGCGGGCTGGCAATCTGGAAAGCCCAGGGAACCTATATGCCCGTGGATCCCGGGTATCCGCTGCAAAGAAAGATAAACATATTAGAGGATGCAAGATGTGGTTTTGTGATCACGAAGTCAGAGTATGTGGATGAAGCATTTAAGAAGAGTTACAAGGGAAGAATTATCTGTCTCGATGAAGAGAAGGATCTCATCGAAAAAGAGAAAAAGGATGATTTAAATTTAACCATGGATATGGGATCCCTCGCCTATGTGCTGTTCACCTCAGGCTCCACAGGAAGACCGAAAGGCGTTATGATTGAGCACCGGGGAATGATGAACCACATCCATGCGGAAGTGGAGGAATTGGGACTTAAAGAGGGATTTATCTTCGCGCAAAATGCAGGACATTGTTTTGATATCTCGGTATGGCAGCTGTTTGGGGCGCTGGCTGTGGGAGGAACGACAGCGATTTATCCTGACGAGGTGGTGCTGAATCCGGAAGGCTTCTTAAAACAAATCATGGAAGATGAGGTGGAGCTATTGGAAGTGGTCCCCACTTATCTGACTGCATTAATGGACTGTATGGAAGAGGAGAACATAAAACCTGAGGGCCTTAAATACCTGATGGTGACAGGAGAAGCGGTCAATGGGGGGATCATTAAAAGATGGTTTACCCTCTGCCCGGACATAAAAGTGATCAACGCCTATGGGCCGGCAGAAGCATCGGATGATATCACCCAGCACATCATGACAGGGGCGCCGAAAGGGGGAAGCGTACCCATTGGAACGCCGCTGTCCAATGTGCAGATTTACATTACGGACAAGGACATGAACTTATGCCCTGCAGGAGTCAGCGGAGAGATCTGCGTGGCCGGGATCTGCGTGGGAAGGGGCTATATCCATGATGAAGAACGGACGAAAGAGGTATTCATCGAGAATCCGTTTGTGAAAGAACGGGGAGTGAGGCTGTATAAAACGGGTGATATAGGGAGAATGAGACCGGATGGCAGCCTGGAATATATAGGAAGAAAAGATTTTCAGGTAAAGATCAGAGGATTTCGAATCGAGACCGGAGAAATAGAAAACTGCCTGCTAAAACATGAAGGAATAAAGGAAGTCATTGTCATTGATATCGAAGATGAGGGGCAGGGGAAGTATCTTTGTGCCTACTATACAGGAGAAGGTCCGCTAAAAACCACCGAGCTGAGGGAGCATCTGCTGAAGGAACTGGCGGAGTATATGATACCATCCTGTTTCATGTTTTTAGAGGAACTTCCATTGTCCGCAAATGGAAAAGTGGATAGGAGGAAACTTCCGGATCCTGACCGGTCAGCGGATGACATAGAATATGTGCTGCCCCAGGATGAAATACAGGAAATCGTAGTCTCCGTCTATAATGAAACACTGGGGATCAGTGAAATCGGTATGAATCACAACTTCTTTGAAATTGGCGGGGATTCGATTAAAGCATTACAGATTGTATCCAGGTTATCCAGAAAAGGATTGAAGTTGGAGATTAAGGATATCTTCTCTAACCCGATTTTAAAAGATGTGTGTACAAAAATAAAACAGAAAACACTAAATCTCAGAAACAATAGAGTCGTTGAAGGGAAGACCGAGCTGCTTCCAATTCAACGGGCCTTTTTTATGTCCAACAAAGAGGAGAGAGATCATTTTAATCAGGCTGTCATGCTCTATCGGGAAGCTGGATTTGAAGAAGAGGTGCTAAGAGAAGTATTCCATAAGATCACGGAACATCATGATGCATTCCGTATGCGCTATACAATGGAGAACAAAACCATACTTCAATATAATAGGGGATTGGGAGACCGTGTTTATGATTTGTACACGGTTGATTTGAATGGGGAAGTGAATGAGAAGGATGCAGTTTTAAAAGTGGCGGATGAATTACAGAAAGAGACTTCGGTCTTTGATGGAAAACTGATGAAGTTATGTCTTTTTAAATCAGTAAAAGGGGATCATTTGCTCATCGTTGTGCATCATTTAATCATAGACGGCGTATCCTGGCGTATCCTGTTTGAAGATTTCGAGCATTTGTACAAGAATATTTCAGCAGGTAATCCTATTTCATTGGAGTATAAAACGGATTCCTATCAAAACTATGGGAATTTCTTAGTGAACTATGCACGCAGCGATAAATTAAAAAAGGAACTGCCCTTCTGGAGAGAGATTGCCCGGGCGAAATGTGTGGGGATTTTAACTGAGAACAGCATTTTGGTGAACACGTATGGGGGCAGCCAAACTGAGAGCATATCCCTTTCAAAGGAGGACACCCAGTCTCTGATGAGGAACGTAAACAGGACATATAAAACAGAAATCAACGATATTTTATTGACAGCATTATCCATAGCTTTGAGACAGCTGACAGGAGGGGATAGGATAAAAATAAAAATGGAAGGTCATGGAAGGGAAACACTCCATGAAGACCTGGATATCTCCAGGACGATCGGATGGTTTACAACATTGTATCCGGTTTTGATCGATTTAGAAGGGGAGACAGAGCTGTCACAAAATATAAAGATGGTGAAGGAAAGTCTCAGAAAAATTCCAAATCAGGGAATTGGATACGGGATTTTAAAATACATGGCAAAAGATGAAGTACTGTTGCAGGAGGAGGATGCGCCGATTTTATTTAACTATCTCGGGGAAATAGACAACGATATCACGACTGAAGTATTTTCACCCTCATGCTATTCATGCGGGAAAAGTACAGGAGATAACGTGCAAAGAGATGCCAGGATTGAGATGGATTCCATTATTATTCATGGGGAGCTGGTGCTCAACACCACATATCATAAAAAGGAATATGGTGCAGAGCAGATAGCAAGGCTGAATGCAGCTTATATGGAATGTTTGAAAAGAGTGATCGAGCATTGTATGAACAAGGAGAAAACAGAACAGACCCCGTCGGATTACGGATACAACAAGATATCACTGGGCGATTTAGAAAATCTGCTGAGTGAATATGAATAACGGAAGTCACGGGAGAAGCAGTATTGGAGGAACAGATATGAGCAATAAGGTAGAAAAAATATACCCTCTGTCAAATATGCAGAAAGGAATGTTATTTCATTCTATTGGTGATAAAAAATCGAAAGCATATTTTTCACAAATCGAAATGGACATCAAAGGGGAGGTGGATGAAACGGTATTTGAGGAGAGCCTGAATGAAGTCATGGATCGTCATGAAATATTGCGGGCTTCCTTTAATAACAAAATGGACGAGCCTCTTCATATAATATTAAGAGGCAGAAAGATCGGTTTTATTTATATTGATATCAGCCATTATGAACATGAGGAAAAAAGAAAATATTACGATAATTACAAGCGTGAGGACAAGGAAAAAGGGTTTGATATCAGTAAGGATACTCTGATTCGGGCAGCTTTACTGAAATTTACGGCGGATTCCTATAAAGTGGTGATAAGCCATCATCATATATTAATGGATGGATGGAGTACAGGAATTATTTTAAGTGATTTATTCGGTATATACAGGAATAAAATAACCGGAAAACCCTGTGGGTTAAAAAATATCGTACCCTTTAGTGATTACATCAAATGGCTGGGAGAGCAGGATGAGGAAGAAAGCCTGGCCTATTGGAAAAACTATTTAGATGGGTATGAAGAAAAAGTGCAGATCCCCGGAAGAATGAAAGAGGTAAGCACGAATAAATACTACAGAAAAGAAAAGATGTTAGATTTTTCAGAAGAATTAACCAATAAGCTGAAAGCGGCGGCAAAGGATAGAAATGTGACGGTCAATACGATGATACAGAGTATCTGGGGCATTCTGCTGGCAAAATATAATGATGTGAACGATGTGGTCTTTGGCACAGTCGTTTCCGGAAGGGACAAAGAGGTAGAGGGGATTGAGGATATGGTGGGCCTGTTTATCAATACTCTGCCTCTGAGGATTCAAATTGAGAAGGAGATGAGTTTTTCTGAAGTTCTGAAAAACTGTCAGAGGGACACGATAAAAAGCAATCATAATAATTATGTCAGCCTCGCAGAAATCCAGGCTCAAAGCAGGATGAACGGAAATCTGGTGGATCACGTCCTGGTGTTTGAAAATTATGCGGTGGATTCCGATACATTGGAAAGAAATAGTGAGGATCTGGGCTTTACAGTCAATGAGATTTCAACAGATGAAAACGCAAATTTTGAATTCAGTATTTTAGCCGGATTATGGGATAAATTAAAGCTGACGCTCATTTATGATGAAACGGTTTACAGCGGTGAGATCATCGATCAAATCGGAACGCATATTATGAGGATCGCCGAAATAATCACAGAAAATATGGATATAAAGATCAAGGATATAGATTTGCTGTCCGATGAGGAAAAAAACAGGATTCTTTATGAGTTCAATAAAACGGATACAACATATCCGAGGGATAAGACGATTCATGAGCTTTTTGAGGAGCAGGTGGACAGAACGCCCCAAAATCCTGCGATCGTATTTGAAAACGAGGTGCTCACTTATGGTGAATTAAACGAGAGAGCGAACAGGCTTTCCCATCATCTCAGAAAATCCGGAATAAAAGCGGATGACATTGTGGGGATTATGCTGGAAAGAACACCAAATATGATCGTGGCCATTTTAGGTATATTAAAGTCAGGAGGAGCCTATCTTCCGCTCGATCCCGATTCCGCGGTGGAACGTATTCACTATATGCTGGAGGACAGCGGCGCTAAGATCTTGATTACTCAGAAAGAGTTTTGGGATCATGGAGCCGGTGATATAGAGAAACTGGATATCACCGGAGAAGCTCTTCGGGATGAATCCATAGAGAATTTGAAGCTGATAAACACGTCAAAAGATTTAGCATACATCATGTATACATCCGGTTCCACCGGTATGCCCAAGGGCGTCCTCATCGAACATCAATCCGTGGTCAACTTATGTTTTCATCATATCAGATTGAGAAACTTAACGGAATCGGATCGCGCGACCAACTATCTTAAAATATCCGTGGATGCTGCAGTCGGAGAGATCATACCTAATTTACTCGCTGGGGCTTCCCTCCACATATTAAGAGAAGAAATAAAATTGGATATTATAAAGATCAGCAATTACATCAATCAAAACGGGATCACAATTGTTTCACTGCCATGTAAAGTGTGTGAGCAATTTATCGCCCATGGAAATGATTCCATACGGCTGTTAGTAGCCGGCGGCGAAAAAATGAAGCTGACCCGGGATCTTCCGTACAAGTTATTATATGAATATGGCCCTACAGAAAGCACTGTGGTGGCAACAACCCTGGTGGAGGATAAAAAATGTGAAAATCTGTCCATTGGATATCCGATACACAATATCAGAATCTACATCATAAACGGCAGTCATGAGATCTCTCCGATAGGAACCATAGGAGAAATCTGCATCGCAGGAGAGGGGCTTGCCAGGGGGTATTTAAATAATGAGGAATTGACGAAAGAGAAGTTCATAGCGAATCCAATCAATCCAGAAGAAAGGATTTACCGCACAGGAGATATGGCAATGTGGCTTCCCGATGGAAAAATACAGTTCGCTGGCAGAACCGATTATCAGGTGAAAATAAGAGGCTACCGTATAGAACTGGAGGAGATAGAAAGTCAGCTGCTGAACATCGAAGGAGTGAAGGAAGCTGTTGTTATGGCGAGGGAGGACGGCACAGGGGGCACGTATCTGTGTGCGTATTTAGTTGGAAAAAATGAAAATTTCCTTCCCGATGAATCCGGGATCAGGAAATTGCTTATGTCGGAATTACCTTCCTACATGATCCCATCGTTTTATGTGTTCCTGGATGCATTTCCACTGACTCCCATCGGAAAAGTGGATAAGAGTGTGCTGCCAAAACCCAGCAGAAGCGGTGATATGGGAGCGGAATATGAGCCGCCGGGCGACATGGTAGAGGAAAAGCTTCTCACGATCTGGAAAGAGCTTTTGGATATGGAGAATTTCGGAGTCCATCATGATTATTTCCAATTGGGAGGGCACTCTTTAAAGGCGATGAATTTAATTTCCAAAATTCATAAGGAGTTCAATGCAGAGATACCCATCGATCAGTTTTTTGCCAACCCGACCATCCGTGGATTGGGAGAACTGATAAGAACTTCGGGAAAGAGTGAATTTCAAGAAATTAAAAAGGCAGAAGAGTCAGAATATTATATGCTCTCATCCTCCCAGAGAAGGCTGTATATACTCCATCAGATTGATAAAGACGGGGTATCCAATAATATTCCATCGGTGATGAAAATAGATGGAAAGCTGGATTATGAACGGTTTAAGAATGCTTTTTCCAAGCTGGTCAAGCGCCATGAAGCGCTTAGAACCAGCTTTCACATGGTGGACGGGGAGCCTGTCCAAAAGATAGAAGAAGCTGAAATCGATCTTAAAATCCACGAGCTTAAAAATCACAGAATTGAAGATGAAATGAAAGCTTTCATCAAGCCATTTGACTTAAAAAGAGCGCCGCTCATGAGGGTGGAATTGTTCCGGGTGAATGAGAGCGAGCATTATATGTTCCTTGATGTGCATCATATTATCGTGGACGGAGTATCCATGGGGATATTGACGAATGATTTCGCACGGCTGTATGACGATATCCAGCTCCCGCCGATTACGGTACAGTATAAGGATTTTGCCGTATGGGAAAATGAAATGTCCCAGTCAAAGCTGCTGAAAAGATGCAGTGATTACTGGCTGTCCGTTCTTTCAGGGGAACTCCCGGTGCTTGACTTACCTCTTGATCATGAGCGTCCGGTGAGACAGAGCTTTGAGGGCGGAAGCATGGAATTTAAGGTGGACAAGGATATTGCCGGTAAGCTGAAGGCCATAAGCATGAATCAGGGAACCACATTATATATGGTATTATTGTCCGCATTTAACGTACTGCTTTCACGGTACAGCGGTCAGGACGATATTATCGTAGGCACGCCGATTGCGGGGAGATCCCATAACGATCTCATGCAGACGGTTGGGATGTTTGTCAATAACCTCCCCATGAGAAATTATCCTGCAGGTGGAAAGGGATTTGAAGAATTCCTGCAGGAGGTGAAAAGGAATTCGTTACAGGCTTATGAGCATCAGTACTTACAATTTAATGATTTAGTAAACCAATTGGATATGAAACGGGATTTAAGCAGAAATCCCGTTTATGATGTGATGTTTATCATGCAGAATATGGATGCAGGGGAATTAAAAACAGATGAATTGATCTTCACCCAGTACAATATGGAAGAAAAGATCTCTCCGGTTGATCTCACGTTGACAGCAATGGAGAGAGGGGATGAAATTAATTTCAGTCTGGAATATTGCGCGAAGCTGTTCGAGGCTGAAACGATCCAGCGCATTGCGGCGCATTATAGAAATCTGCTGGAAGATATCGCGTTCCACGCCAAGGCGAAGCTTTCCGATTTAAAGATGCTGTCTGAGGAGGAAGAAAACAAACTGTTGTTACAATTCAACGACACGTCTTCGGAAGAAGAAACTGAGGAAAATCTGACCTTTCATAGGCTGTTCGAAGCCCAGGCTGAACTGAGACCGGATGATACTGCGTTAGTTTGTGATAAGGAAGAGCTTTCATATAAAGCACTGAATGAGAGGGCAAATAACGTTGCAAAAATGCTGATGGCACAAGGCATAGGACCAGATTGCATCGTGGGAATTATGGTGGAGAGATCCTTTGATATGATGGCCGGAATTCTTGGAATATTAAAATCCGGTGGAGCGTATCTTCCCATTGATCCGGAGTATCCAAAAGAACGGATAGAATATATGCTGGATGACAGCGGAGCAAAAATTCTCCTTACACAAAGCCACCTTAAGAATCAATTCTCATTTCAAGGGGAGATCATAGACCTTGATGAAAAGCGAATTTATGAAACGACTGCAGAAAATCCGAAGCATAGGACTCAATTATCGGATTTAGCATATGTGATTTACACTTCTGGTTCAACTGGGAAGCCAAAGGGAGTCATGATTGAACACGGGAACCTGATGAATTTAATACGGGGATTTTCCAGGAAAATAGAACTCCAGCCAAAAGAATCCATACTCGCCTTAGCAACATTCTCCTTCGACATGTGCATACCGGAGCTCTTGATCCCTCTGGCAATTGGTATGAAAATATTTATTGCGGGTACGAAACAGCAAAAGGATGCCGTAGAACTTGAAGCATATATGGAAGAAAATGATATTGATATCCTGCATATTTCACCATCGAGAGTTCAGCTTCTTTTAAATGGAAAAAATGGGCTGCGATGTTTTGATAAGTTTAAAAAAGTGATCGTCGGCGCGGAAGAATTGCCTCCAATGCTCTTAAAAGAAATCAAAAAGGCTGGAAAATTTAAGCTATATAATATGTACGGGCCTACGGAGACCACGGTTTGGTCAACTGGAAAGGATTTGACCAACAGTGATAACGTCAATATCGGAAGTCCCATTGAACATACACAGGTGTATATTCTGGGAGAAGGAAACCAGCTGCAGCCTGTTGGCGTCATAGGGGAGCTGTGCATCTCCGGAAAAGGGCTGAGCAGAGGTTATATCAATAAAACAGAGCTGACCAAAGAAAAATTCGTACCGAATCCATTCCGGCCTGGAGAAAGAATGTATCGCACGGGGGATTTGGCGAGATGGAATTCAGACGGAGAAATACTGTGTGAAGGCAGAATTGACAACCAGGTAAAGATCAGGGGATACCGGATAGAAATCGGAGAAATACAGAATCAACTGCTTAAGCTGGAGAAGATGAAGGAAGCAGCAGTCATTTGCAAAGAGGACAAACAGGGGACGAAATATTTATGTGCATACCTCGTCTGCCCGGAGGAGATCACGGTGCCGCAGTTAAGGGCTTATTTGATGAAACAACTGCCGGAATATATGATCCCGACCCACTTTATTCGAATGGAAGAGCTGCCAAAAACACCGAATGGGAAGCTTGACAGAAAGTCCTTACCGGAGCTGGATGGGAACGTATCATTAGGAGTGGAATACAAAGCGCCTGAAAATGATGTGGAAGAAAAGATAGCGGAGATATGGAGTGAAGTTCTCGATGTGGAAAAAATCGGTGTCAATGATGATTTCTTTGCATTGGGGGGCCAATCGCTGAAGGCGATGCAGATGGTGACGTTCATTCATCGGGAGCTGGATAAGGAAATACCCGTAGGTGAAATATTTAATCATCCCACAATTAAACAGATCGCCCGTTATATCATGACAGCAAAAGAGAGTGTATACACGGCGATTCAACCGGTAGAAAAAAGGGAATTCTACAGGGCATCTTCCGCACAAAAGAGAATGTATGCGTTAAACCAATTCGCAAAAGAAGATATTCACTACAATATTCCATCGATCATGATCGCGGAGGGGGACCTTCAGAAGGATAAGGTCGAAGAGGTGATGAATGAACTGGTGAAGAGACATGAAATTCTAAGGACATCCTTCCATATCGTGGAGGATGAGGTCGTTCAAAGAATTCATGATGACATCAAATTTGCGGTGGAGTATGAGGAAATGTACGGTGCGGGTGAGGCGGAGATCGAAAAACAGGTGAAGGCGTTTGTAAGACCGTTTGATCTGTCAAAGGCGCCCTTGATCAGGATAGGACTGATAAAAACTGAGGAACGAAAATCCGTTTTCATGATCGACATGCACCATATCATATCGGACGGCACCTCATTAACTATTTTTACATCGGAATTTATAAAGCTATATTACGGTGAATCATTAAGTGAATTAAAACTGCAATATAAGGATTATGCCTCATGGGAGAGGGAGTGGCTTCATTCCGCCGATATGAAAAAGCAGGAAAATTACTGGAAAGAAACGCTGAGCGGTGAATTGCCCGTTTTAGAAATTCCTACTGATTTTGAAAGGCCTGAGATTCAAAAATATGAAGGCGGAAGCGTTGATATTACCATTGATCCAGGTTTGACGGATGAAATCCGCAAATTGGGAAATGCCCATGGAGCTACTCTGTATATGACGTTATTGTCGGCATATCACATTTTAATATCAAAGTACAGCGGGCAAAATGACATTATAATAGGAGCGCCGATCGCAGGGAGAAGCCACGCTGACTTGCAGGATATGATAGGGCTGTTCATCAATACACTCGTGCTCAGAAGCGATACCTCAAATCAATGCACCTATGAAGATTTCCTGGAAGAAACAAAGACAGGTGTTTTAAAGGCGTTTGAGAACCAGGATTATCCGCTGGATATTTTAATTGAGACATTGGATTTTAAGCGTGATATAAGCAGAAATCCGCTGTTTAATACGATGTTTGTTTTGCAGAATATGGACCAAAAACAATCCACCATGAAAGATTTGAAATTCAAACCTTATGAATTCAGTAAGACAGTCTCGAAGCTGGATTTCAGCTTGATCGCGGTGGAATCGGATTTGGGAATTGAGTTGAGCATGGAATACAGCACCAGCCTGTTTTCTCAGGGTACAATAGAGAGAATGCTGCAGCATTACGTACAAATATTAAGAGCCATTACGAAAACCCCGGAAATTCCCATTGAAAAAATCTCCATGCTTTCAGAAGAAGAAAAGAAAACAATTCTATTCGATTTTAATCAGACTGCCGGTGAATTTCCAGAGGAGAAACAGATCCAGGAATTATTTGAAGAGCAGGTGGTTAAAACGCCAGGGAGAACGGCGTTGTCATTTCGGGATGAGACCCTCACATATGAAGAACTGAATAGGCGCTCAAACAGTCTTGCCCATCGGTTGATGGAAGAAGGGGCGAAACCGGAGGTGGTCGTGGGCATCATCGCGGAGCGCTCCATGGAAATGTATATAAGCATCATGGCGGTCCTCAAGTCCGGAGCGGCCTATTTACCTATTGATCCGAAGTATCCGGTGGAACGAATCGACTTCATGCTGCAGGACAGCAAATCGCAGATACTAATCTATCAGAAAAGTCTGGGATTAGAGATCAATTTCCAGGGAACACGGATTGATATGGAAGAGGATGAGCTTTTTTGCCGCTGTGAAGAAAACCCGGTTAAGACAGGGGATACAAAAAAACTGGCGTATATTATATATACTTCCGGCTCAACGGGACAACCCAAGGGCGTCATGATTGAGCATAACAGCGTCGTTAATTTATTGACCGATTTACAGCGCCGCTATCCATTAAATGAGGACGATTCCTACTTATTAAAAACAAATTATATTTTTGATGTTTCAATCAGTGAGTTGTTTGGTTGGTTTTTAAATGGGGGGAGACTCGTCATATTAGAACCAGGATTTGAAATGCAGCCTCATAAAATATTTGAAGCAATAGGGAAGAATGGGGTCACCCATATTAATTTTGTGCCTTCCATGCTAAAAATATTTATGGGCAGCCTCAATCGTGATGAGGCAGAAAAATTAAACTCTCTGAAATATCTGTTCACCGCAGGAGAAGCGATCACCAGCGATTTAGTGAATAAAATAAGAAATAAAATAAACGGTGTGAGGCTTGAAAATTTATATGGCCCAACAGAGGCAACCGTGTATGCATCCGGCATTTCCCTGACAGAAACAAGCTATACGGGCAGTATTTCCATTGGCAGACCGATGCAGAATACGAAGCTCTATATTATGGGAAAAGGAGAAGAACTGCAGCCGATAGGAGTATATGGTGAGTTATGCATTGGGGGACGGGGATTGGCCAGAGGATATTTAAACCGTCCGGAGCTGACGGATGAAAAATTCTGCATCATAAATGGCAGCCGGAGAATTTACCGGACAGGAGATTTGGTGAGATGGCGTGAAGATGGAACGATTGAATTTCGCGGCAGGATGGATCAACAGGTAAAAATCCGGGGGTTCCGTATTGAATTAGAGGAAATAGAAAACAGACTGATGATGTTTGATTCGATCAGTGAAGCTGCGGTGATCATCCAAAATGACGAGACGGGAAATCCATATTTATGCGCTTACCTCGTTTATAAAAACTCTGAATATGCTCATTCGGCGGCAAAAATCAGAAGCTTTTTGAAGAATCAGCTGCCTGATTATATGATTCCATCCTACTATATGAAACTAAAACAACTGCCGTTTACCGCGACGGGAAAGCTGGACCGAAAAGCGCTCCCAACGCCCGCTTATGTGAGGGAAAACAAAACAGAATATAAGAAGCCGGAAACGGAGCTGGAGAGAAAACTTGTGGAAAACTGGAAGGATGTATTGAAGGTGGAACAAGTGGGTACAGAGGATAATTTCTTTGAAATGGGAGGACATTCGCTCAAAGCAATGACATCGGTATATCGGATCCAGAAAGACTTCGGCGTGGAAATTCCGCTCAATCAATTGTTTAAAACTCCTACCATTAAAAGCATCGCGCAATACATTGAACAGAGCAGAACACAATTTTCTGATTCCATTCAAAAAGCGGGTGAGAAAGAATATTATCCTCTTTCAGCAGCACAAAGAAGAATGTATATTTTAAATAAGTTGGATGAGGATTCCGTCACCTACAATATACCGTTCGCCACGAAAATCTATGGAAAATTTCATGAGGAACGAATGGATCAGGCGTTCCGGACATTGATACAAAGACATGAGCCGCTGCGGACCTCTTTTACAATGAAAGGCGAAGAACCGGTACAGGTGATACACGATACCTTCTCATTTCGGATGGTTAAGAGAAAACCGGCGGGTGCGTCCATCGAGGAAGAAATTAATCAATTTGTACGGCCGTTCCAGCTTGACAGCCATCCTCTTCTTAGAGCGGAGGTCTTGGAGATTTCGGAGGAAGAGCATATCTTATTATTCGACATACATCATATCATCTCCGATGGAGTTTCAATGGAGATATTGTCAGGTGAATTGATGGATTTATACGAAGGGAAATATTTGCCTGAGAGTACGGTTCAATATCGCGATTATGTGGAGTGGCAAAGAAAGCGAATAGACGGTGAATGGCTGAAGAAACAAGAAAATTATTGGGTAAAAACCTTTGAGGATGAGATTCCCGTTTTAAATCTGCCGTTGGATTATAAAAGACCGAAACGGAAAGCGTTTGAAGGGGATATGGTGACAGTCACGGTGAAACGGGAAAACGCTGAAAAAATACAGGAGCTTGCGAAAAGTCAAGGAGCGACGCTCTATATGGTCATGCTGGCAGCGTATTCCGCATTACTCCATAAATATACAGGACAAGATGATATCGTAATAGGCTCCCCAACGGCGGGCAGATCCCATAAAGAGCTGGAACATGTAGTCGGACTGTTTATAAACACGCTGGCGATGAGAACATTTCCGGAAGGTGAGAAACGATTTGAGGATTACTTGACGGAAATAAGAGAAAATACGATCAAGGCGTTTGAAAATCAGGACTATCAGTTTGATGAGCTGGTGGAGCGTTTGGAATTGGATCGTGATCTCAGCAGAAGCGCAGTGTTTGATACCATGCTCGTGCTGCAGAATATGGACGGCAGCCAGGGATCCCCCCGTGAGCTGAAATTGGAGTCATACGATACGAAAATTCAAGGGTCTAAATTTGATATTACTCTCAATGTATATGAGAATGATGGTGAGATTGAATGCTCCTTCATCTATTGCACCAGCTTGTTTCAAAAAGAGACGATTCGCAGGATGGCACAGCATTTTATAAATCTGTTAATAACAATTTCAGAGGCTCCGGACATTCGCCTGAAAGAGATCAGCATCCTGTCAGAAGAGGAAAGAAGCCGTTTGCTGAACCGATCTCACGGCGTGAAGAAGCCTGAAATGAAAAAAACGTTCATTGAGCTTTTCAAGGAAACAGCAGCATCACACCCGGATAAAACAGCGGTGGTATTTGAGGATTCTGCGCTCACCTACAGGGAATTAGACTATGAATCCGATGCACTTTCCGCATACCTGTCAAAGAAGGGGATTTCCCATGGCACGGTGGCAGGTATTATGACAGGATTTTCACTGGAGCTGGTGATCGGAATTCTCGCAATTATGAAATCAGGAGGTATATTTCTGCCCATTGATGCGGATCAAATAAATGACAGGGCGGATCATATATTAAAGGACAGCGGGGCGGGATTCCTGCTGACAAAAGGTAATTCCTCCATCGGTTTTGAATTTAAAGGGGAAAGAATTGATCTTGAAAAAATAACTGTAAATAGAGAGGTTGAAACATGCATTTCGTCCAGTCACCGGGCAGACAGCGATATATATGTGATTTATACATCCGGCTCAACAGGAAAACCAAAAGGGGTTGTTGTAAAGGATGGCAACTTGGTGAACTACATCACATGGTTCATGGATACCGCTAAAATAGGCAGACAGGATAAAACTTTGTTGATGTCCTCTTACGCCTTTGATTTGGGATATACGAGTCTCTTCAGTTCCCTGATTGCCGGAGCCGAATTGCATCTGGCGAAAAAAGAGGATTACACAAATTCCAAAAAGTCATGGGAGTACATAAAGGAAAACGGAATTACCTATATTAAGATGACGCCCTCACTCTTTCACGTGATGGTTCATGATCCGTGCTTTGAGAAAGAAGGGGGGCAAACGCTCAGGCTGCTGGTACTCGGCGGAGAAAAAATAATATTTGCGGATGTGGATAAGTTCCTCAGTAAGAATGAGGACTGTCTCATCATGAATCACTATGGGCCGACGGAAACGACCATAGGAGCAGCCGCAAACGTATTTGATCATGATAAAATGAGGGAATGTGGGGAAAGAAATATCATCGGACGGCCGATTCACAACATGAGATGCTATGTAATGGATGAAGGACGCAATCTTCAGCCAGAAGGTGTTTATGGGGAATTGTATCTTTCCGGTGACGGCGTTGCGGGAGGATATCTGCATCAACCGGATTTGACGAAAGAGCGGTTTTTGCCGGATCCGTTCTGTGAGCATGAGATCATGTATCGGACCGGGGATTTGGTGCGCCTGCAAAAAGACGGCAATATAGAATTTTTCGGAAGAGTGGACTCCCAGGTGAAAGTAAATGGCTATCGAATAGAGCCGGAAGAGATCAGGAGTATTCTGTTAACCCATGCAGAAATAATGGATGCGCATGTTATGGTAAGAGAGGTAACTTCAAAAAAGCCGGCGCTCTGTGCATATTACGTATCAAAAAATGACCTCCTGTTTGAGGAGATTAGAAATTATCTGAAAGAAAAGCTGCCGGAATATATGATACCTTCCTATCTCGTTCCTGTGGAGGTGATACCTTTAAATGCCAACGGAAAGGTAAATCCAAAAGCGCTTCCAAAACCGGAAAATCATACACTCTCTGTGAAGTATGTAAAATATAGAAATGATGTGGAAGAAAAGCTGGCGAAGGTGTGGGAAGAAGTCATGGGCCTAAACGAAATTGGAATACACCACAACTTTTTCTCCATCGGCGGTGACTCAATAAAAGCACTCCAGATTATTTCGAGATTATCTGCTTACGGCCTGTCCCTTGAGATGAAGGATTTATTCACGTACCCGGAAATAGCGTTGCTGAGTAAGCACGTAAAAGAGAAACAAGAGAAAAAAGAACAGGATGTGGAGATAAAAGGGGCTGTGATGCTTACCCCTATTCAAAAATCCTTCTTTAGGCGGAACCGGAAGGAGAGAAATCACTTTAATCAGGCTGTCACTCTGTATAAAAAAGAGGGGCTGGATGGAACGATCGTAAAAGAAGTATTCAAGGAAATATTCAGGCATCATGATGCGTTAAGAATGACGTTTACAGAGACGGAAAAAGGCATCATCCAAACCTGTCCTGGTGCTGACGAGCTGCCATTTGATTTCGTGGAGTATCATTATGAAGAAGAACAGGGGATTCACGGCGAAGAATTCATCTCAAACATCAACGATTTCGTGACAAGACTGCAGAAAGAAATTGATATTTTTCATGGACCTGCCTCTAAAATCGCGCTGTTTCGTATGCCCGATGGGGATCATCTGCTGATCGTGATCCATCATCTGATCGTGGACGGGGTATCATGGAGAGTGCTGATGGAAGATTTCACAATCGGCTATCAACAACTGGTGCAGAAAAAAGAACTGAAGTTTCCGTCGAAAACAACCTCCTATCAGGAATATGCAGCGCTAATAGATGGTTACTCTAAATCAAGAAAATTGGATAGGGAAAAAAGATATTGGAAACAGATGACAGAGCAGCCGGTAACATTCCTCGATTGCAATGAATATGAGGGCGATTACAAATATGGTGACAGCGATACATTGTATGAGGAACTATCCGCAGAGGAAACCGACAGTCTCCTGCGCAATACGAACCACGCTTACCGCACGGAAATAAATGATATACTGATCACCGCTTTAGTCCTTGCATCGAAGTCATCTACGGGAGAAAATGCGATCAGAATTAATCTGGAAGGCCATGGAAGGCAGAATGGATTGAATGCGGATATAAGCAGGACGGTGGGGTGGTTTACTACGAAATATCCTTTGTATATTGAACTTGAGGAAGAAGATGACATAGGAAATCACATAAAAACAGTGAAAGAAACGCTTAGAAGAGTTCCAGATAAGGGATTTGGATATGGTATATTAAAGTATATGAACAAAGATCCTGAATTCAATGTGAATGACAGCGCACCGATCCTGTTTAATTATCTCGGACAGATGGATGAGGACATGAATAGCAACGGATTTCAAGCTTCCTGGCTTCCTATGGGAGAGTCTATGGGGAATGAAATTGTCCGTGAAAATGGATTGGAAATAAATAGCGTTGTTCTGAATCACAAGTTAAATATCAGCGCGACATTTAATAACAGGAAATACGACAAAGAAGTGATAAGAGCTTTTGTAAATCAGTTTAAAACGGAGCTGTTATTGGTGATCGGTCACTGTTCCTCAAAGGAGTGTGAGGAAAAGACTCCTTCCGACTATGGGGATACTTCCATCAGTCTTTCACAATTGCAGCAGCTGGAAGAATGCTGCCAAGGGCAGGAGATTGAAAAGATATATCCGTTGGCAAACATGCAGATGGGAATGCTTTATCACTCCCTGGATCAAAAGGACTCCGATGTTTACTTCGAGCAGATGACCCTTCATTTCAAAGGCGTTGTAAAGAGCGAATGGTTGGAGGAAAGCTTCCATATAATCACGGGAAGACACGAAATATTAAGGGCGTCATTTGAATACGAAATTACGGACAGCCCCAAAACTGTCATATTAAAAGACAGGAGGACGGAGTATCATTATTACGATCTCAGCGGCATTGACGGCATACAGCAGAAAATGCGAATAGAGCAGATAAAAGCAAAGGATAAAGAAACAGGATTTGATTTAAGAAGAGATCCTCTTATGCGCGTAACATTAATAAAGACCGGGTCGGAGGATTATCAAATGATTTGGAGCAACCACCATATTTTATTTGATGGCTGGTGCAGAGGGCTCATACTGTCAGAGCTGTTTCAGATATACGCCGATAAAAAGAATCAAAGACCCTGTAGTTTGGAAGAAGTTCGGCCGTATAGCGATTACATCTGCTGGCTGAACGGGCAGGATAGGGACCGGGCGGAAGAATACTGGTCAAAGTATCTCGATTCGTTTGAACAAAAGACGGGATTGCCCGTTTTTGGCGGCAAAAAATCTGGGAAAGAACCTGTTCGTAAAAAAGTCACTGTGGAATATGACAGAGAGATGACAGAAGGATTATCGTGGATTGCGAATAAAAATCAGGTGACACTCCATACGTTAATTCAATGCATCTGGGCTGTCATATTAGCGAAATATAACAGAAAAGAGGATGTGGTTTTTGGAACGGTTGTCTCTGGCAGGGATGCTGAAGTGGCCGGAATTGAAAAAATGGTGGGATTATTCATCAATACATTACCATCGAGGCTTCAACCGGCTGGTCAAATGAGCTTTCGTGAATTCTTAAAAGCAGCTCAGAAAAATTCGTTGGAAAGCAATAAATATAATTACATGAATTTGTCCGAGATACAATCCCTGACAAAATTAAAGAGAGATCTGATGGATCATGTGATGATATTTGAAAATTATGCAGAAGATAACAGCATTGGGACTTCCGATGCTGACGCATTGGGATTTCAGGTGGAAAATTTTGAATCCAATGAGCAGAATAATTATGATTTCAGCATTTCGGTTGTGCCTGGGGAGCGTATCGTGTTCCATTTGAAATACGATGAGTCTGTATATGAAACAGCATTGATAGAAAACGTATCAAAACAATTATTATATGTAGCACAGCAGATCATTTCTGACAAGCAGATGGATAACGTGTCAATAAATGAACTGGAGCTTATAGGGGAAGAGGAGAAGAACAGATTAATTTATGGATATAATCAAAGAAAGGCGCCTTATCCCAAAGAAAAAACCGTTGATGAATTATTCCGTGAACAGGCAAAGAACTCCCGGAGTGAAATTGCTCTGGTGTATGAAGAGAAAGAGATGACTTACGGTGAATTGGATCAGCGAAGCGATGCTCTGGCGGACCGGTTATGGAAATCGGGCGTCGGTGAAGGCGATGTCGTCGGAATATTGGCTGACCGTTCCATGGAGATGATCGTTGCTATTTTGGGAATCCTGAAATCCGGCTGCGCATATTTACCTCTTGATACAGAATACCCGGCTGAGAGAATAGAATATATGATAAAAGACAGTAAAGTTCAGGTGATCTGCACGACAGAAGGGGTGGATTGCGGCATTACTTTCCATGGAGGCGTAATAAAACTTGAAGAACTGGCTCAGGATAAGCAAATTTACATGCTAAAAACCATCTCAAAACCGGAGAGCCTTGCCTATGTAATCTATACTTCCGGTTCATCAGGAAAACCGAAAGGAGTAATGTTAGAGCATAGAAATGTCAATAATCTGGTTCACGGATTAAATGAGGGGATTTACAAGAAATATAAGAAGAGACTGCATGTGGCATTATTGGCATCTTATGTATTTGATGGATCTGTAAAGCAGATTTTTGCTTCATTGCTGCTCGGCCATACGCTTCATATTGTGAAAAAAGACAGGATTTTGGATGCGTCAAAACTGCTCGTTTATTTCGAGGAAAAGGGGATAGAGATTTCCGATGCCACTCCTGCACATCTTAGAATGCTCACTTATATTGAAGAAGGCGTACACTTAACTCATTTAAAAGAACTGCTTGTGGGCGGTGATATATTAACGTATGAATTAGTCCATAAGGTGTACGATAAACTGAAAGATGCTGCGTTCCAAATGGTAAATGTCTACGGACCCACAGAGTGTTGTGTTGATTCCGCATATTACAGAATTGACAGGGAGGGATCAAAGGAACAGGGAATTGTTCCCATAGGAAGTCCTATCCAAAACACACAGTTGTATATACTCGATCCGGAAAACAGGGTTCTGCCTGTTGGAATTGCAGGGGAACTATGCATCAGCGGTGACGGTGTATCCAGAGGATATTTAAACAGGAAGGAATTAACGGAGGAGAAATTCGTCAAAAATCCATTTGTTCCTGGTTTGAGAATGTACACAACAGGAGATCTCGCCAGACGCCTGGCTGACGGTACGATAGAAATTTTAGGAAGAATCGATCAGCAGGTTAAAATCAGAGGATATCGTATTGAGATAGGGGAGATCGAAAATAAATTATTGGAGTGTGATCATATTAAGGATGCTGCTGTAGCAATAAAAGTGGATAGAAACGCCGTACAATCTCTTTGTGCTTATTACGTCTTAAAAGATGGGGATAATGAAACTACATATTCTCATATAAGGGAGTATTTGCTAAAATATCTGCCTGACTACATGATACCATCCTATTTTATCCCATTAGAAACCATTCCGCTTAACATTAACGGTAAGGTGGATCGAAGCAGGTTGCCGGAGCCCAAAGAAGTGGTTCATTTAAAAGCGGAGTATGAAGCACCCGTAAGTGAGGCAGAAGAAAGCCTGATCGCCATTTGGGAAGACATTCTGGAAATTGATCGAATCGGATCCTTAGATCATTTAATAGAGCTGGGGATTAATTCATTGAATGTGATGGCATTTGTATCCAGAGTATTGGCAGAATTTAAAATCAGAGTTCCATTTCAAGATGTATTCGCCTACCCCACAGTCAGAGCATTTGCGAACTACCTTCTGGGCGCGAAAGAAGCGTTAAGGGATTGTTCCACAGACTGCATACGCTTATCGCCGCCAGGAGCAAACAAGAAAAATATCTTCTGTTTTCCACCTACAGGCTCCATTGTAATGTGGGCGATGGCGCTGGCTGACTGCTTGGAGCCATTTTCTGTTTATAGCATGAATTTCATAAAGGATGAGGACAGATTGAAACAGTATGCGGATATTATCCTTAATATTCAGCAGGAAGGTCCATTTATTCTGCTTGGATATTCTGCCGGTGGAGTGCTGGCTTTTGAGACCGCCAAGGAATTAGAAAGAAGGGGATATTCGGTATCGGATTTAATCCTGCTCGATACAAATTACAGAAGTTCTGTTGAAGAAACAAATCTCACGGAAAAAGAATGCAGGGAGCTATTGAGAGAGAGGTTTGATTCAGAAGAATACAGGAATATGGAAAATCTGCTCAGTGGATACTTAACAGAAACGATCATGGAATATCAAAAATATATTTATAAAACTGTGATTAGAGGCACCATTCACTCGTCAGTCAATCTCATATTGGCAGAAGGAAGTGAAGCGGGTGAAAAACTGAAATGGAAAGAGGCTGCGGCGGAAAAATTTCATAGAATTCAAGGTTTCGGCAGTCATCATGTTATGGTGGATGGCGATTATCCGGATTACTTAAAAGCGAATGCCGAGCTTATAAAAAACATATTAGATTGAGCAAATAAAATAACTGATACGGGGGGGATCTCAAAGGAAAATACACTTTGGGACCCTCGTTTTTTAAATGATAAAAATAAGATTGAGAGGCTTACAATAATGAATATATTTGAAAAATACGAATCAAACGTAAGATCATACTGCAGAAATTATACCGATATTTTTGCCACTTCAAAAGGCTCATTTCTTTATACGCAGTCGGGGGAGGCTTATATTGATTTTCTGGCAGGAGCAGGGGCGTTGAATTATGGACATAATAATGAATATATTAAAGAAAAAGTATTAGAATACATCGCTTCCGATAATGTAATACATAATTTAGACATGTACTCAGTGGCTAAAATGGAATTTATAAACTCCTTTTATGAATATATATTAAAACCGAAGAATATGGACTATAAAATGCAGTTCTGCGGACCAACCGGAACAAATGCGGTGGAAGCGGCCCTGAAACTCGCCCGAAAGGTAAAGAACAGACCAGGCATTTTTGCATTCATGGGTTCCTTTCATGGAATGAGTCTCGGAAGTCTTTCAATCACCAGCAAAATGGAGTGCAGGGGCGGCTCTGGTGTGCCCATGTCAAACGTAACATTCCTCCCCTATCCATATGGGTTTATGAATACCTTTGATACGCTCTCCTATATGGAAGAGATTTTAAAAGACGATCACTCCGGAATAGAGAAGCCCGCCGCAGTCATATTAGAGACGGTTCAAGCGGAGGGAGGAGTGATTCCGGCTCCCGTTGAATGGCTGCAAAGATTAGCGAAGTTATGCCAAGAGCATGATATCTTATTAATCTGTGATGATATTCAGGTCGGATGCGGAAGAAGCGGAAATTTCTTTTCCTTTGAAAGAGCGGGGATCATACCTGACATGGTGACGATATCAAAGTCGATCAGCGGTTATGGGTTTCCCATGTCATTACTGCTTATGAGAAAGGAACTCGATATCTGGAAACCAGGGGAACACAACGGAACATTCCGAGGAAATCAGCTCGCATTTGTTGGCGCAAAAGCGGCATTAGAATATAGAATAAAAGAGAAATTGGAGGAACAGGTTAAGGAAAAAGAAAGTTTTTTACACAATTACTTAACACAGAATATTGCTTCTTTAAATCCATCAATAGAGATCAGAGGAATCGGCATGATATGGGGGATCGATCTGTCAAAAATCCAAAATGATGTATTGACGAAGCAAGTGGTGGAAGAGTGTTATAAAAAAAATCTGATCATTGAAAGGGTGGGGAGAAATAATAATGTAATTAAAATACTGCCCCCCTTGACGACAGAAATAGAGGTGTTGGAAAAAGGCTGTGGAATATTAGCCGATGTGCTTTCGAAATTAATACTGTAGGTTGGCGGACGAGGTCCACCAGTGCCAAGGCGGCTCAGGATATATCCAGAGCCGCCTTGCAGTTAATCATTAAGCTGCGTTCTGAATTATAGTCATTGTAAAGGGGAAATGAAATAAGCTTGAGGACAATAAAAGTTAACAGCCATAAGTATGATCAAAATATGATAATATGTCAAGAAACTAAGAAAGCAAATATAGATAAAAATATATTGTCTGAAAAAGAGAGAATATACTACGATAACCTAAAATATGAGAAAAGAAAAACAGAATTTTTGTTGGGAAGATTTGTTGCTAAAAGAGCAATAGGAGAACTAATTCAATATTCCAGCTTAAAAGAAATTGAAATAGTACATGGGATTTTTGGACAGCCTATAGTAAAACTAAACAATTCTCTTAATATACATATTAGTATTTCCCATAGCATGAACTCTGCAGCAGCAATCGCTTCCTTCGAAGAATATCCTTGTGCGATTGATGTTGAACGAGTGCAAAACAGTAATAGTCAGATCATTCAAACTATTCTTTGCAAAGAAGAATTATTTTTATTAAATGATAAAAAAGATAATGATGAAATAATAACCATATTATGGACAGCAAAAGAGGCTATGTCAAAAGTAATTCAGACTGGTTTTCTGACTGATATGGAACTATTTAAAATAAAGTCTATAAATTCTTCAAAAAAGTATTACATAGGAGAATTTAAGTATTTTACGCAGTACCAATTTATTTCAAGAAAAGTTTTAAATGATGTCTACACCGTTGTATGTCCGAAAGAAAAGTTTTGAGAAGAAACTTATTTACTATAAAAATAATTGTTTAAGGAAAGAAGGTAACGTAAATGAAAGAACTTTTAATAAATCAGATTTTTTCTTTGCTCATTATTTATGCGTTTCAATACATAGCAGGTTTGCTTGTGGAAAAGAAAAATTTATTGGTTAACTATTCTAGAAAAATAGTACATTTTATAAGTTTGCTGGCACCGCTGATTCTGGCTGGAATCATTAAATCAAAAAGTAATTATTCAATTGCAAGTTTTTTTGCGGCAATTATAGTTAATTCACTTATTCTTATCATTTTTCTAGAGCCGATACGTAAAAATAGTAAAGTTCTGTCAACCATATTTGCGGCGATTGACAGACCGGAAGACCGTCCGCATACCTTAATCTGGCTGTTTACACAATTGATTGCCGGATATCTTGTAATGGCTCCGTTTTTTATTATTTTTCAAAACAATAATATGATGGAATTAGCAGCCATTCCGGTAATTATACTTGGAATAGGGGATGGTTTTGCAGAGCCCATTGGAATTAAATATGGAAAGCATAAGTATAAAGTGACCGCTTTATTTACAAAAAAGAAATATTATCGGAGTGTAGAGGGAAGTGCTTGTGTCTTAGTGACCGCAGTTATATCAGTACTTCTTTTTAGCAGTTACTTTACAATGCCGCAGCTGTTATTAGCACTCGCTGCAGTTCCTGTCACCACAACCATCGCCGAAGCAATATCTCCGCATACATGGGATACGCCATTTATTCTGTTAACCGGCTTTGCAGTATTATATCTGATTAAGCTGGTATAAAGCTAAAACTAAGTAAGTAGAATATTTCTTAAGAAAAGGATTGGAAAATGGAGCAGATTGGGAAGAATAATTTAAAAGATGAAGTTGCAATTATTGGCATTGCAAGTAGATTCCCCGGAGCAAAAGATTACAATGCATTTTGGGCTAATTTGATGCAAGGCAAAAATTCGATTCAAGAAATTCCATTAGAGAGATGGGACTTTAAAAAATATAATACCATGAAAGATAATGGAAAAGGAATCAGTAAATGGTGCGGTATTTTGGATCAGGTGTACGACTTTGACAATCAATTTTTTAATATATCCCCCAGAGAAGCAATCAGCATGGATCCACGTCAGCGTATTCTACTGGAAGAGGTTTGGCATTGTATCGAAGATTCAGGAGTATCGCTTAAGGAGCTTCAAAGCAAAGATACTTCTGTTTTTATTGGCGAAATGAATTGTGATTATGGAATAAAAGATATAGAAGAAGAGATAGAAATTGACAGCTATTACAGCATGGGCACCTACTCCTGCATGTTAGCGAATCGTATTTCATATTTGTTTAATTTAAGAGGAATCAGTGAATCTGTAAATACGGCTTGTGCCTCATCCCTGACTGTGATTTATAATGCAAAAACAGAGTTAATAAATAAAAAATGTCAATATGCACTGGTTGGTGGCGTAAATTTAAATTTGAATCCACGAAAACACATTTCTTTTTCTAAAGCCGGTATGCTTTCTTTGGATGGGCAGTGCAAAACATTTGATAAAGAAGCAAACGGTTATGTACCGGGTGATGGGGCAGCTGTATTACTTTTGCAAAGGCTGGAGGATGCGGTCAAAGATTGTAATCATATTTACGGAGTTATAAAAGGGATTGCGGTAAATCATAATGGAAAATCCTTTTCCATGACGGCGCCAAGTGTGGAAGCACAATACGATGTTATTTTAAAGGCTTATAAGGATGCGGAGATAAGCCCGATGTCGGTCAATTATGTGGAGGCACATGGAACGGGAACCTCGCTTGGAGATCCGATTGAAGTGGAAGCATTAACCCGTGTTTTCCGCGGCTATACAGAGAAAAAACAATTTTGCCGGATAGGCTCGGTAAAATCCAATATAGGACATCTTGAGGCTGCGGCAGGAATGGCTGGTATCATAAAGGTCCTGCTGATGCTGAAATGGAAAAAGATTCCGATGACATGTAATGTAAGCTCATTAAATCCAGTCATCGATTTTAGCCTAACTCCATTTATCGTAGCTACCCAGTTAAGTGAATGGAAACGAATAGATGCTGCTACACCTTTACGAGCAGGAATAAGCTGTTTTGGATTTGGAGGAGTGAATTCCCATTTGTTAATGGAGGAATATGAGACAACGAATGATTGGGAAGAAGTGGATAAGGAGATAGACTATATTTTTACTTTATCCGCCAATACCCATTCTGGATTAGAACAGCTGATTCAAGAATGGCTCAATTACATTAAGGAGGAAGAATTCTCCAGGCAGACATTAAGAGATATTTGCTGCACACTTTTTTGCGGCAGAGAAAGTTTTACTTACCGTGTCGGCTTTGTTATCAAAACAAAAGAAGAGCTTGCGAAAAATTTAATTAACTGTAAAAGGGAAATTCATACAAATGAGAAGATACCATGGTGTTTATGCTTCGGAAAGTTAGAGTTAAATGGATATGCGGACATAGATAATCAAGTCGCGGACCAAAAAATAGTTCAGGAAATATTAAAGTTTATTTGGGAAAGGTTTGAAAAAGCAGAGGATGGGAAACGGTTAGAGCAAGATTTTTACAAGGCAATTTGGGAAGAGAAGGATAAAAAAGTATATCAGTTTCTGGCAGGATATGCCTATGCCATGTTTCTGAAGAGAATAGGATTTCAGCCGGATATACTAATGGGAGAAAAGGAAGGCATCTGGATTGCACTGGCCGTATGTGAAATATTAGATGCAGTTGATGTTATTTCTGTTTTAGGAGGAATAAAAAGTGCTGAGAGTTTGAAGTTTTATCGACCCTCCATTCCTTTTTATGATCAACTGAGTAAGAGGATGTGGATGCCACTTCATTTTGATGAGAACTATATACATTATCTTTTCGATGATTTGAATTTAATAAAACTTCTGGAATCTCAAATTTGCCATAATTCTTATAGTTTGGACAGCCCCTTTGGTTTAAACTGCGGATTAATGGAATATCAGAGCAGGGCCATAGCATTGTACAAAAATCAATATACATTTAAGAAGTATTTAAAAGAGTGGTTTAACTTAACCAGGAAATTAACAGAGTTTGATTTAGAACAGTTATTTCTGGAAGAGATAGTCCCGTTACCGGAAAGGGGAGAACCTTCTTCCAAATGGATGTTGCTGATTATTGCAGTTGAAGTGTCCTTAAATAAATTAAATCAAAGATGGAATATTACGACTTATGAAAGTTTTAAAAATGAAAAATTCACTGAGCTTATGGAATTAATCAGTGCAGAGGTAATACCAAAAGAAATGATAATCGAAATTCTTATAAAAGACAGAATTGAGGAAAAAGCGATTCTGAGTATACTAAACGAACGTCAAAGTAAAATTACCACGTTAAAGTCCTGTTCTTTCATCAAGCAGAGGAGCCCTTATCTGGAAGAGTTAGAAGAAAAAACAAATTGGCTAAAGAAAAGTATTGAATCCGAGATCTCGTCAGTTCCGTACAAACAAATGCAGCTGGTAACCAACATACATGAGAGTACTTTTTCATATGTCTCAAAAAACAATATAGTGCAGTTTGGAAATGAGAAATCTGGTTCGGCTGTATTACAGCTTTGGTTAAGAGGAGTCAACATAAAGTGGGGCAATTTAATAGGAAAGAAAGAATTTCATAGAATAAGCCTTCCAAAAACCTGTTTCCAAAGAAAAAGGTTTTATGGTAAAGAGGAAGCCATCTATGAAAGCAAGGAAATAATAAAGGAAGAATCAAGGGATAAAGAAAAATGCCGGTCTATTATATCCGACGGCAATGAATTCTACTATACGGATCATGTGTTTTGCGGAAAAAAAACACTGCCGGCTGTATTATATATAGAATTTATAAGAGAAATGGGAGCAGATACTACGCCTCCAATTATTTTTAAACTTAGAAATTTAACTTGGACCAGAGCTATTCATATAACAGATCACTCCCAAAAAATAAATTTTAATTTTGAAAAAAAGGAACATCTGACATCTTACCAGGTGTGGACTTACAACGACCAGGAAGAGAAAGTAGTACATAGTCAGGGATTCTTTGAAGTGCTAAGTGAGAATAATGATGTCAAGCCAACAATGCCGCTTGCAGACATCATAGAAAAGTGCAGTCAAGTGATAGAAGGAGCAGAAGTTTATAAAGCTCTTTTTGAATTAGGCTTTGATTATGGAGTTAGTTTTCAGTCCATTCAAGAAATACGTTTTCATGAGCTGGAAGCGCTGGTTCACATTATATTACCTGAAAAGATAAAAGAAAATAAACAAGAGTTCTATTTACATCCTTCTGTTATGGACGGAGCTTTTCAAGCAGCCGTTTTTTTTGCAAGGCAATGGAGTGACGGGAAAAGTTTTATGCCGTTTTCCATAAGAGAAATTCTCATTATGGATAAAGTGGTAAACGACAGTTATGCTCATCTGGAGTGCAGAAAGCAGGGTGAGGATAATTTTATATTTAATATTAAAATCAGTGATGGTCAAGGGCGTATTCTGATTATAATAAAAGAATTATGCATTCAAGCGGTTAAAATACCTGGCTATCAAAAAGATGAAAAACTGAAACGCTTATTGAAGAAATTAGAAAGCGGTGAGTCTTCAATCAGCGAAGTAAAAAAGATGATGGAGGTATTAGGATGACAAATAGTATTGATGAAGTTCTTGAACGCATAAAAAAGCATGAGATATCATCAGAAGAAGGGTATCAAAGAATAAAGCTTCTGCAAAATGCGGAATATGAAAATAGCAAGGAAAAAGAAGCAGAAATCAATCTTTATAAACCAATCTGGAAGGAATGTATGGTTAACAGAGAGGGAACCGCTGTTGTTAAAAATATTCTTCTGTTTGATGAGGGGACCAGACTGGCAGATGAATTAAAAAAAAGGGGAGCCCATGTAATACGTATAAAAAAAGGGACTGTTTTTGTCAAGGAGCCAGAAAATACATTTGCTTTAAATCCTTTGGGAGAAGAAGATTATGGAGATTTATTAAATACGCTGACTGAAATGAATTTTTACCCTGATTGTATCCTGCATATGTGGTCAAAAGGCAGTTTTATCCCAGAGGATAATCATTACAGGGAACAGATCAGCAATAGTATCCTATCACTGTTTATCTTGTGTAAAACTATTTTAAGGTATAAAAATAAAAATGATATACGATTGTTTCATGTGTACTTTAACACAAACCCCATCTATGCAGCAATCGGAGGTTTTATAAAAACGGTAAATCATGAAACCTCGAAACTGAATTGTAAAGCAATTGAAATAAGAGGAGAGCAGGAATCGTATACCGATCTTTTATGGAATGAACTTTTGGCGGAAGATGGTAAAATAGAATTATCTTATCGGGACGGAAAAAGGTTTTGCAAACAATATAGCAAAATAACCGAAAAAAGCGACAAACCTATTTTATTAAAAGTTAATGGAGTATATTTAATTACCGGCGGAATGGGCGGACTTGGATTTTTACTTGCAAAATATCTTGCAGCACAGTGGAATGCTAAATTAATATTGGCAGGGAGAACAGAATTAAATGACCGGATAGAAGTAAAAAAGAAAGAACTGGAAAAATTAGGTGCGGAAGTTCTTTATATTAAAACTGATGTAACAAGTTACGACGAAATAGAATTTTTAATAGATAGTTCTAAAAAAAGATTTGGAGAAATCAATGGAGTCATTCATGCAGCCGGCATAATATCAGATCGTTTCATTATAAATAAGGAAATAGAAGAGATACAAAAAGTAATTTCTCCAAAGGTTGAAGGGACGATTCTGCTAGATAAAAAGACGAGGTTGGAAAACCTCGATTTTTTTGTTGTTTTTTCCTCAATTATGGCTGAGACAGGTAATAGCGGACAAGGTGATTATTCTTATGCAAACAGCTTTGCGGATCAGTTCTGCAAATATCGGGAAGAATTAAGAAATGCCGGTAAAAGAATAGGAAAAACCTTGTCCATTAACTGGCCTTACTGGGAGGAGGGAGGAATGAAGATGGATGCCGGTACCTTACAGTTTTTAGAAAAAAACTGGGGATTATATCCGATGTCAACAAAAAAAGGCGTGGATGTTTTAAAAAAAGGTTTATTGATAAATGAGAATCAGATTCTGGTCTTAAACGGAAGGGAAGAGCAATTAAAAAACGTGCTTTGTAATTCGTTCAACAATAAGAAAAAGAAGGAATTAAATCAAGATAGGGAAGAGGAGACCGCAATTTATTTTGAGAAAGTAGCTTTTGAAGTACAAAGTATTGTTTCCAAGTTACTATATATAGACCAAAATGATATTGGAGTGGATATGGATAAAAGCGAATATGGGTTCGACTCCATAACGTCCACTGAATTTATTAATGCTGTTAACGAGTTATATCATTTGGATTTAACACCACCAATGTTTTTTGAACATACCACATTAAAATCGTTTATTCAATATTTATTGATTAATTACTTAAATGAAGTAAAGAAATTTTATGCCAATTCTGTAGTATCACAAAGCGAAACCCGTAAGGAAGCGGATAAAACGGATCACAGTCCTATGGAATCAGAGAAAGAGCAGGATCCATTCCGTGAAAATGAGGAGATGATAAGCAGAGCAGATTATTTATCAGATACGGAGTCTTCTTTGGAGTGTGAAGCAGTTGCAATCATAGGTATTGCGGGGAGAATGCCTAAGTCAAGCAATTTGTCAGCTTTTTGGAGTAATCTTGTCGGAGAGCAGGAATTTATCAGTGACATTCCATTGGATCGGTGGAATTGGAAACAGTATTTTGGCGAACCTGGGGAGAATGAAAATAAAACAACAATAAAATGGGGCGGATTTATGAATGATGTTGATAAATTCGATCCCGCTTTTTTTGGAATTTCTCCATATGAAGCAGAAATAATGGATCCCAGGCAGCGCATATTTCTGGAAACAGTTTGGGAAGTAATTGAGGACGCCGGATATCAGGCCTCTGATTTGGCGGGGTCGAAAACAGGTGTTTTTTCTGGTGCCATTTCGTCTGAATATTATGAACGGATTAATCAGCAGAATATGGAGATACAGGCACTGACTCCAATTGGAACATTTAATTCGATCCTGACAAACCGGGTTTCTTATCTCATGAATTTTCATGGCCCAAGTGAGACTGTTGATACTGCATGTTCCGGATCTTTGGTCGCAATTCATCGGGCAATCGAAGCTTTGAATAACAAAGAATGTGATCTGGCGATAGCCGGCGGAATCAGTTTAATGGTGAATCCTGCTTACCATATCGCATTTGAGAAAGCGGGAATGTTAAGTAAAGACGGAAAATGTAAAACATTCGATCAGGCAGCGGATGGTTATGTCAGAGGAGAAGGCTGTGGTGTCATATTACTGAAGCCGCTGTCAAAAGCGAAAGCAGACCGGGACAATATCTATGCGGTTATTAAAGGATCTGCGGTGAATCATGGAGGAAGAGCGAATTCTTTGACAGCGCCTGACCCGAATTCTCAAGCTGATGTCATTATACAGGCGTGGAAAAAGGCTGGTATTGATCCGAACAGTGTAAATTATATTGAAACGCATGGAACTGGAACAGCTTTAGGTGATCCCATTGAAATTCTGGGATTAAAAAAGGCTTATGAATATTTATGCGAAGTGTCAGAGAAGCTTCCGGTATATGGAGAAACGTGTGCTCTTGGGGCGTTAAAGACCGATATAGGACATTTGGAAGCAGCAGCGGGAATTGCCAGTGTGCTAAAAGTGATATTATGCATGAAAAATAAAGTATTATTGAAAAATAAGAATTTTAAGCAGTTAAATCCTTATATCAGGCTAAAGGATTCACCATTTTATATTCTTGATAATACAAAAGAGTGGAAAAAGGTCAGGGAAGATATTCCAAGAAGAGCGGGGATTAGTTCATTTGGGTTTGGCGGTGTAAATGCCCATATCTTACTGGAGGATTATGAAGAAAGCACCTGTGAACAAGAAACAAACAGGCAGCCACTTGTTTTTATATTATCAGCTAAAAACAAACAATGTTTGCATCAATATATCCAAAACTTTCTTGAATTTTTAGGCGGTACAAAAAGTACTTTAAAGGATATTGCCTACACATTGCAGGTTGGAAGAGAAGGAATGGAAGAAAGAATCGCGGTTGTCGCAGTGAGTAGGGAAGAATTAAAAGAAAAATTGGAAGATTATCAAAACAGTCAGGAAAAAATCAGTAATTTGTATCAGGGAAACAGTACAGATAATAAGGAACTTATGAAGCTGTTTATGAGCGGTGATGAGGGAATGTTATATGTACAAAATATAATTAGAAAAGCCCAATACAATAAATTGGCACAACTATGGACAAAGGGAGCAGAGATTGACTGGCAGACAATTTATACGGAAAGTGTTCCAAAGCGAGTTTCCCTGCCTACCTATCCATTTGCTAAAAGCAGATATTGGCTCCTAAAAGACAGCGATCAGCTTCCTGTAAAGGATACATTTTTTCAAAACAGACATCCTTTTCTTCAGGAAAATATCTCTGATTTTTCAGGATTGAAATATAAATCTGTTTTTAACGGAGAAGAAATTTTCATATCTAACCACATTATCAATCATAGGAAAACGATCCCCGGAGTCGTATATCTTGAAATGGTAAGAGCTTCCATAGCAGAAGCAATGAAAACAGCAACAGAAAATAATTATACGTTTGTTTTAAAAGATGTTGTCTGGCTGCAGCCTGCGTTTGTGAATAATCAAGTAAGCCTGTATTTAAGTTTAAATCAGGAAAATATACAAGGTTTTCGATACAAGATTTATGAAGCTGCAGGGAAGGAGGAAGAAGTTTTACATAATGAAGGGCTGGCAATTCTGGAGCCTCCTTTATCGGTTTCAAAGTTAGATATTGAGTTTCACAAAAAGGAATGCAAATTAAGAAAGATTTCAGCGTTGGAATCATATGAGTGGTACAGACAGATGGGAATTGAATACGGAGCTGCCTATCGAGGCATGCAAGAACTATATGCTGGAGAAGATACGGTGCTCTCAAAGCTGGTTTTGCCAGAATTGATTTCGGAATCCAGACAAGCGTATATCCTGCACCCAAGTCTGATGGATGCAGCGATTCAAAGTACGATTGGATTTTTGCAGGAAGGAGAACTCCCTGTTATACCAAGAGTTCCTTTTGCATTAGAGAAACTGGAAGTGATATCTTCTTGTACTACAACGATGTGGGCAGTGGCTCGCCGGGAAAAAACAGGAAATGACAGGATGAATGAAAAAATTCATATTGATTTATGCAAAGAAGACGGAACGGTATGTGTAAGAATGAAAGGCTTAGTTCTGCGCCCGTTAAAAAATAAAGCGAAGCAGCAGGACATCGGGGAAGATAAGACAAATCAGGTGAATATGATGTTAACCCCGGTATGGAAGCCAATTTCAATTTTGCCCACACAGCCTTTCCCTGCAAGAGATCACAAAATAATATTGATAGGAGGAACGAATGAACAGAGAAAAGAGATACAGGAATATAGCAAGTATGGCATAAACTTAAATCTTACTGGTACAGAGTCCGTGGAAGAGATAGTCGAAAAATTGGAGGAAAGAGGAACGTTCGACCATCTCATATGGATAAGTCCAGATACGAAGAAAGGTGAAAGAAACGAGGAGGTGTTTATTGAAAGTCAGGAGGAGATTTTGGCATTTTTCCGGCTGGTAAAAGCGCTTCTTAAACTGCGCTATGGAGTAAGTGAGCTTGGAGTAAGCATTCTTACCCGGCAGGCGCAGCCGATAGATAATGAAGATTATGCCAATCCAATTCTTGCCGGGATACATGGGCTGGCCGGTTCTATGGCAAAAGAGTATCCAAACTGGAGGGTAAGGGTTTTGGATTTAGAGGAAGGAACAAAGTATGCAATGGAAGAAATTGCATTGCTGCCTGCAAATTCTGCAGGAAATGTATTGGTAAATCGAAAATCAAAGTGGTACGGACAAGAGTTTATAAAGCTTCCGCTTTCGTTTGAGGAAAACAGGTGCTCCTTTAAAATGGGAGGAGTCTACGTAGTGATCGGAGGGGCAGGAGGGATTGGGGAAATTTTTAGTGAATATCTGATTCGGAATTACGATGCAAACATAATATGGATTGGACGAAGCGAGGCTAAAAACGTACGGGAAAAAACCAGGCGCCTGGCTGAATACGGGAAAGAACCAATATATATCCAAGCGGATGCAGCAAACTTGGAGCAATTAACAAAGGGGTATCGCAGAATAAAAGAGTTATTTCAAAGGGTAGACGGTGTGGTGCATTCCGCCATGATGTTACATGATAAAAGCCTGATGAATATGGAGGAAGAGCAATTTCTAGATGGTTTTAGGACAAAGGCAGATATTTGCGTCAGGATTTGTCAGGTCTTTTTGAAGGAGGAACTGGATTTTGTTTTGTTTTTCTCCTCTTTAAATTCTTTTGCAAAACCACAAGGGCAAAGTAATTATGTGGCAGGAAATGTCTTTGAGGATGTCTATGCACATCAGTTGGGGCTGCGGTGGAAGAATAAAGTGAAAGTAATGAACTGGGGATATTGGGGCAGTGTCGGTACAGCAGGAACGAAAGAATATCAGAAAATGATGATAAGACAAGGCTTAGGTTCCATAAATCCCGAAGAGGCAATGGAAGCACTGGAATATCTTCTGTCCAGTGAGTACAGGCAGATTGTATTTTTGCGAATGGATGGGGAAAGAAAGATTCCCGGGTTAAGAATCGTTGGCAGAAGCGATGTGACAGAGGATAAAACAACAAACGGTCAAAAAGTTGATACGGCGGATCACTTAAAAGAATATATCAGAGATACTATCCTTGATCTGCTGTCACTGAAATTAAAAGTAGAAAGAGAATGGCTCGATGCAGAAGATGCATTTTCTGATTATGGAGTGGATTCCATCATTGGGATACAGTTCATACAAAAACTGAATAAATCCTTAGGATTAGAATTAGAAACAACAAGTCTGTTTGACTATAGTTCAATTAATTTGCTGACGCAGCATATCTACCAGACGCACAAAAAAGAACTTCTTCTTTTAAGCAAAAGTCACGGGACAGAGGATGAGATGCACAAGCCGGAACAGTCATTGGATCCCCCTCCTGACACGTCAGAAAAGGTTTTGGATTTACAGATAAAAAAAGAAAATGAGAAGGAACAAATTGCGATAATAGGAATGAGTGGCCGTTTTCCACAGGCAAAAGACACAAGTGAGTTGTGGGAAAAACTGGAAGCTGGGAAAGATTTAACAAAAGAAGCAGATCGATGGGACCTGGGCAACTATTATCAAGAAAACCAGGAGTACTGTAACCAGGGGGGATTTCTCGATGAGATGGACAAGTTTGATCCTTTGTTTTTCCGGATTTCCGGAATAGAAGCTGCCTGTATGGATCCTCAGCAGAGAATTTTTCTAGAGGAGTCTTACCGGGCCCTGGAAGATGCCGGATATGCAGGAACTTGTATTGAAGGGAAAAACTGTGGCATTTATTCTGGATATTGTGGGGGAGATTATAAGGAAGTAATGGAACATGAGCAGCCGCCCCAGGCTTTTTGGGGAAATGAAGATTCGATTCTTCCGGCGCGTGTAGCTTATCATCTTAACCTTAAAGGACCTGCGATTTCTATTGATACGGCTTGTTCCAGTTCCCTGGTTGCGGTGCATCTGGCTTGCCAGAGCCTAAAAAATAAGGAGACTGATATGGCATTAGCCGGAGGCATATTCATTCAGTCAACACCGCGCTTTTACTTGCTGGCAGATAAAGCGGGAATGCTTTCCCACAAAGGCCACTGCTATGCGTTTGATGAACGGGCAGATGGCTTTGTTCCCGGGGAAGGGGTTGGAGTACTGGTATTAAAACGACTGCAGGATGCTGTCAGGGAAGGCGATCATATTTATGGAATCATTAAGGGCTCTGGAATCAATCAAGATGGCGCAACCAATGGAATTACTGCACCAAGCGGTCAGGCACAGGAACATTTACTGAGCCAGATTTATAATCAGTTTGCAATTAATCCGGCTGAAATACAGATGATGGAAGCGCATGGAACCGGTACAAAATTGGGAGATCCAATCGAGTATCAGGCATTAAGTAAAGCGTTTCGGAACTATACAGAAAAAAATACATTCTGTGCGCTGGGTACTGTGAAAATGAACCTTGGCCATACCATAGCAGCCGCAGGAGTGGTTAGTATCATTAAAATTTTACTGTCCATGAAAAATAAGAAAATTCCGCCAGCGATTCATTATTTAAAAGGAAACAGCAATATATCCTTTATAAATACTCCATTTTATATTAACACAAAATTGAAAGCCTGGGAGACAGAAGCTGATGCGAAACGTTGTGCGGCAGTCAGTTCCTTTGGGTTTAGTGGAACAAATGCACATCTGGTTATTGAAGAAGCTTTGGAGAACAAACGGATTCATAAAGAAGAGCCCGCATATCTCATTGTATTATCTGCAAACAGCGAAAATTCGTTAAGAAAAATGGTCCAAAAGCTTTTAAATTTCTGTAATACAGAGGAGGCAGATATCGGCAATATGAGTTTTACTTTGCTGTGCGGCCGCAGGCATTTGAATATGAGATTCGCAGTTGTCGTCTCATCAAGATCAGAATTAATCAAAGAGTTAAAAATGTGGTTAGAAAATAATCCTGTGACGAAAGCAGCTTTCTTTAACAATGAGGGAAACCGCAATGCAGAGAATACCTGGCTTTTGCAAGAGGCAGAGAATGGGTTTATGAAAGCATGTATAAATGCAGCAGAACAGCAGAGTTATCTGGAAGCGCTGAACAATCTTAAGCAGGCATTTGTACAAGGATGTAACTTAGATTATTCTATGCTTTTTGCAAATGACCAGTATTCAAGAATTCCGTTACCAACTTACGAATTCGATAGAAATCGATACTGGGCAGAAGCGAAAGAAACTGTAAAGAATCAGGAGGCGTTTTTTTTGCAGGAAGATAGTATCTCATCTAATTTTAACACCACAGTTAAATTTTATTCTAAAAATTGGGATTATTGCAGCGATGAGATTTGCCTGAAAAAAGAGGGAACTATTTTAATCCTTGCCTCATTTGAAACAATGGAGTTAGCCTGCACAGTCTCAGAGGGCTATGCTTCCTCCGATATTATTAGAATAGAGCAGTTAAACGGTTTATTAGAAGAGGAGAAGATTGAATTCGGTAAATATCATGGTCTGATTGATTTAACGGGATGCGGCTGCAAACAAGAATTTTTGGATGAATGGATTTTATTCCTCCAGAAGGTGATTGCATTGGCAGACCGGACAAGACTCATGCTTCTATTTGTGACAAGAGGGCTCGAACGTTTTAATAATGAACAGATGAATCTGAACGGCGCGGTTCAGGCAGCTGCATTCCGAATGCTGCAATACGAGTATAAATACCTGTTTACCAGGCATTTGGACATTGAATCAAATGCAGAAGATGAAGAAGCTGCCTGTGAGATATTAAAAGAATTTTTCATGGACGATGGGGAAACGGAAATTTGTTATCGAGATAAGATACGTTATCGCTCCTGCCTGAAGGAAAAAGATTTATCCGATTCTGTTAAAAAGATTTCCCAATTCCCTTCGGAAAAGACGCTGCTGATTACCGGAGGAACACGTGGATTGGGCTTTTTATGTGCCGAATATTTTGTTTCACAGTATGGTGTTAAAAATTTAATTCTAATTGGGAAGGAAGCCCTCCCTCCGGTCGAGGAGTGGGAGTTATATCAAAATGAGAACAATTCGTTGGCAAAGAAAATAAAAGCAATATGCAATTTAAAAAAGAAAGGGGTAAAGGTTGAGGTAATATCGTTACAGCTGGAAAACAAAGAAGCAGTAGAGGCAGTGATCCAAAAAGCAAAGCAAACAATGGGACCGATTGGAGGAATTCTGCATGCGGCAGGAATGGCAGATTTGGATACTCCTGCATTTATCTGTAAAAATCCATATATGATAAAAAAGGTTATGAATCCGAAGGTTGCGGGATTGAACAATCTTTATGACTGCTGCAGCAAAGAACCCTTGCAGTTCTTTCTGCTTTTTTCTTCCGTATCGGCAGTAATTCCTTCTCTTGCCGTAGGGTGCAGTGATTATGCAATGGCAAATTCCTATATGGATTACTTTGCAGAAGCCAAAAAAGATTTCTGTCCTATTGTCAGTATACAATGGCCAAACTGGGAAGAGACAGGGATTGGGAAAATGGATAACAAGGCATATGAACAAACCGGGTTATGCAGACTAAAAGATGCAGAGGGACTGCAAATTTTAGATAGGATTCTGGGAAATAGGGAACATGCTGTATTGCTTCCGACAATAACCAAGGATAGCGGACAAACTGATGTTGGAAAAAAAGACAATACAATAAAAAAGGGTATCCATAATCCGGAACCTTTGGCAATAGAATTAAGGGAAAAAACAAATCTCTGGCTTACTGTATTGTTCTCTAAGGAACTTAGGATAGAGAAAGAAAAGTTATTTTGCAATAGTACGTTTCATGAATATGGGATAGATTCGGTATTATTAGCGCAGATAATAATAAAGATGGAGCAGGAACTGGAGATTTCATTAAATCCTTCAATCCTGCTGGAGTATAACACCATCGATGCGCTGACTCATTATCTCATTGATAATTTTGTAGAAATATTGCAAAAAAAGTTTGCGTTTAAGACAGATCTGACGGTTAAGGAGCAGAACCATTTGAAAGAAGAACCGGAGGAGAACATATACAGGGAGGAAAAGCCCCGTTTACGAGGAGGGCTGGATAAAATTGCGGTTATCGGAATGGCGTGTCATTTTCCTGATGCGGCAACGATTGGTGAATTTTGGAATAATTTAAAAGAAGGAAAGGACAGCATAAGTGAGGTTCCGGAAAAAAGATGGGACATTCAAAAATATTATACACAGTCTGGAAATGATTTGAACAAAAGCTGCAGCAGATGGGGTGCATTTTTAGAGGATATTGATACGTTTGATCATGAATATTTTCATATATCAGAGGAGATGGCAAAGCAGTTAGATCCATTACAAAGACAGGTTCTGGAGGTCGGAGACGAAGCATTGCGGGATGCTGGTTATGAAAAGCAGGGAAATGAATCCGTGGGTGTTTTTATAGGAGCGAGGACAAGTAACTATGCAGATAAAATAGGGCAATTCGATAAAGATACCTTAGTTTCCACCGGACAAAATTTTATAGCAGCAAATTTATCCCACATATATAATTTCAGCGGTCCAAGCATGGTCGTAGATACCGCCTGCTCCAGCTCATTAACCGCGATACATTTAGCGGTTAACAGCCTGCAAAGCGGAGAAATTGATATGGCAGTTGCCGGGGGTGTAGAAATTCTTCTAGATGAGATACCCTATCTGAAACTGAGCGCAGCAAGAATTTTATCGCCGGATGGTCATTGTAAAACTTTTGACTCCAAAGCAAACGGCATAGGTATTGGAGAAGGGTGCGGAGTCGTTATTTTAAAACCATTGGAACAGGCTGTGATGGATAAGAACAAAATTTATGCTGTAATTGATGGCTCTGCAATTAATAACGATGGAAATACCATGAGTTTTACGACCCCTAATCTGGAAACACAGCAAGAACTGCTTGAAAAGGCAATTCAAAAAGCCAATATTGATGTTGAAACGATTAGTTATATTGAAGCGCATGGGACCGGTACTTTAATTGGTGATCCAATTGAGCTGAAAGCATTAACCAATGTATTTACAAAGCACACCAAAAACAGGGGATTCTGCGGGGTTGGAAGTGTTAAAAGTAATATCGGACATTTGCTAAATGCCGCAGGAATCGCAAGTTTTATAAAAGTTATTTTAGCTATAAACCAGAAGCAATTGCCGTCAACCATTCATTGCAGCAACCCAAATCCAAGATTTGAATTTGAAACCTCTCCTTTCTATATTGTGGATCGATTAAAACCATGGGAAGGAAAAAATGGGGTATTAAGGGCAGGCATCAGTTCGTTTGGCCTGGGGGGAAGCAATGCTCACATCATTGTAAGCAATGAAGGGCTATCCGCAGATCAGGCAGCTTCTTTAGCGCCTGTGGTCAGATATCGGGAATGGGGGAAAATAAATTCCTGGCCTCAAAAAACAAAAAGCAGTATCGTGATGAATCATGGTGAGGTGGAAGAGGAATTTACCTCTTTTTTTGATTCAATGTTAGTATAGGATGGAGGGAGAGAATGAATCAAAAAAGTGAAACAATAAAACAACGTCTAAAATATAATAATTATATTGTTCAGGATCATCGAGTATATGAGGTACGTACACTTCCAGGAGTTACCCTGCTTGATATGATCTATCGTATGTATAAAGAATATATAGGGCCTGAAAAAATAGAGCTGAGAGAGATTCTGTTTCAGCGTCCAATCGTAACATCAGAGGATTTTGACATCGACATTTATCTGCACTTTATAAGAAAGGATGGCTTCTATAAAATTATCGTTGAAAGTCAGAAAGTAAAAGAAGACAGGGAGATCGAGACAGAGAAAGATACCAATATGGAATGCCTGTTATATGAAATAAGTACGGATGATTCTGACTCCAGCTTTCCGATTGAGAAATTTATCAATACATCCTATAAAAAATGGGATATGGACTCGATTTACGATTTGGTAAGTCAATGTAATATTAGACATTATGATTTTATGAAGACAGAAGGTATTTTATATCAAAGCGGGGAAGAAGATTTGATGGAATTAAGTCTGAGCGGTATTGCACAGAAGTATCTCAATTATTTTTATGCGCATGTTGCACTTTTAGATGCTTCTACATTAGCAGGGATGACTTTTCACATGAATCAATTGCAAAAAGAAAAAGTGCCGTACATTCCCTTTACGATAAAGCGTTTTTGTATCTATCATCCGTTTCCTGAAAAAGTCTATGCCTATAGTAAATTGAAAAAAAGTAAATTACAATCTACAGATTTTATTTCCTATGATGTCAGGATATTGAATGAAAAGGGACAAAAACTGGCTGAATTTGAACAGTTAATTGCAAAGCAAGTCAGAAATATTGAACAAATTGAAAAATTGCTTCATTTCACAAGAGAACCCAGGGAAAGGAATCCAGAGATAATTCAAGACATACGTGAATTTATAAAAGATGAAATTGCTAGGATTATCAATAAAGATATCAAAGAAAAAGACTATGCTATCGGCTTTTATGAATTAGGTTTGGATTCAATAAAGTTGGTGGAATTAGTCAATGTATTTGAAAAAAGGTTTCAAAAAAAGCTTTATCCAACGTTGCTGTTTGAATATTCCACGATAGAGAAGCTGGCAAATTACCTTGCCAAAGCAGAACCGGATTTCTCAGAGCCATCCCTCATACAGAGTCAGAAACAGGATACCTGGAAGCTCCATCAAGATGTTTTTATTGCGGTGCCGGAGTGGAAGCAGCAAGCGCTTTCTACAAATCCTGGAATTCCATATCACTTCAGAAAACGTTTGATTCTTCTGCTTGGCGGCTGTAGTAAGCTGCTTGGGGTGCTTCGCGGGGAAAATGAGCCAAATTGCCAGGTTCTTTCTATTTCAAGGGAGAAGGCGGAGCTTTCGGAGTATGTGGAAGATACCTTTATTCAATTTTTTGAAATTATGAAAAGTAAATTTAACTCTATTACAGAACCGATTTTGCTGCAAGTGGTAACGGATTTGTCTGAGGATGGAGCATATGCCTATAGCCTTTCCGGAGCTTTGAAATCAGCATATTTAGAAGAAATCAAATTCAACAGCCAGATTATAGGCGTTGAAGATTTAAATGGAGAACCGCAATACCTGATTCGGATGTTAGAGAACGAATATAAAAGTGCCGAAAGCGGAATGACGGAGATTTTATATCGGAATGGACTGACAAAGCGATATGTAAAAAGTTTCAGTGAATGGAAAACAGACAGTCCCACAAAAATACCAAAGACCTACAAAGAAGACGGGGTATATGTCATTACCGGTGGGACAGGGAAGTTAGGAATGCTTCTTGCAAAGCATATTATAAGCCAGGTAAGGGCACATGTTTTGTTATTAGGAAGGACAAAACCGGATCAGGAGTTTTTCAGTAACATAGAAAATGAAAATAAAATGGGTTCGGAGGTTCTTTTTTATCAAAATGAGATAGGTGAGAAAGACAGTATAAGTGAAGCATATAATAGAATTAAAAAGGAACATGGCTCTATAACGGGCATTTTCCATTGTGCCGGTGTGCGAATGGATCAACTGATAATAAATAAAAATACAGAGGAAATAAGAACGGTTTTTCGTCCGAAGGTAAAAGGACTGCTATTTTTGGATGAGGTAACGCAGACAGAACCGTTGGATTTTTTTATCTTATTTTCCTCTGCCTCTTCTGTAGTTGGTAACATCGGACAGGCAGATTATGCAAGTGCAAATACTTTTCTGGATCTTTTTGCCCAAGAACGCCAAAATAAAGTTAATACTGGGGAACGATATGGAACTACGGTTTCCATTGACTGGTGCTTCTGGGAAGAAGGAGGAATGTACATGGATCGTGCGGCACAGGAAACTGTGTATCGCCGGTCAGGTGTGCTGCCATTGCCCACAAACATAGGAATGTCTGTGCTGGATCAAGTATTGCATCAGAATCAGACACAATTGCTGGTATTATTTGGAGAGTTAAATAAGATAAGAAACTGGATTAATCCGTTACCGGAAAAGTCAGAGGAAAAAGATATTAACACACCGCTTAAGGAAGATGAGTTCCTTTCGGATGATGTGGTAATCATTGGAATGGCAGGAAATTATCCCAACGCCGATAATCTTGAGGAATATTATGATAATTTAAAGCAGGGGAAAGACTGTATCTCAGGCATTCCTTCAGAAAGATGGAGCGGATATGATTTTGGTTACGAGATAGAGAAGGTTTATCAATATGGCGGATTTTTGAAAGATATTAAAAAATTTGATCCTGTATTTTTTCATATTTCTCCACGGCAGGCAGAAATGATGGATCCACAGGCACGGCTGTTTCTTGAGACAGCCTGGAAAGCCTGTGAGGATGCAGGTTTTTCAGTGGCGGAAAATGAGACGCTGTCAGAAGAGAGAAAGGTGGGGGTATTTGCAGGAGTATTTTGGAATTATTACGAATTATTCAGTGCCGAGCTGACAAAACAGGGAAATCCAACCTCCTTTGGAACCTGTTCTTCCTATATTCCCAATATGGTTTCCTATTGTATGAATTTTCACGGTCCGTCAATGGCAATTGATACAATGTGTTCCTCTTCTCTGACGGCACTTCATTATGCAAGTGAGAGCATTCGGACGGGGGAATGTGAATATGCAATTGCGGGAGGTGTAAATCTGATTACCCATCCTAACAAATATCTGTTTCTAAAAAACAATAAGTTCCTTTCCTCCGATGGACACTGCAGGAGTTTTGGAGAAGGAGGAGACGGGTATGTTCCAGGAGAAGGGGTCGGAGCGGTTTTATTAACGACCTTATCACGGGCGGTAAAGGGAGGCTATCCTATTTACGGAATTATTAAAGGCTCTGCAATCAATCATGTCGGAAAAACTTCAGGTGCGACCGTGCCTGACCCGGAGGCACAAAGTAAGGTGATTGCGGCGGCGATTGCAAAGGCCGGCATTGATGCACGAACAATTGGTTATGTAGAAGCACATGGAACTGGAACAGCATTGGGAGATCCCATTGAAATACAGGGGTTAAAATCAGCATTTGAAAAGTGGACAACCGACAGACAATTTTGCGCCATTGGCTCCGTAAAATCCAATATAGGACATTTAGAGGCAGCGGCAGGAATCTCAGGATTGATGAAAGTTCTGTTACAACTAAAGTTTCAGGAGATTTTCCCTTCTTTGCATTCCGAACAGCTAAATCCGTATATTCCGTTTCTTGATACGCCCTTTTATGTATCTCGTACATATAAAAAATGGGAGCAGATGAAATTAGAGCAAGATGGAATACTCACAGTCTATCCAAGAAGGGCCGGACTCAGTGCTTTTGGAGCCAACGGGAGTAATGCACATGTGATTGTGGAGGAATATATACCAGCAAGGTCCAGGGGAAAGGAGTTTTTTGATGACCGGGAAGCATTAGAAACGGTAATTGTACCAATTTCGGCGAAAAGCCGGGAAATACTTATGGTTTATGTAACGAGTCTATTACAGTACATAAAGCAAAAGGAAACAGCTTTCCGTGAAGAATCGATCAGTCTTTTGGAATTGGCGTATACATTGCAGACAGGCCGGGTAGAGATGGAGTATCGAGTTGCCTTTGTTGTATCTGAAACCCAGGAATTAGAAGAAAAAATGGATTTATTTCTGAAGGGGGCAGAAAAAATAAATCAATGTTATCAGGGAGCAACAGAGGATGGCACAGTCGAAGCTTTGCCTTTAACGGAGCGAAGAGGGGAATACAAGGCTGATAAGTGGATAAACGAAAAAGAACTTCATAAGTTGGCGGAAGGATGGGTAAAAGGTTATCATATCAACTGGAAAAAAATATATGCGAATCGTAGTATAAATAAAATCAGTTTACCCACGTATCCATTTGAATGTACTCAATATTGGATTCCGGTAGAAGAGGCTGCTGCTAACGATCTGGTAAAAGACAACGCGTATCTCGTCACTCCGGTTTGGGATGTCATACAACTGGAGCAAAACACTTCTATGGTATTTGAAAATCAAAAAATACTGGTTGTAGGAAAGACAGAGAATAAGAGAAATGAATTAAAAAATGGAAAGATACCTATCCAGAATTTGAATATTTCCGGCAGTGAGCCGATAGAAGAAATCGCTGTAAAAATAGGAGTGCTGGGAAAGTTTGAACATATTATTTGGGCAGCTTCTGAATCCGCAGGAAATGAGTTGACGGACGAGGAGATGATCGAAGGGCAGGAATCTGGAGTGATGTCCTTGTTTCGAGTTGTAAAGGCATTGATAAAACTTGGTTATGGGGAGAGTGAACTGACCGTTAGCATTCTCACATTTCGGACGCAGCCAATTGATAAAGATGATTTCGTTAATCCTGTTGATGCGGGTGTTCATGGTCTGATTGGTTCCATGGCGAAGGAGTATCCAAACTGGAAAATCAGAATGCTGGATTTTGAGGAGCGAGATTATACAATAGAAGAGATTATGGGATTGCCGACCGATCCGGCAGGGGATGTGCTGGTAAAACGGGAATCGGAGTGGTATCGCCAGAAATTAGTGAAAGTACAATTCCAAAACAAGAAGAAAAAAGAATCATTTCAAAAAGACGGCGTTTATGTGGTAATAGGCGGTGCAGGAGGAATCGGGGAAGTAGTCAGCAAATATCTGATTCAAAATTACAATGCACAGATGGTATGGATTGGACGCAGCGTGGAGAGTGAGAGCATACGCTTGAAAATAAGACAGTTATCAAGATATGGGAAAGCCCCTTTCTACATCCAGGCAGATGCAACGGATGAGGCTGAATTGACAAAAGCTTATAGAATAATGAAAGGCAAGTTTAATAAAGTAAATGGCGTGATACATTCAGCGATTGTGTTGTCGGATAAAAGTCTGATGAATATGGAAGAAGAAAGATTTCGAAGAACTCTTCGGGCCAAGTCAGATATATGCGTAAGAATGGCACAGGTATTTTTGGGAGAAGAATTGGATTTTATTCTGTTCTTCTCTTCTTTTAATTCTTTTGTAAAACCAGCAGGGCAGAGTAATTATGCAGCCGGATGCACCTTTGAGGATGCATATGCTCAAAGCCTGGCAATGCAGCAAAAAGAAAAAGTCAAAATTATTAACTGGGGGTATTGGGGTAACATCGGAACAGTGGCTACAAAAGAATACCGGGAAATCATGAGCAAACATGGAATTGGTTCTCTAAAGCCAGAGGAAGCGATGGAGGCTTTAGAATCTCTTATTTCAGGAGAACTAGATCAACTGGGATTGATACGTATCAATGGAAGCGGAGAAGACTTTGGCATAAGCCGCCAGGACATGATAGAGATATACCAATGAGAACCAGAGGAGGTGTATGATGAAACGTGATATGGGATATATGGAAGAAAAGACAATTAGAAATCTGGAAGAGTTCAATCAACTGCTTACGGAATTTTTATGGGTTCATCTGAAGGATATGGGTATGTTTTTGAATGAACGGTTTACCCTGACTGAAGCAATCAGCCGATGCAAGATACAACAAATTTACAAAAGATGGCTGGAGGAAAGTCTGAGAGTTTTGACAGAACAAGCCTATCTTCAATATGATGGGAATGTCTATTCTGTCTTAAAAAGAAATGATATAAATGGGGCAGAAATAAGGAATAAGTGGCTGGAAAAAAAAGAAGAGTGGGACCAGGACGAGATGATGATGGCATGGATTGCTCTGTCCGACGCAGCATTTAAAGCATTATCTGACGTACTTACAGGAAAGCGGCTGGCAACGGACATTATTTTTCCGGATTCTTCTATGAAGCTGGTAGAGGGTGTATATAAAAACAATCCCATAGCGGATTATTTTAATGAAAAAGCAGCCGATAAGCTGGTTGATTATTTCAGGGAACGATTAAAGGAAAGCAAAGGAACACGTATCCGAATCCTTGAAATCGGTGCAGGAACTGGCGGAACCAGTAAGAGAGTTTTTGAAAGCCTGACAGAATATGAAAAAAACGTAGAAATATACTGCTATACGGATCTTTCAAAGGCATTTCTAAGATATGCAGAGGAGGAATATGGTAAAAAGGTTCCCTACTTGACTTATAATGTGCTTGATATAGAAAGACCTTTGACCGAACAGGGAGTTGAAAAGGGCTCTTATGATATTGTATTGGCAGCGAATGTGCTCCATGCAACAAAAAATATTCGAAGGACCATACGGAATGCAAAAGGTTTATTAAAAAAAGGTGGTTTGCTGCTGATAAATGAATTATGCCAAAATATGCTTTTTAATCATATGACCTTTGGATTGCTGGAAGGCTGGTGGCTGTATGAAGATGAAAAACTGCGTCTTCCGGGCTGTCCCGGATTGAATGTGCAGTCATGGGAAAAAGAGCTCAAAAAAGCTGGGTTTTTAAATATTGAATTTGAATCCGGACATTTTAATACCGTGCAGACAGTCATTGCTGCGAAAAGCAATGGTGTCGTCTATGAAAGCATAATAGAAGGTAAGGATTTAGCAAAGAAAGCGGAGGAGGAGTCGAGCAGCAATTCCAATAACGAGCATAGGAAGACGCTCTCAAATGACAGGATAGAAACGGGGTCTACTCTTAAAAATGGGTATGTGGAAAAGGTACTTCTTGAAATTCTGGCACGTTTGCTTAAATTAGAGAAAGAGAAAATAAACAAAAACGCTTCTTTTTCGGATTATGGTTTGGATTCCATAACTTCCGGAAGCTTTGTCAATCAGTTGAATCAGGTGTTGATGATAAATTTGCATACCGTAGATTTGTTTGACTATAATTCCGTTCATTCATTGACTGCCCATATAATGGATTGTTATGAAACTGTTATGACAGGTGACAGGAGGGAGAAGCAGGATTCCCGGATAAATACAGGCGGGAAGGAGGAACTGATTGCAATCATAGGAATGAGCGGCAGATTTGCTAATGCCAAAAATAAGGAACAGCTATGGGAATATTTATCGAAGGGAATGGATTTAACAAAAGAAGTGAAAAGATGGAATTTATCGGACTATTATCCCCCAGATACCAGTTTTTGTAATTGGGGAGGTTTGTCAGATGATATTGAACAATTCGATCCTTTCTTTTTTCATATTTCGGGTGTAGAAGCGACGTATATGGACCCACAGCAAAGAATTTTTCTGGAAGAATCCTGGAAAGCATTAGAAGATGCGGGATGCGCAGGAAAATCTGTACAGGGAACAAAATGTGGTGTTTATGTTGGATTTAACGAAATGAATTATCGTGAATTTCTTGGAAAAACATTTAAAGCACAAGCCTTTTGGGGAAATGCAAGTTCCATTATACCGGCAAGAATTTCGTATCTGCTGAATTTAAAAGGACCCGCAATTGCAATTGATACGGCTTGTTCCAGTTCATTGGTCGCAATTTATCTTGCATGTCAGAGTCTGCAGGAGAAAGAGATAGATATGGCGCTGGCTGGTGGAGTATTTATTCAGTCCACACCAAGTTTTTATATGGCGGCAGACAAAGCAGGAATGTTATCTAAAACAGGCCATTGCTATACGTTTGACGAGCGTGCGGATGGGTTTATACCGGGAGAGGGGGCCGGCGTTGTAGTATTAAAGCGATTGCAGGATGCAATTCAGGACAGAGATTCTATTTATGGCATTATAAAGGGAATCGGAATCAATCAAGACGGAAACACAAATGGAATTACAGCCCCCAGCTCACTGTCGCAAGAGCAGCTGGAATGTGATGTTTATGAAAAATTTCGCATTAATCCCAGGAATATCCAAATGGTGGAAGCACATGGGACAGGGACAAAATTAGGAGATCCTATCGAATTTCAGGCGTTGACCCGCGCTTTTCGAAGATATACGGAGCAAAAGGAATTTTGTGCCATAGGTTCAATCAAAACAAATATTGGGCACGCTGCCGCTGCCTCTGGCATGGCAGGTTTATTTAAGGTTCTTTTATCCTTGCAGCATAAACAGATTCCGCCGTCACTTCATTTTATAAAAGGGAATGAACAGATTTCGTTTTTGGATAGTCCTTTTTATGTTAATACAAAGCAAAAAGACTGGGTTGTAGAAAATGGAGCAAAACGCTGTGCCGCCATAAGTGCATTTGGCTTTAGTGGGACCAATGCGCACATGGTAGTTGAAGAAATGGACGATATAGAATGCAGGCATCAGAAAAACACCTCCTGTCTGGTTGTTTTATCGGCAGAAACGTTAGAGCAATTGCAAATGCAGGCGCAGCAATATGCTGAGTTCTGTATAGAGAATCCCGAAATTGATTGTGGGAATATGAGTTATACTTTACTGACAGGGCGAAAACATTTGAGTTATAGACTGGCCTGCATAGTAGCAGATCAAAAAGAATTTTCCAAGAAGCTGGAAGCGTGGCTTATGGGAGAAAATTGCCCTGATTTGTATAGTTCAAGTAATCACAGGGCAGATGAGACCGCTCAAAGAGACGCAGAAGACACAGAGGAACAGGTGCTTCGAAGATTAGAAAAAGTTGATAATGAGGCAGATAAGAAGGAATTACTAATCTCATTAGCAAAATTATTTGTTCAAGGATATGATGCTGCATTTGACAAGCTTTTTACCCGAGAAGAATATTCGAAAATTTCGCTGCCGACTTATCCATTTGCAGGAGAAAAGTATTGGATTTCCCAAGAAGAGGTTCCTTTTGAAAACGAAAAAGCAAGGTTTCTTCATCCATTGCTGCAGACAAATACTTCAAATTTGGCCCAGCAAAAGTTTGAATCCATATTTACCGGCAGTGAGTTTTTCTTTTCTGACCACAAGGTAAGGGGCAACAGCGTGTTACCTGGAGTTGTTTATTTAGAAATGGCGTGTGCAGCAGTCTGGAATTCACTGGGATTAGAGACAGATGCAAAAAGCAGGATATTAAACATACAAAATGTTCTTTGGAGTGCTCCGCTAATTGCGAAGGAGCAGGCTGCTTGCGTTCAGATTGTACTTTTACCTGAGGAAGACGGAAGTATTCGCTACGAAGTATCGAGTAAACGGAAGTCTTTGGATAATGAAAAGATGGGAAGTGTTCTCCATAATCAGGGGCTTGTGAAGGTTTGCGGGCATTTTCAGGTGGAGAATGTTGATTTATTAGAATTACAGAAATCATATCCGGAGGAATTCTTAACAGCAGAGGAGTGTTATCAGCAGTTTTTTGAAATGGGACTTGCTTATGGTCCTGCACATCGGGGAATCGAGAAGATTTATCGCGGAGAAGGAGGAATTCTTGCAAAGCTTAGACTGCCCGATTGTATTGCAGATACGTTGAAAGAATATGTTCTGCATCCGAGTCTTCTGGATGCTGCGCTGCAGGCATCGGTAGGCTTAATAGCAGGAAAGGAAAGAAACTCTTTGTATGGTCCTGTTTTGCCTTTTTCGCTGGAGGAGCTTTTCGTGATAAATGGCTGTAGTAAAGTTATGTGGGCAGAGATATGTTACACGAAAGGCGGGCAGCAGGAAAGCGTAAAAAAGGTCGATGTCACATTATATGATGAGTGGGGAAGATGCTGTGTTCTTATGAAAAAAATTACCTTTCGTATGCTGGAAAAAGAGGAAAGGGAAGAAGTATTCCTTTTAGAGCCTTACCTGGAAGAATGCCTGCCGGAAAGCAGTGTTGGAGAGAAGCAGTATGGGAAACATATTATCATATACTGCGGGAGAAGCAAAAAAGAAATGTGGAATGGGCAGGCAGGAATTGAGCAGATTTTTTTACTTTCCTATGCAGGAGATATGGCAGAAAGGTTTCAGGAGTATGCCGCACAGGTGTTTCAAATTGTTCAGGATATTTTAAAGAGCAAGCCAAAAGAGCAAGTGCTGATACAAGTTATCAGCGAAAAAAGGAGTGGATTTTCCGGCCTTCTTGGATTGCTCAATACGGCACATCTTGAGAATCCAAATTTTCTTGGGCAGATGATAGAACTGGAAAATTGGGAGGACGATGACACGATCGAAGAGATTCTGAAATCCGGGAGTCAAAACACAGATCAAAGTTACATAAAATATCAAAATGGCAAAAGCTTTATAAAGGGCTGGAAAGAAGTTGATTTTAAAGAAAATCAGAATGAGAACCAAATGCCTGCTGTTCCATGGAAGGATGGCGGAGTATATCTGATTACCGGGGGAATGGGTGGTCTTGGTTTGATATTTGCCGGAGATCTGGCAGGAAAGGCAAAGCATGCCAGCGTTATTTTGACAGGACGTTCCAAAAAGACTGAAACGATTTCCAGAAAGCTTTGTGAATTGGAAGAGTTGGGAGTACAGGCAGAATACAGGCAGGCGGATATAGGGGAGAAGGCTGAAACGGAGGCTTTGATACAGGATATTAAAGAGAAATATCAGGAGCTGAACGGAATCATTCATAGCGCGGGTATCCTAAGGGATTGTTATATACTTGAGAAAAGCAAGGAAGACATTCGGGAAGTGCTGTGGCCAAAAGTCAATGGAACAGTCAATCTGGATGAAGCAGTCGGTGATATGAACATTGATTTTTTTGTTCTGTTTTCGTCCGTAGCCGGAATATTTGGAAATCTGGGGCAGGCAGATTATGCTATGGCAAATGCGTTTATGGATCACTATGCGGATTATCGAAACGAGTTAGTTGAAAAGGGAGAACGAAGAGGGAAAACAATATCAATTAACTGGGCATTGTGGGAATGCGGAGGAATGCAGGTAAACCATGAAATAAGAAAAATGATGAGACAGATGCTTGGACTTGTTCCGATATCAGAAAGAAATGGTATTACAAACTTTTATCTAAGTGTGGCAGAGAAGAAAAGTCAGGTGATTGTAACTCAAGGAATACGCAGAATCCTGGAGGAAAAATTTCTTATGAACCATAAGAAAAAAGTTATGCAAAAAACATCAAAGGAAATAAGGTTAGCGGAAATACAAGATTCTTTTATGCTTATAATAACCGAGTTGCTTCAGGTGAGTAAGGATGACATTGATGTTGATACAGATTTTAAAGAATGCGGTTTTGATACATTTACTTTTCAGAGATTATCAGAGTTTATAAATCGAACCTATGGGATTGAAGTGCTAATACCATTATACGAGGAACATAATACAATTTATAAACTTTCCACCCACCTTTATCATATGCTCATAAGTAACAGTGAAGAAAAAGAAATAACGAAAATCGGGTCAAAAAGGTTATACGAACAGACAAGTACCTTTCTGAAACGTTTGATTGCAAATAATTTTAATATTCCATTTGAAAGAATAAGCGCAAGCGAGCCTTTTGAAAAGTACGGAATCGACTCTGTCATGGTGATTGAGCTGACCA
>CAURBW010000018.1:0-102068 GCA_963523075.1 uncultured Clostridium sp.
CGGTTGGGCCAGTTGGACCTGTATCTCCGGTCGGGCCAGTTGGACCTGTATCTCCTGTCGGGCCGGTTGGACCCGTATCTCCCGTTGGGCCGGTTGGGCCGGTGCCTCCCGTTGGGCCAGTTGGACCGGTGTCTCCGGTCGGGCCGGTTGGGCCAGTTGGACCTGTATCTCCGGTCGGGCCAGTTGGACCTGTATCTCCGGTCGGGCCGGTTGGACCTGTATCTCCTGTCGGACCGGTTGGACCGGTGTCTCCCGTTGGGCCAGTTGGACCTGTCGGGCCAGTATCTCCTGTTGGACCGGTGTCTCCCGTCGGGCCGGTTGGACCCGTATCTCCTGTCGGACCGGTAGCACCTGTCGGGCCGGTTGGGCCAGTTGGACCGGTAGCTCCCGTCGGGCCTGTTGGACCTGTATCTCCTGTCGGACCGGTTGGACCTGCTGGTGTCAAGACAGGACTAAAAAATCTTTTCATTCTTTTTTGATTTAAGTCTAAAATAAAAATTATAATCCAGCCACATTTAGATAGTGTTTCCTCAGTCAAAAAAAATCAGAGGCCTCGAAAATGTCGAAGCCTCTTTGCTTTGTCGTTTATAACATAACAAATATTTTAGTTTGTTACCGGACTGCCCATCCAGCAAAAAAACCACCACGCACTGCGCCTATAATTTTGCCGATTTTATCGCCGTCACCAACGGCCACTGTAGCCGTGGTGTACTTGTCACCGATTCGATCAGTTAACTCGCGCTCGGACCGCGTTCCAAATGCTGCTATTACAGTATCTGCAACAAGCTCGATCTGTTCCCCCGAAGGCGTAGCAACCAAAGCTCCCTTATCAGTGAATTCAAGTATTTTATGACCTGTCAACTCTTTAACATTGTATTTTTCCAGATTATATAGTAGCGGAGTACGATTGTCAGGATTCCATACCTCCGGCGCAATGCTGTCCAGCATTTCGACAATAGTTACCGATTTGCCTTCCATTGCTAGTTCCAAAGCAGCGTCACAACCGGCCATTCCACCTCCGGCGACGAGAATGGTATCCCCCTTAACCAGTGCAGGATTCCTATGAGCCTCTTGCACCTCAATAACATTTGGCCCATTAATACCCTGAATTGGAGGAATAAGCGGCTTTGCTCCCAAAGCAATAATGATGTTATCAACATTCTTCAATTCTGGCGAGTCCTCATTAATTTCGGCATCAAGACAAACCTTGACACCTAATTTCTGCAACTGGACTTTTTCGTATTCGACCAATTGACGCAGACGTGCTTTAAAAGAGGGATATGAAGCGGGGATCAACTGTCCGCCAAGCTCGCCACTTTTTTCGTAAAGCACTACTTCATGTCCGCGGACTGCTGCTACCCTAGCAGCCTCCAGCCCGGCCGCCCCGCCGCCAATAACAGCAACCTTTCTGGATGCATCACACTTATCAAGCGGATACTTCTCCTCGGCAGCCGCTTGAGGATTGACAGCACAGCCAAGGATGCGGTTTTGGAACAACCGACTGGAACATTCATTACAAAACAGGCAAGGACGTACATCCTCCGGTCTTCCCTGGAACAACTTGTAGGGCAGATCTGGGTCTGCAATCAGAGGACGACCCATCATGATAAAATCAACATATCCCTTATCCATAACCTCCACCGCAGAATCAATGGTATGGTTACCAGAATTTAAAATTGGTACTTTAATGTGCTTTTTAACTGCCGACACTGCTTCAGCCATGCACGAAGGACCATTATAGAAGGTTGGTGAAAGCCACAGCCTATGATCGTAACATCCAAGATCAAGATCAAATGCATCAACCCCCAAGCCTTCCAGATATTTTATTATTTCAATACCTTCTTCCAGAGTTCTGCCACCTTCTATTCTGTGCTCTGTGGCTATTCGGACTATAATCGGAAAGTTTGGCCCTGTTACATTGCGGATTGCATTGTAGCACTCAGTTATGAATCTCATGCGGTTTTCAAAGCTGCCACCATACTCGTCGGTACGTCTATTCCATAATGGAGTCATAAACTGGTCAAAAATATACCCGAAATGAGCGTGTATTTCAATAGCATCCACTTCCGCTGTCACGCAGCGGCGTGCAGCGCGGCCAAAAGCTTCAACGATGTATTTAATTTCATCAACTCTCATAGGCCGACAAATCTTATTTGGATTATAATGCGCAGGGTTTTCCGATGCGGAAACCATGTCACCGCCGTCTTCGTCAAAAATGAACGCATTTCTCCCCAAACCGGGGCTGAGTTGGATACACAGCTTGGCACCATGGGCGTGAACCGCTTCGGAAAGGGAACTCCATCCTTTTAGCTGCAAGTCAGTATCAGCAGTAGTAATATAACTCGCATAAGGATCGGTTTTGTTTGTGACAAACTGTGCTTCAGTAATAATCATGCTGGCACCGCCTCTGGCACGGGCTTCATAGTATTTAATGGTTCTGTCCGCCAAGAACCCGTCAGGGTCTTCGGTAAACGTCCCCATTGGTGCCATAATAAGACGATTTTTCAGTCTCATCTTGCCGATAGTGCCACGTTCAAATAATTTAGCGTATTTGCTTTTCATATTAGCCTCCATCCATAAACTATAATTTGATTCAAGCAATCCCTAAGGAAGTTAAATTTTGACTTGACGTATGTTGTTTTCATCTGTCATTTTCACTAAAAACAATCAGATGTTTATAGGCAATTATATCAGTGATAACTATGATTCCGGATTGTTTGACAATTTTTTATCATATTACACTTTACTTTTGCCTGTTGAAATATTATAATTATGAGATTGCATATGCAATCTTTTGGAATATTCTAAGTAATCAATTATGTTTTTTCACTTGTAAAAAACAAGGAAGATGGGAGGAATTTACTTTGGCTATGAAAAGAAAAACAAAACCGCCATTCGCCAAACTTCATTTCGCCCAGTCCATTAAATACTTGGCTCAAACCATGCCATTGGACGATATATCTGTTCAAGATATCGTTGACAATTGTGATCTTAGCCGAAATTCTTTTTACTATCATTTTCATGATAAGCAAGAATTAGTCTGCTGGATTTTCCAGAAGGAGGTTATGGAACCTCTTGAACATGCATGGCCGAATGACTTATATCCGGAAGCATTTCATTGGTTTACTACTTTGGAGAAAAACAAAGCTTTCTATGTCAACGCTTTTACTTCTAACTGTCAGAACAATCTCTACGAATATTTGCTTGAAGTAAACCGCTGTGATTGTGCTACTTTTTTAGAGAATTATCGCAAGCGTTTTCCCGATAAACACTCCAAATTATTTGAGAACCCTTATAGCAACACATTTATCACCAACATGCTCGCCCATATGATTGCCGGCGTATCAATTGACTGGATTAAAGCAGGAATGAAACCACCGGCTAAGGAAGTTATAGTGATAGGATACTTGACGCTGTCTGATTTTCTGTCGTCTTTCCTTAGCTCTACCTATGGAAATATCATTGAGCCGAGCATCACATAAAATTCTACCCCGGAAAATAACTTTATAATTTGCCCCATCTATTCTTTGGAAAGCTCCGCATGTGTAGGAACTTTCGTCCAAAATTAAGCCTGTTCCCTTAAAAAACGGAGTATTTACTGTGCCCGGCAATACTGAATTAATGCGTATTTTATAGGGAGCCAGTTCAAATGCGGCAAAGTAGCTTATGTATTGGATATCGTTTTCCCAAAAGTGCTTAATACTACCCATAAAACCCAATGACACCGAACCTATACAGGTCACCAGTACATCTTTATATAAGATCAAACTCTTGATGAAAAAATAGTTGTCCCATATAGGCATCATAATATCTATGAAAGCAAAAAGGAATTTACAATGTTTTAATTTTGCAAAGATTTTTAACATTACAAACAATTTGTATTAATTCTTTACAAAACAAGCAATTTGTAAAGTTCCTTTTTTATAGGGACATAAACGTCGCAAACGCTCTTTGGATACATTTCCAAAGTACTGCTGTAACAGGCGCTATATATAAATAAGAAGAGGCTACCCTTAAAAATGGGGTAGCCTCTTCTTATTTGCCCGATGCCATATTCAACTCCACGCCTTGACATGACTCATTTTTAAAAAACTGAGGTAATTACGCCTCTTTCCGCTGAAAGAAGCTCTGCGTCCAGTGCATTTATTTCCTTAATATAAGTAACTCAACTTTCCCACCAGCAAAGCTGGTGAAAATGTTTGATTCCTCAAGCAAAAAAACATAATAAATCGGTGCCTTGACATAAAAATAGCACCACATCTTTGGTATAATAAGTTCACCACAAACATTAAGATACAAAGAAAGGTGCTAAACTTATGATATACCAAAATGACAAAAATGAAAATCCTCAAAATCAATTTTCTGATGCATTAAATCAACTTAAAATCGGAAAACTGTTGCGAAAATCCAATATTACAAAATCATGTGGTATTTCTGCATATGAGGTATTTCAATTTTTACTTCTGTTAGCATTTCAGGGAAAGAATCTTTTTCGTTTCCTAAATTCTAAACATAAAGATCAGGCTGTTTCAAAGAATACGTATTATCGTTTTCTCAATGAAACTTCCTACAATTGGAGCAAGTTTCTTATGCTCCTTGCCGTTAAAGTTACAGCCGCATTTGATTCACTTACTCGACCAGAGAGAGTAAAAGTTCTGATTCTGGATGATTCCGTTATTAAGCGTAATCACAGTAAAATGGTTGAGCTACTTGCACGTGTCTTTGACCATGTTGAGCATAAATGTCAGAAAGGTTTTACTCTTCTTACACTTGGTTGGTCTGATGGATACAGCTTTATTCCAACCGGATTCAACCTGCTTTCTTCTGCTACGAAAAGTAATCGTTATAACGAAGTTTCTGATAAGATTGATCATCGTACAAATGGATATAAATTTCGCAAAGAAAGTATGTTCCATAAAACAGATGCTGCCATTCTTTTGATAAAGAATGCTCAGAATGCTGGCATAAAAGCTGATTATGTCCTTATGGACACCTGGTTTACTACGGAACCAATGATCAAGGAGATCCTTGAAACAGGCATCCATGCCATTGGTATGGTCAAGCAGTTGAAACAACGCTATACCTATAATGGTAAACAATATAAGCTTCCAGAACTTAAGAGGTTTGTAAGTTTTGAAGGTGCCAGAAATATCTTTGGTTCACTGGTGGTAGCCACCAAAACAGGAATCCCAGTTAAGATTGTTTTTGTACGAAACCGCAATAAAAAAAGTGAATGTTTGTATATCTTAAGCACAGATATTTCACTGAAAGATGCAGAGATCGTACGTATTTATGGAAATAGATGGTCGATAGAATGTTTCTTTAAATCATCGAAATCTTTCCTGAAGTTAGGTACCGAATTTCAGAGCCATAATTACGGTGCAATGGTAAGCCATACAACCATTGTATTCACAAGATATATCATTCTGGAATGGATTCGCCGGAACCGAAACGACCAGAAAACGTATGGCGAATTATTTTTCATGTTCTGTGAAGATATCCAGGACATGGATTTAACGAATGCACTTCAAAGCCTGATGGCTTTGTTTGTGGAACACATAGGGGCGTTATCAGCTGATATCACATCATTCATTAAAAGTAAAGTAAACAAATGGATGTTGTCTCAAGCCTCTTTTATTCAGGCTTTATTCGGAAATATTTGCTGGGAAAGTTGAGTAAGTAATATTTTTAAATTTATGCCGCCCGATGCGGCTTAAATCTTGAACCAAAACAACACCTGCTTTTTTTTCAGAAATGGCCTGCTTAGTTTCAGATAAGCCCTTTCGTGAATAGTCCAGACCGCTTCCAATATCCTGTGAATTTCCCACAACATTGAATCCATGTTTATTGGCAAAAAGAATAAGTTTGCCACGCTGCACCTCTAATATGTTATTTTCATTATTAGCAACCCTACAGTATATCCAGACATTTTTATCACTTGCTTTCACTTTTGAATCCTCCTCTTTCAACATACTGGACGAGCCTCATATACTCATCCATCTGGTTCCATACAATCTCTATTGCTTCCCTTCCATAGATATAGATGCTGTCAATTAGTTCATCGACCATCTCTTTTGAAAGCTCCGTAAATCCCTCATATCGCTTGAAACTCTCAATTATGGAATACGGCTTCCCGTTTTCCTGATAGTTGCTTTGCAGTGTAACTTCGAGTTCCGTTATTCGGGCATCTGTTTCCGCAATCTGCTTGCTAACATCAGCCTTTAAGTTTGTATATCTCTCCCTGTCCATAGTACCATCCTTATATTTTTCGTATGCTTTAATTTTGGATGCTCCCAGTTTGGAGAGGTTAGCTTGAAGCTGCTTAATCTGCTCTGTAATATCGGTTATGTCGTTATGGCTTTGCTTTTTCACTTTGTCAAAAAGCTGTTCCATATCAAGCATTACTTCCATCTGTGTATGTATCACGGATAAGACGGTCTGTGTCAGACCGCTTTCGGAAATTCTGTCCTTCGAACAGTTGCTGTCAGCTACATACTGATGGCTGTCGCAATAATAATATGCCTTCGCCGGAATGCTGTTGCTTCTTCTCATAGCGTGTTTACAAACACCGCATTTGACTTTGCCCATCAGGGGTCTGACCTCGGTGTGTGTTTTTATCCTTTGAGGGGCAGAAAAACGATCCTGCACCGAAGCAAATAGTTCTTCTGAAACAATAGCCTCATGGGTATTCGGGACGATAATCCATTCACTTTTAGGAACCCGTTTCCCATGCTTGCTCCCAACAACAGAAGTACGGTTTTTCCCGTTTACCATTTTCCCCGTGTAGCGTTCGTCACGGATTATTGTCAGGACGGTCGTATTATGCCAATAGTTTCTATCCCCGACCACGTTGTATTTACGGTCGCAGCCCATAAGACGCTTATAGGCATACGGCGTCGGGATATTCTCCGAATTTAAGACTGCTGCAATCCGGACTGCGTTTTTGCCCTCGTCCGCCATGGCAAAGATACGTCGGACAATGGCGGCGGATGTTTCGTCAATCACCAGTTTTTTGCGGTTTTCCGATGATTTCGCATAACCGTAAGGGGAATGACTGCCGATAAACTCACCCTTTTCCATACGGGTTTTCTTTGCGCTCCGCACCTTTTGAGACAGGTCTTTGCTGTACAGGGCATAAATCAGATTGCGAAAACCAATATCAAGCCCGCCGGTCGTACCGTCAAAATCATTGCTATCAAAGCGGTCGTTTACCGAAATAAACCGGACTCCCAAAAAGGGAAATATCTGTTCCAGATAATCTCCAATATCAATATAGTTCCTGCCGAAGCGGGAAAGGTCTTTCACAATGATACAGCTTATGCTTCCTGCACGCACTGCTTCCAGCAGGGCTTTTACCCCCGGACGGTCAAAATTTGTACCGCTGTAACCGTCGTCACAAAACTCAACTACTTCATACTGTGAGAGGTCGGGAGAGTTTTCAATAAAAGCATTCAGAAGCTCTCTTTGGTTTGTAATGCTGTTGCTTTCGCCTTCGTTTTCATCTTCTTGGGACAAACGGATATAACGGGCAAGGAGTTGTTTGCTCATACAATCCCTGCCTCTCCACCCGCCTCGATATAGCGGAACAAACTTTCAAATTCATCCTTGTACCGAAAGCAGATGGATACGGTTTTATCGCTGAAAATTTCCACCCGTTCTATCAATTCGGCAACCATTTCTCTCGTTATCGTTTTGTTCTTCCGCCATTTCTTCAAAGCCGTGAGCCATGGATTTTGGGGTGTCAACGTAGTATCCAGCCTGTACTTTTGCAGAGACAGCTCATCAAGGCGGCTCCGTAAAACTCCTGCATCTTCCTCATACTTGACTTTTGTAAAAAGATATTCCGCTTCGTCAAGAAGCTTTTCCTGATAGTCCTCATATAAGGAGCTTCTAAGCATGGACAGTCTGGACAGCTTCTTTTCCGTTTCAGTTATCTCTGTTGTAAGCGTATTTTGACGTTGACTGAAGTTTTTCGACCCATTCAGTTTCGATACCAACCGCTCTGTGTCAATGGCAAGGTCAATCTGCTTACGGATAGCCGTATAGAGAATGTTTAACAGCTCCGGTTCATCTATCCGTTTTTTGGTACAATCGTTTCTGGAAATATCTTCATAGGTAGCACAGGTAAAGTAATAGAGTGCTGTACCGTTTGCCTTTGACATTCTGCGGCGTTTCATACTCCGCTTGCAGTCACCACAGAAAACCAGCCCCCGCAGACTGCCTGACTCTTGCGGTGTCCTTATATTCTCCACAATGGATTCCCGTTCCTGTTTCATTTGCCGCACTGCCAGAAAGGTTTCTTCATCAACCAGCGGTTCATGGGTGTGCTTTATTTCCACCCACTGCTCCTGTGGCATATTCACAGAGCCACCATTGCCCCATAGGTCAGATTTGGTTTTGCCCTGAACCATGTGTCCAAGATAAACCGGGTTGACTAAAATCCTGCGGACAGCGCTTTTATACCAATATCGCATATTGGCATAACGTTCACTTTTTATAATTCCTTTTGTATAGCGATACTGGCTTGGTGAGGAAACCCCCAATTCATTCAACCTCTGCGAGATGCGCATATCTCCCATGCCGTCCCTTGCCCATTTGAAAATGTTTCGGACAACGGGCGCAGTTTCCTCATCAATCATCAGTTTGCCGCCATCCACTTTCAGGTAGCCGTAAGCGGCGATACCACCTGTAAACTCTCCCTTTTTCCTCTTGACGGCAAGCCCCGATTTTATCTTCTGCGATATATCTCTGGCATACACATCATGAATCAGGTTTTTTAGAGGAACAACAAACCCTTCATCCTGATTGTTGGGGGTCTGACTGTCGTAAGCATCGTTCACAGAAATAAAGCGAACGTTGAAAAAAGGCAGTATTTTTTCAAGATAGGTTCCTGTTTCGATATAGTTTCTGCCGAAACGGGAAAGGTCTTTGACCACAATACAGTTGATTTTCCTGCTCTTTACGGCTTCCATCATTTCATGAAAACCGGGGCGCTCAAAGTTCGTGCCTGTCTGATTGATGTCCTTGAAAACAGATGTAAGCTTTAAGTATGGTCTTTCCGCAATATAGCGTTCCAGCATGGCAATTTGATTGCCGATAGAATCGCTTTCCTTTTTTCGGTCATCCTCAAAAGATAACCGCCCGTAAATACAAGTATTCCAAATCTGTTCATGAGGGGTCTGGACAAGAGTGGCTATGGTTTTTCTGCTCGTTCTCGCCATATTACACCACCCCCTCAGAAGGTGCGGCTATCAGCTCCTTGGCGTTCCCGGCAAAGAGCAAAGCTCTTTCATATTCATATTGATACCGGAACCGGATTTCCACCCGACTACCGGAATAGATATTAATCCACTCGATTAGGGATACAATGACCTTTCGGGACAGCTCGGTGATGTTTCGATTCTTTTTAAAGGTTTCAATCCAGAGGCTGTTTGCTCCTTTACCCGCAAGAATCAAAGCCATATCCTGCCTAAGTCGTTCAGCAGCTTGCTCCGCTTCCTCACACTTTTTCCCATAGATGCTCTTGAATTCCCTGTACTCATCTGCGTCGATTATACCGCTTTTCAAGTCCTCATATATCGACACCTTGAGGGTTTTATACTTTTGAATTTCCTCCTGCTTCATCAACAATTGGGTATCAATTTTTCTGATTTCCTCCTGCTTCAAGGGAAGTGTGTCAATATAGCGGAGAATCCGTTCAATGTCAAGAATAGAAGCGATATGATTTTGAAGCGCTTGCAGGACCGCCTTTTTTAATGCCTTTTCACTGATGCAGTGTGTGGTGCAACCATCTCCCGCCTTATTCTTGGAGCAATAATAATAGGCGTACTTTTTACCGCCTGCAGGTACCGTCTTTCGTACCATACCGCTTTTGCAGTCTGCGCAGAAAATCAAGCCAGAGAACGGATAGACAGTTTCTTCGGTTGGTGCGATACGGGTATCCTGTGCAAGCACACGGTTTACCGTATCAAACACTTCCTGCAAGATAATCGGCTCATGAGTATTTTCCACACGAACCCATTTTTCCTCCGGCTTTATAAACCGCTGTTTGATCTTATAGTTTGGAGTGCTTTCCTTCCCCTGTACAAGATGTCCCGCATAGATGGGGTTTTTCAGAATGCGTCCAATCGCCACGGCAGTCCATTTTGCTTTAGGGTTTACCTGAAAGCTTGTGGCGAAATTAAGCCCCAATAATCGCTTGTATTCCATAGGGGACGGCTCACTGATTTCATTCAGCCTGTCGGCTATGCCTTGCTGGCTTAGACCATCCAGTTTCCATGCAAAAATATCCTGTACAATCTTTGCGGCATAGGGGTCGATAACCAGTTGATTTTTGTTTTCCTCTGATTTCAAGTAACCATATACGGCAAAGGAGCCGATGAACTCGCCCTTTTTTCGTTTTACATCAAGCTGGCTCCTGATTTTAACGGAAATGTCTCTGCAATACGCATCATTTACGAGGTTCTTGAAAGGAATGATGATTTCATCTGACTGTGTTCTTTCCTTTGCGCTGTCGTAGCCGTCGTTAATGGCAATGAAGCGCACACCTAAAAACGGAAAAATCCGCTCAATATACCGACCTGCCTCTATGTAGTTCCTGCCGAAACGGGACAGGTCTTTCACAATGATACAGTTGATACGTCCGGCTTTTACGTCCTCCATCATCAGATTAAAGGCAGGACGATTAAAGTCAACACCACTGAACCCGTCATCTATTCTTTCTGAACAGAGACGGATTTCGGGCATTGACTTTACATAATTGGTTATTAAATCTCTTTGATTTGATATGCTGTCACTTTCTGTTTTGTCGCCATCTTCTTTAGATACACGCAAATAGTCCACAGCATTATAGATTGTTGTTTCTTTATTTAATGGCATAACGAAACCTCCCGATTGAAAAAGTCAAGAAGCAAAACCTGACCTAATCAATGGGCGTTCGCTAATATTAGTCCGTTTATAATTATAGCATCCTTCTCAGGATGCGTCCAGACAATATTGCAGTTTCTCCGAACCCATGTGGTCAGGTGCCGCCCGAAATAAATTATCCATCTCACATCATCCTCAATAAACTTTCCATCCTATCCTCCAGCGTGGCGTCGGTATCGCTAAAGCTGATTTTGACTACGACTTTTCCACATCTGTAGCAATATGGATTTTTTATTTGCCGAATAAAATCAAGTATCCGCTCCTCTTTGGGCAACTTCACGTTGATCTTTGTATCGTTAATATCAACCAGCATATCCGGGTCAACGGTTCGAACATCCACCTGTCTTAATGCAGCAAAATCAGTTTGGGAGAAATTAGAGTTTCTCATGGTCTTACCTCCCATTCATACAAATAACTCTCATACATCAATATATGAAAACTGCCGATTGTCCTATTCAAAGTATGATTTGTCCTTCTTTGACAGGATAAAATGGCTAACGTCCGAAAGCCGGTCAGTCACCGGCATATCTGGCAAAGCTGCCAGTATATCATTTTTGTAGCGGTGTCCTGCGCGGCTGTCCAGAATGGAGAACACGCAGCTATCACTTTCACGACGTATGCCCCTGCCAATCCACTGGCGGAGTTTGATAAGCATACCCGGTACGATAACCTCATTTAGATAGCCATAAAAATCCGTGTACAAAGTCTTTTCATACTCCAATACAGGATCGGGAGCCGGGAACGGCAGACGCACCACAATAAGGGAAGACAAAATGTCTCCAGCCAGGTCAATTCCTTCGCCTGCGCTGTCACTAGCACAAAGGATACCGTTACCACTTTTCCGAAAATCTCCTATGGCGTCCAATCTGCCTTTGCCCATGCGAAACAACGGAAATTTCGTAATCCGTCTGCTTAGTTCAACATGGACCTGCTCCATCATCCTGTAAGAAGTAAAGAGAATCAGAGTATGTCCGTGGGTGGCACAGGTCAGCTTTTCCAGATGTTCTACTACCGATTGAAAATAGCCGCTGTCCTCTGTGTTCGGGGATGGTATATCCTGTGGGAGATACAGCAGAGCATTTTCCTGATAATTAAAGGGAGAAGCTTTGCTGGTTTCAAAAATGCAGCGATGCTCCGCAATGGAAATGCCTCCTGTCCTCTTGAATCGGGAGAAATCCCCCCTCACAGAGAGCGTAGCAGAGGTCAGGATATACGGCATATTTTCGCTCCATATATCCTCAAACAGTAAATAGTCAAGCTGCTTGGGTAGGGTGCAAACCTGGCAGGATACTGCCCCGGTTAGTTCCAGCCAGAGAATAGACTGTGAATAATTCATCAGGATAGAGAGCTTTGCTTCCAATTTTTCCATACGGGTTACAAGCCGGTCATAACGCTCTCTTTTTTCACGGGATGTTGTAAAAAACTGCACCGATAATCTGCGCAATACAGACATCAGTGCTTTCAGAGCCAATATGCTGTTTAGGTCGATTTCCACGGCATAGCAGTTTTTATCATAGCTTATGCCTGCTCCTTTTTTCAGGGCTTGAAAGAGCAGCTCATTTTGAAGCAGTATTTCTTCGCACAGTCTAACAATCTCCGCTTTGTCAGAGTTGTTGCCCCCGATTGCATGATAGATGCTTGCGGTCAACCGTTCCAGCTCCGCATTCTCAAGTGTCATACCGTACATCTGACGGGCGGCATCAAGGAGCTTATGGGCTTCATCAAAGATAATAACGCCGCTTGGAGGGAACATTCGGTTTCTTCCATTTTTTCGACTCAGGACATCTGCCAAAACAAGATTATGGTTGGCGATTTGAAAATCATAACCGAATGAAAGTGCTTTTTGGATAAAGCTACGGTAACGGCAAACCGGATACAGACTGCAATTCCGGTCGCAACGCTCTACACAGATACGAGCCTTAACATAGTCGCTAAGGGGCAAACCGTCCAAGTCAAGGGGATGGGAGCCAATGAAAAGCCCATTTAGAATATGGAGCAGTTCTTTATCCTCCATGCGCTCGTTGTGAGAGATCGAAGACTGATACCCCTTAACCCTGTTATCACAGGCATAATGGCTTTTTCCCTTGCGTACCACAAAAGACAGAGGTTTGTTAATAATACGATGTTCCAGCAGAATTTCGGAAATCTGCGGGATATATTCCTCGGTCAGCGCTTTTTGAAGTGCAATGGTCGAGGTTGAGATCACGGTAGGGAGCTTTTGCTTGCTGAACAGATTGTGTATTGTCACCGCTAATATGTAGGCATGGGTTTTTCCTGTACCTACCTCTGCTTCACACAGCGCCAGTTTGTTTTCTTGCAGGGCCTGAAGCATTTCCAAGGCAAGGTCAATTTGATTTTTCCGGCAGTCCATTCCGTGCCGGGGCAGGATATTTTCAAAAATGTGCTGGAGAAGATTTTTTGCCCGTATGTTAAAATCGGGTCTATCATTTTCGGGGACGGCATCCGCTTGAGAAAGCATTTTGTCAAAGGCTCTCTGATAGCCGCTTTCCGTCAAAGGCTTCTGCCGTGAAAAAATTCGTTTTGCTTTTAAGGTTGAAAGTTCTACCATTCGGTAGCTGTATGTCTTGCCGGTATAGTATTCCAGAAGCACACAATTCTCGGCTGAAAGCACAATATGTTCTTCTGGCCGAAACAGTCCCGCTTCATAAATTCTATTTTGTATATCTGCCATATAGACAGGTTCATTCATAAGTTTAGCCTCCTTTGCTTGCCTAAAGGAGCGACACAAGAATGCGGCGGAAAGCAGGAACGGTTTTGAAAGTCTGTTGACTGAAATACCTGTTCCACCGCATGGTTTCTATCGCTCCGATAGATTTCGATAGATTGGTTGTATTAAAAGCAAAGGTGTGATGAGTGTTCCGTGCGGTTACACGAAATCCATAAAAGCCGCCCCTCATTCTATCTCAAATGAGGGTGATGCATTCTCCCGGTCATCTTGCCGGGCTGCTCAATGCGGTGATGCGTTCAAAGCAGAAGTATCATAATCACCAGTAGGGGTCATCGCAATCCGCTCCACCACGGAGCGTAACAACCGCAGACATTCTCGCTCGGAGGGCACTGCCCTCGTCTTGGCGTGTCCCGATATGTCGCTTTTTTTCTACCGGTAACGTACCCATCACACCCGTATTCAGTTTTCAATGTTCAGATGAAAGGAATCTTGGAAATTTTCCTTTCACCCAATGTCAAAAAACTGGGGGGGTGACGAGTCATTCATTAAAAATTTTTTTTAATTTTTTTGATGCCCATTGAAGACTGTCCCATACTGCACGCTGATGTACAGATTCTTTTACCGCAATCTGTCGTATTGACAGTCCCTGAAAGAAATGCAGAACAAACCGCCTCTGCTGCACTTCTGTTAAAGTTCCGCTGGCAAGGAGCCGTTTTGCAACTTCCATGGCTTTTCTCTTGTCGCTTTTATGTATCAGCTCCGCATCAAGGGGAACCGTAGCAAGCGCTTCTGTTTCCTCCAGACCGTTAATACTGACATCTAAACGGCTTGTCCGATTTTCATCTATAACTTGCTGATGATAGATTTCATCCGACAGAGCTTTCAGCTCCAGAAATTCCTTTACGGTTTTGCTGGGATTCTCCGCAAGGTAGTCCTCCAATGTTATTTCCACGATCCGGTCGGCAAAGCGATATACAATACCCTCGCTAAATTTGTTCAGAGCATAGTCGCTGTCCTTATAATTTTTCAAATTCCTTTCCTCCAATCTGTTTTGCTAAAAATCGAAAACAGATTGGAGGGTGGGGAGCGGCAGTGCGTAATTACTGCTAATTCACAGAAACAGAGTAAAATAATGTAAATTCCAGTAAAACTACGTCGGTATATACATTTTCTTGTCGAATAAAAAAAGTCAGCACTTTGCCTAAAGCAAAATACTGACTTTTTATGAAATTCAATATGAAATTTTATCAATAAAAGGTGGTATGTACGAGCAGTGCTGTCTTTATTTCCACCTCTGTATGGTGGGGAGAAAAGGATGTATCATTGCATGCCCCTTTCGCCACAGAACATGGCGAAAACCGGCATCACGATACCCTAAACGATCCGACAAAACCTATGTAATATAGTTAGCGCCCACCCTTTAGAGGGTAGGCTCTATGCGGTTTTGGCAGCCAGGCTATCATAGTGTAAATGAACACCTTAGATCCTTCGGCTTTGCGCCCCCATCTTTCAATGGGTTTGCCCTTGGCATTATTTTGTTTTTATTGCTTCATCAGCAAATAATAAATCGGTTATAGATTACAGAGCCATCTTCATACAAGATGCGACCGCTCCCGATAGTTATTAAAACAATGTCACGGATGTCTTTCATCCACCACTATAGGTTTGAGTAGTAAGGATGTATTCTTTTGTGTGATTTTTGGGTTAAATACTTATATTTGAAAATTTCTTTTCCCCGGCATGATCGACTTTATATACAGGCCCGGTAAAGGTATACACCTATAAATTCTTTCTATATTAATGGAATATTTTTTAGATATGGTTCCAATCAAGGGAGCAAGAATGGTTTTCAGGTACAGCTTTCAGCCGGGATATTTTATTTCATATGCTTTCTTTTCCATTCCTTGATTTGTTCCAGTTGTGTCTTAAACCTCGCTTCTGATCCCTGCTCAGTGGGATTATAGTATTCTCTGTCTAACAGGGCGTCCGGCAGGCACTGCATATCCGTCAGCTTAGACTCCGTATCATGGGCATATTGATAGCCTTTGCCATAGTCCAATTCTTTCATTAAGCGTGTGGTTGCATTCCTGATAACCAGAGGAACCGGCTCAGCCAGTTGTTTCACTGCATCTTTCTTGGCTTGTTCATATGCCATATAGAGCGAATTAGATTTAGGGGTCAGGGACATATAAACAACCGCGTGTGTCAGATGCACTGTGCATTCCGGCATTCCGATAAAATGGCAGGCTTGATATGCTGCAATTGAGATTTCCAAAGCGCGCGAATCAGCCAGTCCAATATCCTCACTGGCAAAACGGGTAATACGCCGGGCAATGTACAGCGGATCTTCTCCCGCTTCTAACATTCTTGCCAGCCAGTAGACAGCTGCGTCAGGGTCTGAATTCCTCATTGATTTGTGGAGCGCGGAAATCAAATTATAGTGTTCCTCACCGGTTTTATCGTAGAGTAACAATTTTTTAGAAGTATACTGTTCCACGGTTTCCGGTGTAACAGTAACGGTACCGCTGCTGTCCATATCTCCATTCAATACAACCATTTCCAGCGTAGACAGTGCCGTTCTCGCATCCCCGTTTGCAAACACAGCGATTATCTCCAACAGATTATCGGAGATACAAATCTGTTGTTTTCCAAAACCGCGCTCATCCCGCAAGGCGCGCGATAATAATGCGGCTAATTCCTCTGTCTTTAATGTTTGCAGGACAAACACCTTGCAGCGGGACAAAAGCGCGCTGTTAATCTCAAAAGACGGGTTTTCGGTTGTTGCACCAATCAGGATAATACTGCCTTTCTCAACAAAGGGTAAAAAGGCATCTTGTTGAGCTTTATTAAAACGATGAATCTCATCTACAAAAACAATCGTTTTTTCTCCGTACCTTCGATTATCTTCAGCCCGCTGCATAACTTCTCTGATTTCTTTAATTCCGCTGGTAACGGCAGAGAAGTCAATAAAAGATGCCTTTGTTCGATTGGCAATAATGCGGGCAAGGGTTGTTTTACCAACACCGGGAGGACCCCAAAACATCATCGAAGATACCTGATCACTTTCAATCAGACGGCGAAGGACTTTTCCTTGTCCCAGGAGATGGGTCTGACCAACATATTCATCAAGATTCTGTGGACGCAGTCTTGCGGCCAGCGGCTGGGGAACCGCTCCGTCAAAAAGTGTTATTTGATTCAACTTGTTTTCCTCCTTGTTTACGACCGCTCCATTTTCCGATATTGTCGGTCAAGCTTCATGATTCCAATTTGAAAGGCATCTTCCTTTCGTGAAAACTTTTCTGAGTTCCTACATCGCCTTGTTTTCTAAAAGGTTCTTCCAGCATTGCGGGTCCTCTGCGTAGAAGCTTCCAAAAGTACCCTTTGCCACAGCCGGACAGCCTCTGCACCATGCTAAAAGCTCACAGTCAGCACATTTGGTAAACTTCTGATAATTCCTGTAATCCTCCATATTACCAATCCATAAGTCTGCAAGACGGTCATCAAAGATATTCCCGACCTTTGATTCTGACACCCTGCGGCAGGCATATACCTCCCCGTCCGGCAAAATAGTCATATGGCAGTTTCCGCAGTTACAACCGCCATAAATCATCCCCTGCATAGTATTTTCAGGAATTGTCCAAATACCTTCTTCATACTCATACAGCGTCCAGAGATGATCCTTTCGGTTGAACCAGGTTACACATGCAGAGTCCTGTTCGTAGGATTTAAACTTTTTATAGCTGACATCCAGCAGCTTTCTATAATCCGCTGGGGTTATTCCGGTACTTTTTTCATCGTTAGTAGGGACATATCTTGCAAAAGCAAATACATCAGCCTTATACGCTACCACGGTATCAATAATCTCCGGAATTTCCCTTATGTTTTTATCCGATACCGTAGTCATGATAACGGCCTTAATCCCAGCATTTTTTATAACTGAAATTTTTTTCAATGTCTCATCAAAGGAACCCGGTTTACGAAACCAGTCATGGGTTTCCCTCATACCGTCAATGGATAGCTGATATTTTTCACAACCGCAGTCACGCAGTCGCTGGCAGACCGCTTCTGTCAAATGAAAGGGATTCCCTAAAATCGTAAACGGTATCTGCTTTTCTTTTACCAAACTCATTAATTCCCAGAAATCCGGATGCAAAATCGGATCACCGCCTGTAATATACAGATAGGGAAGTCTGCCATAAGTCCGGCAAAAATCTTCTATTTTGGCAATCGTTTTTTTCATGCAATCCCAATCCATTGATAGGATATGTTTTTTTGAGTTCTCGGCAAAAATATAACAGTGCTTGCACCGTTGGTCGCAGTCTTCCGTAATGTGCCATTGAAAAGCAAAATATTGTTTCATGTCATGTTCCTCCAAATGTTTGCCTCCAACCGAAAAATCCATCACTGAAAATTTTCGATATGTTTGACAAAGGGAGCCGCTGCCAATTACGGCAGCGGCTCCCCGGCTTGTCTTGCAAAACCTGATTTACTTTGAATCGGCTCCGCAAGCACTACCACAGGACGTAGGCTCTGCCTTTGGCTTTTCTTCCGGTTCTGCTGCTCCACATGCAGAACCACAAGCCGTAGGCTGAGTCTCCGGTTTTTCCTCCGGTGTTGATGCTCCGCAAGAAGTTCCACAGGATGCGGCTGCCTTTACTTCCGTTTCATTGTTCCATCCAGATAATTGATTCAGTGCCATTTTTCGTTCCTCCTAATTTGAATTAAACTATATCAGATTAACTTCCGGCCTTCCTGGAAGCTCTGACCAACTTTTTCACCGACGCTATAATAACCAGCCTTGAAATTATCCCACACGATAGCATGGAGTTTTGAAACATCCATTTTACCATCTGCACCTAACAGATCCTCGTTGGCGGTTACATTTTTGATTGCACCAAGAATCCGAAGTTCCTCCGGCCCTTTATCGATACTCTTAAGTTCACACTCCATCGTCAGCGGATACTCATCAATCAAAGGTGCATTGACATAGGAACTCTTTGTGGCATGGAAACCGGAGCGTTCAAACTTGTCCGGAACCTTGTAGCCGGATACGATTCCAAAATAATCCGATTCGGTCATGGTTTCCACCGTTGCGACGGCCACCGTAAATGCCTTACGCTTCTTGATATTCTCCGTTGTCTTGTGATTCTCCAGAATATTGATTTCCACCAAATTACTTGCGCTCATAACGCCCCACGCCAGATTCATTACATCCACGGTGCCATCATCATTGTATGTACCAATCATTAGCACCGGGGTAGGAAAAATGGCGGGCTTAATTCCTAAACTAATTTTTTTCATCATTCATTCCTCCCGATTTCGTTTTTATTTACCCAAAGGTATATTTATCATACTTCATCTGAATAGAATATCAAGTACGCAGTTTGTTTTAACTCTGTATCACAGACCATACTATCTCCTTTTTTCTAAACAAAACTTTTCTGATTTCCTTGTTGAATCACATCTGTATCCTTGATATGACCTAAAAGTAAAGGGGAGTCCGGGTCATGGTATTTGTAATTTTCAAATGCCTTTCTTGGGTTCTTATTTGCATAGCAGTACTTACATCCGTTCATGCAGGTATCATATGCACCGATATCACGGCTCTCAATACAATGACACCCCTGCCTTGATCCTTTATGTTTACGGTCAACAAAATAAATACCGTTCGCATTTCCAAGTGTATCTAATGTCATACAGCCTGATGTATGAATCCCATAGTTGCTGTAATCTCCGTTTGTTCCACAGGTTTGTAAATGCAGATGGTTTTTGGCTGCAATTTCACCCATTGCCTTTGCGAGAATATCTTTATCCTCATCTGTCAGAGGAATAATCTCCGGCATATTCTGCCCCAGCTTTTTATACATTTCGACAAAACTAAAAATGCACCTGTCTACATTACCAGCGAGTTGTTCTGCCATATAGGAAAAGGTCGTGATATGACGTTCTATGGTATATTGGTCAGTCAGCAGGACAGGGTCGTATCTCCACGCTACCCGCTGTTTTCCAACCATGGAAGAAAGCTTTTTTAAAGTTTCCATGCTTTTCTCAATCGATGGCACACCCGGTTCTATTTCTTTTCCATACGCTGTAATCGTGTAATGAAAGTAAGTATTGAATTTATCTGTAATCTGTGACAGATTTGGCAAGATCGGCGCATAGTTCTTGGAACAGAACACAACGCAGTCTACTACATCCGGGGTAAGTTCATATCTTGTCACCTTATTGGGAAACAACGGATTTCGGGTATATACATACCCCTCCTCAAATCGTTTCAGTAACCATTGAGGATAATACTGTGCGGTATCCGTTCTTCCGGCTGTATTTATAATCATAGAATTATCTCCTTTGTTAAGCTCTCTGTCTGTTGCTCTTCTGATTGAAGCAGAGCCTGCACATTCTGCAACTGCTTAAAGAACACCATATTTGCAGAATGCAAATATTTCACGAGCTTCTTATTCGTTGTTATTTTTCTGTCTTTCTTGCAGCCTTCTTTGCGGAAGGAGTAATCTCTTCGTGAAAGAAATAGTTGACTACAATAGGTGGGTCTGCCTGCGGCCGCTTGGTGGAATCGTCATCCCGAACATAAAGCAAGCCTTCTTCTGCGGTGAATTTTCGCATTTCGGAATCCAACTCCGTCCAATAGCTACGGTCGTTTTTCATATAAATGGCTTCATACAGCGGAAAGAGTTCCGGGTGCTTTTCTGCAATATAATCCAAAATAATCGCCTTATAACTGCCACGCAGATTCAGATTTTCAAGCCATACCAGATTGCACTGGTTTTTTGCACGGCGTATAATCGCCGGAACATCCGTAATGCCGGGAAAGATAGGCGAAATAAAACAGGTTGTCCGCACCCCTGCATCATAAAAAGCTTTCATTGCAGCAAGCCGTCGTTCAATGCTGACGCCCTGATCCATGTCCTCGCGAAATGATTCATCCAGTGTATTAATTGACCAGGACACACGGGCATCCGGAAAGATTTTAATCAAATCCAAATCACGCAGCACCAGATCAGACTTGGTGGCTATGCTGATTTTACAGCCACTGCCGCGCATTTGCTCCAGAAGCGCTCTGGTTCGCCCACACGTTTCTTCCAACGGCTGATAGGGATCGGTGACAGAACCAATGAAAAGTTCCTTTCCGGCGTATTTGCCCGGATTTTTGATTTCCGGCCAATGCTTTACGTCTACAAATTCTCCCCACGGCTCTGAATGATTGGTAAATCGCTTCATGAAAGAGGCATAGCAATATTTACAGCTATGCTCACACCCCACATATGGATTTACAGAATAATCACTAACCGGAAGGTTCGACTTTGTTAAAACGCCTTTTACATCTATGTCTTTTATAATTAAATTCATGATTGATAGCTCCATTTCATTTTTCTATACTATGGCCACATCGATGGTGGCTTAAAAGCGACAGATGCGCTCCTGTTTTAAGGAAACCATTGACTTATCTATGTATAAATATTATACTGACTCTATTAGAACAATCAAGTACGCAGAATATTCGTACATAGTATCAAAATGCGTACCATTGCGAGCAAACCGGAGGTGCTTTTTGCATGAAAGAAATAATGTCCTATGAAGAATATCTAAGAGACGTAAAAAAGGGAATCGTGACAGATTTAGGAAATTGCCCTGTCACACCATTGCTGCTGATGCTGCAAGGCAAATGGAAAACCCAGATTTTATATGAACTCTGTATTCACGATACTGTACGCTTTGGTGTATTGAAGAAAGAGCTGCCAGGTATTACAAATACCATGTTAACAAATTCTTTGCGTGAACTGGAAGCAGATGGGTTTATCAATCGGGTTCAATATAACGAAATTCCACCCCATGTTGAGTATTCTTTCACACAGCGCGGGCATGATTTGATGCCGATTTTTTACTCCATTATGTGCTGGGGGTTCAAGCATGAAATCAATTGAAGATCCAAAATCAAAATCTTATCGCAATTCGATACTAAAGTTTGCTTTGGATCAATATGGCACAGAACCGGAATATCCGTGGATGCTACTGCCAAATTACGCAGTGCTTCGGCATACTGATAATAAAAAATGGTATGCCCTCATAATGGACATACCGAGAAATAGGCTGGGGCTGGACGGGAATGACCTGATCGATATATTGAATATTAAATGCGACCCAATTATGAACGGCTCCCTGCGGATGCAGGAGGGCTTTCTGCCCGCTTATCACATGCACAAAGGGAACTGGATCACCATATTATTAGATGGCTCTGTTGACAAAGAAATGGTTTTTTCTTTGCTGGATATGAGCTTCACCATGACCGGGAGCAGAAATGCAGGCAAAGAAAAGCCAGGTGGAAACAAAGACTGGATTATTCCCGTAAATCCAAAATACTTCGATATTGAAGCTGCCTTTACTAAAAGTGAGAATGATACGATTATCTGGAAACAAAGCAATCACATTACCGTGGGAGATATCATTTATCTTTATGTGGCGGCGCCAGTCTCTGCGATTCGGTACAAATGCAAGGCGGTTGAGGTAAATATCCCTTACCACTATGCTGATGACAATGTGAGCATGAGCCGTGTCATGGAAATTCAATTACTAAAACGCTATGATAAAGAGCCGATTGGATTTAATATGCTGAAAGAACACGGCGTTATTTCTGTCCGTGGGCCGCGCAGTATTCCTCTGAGCTTAATTCGGGAGATTGAGGCTTTGTACCATGCATGACATTTGGAATCCATGGCATGGCTGTGTTAAGTGCAGTGAGGGCTGTGAAAACTGCTATATGTACTTTCTGGATCAGATGCGCGACCAGAACGGCGCAGATATTTACAAAACAAAGACGGGATTTCGTTACCCGCTGCAAAAAGACCGAAAAGGGAATTTTAAAATTCAAAGCGGTGAATTGATCCGTGTCTGCATGACCTCAGATTTTTTTTTGGAAGAAGCGGATGATTGGCGGGAAGAGGCCTGGGACATTATGCGGCAGCGCAGAGATGTAAAGTTTTTTCTGCTGACAAAACGACCGCAGCGCGTATTAGAGTGCCTGCCAAAGGATTGGGGAGATGGATGGGATAACATTTTTTTCAATGTCACTTGTGAAAATCAGAAGCGGGCGGATGAAAGAATACCTCTTCTGCTTTCATTGCCATTTAAGCACAAGGGCATTATGTGCGCCCCTCTTATTGGTCCTGTCAGTATTCGTCCATACTTGAATGCCGGGCAGATAGAGCAAGTTATCTGCGGCGGTGAAAACTACACTGGCGCAAGACCTTGTAATTTTGATTGGGTAAAAGTGTTAAGGCAGGAATGCTATGATTTCAATTTAACCTTTTGCTTTATCGAAACAGGAACTCAGTTTATCAAAGATGGGAAGTTATATCATTTACCAAGTAAGCAGCTCCAAAGCCAGATGGCGTTTAAGTCCGGCATGAGTTTCAAGGGTAAGCCGATTCACTTTGACTTATACGATGACTGGGGCTATCCTATTCCCGAAGAACATCTATATGTGCCACACTATCGGGAAAGCTGCGTGACTTGCGGAAGCAAGATGATTTGCAACGGGTGCAGTGAGTGTGGAAAATGTGGATCTCCGTAGTACAAAAGAACAACTTTATTTTAGATAAGTATGAAAAAGGGCTATGCTTTTCAATAACTGAAAGAGATAGTCCTCTAATTCTATTATGTTGGCAAAGCAAATTAATTGTCTGCTTCATCAGAATATCATATCTGATACATCCAGACCATAATTGGCATGGTTACTATGCATACAATAGTGGTAATTACATTTATAACAGAGGCATAATCAGCATCTCCTCCATTAAGTTGTGCCATTTGTGTAACGACTGAAGCTGATGGAGTTATACTGGCAAGCAGGCTAATTAGTAAAATCGTCTTTCCATTCGGCACTGAATTTATTAAACCACTATATTTGAGCATAACCATAATTATTAAGGGAAAAAATATCATTCTAAAAAAGGTAATCATATATACTCTCTTGTATGCAAATATCTTTCTAAAATTCATACCTCCAATCAATACTCCGGCTATAATCATGCATATTGGGCCGATCATATTCCCGACTGATTCAATAGTATTTGATATTATATCTGGTAAGTGTACTCCTGCAAAAAATAATAGGATACCAATAATTATGGCAATTACATTTATATTCAAAATAATCTTTTTCAAATCTATTTTACGATCTGTTCCAAGCAAGATACTTCCATGTGTCCATACAAGTATCAACTGAACGGATATAAAAGCACTTGAGTAGATAATCCATTCCTTACCCAACACATAAGTAACTATCGGAATAATTAGGTTTCCTGCATTAGAATAAATGATCGATGCTTTTTCAACCGAATCGAATTTAAGAATCGTTCCAAATGCTTGTACTAAAATTAAAAGTACTATATGAATTAATATTGCTGCAACAAATGCAAGGATTAGACCATTTCGTATATTGTCTGTATACTTAATTTGAAAAGCATTTATAATCACACAAGGCATTACGAGATAAATAACAACTACAGAAAGACTTTTACTTTCACTTGGTTTCAATAAATTTTTCTTTACTAATAAAACTCCCATAAGCATAGCTATAAAAAGTTCCATTATTTGTTTCATCAATAATAAACTAATCATTCTTTCTCCTTTGTAAGCATCATTATGGCTGGCAGCCTTTAGCTCCTGCTGATATTTTCAGTTCTTCTCACATCACTCTGTACGGTGAAATGAAAAAGCAGTTGAATTAGCTTCAACTACTCTCGATAGATGTATATTGAGTTTTCAGCTCAATCCAAATCGTTTCATCAATCAATAAATGTGTGCAGTACTGAACAGCAACTATTCGTCATCATGTGTATGCCTGTTTTTTCCATATCATTTTCCTGTGTTATTCTCTGATTTGCGTACTTTTGTGTTATTCAAGAGTAGACTGGGTTATAGTCAGATGATTAAATCTCAAAAGTAGTTCAGAGCAAATACCTAGTTATTGTAATTCATCTCGGCAAACTTCACCCCTTCATTGCATAACAAATAATAATTATACTATTTCTACAAAAGAAATAAAGTACGCAGATAAACAAAACTATGTATCGAAAACCATACTTAAGTTATTTACTATACCCTTCGTATCATTTTTTAACGGTAGTTTGAAATAGCTTTCAAAACCGCTTAGATATATTTCTTCTATAAGAACTTCACAATACTTATATCCATGTTTACAGCGCACATAGGTTTTACAAAATGTTTGATAACAGGGGTGGGCTAAGTTAAAAATCCATTACTTCTATATTTTTTATAACTGAATCCTTATTTGCTCTCCGTTTACGACGTTTGATTTATAGTTTATATTTAATTAACTTTGGGATTGCAATTTGAATCAGTTACACAGAATATTCGTATTTAGTATAAAAAAACGTACTACTTGACGGTTTTTTTTTGGTATTGTATCATAATAAAAAAAAATGAAAGAGGTAAAATAATGAATAATAAGCAAGCTATTATAGACAAAATTCTTAAAAATGAAAAAGCAATTAATGAGCGTTGGAACATGGGAGATTATCAGGGCTTTTTAGATAGTTATGTTGAAGATGTAACTTTTGTAGATCCTGGTATTCCCAGCATGTTTATGAGTCGTGAAGATGTCAAAAAAAAGCTGGAACCCTATTTTCCATACAAAGAGTTTCCGATTGTAGTATCTGAAGTTTCAAATGAAAAAGTTGTAGTGAGCGATGGAGAGGATATGGCAGTTTTAACTTACAATCTTCAAAATTCGGCGCAAGGAAAGAAAGGACAGGTATTGCCATTACCGCTTTGGCATTGCACACAAGTTTATCAGCTTATTCAAGGTGAGTGGAGAATCATTCATAATCATTGGTCTTTTGCACAAGTTCCGGCATTGATGGATAGTGTACAGGCTATTTTTGCTGAATTGGCAAAAGAAAATTAAGGTGCTAATATTAATCATTAAAAATTTTGGATCAGAATATAAAATGTCGGTTTCGTTCTCTAACGGAACCGGCTATTTTATTTGTTACAGTCTGGTTGCTTTCACCCTTGTTTTATAAATTTCCACATAATTCAAAGACAGTTATTTTCTTGGGAGGGTGTGAATAAAGTTTAGTGTAAATGGAATAATCACTCAATGATCTGTTAATGATTTTATTGTAGCATTATTGGGGCAACGCTGAGGAGCGACCTTAAAGATGGCAGTCCGGCTCCGGCAGCGGAACAAACTCAATGCAGCCGTCCACCAGCTCCTGCATTGCCCTATAGTCATTCTCTATCTGCTTGGCATAGGGCGCTTTGCCCGGCTCCACCACCAGCACACAAATTTTGTTTTCTTCCTGTTCTTGCACGGACTGGATGATACGAAACCGCTCTTCATTTGGAATAAGAGAAAGTGACCTTCCATCATCCACATACCGAACGGTTACTTTCAGTCCGGAGGCATATCACGTTCGTTATCCATCCCGTCCAATTCAATCCTTGTACCGACCGGGTATTTTTTTTATCTGTTCCACCTGATAAGGCTTCAAAAATCCCTGCATTTTGTCCTACTGTCCCCACAAAAGTTCGGGGCATTGCCGGATTTGGCAATGCCCCGAAATAAATACTTCTTTTCAACTTACTCGAAGAAAAATTCCACGCTGTATGTGATATTGCTTTTTCCGTAGGGTAGGCAACCAACGCCACACCATATTTCTATGGCAGGTTTTTGTCTGCCCCACTCCGAACCGTACGTACACCTTTCAATGTATACGGCTCTCCAATTGTTTCTAAATCATTTTCCGCCATGGATATCATGGTGGCAGTTTTTGCATACAATTAAGGTTTTTATGTTAATTTATAACATTGTTAAAACCCACTTTGGTATATGCTTGCCCCGCTTTTTATACTTGTCCTTGATGAGGGAGTTGGGTTCGCTGTTTCCTACATTGACAAGCGATCTACGTATCCATAAGGAACATATTCATTTGTCGCAACTTGAATTTGCATAACAATAATTTACCCCTCATAAATTTTTTCCGTTAGTCTTAATTACATCCTGATACCAGTAAAAGCTGTCTTTTCTGCTTCTGTTATATGTGCCATTACCAACGTCATCGGCATCCACATATATAAAGCCATATCGCTTGCTCATTTGATTTGTTCCAGCACTTACAAGATCGATTGGCGCCCAACTTGTATATCCAAGCATCTCAACCCCCTCATCGATTGCCTTCTTCATCTCCGACAGATGTGCTTTAAAATAATCAATTCTATAATTGTCATGGATTGAGCCGTCTGCTTCAACAACATCCTTGGCTCCCATACCATTTTCTACTACCATTAAAGGAATTCTGTATCTGTCGTATAATTCAATAAGACTATATCTCAGACCAACTGGATCTATCTGCCACCCCCAGTCACTAGCCTTAAGGTACGGATTCTTTACTCCCAAAATGGTATTACCTGGAGTTCTTTCTGCATTTGGATCTACCGACTCGGTCAAACTCATATAATAACTGAATGACACAAAATCCACACAGCCGGCTTTCAGTATTGCAGCGTCTCCTTCTTCCATTCTTATGTTTATGCCTTTGTTTTCAAACATTTTCAAAATCAATCTTGGATATTCGCCCCACACTTGAACATCAGCATAGAACAAGTTTTCAAGATTTTTTGCCTGTGTTGCTATCTCATCATCCGGGGCACATGTTCTTGCATAGGTTGTGAGTTTTGTAAGCATACATCCCATCTTTGAACCCGGAATAATTTCATGACAGTCCTTGGTTACCAATGCACTCGCTACAAACTGATGGTGAAGTGCCTGATAGCAGACTTCAAGCATCTTATCTTTAGTAATCTTATCAGGGATGATTCCAGCTGTTATAAAAGGATGTCTGATTACACTGTCTATCTCATTGAATGTGAGCCAGTATTTTACATCGTTTTTATACTCTACAAATAAGGTATGACAAAATCTTACAAACATATCTATAACTCTTCTATCTTCCCAGCCATTATATTTTAACGCCAGATTGAGTGGCATTTCATAATGAGAAAGCGTAACAATCGGTTCTATTCCAAATCTGTGCATCTCAGCGAATACATCATGATAAAAAGCAAGTCCATCTTTATTTGGTTCTAATTCTTCACCTGTAGGATATATTCTCGTCCATGCAACAGAAAGGCGTAGTACCTTAAAACCCATTTCCGCATAAAGAGCAATATCTTCTTTATATCTGTGATAAAAATCATTGCCACGACGCTTAGGATAATTGGTATCATCGTTATCCTTCATTGCTTTTCGTATTTCTTCTGTGGAGATCTCTAATTGTTTCTTGAGTTCTTTCACATCAACATTGGGTTTAAATGTTGCAATATCTGCAACTGACATTCCCTTGCCAGCAATATTCCATGCTCCTTCAAGCTGGTTGGCAGCCACTGCGCCGCCCCATAAAAAACCTTCTGGAAATCCCATAAATCACTCTATCCTCTCTATTTTTTAGCAACCGTCATAAGCGTACTGCCCTTTTGTATCACACCATTTACCTTATTCGTACATTCAAAAATGTCAGAGTTTGTGACAACAATAGGTGTTGTTATATCATAACCTGCCGCCTTAATCTTTTCGATATCAAATTTAATCAGCAAATCCCCCATCTTAACTTTAGTTCCTGCTTGAACCTGGGGATAAAGGTTTTCTCCATTCATTCTTACAGTATCAATGCCAATATGAACTATTATCTCCGCGCCATTCGCCAAAGTCATTGCAATAGCATGCTTAGTATCAGAAACCAGCATAATCGTTCCATCTGCCGGCGCATATAATTCACCATTTGATGGAAGAACGGCGACTCCATCGCCAAGAATTTTTTTTGCAAATGTCTCATCTTTAACATCTTCAATTGCAATTACCTCGCCCCACATCGGGCTAACCATCTGTACATCAGCTTTACCTAATCCTTCAAGCCCATTTTCATCATTTGCAGTCTTTATTTCTGGCTCTTCAGTCTTGCTGTCTTTAAATAACAGTATTGTTGCAATGAACGAAGCAACTAAAGATACACCAAAACCAATAAATGCATAAACAATATTCATTGTATTATCAGGGTCAACGAACATTGCCATGCCTGCAAATCCAGGTCCCATTGCAACAAAAGCCTTTACTTGGAAAATACCAGTTATTATACCACCAATTCCACCGCCGATCATAACACCGGCCATTACTTTTTTATTCTGAACTGTTACCCCATAAAGAGCTGGCTCTGTTATTCCAAAAAAAGCTGATAAACCAGCTGAGAAAGCTGTAGATCGAAGGTCTTTATCTTTCGTCTTTATAGCAACAGCAAAGCACGCTCCACTCTCTGCAATGTTATGTGCAAGTGATGCTGAAAGGTAAAGTATTTCATATCCAACAGTTGTAATTGATCCAACTGCGTAAGGAGCAAATGCTTTCTGCATTCCTGCTGCAACCATGAATGGAAGAACAGCAGCAAGTAGTCCAACAGCAATAAATCCGAAAGTATCATGCAAAGAGAGAATTACGGATGTAAATACTGAACCAATTTCATATCCAATAGGTCCAAGAATCAATAATGTTACTGGCATTGTTATAACCAGGCACATAAGTGGTGCAAAGAATACCCTAATTGGTTTAGGGGAAATCTTTGTCCACAGTCTTTCCATCAATGCGTAGAACAAAACACAAAGAATAGCTGGAAAGACCTGATATGAATACTGAATACTTCTGATTGTAAAGCCAAAGATTGTTACACCTTCGGAAATAAGTGTTGTCATACCTGGTATAATAAGTGAACCAACACAGGCAACCGCAATTATCTTGTTGACCTTCAATTTACTTGCGGTTGTATACGCAACAAGTATTGGTAGGAAATAAAGAGTTGCATCTGCGATCTGCGCTATAACTTTATATGTATCGCCCGAACTATCCAGCCATCCCACAAAAAGGAAAAGCGAAAGCATCGCTTTCAAAATTCCTGCCCCAGCAATAGCTGGAATAAGCGGTTGGAAAATGGCAACGACAAAGTCAAGTATTACAGCATCAATTTTAACTTTTTCCTTTGGACCATTGTTTACAGGTGCTGATCCGCTAAATGTACCGAGCTTTACAAGTTCATCATATACTTCAATGACACTGTTTCCGATAATCACCTGGCACTGTTGTCCACTTCCAGCAACCCCCATAACTCCAGGTGTCTTTTTTAAATCATCTTTATTTACTATTGAGCTGTTAATCAGTGTAAATCTAAGTCTTGTCGCGCAATGTTCGAGTTGCGAAACATTCTTGTCACCACCAATTTTTCTCAGCACCTCTTGTGCCGTAAGTTTATAGTCCATAAAACCCTCCATTCCAATACCTTCTCTTTATTTTAGAATTATTATTTCAATTCTCTGACGCCATCCGCTAACATCTCCATCAAAAGAAGTGTTTGCTCATGTGTGATAATCTGTGGTCGCCCATTAACCAGTGTATCATAAATCCCGTCATATACCCTTGCATAATCCCCTACTTCACTGACTATCTTCTCTTCGTGATAATTATTATTCTCATCATAATAGGTTAATGTCCCATAATCCTCTGGTCGGTCAATTCCAAAGCCAGCGCTTCCAGGCATATAGAACATTTTTAAATATTCCTCCTGTCTGTCTTTCTTCTCTTTTACAAACATTCCCTTTTTACCATAGACAATAAAACTGGGGCGACTCTTTATTCGAAAATAACTGGATTTAACAGATATTTTAGTAATGCCATAATACAAATCCAGATCAAAATAATCATTCATCCTTCCTTCCCCAAGAAGCTGCCTTACATCATAATGAATCGAATCCGGTTTTCCAAAATAGCTGATAACTTGGTCCAGAGTATGGCAGGCATGTCCGTATAAATACGACATAATTGGGTCAAAATATTGCGTCTTTTCGGGTACTTCAGGACGATAATAATCGAAGTGCATTTCCAATTCAAGCAGCTCCCCTAGCTTTCCTGCTTCGATTACCTTCTGTACAGTCAGAAAATCACTGTCATACCTTCTATTTTGGAAAGAACTGATAAAAAGCTTTTTTTGATCTGCCAGTGAAAACAGCTCTTTAGCCTGCTCTACCGTTTCTGTAAATGGTTTTTCTACCAGACAGTGTTTATTATGCTCCAGTATCTTTTTTGCATATTCATAATGAAAATGATGTGTAACACAAACCACAACCATGTCAATTTCATCATCATTTAATAATAACTCCAAATCATCAACATATGCTACACCATCAATTTTTTTCCAAGTGTCTTTTTCCGGATACATGCTATAGATTGTCTTAATTCTAAACTTATCCGATCTCGTGAGTACAAATGGTATATGATAGCGATTGGCGCTTTTACCATTTCCTATGTACCCTAGAGTTAATGTACTTTTATTTACCTTCATAAATATCCTCCTCGCAAATCATTCTACTATACAAGCTTACCAGGAAATAATGGCAGCTGTTGTATAAAGTAATCAGCCAAAGCATCTACAATAACCTGATGATCCAAGCCCTCCTTAAGGCCAGATACAGCAATTGTTGCTGCTAAATCTTCATTTACGTAAATAGGGAACGCACCACCAACAGGTAAACATTCTGTATCTTCTTGAAAATACTCCCCCATTCCACCATAAGTCTGCTGGTGAGCCATTACCCATAAACTACAATGGCCAGTTTTAAGAACCGTATTTCTTTTTTTCATTGCAAAATTAATGTTCCGTTGTGACATAGAGTCGCCAGCATATTGAAAAATCGGCAGTTCATCCTGCTCTCTTATAATTATTATAAATGGTTCTTTTTGATATTTTTTAGAAAGTCGTATCATTCTGCTACCGACTTCCAGAGCATCGCGAGAATCAAATTTTTTTAAAAAGAATAACTTTTCTATTTGTGCCAGGATTTCTGCACTTCCTATCGGATATTGCTTTTTTGTCGCTTCACGTAGTTCGTTTAATGTCATTCATACCTCCGTTTGGAAACCTATATGATTCTCTCGTCCGCTGGGAATTTAATACCGGCTTCCTGTCTCGCACTTGTTTGCAAAGCCGAGACCGCTATACTTTTGTCTAACATCTCGTAACAAAAGGTAAGATCATTCTCGTTAATTGCTCTTATAAATTGGGTAAATTCTGGTAATAATCGGTTAGAGGCTCCCTTGTCATCATAGCTTTCCTTAGTTCCATCATTTAGTTCCAGTTGAATCTCACCAACCATATTAGGAGCAGACATGCTCTTAATACAGCCTTTCGTTCCTTGAATAATACCGCTAGAAAGTCCTTTACAATCCTTTGCCGCAATACATATGGCTCTGAAAGATGGATATTTCATAATGAGAACTCCATTGGTATCTATACCGCGTTCAACATTGGCCTGATATGTAGCTGATACCGGTTTACCAAATAACCCCATTACATAATGCATATTATATAAATTTAGATCCATCAATGCCCCGCCTGATTTCTTCGGATCAAATACAGGAAGAATTTCCCCATTTCGAAATGCATCGTATCGTTTGGAGCATTTGCTGTATTGACTCTGCACCATTTTAACATCCCCGATTCGCGGAAGCCATTCCTGAATTTTCTTATAATTCCCCAGATATAGCGTTGTAATTGCTTCAAACAAAAACAAATGTTTCTCTTTTGCTTTTTCTTTCAAGTATAGTGTTTCAACCAGATTACTTGTCATCGGTTTTTCCACAATGACATTCAGCCCTTTTTCCAATGCCCTTTTGCAATAATCAAAATGTAGAAAATTTGGAACCGCAATGTAAATAGTGTCTATATCCCTTGCACATAATTCGTCAAAATCAGAAGTCGCACAAGGAATACCATGATCATTGCATAACTTAGTTACTTCGTCCATCATTTCCTTTAAGCCCTGAATTCCCATTACTGTAAGCCCCTCAAGATCCATAAGTCTAGACAGGAATTCCTGAACAATAGTACCCGAACCAACAATTCCTAACTTCATAGTTTACACCTTCTTTCGTTTATTTATTTTTATCACATCCAGCCTCAAAAAAAAACCTTTTGACCAATTTCAGGTCAAAAGGTTCAAACATAGTCACACTATTGCACAAAAAAACGAACTTTTTATTCAATAAATTGATTGTTTTCTCTTGTAAATCAATGCAAATATTATATTTAACACATACTGAAATGCTAACTGTGAGTAAAATGTACCTATCTTTTTTTCTTTTTCCTGATTAGGTATACAGATATGAAAATTACTGTTTTTCACTAATAAACTGTTTTCATTAGCTGTTAATACAATTGTATTAACATGATTTTTTTTTAAAATTTTCATTCCTTCTTCATAGGAATTATTAGTTCCTCTATACGTAATAAAAAAAGCACAATCATTAGATGTGATATAAGGATATAGGTGTTGTTCCTCATTATTTTCTGAAAGCAATATAGGAAAGCAATTAATCTTATAAAGCTTATTCATAGCACTTTTTATTGTTAATTTAACATCACCCATACCTATAAAAAATATTCGTTTAGCATTTATCATACATGTTACAATCTGGTCAAGCGCATGCGCATTCAAACATGACTGTACTAGTACAATACTCTCTGCATATAGCGAATATATACTATTAACTACATCATCCGTTGAATCCTTAATCTGAAACGGCATGTTATAATCAATAGAATTAACAATATATTTATTTGATTCCATCTCCTTCAGCAATGCGTGATAAAAATCTCGAAAGCCTGTAAATCCTAGTTTGTGGCAAACACGTATAACCGTAGCATTAGAAGAATACGTATTTTTAGTCACTTCCTGAATAGTCAGGCCTTCTAATTGATACCTGTTATTTAAAATAAATTGTACGATATTCTGTTCTGTAGAAGTAAAATCATCCCCATTTAACATCTTCTCAATAATAGTCATATTAACATTCTCCTTGCGTCTATACCTTATATTTTTATAAGGATACCAATCTTAATTAAAGTTTTTTAGACTCATATTAATCTTTATCAAATCTTACAATCCAGCTGATAATAAGTGAACACAAAGTAAATCCACAGAAAGTCAAATATCAAAATCTATTCCTTTATCATAGCTAAGAAAAGCAAGTGTTTAACTTCATTCTAGTATTGGGAATCCATCATGCCTCACTCCCACACTATAATTCCCATTGCCAAAAAGCAATTCCGCGATATGAATTCCATTTACGCCGCCCATCTGCAATCCCTCTATACAATAGTGGCAATAACAAACTACATCCTTTGTCTTATATTTCCTGCAATAATCCTCCATGATTTGCTGCTGCTCTTCCTCTGGACGCGTTTTGTATCTTGAATTTCCACAAAACAAAGTTTTGTGGAAATTCTCCTCAAGCTCTATATATTTTATATTCATTTTTTCTAACAGGTTTCGAATCGCAAGTTGTTCATCAAGCCTATCTTTCGAGCGCCAACAATCCTGAATTGTCACCTGCATACCGCTATAATCCGGATATTCAAACTGCTCATCAGTCAGTACCAATTCCCACAGAGATACAGACTTCACGCCTTTATTGGCCTTCTCTACAATGTTAGAACAATTATGACATATCGTATACGCAATGTCTCCAGCCTGCCACCTAGCTGTATTCGAAAGGGCGCACCAGCTTTCTTTATTGGGTTCCGACATATTCGACTCTGCGTATTCCTTTATTCGTTCATTCTTCATACAACAGCGCACCGACTGTATGTTATGGCGTATACCTATATAATGTTGAATCTTCTTACTCAATTCTGGATACATCAATGTAAAAAAACAACTTGCCACATAATATTTCTGACTCATTTCTTTACCTCATTTGTTTTCTTTTATATAGAAACACTTCGAACTATAATGTTACTATATAAAACTATTTAACACAACGCTCCTTTATTTAAAAATAATTCTTGTGGAATTTGCGTGTATTTTAAGAAAGGACCATGTCTGGATATATCCAAACATAGTCCTTCCCAAATGATGTTACTTTTGTGGTTCCTTGCATGGATATTACATGGTCTAGGAGTTGATTCGCTTAAGCAGCCACGCCATATTTTCACCAAGAACCTGCATATTTTTCATACCTTCCTCGTCGCGCTCAACATCGCCGGGCGCAAATCCATAAACCATATTCCAATAGCTGGCACCTACTGTAAAGCACTCGGTTACATGAAGAAAATGATTCATTGTGTCAATTGCGTGTAAACCCCCAGCACGGCGTACAGCCGTCACAGCGCCCGCCACTTTATGCTTTAGCATACCTCCATTCGCATGGGAGACAAAAGAACCACGTTCAACAAACGCTTTCATTTCTATCGTCACATCTGCACCATAAACCGGTGAACCTAAAATAATACCATCAGCCTTGGCTGCCCTGTTTATTATTTCATTGAATCCATCATTATCAATGACGCACTTGCCATCCTGCTTTTCAGAACATTTCATGCAAGCTGTACAACTACGAATAGGCAAACCGCCAAGTTGTATTAATTCCGTTTCAATTCCATACTTCTCCAATTCCTTGAATACGGCTTTAATAATAATTGAAGTATTTCCCTCTCTCCGACGACTACCGTTTATTCCAACAACTTTCATACGTTTTCCTCCATTTTAGTGTTATATGTGGATCTCTTTCCATTCTAAAAATCTTTATGTTTCCTAAATACAACTAACGCATATATAGATCATATAATGTCATTATTTATACTCACCGCATTCCAACAGGAGTGAATCACTTTTTGAATTATTTCGTCTGTAAAATCGACATTATTCTGAAAATGTGCCTTAATTAAATAGACCAATGAACCAAAATTCATTTGAACCATCATTTTGGGATCTAAATTCATAAAAATTCGTTGCGAAATTGCTTCAGCGTATAAGGCGGTCATGGGGCCACACCAGCTTACCTTATAAGCTTCTTGTTTTGTCGACTCATCAATATATGGAGAAAATGAGTACTGTTCAATGAACTGAAAACTCTTGGCATATTTAATATTCAGCTGAATAACCTTTTCCCAAGTCTGGTAAAAGCGTTCCTTAACAGTCTTATTTGTGTAAAAGTCCTCTAATACTGCCTCTCCATGAAATTTACTTATTCCCTTATAAAGCTCGTTTATAATATCCTCTTTACTTTTGAAATAATGATAAATGCTCCCGGTCGAAATGCCTGATTCCTTTGAAATCAACGACATTGATGTAGCCTGCAATTCCTTTTCGCTAATGAGCTGGAGAGTGGTTTCCAAGACAATCCTTTGAACTTTATTATAACTATGAAACATAAAAACCTCCTTTTCATTGCTAAACGCGGCGCCACAAATAGGGATGATAACGGGGTAGGTAGCGTCGCGATGTTGTGGTAAACCTAGTCTATGAGAATACATGCTACAAAACACGACGGGGTAAATCGTGAATTATCTCAAAAGATTCAAGGCAGTATACTAGCCAGTGTAGTTCTGTCTTCCAAGGACAAATAAGTGGTTCTATGATACTGTGCACTAATTACTTCCCTTAGAACAGATAGATATAAAGCAATTAGAGCGAACGTTCATTCTAATAATACATGATACTATATTTATTGTCAACCTTTTTTGTATTAATCTATTTAAATATAATAACGTTTACACTCTTCATGCCTTGAGGTTAGAAAAAGTATAGGTCTCAAAGCTAGTCCAACCTTGGACATGGCTTATCCTTTTGTAAAATTCACACCCAAGTTCAATTTTCGCTCTAAATCATTCTTCAATTCACATTTTTTACAAAAAATTTGTACCGCTGTATAAAAAAATAATTGCTTGTCACTTTGATTTTCAGAAATTATAAGCAATAAAACCTTCAAAATTTTATCAGTTTTAAAGGCTTTATTCGTCACAATATCTAATTCAATTAAGAAATGTAAGTTAGAATAATCGAATGCTGCTTTTTACAAAGGTAGCATCCAATTAATTTTATATTATTCAATTTTATAATAATTCTTCTAAAATTTCTACAATTAATTCATGGTCTTCTACATGCATCAGGCCGGAAATACAAATGGCACCTCTACATACCCCTTCTTCTATAATAGGAAATCCACCGCCACCAATTACATAACTATCATTTCCATGCCAAGAAATATATTGCTCATCTTCTTTATTCAAAAAGACATACATAGAGGAATGCCCGCTGTCTATAACGGTTTTCTCTTTTCGTCTTAGCCACATATCATCGTTTTTTCCATCCATCAGATATTGGAATACCAATAATCCGTCATATACACATCTAATCCCTATCCGTTTCAACTTTCTCTTATTCACTATCTCAATTGCTTTTAGTCCGAATTGTAAGGCAAATTCGTGAGTAAATTTCCGAAATGTTAATCTTTCTTCCTGTATCAGTATGCTATTCAATTCCATAAAATACCCCATCTTTATTTTTTTGTCTTCTGATAAATTATAGGCTTCGGTATTAACATTTGTCAGCAGCAAAAACTATTCCAGCAGTTTGTCTTGCTTTTGTTTGAATATCCATTGTAGCAAGACTTATTTGAAGCATCTCTTCCGCCCCTTCATAATCCTTTTTATCAATAATACGGACAAATTCTTTAAATTCATGATACATCCTATGTTGTCCCATATTGTAATCATAAATTTTACCGGATTCTCTGTTTAATTGTCTTATTGAACTATCATTATTCAAGTAGAGTTCAAAATCAGCCATTATATTTACCGAAGAGGATATGTTAATACAGCCTTTATCCCCCTGTATCGTTGCAGATACGGGAGCTTTGCAATCTTTTGCCGCGATACATACAGATTTAAAACTGCCATAATCCAATATCAAGATACCGGAAGTATCTATTCCTTTTTCAATATTCGCCTGGTAACTCACGTTTTTGGGGGTTCCAAATAAAATTACCATTAGATTAATATTATAGATATTTAGATCCATTAACGCTCCACCAGACATATCGGGATTAAAAGCTGGCAACATCTCGCCTTTTTTAAATGCATCATATCTCGAAGAATACTGTGAGTAATTGGCCGTTACAATCTTGATCTCACCCAATTGTGGCAGCATTTCTTTCATTTTCAATGTATTTGGTATATATCTGGTAGTCACCGCCTCTAGAATAATTACGTGATTCTCCTTAGATATTTGAATCAGTTCCTCTGCTTCTTTAATATTTGAAGTAAACGGTTTTTCACAGATAACATGCTTTTTTGCTTCTAAAGCCTTTTTACTAAAACAATAATGCATATGATTGGGAACCGCTACATAAATGACTTCCACATTATCATCAGCCAACATTATATTAAAATCTGTGTAATATTTTGGAATCCTATGTATCCGGCATAACTCTTGCAACCGTATTTCTTCCTGAGATGTTGCACAGATTGCTGTAATTTCTATGCCATTCACTTCATGAGCAAATTTAAAAAACTCATTTACTATCATCCCTGCACCAGCAATTCCAATTTTCATAAATTATCCCTCTTTTCCTCTTAAACAGAAAATACATAAACTGTCAATTTTATAGTCTCATAAGTCATAACATTAAATTCGCTAAAATGTTTTCCAATTTTAATCTATAGAAATATTTGCTTATTCCAATATACTACTTAAGAAATGTAATATATTAGAATTATATTTTTCACTTCCATAAAAATCAATGGAATGAATCCCATCCTCCACCAAGTCCACGATACAATTCACTCCTTTCTTCTTCAAGATATCAGCAAATCTAATCGTGTACTCTATTGGAATATGAGAATCTAGCCTTCCATGTAAAAGATAGAAACTTGGCTCACTGCCATTAATTTCTTTTAAAAGATCCAATTCTCTAAGTGTTTCTAACAATTTTGTCCCCTGGGCATTAAAAGTTCTTTCATCCGCCGGTATGCCATCAACCTCAATAATTTTATTTTTGTTAATCTGCCTTTTATGAAAATCATGTAAGTCAATCGGAGCATAGAAGCTAATAACACCCAAAATTTTGAATTCATTAAATGTATTATGATATTTAACACCAATTTCACTTGCAATCAAACCGCCGTGGGTATCTCCCCATAAAACAATTTGCTGTGGATTAAGGGAAAATTCTGCCCTATGCTTTGCCAAATATTTAATTGCATCTAAGCAGTCCTCACGAAATACCGGATAGATTACTTCATCATTCAAGCGATAATTTATACTTGCCACAGCATACCCTCTCTCCAGACAGTGCAGTACTCCCGCCAAATGCCTTGATTTATCGCCTTTAATAAAAGCTCCACCATGAATGAATACCACCAGCGGGTAACTATCTTTTTTTAACGTAGGAGTATACAGATCTAAAGTGTTTTTCTCTGAATGCTCAGAATATTGGATATCCCGCAGACAAGTTCCATCTCCCAATAAATTGTATACGCCATTTTCAATCTTATACTCTTTATAAGCCATATTACCTCCTATATTTTCAAAGAAAAGTCAACAGCCATCTGTTTATATTGAGCTATTGTTCTGTCACACCATTGTTCAAATTCCGGTTCTTCCTGTTTATACTGCGGATTCGCCTCCATATAATCCAAATACATCTTCAACCCTGTTTTATAATCTATTTCACATTTAAAGTCAGGCACAATTGTTTTAATTTTAGATACATCAAATATATTTGACCACCTTTTGTCACCTTGAATTGACATCATAAAATCATATTTCTTTGAATGTTTTAACAAATCTGTCCCTATATATACTGGTTTATATTCAACATTCAAGAGCCTAGCCAATTCCTGATAAATCATATCCCATGTATGAGGTTCTTGATTCATAATGTGGTAAATCTCTCCAATTGTCACCGCATTGGCAACCACTCCACAAAACCCCTTGGTAAAATCATTTGCGTGCGTGCTGGCCCATACAGATTGGCCGTCACCGTGAATAATAACCTCTTTTCCTCTTAACATTCGGCTCACAACAGGCCAACACCCTTTACCCTTGACACTAAGAGGGATGCGCTGCTCTGAGTATGTTTGTGTCGGACGAATGATGGTAACGGGAAATCCATCCTCCTTCCATGCTTTTAAAAACACCTGTTCTGCTGTCGCTTTATTTTGTCCATATTCTGAATAGTTATTTCCAATTTCCATACCTTCAGTAATATTACATTGAATTTCGTGATTTAAAACACAGACCGTACTGATATAAACAAACTGTTTTGTTATTCCTTTGAAAATTTCTATACTATTTTTTGCAGCCTCAGGACTTCGTATGATGAAATTTAGTACACTGTCAAATTGATATCCTGATATTAATCTTTTTATATTACTAACATCTTGTATATCACCAGATATATGAGTAATATTTTCCGGTAATTTATCATTTTTATTTCCACGATTTAAAACATATACTTCATATTGTATATCTTCCGCCAACTGTTTTGTTATTGGTGAAGATATAGTTCCGGTTCCTCCAATGATCAAAATCTTTTTCATCTTTATACCTATTGCATAACACATCTTCTACAGTTGTGTTATTGCCACAATTAATAACAGTTAAAAGAATAAATATGTGGCTTTCCTTTCGCAATTAATATTTTCTTTCAACCTTACTGATTAATCTTAAACATAGGAAGAGTACGAATAACTCCGTACCCTCCTTTTTTGTAGTTACTACTCTTCATCAAATCCAACAATATAAGTGATAATGAAACCAAATCCAAACCCTATGGCTGCTCCAATACAAGCCAGAACAAAATTGGCCATAGAATCTCCTCCGATGAAAATCGGTAGAGATAACAGAGTTGGTGCTGCAATCGCATAGCCTTTGACGTGAAAAACACCAATGAATATTCCTGAAATACCGGCTGCCACACAAGCAGAAATAAGTGGTTTCTTCAGACGTATCAGACAGCCATAAAGAGCAGGTTCTGTAACACTAAGCAAGGCCGTTACGCTGGAAGAAAAGCCCGTACTCTTGTTCCCGTTTTTCTTTGCTTTAACTCCAACAGCCAAAGCTGCACCAGCCATTGCAAAATTAGCGGCTAATGATTTGCCTATTATGAAAGAATACCCATTCTCTGCAACTTCATTTACTATAACCGGTGTGAACAGGTATTGCATACCGAATATAACTGTAATCGGATGTAATGCAGCCAGAACTCCCATTGCAATTGATCCTATCGTATTCATCAGCCAGATGCACATATATGCGAGCCCCGAACCGATTAACGCACCTATTGGTCCAAAAACAAACAGAATTAACGGAACCATAACAATCATCATGAAGAGAGGTTTTAATGTAAAATGAACAACGGCAGGCATAATTTTCATCCAAAGTCTGTCTAACTGATTTAAAACCGGAACCATGAGCAATGACGGTATAATAGCATTTGTAAATTTGATATTTGGTAATGCTATTCCCAGCATAGACATCGCTTCCTGCTGATTAAAACATACAATCATTGCCAAAGAAAGAAATGCTGCTATAAATTCATTTGTGCCCAGTTTACGTGCTGCTGAATATGCAACAAAGACAGGTAAATATGCAAATCCGATATTCGCCACTGCTGCCCATGCTAGGTATGTTCCACCTTCTTTGTCTAAACCAAACAACACTGCAACGGCCAGAATTGCATTAATCATACCTGCTCCGATTAAAATCGGAAGAGTTGGCTGGATTGCTCCTGATACATAAGACATGACTCTACTAAAAATACTCTGTTTCTTCTTATTATCTGCTTCAGCTACCATTTTATCATCAACCACCGACTCTTCAACTGCTACATTTTTAAGCAACGGAGCTAGTTCATTATAAACACTCCCCACCGTCGGACCTATAACTACTTGGAAAATTCCATTTTTATCAACCACTCCCAAAACCTCTTTTATTGCATTCAATTCATCTTTTTTTATGATGGAATTGTCCTTAATATCAAAACGTAACCGGGTCGCGCAATGCGTAAAGGTTTTAACATTATTCGGACCGCCAATATTTTCTAATATATTCTTTGCTACCTCATTTGCTTTCATTTTTCCCGCCTTCTCCTTCTGCTTATTTTAGATTTTCCCCATTTGACGCAATCACTTGTTTATACCAATCAAATGACTTTTTTTTCATCCGGTTCATAGTACCCTTACCCTCATCATCCAAATCTACATAGATAAAGCCATAGCGTTTACTCATTTGTGAGGTAGAAGCACTAATGCAGTCAATACATCCCCAACTTGTGTAGCCCAGAAGCTCAACACCATCTTTTACTGCTTCTTTCATTTGTTCAATATGATCTTTTAAATAGGCGATCCTATAAGAATCGTTGATGCTTCCATCTTCCTCAATTGTATCAACAGCACCTATACCGTTCTCAGCAATAAATAGTGGCTTTTGGTAACGGTCATACAGTTGATTCAAGGCTATTCTCAACCCTTTAGCATCTATCTGCCATCCCCACTCACTGCATTCTAAATATGGATTCTCAACACTATTGGTGAGCAGGTTACCCTGTACCCTAGAATGCTTTTCTGGATGTGCACTTGCAGCCGTAGACATATAATAACTAAAAGCTACATAATCAACCGGATACAATCGAAGAATTTCTTCATCTCCTTCAGCTGATACAATTTTTACTCCCATTTCCTCCAACCATCTCGCAGTATAGGATGGATAATAGCCCCGTGCCTGTACATCGCTAAAGAACAAGGTCTCCCTCTGAAGCTCAGCTGCTCTTTGGATATCATCCGGTTCACAGCTATAAGGCACCGGCATCTGATAACTAATCATACAGCCCATCTGTGAACCAGGAATTATGTCATGGCATGCTTTAGTAGCCAATGCACTTGCCACAAACTGATGGTGGGCCGATTGAAATTCGTCCTGTTGCAAATGGTCATTTCCTTCTTCCACGACACCGGCACTTGTAAATGGATGCCTAAGAATACTGTTAATCTCATTAAAACTCATCCAATATTTCACTTTATTTTTATAACGCTCAAATAGACACTTTGCATATTTCACATAAAATTCAACCAGCTTCCGGTTTACCCAGCCTCCATATTCTGTTACCAGATGAAGGGGCATTTCGTAATGAGAAATTGTAACAACTGGCTCTATATTATATTTTACTAATTCATCAAACACTTCATCGTAAAATCTAAGCCCTTCTTCATTAGGATCTGCTTCATCGCCATTGGGAAAAATCCTGGTCCAGGCAATGGACATACGGTAACACTTGAACCCCATATCAGCAAAAAGCTTGATATCTTCCTTAAATTGATTGAAAAAATCATTACCAACCCGCTTCGGATAATATCGGCTGCTATCGGGATTCATTGCTTCCCTCACCTGATCCCAAGTCATAGCATGCCATTGAGCACTCCATTGCTCTTTTGGTAATGATGAATCAAAAGTATAGCAGTCTGCTACGGATATGCCTTTTCCCCCCTTGTTAAAACCTCCTTCTATCTGGTTTGCTGCAGTAGAACCTCCCCAAAGAAAATTTTCAGGAAATGTTTTATATGATTTAGATTTCATTTTGCCCTCCCTATTTTGTAATTTTTTATAAATTCGGCATTTTTTTTACATATTCATTATACAAATATTACAAAATAAAAGCCATTCAAAAAAATCCTTTACTAATAAGGCACTTTTTTGAACAGCTATGATAGAAGTTTTATATATTTTCACTAATGATATCCGAAACTAAATTAAAGAAATCAAATACATCGTCATCACTTTCATGAAATTGAGCAAAAATTATTTTACGTATCTTTTTATTTAAAAAGTCAATCGGAAAGTCCAGCGTATATATTATTATTTGTTTTTTTACTAAAGGGCTAATCCTACCTACATATATCTTTTCATTTCCAATTGTGTGATAACTTAAAGTTCCATCCTGTGAACATTTTATAACCTGATCAAGAGCAGTAAATCTGCTTTGTTTCTGATTTACTACCTCTTCAACCAAATACTTCTCCCTTATTTTTTTATTCTTTTCGGCTAAAATATGGTTTAACCTTTTTTGAAATACCATATTTATATTTTCAATATCTTTTCGAGTAAGTATACAATTTATAACATAAAAATTTTTATCAATAAATAAGCTTTCCTGATTTGTTGTTAGAAGAATGTCATAGTTAAAACGTATATCTGGATTCTGGTTAAAAATATAAACAGGAAGTATTTTAAATTCATTTATGTTACCTATCACATTCTGATAGAGAATCATTTCAATCTGACCTATAATACTCATATTTTGATCGCTAACCAGCAGAACTGACAAACTTTCCCTATAGGAATTTAAGCCGGTAGCCAAAAATAATGCCATAAAGGAACTTTCTTTTGTATACTGTATTTGAAAACAGTTTGGGAATAAGCGGTATATTAGGTAAGCTTCAAGTGGATAGCGAACAACAATATCCTCGTTGTAATGATTCAATGCTATATTTCCATCCTTTGCACGTAAACACATAATAAATATATGCTGTATAACCATATCACGGTTTATAAATATCGGCTTATTTGAGATATTTAAAATTGAACGAATTTCATCTTCCAGTAAATTAAGTTTATTTTCAATCTCTGGATAGGAATCATTATTGACATGCAATACACTGCTTTCCTCCAGCATAACTTGTACATCATTTAATTCAGCCTGCTCTAGTTCATATCCAATTCTTTCTCTAACCATGCCTGCTATGGTTAAAATAATCGGACTGTTTTCATAATGCACCACTTCATGAGGACGTTTATATCCTATGCGGGAGCGTAGAATACAACTGGCAATAAATCTACAGTTTTTATGATACTCTTCTCCTGTCACAAAATAGTCATAGCTGGTAAAAACCTGTATAAGGATTTGCCCAACAACATTTAAATAAGTTTCATATTCGACAATGACTTCTTTTTTTAAAGGCAAACTTCGAAACACATCCACCGTTCCAAAATTGGCACAATAAATGCGTTTTCTTATTTCCTCAGCATGAAGTATAATACCATTTTTATTAGACACCTCCATTTCAATGCCTTCACACCGATCAACCCAGCGCCTAACTGTATTTAATTCCAAAGAAACTGCTGTCTTTGACATGTAAAAAGTATCGGCTAACATCTGCATAGTAACATATGACTTTAGAAACAGAAAATAAAGAACTAAAACTGAGGGTCGAAGCCCCAAACTATTTCTTCCCCCGTGGCGTGCCACTTCTTCATGGATGAAATCCTGTGTATCATTAGATAGGAATTTTAATAAATAACCTCTATGGTTATTTGACAAAATTATACACTTATTTCCCAAGCTTTCCGAAATACTTTTTATTTCCAGCTGTATTGTTTTTCTGTTCAAACCAAAATGAGAAGATAGCCGTTCGCTAGTCACCCATTCTTCTTTACTTAACAAGTATGTTAGGATATTCATCTGCCTAATTGTCAACATATCTTGCCTCCTACTTACAATAATAAATATTATAATACGCTTACTGGTAGTTTTTTATCTTAATTATATTTTATCACCATAAGCTATTTCAGGCAATCAACATCCAGGCAAACTTTGCAGGGTGATGCGGTGTAATTACAGAGATGACCCCCTGACGAAAATGCAGCCTGCTGATTATAAGCTTCCGGATGCTCCCAGCAATTCCGTTAGTCTGGTGGGCATTCATGCCAACACTTACGGCATTTATTCTCTTTAAACACTAGTTTCCTCTTTGGGAATGTATAATAAACCTTATTTTCCGCTATTAAAGCTAGTTCACCTGAGTAGTTCAAGGAGGTATCAAAATGGACTCCACCCCCGTCCACCTATAAAATGGGATCTGGCAGACCGATAAAAAGTATTTCATTTTATTTACATTAGGTATACATTGCAGCATTGTTCGCTTTGGATGGATAGAAATCTGAACGGAGGGGCAAATAGCAGACACCATTGGCCTGTTCTCAACACGGTAAAAACTTTTTTCATTATTTTTCGTAATTTCTTGATACTGTTGCTTTTGTATCTCTATTTTATTGTTGGCAGCGAGCATATCAAACGTAATATATTCCACCGTATCATTTTTTGAAGGTTCTTGTGCGGCGAAAACATCTATATAATCCCTGGCTGCCTTGGCAGGGGAATTTTCATCTTGGGGTTCAGGAATTTTCTCCATGAAAAGCAAGGTATATAAGTTAGAACTTTGCCCACAGTTTCTCTCACGAAAACGTGCAGCCTTTTCGATATACCCAGCATCTACAAGCTCTTTTAAGGCACGTTTTACTGTGGATATGGATATATGGAGTTGACTGGCCATGGTTGGTATAGCAGGATAGCAGGTCAGGTCTTTATTGGAACGGTCAATCAGATAAATCAGCACGGAAAGCGCACGGCTTTTCAAACTGCTGGCATATGCCTGTTGTTTTAGTTCAGCTTGCTTTGTCATCATCAAAAATCCTCCTTATGCCGGGGCATTACGCCCCGGCGATATACTTTGTTACCATCGTTTTATATTGCTTGGCATTGCTCATGCCGTCCGTGGGTTCGGGCTGGTAGTCTAAAAACAATACTTTGTGAAAAGCACTTTGCAGAATAGCCGCATAGTCGTCCTTTACCTTTTCGTGGGTGAACGGACAAAGCACGGTAGCGTCTATTGTCTCCAGCTTTTTCAGTAAGAGCATGGAACGGGGAAGCTCATAGGGTTTTGTACCGCAGGCGGCCAGTAGCATGTCGGCGGTTTTTGCTGTTTCGTTCAGGTTCAGCGTATATCCAATATCATGAACGATAAAATTTACAGTCTTTGAAATTGGAGAATTGCCGTAGTACACACCATCCAGCCGCCAACCGTCGCTATCCTGCTCCATATCATAATCGGCCGCCATGGTACTCAAAATATCGCTGTCGTTTTCCTCCACATAACAAACGGAAGCCCCCACAGCAGCAAGCCAAGAGGAAAGGCCGATTGCTGTGGTGGTAGCTCCCATTCTTGGCTGTGAGGAAATAACAGCAATATGGATATTCTCACAGTCAAACCGATAGTGTTTGATGCCCTCCTTTTTTTTAGCCCGCTCCTTCGGCTGGTAGCGTGTCATGCCCCGTTCACTCAAGCATTCGGTTATTTCACTCTGGATAGCGGCAATTTCCGTTCCGCAGACGATATTCCCCACACCACTATTCAAAAGAGCCTGAAACAATGAGCTGTCCTGTTTCAAGCCCTCGGAGATAACGGTGATCCTTGGGTTGTACATGGTCAGAAATTCTTCAATGGCTCCAGCAAATTCTTCGTCGCTGTCCCCAAATGCAATGCGATCTAAGATAACCTCGGTAAAGTGAGAAAAGTTACGCATGTCATAGATAATAAATTGCTTGAGGACAAAGCTACCCACCATCTTCTTGATGGGTGTATCGCTGTCTGTATCATACCAGCCGGTAAAATCCAAAAGATTGGTATGCTCCGTAGATGAAAGATATAAAATCATGTTGTTTCCTCCTGTCAGTTTCCTATCGCCCAAAATGGACCTCCAGCGGCAGCCCCTTTTCTGGCTTCATTCATAATCAGCGACAGATCCCACTCTTGATTGCTTCTTTTATGGCTGGCTGGATCTGCTACAAGAATCTTCCCTTCGCTTGTGACACCTCTCAAAACAATAAAGTGTCCGCTTGAGGTAAAATGTCCTTTGCTCATAATGACTACCACCAGTTTGCCATTGGAAAGTGCGTCCACGATGTCTTGTGCGGACAAGTCCCCCTCGCAAGATAATCCATATCCTTCAGAGGCGGCCGGTATCAGACTGTGATAGGAACCGTTTCCCTCACAGCGGCGTCCGTTGGCGACAGACCAGTTAGATAACTCCACAGGGTCATGGGGTTCTCCGGTCAGGGTTGAAATAACAATGGACATGGCTGTGGGACCGCAGCCTCCCTCACCAATGGTGCCGGAAGTGCCATACATCTTATCCGCCCAGCGTTCATCAAGCTGGTTATAATAAACCACCTCCATGCCACCATCTGTGAATACGACCCCTTCATAGCTCTGTCCGCTGCCCTCAATATAATCCTGCTCATAAATACCGATGTTTTGGTTATATCCGTAATTGATCTGCAAATCCTCAATGGCGCCCAGTTCATCACCCATTGCCCATTCTGCGAAGATGGATAACGGACTGGTAAGGATGTAAAGAATCAGAGCAATCAGCAATAGCAGAGCAACTGCCGGGCCTAAAATAATATAGAGCAGGCGTTTTCGCGCCTGCTCGTCTGTTGCAGCCTGTGCCGCTATGTGTGCCAGTATTTTAGCGGTAATCGGATCTACTGCCATCAGCGGCCACCTGCCTTGCCCATATACATCATTTTGTAATCAGGGATTTCAAAGTTGATGTGTAGTCGCTTGGCGCCCACCATAAACAAAGCGTGGCCGCGCTTTCTTGCCAGCAACAATTCCTGCTCGGCTTCTGTCAAATCGTAGAGTTTAGCCGTTTCCTTCAGGTTTGGGCCGTCCGTTCCCATCAGAAGCTTATAGCACGGAATATCAAGTAGCGCCTGCCCGTACTGTCTGATGCTTTCCGAGAGAAAGTCAATGACGCTGTGAGAAATAATACCCAGTGCTGACTCATATTTTCTTGCGCGTTTCATGGCATTGCGAAGATAAACCAATGACTGCGGCACTTTTTGGTCAATCATCAGATAAGCCTCATCGCAAATCAGCAGCACCCGTTCCTCCCGGTTCCGGCTCATCTGCTCCCAGCAGTAAGTGAGGATGTTAAAATACTGCGTCCGCTTGATACTGTCACTGGTTTCCTGCAACGCATTGGTGTCAAGGCAGATAAACTGGCTGTCACTGGTGATGGTGCTGTGTCCGTTCCATATAAAGCTGTCGGCACCCTCGGCAATATCATAGAGCAGCAGCGCAAGGTCTGCGTATGCCTGCCTGTCCTGTTCGGTATCCGCTTTTTCTTTAACAAGTTGGTGCAAATCAGAGAATATAGGAAAATCCTTTGGCTGCAAAGCGGCAATATCCGTATCCCAAGTGATACCAAACTTTCGGTACAACTCTACAAGGCATTTCTTTAAGACCGCCTTTTGCATATCCGTCAAGCTGGGTATATACAGACTGAAAAAGATTTCAAGGTTTTTCATGTGCAGGGCCAGATCGTTCATGCCGTAACCTTCATCCCGGTACAGGCGGTCGGCTTCCTTTTCCTGTTCATCATCACGGGGAGAGGGACGGACCTGTAAAGGGTTGATTCTTCCGTTTGAGCCGCCCACAGCGTTGATCCAGTCGCCGCAAAGGTTATAGCAAAGGTCTTTGTACTCGCTTTCCGGGTCTGCCACAAGGATTTTTGTTCCTTTCATATACTCCGACATGATGATGTGCTTGATGGCGGTGGACTTGCCGACACCGGAATTGCCCATAATCACAAAATTACTGTTAGTGCGGTCGCTTCCACGTTTCCAAACATCCACAATGACAAGGCTGCCACTTGCGTCCTGCGCGAAGTAGTAGCCCTCCCCGTCGTTAAAGCCCGAACTCGCAAATGGAAAGCCCCCCACAAAGGTAGACAGAGGGACGATTTTTTGCAGGATGCTTTCTATCTTCCCACTGGAAGGAAACGAAGGGGAAATATGCTGAAAGCATTCCTTTTGCAGATTTGGAATGACCCTCATCTTGCACTTTAACACGCTAATCATACTTTCCGCACGGCGGCAAACCTTTTTGAAGGTACGCTCATCCTTGGCAATGGGCATAACCGACACATTCATAAGCCCTACGGTTTCACCCTCGCGGTCAATCTGCATGATGATTTTCTCTCCGTCCTCGGCTGCTTTTTCCGCGCGCTGACGGGTCAAAGGGTCTTTAGCGCCCTCGGCAAATCCACGCTGCTGAACCACACTTCTGGAAATGGCGTTAATCAGCGTGGCATTGTCTACCGGCTTGAAGCCAATAGATACGATGGTAGACGGAATATTTGTGATTTTAGACAGCCACTCCACTTCCACCTTTTGCGGATAGCGGATCAGACCATATATCTTACCAAGATTTTCCCCCACGGAAAGGCTGTTCTTTGTAAATTCCAGTCCCATAGGGGTAACAACATTAAGCAGAGCCTGATTAGTCAGATTCTGCTCTTGTATGGCTTGTTTTTTTTTCATTCTGATTTCATTCCTCCCTTTAATATGGCACACTGATAAAATCCAGAACCTGACCGCAGCCCGGCACATAAATGCAGTAATTATACTGCTTCGTGTGCGTGAGTTTCATTTTTTGAAAACGGTTGGGTTGAGGCTCTAAATGAATGCCGTACATACAAAACATACAGCCCGATCTTGCTACGCCTGTTGTAGTCAAAATCGGGCTGCCTTTTCTATTTTTTGTTTCTATGATGTCACCATAAATGGACGCATAGGAAAGACCGGTGGATTGAAGATAGCGCAAAATATCCTGCTCCATCCAAAAGGAAAGGGGCTGGCTGATGGGGCGGCTGCTTTCAAATCCATTACAGCCCGATTTCAGCCAGCTTTGCATACGCAGCTTGCTCTCACAGGCCATCGTTCCAAGAATAGCTCTCCTGCCGGATTCCCGTTCAAACTTATGAATGGAGCCTCCATCAGGTAACGGTAATTCTCGCAGTTGAACATAGATTTGTTGCCATTCTTATCAAGGAGTGTACCGTTCAGCCTCTCCAACCGGTAGGGCTGGCCTTTTCTCGCACCGTAAATGACATTGGACACCTCTTTTGAAATCACAGGGTATCCATATTTCTCAATAATTTGATAAAATGGGTGTTTTGGCCGCAGCCAAGTAACATTTTCTTTCGTTTGTACGAAAGAGCGCAGTTCGGGGTATTCCAGTCCGGTATCCACAAAAACGGCGGGAATGTCGGGCGATACCCCCTTGCCAAATCTAACAGCACAGTAGAGTCCTTTCCGCCTGAAAAGCTGATAAAAACCTTGCCGTTATTCCGCAGATACCATTCCAGTATTCTTGTCTGTGTGACCTGTATCTTTCGTTCTAAACTCCACCCCTGCATAATCTTAAGATCATTGCGGGTGTGTTTCATTTGTCACCTCATATCAATTATTGGGATGCTGGCCTCAAACTCCGTATCCTCTAAATGCGTGTAGGATGGATTGTTTACGAGATTGAGAAGCCGCACGATTTCCTTTTCTGTAAGCACATCACAGCCGATCCCGTTGGTGGTGAATTTCTCCGCCAGCAAGGATGCACATTTCAGTAAATCTTTTTCTGTGCCGTCCTCATACCGATCCCAAATAGAGATATAAAACTGGCGCTCCACAATTTCGCCAGACAGTGCGTAGCTGCTCATCTGCAAAATCTCCTGCCGTAAAAGTTCTTTACGCCTATCATCAGCGGTTTTCAGCATTCCCTGCATATCGGAAATAAGGGGCGAAATATCCACGGGTCTGCTGACAGCTATGAACTTAAATGGGTACTGAATATCGGACAGTTCAGCAGTGAGCTGCCTAATAAGCGTGTTTTTTTCCGCTTTGCTGTAAAGGTCTATGCTGATTGCGTGTACACGCAGATAGGTCAGCACTAATCCGTCCTTGGTATACAGGTATTTGTCTTTTACATCCCGCACATTGATAAACTGCTGTGCGGTCTGCATGGCCATGGTCGCTTCATCCGATACCGGACGTTTTTTACTCGTTTTCAGAAACAAAAGCAAAAGACCGCCACCCAAAAGGGTGACGGTCAGCATAATAATCGGAAATAAAAGTCCTTGCATCTATCGTTCCTCCATTTCTTCGTCGGTTTCCTCGCCTAATTCTTCCTGATGTCCAAACATCCGCCAGTAGCGTTCTCTATCCTCCTGCGCCTGCGGCGAGTTCAGATGTTCTTCAAAGCGCATATATCCACGAGCATATTCCAGCTTATCCTCAAGACCGGTACTGCGGTGGTAAATGGTGAGCAGCCTGCCGAAATCTGTGATTCCCCGTTCCCCCGCGTGGGCAAGGAGCTTTTGCACATTGTCAAGCCCCACATCAAGGTCAATAGAAAAACTGCCCATGGTTCGATACCATGGGCAGTTGGGGTTGTATTCCATCATAAAGCAGTTCTGATCGAGGTCAAATACCATACGCATTTCAAACTCGCTGCGTTCTGCATAAGCCTTGTTGTATTCCGGCATTTCAGCAGGAGGGATACGCTTGCAGAACATATCGGCATCGTCCAGCCGGGGATTTTGATAGGCGCCGTCATAATCCAAGTGTTCAAAAATATGGCTGACGGATTTCGGCTGGATGAATGTTCCCTGAAACTCTTTCGCCTGAAACATTCGTAAAAGCGGTGACAGGGCATTTGCCCCGTAATGAACGGAAAAGAAGTTATTTTCTCCGCTCTCTCGCAAAATATAAATTGCACGATTTCCCATATGCTACCTCACTTTAGAGGACGGATATGCCAGTCACTAAAAAGTGATTCACGAATGGTCAGATCGTCCGTCAGATTGATTTGCAACATTCCGGCCGGTGTCCATGCGTCAAGGCATTCCGTATAGGTGGTATATCGTCCATCCGGGAACCACACGGGAGAAAAATGAACGGACTGACCGTAGGTGCTGTACTTGTTCTTCTGAAACTCAAAGGTGCTGGAATAGCCGGTATTCAGCCGCTTCAACAGTCTCCAGTAGGTCGTATAATTGAACTCAGGGAAGTAAGCCACCACGTTCTGCATTCCGGTAATATGGCTGCTGGGAGCGGAGGAACGGACCTGCGCCGATACGCTGGCGTTCAACCCATAGCCGCTTTTCATCGTTTTCCCCGAAGCGGTAGGAACCTTTTCATCCGGCTTAGTGGTCAAATTGGCAGTCAGGCTTGCCGAGTAAGAGAGCCAGGCATATTCAAACCAGCCCTCGTCCTCCCACCAGCCATCATCGTCATCATCTCCGCTGTGCCACACCCAATGCTCATGCCACCAGCAATCCCACTCCCCCCATGTCAGCGTTGTCGTGTTTGGCTTACTCGGTGCAGACTGAATGATATAGCCATCATTGCGGTCATTCGCTTGTGGGTCAGGTGGCGGATTCTTATCAAGATCTACAATCTTCGCTACGATTTCATTACTGCTGAGAGAGCAATTACTTGTAACAGTAATGGTGATGTGTCCTGGCTCCTTGGGAGTACGCCACTTAACCCATGCAAGCTGAGAACCGTCCTCCGGTATATAAATATCATTGTGAGAATAGGTCTTTCCATTGATGGAAAACCTAGCATATGCAGGACTATCCGGTGTCTTTTCAGACCGAGCAGTCAGCGTGACTGCCGTAATAACCTCAGTATCTGTGCGGTAGGTTACATTACTTTCCTTGGGCGGTTCGGGGTCAGGTTCAGAGAAGCGAATAATGCCCATCCCTAAGTATGTGATAATGGTTTCGTCACTTTGTGCTTTTGTCGTAGAACCAGTCCATGCCGGAAAACCCAAATCCGGCGTTTCAAGAAACATTGACAAGGGCAGATTTTTATGGGACAAAGACACCATCTTACTCCGCAAACCGTTTCCAACCTGTTTGTTGTATAAAGCAGCTTCTGTGGCGGTCATGGCAAACATAACGCTGTTGTACTTAAAGTACGCTATCGGCTCCAATAAAATCTTATACTTGCCATTTATCAATGTATCATAATCCAAGCCCGTGGCATTGGCAATATCCCGGATCGTTCCCTCACGGCAGAAGTAACTTCGGATAGCTGCAATGTTACTGCTTCCATTCGAACTGATAATGCGGGGCATAGCCTGACTTGGCTGATAACAAGCATATTTACTTGTATGTGGCGTAAGTCCTGTGCCGCTACGATAAGATATTTTGCTTACCTTCCCAAAATGTACAGCCATATCACTGTTGGAACCATTGGAAAAATCAATCGGCGTTGATACGGGCGTGTTGTCACTGTCACGGACTACTGTAATCCGCACTCCGTCACGCCCCGGTGTCCATGAATTCTGCCCGGTTCCCTGACCCATACCACCACCGCCACCGTCAATATTCGGATCGGCGGCAAAGGCAGGTACAGCTAAAGAAAAAAGCATTGCCAGTAAAAGCAATGCGCAGATCAACTTTTTCAATTTATCACCTCCAAAAATAAAAATAGGATACAGTCGTAAATGACTGTATCCCATCGGTTTAGATTATTCTGTTTTACATATCGCCAACCGGTTCACCGGTTCCAGCATTCGGGGCCTCATGCACATCAGATCCGCCGCCCTCGTCCTCAATCCATCCAAATCCCGGTACATAGATTTTACCGTCCTGCTTTTCTCCACCCTGTGGCTGTTTCTGCTCCTTTGTACTGTTAGAGCTGCTTCCAGAGCCTTGATCCGTTTTCGCAGGAGGGTTAGTGGGCGGCGTAGCTTCTATCGGTGATTTCGGTTTTCCGTCAGAGGGTTTGCTCTGTACCTGCTTCTGCGGTTCACTGCTGGCAGGGGCAGCGGTTTCCTCTGATGGTTCTACCGGATTTTCTGATGGAACGACCTCCGGTGTACTGCTTTCAGTAGGTGTCGTTTCTGGTGTCGTCTTTGGTGTCGTTTCCGGCTTGATTTCTGGTACAACAACCTGTTTTTCTACAGGCGCACTTTCGACAGGTGTTTCCTGTGGCTGTCCGCCCATGGTGCTGGTATAATAAAATAGCCCTCCGGCAAGGCACACTGCCACAATAGATAATGCGGCAATTGCCGCTTTTTTCTTGGTGCTGTAATCTTTTTTCATAACTTGGACCTCACTTTCATTGCAAATGAATGGTTTAGCCCTATATACCCATTTCGTTGTATTTACCCAACTTCATTATATCCCGAAATTTCCTGCGCGTCCAGACATTTTGTAAAGTTCATGTTAAGTGGAACGCAGTAAACTAAAACTTAGGCATATAGGCTGATTTTGTTCTTATCTCCATCGTTAACGGTGGGAGCTCATCCCAGCCAAAGGACAGAGGAATTTCAATGGTAATACGGGCGTCCGCTTCCAAGTTATCGTCTGCGCTTCCCGGTGTCAGGGGCGCGTTTACAATGTCCACGGAAAGCCCGGAAAGGCGGTATTCATAACCGCTCTTATCCTTTTTGATGTGATACCCCCCGGACTCATCGGTTCCCAGCAGATTATCAAGTCGGTAATACACATCATCATAGTCAAGGTTTTCCTGCCAGCTTTCGCCGGATAGGGCGTACCCACCGGAGTAGCCCTCACGCAGCCCATTATAGGTTTCGTCGTAGTTGGTAGTCGCTACTGTAATAACAGCCTGCTGGAATCCATCACGCACACCCTGTACAATGATTCCAAGCCTGAAAAACTCGGAGATAGCACAGATCAGAAGCAGAAGCCCCAATATCAGGGCAATTGTAAGGGGTGTGGAATGCCCTTTCCTGTCTTTCAAAATATTTCGCAATCGCATCATACTACCCCTCCCCTTACTTATAGTAGACTTCGGATTTACCCGTTGCCTTAGCCTGAATGTCAATGGGAAATGAGCCAAAGATAAAAAAGCCGATGTCCACAGTATCTGTCAGTCGGACCTCAATATCGCCGTTTAGCTGTACCTTTTTTCCGCTGTAATAATCACAGTCCCAACGGATTTCCGGGTCAAGGCCTGTCTGCTCACGCATATCAGCAATTCTGGAATCCACATTGGTACTGCCTTTGATTTCGGCCTCCCGCATGATTTCCGTGGCGAAAATATCAAGCTGCTGTTTTGAGGTGAACACTGGAAACAGTTGTACGGCAAAGGCTACTATCAACAGCAAGCAAAGGATGCCGACCGCAACATCAATATAGCCTTCACCGCGCTTTGTTTTCAATATCTTTTTGAGCATAACCGCACCCCCTTAGAACAACCCTGACATGGCGCCGAGGATTTGATACCCCATAACGCCCATGTACAGAAGCAGCATACAACCAAGAAGCAGAAAGGAATACTTGCGGATTTTAGGCGGCCGCTCAATTGCCAGCCTTTTGAGTCTTTGCAATTCCAACTGCTTCATATCGTGGGAAAGCATTTGAAAGAAGGTCACGCCATCATCTCCGCGGAGAACGCCGATCAACCCACGCACCACATCAGAGAGCATAGCACTGGAAACTCTGGCTTCAAAGCGTGTCAGCGCACCCTCATAGTTTCCGGTACGCATATCGGCAATGGTAATTGCCAGCTCATTCTTCAAAGCTTTCCCGGTGTTTTTCTGATAGCTTTCCAAGATAGAGAGGACATCACGGGTTGCTTTCAGTTCCTGCACCAGCGTTGCCACAAAACGAGGCAATTCATATTCAATGTCCTGCCGTCTTGCAGTAATGAGCTTTTCTGCCTTGCCGCTTTCCGTAAAGTAGACGGCAATTCCTATGATGATAAAGACCGGAGACAGAATTGGAGCAATCAGCAAGCAGGGAATTACTCCAGCAAAAATCAGACCGGCTTTTACAATTGCCTGCGCCGCATATACCTCGGCGGTCATGGAGATTTCTGCGGATTTCAGTACAGCCGTGAGTTTCCGTTTCCGGTATTCGTCCATGGGCAGAACCTTGGAGAGCTTCACCGCCAGCTCCATGATAAAGGCATCAGAATTTCGCGCCTTTTTCCGCTCTCGCTTTCCAATACTAAGGATCGCCTTTGTTGCTTTATAGGTTGGTACGCTGAGAATCTCTGCTGAAATCAGATAAAGCCCTGCTGTCAGAAACAGGGCAAAGAGAAGTAATATCATATTTTGCACAGTTCAAAACACCTCCTATCTCTTATATTCAATGGGGCGGGTATGCTTTGCAACAGCGGCCACTGACAGAAAAATTACACCGGCGCAGATTGCCAGCAGTACCTTTCCAAATTCGGTAAACATCAGTGTCTGATACCAGTCCTTATTCAGAAAATACATCAGCGGAATACTCCCCAGCAAAAGCACCAACATGGTGATGTATTCTTTCACCGGTTCAAATAGGAGCAAATCCAGCTCTGCCGATACCACACGCATATCCGACAGTTTGGCAACAATGGGCGGCAGGGTCGTTTTCAGGTTGTAATCGTCCTGACAAGCAATTATCGCATCCACCCATTCATGGAATACTGCGTTGTCAATCCCGGCCTTTAGCCCTGCCAAAGCTTCCTTGGTATTTGAGTTGATCAGCTTGGCTTGTAAAAGAAAATTACGGAACACCTCCGCTACCGGCGGATTTAAGTAAGGCTGGTTTTCCTCAATGGCACGGATGATGGTGTTTTTTCCTCTCAAATAGCTGGTGGTGGTGATGGACAAAGCCGTTTCCAGTTCAGTATTGATCTGTCTTTTATGCCGTCCTGCCGTCAGCTTCACATAATAGAACGGCAAAAGCGCCAGCCCTGCTGCCAACACCGGCACAAGATAGCTATTTTTCATAGTGAGGGCAATCATGCAACCCACCACAAACAAAAGCATGGATAATATACACAGTGCGGTAAACATACCGCTTTTGCCCGTAATACGCAGAATCTCCTTGGTTTCCAAAAAGAGTAGTTTCAGTCCTTTCGGCTGCTTGTTCTTCCGGCTTTTTTCGATTCTGCTTTTCATTGAGGTTTTCTGCGGGCGAATATAAGCCGCCAGTCCCTCAAAAAAAGTAAAGGGCGATAACGAGAGCAGGATAAAGCTGCCCGTTACCGCCAGTAAAAACGCAAGCGTTACCAGTATTGTCAATGTTCTAAGCCTCCATTTCTTCTAAGTCTTCCATTAAATCTTCATAATTCTTGTACCGGGTCACGGTATCAGATACCTCATGCAGATGGTCAACCATATCCCGGTGGCTCTCCGGCAGGCTTTGGGACGCAATCTCATTTTTCATGTCGGAAAAACTCCCTAAGAAACCCCAGCAGCTATCGGTTTCTTCTCCGTTTTCATACAAACGGAACCCATAGCATTGTCCGGAAAGATAATAGTCGTAGCACTCCACCTCGGATTTCAGCAGTGCTTCGGCTTTCTCGTAGCTTTCAGGTGTTAGGCTACTGTACTCCTTTTCAATATCCTCCGGCGTGGCGTAAATCCACCCAACCTGACCGGAATCCCACTCTGCGTGCTGCGCCCGTCCGAGAAAGGAACTGGTGGACATACTCAGCATGGAGTGGTCATAGAGGTTCAGTGGCAGGATGATATTTTTCTCTGCCGCCAGAGTATAGAGGTCAGAATTAAGCAAGGTGTCCACAAGGCTTTCAAAGATGTCCTGTCTGTTTGCATCCAGCTTTCCATCAAAGGTAGCCTCGGAGAACCATTTTTGAAAATGCCGGTCATAGCTGCTGATTTCCCAGTTTCCCGCCGAACGGTCGTATACCAGCTTCACTCTATCGGCTTTACCGGATTTCACAAGTTCAATGACCGAATCCGGTGAAACACTGTCCCTGACCAACTGCTTCAGCAAATCATTGCTATCCTCAAAGTGGTGTTCATCTCCAAGGTTATAACGCCTGTGCCAGCAAACCATATGACCGAAATTATCCCAATCGGTTCGAGGGTTCAAGGGTTCATCATCCACCATGATTTGAAGCAGATAAGGCGCTTTATAGGCTGCCATGCTCATAAAAACGCACCTCCTTTATGCGCTCAAAAGCCGCTGCTGCAATTTCAGCGGCATACCGTTTTCACGGAGCCGCTTGCAAAGGCTTTCTGATGGACCGTTTACCTTTTCGTAATGACCTATGATCTTTGCTTTTCCGTTTTCCATCAGATTATCGGTGATATTAAAGCGGTACAGGGTACGCATAATCGGCGCACTCTCCTTTATACCTACACACTCGGCAATCTCCATCAGGCGGCGGCTGTTATCCTCCAGCTTCTTGGCAAAAGCCACAATGGGAAAGCCTCTTGTGGCAAGCCCCATCAGGGTAGCGTCATCCATAGAACTGCTCTCCTTGCACAGTGCCGTCATACGGTAATAGGTGTCCTCGCAGCCGTTGGCGTGAATGGTGGTAAGGGATGTATGCCCGGTGTTCGCCGCCTTAATGGCTTGTAAGCTTTCCTCACTTTTCATTTCGGCAACAACCAAAAAGTCCGGGTGCATGGTAAGGGCAAGCTCCAAGAGCTTCACCATAGATACCACTTGTTTGGGATCGTCGGATTCCTTGGTGATAAAGTGAATGACGTTATTCAGAACCCGACCTAACTCATCGCGCTTTACGCTGTCAAACTCCCGGCAGCCCTTTTCAATGGTAATCAGACGTTTGTCATTGGGTATCTGATCCAGAATCCAGCTCATCAGCGTAGTTTTACCGGAGGAAGTCGCCCCGGTCATGCACATGGAAACACCGTAATTAAAAAACACCGAAAGCATATCCAGCATTTCGGTGGTAGCCGTACCATAAGCGACAAATTCTTCTTTTTTAAGCTTACGGGGGTTGACGATACGGATGGATACGGACAATCCCTTGTCCTCGTCCACGATACCAGGAGAGGTGGCCGTAATACGGATTTTGTTGGACAAATGACCGATTACATAGGGCTTGGCATTATCCAGTATCATGCCTGATTTGTGGAGCATACGCTTGATAACATCAAGGGCGTGCTGGGGTGAGGTAAACCGTTCTTTCGTGGGAAGTACCTCGCCGTTTGCGTAAATGACCTTGGTATCATCCCACTGATTGATGTTCACTTCCTCCACATCATTACGGTAAAGATACTTGGATAAAAAAGAAAAGCCGGTCATCTCCCCATAAAGAAGCTCTGCCAGCTCAGCCGGTTCCGTATCGTCCACACCGATCCGCTGTTCCTCAAGGTATTTTCGGATGTAGCTGTGAATCAGTGCGCGGCTTTGGTCGGGATCGTCCTTTAGCGTTCCAGCGTAATTTTTGCTGATATACTCCTGTACATCCTTTAAAACCTCGGCAAAGGGTCGTAGCCGGATTTCACCGCCCATCAGACCCGCATTGTTATGGATATTTAAGATGTTCTGCAAATTTCGTCCTCCTTTCGGACCAGTATGATTTCATACAAATACTTCGGGCAGACCGGAGCCTTATCGGTTCTCGGTCTGCCCGGTTGGTTCCAGCTCCCGCCCTTGCTGGTATAACAGTAAGAAAATCCACTTGCTAAAAGGCTTTTGCCGTTTTCATATGCTAACGTGTAGGTAATGAGCCGGTGATAACCCAGCGCTTTTGCCGCACGGCGGCAGGCTCCGTACAGCTTGGAGCAGGCATTTCTCGTTCCGTCTGTGCAAAGTCGCAGAACCTCCACTGTCATATGCTGGTCGATTCGGCGGGAACGCGGCCTGCCTACAATGGCGACACCGCACAATCTGCCATTTTCATAGCAGGCAAGGGAAAACCGATGTCCCCGCACCGCTTTATGATGCCGATGGTTCGCCGTCACATAGGTGTTGGCGTCCTTGAGCTCTATGTGGCTGACGAAGAACATCAAAATTCCCCCCGGTTCTTTACAAAGGGCAGGCGAAAGACCGGTTTTCCTTTCGCCTTTTCTTTTGGCCTATCTTTCGGTTTTGCTCCGGCTGTATCCGCAGCAATGGAGGGGACTGGCTTTATCTTGGATTTGCCGGATTGTATCCCTAAAAGCTTTTCAATCCCTGCGGTGTATCCGGCGCTTTCCGACTGAGCCAGCGGTGTCAGCAATGTCAGCTCGTCATACTGCTGTTCCAGCTCCGGTGCGTAAGGCAGCACAAAATCTGCACCGCCTAACTGCTGGGATACGGACTCCCAATCCTGCCCCGCTTTCAGATTACCAATTACAGTTTGCTGGGTGTCTTTACGAAAACGGCTGTCCTCCAGCATGGGATTGTGGGTCAGGTAGTAGGAAACACTCTTTAGGTTGGCGGTTCCCAGCCGTAAAACCCTGTCCGCAAGCTCGATTGCCACAATGGAGGCAGGGTCGGCCTCAAAAAAAGCGGTACAGTCAATAATGATGTAATCAGCCAGATAACGGAGCAGTACAAAAAGCTCCACCGCCTTGTCCCGTGTGATCTGCGGATACATCATCAGGCTTTCTCCGGCCTGATACCCTAATAAGCTGATGTACTCACTTTTTTCCGTTGGCACACAGGCGTTCAAAATGGCGGCCTGTGTCAGTGCCGGAGCCGTCAAAAGGCTTCCCAGCGAAGTGTCATGATTTATATCCGCCGGTAAGACCGTGGGAATGACCGGAGTAAACGGATCGCAGAATACGACAATTACATTTTTTTTTGCCATGGAAAGCGTCAGGGCAAGTTTAAGGGCAGCGGTGGTTTTTCCGCTGCCCGGACTGCCCATGATGGCAATTACCTTATCTTGTTCCATCTATTCAGCCTCCGTTTCTCAATCCTGTGCAGCCGGAGCTGCACTGTTTTCCGTTTCGCCCACGGAAGAATCCCCGGCATCCTGTGCCGCAGCGCTATTGCCATTTTCGCTTTCATAAGTAAGTCCCTCGCTTTTTACAGGATAGAGCGCTTCCAGCACCTTAGTCTGTTCATCCAAGAACTTCTGTGCATTTTCCGAACCGCCACGGTAAACAAGGGCGGCGTGGAGTTTCCCTGTCTGCTCCAGTTCTGCAAGAAGCGTAGCCTGTTCAGGGGTAGTAAGCACGGTAATGGTGCTGGCAAGCTCCGTGTCCTCGCCGTCTTTGGGCTGCTCCTGTATATTGCTATCATTACCGCTGCTGTCCGTAGTGGCAATAATCTCAACATATTGCAGCTCCGTGGGAATCAGTGTTTCGCGCATTTCACCCACATCACTGGCAATCAGGGAAACAATGTCACCGCGTTCCAGTTTGCCGGATAAGCCAGCAGCAAAGCTTTTGATGGTGATGGAAATGGCTCTATTCTCGCCATTGAGCTTGCTTAGATATTCATTTTTCAGCATAGGGGTGTCGGAAAGCTTGCTTTGCAAGATATAATCCCCTTTGTAAAGGTCAGCGTTGGCGTACTTGCCAACCACCTCATCAGCCTTATACACCACATCAGAAGGCAGATTGTAGCCGCCTGTTTCCACAGTGGTAATCATGCCAGCGGTGATCTGATCGCCTTTTTTAATTTCGCTGCTGACGCGCACCAGTTCCACCTTGGATTTCAGGGCGTCGTTAAACATAGGGGTCAGCCCAAAGCAGATGATAAGGGCTGTGATGATGCACAAAAGCCCCACGACAATTCGATTTTTCAGTAGATTTTTCATTTTGTTTTTCCTCCATATCAATTTTAAGTTGGCATAAGTGCCATAAAGCACCCAAAGGCCAAAAAGGGCGCAAGGGGCAGGCTTTTCTGCCCTCTTCGGTAAACCCGGTTCCAGAGCAGTGCGGCAGTAAGCCCCCATATCATCATCCAGATACCGCCTGTTACACCGAGGGCAAAGCCGCTGGCCGCCATGAGCTTCACATCCCCACCGCCGATTTTCTCTGTTTTCAGGGCAGCGATCAGGAAAGGCAGTGGTACAAGTAGAAATCCCAAAAACGCAGGCAAGGGCTGAAAATGAATCAGCCCCGCCATAGCTATGAGAATGTGCAGGCAGTCAGGAATTTCATAGGTCGCAAGGTCAATGGCTCCCGCCACAATCAGCACCCAGCACAGCAGGATACAGCGAAGCGCCAAGGGGGTAAAGCCATATACAGCAAGAAAAACCGCCGTCACAGTCATGCTGTAAACGGCGGTTTTAGGCGCAGATTGTTTTAACAATCCGTTGATGACCATATCGAACAGTATACCGGAGAAAAGCGAAAGGAGTAGGCAGACTAGAAACAAGGTTCCTGTATCAGCGTTCCAAGTCATAATCCTGCTCCTGCTTTGTTTCCTCGTGTTTCAGCATGGCGGTCTGTGCTTTTGCCATGCCTAAGATGATTCGATCAAGGATTTCAGTTCTGGTATCACCATCCTCAAGACAGGACAGACACCGATACGCATAGGTCAGCGGTTCTTCTATCTGGCTTACGGCTTGAAGCTGTCGATCAGTGAAATCATCAAACGCCAGCATACGTTTATGCAAGTCGCTGACTACATTTTCAAAAGCGATATTAGGTTCCCCTCGAATTTCTTCATACCGCTTTAGATACTTCTGACACTCTAATAAATCCCTTTCTATGTTGTCATGGTATGTCTCCAACCAGCGCTCACGTTTCAAAAGCCTTTCTTCGTTTTCCTGATAATACTCACCAATTTTCTGATCCATTGTACGGTAGTCCTCTGCCCGTGCCATTTCATCCATAGGCAGTGCAGTCCATTGATTCAGTATTTCAGTGATGTGGTGTCTGGTATCTCGCAGAAAGCTGTCAAAAGGAGCAGATAGGCCATTCCACAGTGATAATCTGTTTTCACGGAATTGCTCACAGGCTGCCGTCAGGGGCTTCTCATAGAACAAAAGGGTTTCCACATCAGAATAGGCTTCCGAAAAAGAAGGTAGTTCAATTGCGTTTTGTAGCGTTTTAGCTACCGTAATGTCTTCTGCCAGCTTCTCTACATCACCATCCATAAAGTTAGCATTCTGCACCATTTCGTTGTATTCGTCATGTACCCTGGACAAAAGCAGCAAATACCGTTCTTCAAATGCCATATTAGTCCTCCATTTCTTTTAGTTTCGCAATAGCCTCCCGAATATCAAGGCCGTCGATTTCATTGCCAAGGCATACCCATCCGTCATACTGCTGCCGTGCAAACAACTCCGCACGGGGAATATCTCCCATAAGCAGATCAATTCGGCGGCGTACTTCGTCTGGCTTTTTACTGTGACGTTCTACCGGTGTATCTACAATGCAATGAACCGCCTTTGATACCCGTTTTGGTCTGCCCTTTGTGGCAATCAGGCACAGTTCTGGGTTGGTGCGTGTCCAAAATCCCAGTCCCCAAAACCATTTGTCGGTCTGCTTTTTACACCGCTTGACCCAGCAAAAGCCGAGGGTTTTATAAACAAAACCCCATTGTTTGATGGCATTCAAGCCCTCCAGCAGACAGGGAAATGTCACCCACAGAAACAGCACACAGTCCTTATCCGCAATCCCGTCTATATCAAGGCTGTAAATATCCTCGGCGCTCATGGTATGGTAATGGTTTTCGGCGCTGCGGCCTTCTCCTTTTTTGGAGTAAACCTTGTACGCCCATGGAGGGTCTATATAAAGCACACCGAACTTCATAGGCAGTCTCCCGGAAGGCGCGACCCGATTTCATAGACGATATTGACAGTCACGGCATTACCTGCCTGCCGGTAAAGCTGGGCGTCACTAATTCCGGCCGCCCTTGCACGGTCAAACAGAAAGTCCTCAAATGCTTGTAACCGCCAAGCCTCTCTCGGTGTCAGCCTGCGGATTCGACAACACAAAAGAACGCCCATGCTGCCGCTGGTGAGCAAAGTCTGCGCACATTGCCTGCCTACACGTCCCCGGCTGACAGTGCTGTTGGGGTAGGAAAGGTTAATGCCATCGCCATGATAAGCCATGGTATGCCCATCCTTTTTTGCTTCACGAATGGGCAGTCCTCCATCATAGCAGCACAACAGAATGCCATGCATATCCTGTGTGGTAAGTGTGAAGCTGGGTTCTCCCGGCTCCTTGATCCGCCTGCCGTTCTGTCTCTTATTCTCCCGATTGGGGGTAATAATAGCTCTTACGCAATCCGGGTGTCCCTGACAAATAAAAACACCGGAGTTTTCACCCCGGTGATTACCAATTCCAGAATAATACCTTGCCTTTAGGCATCGGGCATTTTCCGTCATCTCTGTACTCTTATTTAAGTCAACAAAGGCCGCACATGGCGGGATTTCCGCGGGAACAGTGACCTTTAACCCTTCTCCCTTGTTCGTTGTAAGCGTTGGCGAAAGACCTTGTGCGCTGTACACATTTCCATTCATCCCATTGCCACTCGGATTCGTATTGCCCAGGCGGACAACGCCTGTCGTATGGCCGCTCCGTTCCTTTTCCTGATTGGAATCGGCATATGCCGCACAGGGAGGGATTTGTGAAAGCACAGCGTTCTGATCCTGATTCCGGTTCAGTCCGCGGAAATCACTGGCTGTCAGGGTATGGGCATGGTCTATGAAACCTTTGAAACCGTCTTTGCGGTTCACTGATACGGCATACAGTCCAGTTCTGCCGCCAAACCCTCCTGCTTCGGATACCATGGTAACAGACACCCCGCTGGGGTCGTAAATCCGATTTCCCTGTGAACCACTTACGATTTGTCTAACAGCCGCAGGGTTTGCTCCGCCGATAGGAAATACTTTTCGTCTACGGCTTCCTCCAAAATGTCCAACAATGTACACCCGTTCTCGGTGTTGGGGGACGTAGAAATCTTTTGAATTGACAGTCTGCCACTCACAGTCATACCCAGCTTCCCATAATTCAGTGAGAACGGTGGTAAAATTTCCTCCTCTCTTAATTGACAGCAAATGCTTAACATTCTCAACGATAAGCCACTGGGGTCGATTTTCGGGACTCGTGCCTTTGAGCAGGCCAGCAACTGTAAAAAAGAGTCCACTTCTTGCTCCGTCAAGTCCGAGCTGTTTATTGTTTGAAATAGAAATATCCGTGCAGGGGAAGCCAAAAGTCCAGATTTCAGCTCTTGGAATTTCATCTGCTCTGATTTGCTTAATGTCCTTGGCGTACCATTCGCCCTTGCATTCTTTGCCGTCACAGTATTTTCTCACCTCCGGTTTACACATCATAAAAGAATTAGAGCCTGCATCATCCTGGTAAGGACAAAATGCAAGCTCATACATTGCCATGTAACTCTTATTTGCGTATTTATCAATTTCGACATGCCCGACACAGGTATGTCCGCTTCTTTCGAGACCTCTGCGGAATCCGCCGATTCCTGCGAAAAGATCAAGAAATGTCAAGCTAAAATCCTCCTTTACTTCATACCCCATTCATCCTGCATACGGTAGGGGTAAATCTGCTGGCTGCGCCAAAACCGTATCATATCCCGGATTTGGTCAACCACACTTTGATTGTTCTGGTCTTTCGTACACATCATCACGGACCCAAAAATGCCGGACAGAACCGCCACGACAGTCAGCGCCACATTCCCAGCGATCAGCCATAAAAGGGCTGCCACAGCGCCGCCGAACAGGGAGCCGATTGTGCTTTGCACAAGCTCCCGTTTGCCGAAACCGTTAAACAGTTCATTTTCAGCCTTCACTCCGGTTGGAATGTACAGATTGATTTCGTTTGTCACATAGAAATCCTCCTTTTTCTTGATTTTGTATATATAAAAAGCTCCATTGAAGCACAAGTCATGGCTTCAATGGAGCTTTCATATCGTTGTAATATTCTTTTTTTTTGATTGAAGAATAGTGTTATGTTTTCATATAATGCTCATAACGGGCAATTCAGAATGCACGTTATATGGTTATTTATACATTTCGAATAATTAAATTAAAACCCCAATTCCTGATCCACAAAGATAATTTCACACTTCATACCCAGTGGTACTCGTTCGATTACTGAGATAATGCGACAAATTCGGTTAGGGCTGTTGCAATCATAGCATTTATCTCCCTTGACTGCACATGGCGTTTTGGCGCTCAGTCGTTTGGCATTCAAGGGGGCAGCTACATTTTTACACCGTGAATAGGCTTCGCTGATATTAGCTGTAATTTTATTTCTCCCTATAACGTAGTAACAGGTTTGAGGGCCAAAGGCAGTCATGGCAACACGATTTCCCGTTCCGTCTATATTAACAATCTCTCCGGTTTCCGTTATTGCGTTTGCACTGGTTATATAAGTATCCGCACAATTTGCAAGTTTTCGCACTGCTAAGCCAGGAACCTTATTGTGCCATATGACAGCATTTTTTTGTTGTAGAGCCTCAAATAATCCCATTTCCCTTAAAGTTTCGCTGCCACCAAATCCGATGGTTTGATTTTGTAAAATATCAGTAAGGTAACTGCAACCAGCCTCCTTTGTAGAAAAAAGCTGTGTTGTAAATCCATGCCGCTCAAAGTTTGTTCTTATTTGCGTATATTCCATAAGTTCATCTCCCATACGAATTCTTGCTTGCCGATCTGTTGTGCAATATAAAGCTCAAAGCAGGTTTCTTACAATATAAATAATTAGTAACTCATCCAGCTTTATGTTGAAAAAGGGTGCTATATAATGATAAGTATATTATACAACACCCTTCAAAAAATTGCTACGCAAACCTTTATTTCGACTATCTTTACGCCCCGTAATAATAAAAAACAATTTCTTTGATTTGCCAGATACACTCGGCTATCACGTAGAAAACCACGGTGTTTTTTGCCCTCTTTTTGAACCGGGCCTGTTCTTCCTCGGCACCTTGAAGGCGAATCATGCAGTGAACGAAACGAAACACCGCGCCCACGCGGATCAGTGAAATGACCGCCATGGAAATATCGTCAAGGGTTATCATTTAACCATCACCGCCTTTACTTGATCATGCCTTTTGCCATGCCAACCAGTCGGACAGAGTGGTATACGTTGTTGATGACACCCGCGCCGCCGCCTGTAGGAACCATAAACTCACTGAGGAAACGTGGTGTTTTGATGGCAAGTACAATACAGGCAATCCCCCAAAAGATATTCATGTTGATTCCGACATTCATCATCATGCCGACTCCCAGCTTGCACAAGCATATCTGCACCACCACGGCTAGAGTGGACTGAAAGAACTTATTGATATAAGTCTTGAACACACCCTTATCATTATCCAGTAGGCCGACACAGGCAAGTGGCAGGCCGATACGCAAAATCATGATTTCAAGACCGCGCATTAAAAACTGGAAGTACAGCACAAAGTAGCAAACTACGAAGATCAGTCCGAATATGGCCGTAACCAGCCCAAGGGAGCTGATGCCGTTTACCCACGCCTGCCAGTCATAATTGGTAGCTGCGCCGATAGCGGACATTAGCTCATCCGTCAGGTTTTGGGTAATCTCAGCAAGCCAGCCGTACATGACCGGAAAGCAAACTGCTACGGCAATAGCCTGAATAAAGCGGATAACAAGGTGGGTCGGTTCTACATCCGGATCGCCGTCCGTCCACATCACATAGCACTCAAAACCTTTTTTCAAGAATTTCAGAATAATCAGCGACACTCCAAAGCCCAGCAGAATATCAAACAAAACAGATACCATGCTGCCGCCGCCTGCCGCTATCATATATTGGTCTGCGTTTAGGGTCATGGGGACGAGGTCGGAAAGCATTTCATCTATAAAGGCCACCGCACCGTTTAGGACCGCCACGATAAGCAGTACCAGGATTATTTCCAAATGATTTTCACCTCCTTGCCCTGCGGGAGATCCCGCAGGGCGCATACTGCATACTGTTTAATTCGCTTCATCTACTTGTGCCGGTTGATTTTGATAGGCTTCCAGTACCGTTTCCTTAATAGTCTTGTGCAACTCCGGTGTAATCGGGAAGCAGATGTCTCTGTATTCCTCGTTCTTGTTCTTGCGGCTGGGCATAAACACGCCAAGTCCTTTTTCGCAGTCCACGATGCGAACCCCGGTAATCAGAAATTCATCGTTCAGGCAAACGGTGGAAATAGCCTTGAGTCTGCCCTTATCGGTCAGATTGGCAACAATTTTTGCTGTTACTTTCATGTCTGTTCCTCCTTAAATGTTTGGTGGAAATAAAATATCCGCCCCTTTCATCTGTAGGAAAGGGGCGGGCCGCTTCTGCCTATTAGCCTTTATAGTTGAAAAGATTTTTAATACGCTCGGTCAGTGTCGGCAGGATGGTATCGTTAAAAAGCATGTAAAGACCGGCAAGCAACAAAGCGCCCACGACAACGCTGATAAGAATTTTCAGCGCCGTATCCACAAAGCCCTCGCCGGACTGCTGGCAGAGGACCCTGCCTGTGTTCGCTTTCAACTGCTGGAGCTTCATCTGTGAGTGGAACACGGCTGCTTTTGCCTTGCCCGCCATAGTCTGCACCTTGGAAACGATTGTGTTCATAAGATTTTTCATAGTATTTATTCTCCTTTTTAATCATGGAATTTTGATTGCATCAGAAAACCGAAGGAGATTCCTGCGGTTTCATACATGGTTTCCCAGCTTACTGGTAGTAGCCGATAATGATATTGAGGGTTGCGCTGCCCAGTACCGCACCAATACAGGACACTATGGCAACCACAATACGGTTGTTCCACTTTTTCTGATCCATTTCATCGGCTGCTGAACGCCGGATGCAGAAATAAATGATAAGCAGTCCCGCCACGACCGGAGCCAGTATCATGAGCCATGTGGTGGCGTCCTGAATGAGCTTTTCCGTACCCTTGGCAATTTGGCTGCTGCCAATGTCACCGGCAGCGTAAGCTACCATACTGTTTTGAAGCATAATAATAGCGGTGAGCAGTCCCGCGCCCACCGCCTTGATCTTGGCCTTGATCTTGGCCTTGGTCTTTTCCACCAAGTGTTTAATCGTCATCTTCACTCTTATTCGTTCCTCCTTTCCGAAAGCCTTTTTCTGAAAAAATTGCACCCATCTGCGAAGCAAAAGCCTGTGACTTCTGCTGTGCTTCTTTAAGCTGCAAATCTTTAGCATAGTACACCCAAATGTTCCACAGAGGAATATCACCCTTCATCTCCGAGAGCACTGGGCGCGCCGCTTCTCTGGCCTCACGGACCTTGCGGTTATGCTCTTTTCCACCTAATCCGCACATCTGGTTAAAGTACCACTGCGACAAATCGGGAGCGTTCATCATGGCCGGATGGGAACGGCTGATGACGATCTGCGACGGGCGCTGTATTCTGCGTATTTCATCTGTGGTCAAAAGCTCCCGTGCCACAAGGCTGATGCTGTGAGAGCTGGAGGGATTCACATACCGTCCGTGCTGGCTGGATAGCTGATAGGCGCTGGTGGTGTACTTGCCCAGCTTGTCGCACACCTCCTGCAAAGTTTCCTTATCGTCCGCTTGCAGATAAATCCATGTCTGGCAGTTGGACTTGACAATGGCCGCTGTTTCCTTATCATACTTTTGTGTGAGCTGTTCAAAGGATTGCAGGAATAAATTGAATCGCATCCCACGTCCTCCCGCTACAGTCAATTTATTGGTGAAATCAGTGAGTTTAGTGAAATTTCCGAACTCATCCAGCACAAAGTTGACCCGACGTTCCAGTCTGCCGCCGCGCTGATCGGACTGGCGGACCAATAACTCATAGAGCTGGGACACCATCAGGCTGGCAATTGGGTAATAGGTGGTCTTTTCATCTGGCAAAATCATAAACAGTGCCTGCTTTTTCTGTCCGATCTCCGATATGTTGTAGTCGCTTTTATGGGTGACAGAATAGACGGAACGGCTGGTAAACAATCGCAGGGTAGTCAGGGCAGATGTGTCAAAACTGCCCTTGGTTCGGCTGGGGGCAACCTCGGCTATGGACATGAGCGCCCGTGCCGGGTGAGTGCTGGGCAGCTTCTTCATGTACTCACTCATGGGCGTTTTGCCGCCCACAGACTTACTCATTTCCGCGATAAACCAATATACATTGGTCAGGTTCTGATACTCCGGCCGCTTTTTGTTGTCAACCACGACGCAGAGAATTGCTGCCGCTATGGTGGATTTCTCACCGTTTTCCCAAATCTTTTCGTTGGATACATCATCACCCACAAGGATATTGGTAATGTCCCACGCATACATTTCCGCCCGTTCCATGTTTCCGGCATTCACGGCGTCAATGACAGGTTGTAACAGGTTATAACGGGTACTTTTTTCGGGATTCTTAAAATCCAGACAGATGACTTCATAGCCCAGCTTTTTCAAAAACTCCGAAGTATAGTGAAATAGCTCCGCCTTGGGATCACTGATGACAAGGCTCTCAGCGGCAAGCCCCAGCAGGCAAATGGATTGGATTACCAAGCAGCGGGTCTTGCCGGAGCGTGTGGCACCGATAGTGAGGGTATGGGTATCCTCCGAAATGTAATAAAGCCGTTCCGGTGGTTCTCCCAATTCCTTACCGCCAATCCTGTCCACTCCCATTACAATCCCACCCTCTGAAAATAGCTGGTAAGGGTCGGCTTTTCCTTTCTCCGGTTCCTGCTCTCCCGAAGTGGAATCCGGGGATTCCTGCGGCGTTTTTATAAGCCCGGCAGCCGCAAGGTCATACTCTACTGTTTCAAAATCTTCATCTTGAACGATACCCTCCTTTTTTTCGTTTTCTATGGCAACGGGCGGCAGTTCTGCGGTTTCGTCCTGTACCACCGTACTTTGCCCGGTGTCCTCTTGTTCGTCCTTTTTCGTCTGCATGAATGGCAGATCAGAATATCCGGTGTCCAAAAGTTCCCGGATAAGTTCATTTTGCGGACTGATTACCTGAGTACCGAAAACCTTGCTTTTTTCAGCATCCCGCAGCCATCTGGCCGACCCGTGCTGGAATTGCCCCACAGGTGCAGGCGTGTAAATATCCTCGGCTACCCGCACAAGCTCACTCTGATAGGGCCGGTTGTTCTGTACCCAAAAAAGCACACCGCACAGGCAAATAAATCCCTCAAAAGACAAAAATAGAAAGGACTGCTGACGCTGGGTAAAAAGCCCTGCGATGCAGTCCCAAAAGGGAATCAGAGTGAGTGTTGCGTACCGGCGCGATAACAGGCCATGCAAAGCAGCGGTAAAAAACAGATTAAAGATTGTACCGACACCTAATATCACGGCACTTAGTATGAGCTTTTCCTTTTTCTTCATCGGCAAAGCTCCCCATCAGGTTCTGCGGGAGGCTGCATAGCGACATCAAATTCAGGATACGCCTGTCTGATACAGTCCATCATTTCGGACTTTGGAACGCCCCACACATCACCGCGCCCTACTGCCATATAATCACCGTCCACCGGATGCTTCAGATGGATGGTATCACTGTGGATATAGTCAGGGCGACATCCGGGACCGTGGGTAACAAGCCAAATTTGATTACGGGGTGTCCGAAACTCCATCTTTAGGTGTTCATGCCGAAGCACCACAAACTGTTTCTCATAATTTCTGCGGCTGCTCTCCTGAACACAGTCAAACTTTGACAACAACCGGTTTTCATCGGCACTGACCGGGTAGTAATTCAGGTCATGAGGGTGCGTTACCAAAAACATAGGTATCCCATGCTCCTGTGCAAACGCCGCCTCTCCCTGCATACCTTGACTGAAAGTAGTTCCCATAACCCAAAGCTCATCAGCCTTTTCAAGCAAGGCAAGGCCAATATGCAAGCCTTGCTCTCTTTGTTCAGGGATCGTGTCATTGCACCATTGGCTGAAAATAATATGGGGTGCAAGGGGCAATACGCCCCTTTCCCCGGCAAGTCGGCAGTATTCCACCGCGTTTTTTATATTGGTGTTGTAATCCCCACGCAGGGGACTTGCGATATACACCATTTTCAAAAGTTCTCACCTCCAAAAAAAGAATGGGCGAATACCAGTCTCCCGGTATTCGCCCATTTTTTATTATGCAAATCATTCGCTATCAAGTTCTTGTAAGAGTATGCTTTTTGCGGCTTCCTCCACGGAAATATCTTGGGTTTCTGCCAGCAAGTCAAGCCGCCCCATTTGCTCGTCCGTAAGCCGGACACGGATGTCTAATTCCTTTGCTTCATCTAACGGTACATCTAAGGATACCGCACTATAAACTGCTCCCGATATTCCAAAGGAGAAAACTCTCCAATTTTCCAAGGTGATACCGGAAACAGGATCAACCGGTGCATTAATCAGGCGGTAGGTATCCATTTTCACATGCTCCAATTGAATTTCAGGCACATTCACAATATCATAGCGTTCCTGCAATGTACGCTTAATTATATTTTTCGGAGAATTGTACTGCTGGCTTACCGCGATAATGCAGATTAAAATTAGCGATACGCCTATTAACAGCAAATCTTTTTTGTTTAGCTTCTTTTTAACCATCTCACATCTCCTTTAAGGCTCAAATCCAAAATCCTCCGCTTCCTCACCAAAGGTCAGGGGAATCAGATTGCTTTTTATCTCGGTATCTGCGGGGTGATCTGGTTCCTGTGCTGCCCGGTCAAGCTGCTTTTGCAGAAAAAGGCATATGGGCGCTTCCATGGGAGGGATTTTCGCTTCCTCCTGCATCAAATCATTATAATAAGTGATGTAGGTTTTGAAGTTTGTGTTCAGCGTGGCAAGCAGGCTGTCCTCCGATACGATCAAGTCCTCGACCTCATTATAGATTTGGCGCAATTCAAAGATAGGGACGGCGGCGTTGTTCAGATCATAGAACAGGTATTCGCCCTGCTTTCTTCCAAATGCTTCGGCAATATCCGACATGAAATTATCAGCTACCGATTCATGTACGGCAAAATATTCCTCCCCCTCTGAATGGACAAAATAGATGCCGTTGCGTACCCGGTTAAGCTGTTCCTGGCTGCTATTATCCGCTTCATAGGGAACGGGCGGGGCACACTCACCGAAATAATCCGTAAGACGCAGACTGCCGTCCCGTCTAATTTCCTGCATCATTTCAATTGCCTTGGTTTCCATACGCTTGCAGGCCGCGACACGACGCTGAAGCATTTCATACATAGGGATGTCCTTGGTATCTTCACCATAGCAAAGCCAGTCACCGTCCTGCTCCGCCATAGAAATGGCTTTCTCTGAAAGGACTTCCCTTGCCTTGGACTTTGGAACCATAATGCCTTCACGCTCAAAACCGTTTTCATCTTTGGCAGCAATCATATAAATGTTCATAGCGATTTCTACGGCGGTGTTGATGTTTCCCCAAATCGATTCTCCGCTTGGGTGGTTCATAATATCACTCTCCAATCTTTTAGAATAGGGTCTTACTTGTACATAATACAACTATATATTCGTATTATCAACAAATATTGTTGTCTTATCTTTTGTTGTGATATGTACCATAATAATAAATAGTATAGGGAAGGAGGATAACAATGGATTTACCACAAAAATTTAAGAATCTCCGAACACAAAAGGAGATCAGCGTTTATAAGCTCTCAAAAGATACTGATATATCACAAAATTATATCCGCAGAGTTGAAAAAGGAGAAAGTCAGCCGTCCGTTATGGTGCTGGAAAAGCTGCTTACCCGTCTTGGTACTACGCTTGCGGAGTTTTTCAACGACAGCAGTGAAGTGATGTATCCCAGCGCTGATGAGCGGGAGCTTGTGGAAAATTACCGGGCGTTAAACGAGGAAAAGTCTGCGGCGGTGCTTCACATAGTAAAACTGATGGCCAAGTAGAGACTGCCGCCCTTTAGCGGCAGTTTTTTATTCCCGATCAATGCCCCGTTCCATGCTGTTAAAAAGCCACGAAAAATCAAGGGCCTTTTCTTTTTTCTGCAATTCCGGGATAATATCCTCAATTTTATCCACCAGCCGTTCTACGGAATTAAGGTCATCCTGCGTAAGATCGCTGTCAATAGTGCGCATCTTTACAAGCCCTGCATGAAGAATCTTCAAATCCGTTTCGGAAAACAGCCGTTTTTCATCAATCAGGCCGCTTCGGGTCGCAAAACTCTCAAAGGCGACGTCCTTATTGTAAAAATACTGCCGCTGGATGGGATTTTTGTTTTCATCATTGCGATAGGTGCAAAGTACATACTCAAACAATGGATGTTGCTTGCAAGCCAGCACCACACCGTTATGCTCGTTGATTTTGTAGAGATTGTTTGGCAGCTTTGCAGCGGTTGCCTCGTCAAAGGGCTTATCGGAACAGATCCCGCAGGCTACTGCCGTAGTCTTGGCGAGAGTCTGAACCCTGTCCATCAGCTTATCCTGCACCTCCACAAAGGGATTTTTCATCACCAAATCATTCTTGGTGAAAAAGGCGATCAGCTTATCCTTGTGATAAATATCCGCCACATAATCGGGTGAGGTGGATGGTTGGACGGTAAAGCCTTTCTTTTGCAGAGCCTCAAAATAGCTCTGATAAAACTCGGTTTTGGATTTCATAGGCATTCTCCTTTACATTTCATTTTGAAAATAGTGGTGTGGAGATAGGTCTGGCTGCTGGGGTAGGCTTTCCTCAATCCTTGCCATTAGTGCCCGGATACGGCTTTCATTGCCGCTGTCTAGTTCGTTATCCAGCATGACGCATCTCGCACAGCATGACACCAGCACACGAAGCTCCTCGTGGGAAAAGGAAAGCGGGGGTGCCATTTTTAAGCCGCTACGCTCCATAAAACTGTCCTGCGCCTGTGCCGGATCATAGAAAAGCAGCTCCCTGTAATATTTCCTGCTGTTGTGCTTTGGAAGTGCTTTCTGACAGGTGACAAACTCATAGCCAAACAATCCGGTACGACGGCAGAGCAGTATGGTTCCGGCACTTTCAAACACCTTGATGTAAGAGCCTCCTGTCAACAAAACAGGCTCCATCCGCTCCATATCCGCAAAGGGCGGCTGTGTACAGCAGCCCAGAGTGGTGCGGGAATCCTCTGCAGCCTGCTCCAAAATCCTTGCTTTGCCGCTTTCATATTTTTCAAAAACAAGCTCCCCATCCTGTGTGACCACACAGAAAAGGGAGATTTCGTCATACACCTCGGCGGCAACGTCACTTTCCATGATACGTTCCACCCGAAAGCCTTTTTCAGCCAGACGAGTGAAAAAATCGTCAAAAAAATCTTTTTTTGTTTTCAATCCATTTTCCTCCCTGATGGTTAATGTTCATAACCTTTATCCTGAAACTTCAAAAACAGTTCCTTCTTGGCTTCCTTCGATAAATCCCCGTGGTGTAGTTTCAGCCAATCCTCAAAACGCTGGTCATTATCGCGGCTTAGAGCGGAGAGCATATCCAGGGCTTCCATCAGCATACGCTCGGCATAATAGACCCGGCGGGCGCTTTGATATTCTGCACCACGCAGTTCCGCGTCCAACCTGTTCAGAGCCTTTACCATGCCTAAAATGCGGTTTGCGATAATCTTATCCGCTTCCCCAGCAAAGCGTTCCCGCTGCTTTTCAAGATAATCCTCGCTGCCGCCATAGAGCAGCACCATCTTCATTTTGCTGTCGATATAGCTTTCTTTCTGCTCCCTGAGAGCAGGAGTGCTTTCCAGTAGATAGATAACCAGTTCATCAACCTGTGTTTTGATTTCTGAGGGTAAAAGCTGATAGGCAATCCTGCCTGTGGGCGTTAGAGCTACCTTGATCCTAAATACCCGGTCGGCAGTTTCATTCAAAATCTCATCATCAAAATCAAAGCTGCCGGAAAGTTCCTTATCCTCGTCATAGTCCTCCCGAAGCCGCTTGTACTGGTTTTTATTAAGCCTCCGCAAGTGCTGTTCAAATTCGTCCACCAGCTCATTGCTGATTTTGCGCATATCGGCGGCGGCAATATTTTTCTGTTCCCCAAAGGCTCGGATTTTATCTGCAAAGGTATCCTTAATGAGCTGTTTACGAATAGCATTTGGAACAGACGGAGGGGTAAAGGGGTTTTTGACCTGCGACGAGGTATCCCAAAATACCACATGGATATGGGGATGGTGCTTTTCCTTGTGAAGCGCACACGCCCATTGCAAATGTTCACGCCGGATTTTATTTTTCTCGGCAATGGTCATAATGTGATTTTCAATATACCGCTGCCATGCTTTCTGATCTGTCAAGCTTAGTTCGTCAGCGGTTTCCTCGTCAAAGGAAATGATACTGCGGTACATGGTAATATGCTTCTTGGAACCCGCATACACCAGCCTTGCCACATCCCGCCAATCCTCAAACTCAGTGATAGGACCAGGCGTGAGCTTTCCAAACAAACCATGGCTCATATCCTCGTTTCTGGCAACCCTCGGACGGGTAGCAATGTAACGTACATGGGCGTAATTCTTGCTTGCGGTGCTTTTATAATTGGGATTTTTGAACCGCTGCTTATAGACTAAGCTGGATATATGTGATCACCTCCATCCGAAAGGGCTACCGCTCTATGTCCTCGTCCTCTGGCTGGCTATATTCCTCGTCCTCGGCAGCTTTGCACACAAGGGCATAATTCTCCATGGTGGTGCGGTATCGCCTTGTTTCCTCCAGAATGAATTTCACGCCCTCCGCCGTGCTGGGCGGCAGGGTTTCGTAGGATTGATAGAACGCATAGCGGTCATATGGCTCCTGCGGTCTTGCAGACAGCATATCCAGAAATTCCTCGTACCCAAAGGGGCAAACCCGGTTCACTTCCTGACAAGCCAGGTTTACACCTGACAAGGTATCACTGTCCCGGAGCTTTGATAAAATTAGTTCGCCAACCGATTCATTTGCAGCCAGCTTCACTTCTACTTGCTTCGTGCCGTGAGCCAAAAGCTCCGACGCGGGTATGCGAATACCGATACTTCCCAGATGCGCCGCCAGCTCATAGGCTTTGCAGGGAAACTCCACTACCAACGTACCGCGTTGATAACGGATTACTCCAGTAATCATAAAAATCACCTTACCTTTCCGGCTCTGTGGCCTCATCTTGTGACACATCCGCAGTCATTGCGCTTTGAAGTCGCTCAAACTGCCGGTATACACGCTTGGTATTCTGATAATGGGAATTGTCCAAAGTCATTTTTGCCTTTCCGTCCTGCTCCTGTGCGACCACTACCTGAACCTCTCCGGCAGCAATATAAAAGGCATTGCACACCAGTTCCATGTAGGGATACCCCAGCCTTGAAATATCAAAGGGGGTGGCGTTGCATTTGCTGTTCCATGAAAACAAACTGTGGGCAATATCCACCACTTGTCGGGTGCGCTCGTCAAAATCACGGGTTGCCCGTTTCAGCCCGGTAAAGCCGATACCGTCCACCGTGACATACCGACTGACCGTTTCCCACAATTCCGGATCGTGGGATAATAAATAAAAGGCCGCATGATAAGAGGAATCTATGGTATCCGTCCTCTTAGTCAATGCGGCCAGTTTCATATATCTGTCTGCTTGCGTCATGGGTTTTAATACTCCTGTTCCGCTTCGTAATAGAAGCTGATAAAGTCGCTTTCCATATGGTCTATACCGTATTCTTCGTTCAGTTCCTCCGTATATTGTTCGATAATGGCAAGTTCGTCCTCGTCAGGATACACGCTTTCTCCACTGCCAACAGAATAGAAGGAAATGCTTGCATTGACATCGGATTCGGTGGTGTCCTCCATAAACTCCCGAAAATGGTCGCTTGATTCCAGACTATCTCGGTCACAGATACCCGGTATCAGAAAACAGGTATAACCAAAATCAGTACGCACCTCCACCATGGAGTAGACCAGGGTGCGGCTGCCAAGCTCCAGCTTTTCCAGTTCCGCCTTGGCCTTGGCACCGGTGAGTTCATTATAAGCCGCAGCTGCTTCGGGAAATTCCGCAAGGGAAATCGGTTTTGTAATCTGCATATCTTCATAGGTCTGTACAAAACCGTATTGGAGTTTGTTAAAATCAACTTCCTCATTTTTGAAGTCCTTTTGAAAGTACCGCCATGCTTCCTCACCGTCATAGCCGCCATATTCCATATCCCCGGCTTTGATTTTGGCGGCAAGCATCGCGTAAAGCATGGTTTCGTCCGTGGTAACGCCTAACGTGCGCATACTGTCTTTGCCCGCCCATGCATCACACCCGGAAAGAATATAAATGTTTGCTGACAAGGTTTCTCTCTTGTCCTTTTTTGTTTTTTCATAGAATGTAATCTGTTCCGCTATCTTTTTTATAATTTCATCATTGATTTCATCTCTCCATAAGCCCTCTATCTCTCCGCTGTTATTGATCCAAAAAAACGCACATTCACCATTTGACATTTTTTCAATCTGTTGCTGGGAAAAATAGATGGAATGATGAAAGTCCGCTGCCTGAGCTTCCAGGTAGCTGTGGACTTCTTCAATCTTTCCATCAAGTAGATTAACGCTGCCGCTCCAGAATGGCTTATTTTCAAAAATAGCTTGCATATCCTCAGAAAACCTCCTTTGCTTCTATATGGTATTTAGAGAATTCAACGTTTTTATAACTCCTGCCCCATATCAGGCTCGTTCTCCCTTACCATGAAGTCTACAGATTGCTGTATGCTTTTTATCAATTCAGCAGTTTCCTCTTTCGTAGTTGCCATGGAAAGGGTATGTTCCTTTCCGTTATAGTAGTAAACTTCATTTGACAAGCGATCTTCTATTGGTACAACTTCCTGATTTACGCCCATGACCATGGCCTGAAGCTCTGTGGCATTCAGTTCTCCGGTATCTCTCATTAAAATCAGCTCATGAATGCTGCTGGGCAAGATGAAAAAATTGGACTGCATATTTTCAGATAGCTGCTGTAACACTTCTGGATACAGCAAGGTAGCAGCCCCGAACATTTTATCTGGATTGGTGAGTACATATTGCTCATAAGGCTCCATTTTACAGGTTTCCGGCCTTTCCCACTTGACTTCATTTTGAAAAATAGGAAGCTCAAATAATTCGCCCATCATGGCACTTAAGGTTGTGAGTTGTGCCGGATTATCCCGTTCCGTATTGATAAGAGCATCCTGATATACCGTTTCCAACTCCTGCCCCCACCGTTCCATCAGTTCCTTGGTCACTCGTATGGTAGCTGTTCCACGCTCGTCAATAAAGAGGGGAATTTTAAAGATCGCTGCTAAATCCGTATCGGAAATTCCTTTGCTGGGCAGCTTCTCTAGCAGAGCCTGATTCATATCCCGATTGACCAGTTGAACTACAATCCGGTCTTTTATCTGCTGATAATCTGACATGTTCTCAGGCAGATTTTCAAAGGACTGGACTGCTTTCTGAAAGTAACTGGCGGAGATATCCATCAATATTTCATTCAGGCTGACACCATTCTCATACAATTCAAAATATCCATTAAGATAAATCTGCGGCACTATTGTGTCCTGCTCACGCCTTATGACAAGCCCATCCAACTCCTGATCGTTGGTTTTCACAATATGATTTACTTCCACCTTGGCATCCTGATATTCTGTTGGGAAATAGTCCTTCACCTGTTTACTCACTTCGTCTAAAAATTCCTGATAATCCATCAAATTCATAAAAATTTTCCTTTCTGCCTGCTTTTACAGGCATTCACTTAAATGAAGCTCCTGTCCGTCACAGCTTATCCGCAAGACGGCGCAGATTGTCCGTGTCCTGTAAAAAACTATTGATTTGAAAGTCTTTTTTCTGCATATAGTCCACCCCTAGCGTGATGGCCTCATTTAGCATTTGGTCAAACTGATCTTCTGTTCCCTCGTGGGCTACGTTTATCAGAACTTTAATGAGCAGGAAAAAGGCGGCGGCGTCAATCTTACCAGATTTCATGTGCATTTTAGCAATACGGTTTGTCTGCTGCTCTACAACTGCTTTGATGTCCTCAATGTGGTAAATTGCCATTAGCTCTTGCCGGATAATACTGGCTATAAAATCAATGTCCTGCCGGTATCCCTCCACCGAGAGTCCTTTATCCACAAATTGTCGCACCAGCTCCGAAGTAGTGGTGTCGTTCTTTGCGGCAAGAGTGTCCAACGTTTTTAAGGTTTCTGGAGAAAAATTAATAGAGCGTTTTAGACTTTTTTCCGGCATAAAGCACCTCCTTTCTTTGGTGTTCCGTTTGGAACCCTATAATTTGATAGAGAACCCCGTTACAGGCTTTGCCTGTAAGCTGTTTTCTTGGCGGGTGGAACCCGCCTATTCCTGCCTTAACTCCAAAATCTTAGATTTTGGCATTAAGTTACCCCTGCCGATAAACGGCAGGGGTTTAGTCGCTTCGCTCCCTGAAAAAGCGAAAAAAGAAGTTTATCTCTCCCAGCTTGCCTCTTCATCCGTCATACTCCATTCCAAGGTATCCTCTGCACTGTACTTTTCATAAAGCTGGGGAACAATCCTTGGTAAATCTGCGGCGTCCCAATCGGGGGCAATGTCCGGTCTGTTGTGTATTTCAGATTTGATGTCCATAAGTATTTCATTGTTCAGCGACTGTTTTTCCATTGTAGCGTTAAGGTCATAATCTTTTGACAATGTTCTAAGAAACAGCGCCACCAAGCGCTCATCTGTACTCATATCCTTTCTTGGATGGCTTAAGAATCTGGCAGATAATTCAGGGCCCCGCCTTTCAAGCCACAAATGGTACTTTAACAGAATAGAAGAAAGCCCCTCTGTTTCCAATGCCATTTTCTTATCATACGCCGCATATGCCACCGATCCATACGCTTCAAAATCCGCACTTCCCACTGGAAAAACAACATCCGCAAGGCTATCGGGATAATTTACTGCATTCGTGTAAATTTCCTTTCCCTGCGGAATCAGCCAAGAACGAAAATCAATAAATCCATCATCTGTACTGTGTGAATGCGTCGCTACACACGCTGCCCATAAATCATACCGGTATGCCAGTTCATGATAAGCAATCAATATGCTGTGCCAATCTACAAGCTCGCTGACAGGCAGGCTCATGAGCTTTCTTTCCGTTTCTTTCAAAATAGCCGCCTTATCATTTCTGTTGGTTTCCAAATTTACCTCGTCGATTAGTTTCCAAAAGGCTCCTTTATCCACTTTTCACATCCTCCTATACAAAAAAAAGAAGGTACGAAAATCGTACCTTCCTCAGATTTGCTTCAGCGTTCAATATCCTCATCCTTGAGATCTTCACCACTGTATGCGATATTCTCCGTTATGTCTGACCGCACATCATCCACAAAAAACTGTGTAGTCCGTGAATTTACAATATCAGTCAGCATTTCCACACGCCTGCGGAGCGCAAAGCACAGGGCATCACACCGAGCGGTATCAATGAACATGGAGTTTTGTACCAGCTCCCTTAATTCCTCGTCAATGTCATAAAGGGCGTTTAAGTCAAGCCATTCAAAGTTCCGCACCAGCTTGATTTGTTCCTCATGGTCAGACTTAAAGGGTTTACATGGAATTTTAGCTCCCGCATTGATCAGCGCGGGCGGCTTTGTAAACCACAAGGAAGAACCGCTGTCATAAATCGGAGCTGCACCCAACCACTCCAGTGTTTCCGCATTTCGCACCACACCAAAATTGTTTTGATGTCTGTCCTCATTGGCAATCAGGTAATCAAGCACCATCATTCGGTCAAGGAAGTCCTCCATGCCGGGAATGCAAAGGGTCTTACAGCAATCCAGATAATGCTGGTACACGGAAACATGGTTTGGTTTTTTCGATGTCTGCATGATGTACCATGCGGTAATAAGCTCGGTCTGCGGCGTGATGAAGTCCTCGCATAGGCTGTAAGGGTAATCCTCCTGCATCATCAGTGTGTAGGGAACGTGGGGGATGGACAGCCGATCCATAATCCGGCTTGCCAACACCTCGTTATAAGGCTCCTGCTGGGTTGCACCGCTGCCGCCCTTGATCAGACACCGTTTCCCGTCAATGATTGCCCATTTCTTTTTTAGCCAGCCGTCCGAAGTGTTATCCGGGGACATCAGACTGATCCGGTCACTGGAGGAACCCTTTCCAAAGAGAAGGTTTCCGATATCATCAGAGAAGACATTCTCAAAGAAGTTGACATCCTGCCACTGAATACCAGAATCCTTGGGGCAAATCCAGTATTGATCCGACAGACTCAGCCCAAGGCATTTATCCAAAAGCGCCTGTGTGGTAGTCAGGTGCAATTCTGTCAGCGCATGGCGTATTCCGTCACGACTGGCGGGAATGGCGCGGCCTTTCCACCATTCATTGAGCGCCGCCCTGTCAACCACGCCTTTCCTTACAGGAATGCCTACCGGTACATGCTTTGCCTCAAACGCAGTTCCTATGGCGGAAATCGCCCCGGAAGCTGTGTCAAGCGCCAGCTCGGCCACAGGCACATTTTTGTGCATCAGAATATATTGCTTTGATAGTTTTTCCGCCATATTCACCACTCCTTTCACTATTTTATTATTTTACCAAATTTTCCGTACAAATTCAATGCACTTTAGATTCCTTTTCACCGCTCTGATCCTTTATTTCAAGTCTGACGTGGGCATATGGATAATGCCCTAAAGGAAATTAACCCCATGTCATCGAATATCCTCCATTTCATTTTCTGTTTGATAATAGCTGGCTTCTGCCACCAACAATTTCAAAAAGGTAGTCAAATCCTTGTTGAAGTCCTTGGTATTTGGTGTCTGAATAAAGGTAGTATAGCCCAACTCGGCAAAGATTTCTGCGGAGCTTTGCGCACGAACCTGTCCATGGTTGCACGGAGTGCCGTCAGGTAAGATTCCATCCATGTCATTATCATAACAGAAAACTATCTCCGTAATTTCAGGATGATTACTCAAATAGCGGCGCAGTGCCTTATCCGACAGGCAGCCCTCGGCTACCCGGTGATCCTCCTGCCAGTCGATTCCATGTAGCTTGCATAGGGTGGCGTGGCTCATGGAGTCGATGGGAGCCTCAAATTCATAGACACGGTTAGAACGCCCCTCCATGCAAAAGCCATAGGTCTTATCGGAGTTCTCTACATCCTGCCGAAAGCTGCTGTTTGGGCTTGGTGCACGCAGGGCACAGTACCTTGGCTTACGATTTTCGTCAAAGCCAACAAAGGCACAGTTTTGAAAAGTATATCCGCCTTTCTCCGTTATCGCCTGATACACTTTGCCTTGTTTTATCATGGCATAGACAATTTCCTTATCAATACCACGGGTTTGGGTCAGATAAGCGATGGTACGGTCAAAGTTCCCGGCTTTCGGTGGTAGCACCAAGTCGCCCCGTGGCTTTTTTTCTGTAGGCGGTACAAAATGCTCCGTCTGCTCATAAGCCCGGCAGCCTAAAATCATTTCAACCGCCGATTTGAAATCCTCTGCTCCCAAATATTCTTGCGTAAAGGTAATAATATTGCGCTTTTTCCCACTTGAGACATCTTCACTAAAACACTTATAACCACGGCCATGCTTAAACAGATATAGTCCGCCGCTGTGTTTTACATGAACAGTATTCGCATCACCTTTTTCAATCTGAAAACCGTGCTGAACAGCAAAATCAATAATGTTTGTGTCAAAGACTTGTTTCATCTGTTCCTCAGTAAATGGCATGGGTCTTGATTGTGCTCTCAAATCCATTCACCTCCATCAAAAAACCGCCCTGCAAGCAGAGCGGTCAGCGTTCCATATCAGTTTCATTCTCCCGGTTTTTGTTTGGCAAAAGCGATGCCGTATGCTCATGAAAGGTTTGCAGAATATCCTTAATACCCGCCGGCAACCTGTACTTGGAAACATGAATATCACCGGGAATGTCCGCCGTATAGCAATAGTCATAGGGAAAATACCTTGCGGTGAATTCATCGGAAAGGGCCTTTGGCAAATCGTTATGTCCCTGTGAAATCACGCCATATTTGCAGAGAAATTCTGTCTGACGGTGTTCACCAGAAGATAACAGGTCAATTCCCAGCAGCGCAATCGCTATTTCTCCGCTTTTTTTACTTTGTATAATTCCGGGCAGTACAGCATATTTCTCCTGCATATCTCCATGCCCGCAAATGAGTTGGGTATCACCGTACTGTTCCAACATGGCGGTATGCAAAAGATTCAAAATGCCCTTTGCATACTCTTTTTCCACTGTTTGATAAGAGCGGTCAAGCGCTTCATAATCAATGAACGGCAGAATATGCTCATTAATATAATCAATGTATTGCTCTAATTTACTCATGCTTACCTCCTATCGTTCCGTTTCATCATTTTCATCCAGAAACCCCATCATACGCAGCATTTCTTCTACGTCATTGCGAGCAGGCGGCATTACTTTGATTTCATATTCAAAATGATGGGCTTCTTTATCGGTGTACTGTTCCGGCTCCTGAAACCGTTCGGTGTAGTATTGAAGCTGTTTATCATTCAGGGAAATATCATTTCCTTCGCCATCGTCAGCGCAGATAAAAAATGTGCCGCAGATAATATCGCCGTGATCCAGGCGGCGGTTTCCGGGCAGACCGTTCAGTTTGCCCTCGTCGTTGCAATAGAGGTGGCAATCCGGTTCCTGCAGCGGAACAAACTCAATACAGCCGTCCACAAGCTTCTGCATTTCCCGGTAGTCATTTTCTATCTGCTTGGCATAGGGCGCTTTTCCCGGCTCCACCACCAGCACACGAATTTTGTTTTCCTCCTGCTTTTGCTCGGGCTGGATGATATGAAACCGATCCTCATTTGGAATAAGGGAAAGGGTTCTCCCATTATCCCAAAGCATCCCGACCTGACCAGCGTCATCCACATACTGGACAGTTCCTTTCAGTCCGGCAGGCATATCTCGTTCATTGTCCATCCCGTCCAGTTCAATCCTTGTTCCGGGCTGGTATTGCGCTTTTATCTGTTCCACCTGATAAGGCTTCAAAAATCCTTCCATATTGTCCTCCTATTCCAATAAAAAATATCGGAGCATCACCATTACCGGTGATGCCCCGAATCAAATGTTTACCTATTCAAAGAAAAATTCCACGCTATATGTGATATTGCTTTTATTATACATGCATGAATGATTGGTGTAATAGTACATTTCAAGTTTTGAATACACGCCGGGTGTCAGATTACGGCTAAAGGTGATTCCGTTAGAGGTAGTTCCATAATCAAGCTGATCCCAAGCACCTGTTCGAATGTTATATCCACGAACACGACCAAAATCCTGACCGCTATGCCCTGAAACTGGCGGAACGGTAAAAGTATAGTTTGTTATGGTAGCGCCTTGAATACCATCCTCAATGATCGTGGAATCAGGGCCTGTCAATGTCATACCGCCGCCACGGTTAGGATCAGCCACAAAAAAGATGATTGCGGCCCATGATGACTCAGCGCCCGTACTGTCCACCGCTTTGACACGCACTACATTTTTTCCAAGGGGATAGGTCTGCGTTTCAGCATTTCGCCCTTCCCAAACATAAGAAACAGCGTCACCATCAGGATCTGTGGAGGCTGCTCGAATGGTAACTGCTGTTCCGGGCGCTACACTGTTGCCGTTTGGTGTTCTGGTAATCACCGGCGTTGTCGGTGCGGAATTGGAAATCGTAAAAGTTGTTTGCGCCCACTCGGAGACACCACCATAATTGTCCTTGGCTCTCACCTGTATGGTGTGTGTGCCTACCGGATAATAATTATCGGCGGCCTTATTCTGATATTCATAGCTGACGGTATCACCATTCGGGTCTGTGCTGTTGACGGATAGATTCACCAAAAACTTACCGCTTTTCACAGTCCTTGTTACGCTGGCGGTAATCGTCGGCTTGGAAGGCGCAGCATTAGAAACGGTGAAGGTAGCAGCCGTCCAGTCAGATACGCCGCCATAGCTGTCTTTAGCCCGAACCTTTACGGTATGCGTACCAAGGGCATAGTAGTTATCTGCAGCCTTACCGTCAAAATCATAGGTAATCGGATCGCCGTCTGGATCGATACTGGCTGCAGTCAGGTTTACAAGGAATTTCCCATTCAGGTATGTTCTTGTGACATTGGCTGTTAGTGTCGGCTTTGTGGGGGCAGTGTTGGTAACGGTAATGGTCTGAACGGCAGTAAACGCCCTGTTCAGTTCATCAGTTATTGTCGCGGTGAGCGTGTAACTGCCGGATACATCAACGTGTACCGTACCGCCGTTGTTACCCAAGCTCCCCTTGAAAAACTCGGAAACCGCCGCTGAATTGCCGTCCTTAGCCAGCGACCAAGCGATAGATTTACCATTCAGCTTTACATCACTACCCATATTTACGGCAAAATTCTGCCCGGTGTGAATAGTAGACGGCATGGAGAAATTGCAGTTATAAAGGGGATAGATGCTTATTTTCCCACTATAACTGAACACTCTGCCCAACGCGTCGGTCATGGAGGCGGTCAGGCGGTATTCGCCAACCTCCGGAAAACGGATTTTGCCGCCCTGTGCGTTCAGGGAGCCGCGGACTGCCTGATCCAATGGAATAATCTCCCCATTCTTCATCATCGTCCATTCTATTGGCAATACATTGTTGTTGCCCCTTGTACGCAAATCAATCTGCGTATCGGTATAGCCGTTAGCAGGCAATTCAAATGACAGGGAAAGTACAGGCAGGACTTCCACTCTTCCGCTGTTAAAGAGGAACACCCGCCCCGTCGGGTCAGTCACACGGGCCTGCAAGTCATATACGCCTGCACGTTTGAAACGGATAGAACCGCCGTTATTGGTGAGTTTCCCGTCCACATAGGTATCCCAATTCTGGAAACCATAAGTGTTGTCAACATACCATACCGCTGCTAAGTCCTCCATATCGGTCAGGACCGTATTGACCGACAGCACATCATCTGTATGAACGGCTTCTGCAAGGTCAAAGACAATGTTCGGAACGGGATAGACCGTGATATTTTTACTGTCGGAGAAAGTGCGTCCGGCCTCGTCCGTGACAGCGGCGGTAACGGTGTAATCGCCCTTAACGGTAAAGCTGATTTTACCACCCTCATTGGTCAGTGTGTTTTCAGTGGTTACGGGAATACTGCTTTTGCTCATGCTCCAAGACACCGGTAGTTTCCCGGCGTTCGTCAACTTGACAGAAGCCGTAGCCGTGCGGTCAGTATGGGTTTCCTTTGTCAGCTCCATAGAAACGGTGATAACAGGGTACACTGTGACCGGTGCCGTATAGGTAAAACTGCGCCCCGTACCGTCCGTAACCGCGACGGTCAGTTCATAGCTGCCCACTTCCTTGAAGCGGATCTTACCGCCGTTATCATCAAACATACCCTCAAAACCATCTGCCAGCGGGATTGCTTTTCCGTCCTTTTTCAAGCTCCAAACGGCACTTAGTCCGTCAGCTTCCTTGAAAGAGGTTTTTACCTCAACCGTAGTGTCCGTATGGGTCTTTTCTGGCAAATAAAAGCCGGTTTCCGCAACGGGATATACCGCAATACTGTCCTCGTGGGTGTAGGTACGCCCGATTTCGTCCGTCAGCGTCGCTTTGAGAATAAAGCTGCCCTTTTTCTTGAATCGGACAGATCCGCCTTCATTGGTCAGCGTACCCTCCAGCACATCCGCAAGCGGCACTTTTTCTCCGTTATAAAGAATCGTCCACTCAGCTTTCATATCCTGCAATTCGCTGGAAGTGGCCGATACCGTGACAGCCTTATCGGTATGGGCGGTTTCCGGCAGGGTAAAGGAAAATTCCGCAACCGGATACACCTTGATTTCTTCTGTGGCGGTGAACACTCTGTCGGACTTGTCTGTAACAGCGGCAGTCAGCTCATAAACGCCTTTTTCCTTGAAACGCACATTGCCGCCCATGGTATCCAATGTTCCCTCGGTGCAGTCAGATATATTCGTTTCCTTACCGTCCTTGGTAACACTCCAATTTACCGAAAGCCCGCCCAACTCCTTGGTTTCAGCGGTAATAACAGCGGGGGTATCGGTATGAGACACTTTCGGCACTTGCAGGCTGAGTTCCACCACCGGCAGCACCTCAAAATCCGCCTTACCGGAAAACTCCCGGCTGGTTCCATCAAAGGCAGTGGCTCTCAAAGTATATTTTCCCTTATCCTTGATCTGAATAGAGCCTCCTACGTTGGAAAGCGTACCGGCGACTGTGTCTGCCCAGCTTACCTCGCTTCCGTTTTTGTAGATGTGCCAGTTAAGTTGCTGTTTTACATTATCGGAAGTGGTGGTACTAACGGTAAATGCGTGATCGGTATGGGCATATGGCTCTGCGCTTACGGCAATTTCATACACCGGATAGATTGTGAGGGGCTTGGTAAAGGTATAAGTGTGGCCTCCATAATTCTTTGCCGCGATGGTAAAAATGTAGCTTCCGGGCTTCGTAATTGTTATTTTCCCGCCATTCTTATCCAGAGTGCCTTTCAAGAAATCGCTTTGTTTGGCATCGCTACCGTCCAGTGATACTGTCCATTCCAATGATTTCACATTGCGCAGGGTGGTTTTTACTTCAAATTCCGTATCGGCATGGCTGTATTCCGGAGTGATAATCTCTACCACAGCGGCGGGATAGCTGACATGACCGCCGCCAGAACCACCACTGCCGGAACCACTGTCATCATCATCTGAGCTGTCAGGCTTGGTGGGTTTGACAGGCTCTGTCGGCTTTACCGGTTTGGTGGGCTCCGTTGGCTTCACCGGAACCGTAGGGGTCGGTGTAGGCTGTGCAGGATTCACCGGCACAGACGGGTCAGCTGGTTTGGGTGTTGGCGTGACTGGTTTGGGTGGGGTAGATGGCTTGGTAGGGTTTGATGTGCTATTCTTGTCCTGACCGTCCCGTATTTTAGTTGGTTTCCCATCCTCTGATTTATCTTCAGGATCGGAAGAATTAGAGGGGAGATCTGATTCATTGCTGTTCTCCCTGTCTTTTGGGAGGGTCACAATTCCATCATCGGGAACTGCACTTGGATAATTGGGTTCGTCTGTGACTGCCGGACGGTCATCTGACTGGCGGAGCTGCATGGAGCAGCTCCCGATACCGGCGATTAAAATAAGAAGGGCGATTATGGATAACACCACGACCGCCCGTTTGGTTTGAGGGTTCATTTTTTTCTTCATCGTAAATCCTCCCGGTTATATTCTTGTTCAGGGGCATAGCCCTGTTCTTCCTGTGGCAGCATACATTCCGTCTTATGAATGATTTTATCAAGTAGCTTGCTGCGGTCAGGGTCATTTTCCATTCCCGCCTGCACGGCCAGGGAACAGATTTCCTGCATTTCTTCCTTTGTGAAAAGCGGGATACAGTCCTGTTTGAAATACTGTAAAATAGTACGTTCTTCTGCGGTCATGCCAAATAAGGCGCCTCTGAATTGGCGCTCCTGATAAGCCTCCTTTCCGATGATCAGTTCTTTGGAGCCGTCTGGGGAAAGGGCATAGCACTCAAGGCCGTTCTTTACCGCTTTTTCTGCATCCACCGGGCCAGTCAGCACCAGATCATCAGCGGTATAGCCGTAATCGTGGAGCCGGTCATGATCCATGCGCCTTACATAGGCGTCAATGTCCATGGGTTCGGCGGCCTCCCAAAACAAACCGTGTGCCAGGGTAGCGGCACGGGACAGATCATAGGGGTCTGCCACACGGAAAGCCACCCGTTCGACGGTTCCATACCGCTGGAGAATGGACTGAAAATTCTGGTCATATTCCTGATAAGAAAAGGTGCGTACATCATTTGGATTTTTGAATACGATTTCCACAGCAGACGGTTCAAAGGAGTGGGTGCAGAGATAATCCAAATGCTTCTGATAATCCATCTCCACAATATCGCCCATAACCTTTTCATCCCGCATACCTTTCAGTTCAATCCAAAAGGTTTTGACATGCTCGCTTTTGTTCCCGGCGCCGTAATAATTCCATGTGTTGTGCTGGCTTGTATTACGGATATATACCTCCGGCTCCGCAAAGCACCATGTACCGCCACCTCGACTCAGCCAGAAGAAACGCCTTTCGGCATTGTAGTCAGCCGCCGCCGTCCGCAGCTTTTCCACATCATATCGAAAATCCGACTGGTAGTAGTCCGTGTTATGCTCCATGATTTTTTGCAGGGTTTCCAGCACATCCACATTCAGAAAACTGGCGTTGCCATACAGGTGGTATCCTTGATCTTTGAGCGTATCCCGTAGCTCCGACATGATCTGCTCTCTGGAGCCACGGACAGAACAGCCGTTATGCCTGTTTTTCTCCGCAAAATCTTCGCCCATATCAATCGTAAACAAGCGCAAGCCATTACTGTGAGGAAGTACAAAGTTACAGATGGATTCCGGCTGTTCATCGCCGGAACGGATTTCACTGAAAATCCGGCGCATATCGCCCTCAACAATGGGAGATTGCTGACGGATTTGACCAATCTTGTCACGGGGCAAGGTAAGTGTCCACAAGGAATAATCGTCCGAGCCGAATTTGGTAATGGTGTTGATCTGGCTATATTCCATGTTCGTCCTCCTGTTCCTGTGCGGATTCCTGCGCGATACTCTGCTGGGGCAGATTGTTTTCCAGCTTTTCTATAACGGTATGCAATTCCTGCTCGCTCTCAAAGGTTAGGTCATCGTCATTCTTCCCACGAAAGACACAAGACTGATACAGAACCGTCATTTCTTCCTCCGTAAAAAGCTGGTTTTCGTCTATCAGGCCGGAGCGCACGGTAAAATCTTTGAGTGCTCCCTGATAATTGGTTTCGTAGTAGTGTCCGAGGGTCACGCCGGTGCGGTCATAATCATACTGCCATGTGACAAAGCGGATTTCATTGTCCTTGGACTGCTTGGCGGCAAGAAGATGATTGCCAAACTCAGAAATCAGGCGAAAATCCCGGACACTCTCACATTCAAGTGGCTTTGCGTTTAAGTACAAATCATTACGTTCCTTCAAATCCAACAGCAGACTGTGAAGCTCATTCCGTTCTTTCACAAAAGGGCTGTCCTGCCAGAAACGCATGGCGCCGGTCTTTTCAAACCGGCAGATTTCCTTCTGTCCTTTATAAGCGGTGAGTATGACTTCTGGATCATGTTCTTTTGCTTCTTTTTGGATGGAGTAGCCCATAGCGGTTACCTTTTTCACATAAAGCTCTGCCAGTTCAGGGGTAACGTCGTGCTTCAAAAAAACACCTCCTATCTATCCATTTCTTCTGAATCTACTTCAACAGGTTCATCTTCCATTTCCAGCAAGCCTTTTCGAAATGCCGGAAAGGCCTCATCTGTAATGCCGTAATCGCGCCAAGCGTTCCAATCAGGGAGCGGGGGCGCATCCTCCATGGTCAGTTCGGAGTAATCGGTTATAGCTACTATTTCTGGGATATCTCGTTCGCCCATCTGCATAGGGGCAAGAACGGGAATGAGCTTTGCGGCCAGATATGTCTGATCATAGCACTTGTCAATAAAGCCCAGCCGGGTATTCAAAAGAAAATGCCCGTCCAAGGTTTCCATGGTGATTTTAGGAGCAAAGGGATATTTTGCGATAAAGGCGGCTATATTTTCTGTATCCGCCTTGATACAAAGCTGTATATCCTCATCCAGCCCCTGTGTGTAAACTGCTAAGTATTTCTGATTCATACCATTCCTCCTATCTCTCAAATTCATTTTCTTCCTCGGTTTCCGTTTCAGATGCGTATACAGAAACCTTTTCTGGCTCAAATCCTTGACTGACAATGTTGGTAAACCACTGTGACATAAAATCCTTTAAGTCCTTTACCATAGACGGCTTTGCCTGTTCTGTTTCATAAAAAAGCCCTATATCATCCTGTAGGAACGATGTAGGGTGAATGGAAAGGTTTTGTTTGTCGATGGTAAAAGTGATTTCAGGATCACGCATTGCATCACCATTTTGAGTATAGTAATGTGCAATGCTGTATTCGCCTCCGCCAATGGCTTCCAGCACCAAATCTTCAAAGCCGTCGCTTTTCAGCTTCATATAATAGGCATCTCCATCAAGAATAGGGCCTGCGAAAACAGTCAATTTTTGATACAACTTTTGCTCTAATGTGAGCCGTGTGGGTAATGGTTGCGTCCTGACGGTCGTGTTTTCCTCGCTGTCTGGCTCATCCTCCAGCGCCTCTGTACTATCCTCGTCCGGCTCTAAAATCTCATCGGCACTGTCCTTAAACTCCAAGGCAAGGTCAAGCTCCACCTTTTTCCGCTGGAGCTGCGTCAGCTTTTCCTCGCTGTGAAACGGCTTCTGGCTTTCAATCTTCGCCGCCTCAAGCTGTCGGTGCAAATCCCCAAGCTCACTTTGGCAAACCTCCAAATCCCCGGCGATATGCTCCACCAGATTTTCGATACGGGTGATGTTGCCAAGGGCAGACTCTCCCATATCGGTGGAATAGCTGCGCTGACCGTCCAAAACAATCCGTACACTGCTCATCATGCCGCGCTGCAAGGAAACCGAAAAGCCCGCATAACTGCCCATATCCAGCGTATCGCCTGTTTGCCGCCCCAGCTTGCGGGCGCATACCATGAAATGCTCGGCAGCTTTGGTTCGCTCGTCATGGGTTCTGCCGTCAATCACCATCTGAAATTCAGCCGGTTTGTTTTGCCGGTAGGCTTCAAGGTCGGCGGTCATTTTTACAATTTTCTTTTCCGTACTTGCGATTTCATATGGATACCGCTTGGAAATATCGTATTGCAGGCTGTTGTGCTGGCTCTGCCATGAGGATTTCAGCACCGTCAAGCGGCTGATTTCGTTGTCCGTTTCCATCTTTTCCTTAATCCTTGGGTCAGAAACGGCCAGGGCTTTAAATTCGGCATACTGGAGCATGGTACTGTCCATATCTTCACAGCTTCTGAGGGTGGAGCGCCCAGTCATGATCTGGCTGATATACCGCTGTTTCTGCTCTAAAATCTGCCACAGGTACGCATCAAATGTCTGTTCCGTAATGTAGTTAAAGATAGAGATTTCCGGGTTGTCGTTGCCCTGACGGAGAATGCGGCCGTTACGCTGAATGAGGTCAGAGGGCCGCCATGGTACGTCCAAATGATGGAGTGCGATTAACTTATTCTGCACATTCATACCGGTTCCCATTTTACTGGTGCTGCCCATGAGAATACGGATTTCACCCGTGCGGACCTTTTCAAAAAGCTGTTCCCGCTGTACGTCCGTCCGCGCGTCATGAATGAAGGCGATTTCCTCCGGTTTTACACCTTGTGCAATTAAAGCCTCCTTTGTGGCCTCGTAGAAGTTAAAGCTGCCGTCCCCCTTGGGTGTGCCTTGATCACAGAAGATAAGCTGGGTCAGCCGTTTCTCAGTGGTTTCATGGTAAATCTCCGCTGTTTTCCGGGCGCAGACATTGAGCTTGGTATTGGGATCGTCCGGTAAATCCGGGTCAATGGCTCTTGGGTCGGTAGACAGCAGACGGGCTTCTAATGTGAGCTTTAGGAAATTGTCCTCAGAGCTGTCAACTTCGCCGTTTCTGATTTTCTCCGCCCGTTCCCCAAGCTCCATGACAATGCGCTTCTGCTCCGGGGTGATTTCAGTCTTGATGACCTGAACCGCACCGGTTTTTAATTTCGGGGTAGGCAAATCCAACATATCGGCGGTTTTGATGTCGGCAATCATCAGGAATATATTCATCAGTTCAGGCAAATTGTGAAACTTCGCAAACCGGTTCTTCATCTGATAGCCGCTGCCCTCCGGCTTGATTTCCAGAGAGGATTCAATCACACCGTAGGTGCTTGCCCAGCTATCGAACATCAGCAGTCCGCGATCCTCCAGTGCTTTCGGCTGCAAGGTTTTTTGCAGGACATACAACTCCGCCATAGTATTGGAAATCGGTGTACCGGTGAGATACACCACGCCCTTTCCATTATTGATGTCGTTGATGTATTGGCATTTTTGGTGCATATCCATGGCGCGTTGGCTGCTTACCCCGGTAATCCCTGCCACGTTGCGCATTTTTGTGTAAGAAAAGTTGTTTTTGTAAGCATGGGCTTCGTCCACAAACAGGGCATCTACACCGAGTTCCTCAAAGCTGACCACATCATCTTTCTTCTCTGCCTTAAATAACCGGTCGTAGCGGAATTGGAGATTGGATTTGAAAATCTCCATCTGCTTGAGTGACCAGTCCTTGCCGTCACGGGTTTTTTGCTCTGCAATAGCGTCGGTAATGGCTTCAAGCTCCGCCTCCATCGCTGCAAGCTGCCGCTCTCTGGATAAGCCGATCAGTTCAAAGCTGCTGTGTCCCATAATAACGGCATCATATTCTCCGGTGGCAATCCGGCTGACAAAACGGCGGCGGTTCTTTTTTTCAAAATCTTTTTTCTCCGCCACCAAAATATTGGCGTTGGGGTACATTTTCATATAGTGGGTTGCCCATTCGCCAACGAGATGATTCGGCACGGCATACAAGGGCTTATGAATTGCCCCCAGCCGCTTCATTTCATATCCCAAGCCGATTGCGGCATAAGTTTTTCCGGCGCCCACTTCATGTGCCATCAGCAGATTGCCGTCCCCGTAAAGACCGTGGGCGATTACATCCCGCTGATGCTTGCGCAGGGTAATCCCCTCCGCCATATCCGGTAAGAGCAGATCATCTCCGTTGTACTCACGGGGGCGGATATTGTTGAAGCGGTCATTGTAGAGCTTGGTCAGGTTTGCCCCACGCTCCGGGTCGGCAAACAGCCAGCTTTCAAAAGCCAGCTTGATTTCGGACTGTTTTTCACGAGCCAGTATGGTTTCCTTTTTATTGAGAACGTATTTGGTTTTTTCCTCACCGGTATCCGGGTCGATATAGTCTACCGGGTCTTTAACCTCCACCGGCCGCAGATTCAGAGTAGTTTCCAGTATGTCATAGGCGTTCATTCGGCCTGTGCCGTAGGACTGGTTGACCGTGACGGAGGTGCGTTCTGCGCTTTTACTCGTAATATGATAAGCTCCGCTGTAACGGGAAAATTCAAGGAAAATGCCAAACCGCCCCTCTTGATTGCCCCGTGCCGTCTGGAAGGTATCGTACATAAACTGCTGATAAATCTCAGGAGGAATCCATGTGGAACCCAGCGTAAAGCTGATGTCTTGTGGGGTCAGGGGTACGGGCTGAACCAGTTTGAGAGCTTCCACATTGCGGCTGAACCGTTCCGCTTCTTCCTCCGCCTTTAAGATGGCAGCCGTCAGCTTATCCCTCACATAACCGCTTAGATACTCATCTGCGGTCTTCCAGCCGGTATGCGGATTGCCAGTGTAATCATCCGGGTCTTGGTAAATCTTATCGCCCAGTTCCTCTATAATTTTGTCTGGAGTCGCTTTGCGGTGATCAGGACGCTGATAGAGCCAGGACATATAGCCAAGGTCTAATTTTCCTTTGACATTAAGAGAAACCATCAGAGCTTCCTCTGCCGAATGCACTGTTTTAGGCATCAACTTAGGTTTGATGGTGGCTTTATAGAAAATAGCCGTCTTTTCCCATACGTCCTTTTGCCCTTTTTTCTCTGCCTCAATGGAACGAAGCAAAGGGGCGTTGGCATCCCTTGAGAATGCCATGACATTAGCATAAGAATTGAGATACCCCTGCTTCTTTACAAAGGCATCGTAAACATGGTTTAAATGGGCGATATGCTCCTGAAGCTGCTTTTCATATTCCATGGTAGGCAGTTCATGGAAATCAGCATACTCGCTGTTCTGAAAATCAATCAAGCTGCGGATAGCTGCTGTAACCTCCAACATGCCACGGATACGCTCAGCTTTCCGTCCGGTGATATTTTGCTTATACATCCGCGAATTTTCACGGTAATAGAGTTCGTTATCCATCAACCCATAGCTGAAATTGCGTACATTGGGATCGGCAGGGATAGACTCCGGCAGCATTTCTTTTTCATCCTCGTATTCTGAGGTAGCTTCGGTGTATTCACCGTCCAGATAGGAAATGGCACGCTCCAGTCGTTCGTTCAAGTCATCACCGGAAATGGGATGACAAGCGGTAGTCTTTTCATTTCCGAACATGGACTCATCAAACACCATTTCACCAAGTACCATTTCCGGGTGGTCGATAAAATAGCTATTCACGGGAATGCCGTCTGCATTTTGCTCCACAGAAAGCCATGGGCTGTTTTCTTCGTCCGGCACAATTTCCCGCTCTCGCTTTTTTAGGAACAAAATATCCGTGGTGGCTTCCGTTCCGGCGACTTGCTTAAAAGCGTTATTGGGTAGACGGATAGCGCCAACAAGCTCCGCTTTCCCTCCAATGTATTTGCGCATTTTGGAATTGGCTTTATCCATGGTGAACTTGGAAGTAATCAGCGCCAGCACACCACCCGGACGAACCTTATCCAGTGATTTGGCGATAAAGTAGTCATGTATTGGGAAGTTATACTTGTTGTAGCGCGAATCATCTATCTTAATAGCATTAAACGGCACATTACCTACCATCACATCAAAGAAATGATCGGAAAAAGCCGTCTGTTCAAAGCCTGCCACTTGAATATCCGCATCCGGGTAAAGGTGCTTGGCAATATGGCCGGGGATTGGATCGATTTCACATCCGTAGAGTTTGGAGCCATTCATGCTATCCGGCAGCACAGAGAAAAAATTTCCTGTGCCCAGGGCAGGGTCTAAGACATTGCCGCCCCGAAAGCCCATGTTTGAAAGTCCCTGATAGATATGGATGATAACGCTCTGTTCCGTATAATAGGAGGTCAGGGTACTTTTTTGTGCTGCCTGAAATTCCTCGTCGGTCAGCAGTTCTTTAATTTCTGCATATTCCTTTTCCCAACCGCTTTTGTCAGGCGTCAGTGCATTGGCCAGACCGCCCCAGCCAACAAACCGGGCAAGGGTAATCTGTTCTTCGGCGGTTGCCATGCGTCCCTGTGCTTGCAACTCCTTTAACAGCCGGATCGCCTCAATATTGTTTTTACATTTGGTTTTCGGACCACCGTCATATAAATGATGGTCGGGAGAATAGCGGTAGTTGAAGCCCTCGCCCCACGCGCGGGCGTGGAAATCCTCCATAATGGCATGACTATATTCATCATTGGACTGATTGACAAGGGTGGCGGCCGTGGATTGCTGCCTTGGTTTCTTCGCTGTTATCGCCGCTTTGTACAGCCTCCACCACCATGGTCGCAAGCTCGCCCTCGGTGTAATGGTCTTTCAGGGGCTTGCAGTCCACAATTTCGGATAACGGCACACGCTCCGTAATTTTCAGGCTGTTCAGGTTTTTAAGTTGGGCAATATCACCGATTTCCACTGTGCGGCCGTCGTGCAAGAATTTGACTATCTCAAATACCCGGTCATGGTAGTAAATACGGTCACCTTCCATAAACGGCAGGGATATTGCTTCTTCGGAATTTCTATCAATCACACTATCATTGTTATCGTCTGTACTGTCCTCGTAGCTATCCTGTGCAACGGGAGTCATATCGAATAAGGTAAGCTGACGTTCAGGATCTTCCTGTGTGGAATTTCCATGAGCAGGGATATATAGGGTTTTGCCCTGTGCCTCCAACTCAGCCTTGTCTTCCTCTGACAAAAACTGATCCTGTCGAACCAGTTCCATAATTCGGGTTTCCGCTCTGTCCCAAGTCCAATGCTCGTTGATTTCCACTCCGTCATGCTGGTAGTCAATAGAAATTCCTTTACCATCATAGTTCAACCGCCTGTGTCCGCCATTCTCTAAACCACTGGAATAACCGCTGATGCCATGTTCTTTTTTCAGTACATCAACTCGGTCTTTTTTTTCCGGAACAGAAACCATTGCCCGATATATCTTCAGTCTGCCAACCGAAAATCCATGACCGTTTCTAAGAATTTCATCAATAATTTCCTGTTTGGATGGTGGTATGGGTGTATTGGGATTCACATAGTGGTCATCTTCTATGAGCAGGGCAATGTTCGCCGCAACCTGTTCCCATGTCAGGTTAATTTTAACGCTTTCCTCTGGTTCAAGAATAGTAAGGTGCAGCCCATCATCATAAGTCCGTGCTTTTAGCAAAATCCCATCCAGCTCTATTTCCCGACTACCGCCTCCATAGGTTCTGCGGACAAAATCAGTCCGCAGTTCGATATCCGTTTCTTCCTTGAAATAATTTTGAATGGTTTGCTGGATATAAAGTGACTTGGACTGATCCCACAAGAATACATGGATATACCGGCTGTCGGCAGCATCCGTTGGGTCAATGTTTATTTCTGACTCATCTTCATCCGGTGTGCCTTGCATTTCGCCCACTTCATCCGGTATGGAGAAATCGTCAATCATGCTGTCAGCGGAACTAAACGGGTAAGCACCCATCAAAATGAGTTGATCAATACGGCTTGTAAGCTCCGCATAGCTGGCGGTAAACTGCTGTCCCTCTATTTCAAAGATCAGCCCTTCACTGTTGGCAAGGATATGCAGAAAGTAATCTCCGGTTTTGGTCACATACTCCGTATCCAGCTTGCCATAATAGGCTTTTAAGATTTTGGCCTTGGTGGTCTGCTTGTGTCCGCCTTCAAAAAATTTGTGAATCTCCGATACCCATTCCCTTGTATCGGGGGTAATATCGTCTGCACAAAGCACTACGTCAATAAGGTCAGAAATTTCTTCTTCGTCCAGCGGCTGAACCGTTTGGGGTGGTATCGAAGCCGGAGCCTCCTGCTCGGCTTTCGGCGGAACAACAAAAAAGCCGCCCACAGACGGCTGTTTACCATCTGTGGGCGGCTCTACGTTTTCTGTTATCGGGGTTGCAATACCAATTCGCTGATTACGATGTCCTCCGCTCTGGAGGTTATCATGCTCATGTGACCGGCTCTCTCCAGAGTATCCTCGGTGTCCGGCATCGGCTGAGCGTTGAGTAATTCCTGTATCAGCCGTTCCTTGCAGTTCTCGGCTTCCTCGTCCACTTTCAAAATCATTTCGTTGATTTTGCCCTGTGCCACCAGTTCCGAAAGGCGGTGCGGGTGGTTCTCCAACATGTAATTCTTCCACAGGCTCCCGAATCTGCCCACCGGCGTCCGGTCGATTTCCTCGTTCTCCGAAATTTGAAGGTTGGGATACATCATCCCGTCCTCGCCCTGCCGATAAGAGAGGTTCATTAACGGTTCGGTTCTCATAAATTTGGCTCCTTTCGATTTTTATTTGCTGAATTTCCTGATGGATTTCTTTCAATATAGGTCTGGCAAGGGATACCGTACAGCTTCCCATTGCCATAAAAAGCTCCAAGCTGTTAAAGTGGCTGATATTCTCAAAGGCATTCTGCTCAAACAACTCTGTGGAAAGTCCGCATTTTCGAAAGACAGTATAAGCAACGCTGTCAGTGACAAGCTCCATAAACTCCGCTTTTACCGCATCCACAGGAAGCCCGTACAGTATGTTGCTTTCATCTTGCACCTTGAAATTTTCCATGTACTTCGGTAAAACCTGTCTCACACGCTTCTGTACCAATTTATAAAGGCACAGTTCTATGCTGGAGGTAGGGGTATGATACTTTTCATGGAACTTCACCAACAAACCGGGCTTGTACTGATCCTCTAGTTCCCACAGATAGTTTAACACTTTTTTGAAGCTCTGTGCATCCCCATTAGTGTCCATGAAATCAAACAGGTGCTTGATGCTTGCCGTGGGGTTTACCATGTCGATAACCGCAATGCCTTTTGCGCCTCGGTTAATGTTACGGTTAATCCGCTTGTCATGCCACTCGTCAAAAGTGGCAAGCTGGCTTGCGTCGGGACGCTGGGCATAAATCAGAACGGCGTTATCGAAAGAACGCTTATAATACCTTGCCACACAGGACAGCAAACCTTTCCACTCCGCAGGGTTCTTCGTGTATTCCTGCACCGACTCTTTATACAGGTCAGAAAGAAAGGTTACTTTACTCAAGATGCCACCTCCTTATTCTGGTTTTCAAAGTACAGAGCCAGTGCCTTATCAATGGTTTCCTCAATTTCCTTTTGTGTCTGCTGTGCAGTGAAATACTTAGAAATGACAGCAGGCTTTATTTTCACGGGCTGTGGCTTACTGCTTTTTGGTTTGCGGGTTTTCTCGCCAGCGAGAATTTGTACAATGGCGGTATCGGTCAACTTTCCAGTTTCATAGTAGCTATGGAATAACTCCGCCTTTTTCATATCCACCTTATAGCTATCGGATTCCATGAGATCAGCAATCTGCTGTTGCTTTGCGGTGTCCTCTACAAAAGAAAGGTCATAGGCGGCAAGGAAAGATATTTCTTCCGTATCAACCTTTGCAATGAGTGGTTCAATTAAGTGGGAAATACGGATATAACGTCCCACTTTTGATGCAGAAAGTCCATATTCCTGTCCGACTTTTTCTCTGCTTTCCAACTTCTGTTCAACTTGAACAGAAGTTGAGTTTTCCTCGAAGCCATGCGGGTTTAAGAGCGTTTCAATCTCTGCTAAAAGGTCGCTTCTTTTGCCCTGTGATTTGAGTGCTTCATAATGCTGTGCAAGACAATAGGCCCGTTCCGAATGGCTCATATCTGAGAAGGAACGCTGGCGCAGATTGGTTTCTGTAACAATTAAAACAGCATCCTCATGGGTCAGGTTTTCACGGATAATAACGGGGCCTTGAATCAGACCCGCAAGTTGAGCAGCATTTTTACGATTGTGTCCACTCAGAATGATGTATCGCCCGTCCTCGGTATGCCAAAGAATAATGGGGAGCAGGATACCAAACTGGCGGATACTCTCCACCATATCCGCTAACTGCTGTCCTTCATAGAGCTTAAACCTGTGATTTGGAAAGGACTCCATCTGTGAAAAGTCCATTTCTAAGATACCGCCCTGCACAGGAGCAGGGGCGGTATCTTGCTGAGGTTCGATACTCATCATTTCTTCAAAGTCTACGAAACGGGCTTTCGGTTTGGGTGTAGCCATACTTATGCGCTCCTTTCCGCTATTTTTTTGTGCGTCCCTGCAAGCAGTTCGTCCGCAAATTGCTCATAAGCAATTGCGGCAGGATTTTCCGGTAAGAACTCGCAGATAGTCTGATGATATCCCACTGACTCCGCTACCTTGATAGAACGTGGGATGTGTGTTTTGAAAATAGGAACCTTGTCCGCAAATCCACGCTGAATCATATCGTTTACCTGTGCGGACAGAATGGTGTTAGGGGAATCCATGGTAATTAAAATCCCCTCAATACGCAGACGGTGGTTGCTGTTTTTCTGGATAATCTGATAATGCTTTAGAATCTCTGAAAGTCCCTGTGCTGATAAAAGCTCCGCTTGTGTAGGGATTATAATGCTGTCAGCACACATCATTACATTAATCATTGGCGTACCCATTTGTGGCATACAGTCAATGATGATGTAGTCATACCTGTCCTTGATGGTATCAACGTATTGTGACAGGATGTGCTCACGAAAATCCACGTTACAAAGATTTCGCTCAAGGGTGAAAAGCTGTGAATTGGAGGGAATCAGGTCAACACCATTGTCTGACTTAAATATGTAGCTCTCTAAGGCGGGTAGCGGTTCGCCCTCCACCAGTTTGCGTAACATAGTATTGATTGTAACCTCCAGCTTATTGGTGTTGATCACACCTAAAATAATACTGGAATGCCCCTGACCGTCAAAGTCAATCAGGGCAGTACGGTGTCCTCTCTTAGACAAAAGATAGGCAAGCGTGGTCGCCGTGGCCGTTTTGCCCACGCCGCCTTTTTCATTGATAGTTGCAATGATTTTTGCCATCGGTGTTCTCCTTTCTGGATAAAATTGGGCTTGGGTAAATGGAAAATGGGTAAATAGGGTATAAAAAAATTGGACTAAGATTAGCGGAAACCCTTTGATATAGCGGTTTTCACTTACTTAGTCCAATTATAACAGAGTCACCAGTAGCTCCTGTTGGACCAGTCGGGCCAGTATCTCCCGTTGGGCCGGTTGGACCCGTGTCTCCTGTCGGACCGGTTGGACCGGTATCTCCTGTTGGACCTGTAGGACCTGTATCTCCTGTCGGACCGGTAGCACCTGTTGGACCGGTTGGACCCGTATCTCCTGTTGGACCAGTCGGGCCAGTATCTCCCGTTGGACCGGTCGGACCCGTGTCTCCCGTTGGGCCGGTTGGACCCGTATCTCCTGTCGGACCGGTTGGACCAGTCGGGCCAGTATCTCCTGTCGGGCCAGTTGGACCCGTATCTCCTGTCGGACCTGTTGGACCCGTATCTCCTGTCGGACCGGTTGGACCCGTATCTCCCGTTGGGCCGGTATCTCCCGTAGGTCCGGTTGGGCCAGTATCTCCTGTCGGACCGGTTGGGCCGGTGTCTCCTGTCGGACCGGTTGGACCGGTAGCTCCTGTCGGACCGGTTGGACCGGTAGCTCCTGTTGGACCGGTTGGACCGGTAGCTCCTGTTGGACCGGTTGGACCCGTATCTCCCGTTGGGCCGGTTGGACCCGTGTCTCCCGTTGGGCCGATTGGGCCGGTAGCTCCTGTCGGACCGGTTGGGCCGG
>CAURBW010000019.1:0-95876 GCA_963523075.1 uncultured Clostridium sp.
TCCTCCGCTCGCCAGAGGAAATCAGCTACGCTGATTTCTCAGCTCGCACTATATAATGTATTATAACATTATATAAACTATTTTCAAGTATTTTCGCTAAATACTATTTATATTCGTTGACACTTGTATTATGATGTTATATAATGTTTGTATTAAATAAATAGAATTAACTGGAGGTAACATACTATGACTGTTAAAGAAATCGTATCTGCCGTCAAAAAGAACCGGTCTGAAATCAATTCCGTGTATTTTGTCGGCTGCGGCGCTTCCATGTCTGAACTATTCCCAGGCAAATATTTTCTGGAAGCAAATGCAAAAAAACTTCGTGTCAGCATTTACACCGCAAATGAATTTATCTATTCCACCCCAGCCGCTGTAGATGAGTCTGCGATTGTAATTACATGCTCCTTAAGCGGTACAACCCCTGAAACGGTAGCAGCATCTAAAAAGGCAATGGATGCAGGCGCCTGTGTAATTTCTGTCACCCATATTGATGGTTCTCCTCTTGCTGTTGCATCTCATTACCAGATTATCCATGGATTTGAGAAGAATTACGCTGCCAAGATGGAGAAGATGACATTGGTACTGGCTCTTGCAGCAGAAATCCTTAATACATATGAGGGATATAAATATTATGATGACATGGAAGCCGGCTTCGGAAAAATCTATGATCTGATTGAGACTGCCGTTTCCTCAAGTCTGCCTGCTGCCAGGGAATTTGCTGAAAAATATCAGGACATCCCGCTGTTATACGTCATGAGCTCGGGTGCTACCCAGATGGTTTCCTATTCCTTCTCAAGCTTTCTTCTCATGGAAATGCAGTGGATACCTGCAAGTTCTTTCCATGACGGTGAATTCTTTCACGGTCCGTTTGAACTGGCAGACCGGGATGTTCCTTATCTCCTGCTGATGAATGACGGTCCTACACGTCCGATGGATTCCAGAGCGTTAACATTCTTAAAACGTTTTGATGCAAAGGTGACCGTTTTGGATGCGAAGGATTTCGGTTTAAGTTCACATATCAGCTCATCTGTCGCAGAATATTTCAATCCAATGCTTATAAGCGGAGTTTTAAGAGTGTATGCGGAGCAGCTGGCACTGGTGCGCAACCACCCGCTTACAAAAAGAAGATATATGTGGAAGCTGGAGTACTAATAAAATCCCCTGTAAGAAAAGCAGTGAAAAGAGCTTATATTTCCCTGATTCACTGCCCCTCTCTTACAGGGGCTTTTTTCATTTAATCAGAATTTTCTGCCGCAGCCGAAAGAACCTTCCTTTTGACAATTACGGGCTGAATACACCGCTGCTCTGTAAAGACTTCCTTTTACAGTTAAGTCCTTGTATTCCTCTGCCTGCGTAATTCCCAGTTCTCCTCCGCTTTCAGGAAAATCAGCTGCATATCTCATCCCTTCCAGATAACTGACCAGGAAGCAGGTAATAAAAGAATCTCCTGCGCCCATGGTATCGACCGCCTTCACCAGACAGGGAGATTGCCGGTACAGCTTCCCGTCGACACAGACAACCGCCCCCTTCGCCCCTCTGGTGGCAATCACAATATGACGGCATCCGTACGAGAATATATCATCAATCTGCGCCTGTATTACCTCCTCCCCCATCTCTTCTCCGCAGGAGATGCAGGCACAATCCAGATAAGGCGCTGTCTTTTTCAAATATTCTTTGTCTGCATAATTAGAAAAATCCATGGATAAAAAGGAGGCCGTCTGTCCGAGAATGGGGAGCTGGCTCTCTATGTGGCTGAAAATACTGGTATGAACCACGTCAAAACATGCTATATAGGATTTATCCATATTCGTGAGTTCAAGCGGATGCTGATTGGATATTCCCCCTTTATTGCTTCCAAGAAACACCCGGTCGCCCTCCACAATCTCCACTTTTGCAGCACCATTTTCACCTTTATAAAATCGACATCTGGAAACCTCTATACCCAGAGAGGTAATTGTTTCATATACGTGTCTGGCGGCATCGTCATCCCCGAAGTTTCCCATGTAGGAAGCCGCATGTCCCAGCATTCCGGCATAAACTGCAAAATTTAAAGCATTACCTCCAGGATACATCGTCTGTATATGCATGTATTGATCTACCACGTTATCTCCCAGCCCTAATACTCTTAACATCTTTTCTCTCCTTTTTCCTGCATAACTGCATTATTTAATATATCACCCTTTTACAGCTCCCTGTGTCAGCCCTCTGACAAACTGTTTCTGCATGCACAAGAACAGGAACACCATTGGAACCGAGGCGATTAAAATTCCCGCCAGCATAACTACATAATCCGATTTTAAGTCTCCCTGAAATGCCATAAGTCCAAGCGGAATCGTCATAATTGATTTACTTTCCAGAAAAACATTGGCAAACAGGAATTCATTCCATACAAAATTCAAATTCACAATAGCACAGGAAGCAAGCACCGGCTTACTGACCGGTACAATAATCATGAAAAATCTCTGCAGGCTGTTGCAGCCATCAACAATAGCCGCCTCCTCCAATTCCTTTGGAATGGAGATAAAATAGGACCGCAGCAAAAACATGGTAAACGGAATGCGAAATGCCACATAGGGCAGAATAATAGCCCACTGAGTATTATAAAGTTTGAACGACTGCAGAATCTTATATAAGGGAACCAGAGCAACCTGCTCAGAAAGGGCCATGCCTCCCAGGATCAGAATAAAGAAAAAGTTACTGCCTGGAAGCTGAAACCTGGTTAACCCATATGCCAGAAAAGAGCTGATAAACAGGATTAAAACCAGAGATACCCCACTGACCAGCAGGGAATTTTTAAAGTAACTGAAAAGTCCTTTGTTCCATGCAGTCACATAATTAGTAAACAGCCACTTTTGAGGAAGCGCCAGGGAATTGATAAACATCTCCTGATTTGTTTTCAAAGAATTCAAAACCAGCCACATCACCGGAAAAAGTATGATGCACACGAGAAAAATCAGGAAGCAGTGAAGAAGTATTTTTAACACGGTTACGTATGAAGTCCCGGAATGTTTCATCATGTACACCTCCTTTATATCTCGCCGGACCTTGAGGCCTTCAGCTGTATGACAGATGCCGTTACTGTTATTGCAAAGATCAGTACCCCCGTTGCAGCTGCCATTCCCATGTCATCATGGAGAAATGCATTCTGGTAAAGATACAGTCCAAGCACCTGGGAATTATTACCTGGTCCTCCGCCAGTGGTGGAGTAAACCTCAGTAAACAGTTTAAATGCACCAATTATAGTTATGATGGAACATACCAGAAGCTGTTCCTTGGCAAGCGGCAGGGAAATACTGACCGCACGTCTGATCGGACCTGCTCCGTCAATTAATGCCGCTTCCAGATAATCCCCCGGAACGTTTTGGAATGCTACTACCATAAGAAGGGTAATGTAACCGGTAAACTGCCACTGACTCATGGCTATAATACAAAATATTGCCAGCTTCTTATCTCCCAGCCACGTCTGCTGGAGCTGTTCCAGACCTGCATTCTTTAAGAAGGTATTCAAAAGACCGACCTGCGGCGAATAAATAAAGCTGAACATCAGGCCCACTGCAGTAAGGGAAATCAACGACGGTATAAAGTATATATTTCTGTAAATGCCCCTGGCTTTTCCTGTAAGTCTGCTCTCTAAAAGCAGGGCCAGAAACGTCCCAAAGCCCACCTGTACCAGAAGCGAAATCAAACAGTAATATATATTGTTCCGCATCATGATGGGGAAAACTTCATTGGTAAACAGCCGCCGGAAATTATCAAGTCCTACGAATTTCATAGCTGAGGAATAGGAAGACAACCGGAAAAAGCTGTAAACACAATTGACTATGATCGGAATATATACAAAGCCAAGCACCATAAAAAGTCCCGGCAGTATATACAAATATGGCGCTAATTTCTTTTTTTTCATCTGGACCCTTCCTTTTTCGTCAACAGGGAGCGTATGACCGCTCCCTGTTAAGCTGATATTCTTCTCTATTACTGAACCAGTGACTGCGCTTCTTTTGCCGTTTTCTGAACCTTCTCCATAGCTTCCTTCGGAGTTACATCACCGTTCGTGATATCGGAGATAGCGGTTAAATAAGTATCGCATACAGTTGAATATAAGGAACTGTCAAACCACGGTCCCATTTCCTTTGCGGAAGAAATAGCTTTGTATGCATCAATCAAAGACTGATCCTTAAGTCCGGCATCAACTCCCTTGGAAGCATTGAACCAGCCTACATCTTCTGCCTGCTGCGCTCCCACTTCCGGTCCTAAAAACCATTTTAAGAACTCCACACATTCATCTGGATATTTCGTCTTAGAAGAGATTACGAAGCCTTCCGGAGAACCGGTCAGCAGATCCGGATTACCGGAACCATTTACAACCGGAAAGTTAAACATACCCCAGTTTAAATCTGCATTCTCCTGTTTTACATTGGTAATTTCAACCAGCTCTGCATACAGCATGGCTGTCTGTCCCTGTGTAAAGCCCAGTCTTGCCATATCATGAGTCTGCCCGTTCACTCCTGCGTTCATGTATGGGACCAGCTGCTGATAATATTCCAAAGCTTTCTCATATCCTGGATCAGTAAACTCACCTGTTTTCGGATTGTAATCCTTTGCTCTCACATCATCGGCAACAAGCATCTGATTTAATGTTCCCACATAATGGCATGCCGGCCACTGGTCCTGATTACCTTCTGCAATTGGAGTGATACCGTCTGCTTTCAGTTTATCGCATACAGCAATGAATTCATCCCAGGTCTTTGGAATTTCAAGTCCTTCTTTTTTAAATATGTCCTTGTTGTAGAAAAATAATTTGCCATCCAGTCTGAACGGAACACCGTAAACCATTCCGTCATCTGTGGTGTATTCCACCATCTGGGTATCCAGAAGAGAATCTTTCCATTTTGCATCCTTTTCCAGATAGGGATTGAGATCCAGAATGAGATTTTCACGGATAAAACGTTCAGAAAACTCACCGCCCCAGCTGAAAAAGATATCAGGTGCCTCGTCCGAACCTACAACCACTTTGATCTTTTCTTTGTATGGCTGATTCTGGGCACTGGTGATTTCGATATCAATGTCAGGGTGAGATGCTTCGTATTCCGTAACCTTCTTCTCTATGAATGAGTTGGCCGGATCATCAGGGAAACGGTGAAACAGTTTTATGACTTTCTTTTCTCCTCCAGATGCTGCTTGTGTGGAGCCGGCCTTTGCACTTTCTGAGGGTGCTGCTGTGGAAGAAGATCCGGCGGTATTACCGCTGCAGGCAGTCATTGACAGGGCCATGACACAGGATATTCCTGCATACATTGCTTTTCTTAAGCTTTTTTTCATAATTATTCTCTCCTTTCTTGTACCCGGTAAATCGTTGTCCGATTATGTATGTGTTGTATGCATACATCTTATTACAACTTGGATACATTATATTATGTTGAAGTACTTTTTGCAATAGCTTTTTTAAAATTTATTGTATAATTTAACATTAATTTTATTAGTATCCCGTTTTTGGATAGCAAAAATGACGAAAATTTAAGAAAATAAAGGTTCACTTTCCAAAAATCTTCGTCATTAATAAGTTTTATTTCTTTTATTAATTCTTTACTTAAAAAATCAAGTCAGGATTGTCAGCTTATACCGTTCCGGATTAATGATCAGCTTACAATAATGGATCACTTCTCCTGCCTCATCCATCACCTGATCTCTGTGAAGCAATAGTGCCTGTCCTTCTTTCACATGAAGATACTCTGCCTCTTCACGGGTCGCATAGCAGATCTCAACCGTTTTTACAGCATGCGTCGGTGTGGTATCATGTCTACGGAGAATGGAATAGACGGAACCCGTAAGGTCCTCTTCCATTAAGTAGGAATATTTGGATGGGAAATAATTTTCCTCCAGCATGACAGGTTCCCCGTCGCTTTTGCGTATTCTTACAATTTTCATGATCCGGTCATTCTCCTCGATATGGAGATACTGGCTGACGGAAACCGCAGCCCAGGTCCATTCAAGAGAAACCAGCTCTGTAGAAGCTGTCTTTCCGTCATTCTCGCACATTTCGGTAAAGCTTAACAGCTTATTCATCACCCGGTTCAGTTTCTTTGCAGCAACAAATGTTCCTATGCCCTGCCGTTTTGTCACATATCCCTCTTCCGCCAGTATTTCAATCGCTTTCCTGACCGTAATTCTGCTGATATCATATGACATACTGAATTCCAGTTCTGTCATCAGCCTGTCATTCTCCTTAAGCTTTCCCTCTATGATCTGCTGCTTAATATCATCTGCCAACTGCTGGTACAACGGGATGATAGAATTCTTATTCATAATTCTCCTTTCTGAACTCTCTCATTGTTTTGTATCATCTTATGATATTATAATAACATGATTGATGAATAAAGAAAAGAATTTGTTTTAAGCGGCATGATCTGACTTAAGTATCTGATTAAATCACTTCCAATATTTTTATCAGAGCATCATGAGCCATGGTAAAAGCCTCTTCCCCGCTCATTTTTCTCTTTTGTTCCCCATGCTGTTCCAGAGCGGAAAAACCGGCAAAATCACTTAGATGAGGTTCCAGGGATAAAAAGCCCTGATATCCACTCTCTTTTAATTTTCCAAGAATTTTTTCCACATTTCCGTCTCCCAGCCCTGCAGGAACCACGCTTGCATCCGACCAGAGCGCATCCTTTATGTGAATATAGGAAATATAGGGCTTTAACATTTCGTAAGCTTCCAGCGTATCCTGTTTGCACTGGACAAAGTTAGCAAAATCAAAAACCGCCTTAAAATGATCTCCATAAAATTCTTTCATGATTTCCAGACACCGGTCTGCCATATCGCCATAGATATCCTTCTCATTTTCATGAAGAAGAATCACTCCGTTTGCTTTGGCATAGTCCACAAACTGTCCAAGCTGGTCCATTACCTTGTTCTTATAAGGCTCATAGCTGGCATTTTCGGGCATGAAGAAGCTGAACATACGGATATTGGGAGTTTCCATCACATGCGCGAGCTCTACCGTGTGTTTGAATAATTCCATATGAGGACCAAACTCATCTGCAATTTTAATTTTTCCAATAGGGGAACCAACGGATGATAATTTTATTCCATTGCTGTCAAGGCGCCTTTTAATCTCTTTTGCCTCGTCTGCTGTGTGTTCCACCAAACCCTTTCCATTCACACCGCGCATCTCCACATATGACATTCCCAGTTTTTTCAGTACGTTCATCTGAATGTCTAAATCCATATCAATTTCATCGGCAAAGCCGGATAGTTTTATTTTATCCCACATAATAATCTCTCCTTTTCTTAATAGCTTCCTTCTGTATCAAACACCACGCCGGTTCCCTCTTTTTTTCTGGAAGCCCCACGGCGTTTATTCAACTCCTCTAAAAACAGATCTTCATCAAACGGTATTTCAACTTCCCGGTTCAGCCAGCTGGATAAATGCATGGCGTTGGATAGTGTCAGCCCATTGATTCCTTCCTCTCCTTCAGCCACCAGAGGTGTTCCCCGCAATATTCTTCCTGCAAATGCCTTTAACACTCCTACATGCTGCTCATTGACGCCGTCTGTCTCTACTTCCGTAACCGTACATTCCGGTGTATCAAACCCGCCTTTTGCAGTTTTGCAGAAAGTGCGCTCATTTTCTGCCAGTTTATGAAGCATAAGGCGGTCATTCTCACAAACCAGCTTTCCCATCTCCATGGTAATCTCGAACCGGTTTGTACCTGGAGCATCTGCAGTGGTGGTCACAAAAACTCCGGTTGCTCCGTTTGGATATTCTAAATAAGCCGTTACATCGTCTTCCACCTCTATGTCATGCCATTTTCCGTTGTGGCAGAAGGCGCGCACTTTATCCGGCATTCCGCAGATCCACTGAAGCAGATCCATGTTATGAGGGCACTGATTTAAGAGTACGCCTCCGCCTTCTCCGTCCCAGGTCGCTCTCCAGCTGCCGGAATCATAATAGGACTGGGTTCTGTACCAGTCAGTAACGATCCAGTTGACCCGCTTGATCGCTCCCAGCTCTCCGCTAGTTACCAGCTCGTGCAGTTTTCTGTAAATGCAGTTAGTCCTCTGATTGAACATCATGGCAAATACACGGTCGGATTTTTGTGCAGCTTCATTCATCTTTCTTACCTGAGCCGTGTAAACACCTGCAGGCTTTTCGCACATAACATGATGACCATGTAAAAGAGCATAGATCGTGAGCTCCGGATGCTGATAATGGGGCACTGCGATTAATACTGCATCACAGACTCCTGCGTTAATTAAATCCGTTCCTTCTGAAAAAAATGCAGTCTCAGCCGGCATATGCTCTTTCGCCCAGGCAATCCGCCCTTCCTCCCTGTCAGCCACTGCTGTCACTTCGATTTCCGGTACTTTACCGTCCTGAATACTCTTTAAATGTCCGGTACCCATATTGCCAATTCCAATAATTCCCAGTCTCACCTTTTCCATGGTTTATTTCTCCTCACTTCCTGCAGATTCATAGATATCCATCATTGTATCAAATGTGAGCCGAACCGACTCCAGATCATTCCCATAGGCCCTTCCTGTATTGACACAGTCATAAAAATCGTGGATGCAGGCTTCATGTCCGCTGCCCCAGTATGATTTTCCAGGTACGAGGCTCTTTTTCGAACGCCAGATGACGGGCTCTGTCTCTCCCGCCTCCTGATAAGTGACTGCATCTCCTTCCACCCGTATAAATCCTCTTTCCCCTGCAATTTCAATAAAAACGGGGGCGTCACTGACATATGCGGTTGTTGCATAAAAGCTGGCTCTAACGGGATCTTTTCCCTTGGTAAACTCCATATAGGCTTCCAGGGTATCCTCCACCTCCACAATCCCCTTTAGGTGATGGTTCCTCATGGAAGCTTCTGTCCTGACCGGCTTGCCAAGCCAGTGCAGCAGCAAATCAAGAGCATGAATGGACTGATTCATAAGGGCCCCTCCGCCTTCTGTTTCAAGCCTTCCTCTCCATCCGCTTTCTGTGTAATAAGGGGCATCTCTATGCCACGTGACAAATGCCCTTCCTCCCCGTATTGCACCAATTTTTCCTTCCTTAATCAGCTCCGTCGCCTTTCTGGTGGTCTCGTTATACCGGTTCTGAAAGCAGATCCCAAGTCTTGCACTGCTTTTCAAAGATGCTTTCCTTAGCTGTTCAAACTGTTCCCTGCTTATAGCCGGCGGTTTCTCCATAAATACATGAAGACCTTTTTTTAAGGCCATTTCCGCCATGGGAACATGGCAGTAATGAGGCGTGCAAATATGCACTCCATCCAGTTCTTCTTTCTCAAGCATCTCTTCTAAAGATTCATATGCATGTCCTTTTCCTTCCGTATACTGACGGCAGAATTCCTCAGCTCTGTCCATACGGATATCGGCCATGGCACAGAGTCTGACTTCTTTTAATTCCTTTAAGATCATGGAATGGACCTTTCCGATATTTCCGCAGCCAATCACTCCAACCCGAACCATAATCACTCCTCTTTTCTTTTCCTTGTTTCTTCTATGTTTCTATTATATAATTATTTTAACGCAAATTGTTTGCGCAGATTGACAATAAACATGCGCAGATTGTCTATTTAAGGAGGTCCGATGAAAAAGGAAAGCCCATATCATTACAGTGAATTTTCTGATCCCATCAGCTGTGATTTCACCACCAGCAATATGGCTGGTAATGTGGATTTTCACATGCATAACAGCCATGAGATTTATCTTCTGGTAGATGGACACATCCAGTATTTCGTTGAGAATGCATGCTATGATATGAATCCCGGCAGCCTGATTCTCTTTTCCAACCGGGAGATTCATAAGGCAATTAATACCTCCAATGAACCCTTTACCAGACTGGTGATTCATGTTAATCCTTCCCACATCCGCCCTTATTGTACCCCATCAACTAATCTCTTAGACTGTTTTCACAGAGATCCTGGAAAAAACAATCTGGTCCTTCTGTCCGAAACGGATCGGGAGCTTCTCATTTCCTTGGCCCGGAATCTGGAGAAGGCAATAAAAAAACGCTGCTTATTCGGCAGCGATTTAACAGCGTTAACAACCATTATTCAGATTCTTATACTCATTAATCAGGCCTGGCAGAATACCGGCTCTGTAAAAACAGCACCAAGGCCTCACCGGGCCCAGGCAATCATGAATTATATCGATGACCATTTAACTGAGCCACTTACACTGGACTCCATCTCACTTGCCCTGTCCCTTGACAAATATTATTTAAGCCACTTATTTAAATCGGAGACAGAAAGCAGTATCTTCCAGTATATTGTGGTAAAGAGGGTAGCTCTTGCAAAGGAACTGCTTCTGAAAGGACATACCGTTTCAGAAGCCTGCCATCTGTCAGGTTTTATAGATTACTCCAACTTCATCCGCACGTTCCGCCAAACAACCGGCTGTACACCGGGACAATTTAAGAGGCTTAATCCGTAGAGGGGTAAAACAAACTATTTCTGCTTATAGGGAGGATCAGCAGGGTATCCTCCCCTGATTTTCTGCATACCGCGCTGAACGGCATCCTTTGACTGCTTCCAGTCCGCATCCCTGTTTAAATAATCATTCTTTTCAATAAACCAGTCTATGTCACTGGAAACCCGCTGCATATTCTCCAGCATAAGCGGAAAAATCACAGAATACAACTGCGCCCGTTCTCCGCCATTAAGATACCGGTCCGCCTCTCTGATCAGATCTCCAAAGTGATGAAGACAAAAGCCCTTGCTCTTTTTCAACTTATCTGTAAAGGAAGCATCCTTTTTATACAGATGATAAAATGTCGCTATATAACGATCATAAACCGCCGAAGACCGGTCACAGATATAACAGGTCTTCTCTTTTCCCTCAATCCAGCGGTATATGGTATTTTCCTCTGCCTTCCTGCCGGTGATCCGGTCCTTCAGTGATTTCTTTCCGGGAGAAAAAGCCTTAAATTCTTCCTGGATTTCCGAAATCATCTTCTTGTAGTAGGTTTTTAATATCCAGCCATTCCCAAGGGCATTCCCATATTCAAACATCCGCTTTTGATGGGTCCGGCAGAAACCTGCACAGTCCGTTTTCTCCCGAGTGTCACTTTCCATATAGGAAGCGCAGGACCCCAGTACGAAGTCCATCAGCTCTTCTTCCCCTTTCCGCTCCAGATAACAAAACGGGCATTCATCGTCAGCAGCCATAGCGTCATTTAAGGGAATCTCGTATAATTTTTCCTTCATAATTACACCTTAAAGCGGTAACCTACGCCCCAGATGGTCTCAATATACTGTGGCTTCGCCGTGTTGAATTCTATCTTTTCCCTGATCTTTTTGATATGCACCGTAACTGTGGCTATATCCCCGATTGATTCCATATCCCAGATCTTATTGAATAGTTCTTCTTTTGTATAAACATGGTTAGGGTTCTGCGCCAGGAAAGTAAGCAGATCGAATTCCTTGGTAGTGAAGTTTTTCTCTTCTCCATTCACCCATACGCGCCTTGCAGTCTTATCGATCTTAAGGCCGCGGATCTCGATCATCTCATTATCGGGCATACCGCTGCCGATCAGACGCTCATAGCGGGCAAGATGGGCCTTTACGCGGGCAACCATCTCACTGGGAGAAAACGGTTTTGTAATATAATCGTCCGCACCAAGTCCAAGTCCTCTGATCTTATCGATGTCCTCTTTTTTAGCGGAAACCATGATAATGGGAGTGTTCTTCACTTCACGGACCTTCCTGCATATCTCAAACCCATCCACTCCAGGAAGCATGAGATCCAGAATCAGTAAATCAAAATCCTCATGAAGCGCCAGTTTAAGCCCTTCTTCTCCGTCATTTTCAATCTCAACTTCAAATCCGCTTAACTCAAGATAATCCTTCTCCAGCTCCGCGATGCTCTCTTCATCTTCCACAATCAATATTCTGCTCATTCCTGCATGACCTCCTGGTATTTTCTTAGAACAAAGTGTATTTCGGTTCCAATTCCTTCTTTGCTGGTGGCCCAGATTCTGCCTCCGTGATCTTCAATGATTTTCTTGACAATGGATAAACCGATTCCGCTTCCTCCCTGGGAAGAATTTCTTGAGGAATCAGTCCGGTAAAAGCGGTCAAAGATGCTTGGTAAGTCTTTAGCCGGAATTCCCTTTCCGTTATCTTCAATCTCTACCTGTATAAAATCACCCACATCCTTAATACGGATATTGATGATGCCATTCTTCTTATCCATATACTTTACAGAATTGCTGATGATGTTGTTAATGACCCTGCGCATCTGCTCCGCATCTGCAATTATAATCACATCTTCATCTACATAGTTAAAATAACCAAGTTCAATGCTTCTTGCCTCCATCTCAAGCCCTACCTCGTCGATGCAGTCACCAAAATAATTGGACACATTGATTTTGGAAAACGTATAAGGAATCTTATTGGTATCAATCTTGGAATAAAAGGTCAGCTCATCAATCAGCTTATCCATGTCGTTGGCTTTATTGTAGATTGTACGGATATAACGGTCTAACTTCTCAGGAGAAGAGGCAACACCATCCATAATCCCCTCCACATATCCTTTAATGGCGGTTATGGGAGTCTTTAAATCATGGGAAATATTGCTGATCAGTTCCTTGTTCTCCTTATCGTACTGCACCTTTTCCTCCGCCGATTCCTTTAAGCGGATTCTCATCTCTTCAAAATCCTGGCAGAGCTGACCGATCTCGTCATCATTCTCTACCTCAAGGTTAAAATCCAGGTTTCCATCCTTGATCTTCTTCGTGGCAACCTGCAGCCGTCCCAAAGGACTTACCACTGAACGGTATACCCACATCATTAAAATCGCATCCGTAAATAATATGATCATAATAGCTGCAAACAGCATCTCTGCCATCATAACCTTGATCTCAGGAAGAAGACCGTCTACATTGGATACGATGAAAACACTTCCCGTTTCCTGGTCTGAATACAGGAAGTCCATCTGCTTTACAAGATGCTGCGTCTCCCCATCCAGATAAATAGCACCGTCAAGAGTACTGTCTATCTCCTCGTACTTGGGCAGCTGTTCGTAAATTCCCTGAGTAATATGGCTGTTGCCGTCATAAATCAGAGTATTCCCTTTTCGCACAATCATATAGGCATATTTGGATGCCAGATTATCATTCAGCTTCTGCAAAAAATCCTGATCATTAAACTGGTCAGGATCGCTTTGTAATATCTTGCTGATCTCTTTTTGGGTTTCTCTGGTTAAACGGTTAAATATCTGCAGGGAGTTGCCGGATAAAAGATCCACATGCTCCGTTAAATTATAGGCTTTGCGAAAAGCCTTCATCTGATAGCTTCCCAAACCTGCCACCACTGCAAAAATCATGGTCAGAGGAATGACCGTTATGATTATAAACGCTACGACCAGGCGTGTTCTTAATTTTAGTTTCACCTTTTCGTCTCTCCCACGTTATCTATGATTTATAACAAAAATTTAATATTACGTAAAGGTATTATAACACACATAGCTCTCAAAATTTATAAAACAATTCTAAAATTTAAGACATTCTTCAAAATAAATGATATTATCATTTTTAATTTTAATTATTTTCTTGTGGAAAAAAGCGTCTGCAACGTTTTTTGATTCATTGGCGGGCTTCTATAAATAAAAAAGGACCACTGCTCCATAAGTTCAAATTGAACTTATGGAGCAATGGATCCTTCTCTGTGGGGCAGATAATCCGCCCTTATTTATAATTCCTTTGGATCAATACCAAAATGATCAAAAAGAATCTTTTCCGCTTCTCCGTTCCATAATCCCTTATGGGCTTTACAGGATTCACTGAGCTTTTTAAACAGCGGATCGGTCTTTCCCAGCTCTTCAAATTCGTCAATCGCTGTTAAAGGCATATCTAATTGTGTATAGGTAAGTTTTTTCCCTCCGGATATGGAAGGCAGATTCTTTGTCGCCTCTGCAATGCTGTCAATTCCTCCCACATGAGTTACCATAACAGCCGCTTCAATGGCTCCTCTGGCCGACAGCTGATTGGCCTCTACCAGATCATCTGTGTTACCGCCTGTGGTTCCCATAATATGTGTGCTTGTGTAGTGACAGTTATAAAGATTGATCTTAGCCTGGAACTGGCTGTCAGAAGGACCGGCAAAAAAATTCATGCAGCCGTCAAAGGAAAGGAGCTTATCCCCCATTTCCGCCACTTCTTTCACAGGGACATACACAAATATATCATCATAGCCATGGCCTCCGGTCATGGCCATAAGTTCAGAAATGGGATCATCCATTTTAGCTGTATTAACATAGAGAAGCTGAATTCCTCTCGTCAAAGCAGACTCTTCTGAAATCACTTCATTTGCCCTGGCAATCCGCTCATCGCTGATATCCGTAACCACAATCCTTTTTGGTTTATTTTCAAACTGGAGGCCATAGCTGACCGCTCCCAGTCCCATGGGTCCGCAGCCTCCCATAATCAGGATGTTTCCATCGGCTTTGGTTCCCATGGCATGGTCATAATTTTTTTTGTTGGTATGATAATTGGCATGGAATCCGCCAATGATGCAGCTCATTGGCTCTCCCAGGGATGCTTCAAAATAGCTCTCTCCGGTATAATCCAGAAGACATCCCAGCTCCATAACCTCGTTCGGCATAATACAGTAAGTACAGGCCCCTCCACAGAATTCATAAGAATATCCAGGTGAATCCAGCTTTCCCATGTAATTTAACGCTGGCTGCAAAGAAAATTTCTGCCCCGGCTGAAATTGATCCTTCCATTTATTCCCGACTTCTACAATCAGTCCTGAACATTCATGGCCGACAATGACCGGATTGGTATCCATATTTTGTGGCGCCCTTTTATGCTTTTTCCCCTGCTTTACCAGCTTGTAGGTGGACATACAGATGCTGTCGCTCATGACTTTTACAAGAATCTCATCTTCCTTAATCTGTGGAAGTTCAAACTCCTCCAGTCTCAAATCATCCGTACCATACATTCTTACCGCTTTTGTTTTCATATTTCCAGCCTCCAAACTTATTCATGAATTTTAATATTAAAGTTCCAACAGTTCGACCTGCCTTGCCAATTCATCCACCAGGCTGCGGTGAGGCGGCTTAGTTCCTATGCTGGTGACCGCGCCTGCAGAAGCCCCCATGCATAAACGGATGCAGGTTTCAAGGGGAAGCTTTTCATCCCAGCTGTATGCCATGGCAGCAACCAGAGCATCCCCGGCGCCTACGGTGGAATGGGCTTTTACCCGAATCCCCGGACAACGGTACCGCTTCTCCTTTGTTAAAAAAATAGCACCCATTTGCCCAAGGGAGATTGCAGCCACGGAGGCTCCGTGATTAAGAAGCTTCTCTCCCATGGAAACCAGCTCCTGTTCGGAAGCCCTGTAATCCATCTGATAATACCGCTCCAGTTCTGAACGGTTAGGTTTTAACATATCCGGCTTTCCTTTTAAGGATTCAGAAAACAGCGTGCCGTCCGCATCCAGCAAAACCTTTGCCCCTTTTTGATGAACCTGTTCCGTAATACTACGGTATATATCTGTTGGTATCCCAGCCGGTATGCTTCCTGCCAGTACAAACAGGGTATCAGGATTTGCATAGCCTTCCAGCCTGTTAAGCAGATCTTCCAACTGCTCCTTTGATACTTCCGGTCCAGGCTCATTAAGCTCTGTCACCTCTCCGGTTTCCTCTACCACCTTTAAATTCGTTCTCGTCTCCCCTTTTACGTCCACGAAATCGGTCCTGAGGCCAAGGTCAGCCAGGACCTGTTTGATGATAGTGCCACTGGTACCTCCCACAAAACCCGTGGCAATGCTTTCCCCTCCTAATTCCCTGATTGTCTTGGAAACGTTAATGCCTTTCCCACCGGCATCAATTTCCACCCGCTTTATTCTGTTTAAATCTCCCCGCTCAAATCTTCCAATATCCACTGTTTTATCAATGGCAGGATTCATGGTTACTGTAACGATCATTAAGAACACCCCTTTCCGGTAAACATGGTATAGATCTCCTGTGCACTGCACCTGGTGATCCGGGTCACATCATCCGGGTCAGCAAGGCACTCCGCAATGACTGAAAGTATCTCCAAATGCTCCTCTCCTGCCCCTGCAATCCCTATGACCAGTTTCACCATCTCTCCTCCCCAGTCTGTTCCGTCAGGAAATACCATGACTGCAATACCGGAGCGTTTGATGTTTTTTTTCGCTTCCTCCACACCGTGAGGAAGTGCAATCCCATTTCCGATGTTGGTAGGAAAGGTCAGCTCCCGCCGAAGCATTGCCTCTGTATAGGACTCATCCACACAGCCGCTTTCGCAAAGCATTCTCCCCACTTCCCTTATGACTGTCTCTTTTTCTCCAGGTCTGCAATTCAATCGGATATTCCCAAGTTCCAGAAGTTCTGTATTCTTCTCTTCATTTTTTTTCCCGTATCCAAACACGCTATTCCCCTCCTCTGCTGGTGTTCTATTAAATTATAGGGTCTATATCTTATCTTTTTCAACGAAAACAAAATGGCATTTGGCACCATCTGATGACGCCAAAACTAAAAAGCACACAAAAAAACCAGGTCCCTTCCGGACCCGGCTTTCCTGTTTTTATTCATCACATTTTATCGAGATAATGTCTGAAATATTGATTTAAATACTGGGAAACAAATGTTCTTATCTCCTCTTTTCCTCCATGCCTCACAGCTTCCAGAAACTCCTCTTCCTCAATCAGCCGCTCGCTCAAAACCCCCAGTATCCCACTGTTTTCTGATGCGTGGTCATCCTTTGGCACCAGCATGACCAGCACAACACATACTCCTTTAAAATAAGGGTCGCAAAATGGCGTTCCGTCTTTTGTCTGGCAAACCGAGAATACCGGCTTACCCACACCTTCCGTCCTGGCATGAAGCAGGGCAAAGCTGAAATCAGGAAATATCTGGCTGCAAAGCCGTTCTCTCCTCATTAAATCCTCCTGGATCATGATCTGACGTTGTGCATAGGATGCCAGTTTCTCACTGACGGCTATCAGCAGCTCCTCAAAGGTGATTCCATTGTCTACCCGCTGGTACTCCATAAACCTGATGACATTTTTGATCTGAACCGCCATAAAATTCACCTGGTCCAGCTGAATGGTAAACTCCTTGTTATCCTGCTTTTTAGGCATATATTCACACTGGCGCACCTTACCAGCGATCCGCTCCATTTCTTCAGCGGAAAGCAGAGGGCTTACATAAAGGATGTCCGCCTCCTCCTTTAATGGTACCGTGGATACAAAGAAATCCGTCTTGTTTAGCACATAGGGTGATAAGTCCGCCATACCATAAACAGAAAACTCCACCCTGTCTGAAAAATCTCTGGCAATTTTGGAAGACATAAGCCGTGAAATCCCGATCCCGCTGGTGCAGACGATCCCTATATTCACCTTTCTCCGGCTTTCCTTCCTGCTTTCCATCCGGACTTCAGCCGCACCGAAGTGTACGGCAAGAAACCCGATCTCCGGCTCCGGCACCTCATATCCATATCGGTCTTCGATCACCCTGGCAACGGTCCTGCACCGCTCAAATATAGCCGGATAATCCCGTTTAATCTGCTCCAGCAAAGGATTCTGGATCTTCATGCCATTGGCAAGGCGAACCAAAGTGGGCTTTAAGTGGGCAATCAGTCCCTGTATCACAAATTCCTCATCCTGCTTCAGCAAATAAGCGATACCGTCGTTATAGCAGTCGATCATTTCATTAACCACCTCCCACAGCTCCCTGGATTCCTCAATTTCACTTTTGGATTTCTCGTCAATGTTCAGCTGCTGGATCTTAGAACCTTTGATGTGAAGGCAGATATAGGCACACTCAATTTCCGGAATCTGAATCTGAAACTCATCTTCCAGGGATTCGGTTATGGTTTTAGCCAGATCATAATCCTGGTCTTTCTGCAGAAAATCCGCCATAAGGGGATTTTCTTCAATGATCTCCTGCCTGCGGATCCGGTTCACGGCAATCGCCACATGGATCACCAGACCAAGGTAGGAATCCTGGGTCAGATTCAGTATTCGCTTATCCCGTATCCTTAAGATGCAGGCAGTCACACGTTTTACAATATCGTCATCCAGGATTCTGTAAATGTTTCTCTCACTTTTATTCTGAATTACATTTAACACGGACTGGTTCCGGTCTTCATACAGCCCCTGTATCATCTCCGTATGAATGTTTTCATCGATAAACATTCTAAGGGCCCTGCGGAAATCCCGTTCACTGCCCTCTATGAACACACCGTATCCCGGCTTTCTCTTTATTTCCAGGTAATATTTGTGAAACCACTCTTTGACTGCTTCTAAATCCGAGCTGACGGTGGCCTCGCTGACCCCGAATAAATCACTATAATAATACAGCTTTTTTAGCGTCTTATCCTTGAGAATTTCCAGAACCAAACGCTTCTGGCGTTCCATTCGGTCAGAAACATCAAGGGCATCATCGGCTTCAAGTAAAGCCTTTAAGACTTCCATTTGCGTCCTGCCTCCTTCCAGCCAGATGCCGGTTCCGGTTTTGGAGCAAAAAGTCAGGCCGTATTTCTTCAATACCCTGGGGATGTATTCCAGCTCCCTTTGCACCGTTCTTTTGCTGATACGGATCTGGTCTGCAAGCTGCTTCACAGGAACAGGTCCATTCTCTTTAAGCAGAGCCAGAACGATTTGCTGCATTCTGGGCGTAAAATCATTACCCGACATCTCATACACCTCCCATTAACCAGTTCAGGAGTTCCTTATAACCAGACATATCTGTTAAATTGTCCACCGTAAAGCATGGTATATGAATTTCTGACAGGAAACGGGCAAAATCCTTCTGGCAGACAACGGCATCTGCATCTGCAGGAATCCGGTCCGCTGACACATGGAATACCTCTACACCGGTCAGCCCCTCCAGTTTTAGTTTTTTCTTAAAAAGGGCACTGGCCATGGCACTGGATCCCATTCCTACGTCGCAGACAAAATATATTCTGGCATGTTCCATTCTCTTCATCGGCATCTCTTCAACCTTTTGTTCTTTTTCTTTTTCAATGGATGGTTTTCCCCTGTTTCCCAACAGGATCAGGCAGGACACAAGGCAGGTCACCGCAGCGGAGATAAGGATCCCCATAACAATCCCCAGCCAATGCTTTTTGTCCGCCATAATCAGTATGGTTATGATGCTTCCAGGTGAAGCCGGTCCCAGCAGTCCGCTGCCAGTAATCATGAAACAGTAATTACCCGCAATGCTGCCGGCAATGGCGCCAGCCAATAAACGGATATCTGACAGTATATAGGGAAAATAAATTTCATGGATGCCTCCCAGAGACTGGATAATAAGGGTGGATACCATTGGTTTTCTCATGTTCCGGTAAACCAGGGCATAAGCAAGAAGAATTCCGAATCCCGGCCCGGGGTTGGTCTCCAAAAGAAACAAGATGGAACTCCCCTGGGTTTTCAGCTGTTCCAACCCCAGCGGCAGAAAAAAGCCGTGATTGATCCAGTTATTAAAAAAAACAATTTTTAAAGGCTCTACCACAAAGCTGATAAAAGGGATGATTCCCTTATCTATCATTAGCGATAAACCATTCCCAAAAAATCCCAGCAGCCATTCTGCCTCCGGTATCAGCAAAACATAGGCAGCGCCTCCGGCAAGCAGACCTAACGCTGCTAAGTATAAGTTACTAAAGAGCATCTCAAAGCCGGAAGGAATCCAGTTCTTGATCCGGCCCAGCCCCTTTTTGTATAAAAAACCGGCAATGCCGCCTGCTGTGACAGACAGAATCATGGCAGAGGCAGGCTCTGCCATAACAACAACAGTAGCGGCAAGGGTGCCGGCTAAACCGCCGACTTCCCCGCCGCACATAGTGCCTGCTTTATATCCCATAAACACCGGAATCACCAGAAAAGATAAAATTTTAGACATTTCATACAGGTGCTCATTCTGGAATATGCCCGCCGAAAAGACTGACAGCAGTCCTGCTGTCACAAACAAAGGTATGCATTCAGCGATCACCCTGCTATAATACTTCAGTACTTTCCCCGCTAATTTCATCTGTGAAATTCCCCTTTTGAACCCATTATATATTTTTGTAAGTATTATATCATGGTTTACAATCAGACGAAAGGCTGTAGTTTTACTATGAATTTTATCTAATTGCCTTTTAACGATTCCACCAGTTGGTCATATTCCGGAGCCGCCAGAAAATTAGTGATCAGAACCAGTTCTGCCTCCGGATTGCTGTGAGCCGCACGGTCCTTCAATTCCTTATGAGTCACCACAATCTGAGCATCCTGTGGAATTGAGGATACCGGTGAATGAACCACTAAAATATCTCCGAATCCTGCTGCTGCCAGCTTTTTTTTCAATACGGTAGCGCCCATAGCGCTGGAACCCATACCTGCATCACAGGCAAATACGATTTTTCTTACATTACTACCAGATACCGCTTTCATTTCCGCCGTCTGGTTTCCTTTGGACTCCTGTTTCATTTTCTTAACTTTATCCTTCGATTCATCCAGATCTCCGCTTTTTCCTGTAAACCGAAGCAGAGGAAGAGCCACAAGGAAGGAAACAGCAGCAGCTGCTGTTACACCTGCCAGCGTGCCAAAGTATCCGCCTCTTGGTGTCATTGCAAGAACAGCCAGGATGCTTCCAGGAGATGCGGGTGAGGTCAATCCCACACCAAGGAGCTGGAACACAAAGATTCCACTGGCTCCGCCTGAAATAACCGCCAGAAGCAAAAGAGGGTTCATCAGGATATAGGGAAAATAAATCTCATGGATTCCTCCTAAAAAGTGAATGATGATTGCTCCTGGTGCTGAGCTCTTTGCAGATCCCTTCCCAGCAATACAATAAGCCAGTAAAATACCAAGTCCCGGCCCTGGGTTTGCCTCCAGAAGAAAGAAGATGGATTTTCCCATTTCTTCTACCTGCTGGATTCCCATAGGAGAAAGAATCCCATGGTTGACGGCATTGTTTAAGAACAGGACCTTGGCAGGCTCAATAAAGACGCTTGCCAAAGGCAGCAGCTTATGATCCACAAAGAACCCAACCCCTGATTCCATCACCCGGTTCATAACCTCTACAAAAGGTGCAACTCCCTTCAAGGCGATAGCTGTTAAGATGGCACCGATGATGCCCAGGGAAAAGTTGTTTACCAGCATCTCAAAGCCGGCAGGGACCTTCCCCTCTATTTTACGGTCAAACTGCTTAATCACCCAGGCGCTGACAGGGCCCACAATCATTGCTCCCATAAACATGGGAACACTGGAACCAACGATCACGCCCATGGCTGTGATTGCGCCGATCACGCCGCCCCGCTGTCCATAAACAGCCGTACCGCCTGTATAGGCGATCAAAAGCGGCAGAAGCATGCTGGCCATAGGAGAAACCAGAGCTCCGATGGCTTCATTGGGATACCAGCCCGTAGGAATAAACAATGCCGTAATCAGCCCCCATGCAATAAATGCACCGATATTAGGCATTACCATACCGCTTAAAAAGCGGCCAAATACTTGTACCTTCTCTTTCATATTGCATACCCTCGCTTCATGATATAGTATTTACTGTGTGATACGTGGAAGGTATGATTGGCCAATCAATTCCTTTTCATAGCCTTATTATAATCAATGTGAGCTTTAAATTTCAACACGAAGTAACTGGGATTTGGCGCTAGTTTTAGTGCCAAATATTAAAAAAGGAGCCATAGCAAAGGAGCGGAACGTTTATCTGTCAGTATATCCATAAAAAAAGATGCCGCTCCCAGCTGTATATCAGCTGTTTAGCGGCATCCTTCTCATATTATATTTATAAATATTCTTTTAAAAGGGAAACCTTGTCAAGCTTTTCCCACGGCAAATCTAAATCGTTTCTTCCAAAATGTCCGTAAGCAGCAGTCTGCTTATAGATCGGGCGGCGTAAATCCAGCATTTTAATAATACCGGCTGGACGTAAGTCGAAGTTTTCACGAATGACCTCAACCAGCTTTTCATTGCTTACTTTTCCGGTACCGAAGGTATCTGCCATGATGGAAGTGGGGTGAGCCACTCCGATGGCGTAGGATAACTGAATTTCACACTTATCTGCAAGACCGGCTGCCACGATGTTCTTTGCAACGTAGCGGGCTGCATAAGCGGCTGAACGGTCAACCTTGGTACAGTCCTTTCCAGAGAATGCTCCGCCGCCGTGGCGGGCATATCCGCCGTAGGTGTCCACAATAATTTTACGTCCGGTAAGACCGCTGTCTCCGTGAGGTCCGCCGATTACAAAACGACCGGTAGGATTAATAAAAAATTTGGTGTGATCATCTACAAGCTCAGCCGGAAGAATCTCGTCAAATACATATTTTTTGATATCTCTATGAATCTGTTCCTGGCTGACATCCTCATCATGCTGGGTGGATAATACCACCGCATCGAGGCGGAGAGGTTTGCCGTTCTCATCGTATTCTACCGTCACCTGGGTTTTTCCATCAGGACGGAGATACGTTAAAGTTCCATTCTTACGCACTTTTGTGAGCTGAAGTGCAAGCTTATGAGCCAGTGCGATGGGATATGGCATAAATTCTTCTGTCTCGTTGCTGGCATAACCGAACATCATTCCCTGATCTCCAGCTCCGATGGCATCAATTTCTTTCTCTGACATCTTGTTTTCTTTCGCTTCCAGCGCACGGTCAACACCCATTGCAATATCCTTGGACTGTTCATCCAGAGCCACAATCACTCCGCAAGTGTCACAGTCAAAACCGTATTTTGCACGGTCATAACCGATCTCTCTTACCGTTTCACGCACTACCTTCTGAATGTCCACATATGCCTGGGTTGTGATCTCACCCATAACCATAACAAGACCGGTGGTGGTACAGGTCTCACAGGCCACCCGGCTCATCGGGTCCTGTTTTAACATCTCATCAAGTATGGCATCAGAGATCTGATCACACATTTTATCCGGATGTCCTTCTGTAACGGATTCGGATGTAAATAATAATTTTTCCATGTTGTCATTTCCTCCTCTACTTCACATGGGGGAATAACAAAAAGAAAAGTCCGCAGCAATGCGGACTTGATTCAACTTTGTATCAAATCCTCTTATTGCTCGATTTCTCGCTCAGGTTGGCACCTTCCAGACGTTTCTTGTGGCTAAAACCACAAAACCGCCGGGGGTTGCCGTGACTTCACAGATCCTTTGTATCTCCATCACTCTGAATAAGGGATATTACGACTTTTCATTTGTTATTCAATTAGCAGTTATTATATCTGCTTTTTTATTCTACTCTAATAATGGACATATGTCAATGGTCTTGCAGATTTTCTGCTAGTCCCAGAGCTTTCCCGGATAAAGGCCCGCTGCCTTAAAACCTGCAATGGCATCAACTACCGTTTTTTTATCTTCCTGATAGGTAACCCCGTACCAGCGGTCTGTACTTTTTAGCACAGTTACCTCTGCTTTATTCTCTTTTAAAAGCTCATCAACCACAAACGGAAGGAAGTATTCACATTTGAGGGGATTTACTTTTAACTCTTTGTTTAAGAAAACAGGGAACCGTTCTTTCAGCTCTTTTAAAATACTTCCGGTAAATCCCCATAAATTCATGGATACAAGAGTATCTTCCGAAAGACCGGTCCAGGTTGCACCGTCATCTTCCGTATATTCCGCTCTATCCCCATGTTTTTCTATTCTGGTTCTCTCACAGATGTCGGTCAGCAGTCCGTCTTCTGAAACTGTGCATACCCCTCTGGCCACATGACCATTCTCTGTCAGTGTGTTGTAGAGCTTATAACCAACCATGGAAAACTGATATCTGTCCTCTTCCTGAGCCTCAGATAAGAAGTTGAAAACAGAGACAAAAGCACTTTTTCCATAGTAATCGTCGGCATTGATCACAGCAAAGGGACCGTCCAGCACTTCTTCACAGCACAGGATCGCATGACCCGTTCCCCATGGCTTTACACGACCCTCAGGCACTTTATATCCTTCAGGGAGTTTAAAAAGTTCCTGATAGATGTATTCCACTTTTACGTGCGCCGCCATACGGTCTCCGATGTGTTCTTTAAATTCCTTCTCAATTGCCTTCTTAATGATGAATACCACCTTTTCGAAGCCGGCTTCCACCGCATCATAAATGGAAAAATCAATGATTTTGTTTCCCTCGGAATCCACCGGATCAATCTGTTTTAATCCGCCGTACCGGCTGCCCATACCCGCCGCCATAATAACCAGCACCGGTTTCTTCTTCATTTCCATAGCCCCTTCCTCCTGTCAAGCAAAACGGCGGGGGAGTCCCCCGCCTAGCCTACTTTTAATTTAAATTTCTGAGCCTCTTTTTCTGAGTCCACCTTTTCAATCATGGCCCCCAGTCCCTGAAGCTTATCTTCAAAGCATTCATAACCTCTTTGAATATAACCGATTTCATCCACTACGGTATATCCATCTGCTGCAAGACCGGCTATCACCAGCGCTGCTCCTGCACGTAAGTCGGGAGCATTCACGAAGGCTCCGGTTAAACCGGCTACACCGTCAATAACAGCTACGTTGCCTTCCACCTTTACGTTGGCACCCATGCGTGAAAGCTCATCCACATAGCGGAAGCGGTTCTCAAATATACTCTCAGTCACCACACTGGTACCGCCTGCCAGAGCAAGGGTTACTGCCATCTGAGGCTGCATATCAGTAGGGAATCCCGGATAGGGAAGTGTCTTGATATCCGTGTGCTTCTGATTGGTTTTTCCCACTACACGGACTGCATCGTCAAATTCCACGACTTCACAGCCCATCTCCAGAAGCTTGGCCGAAATGGCTTCCAGGTGCTTGGGAATCACATTCTTCACCATAACATCACCCCGTGTAATTGCTGCTGCGCACATAAATGTGCCTGCCTCAATCTGGTCAGGAATAATGGAGTATTCCGTTCCATGAAGTCTGGAAACGCCTTTGATTCGAATGGTATCGGTACCGGCTCCCTTAATATTGGCGCCCATGCTGTTTAAAAAGTTAGCGACGTCAACGACGTGAGGTTCCTTTGCCACGTTCTCCAGAATGGTCTGTCCTTCTGCAAGAGTCGCAGCCATCATAATGTTGATGGTAGCGCCTACACTGACCACATCAAGATAGATATGGCTTGCTACAAGATCAATCGCGTGGGCAATCACCGCTCCCCGTTCAATCTTAACATCGGCTCCCAGTGCACGAAAGCCCTTTAAATGCTGGTCAATGGGTCTGCTTCCAATGTTGCAGCCTCCCGGAAGGGGAACCTGGGCACTTTTATATTTTCCAAGCATCGCTCCGATAAAATAGTACGAAGCTCTGATTCTGCGGATATATTCATCATCAACCGATACTTCACGGATTGTCTGTCCATTAATACGGACCGTATGTCTGTCAATCCGTTCCACTGTCGCTCCGATTTCTTCGATTGCTTCCAGTAACACGTTAATATCTCTTACATCAGGCAGATTATCAATCAGCACATCCTCATCTGTCATGATAGCTGCTGCCAGAATTCCCAAAGCGGCATTCTTGGCTCCCCCTATGGTCACTTCTCCAACCAGGGGATTACCGCCTTTCATAATATACTGCTCCATTTCACACCTCTGACTATCCTTTTATCTATTACAATTCTCTTAATTTTTAACATTCGCCTTTCATGATTATAACATATCTTACGAATTTGTAAAGAGAACGCATTTTCTTATTCAAAAAATACTCCGCAGACAAAATCATTTCCAAGGCCTGAAAAGTAAGCAGAGGCATCATTTAAGCCCATTTTCTGACTGTCTTTCGTTTCCGGATTGTACAGGGTAACATTATACTGGTCGTAGCCTGAAATGAGCAGAAACCCTCCCTGTCCTGTATAAGCAGCTACCGGGCAGCCCTGTCCGATGAAATAAAGGATCTGATTTAAGGAAGCGCCTCTGGCGTCAATCATAAAGACACCATCCGTTAATCCGTTTTCTGTAAATTCTGACAGATTTCTAAAAAAAGCCGCCCCTGTTTTCAATGGATCCTTCATATTTTTAACAGGAGGCCGGTTAACCCGGTTCCACAATAGCTCCTGATTCTGGTCTGTCACAACCCCCATCTTATCATAGGCAAGCTCCAAAGCCTTAATAAAGCTTTTGCTGCTTCCCAGATAATGACCTCCTGCATAGGCCATAAATCTGTTTTCCTGATTTTTGGGACGGCTCTTTAACTCAACCACCTCAGTTGTTTCATAGGCTACTTTTTTCGGTACCGCAATCGTTACATTCCGGCTTGATGCTTCCTGGTCCAGCTGGACGAAGTAAATCTTTTTACGATCTTCTGAAGCATACCAGCCGATTCCTTTCAGTTCTTCAGCGGAAAGCTCCTGATTGCAGACGATGGTATCCTGTCTGGAAACTGAATAGGACTGATCCCCGTTTTTTTGCACCTGGGTTAAATGAATCCGGCTTCCGTCCACTGTAACATCCGCAATATAAGACTGATCCTGTTCATATTTTTTTACAATCGCTCCGCTCTGATCCATGATCTCAATCCGATACATGGGAGCATCCAGAACTCTTCCGTTTTGTGACCAGATATCGCCGCCTTTTGCAATTCCGTATATGAAATCATCGCCTACAAAGCCCAGAGGACGGAACTTATTATCCTCTCCTCCGTTGATCTCTCTTTTAATACCTGTATCTAAATCCATCAAATGAATGACACTGGCACCATAAACGTCGCTGCCTTCCTGCCATGCAAAATGGCGTTCTGTGCTGCTGACTGCATAACCTCCCTCAGAAAGAGAATCTGCCAGTACCATATATTCGTTGCTGTTTAAATCAATTCCATAAACTGATCTGCCAGCCATAAGATAGAGCATTCCGTTGGTTCCTAAATGAGAAAGCTGATCCACCTCTTCCTTCAGCATCTCAAAGGATGAAGTGACCGGTGTAAAGAAACGCTCTCCTATGGCATTCTCGCCGCTGTCGTACCGATAAAGGGCGATTCCCATACTTCCTTCGTGAATTCCCCTGTTCATGTATCCATAAACAAGGAAATCCACATCGCCGTTGTCGCTCACTGACAGAATCTTAATGTCATGCTGGTTATATCCGCTGCGAAGGCCGTCGTCTGTTCCGCTTCGGAAGGAAAATACCTTTACTGCATGACCCTGTTTCTGATCATATGTCCATAAATCCCGGTTAATTCCATAGGCGATACAATTTCCTCCGGAGCTTTTTTTTGTCTGTACTTCATCAGCATTGGTAATTCCCAGTGTAATCCGTTTTCCAGAAAACAGTTCTTTCTGTCCGGAGAAGATCTGATTGGTACTCCGTTCAAAGTCCATCAGATAAATTCTGCGGCTGTCCCATTTCATCGTGAAGGAATCCTCCACTTCATATAGCTCTCTGTCGTCCCCTTCGCCTGTCCGTGCCGCCTGATACTCCAGACTGACACTGCACATCACGCCGTCTAAATCCTTCAGGGTAGCACGGATCTCCCCCACCGGCTCCATTGTCAGTCCGCCCCATGTAAGCTGGGAAAAACTGGATCGGATAGACACATGTCCAAGTGAACTGTTATCCTCGGTATTACTGGTCTCAAGATACGTGGTTAAATCTTTTGCCTGATCATAGTGAAATGTCTTAGTCGTAAAATCTACGGCGAAATCAATCATGTCCTTCGCATTGGTACTGTCCGTCCACATGATCCGGGTGTAATAATAAAGTGTTCCGTTTTCCGAAGTGTCCAGAGTAAGAATCAGTATATATTCCTTGTCTTTTGCCAGGAGATTCTGTATGGGAAGCGCAGCCTTTACTGTTCCATCTTCCTGGTCCCACTTGCTTAAACTGGTCCGTTCCACCAGACGGCTTAAATCAAGACTGCGCACTTCATACTGAATTCCGGTTATACTGCCGTCATAGTCTGCAATCCCAAGGCTTAAATTCCTGTCCTGGGGAAGAACGGTAAGGGCTTCCCTTGATACAGTCTGTGCCATATCCTGGGCATAGCCATGCAGCAGATTCATCTTTCTTCCGTACATATCCGCGTATACAACAGGAAGTGATGCCTCATCCATGGAGGTATATACCATTACGTCATTTTTTTCCGTTTTTCTCTGATTCCACATAAAATAAACTGCGATAGCCAACAGGAATACCACAGACAAAATTCCAATCTTTTTAGCCAGACCATTCATATAAAACATCCTTTATTTTTCCAATTTTAATCTTCTTTATTGTATACAATAATGGACAAAACTACAATGAAAACTTTCTTAAACATTCGTTAATCGGCGAAAAAAAACGGTTGGCGTAAATTCCATCCCTTCTTAACTATTGATATTCTTAAACTGCTCCGCCAGCTGATAGGAAGTACCTTCCCTGGTAATTACAAAGATAGTATTGTTCCCAGCTATGGTTCCTACAATTTCGTTCCAGCCCAATTCATCAATAACCGTACATACAGAAGCAGCCATACCTGGCTCACAGTCAATGACGACCACATTCCCTGACTGCTCCACTGCCCTGACTGCCATGGAAAACAGTACAAAAAGCCTATAGGAAATCTGGTGTCTGGATATAATACTGCTTTGAATATATCCTTCTCCGTTTACTCCCTTTATCAAATTCATCTCACGGATATCCCTGGATAAGGTGGCCTGGGTGACATCAATCCCCTCCATGCTTAAATATTCCTTAAGCATGGCCTGTGTTGTGATGGGCTGCTTCCTGATCAATTTAAGAATTGTCTTCTGACGCCTGCTTTTTATATTATCTTTTTCTAATTCATTCACCGTGTTCCCCTTTTACCTGTTCGCCTAAAGAATCTCAACTCCAGCTTCCATGTCACGGTCAGGAACCATAAAGGCCAAATTCCCTTCCTGATCCTCCGCCACTATAAGCAGTCCTTCCGATTTCATTCCTGCTATTCTGGTGGTTTTCACATTTTCCAGAACCATCACCTTTTTTCCGATAACTTCTTCGGTTTCATAATAACCTTTAAGACCGGACAGGATCTGACATGTCTTATCCCCAACCTCCACCTGAAAGCATAAAAACCGGTTTGACTGATTTACTTCCGTACATTTCACAATCTTTCCAACTTTAAATTTCATTTTAAACAGATGATCACATGACACATACTCTTCTCTCTGGTATTCCATCCTTTCCCCTCTCTTTTTTCATCAGTTGACAAGCACAGCCTGAGCCGCCCGGAATTCATTGGGCAGAACATGCCTGAGCTTTATAAAGTTTCTGCGAAATGTCTTTACTGTTCCATAGCCTACTTCTATAGCAATATCAGTAATAGATTTATCCGTATCAAGAAGCAGCTCACAGGATTTGTCAATCCTGAGCCGGTTCACAAAATCAGAAAAATTGCATTCTACCTGCATCATTAAATGCCGGTTCATCTCTTCTATGGAAATGCTGAATTTTTCTGACGTTTCCAGCGCCTGTATCTCCTCCTGATAATTTCTGGAAATATATTCCACCAGCTGGTAAGCCATCTTTTTCTCTTCTATATTTGTTATGTTCAAAACCCTTTGATATGTTCTGCGATAATCGCTGATCTTATTTTCCATACGGTATGAAAACACCTTGGATATATGTGCTGCATCCACATACCCAAGGACAGGCGCCATTTCCTCCAATGTCATATCCGTATACAATAAATAATTGATTGTTTTTACAATCCGCATTTCACTGACCAGCTCATGAAATGCAAGTCCTGTCTTTTCAAAGATATACATCCGGACCGATGATCTGCTTAAATAAAACTGTTTTGCTATTCTCTCAAGAGTAATCTTCTCTCCCAGATGCATGTAGATGTAACGCAGGATCAGCAGCCGGTTATCCTCTGAACCGTTTTTTATACATATCTTTTTATCCCTGTTATCAATCACACGGCAAAATGCAATGATCAAAGAAGAAATAAGCATAATTATATTTATCTCCTGATAGGATCTTCTTTCCCTGAAATCCATTACAGATTCCACCCCTGTTTCTTCCCTGATTTTAAGAAACAGATATCCAATCTCTTCTCTCATTTCCTCCGTAAGATATGCATATGGAGTTTCTTCCAGTTTCTTTAATACAGAAACAGGATCTGACATCGAGGAAGAGGATTTTATCGTTTCCGCCACCACATCATAATTATATTTAACAATTTCAAAGCTCAAGGCCTCTTCCACCTCTACGATCTGTGTGCACTCCCATGGCAGTACGGAAAGCAATACCCCTGATTTTAGTTCGTACCGTTCCCTGTCTATCTCAATACTGCCTTTTCCTTCTCTCACTAAAATGAATCTCGGACTTTTGTGATACAACGGCAAAGTTCTTTCCGCGATTGTTTCGTAATCAAAGGTGCATATTTTTTTTATATCTATCTTTGAGCAGAAATGTGACTGCAGCTCAATATACTCCTTCATCTTATCAAATCCTTCCAGATTTTGCGTAATACGTTAATAAGTTATCGTATATTCATTTGTTTTATTATAATATAAGTATTTCTATTCACATCCCGGGGAAAAGTATCCCATTTTACCTATTATATAAATAAAATGGGATCGTATTTTCTCCATTAACCTATTTGCTTATAATCCTTGTTCCGGCTTTACCGCTTAAAGCTTCCGCCGCCATTTCCAGAGAGCAGATAATGGATATGCCCTCTTTCTTCTGCTCTATGAATTTCATAGCAGCCTTTACCTTGGGAAGCATACTTCCTGCTGCAAAATGCCCTTCCTTAATGTACTGTTCTGCCTGTGCGAGAGTAATCTGGGAAAGCTCCTCCTGATCTGGTTTCCCAAAGTGAATGGAAACCTTATCTACAGCTGTCAGTATGACAAATGCATCTGCGTTCACCAGCTCTGCCAGCTTTTCAGCCGCCAGATCCTTATCAACTACTGCATCGACTCCATGATAAGAGCCATCCGGCTCCTTAACTACGGGAATTCCGCCTCCCCCTCCTGCAATGACCACATGGCGGGAATTGATCAGCGTATTTAAGGAAATTTTTTCATAAATACTTACCGGCTGGGGGGAGGCAACTACCCGGCGGTATCCGCGTCCGGAATCCTCTGCATACTTCTGACCTGTTTCCTCCATCAGGCGCCTGGCTTCTGCTTCATCATAATATCTTCCTATCGGCTTCGTGGGATTATGAAAAGCCGGATCCTTCTCATCCACAATAACCTGTGTCAGCATGGTAATCACAACCGTATCCTGAATTTGCATTTTAACCAGCTCCTGATCAATTGCCTGCTGGAGATGATAACCGATATACCCCTGACTCATTGCCGTACATTCAGGAAGATGCATTCCGGGGACGATTCCTGCCTCATGACCTTTCTCAAATGCAAGGTTGATCATTCCTACCTGGGGACCATTCCCATGGCATACAACCACCTCATATCCTGCCTTTACTATATCCACAACTGCTTCTGCCGTAATTCTTACACGTTCCAGCTGTTCTTCTGATGTATTGCCCAGAGCATTTCCGCCCAGCGCGATTACAATTCTTTTCACCCTGACCAGCCTTTCTAGCAAAGCGTTGCATACATCACAGCTTTAATAGTATGCATACGATTTTCTGCCTCATCAAATACCTTGGAATATTTTGCTTCAAATACCTTATCTGTCGCTTCCATCTCAGTCAGACCGAATTTCTGATAGATATCCTCACCAATGGTTGTTTTTCTGTCATGGAAGGAGGGAAGGCAATGCATAAAGATGGCCTGACTTCCGGCATTTTCCATGACCTTTTCATTTACCTGATACGGGCTCAGCAGCTTGATCCGTGTGTCCCATACACTATCCGGCTCTCCCATGGAAACCCATATATCCGTATATACAACATCAGCCCCCGTTGTTCCTTCCTGTACATCATCCGTTAATGTTATTGAGCAATGGTTTTCCGCAGCAATCTGTCTGCACACTTCGGTCAGATCTTCAGCCGGCCATAAATCCTTTGGTGCGCAGGCTGTAAAATTAAGCCCCATTTTGGCACATGCCACCATTAGCGAATTTCCCATATTATTTCTGGCGTCTCCCATAAAAGTAAAGTTGATTCCTTTTAGAAATCCAAAATGCTCCTCAATGGTCAGAAGGTCTGCAAGCATCTGTGTCGGGTGAAACTGATCTGTTAACCCGTTCCATACGGGAACGCCCGCATACTGAGCAAGCTCGGTAACCAGTTCCTGGCTGTAACCTCTGTATTCTATTCCGTCATACATCCTTCCAAGGACTCTGGCGGTATCTTTAATGCTTTCTTTTTTTCCCATCTGTGAGCTGCCCGGGTCAAGATATGTAACTCCCATTCCCAGATCATTGCCAGCCACCTCAAAGGAACAACGGGTTCTAGTAGAAGTTTTTTCAAATAAAAGAACAATATTTTTTCCCATAAGATACTTGTGGGGAGTGCTGCTTCTTTTTAAATCCTTAAAATTCTTAGCAAGATCAATCAGATAGCGGATTTCCTCCGGTGTAAAATCCAGTAATTTTAAATAGCTTCTGCCTCGTAAGTTAACTGCCATTTCTTTTTCTCCTCTTTCTTTAGTAATTGACCGGTTCACGATCAAGCGGCATGCTCATGCATCGGGGGCCGCCTCTTCCCCGGGACAATTCTGCACTTGGAATTTCCAGTACATTCAGCCCCCGTTTTTTCAATAATTCATTGGTCTTTGTGTTGCGTTGATAGGTGACAATGGTTCCCGGTGAAATGCAAAGAGTATTGGAGCCGTCATTCCACTGCTCTCTTTCTGCTGCAATCATATCCTCTCCTCCGCATTTGATCAGCTCAACCTTATTAATTCCAAGGCTTTTCTCAAGAACGGCCTCAAGATCAGAATTCAGAACCTCTACCTTAATATCTCCTTTGCAGTTTCCTTTTTCAATCTTGTAAATCCGCAGAGGTCCCAGAATTCCCGGGTGAATGGTAAACTTGTCGTAATCAATCTGGGTAAACACCGTATCCAGATGCATAAACGCCCGGCTGTTAGGAATATTAAATCCGAGGATTATTTCAATAGTACTGTTCTCATTTTCAAAAATATTCTTTGCCAGCAGCTCCAGGGCATCTGGTTCCGTTCTTTGGGAAATACCAACAGCAAGAACCTTATCGTTGATGTTTAAGATATCTCCCCCTTCAATATGAAACGCATTGTAGCGGTCATAATACTTATCAACCTTTTCCTTAAAATCCGGATGGTATTTGAAGATATACTCGCCATAAATCGTCTCCCGGTTTCTGGTAACAGAATACATACGGTTCAGACTGACTCCATTACCGATGCATGCGAATGGATCACGGGTAAAGTAAAGATTCGGCATGGGATCAATCACCAGCTTAGAGGGGTCGCTCATAAGATCTACCAAAGAATCGCTTTTCGTATAATTGAGCTCCTTTAATACAATGCCTTCCATGGATTTCAGCACGAGTGCTTTGCTGTCATACTTAAACTGCATCATATAATCGTAAATTTTCTTCTTATACAGTCCGGTGGAAATTCCAGCTTCATTGATCCATTGCTTTATGAACTCATCTCTGATTTCATCACTTAAATCCAGTACCTCAGCCATAACATCTTCCAGATACAATACCTCTACGCCATTGTTTCTTAATGTCTCCGCAAATGCATCATGCTCCTGCTGCGCAGCCTCTAAAAAAGGAATATCATCAAAAAGAAGCCTCTCCAGTGTATCTGGTGTCAGATTTAATAATTCCTTTCCCGGTCTGTGCAGCAATACTCTCTTTAAGCGGCCAATTTCACTTTTTACATTAATACTCTGCATAATTAATAACCTCCTTTTATGTTTTATCATTGGCATTTTGTGACGCTTTTGCTTCTTCGCCTTCACGTCTCCCAAAGAATAGCATCAAAAAATCGGGTTTGGAATAAACCTTTTCATTTATTTTTATGAATAATTATACATTTTAGACAAAACCAAGCCTAAACCTTATACATTTTGCACAATTTTTCTTGATCTCTGCTTTCCAGTTTGCTATACTGAAAGGAAAAAGCCCAAAGGTAATTATGAAGCTGTTACTTTACTTATACGATAATATACTTTTAATTTTATACTTTGGAGTGTGCCTGCTTGCCTTCTGCCGCTACTTGAGTGAGCGGTGCTGCATATCTGCCAGTTTGTCCGCACTCTATTTCTGTCTATCTGTCAATCAGCTTGTTGCATCCATGGCAGAATTTGTCCCTGAATTCGGCCGGTTCTACCAGGCTGTCTACTTTTCTATGCCCGTATGGAATACGGTTATATCCATATCCGCTGCTATCTGCCTATTAAACCTGGGCTATCAGCTAAACCACACATCAAAGCTTCCATTTCATGAATACATGATTCTGTGTATATTCATTTTTCTTCTGTTGCTGATTCCCACCTTAAAAAGCAGCAGTACTACCTTTTTTCTTTACAGCTCTCTGTTCCCTCTTTCCTTACTTTACAGAGGCTTTTCATTTCACGCTCTTATGAATCACGCCGCCTGCAGTCAAAGCAGGAAGCTTTTCTCTGATTTTCGCCCTGTGCTATCCCGATCCGTTCTCTTCTTTTCTCTATCCGGTATCATAGAAAACTATATCAGGATTTTTGTTTTCCCTGCCTACAACAGGCTGTCCTTATGCCGAATCTTTTCCATTGACTTTTTATTTGGCTTATCCGCTCTGGTTTATATCTTCAATTTCATGCGAAAAACAGCAGCTCTGCACACATGCAAAGCTGCTGTAAATTTCCGGGAACCGGTGACGGATTCTTTTGCTTCTCCAGATACCGAATCTGCCTCTTATTATTCTTTTTGTAAAGCCTATTCCCTCACTCTGAGAGAACAGACCATCCTTGCAGAGCTGTTAAACCGCACCACCGACGAGCAGATCAGTGCCAAGCTTCTTATTTCATCCTTTACCGTCCGTTCCCATGTACATAACCTCTTAAAAAAAACCGGTTCAAAATCCCGGCAGGAACTATATGCCCTTTACGAGAGTACGAAAAAGCAGAAGTCAGGTTAACGGAGTCTGCTCCCGGCTTTCATAAAACTTATCATATTTGCCAATCAGTTCCGACCGGTTCCTGGAATCTGTTTTTTCATAGATCCCATGAGCGTGAAATTTTACGGTACCTACAGACAACCCCAGTTCTTCTCCCATATACTGATAGGCCTTGTCCTTCAGCAGCAGATACAGTACATCACGCTGGCGATTGCTTAATCCGTAAGCTCTGACAAAAGAGTCTTCCGGATAAGGAGTCTTTACCTCGCAGGCCGCCGCAACAGAAAGAGGAATCCCAGGCTCCATTATCTCAGCCTGTCCCCTTCTCTGAATCAGCTCCGAGAAACCGCTTTTTACTCCGATCACTGACAGGATCACGAAAAATATGTCTTCACTTAAATTATGCTCCATAAACACCTTCAGATTCAATGTATTGATCACATATTGAAAGTGGAAGATAACCATGCTGTCTTCAGCAAAAATCAGCATGGAAAAGATGCCGCAGATGAGAAAAACAAACCGGTATTTTCTGATCCTTATTTTATATTCCCTGTCTTTCACAGAAGCATACCGGATAAAATAAGAAAGAACAAAGCATGCCAGATATATCTGCCGGATGGTATAAAATACCCAGTGCTGACTGACTGATCCGTTTAAATCTCCGACATAGACCGTTACACAGATCAAAGGCATCATAATGACCGCATGAAGAATGCTGATCTTTTTTTCAAGTATAGAAGCGGTAAGAAGCATATACAGGGTACTTATGGCAATTCCGCAGATAACCTTAACGCTGAAATAGGTCAATACATTATAAGCCCCTTCAAAAAGTGGCAGTTTGAGTAAAAATTCTGACATGAAAATAATCATGGAATTCAGGCAATAAAAGAACATAAGCATGCCGGTCTCAAATTCCCGGACATGCTTTGTTTTGCAGTATGCAGTTACATTAATCGTACAGGAACAGGCAAATACTATAATTAATACGATGTCGAAGATAAAAATTGTTGTACTCATTTGGACCTCACATTATCCATTCTGCTTCTCCTCTGAAACACCTTGCTTCACTGCCGTTTCCGATCATTTTCCTTATGTCGAATCATATCATTAAAAGTAATTTATTGTCAATTTCGCCGCCTGAATTTTATGTAAGCAAACCCGCACAGGGCCATGTAATAATCTCAGGTTCATGATCAGACAGCAATTCCACCAGTTACCAGCATGTAAACAGATATCGCTGCACCCATGAGAATGAACATAATTACGATTCGTTCTTTTGTGGAAAAGACCTTTTCCACTCCGTTTTCTTTTCCTGCTTTAACATAGAGGAAAATGCCAATAATATAAACCAGCATACAAAGAAGAAAATACCCTATTCCGGATGCCCATATTGCCCATGCATAAAAAACAGTTCCAATAAGTCCTATTGCCAGCTGTCCGGCTTCTCCCTTTTTTCCTCTGTTTTCATAAGAAAGCTTCACCTGATATACACATACCAGAATCCAGGTTACAAAAATTGCAGCAGTACAGAGTGAGTATGCAAAATTATAGGCCTTGTCCGTAAATAGCAGAGTGAAGATGAAAATCTGTGAAAGAGCCGTCATAAAAACCAGAGAGAAGGTTGGAACATTCTTGTCATTGACTTCTCCGAATCTTTTCGGAAGAAGATTCTGCCGGGCCATTAGTAATGTAGTTTCAACTGGAAGCATGGTCCACGATAACCAGCATCCTGCAACAGATATAATCATGGCGATATTAATAAAGGCTGCTCCCCACGGACCAACGATATAAGAAAGAAGATATGCCATAGTGGGCTGCTTCAATTCACATATCTCGGCACGGCTCATCAACCCATACGGCAAAAGTGACAAAAGAAGGTAAACACATAAAAGCCCCACCAGCCCCAATACAGTGGCCTTTCCCGCAGTTGCCTTTGTTACGGCACGATCCGACATCATTGCCGCTCCCTCGATTCCCACAAATACCCACATAAGCACCATCATGCTGGAATTTACCTGAGATATTATATCCTTAAAAGAAAAATTTCCTGATACAGTTCCCCAAAAGTCTGCGGCAAATATACCCGCCTTAAATGAAATGATTGCGGCAACGGCGAAAAGTAAAAGAGGGACCAGCTTACAGATGGTAATTATGGTATTTAAAAATGCAGCACTTTCAATCCCCCGGTTTACGACCAGACACATGATCCAGAGAATCACACTTGCAATAATAATAGAAAGAAGATTACTTCCATCACCAAGCGCAGGGATAAAGTAGCTGAGTGCGCTCATCATAATGGTGGCGAAAGCAATATTTCCCAACCATGCGGATAACCAGTAGCCCCAGCCGCTGATGAATCCCCCAAAAGGACCAAAGGTTTCTGTTGCATAGCTGAAAATCCCGCTTAATTCAGGCCTCTTATTAATGATATTAGTAAGTGACAGGCACAGCATGAGAACTCCTGCTCCTGTAATAATCCACGCTGCAATGGCTGCCCCCGGGCTTGTCCCCTTTGCCATGTCTGATGCAATCCCAAAAATTCCGCTTCCAATGGAGGAGCTGATTACCAATGCAGTCAGTGCCATCAACCCCAGTTTCCTATTCTCTTTTTCCATAAAAACCTCCTATGTATTGATTCTTTTATAGTAAGGAATTTTAGGAAAAGATGTCTGCCTCATTCAGACTGTTTAGTTGTAATTTTGTACTGTTTTTTTACAGGTGAATCCGCTTAAAATACATAATAATTGTTTAAAAAAGCTTCCATGATGATTTTCATGCATGAATACCTGATAAAAATTTTTTAAACGTCCATACCGAATAACAACAAATACTGGCTTTTTCTTCCTTTCAGAATGTTTTACCAGAGGCTTCAGGCTATAAAAAAACAGCCTCCCTTTTTATAGGAAGCTGCTTTTTTATAGCCTACCTGCACCGTCCGGAATTACATCTTCTGCGGTGCATTTCATTAAGAAGCAGTACAGACACGATATCACCCAGCCAGCCATTCCCCTGAGGCGGTCCCGGATTCGCCCCCCAATAAGGCGGTTTCGGCCCGGGTCCAGGTCCCCAGTAGGGTGGCTTCGGTCCGGGACCGGGTCCCCAGTAGGGCGGTTTTGGTCCCGGCGGGCCCCAGTAGGGCGGTCTTGATCCGGGAGGTCCCCAGTACGGTGGCTTTGGTCCGGGCGGCGGTCTCCAGCCAGGAGGCTTTGGTCCCGGCGGACCCCAGCCCGGAGGTCCCCACGTGGAGTATCGGTCATTCAGTTCTGCCTTTTCTACCTCTTCATTCTCCCAGTCCATCGGCTCTGGCTGCGTCTGCGCGGCCGCTTTTGTACTGTCATTACTCCCCATCAGCAGTTCGTCAGTTATGGTCCCCTCCTCGCGAATCTTTGCGCAAATGGAATCACAAACCTGATGAATGAGCAGACGGTCGGGAAATTCATCGTACATTGGACTGTCTTTATAATCCAGATGATCACATGCGGAAACGACGTATTCCTGCAGACGTTTCATATGTCCCGGGTACATTCCCTGTAAATATTCCAGATCCTTTGCTATGATATCTTTCGGCTCCAGAGAACTTCCCCTGATGCTCCTGTCGCCATAAAGCATATATGGAGGCAGGCTCTCATTATCCTTTCCATAAGTATAGTCCGGGTTGCCTGGCACGGTTGTTATCACTCCCTGCTTTTAGCTTATACAACACCATTCTATGCTAATCAGATTGAAAAAGTTCGGATATTTCCATTAAAAAAGGCGTTCCGGATAAATTCCTTTTGAGACCAGCTCTCTGATGGCCGCAGAAACAGCCGGTTTATCTTCCTTATAAGTTACACCAAACCACTTATCTCTTGTTTCCAGTACATGGACTCTGGCTTTGTCCTGACTGATCAGCCGGTCAATGATCTTGGGAAGCAGATATTCAGATTTAACATCCCCTTCCTTCAGGCTTTCTAAAAATGTCGGAAATCCACGTTCCAGCTCCGCCAGGAATGCAGGTGACAGCCCCCACATATTCATGGATACATTCTGCTCCAACGGTATTTTCACGGCATTACCCGTCTCATCCTTTCCGCAGGCTTCACCATTTTCCATAACGAGCTCATAGGTCTCCGTAACTTTCTGTAAGACACCGTCAGACCCTACCTGACATACCCCTCTGGTCACACCCCCGTTCTCACTTAAGGTGTTGCCCAGAATGAATCCGCTCATGCAAAGATCAAAGGGGTTCACATCGGTGTCCATCTGGTTAACCAGATAATCATGAATCTTTGCAAACCCCTCTTTGCCATAATAATCATCTGCATTGATCACTGCAAACGGTTCCCGTATCACATCTTTGGCACAGAGGATCGCCTGTCCTGTTCCCCATGGTTTTGTTCTTCCTTCCGGCTTATGGAAGTCCTCCGGCAGATCTTCAAGCTCCTGAAAGGCATACTCCACCGGTGCAATCTTCTCAATCCGGTTGCCGATGATCTCCTTAAAGTCCAGTTCCAAATCCTTACGAATAATAAACACAATTTTGTTAAAACCTGCATTTAGAGCATCATAAATAGAATAGTCCATTATGATCTCTCCACTGGGTCCAACCGGCTCCAGCTGTTTGATCCCGCCGCCAAACCGGCTCCCGATGCCGGCTGCCATAATGACTAATGATGTTACTTTCATAATACATTCTCCTGTTTGTTTTTATCTGTTCCATAGTATATCATAGTTTCAGGATATAATCCACAATTGGGTCTGTTTTCGGTATATCTATCCACAAAAAAGGGACTCAAACCACATAAAACGGTTCAAATCCCTTTTTATTATTTCGTAAGCGAAATTCTTATAAGCGCCTTTTTTAACGCTGTTTCCGCTCTTACTACATCTATTTCTCCGCTCTGCTCTTTCAAGCGGCGTTCTGCACGAACCTTTGCCTCTTCAGCACGGTTTAGATCGATCTCCTCAGGCCACTCTGCCACTTCAGCCATTATAACAATCTTCTCCGGTAAAATCTCAAGAAATCCAGACATAAGAGCGGCATCTTTCATACCACCTGCTTCGTGAATTTTTAAGACTCCCGGTGCAACAATAGCAGTCATGGGTATATGTCCACGGTATACACCGATCTCACCTTCTGTTGTGGTAAGCTCTACCATTGAGGCATCTCCCTCATAAAACTTTCTTTCAGGAGTTATGATCTGCAGTTTAAATAAATCAGCCATCTTCCCACCCCCTATTTTTTCACGCGGGCAAGAACGTCATCAATACTACCTGCATTTAAGAAATAGCTTTCCGGTATATCATCGTGCTTTCCTTCCAGAATCTCCTTAAAGCCCTGAATCGTATCAGCAAGAGGCACATAACGTCCCTCCATACCGGTAAACTGGCCTGCAACGAAGAAAGGCTGGGATAAGAATCTCTGAATCTTTCTTGCACGGGCTACAGTCAGCTTATCTTCCTCAGAAAGTTCATCCATGCCAAGCATGGCGATGATATCCTGAAGCTCTTTATACTTCTGAAGAACTTCCTGCACGCCGCGGGCAATATGGTAATGCTCATCGCCCACAATACGGGGATCAAGAATTCTGGAAGTAGAGCCTAACGGATCAACTGCCGGGTAGATACCAAGCTCTACAATGGAACGGTCAAGAACCGTGGTCGCATCCAGATGAGCAAAGGTATTGGCCGGGGCCGGGTCAGTTAAGTCATCTGCGGGCACATAAACTGCCTGAACAGAAGTAATGGAACCGTTCTTTGTTGATGTAATACGCTCCTGAAGCGCACCCATCTCTGTCTGAAGAGTGGGCTGGTAACCAACCGCTGAAGGCATACGTCCAAGGAGGGCGGATACCTCAGAACCGGCCTGGGTAAAACGGAAGATGTTGTCGATGAATAAAAGCACATCCTTACCGCCCTGGTCACGGAAATATTCTGCCATGGTAAGCCCAGTCAGACCTACTCTCATACGTGCGCCCGGCGGTTCGTTCATCTGTCCGAATACCATGGTCGTTTTATTGATAACGCCTGATTCCTGCATTTCGTGATATAAGTCATTTCCTTCACGGGTTCTCTCACCAACTCCCGTAAATACGGAATATCCGCCGTGCTCTGTGGCAATGTTACGGATCAATTCCTGAATTAATACGGTTTTTCCAACTCCTGCACCGCCGAACAGACCGATCTTACCGCCCTTCTGATAAGGACAGAGAAGGTCTACGACTTTAATTCCGGTCTCCAGAATTTCTGTTTCAGTCGACTGTTCCTCAAAGGTGGGAGCGGATCTGTGAATCGGGTAATGTTCTTTTACTTCCGGTGCTGGTTTCTTATCGATTGGATCGCCCAGAACGTTAAAGATACGTCCCAGAGTTTCTTCTCCAACCGGCACGGTAATAGGAGCGCCTGTTGCCACGGCTTCCATACCACGTACCAGTCCATCAGTTGTGCCCATGGCGATACATCTTACGGTATCATCGCCAAGATGCTGGGATACTTCTACAACCAGTCTGCCGCCGTCTTTTGTGGTGATATCAATGGCTTCATTGATGTCCGGCAGCTTGCCCTGGCTGAACTTGATATCCAGTACGGCACCGATGATCTGGGTGATCTTACCAATATTTTGTTCTGCCATCTTGTTTCTCCTTTATTTATATTTCATTAATTATTAAGGAAGTTCGGCTCATTTCACTCTCCGAACAGTTATGATATTGCATTGGCACCGGCTATAATTTCGGTAAGCTCCTGGGTAATGGAACCCTGTCTTGCCCTGTTATAAATCAGCCCAAGCTCTTCTATCATATCTTCCGCATTATTGGTTGCAGAGTCCATGGCAGTCATTCTGGCCCCGTTTTCACTGGCTACAGCCTCTAATAAAGCGCCGTAAATCAGACTGCTCATATATTTGGGAATAATGGAATCCAGAACCTCATCTTCATTGGGCTCATAGTTCATAAGCGCCAGATCCAATTTTTCGCTTCCCTCCGCCATCTCAACAGGGAGAAGTTTCTTTAAAGTAGGAATCTGGGTCACCGTATTCTTAAATGAAGTATAAACCAGATAGATCTCTCCGATCCGGTTCTGCCCGAATGCATCCAAAAGCTCCATGGTAATGTCAGCAGCATCGCGGTAAATGGGCTCATTGATCACCTCGGAATAATCCTGAGCAATATTGTAACCCTTTTTCCCCAACGTTTCCTTTCCCTTGCGGCCAATGGCATAGATATCGGTAAGCTCCGGCTTTAACCGCTCATCCTGAAGGACAAGCTTTGCAATGTTGCTGTTGTATCCGCCGGCAAGACCCCTGTTGGAAGTAATGACTATCACTGCTTTCCGCTTGGAATCGCCTGCCTTTAAATACTTATGCTCAATTGTTCCGGACTTTCTAAGCATGGAGTTTATGGTATCATACATCATATCATAATATGGCTTGGAAGCTTCTGCTTTTGCTCTGGATTTCTGCAGTTTTACGGTAGATATAAGTTTCATGGCTTTGGTAATCTGTTCGGTACTTTGAATACTATCTCTTCTTCGTTTGATATCCCTTATGGATGCCATGATTTTCACCTGCCTTTAAAAAACACCTGCTTTGCACTCATTGATTGCTTTCGTCAACAGTTCTTCTGTCTCAGGTGTAATCTGTTTTGTTTCACGTATACTTGCAGGAATCTCAGAATATTTGCTGTCAATAAAGCTTGTTAAAGCCTTCTCAAAGTCGAGGATTTTAGCTGTCGGAATATCCAAAAGCAGTTTTCTCGTGGCTGCAAAGATAATGATGATCTGATATTCAACCGGAATCGGCTGATACTGACCCTGCTTTAATACTTCCCTGATTCTCTCACCCTGTGCCAGCTGCTCGGTTGTTTCCTTATCAAGCTCGGAACCAAACTGGGCAAAACTTGCAAGCTCTCTGTACTGAGCCAGTTCCACACGGATCGGGGCTGCGATCTTCTTCATCGCCTTAATCTGAGCAGAACCGCCAACTCGTGATACGGAAAGACCTGCGTTGATAGCAGGACGGAATCCTGAGTTAAACATCTCTGTTTCCAGATAAATCTGACCGTCTGTGATGGAAATAACATTGGTCGGAATGTAAGCCGATACATCGCCTGCCTGAGTCTCAATAATCGGAAGTGCAGTTAAGGAACCTCCGCCTAACTCATCGGAAAGTCTGGAAGCACGTTCCAGAAGTCTGGAATGAAGATAGAATACATCTCCAGGATAAGCTTCACGGCCCGGCGGTCTCTTAAGAAGAAGTGACAGGGTACGGTAAGCTGCTGCATGTTTACTTAAATCATCATAAATAACAAGCACATCTCCACCATTCTCCATCCACTCTTCACCGATTGCGCAGCCGGAATAAGGAGCGATATACTGAAGAGGAGCTAAGTCGGATGCAGTAGATACCACGATGGTGGTGTAATCCATAGCACCGTACTCTTCCAATGTTTTTACGATTGTAGCAACGGTAGATGATTTCTGACCGATGGCTACATAAATACAGTGCACGCCCTGCCCCTTCTGATTAATAATGGTATCAAGAGCAATGGCTGTTTTTCCTGTCTGGCGGTCTCCGATAATCAGCTCTCTTTGTCCTCTTCCGATGGGAATCATGGCATCAATCGCCTTAATACCGGTCTGAAGCGGAGTGTCTACTGACTTTCTGTCAATAACGCCGTGAGCAACACGCTCAATTTTACGGAACTTGTCTGTCTGAATCGGTCCTTTTCCGTCGATCGGCTGACCAAGGGCATTGACTACACGCCCGGTCAGAGCATCTCCTACCGGAACCTCTACCACTCGTCCGGTAGTTTTTACTGTATCACCTTCACTGATCGCGCCGGTACCAAGTAAAACTGCACCAACGTTATCTTCTTCCAAGTTGAGAACCATGCCGTAGATTTCTCCCGGAAATTCCAGAAGCTCACCCTGCATTGCATTCTCAAGACCGTGAATACGGGCGATACCGTCCGCTACCTGAATGACTGTACCGACATCAGAGACTTCCAGCTTCGTTGAATATCTTTGAATCTGTTCCTTGATGACGGAACTGATCTCTTCTGGTCTTAAATTCATTAAGGTCTGCACCTTCTTTCTGCAAAGTTTCTGTTACGATATCTGCAGCTTTGATAAGCTGCGGCGCAGCTCATAAATCTGCGTCTTAATACTGGAATCCACAACCCGGTCACCGATCCGGATTACCAGCCCTCCGATAATGGAAGGGTCAACCTGATAAACCATCTCAAACTCCTGATAGCTGGTTGTTCCCAGCAGTTTTTTGAGAAGCTGAGCTTTCTGCTCCTCTTTTAATTCCACAGCGCTGGTCACACGTGCCACGCCGATTTTTTTATATTCCTTGACAGCATTAATAAAGTACTCACAGATTGCATTGATTTCCTTTTGTCTGCCTTTTTCGACAATGACTGTCAGGAACCCCATGAGAGCCTCCGATACCCGTCCGCCGAATACTTCCTTAATAATCCCGGCTTTTTCTTCTTTGCCTACCTTCGGATTATCAAGAAGTCCTGCAAGATCCTGATTCTTAGCAAAGATCATCTGCAGGCTCTTTACTTCCTCGAACAAAGCGTCCACTTCCTGTTTTTCCAGGGCTTCCTCAAACAATGCATCACCGTATACTTTTGATACTAGCTTTGCCATGTACTCTCACCCATCTCTTTCAAGGTTTCATCAATGAGAGAATCCTGTATGGAAGTATCAATGGATGCAGCCACGACTTTTCCAGCCATGACAGATGCGATGGATATGATCTGTTCTTTCATATCATCAAGTGCTTTCTTTCTCTCCAGTTCCACTTCACGATTTCCTCTCATAACAATGCGGTTCGCTTCTTCCCTGGCTTCTGATAAAATCTCTGCCTCACGCTGCTTCGCTCTTTTTCTTGCATCCTCCAGAATCTCTTCCGCCTCTTTTTTAACTTCTAAAAGTCTGGCCTCATATTCTTCCTTCATTACATGAGCTGCTTCTTTATCTTCTGCAGCGCTTTTCAACTCTCCTGCAATCTTTAACTTTCTTTTTTCTAGAGCATCACGCACCGGATTAAAAAGCTTATAGGATAAAGCAAAAAACAGGATAAATACGTTAATGCCAGTGATAAACGCATCGAAAAGCAGCTGTGGGTCAAATCCCAATAATCTGTCCAAGGTTTCGCCTCCTCTCGCTCTTTCTTTTTATTCCTGCCAGACCTCAGTTTAGCTGAATGGCTTTAAGAACATAAGAATAGCAGCAACTGCGAAACCATAAAGACCGGTTGTCTCGGCAACAGCCTGTCCTAAAAGCATGGTAGATGTAATATCAGATTTTGCACCTGGATTACGTCCTACTGCTGCAGCTGCATGTCCAGCTGCAATACCCTGTCCAACACCAGGTCCGATACCTGCGATCATGGCAATACCTGCGCCGATTGCTGAGCAACCGTAGATAAAATCCTGTCCTGAAATTCCGTTCATAGATAAAATCCTCCTGAATTAAAATAATTAGTAAAATGTTTCATTAATCCAACTTATCATTTACATATACCATGGTCAGCATACAGAATACATAGGTCTGTATACAGCCTGAAAACAGATCACAGTATACATGTAAGAATGATGGGATACCAATCTTGACAAAGATAGGCATCATCCCATACCACAATCCCATGATAACAACTCCTGACATCATGTTTCCAAACAAACGGAGTGCCTGGGATAATGGGTTTGTAATCTCTCCGATTAAGTTAATCGGAAACAAAACCACAAACGGCTGTGCAAGACTTGTAAGATGCCCGATTCCGTGGTTCTTGATTCCCTGGTACTGAACGATGCAGAATGTGAATACACCGAGCATAAATGTGACACCAAAGTCTCCGGTCGGGGTTCTAAGCCCGAATAAACCGCTTATATTACAGAATAAAATGAAGAGGAAGATTGTACCGATATAATTCACAAACTTCTTTGCATTATGCCCCATAGTTTCTTTTACCAGTTTATCCAGTGATTCTACCAGCAGTTCCATAATGTTCTGGAATGTGCCCGGCACTTCCGTAGCCCGTTTCATCTTCCGGTCTGTAACAAATGCGAGAATCAAAATCACGATTGTTATAATGCTGATACCGATTTCTGTTGTCGTTACCCATAGATCCTGCCCGAACGCGTGAAACTTTGTAACACCTTTGATCATAAAGTCCACATTACTGGCATTCGCAATGACCATACGCTATAGCCTCCTTTCTTATGAGATAATGCACAAAACCGCAGTAAGTTAAACTTTCTTCTCCTTGCGGGATGCGATCCTGTGTATGACAGGCTGCAAAAACGCCCCTGCCTTGAGTCCTAGGACTCCGATTACTACTGCCACCGGATTGAACCAGTCTGAAAACCAATTGATGACTATTACCAATATGGCAATGAGCAGCAGATAACGGACAGCTGCACTTATTATCCCCCGTTTCTGAACGTTCCTGGGATCCTGAGATTTCATGGATCGGTCAAGCACCAGTGCCATGGAAAGAAACATAGCAAGAGCAAGCACCATTCCCAGAAGAAGACCTGCATAAACGGAGGCCCTGGGATACACAAAAAATGATCCAAGCAAAACTGCCGCAGTAAAAATCACAATTCCTGCTGAAACCTCAACAATCAGATTCTTTGTTGTTTTTTCCATTACAAGTCCTCCTGCTTATTTAAGCTCTTCATCACTGCCCTTTTTTATACGGCTTGGCTGCTTGGGTTTACTCACCATAGGCTTTACTTCTCTTTGCCTTTCCATTCGTGCTTTCCGATCTTCTTCCTTCTCTTCCCTCTCATTCATGACAAGTGTGGCTTTCGCAATCTTATATGCGTTCAGACCGCCAGCCATAAAGCCAACAACAAGGAATAACAGCAACAGTTTTGTTCCTGCATACCGGTCGATATAGTAACCGGCAAGAATACAGACGAATACAGGCACCATGACACTTAACCCCAGCTGGGTTACCATCAAAAGACTTCTCATTACACTTTTGTTATGACGCATGAATTCACCTGCCTTCTGCCTCCTGCACATATAATAGATATTATACCTAATAAATTTTGCTTTGTCTATTATATACGGAAATTTTGCTTGATTTTTATTAAACATGTATAATAAACCAGTAATTGTACATGAATAAAGCAAGGATTTGCTTTAATATTTGTAACCAACAAAAAACGTTTTTATTCTACATATTACTTCTGAAAATTACAAAAAATACCTGATTCTCAACTGGGAGAAACCAGAGAGAACCAGGTATTTTCACAAAAACAATTAAACTTCTTTTGTAGCAGGAAGAATTGTTTCAACCTCTGCATGTGGACGAGGAATAACATGTACGGAAACCAGTTCGCCTACACGCTGAGCTGCTGCTGCACCTGCATCAGTTGCTGCCTTAACAGCTCCTACATCGCCTCTTACCATAACGGTAACAAGACCGCCACCTACGAATTCTTTACCAATTAAAGTTACGTTAGCTGCCTTAACCATAGCATCTGCTGCTTCGATGGATCCAATTAAACCTTTAGTCTCGATCATTCCTAATGCATCATATTTCATTTTTAAATCCTCCTAGATTTTATAATTAATTTTTAATAGTTCCCTTATTTTACAATTGTTACCTTAGATGAACCGGAAAGGCCCATAGCATTGGCTTCTTCCGTGTCTAAGTGGCATTCTAACGCTGAAGTCTCTGTTACGCGGATTGCCACATTATTAAAGATTCCTCCACGGATGCCTTCTGTCTCAATTTTAACCGTCTCTCCGTCATGTACGCCGAATTTTAAAGCATCAGCCGGCGACATATGAATATGTCTCTGGGCAATGATTAAGCCCTCTTTTGTCTCCACAGTGCCTTTTGGTCCTACCAGTGTGATTCCTGGTGTTCCTGCCAGTTCGCCGGACATTTCAGGTGTTGTATTTCTGCCAAGCTTAAAGCAGTCGGCAGCCAGGATTTCTACCTGGGTCTGCTTTCTTACAGGGCCTAAAATGCGGACTTTTTCAATAGCACCTTTGGGACCGCATACAGTTACCATTTCCTTGCATGCATACTGTCCAGGCTGAGACAGCTCTTTCATGTTGGTCAGCTCGCAGCCTTTTCCAAAAAGAGTATCTAAATCTTCCTGAGACAAATGCACATGGCGGTTGGAAACGCCTACCGGAATCGTCAGCTCGTCACTGCCGGATTCTGATTTTACAGCATCCATTAAGAGCTTGATTACCGCTTCATACTTATCCATTGCTGTTCTCCTTTTTCAGTTCTGATTACTGGCCTTTCATAGCCAGAACGATTTCCTTTACAAGAGCCGCAAGCTTGTCGTTGTCATCGCAGCCGCTCTGGAAGGATGCTGCCGGAGCGCTTTCCTTTTTCTCAAAGGAAGCAACCAGCTCAGCAGGGCTTAAGCAGGAGGAAGCCTGTGATTTTTCTTTCCACATGAAAGTTGGGTCATCATCTACAATGGTTGCACAGTCTTTTAAGCCGAATGCTACTGTCTTAACGTTCAGTAAATGTTTCGGGCTTACGTTCTCAGAAACAGAGCTTCCGCCGCAGGTTCCGCAGCCTAATGTGAAGGCAATTGGAAGACCTGTGCTGATTCCGGTTCCGCCCTGGCTTCCGCCTGTGTTTACAAGAATTCTGGAAGCTGGTTTTGCTGCGAATTTTAATACCATATCTCTGTCCTGAGTATGAATGCTCATGGTATGTCCGATACCATTCTGTAACAGACGGTAGCTTAAACCACATGCTTCTTCCCAGTCCTTAACGGTATAGAAACCAAGAACAGTTGTCAGCTTTTCGTAGGATAATGGGTATCCTTCGCCAACGCCTTCCTGTTTCCCAATTAACACTCTTGTTCCTTCCGGAATGGTGATACCTGCAGCTGCAGCGATCACCTGAGGAGAACGTCCTACAAACTTAGCGTTCATGTTATGACCGTTTTTGAACAACAGATTGCAAACCTTGTCAGTTTCTTCTTTTGTCATGAAGTAGCCGCCCTGGCTCTTTAATTCTGCTACCACTTCTGCATGGTTGCTTTCTTCGCAGATGATGGACTGCTCGGAAGCACAGATGGTACCGTAGTCAAAGGTCTTGCTTGCCATGATGGTTCTTACTGCATGCTTTACATCAGCTGTTTTTTCGATGTATGCCGGAGAGTTTCCTGCGCCTACGCCGATTGCCGGCTTTCCTGCACTGTAAGCAGCTTTCACCATTCCAGGACCGCCAGTCGCGATGATAATGGAAACTTCCCTGCATTTCATCAGCTCGTTGGTTGATCCCATGGAAGGCATGGTTACACAGCTGATAATTCCCTCTGGTGCACCAGCAGCCATTGCAGCTTCACACATAACCTCTGCTGCCTTCTGAGTACATTTTGCTGCAGACGGATGAGGGGAGAATACGATTGCATTTCCTGATTTTATTGCGATCATGGATTTGAAGAATACAGTGGAGGTTGGGTTTGTGGAAGGTACGATACCCATTACAAGTCCTACCGGCTCTGCTACATCAAAGGTCTGCTTAGCTGTATCTTCGCAGAGAATTCCTCTTGTCTTCATATCCTTGATCTCTTCATATAAAAGTGTAGAAGCTGCATGATTTTTATAAGCCTTATCCATCACTTTACCGAATCCTGTTTCTTCAACTGCCATCTGTGCCAGACAGAGAGAGTGCTCCTCGCCTGCCTTTGCCATACTTCTTAAAATGACATCAATCTGTTCTGCCGTATATCCGGCGATTTTCTTTGCGGCCGCTTCTCCGCATCTGGCTAAATCCCTTGCTTCCTGGATGGAACGCAAATCATAATCAAAATTTTCCATGTTCCGTATCTCCTCTTCTAAAAATCTTAATCATTTTGTCCGTAATACTTCCTGAATTCTTCCAGCAGCAGGGTTTTATTTGCCTTTGAAATCTCTCTTCCAGCTATGCTGAATTCGGGATATTCCCGGGCAAGCGTCCTAAGCTCTGTTACCTTCATATCTTCAAGTATCTTCATGGTCTCAGTAAGACCGTCCTGGTGCATCCACAGATCAATGGTCTCTCTCTTTATGGTATCCACCAGCTCTGTCTCTGAGTTTGGTTCTTCGTCTGTTATCTGAGCAGATGATTCAACTGTCTCTTCGGCAGGTTTGGCTGCCTCTTCTTCCGGTTCAGTAGTAATCTCCGGTACTGGTGCCTTCTCCGGTTCATCTGGAGTATTTTCGCCGATGACAGCTGCAAGTTCCTCATGAGGCCTTGGAATCACATGGCGTGTGATTAATGCGGCACTGTTAATCCGTTCCACTGCCGCCGCTCCGGCCTCAACCGCTGCCTTCACTGCCGCCACATCGCCGGTCACCGTAACAGTAATGAGACCTCCGCCAACTTTGGTTTTTTCCACCAGAGACACATCCGCCGCCTTTAACATGGCATCGGCAGCTTCAATTGCCACCAGCACACCCTTTGTTTCTATAAAGCCAAGTGCCTGCATCATTTACCTCCTTAAACCAAGTCAGCCCAGTTAGCCGGATAGGTTGAGTAGAATACTCTTGCCTTGTCCGGAGAACCCCAGATTACCTTTGATCCTGACGGTACAAAGAGCACATCTCCGGCTTTTGCCGTAAAGGTCTTTCCGTCAATGGTCACTGTTAAGGTTCCTTCGATTACATAATCAATTTCCTCATAGGTTAATTCCCACTCAAATTCAGAATGGTCAATTACCAGGAAACCAGCGCTCATCTTTGACTCTTCTTTGCTTACAAGCTCCTGATAATAAGCTTTTACATTAGGATCACCTGTATCGAATACATCCATCTTTACAGAACTTCCGCGAACAACCTTTAATCCGTTACCATGGCTTTCTGACTCATATGGTTTTAAAATGTCATTTAACATTCCCTTCTCCATGAGAGTCTTAAGTACCATATAAATTTTCTCGCTGTCAATATCCATTCCTGCAAACGCTCCTTTCGCTTCTGCCTTCTCTTCTGCTTTGTCGCAGAAGGTAATTCCGTAAGCATCTGCTGCATCTTTTGCTGACGGTGTGATAATGCTTCCGCTCTCTACGTAAAATACATTTTTGCCTTCCGCATGTAATGTCTCTACGTCTTTTGCGCATATCAACTGCTTCATATGATCACTTCCCTTCTATATAAATTGGCAGTCTTCATCAATAATTCCAATTACTACGGCATCAACGGGAATCTCATCGTTTCCCAGCATGCGTCTGGCTGAAGAGCCGGTGGAAATGATCACGCGGTCACCGATTCCGGCGCTGATGATGTCTGCTACAATCAGCCGTTCACCTTCCCGTGTACCGCCAATGATCTCGGCAAGCATAAACTTATAACCGTTTAAAGACTCTGCCTTTCTGGTCGCCCAGATATTATCAATCAGTCTTGCTGCTACCATTCTATCCCGCCTCTCTTCTCTCTCAGCCTGATTTCTTCTATCGCTGCCTCTACCGATGCCGTATCTCCAAAAATCGCTAGCATGATCATGTTTTGTGGGCAGCTCCCCTTAATATCTTCTACCGTAACACCCACGGCCTTTTCCGCCACATCGGCGGCACATACCATTTCAATAATCCGGCCCTGAATGAGACCAATGGCATCCACCTTTCCGATGGGAGTGGAAGCCCCTGAGCCTTTTCTGCGGTTTAAAATATCAATGGTTCCAGGTGACGGTGATTTAATAATCCGATATTCCATACGTCCACTTCCTTTTAATCCATTTCCTCCTGGGTACAGGAGAATGCGATTCCCAGAGGAGTCACAAACATGGGATTATCCGGTTTTCTTGTGCGGATCCCAGTCTGCTTCTCAATAATTGTTTCGATTCCTGCTAAGCAGCAGGTACCGCCTACTAAGTAAATCTCATCTACGTCATATCCTTTGATGTGGCGGTTAATGATGGAGGCTACCTTTTCGATTACCGGCTTTAATACCGGAAGAAGCTCTTTGTGGTTTTCTTCTTTACGCTTATAAAGCTCTGCCTCTGAAAAAGACAGATTATAAGCTCCTGATACAACCAGGGAAAAATGAGTTCCTCCCGTCGGCTCATCGGCTACATAAACCACCTTTCCATCTTTTAAAATAGAAATTCCTGTGGTTCCTCCGCCGATATCCACCACTGCGCCGTTTTGTATTTTTAATACTGCGTTTGCTGCCGTCGGTTCATCAAGAAGGGCAGTGATTTCAAATCCAACTCCCTGTACCACATTCTTGATTGCTCCGCCGTCCAGTGAATCGGTTCCCGGAGGAATGGCTGCAGCCGCATAAAGCAGTTCCGTATCCAGCTTTTCCTCCAGTTCTGCCTTTAACTCACGAACGATGCGGATGGCGCCGATGTAATCAACCACCATTCCGTCACGGACCACATCCGCATACCGGTAAGCGCCGGCTACGGGCCTTAAATTCTCATCAAGTACAGCCAGTACCACGCACGCTGTTCCTAAATCCACTCCCGTATAATAAACGGAGGAACGTTCCCTGACAGGATTTTTTACCACTGCTTCAAACTGGCTAACCAGTTCGTTGCAGCTATCAAATGTTATTTCTTTCTTTGACATGTGTTTCCTCCATATAACAGGCAGATCATCTGGGATAGGCGGTTAATGACCGGGTTAAAATTCTTTTCTGCTGCTTCTGCCGCAAGTTCCCGAACACAGCAGCGCAGACGGTGTAACAGTACAATTTCTCTTCCTTTTTCAGACTGGGCATGAAAGCCGGTGATCTCAAAACAGTCAGAGTATGGTTCGTTTTGGTTTTCCTTATTAAATCCGGTGCAGGGCTCAAATGGATTTAACTCGCCCGAAGCACCTTTCCCCACGAAAGATAACTTCCGCTCTAAATCAAATACCTGCTCTGCTAACAGCACGTCCCTGTCTAATAAGGAAATTCCAGCTTCCAGAAACAGTGCCTTTAAGGTTTCCAGTTTTAATAAGAAACGGTCCGGTGCAGGTTCTGTGATCGGTGCCTCTTCGATTACTTCTGCTGGTTTTGATATTTTGCGTTTTGCCGTCAGAGGATCATCGCAAAATGATATCTTTTTGTCCAACAGGAACTGGCGTGCTCCTGGTGTGAGCTTCGCTTCTGCAGGAAGATCATAGGAAGCAAAGGGTTCTCTTCTGAATAAAATTCTCAAATCGTCTTCGGTGATGAATTTCATTAATAGCCCCCCTTACAAAGCTTGCGGTAAATCGTTTCGATCTCTTCTGCCGCAGGCACTCTTGGGTTGGTCAATGTGCAGTTATCATGAAGTGCTTTCTCTGCCATTTCCCGTACAGCCTGTTCAAATTCGTCTTTGTCCACGTTTAAATCGGTGATCTGCTGCGGTATTTTAATCTTATTCATAAGATTTTTAATGTGACGCACCAGGCCGTGTACCGTGGCTTTCTCTGTTCCTGCTGCGATGCCAAGCATGTTGGCAATTGCAACATATCTGCTGCATGCTGCAAAATCTCCCGCATCTTCTAAACCAGCGTTATAGCTGATGACATGAGGAAGCAGTATTGCATTGCTTCTTCCATGCGGAATGTGGAAACGGGCTCCCAGTGCGTGTGCCATACTATGGCAAAGTCCTAAAGACGCGCCGTTAAAAGCAACTCCTGCCAGACAGGAAGCATTGTGCATGTGAGTTCTTGCCTCCATGTCGCTTCCTTCTTCCACTGTACGTGCCAGATAGCTCCATACCAGTCTGACTGCCTTTTCCGCACAGGCATCAGTAAAATCACCTGCATTGGTTGAAACATAGGCTTCTAACGCATGGGTTAAGACATCCATACCGGTATCTGCCGTAATATGAGGCGGTACTGACACTGTAAAGCGGGGATCAAGGAATGCCGCATCCGGAACCATGCTGTCGGAGCGCAGAGGATATTTCGCCTGAGCTTCCGGATCAGAAATAACGGAAAAATTAGTTACTTCACTTCCGGTTCCGCTGGTGGTTGGAACTGCAATTAAATTCAGTTTCTCATTTCCCATCTGTGTGTAGATGTGGCTGGCCGCCTTTGCGGTATCTATGGCAGAACCTCCGCCTAAAGCGATTACCGTATCCGGTCCAAAGCCTTTCATTCCGCCGATTGCCTTTGATACCACGGTGATCGTAGGATCAGGCACTACTTCTGAGAAAACTTCAAAGCTGCTTCCTTTTTCTGAAAGCAGGTCTGTAATTAAATTTACCTTACCGGACTGAGCCATAAAGGGATCACAGATGATATAAGCTTTTTCCACAGGAAGTTCCTTGATTTTCTCCAGGCAGGAAGATCCCATATATACCTTTGTGTTCATTACAAATTGCTCCACGTTACATTTCCCTCCTTTCTTTAAATTTTGCCCATGTTCTTTGGGCATTAAGGTATACCCGAAGGGTATTTCTTAGAATTTGCCCACACTTTCCGGGCATTTCGTTATAACTTCCATCAACTCATCAATTCCAGTCCGGTCTGATAAGTTGATGTGAATACAGGGGGTTGTAATCCCTGTTTTCTTTAACTGACGGATACACCAGCCGTCATTCTCCGGCTTATTTCCGCTTCCTGTAATAACTCCGATTACCGGCACCCGGAATGCTTTTGCAAATCCCGGGGGATAACTCTCCCGGCATGAGGACTGGTCTACCAGCATCAGTACATGGGAGGCGTCCTGAGCTGCTGCGATGATGTGTTTGTGCATCCAGGGACTCTCCAAATAAACTCCCGGTACATCTAAGGTTTTCTCCCCATATACCATGTTCTGTGTCCGTTTGACAGGACCGTCTAAACCATTGATTGCGGCTGCAAGGGCAGTTTTTCCGCTGCCACCCGGTCCGATGATCATGATTCTCTTTTTTCTCATGTTTTGGTTATGTCCGGCACGGTATATCCAAGCCCGCGCCGCAAGGTATCACACACTGCCCGAAGGGCTGTCTCCACACTGTCCACGTCTCCCGCGATGATGACGGAGCCGGTGAAGCGGTCCAAAAATCCCACCTGCACACTGGCTGCCTTCGCCGCAATGTCAGCAGCAATGATCGAGGTTTCAAAAGGAGACAGGGTTAAAATTCCGATGGCCCCAAGCTCATCGATGCCCAGACACTCATATACCTCCGGTATCGGCGAAGCGATTACATGAGCGATGGTAACCTGCTTGCCCGGAACGGATTCTTCTATGACTCGCTGTATCTCTGACACGGCGCTCTCCCCTTTCTAGTGCTTCACCACAGTAACCGGGAACTGATACTCATTCATCCAGCTTTCGATACGGTCTAAATCCTCCGCACTTAAACTTGGATCTCCCTCAATGGGATATTCCATATCCAGCTGATTGTATTTGTTTACTCCCAGCTTGTGATAAGGAAGCAAGTCAATTCCCTTAAAATTTTTATAATCACGGAACGGCATTAAGAACTTTATCACTGCATCGATTTCTTCCCGGCTGTCATTGATTCCTTTTAACATGGGCATACGGACCTTTACGTTGTACCTGCGATGAAGCAGCTCTTTTAAATTGATTAAGATCTGTTCATTGTTCACACCGGCCAGTTCATTGTGGCGAACCGGATCCATATGCTTTATGTCATACAGGAATAAGTCCACATATTCTGCGATCTGTAATATCGTTTCGGTCTTTGTATAACCACAGGTTTCGATGGCTGTGTTAATGCCTTCCTGCTTGCATGCCATCAGAAGATTTAATGCAGCCTCAGGCTGGGCTGTTACTTCTCCGCCGCCTAACGTCACACCGCCGCCTGATATATCATAAAATGCGGCATCTTCCTCTACAATCTTTAACAGCTCGGAAATTGTCTTTACCTCTCCGGCAATGGAAAGCGCTGAATTGGGGCAGACATTCTTACATTTCATGCAGCCGATACAATCCTTTTCCCGTCTGATTTCATGTTTTCCGGTCTCTTTGGACATCACATGGATTCCTACGGGGCACACGCTCTCGCAAGCCCCGCAGTCTACACAGGAATTCTGCTTAAACATCACCTGGAATTTCCGCACAAGTCCTTCCGGATTGGCACACCATTTACACCGGAGCGGGCAGCCTTTAAAGAATACCAGGGTTCTGATTCCCGGTCCGTCATACATGTTGTACTTCTGTACGTTAAAGATCAGCGCCTTACGTTCAATATCTCCTGTATTTCCATGGTCCATTGTGATTGTTCTCCGTTTTCTTTTAGAAATGTGTCAACATGGTTCTGCTGATGATCTCATCCTGTACATCCTTGCACAGCTCTACGAAGAATGCGCTGTATCCGGCTACACGGACGATTAAGTCACGGTAAAGCTCCGGATGCTTCTGAGCCTCAATCAGAGTATTGTTATCTAAGTAGTTAAACTGCATCTCGCCGTTTCCAAACATGCAGGCGGTACGAAGAAGAGTAATTAAGCTTTCTTCTCCTTCCGGTGTATCAAGAAGTCCGGCCATGATCTTAAAGTTGTGTACCATACCGATGTTCATGCTGTCGTTAGCCATCTTGGATACAGACTTGATGATCGCTGTCGGGCCCTTGAAGTCAGCACCCTGGGTTGGGCTGATACCATCGGATAATGGCAGCCATGCATGACGTCCGTTTGCAGATGCGCCGGTTAACTGGCCGAATGGTGTGTTGTTGGAAATGGATAAGGTACCGTGGCTTAATACGGAGTATAAGGTCTTATACTGTCTGTGCTCATGCTCGGTAAAGTCAACTAAGTCAGCAGCAATTAAATCTGCATAATCATCGTCATTTCCGTATTTTGGTGCATTGAGGCAATCGGTGCGGATCTGGTCATATCCCACAAAATCAGCCTTCAATGCTTCATTTAACTGTGCAAGTGTATATTTTTTCTCATCAAATACCAGCTTTTTAATTGCTGCCATGGAATCTGCATAGGTTGCAAGACCGGACCATACGACACCAGGTCCGAAGTTATACATTGCTCCGCCTGCAGATACGTCTTTTGCTTTTTCCATACAGCCTTCATACATGATGGACATCAGTGGCTTTGGAGCAAGCTCTCTGTGAACGCGCTGGGAGATAACTGTTGCAACAGAAGACCATTTTGTAATGTACTTAATTTCTTCTTTAACAGCTGCCTCAAACTCTTCATAAGTCTTAAAGCTGTTAATATCACCCATATCAGGACAAACCTGCCTGCCATACCATAACGGTACACCTTTGTTTAATACAAGCTCAATACAGATTGGCCACTGAGTATAAGCGGTAGAGGTCCACTGATACAGACGGCCTGATTTCTGAGGCTCTACACAGCCCATCAGACAGTAGTCACGTGCATCTTCAATGGAAACGCCCTTTGCCAGCATCATCTTGATGTGTGCGTCGTCAAAGTGACAGGCAGGGAATCCCATACCGGAACGAACAACATCTACGATCTTCTTTAAGTACTGTTTCGGGGACTTGTTGTGAATACGGCATGCAAGGGATGGCTGATAAATCTTCACATGACGGACAGCATCCATCAGAAGGTATGTTAAGTCATTGGTTGCATCATGTCCGCTTCTTGTCACACCGCCTACGCACATATTAACGAATGGCTGGTAACCCGCGAAGAATTTGGAACCGCCTTCACTGGTGATCCACATCATTTCAGACATCTTAATAAGCATACAGCCTGCAAGCTCAAATGCCTGGAAATCATTCATACGGCCGGATTCGATATCAGCTTTGTAGTAAGGATACATATACTGGTCTACACGTCCGATGGACATACCAGTCTGGTTCTCTTCTACTACAAGCAGAGATTCGATGGTCCATACAGACTGAATTGCTTCCCAGAATGTTCTTGGCTTGTGAGCCGGAACGTATGCATTTACTTCAGCGATCTTTAAAAGCTCATCTTTACGCTTTGGATTGGTTTCTTTAGCAGCAAGCTCTTTTGCATACTCGGAAATTCTCTTTGCGTAGATCATAACGCCTTCAGTAGTGTCAATGATGGACTTGTAGAAGTAGATCTTCTCAATGTCATCTGGATTCTCATAATTTAACTCTTTTAAATGATCCTTTGCTTCCTGCTGGATATCAAGCATACCCTTATTCATTAAGATTACGTCATAACCAGGGTTGGAGTCACCGCCGCCGTTTACTGCGTGATAGGAACAGTCAGAAACGAAGGATTCACCGGATAATTCCCAAACACCAGCTTCACGGTACTGATCTTCACAGTACTCATCAACAGATTTACCCTGCCAGAATGGGAAAAGCTCTTCTCTCATGATCTTCTTATCTTCATCAGAGATATAAAATGGATCCTGAGGACGGCTTCCGATGGTATCGATTTCGTCCATCATCCATCTCCATGCGATATCAGGAGAGAAAGCACCTGCACGGGGAGCGCCGTTTGGAGCACCTACAATCAGCTCGTTGTCCTGAATTACAAGGGGAGCTGTCTCGCAGCAGTAACGGAAGCATTTTGCGCGAAGCATGATCTTTGGCATACCTGGATTTTCTGCAGCAATCTTTGTGATCGCGCGGGCACGGTATGTTGTGATGGTTGGCTTATGTGTTAAGTAATTCTCTTTTAAATTCTGAAGTCTTGTTGTAATACCGTCAGGAATGTTTGTACTCTCCTCGGTGCATACTGCAGCTCCTGCCTTTGCAGGTTCATTTTTGTTGATTTCGTCAGAAACAGTTTCAAACATCTTCATCAGGGAAGCTCTTTCTTCCGGTGTCATGTTCTTCGTTGCTTCTACAAATTTATTTGAAAATTCACGAATATCCAATCTGTTTTCCCTCTCTTTCAATTATTTCTCTTACAGTTCCTTTGATAATGCTTCTAAAATCTGCTTTAAAAGTTCTTTTGCATCTCCATGCTGACCGGCAGATGCCATAGTCTGCGTACCGGGACACAACTCTTTCTTTGCATTTTCCAGATATTCATCGGATTTTCTCACTCCATATCCGACTTTCCGGATATAGATGAAGTTCATAGGGGAAACATTATCCGATGTAATACCGGCACCGGCTGTGATACTCCCCAGTGTCATTGCGGGGAATAAATTGGTTGTCATCCCCATGCTGCCTAATGTGGCAGGGGTATTGACAAGCACTCTGCCAACCGGTTTTTTCAAAGCGAACTGACGGATTACTTCTTCGTCTCTGGAATGGATTACCAGAGTGTGGCCATGGCTTTCATTTACCAGGAGATTCATACATTTCTCACAGGCATGCATCCAGTCATTTTCGATGTAGTATGCAAGTACGGGACAGAGAAGCTCTTTTGCAAATGGGTTTCTGTCTGAAATATATTTCTGCTGGGAAACCAGAACGCTTGTGTTCTCCGGTACAGGAAAGCCTGCACGTCTGGCAAGCTCTAAAGCCGGTCTTCCCATAATTTCCGTATCTGCATTTCCATGTTCCAGATTGAGAAGATCAATTAACTGCTTCTCCTCTTCCCCGTTCATGAAATACGCACCGTTTTTCAACATTTCCGCTTTTACTTCTGCAGCAATTAAGCTGTCCACTACCACATACTGTTCTGCCGCAGATACGATTCCATAATCAAAGGTTCGGCTTACTATAATATCTTCAACCGCCTGTCTGATATCAGCTGTCCGCTCTATAAATACAGGACCATTTCCGGTGCCTCCGTAAATATAGGGCTTTCCGCTTTCTGCTGCTTCACGGTTTAATTCCGGCACTCCGGTATTCATCACCATGGCTGCTGCCTGGTGGTGAATCAGTTCCAAAGCTCCTGCTTTTGTCACCGTCTTTAAATACCCGATGGCTCCTTCCGGAAGACCATAGCGAAGACCTGCTTCTTTCAAACAGTCAAGAAGCCTGCCTGTTACCTTCACCGCCCGCTCATGAGGAGCGATGACGATGGGGTTTCCGGATTTCACTGCAATCAGTACGTTGTAAATAGCAGTGGAGACCGGGCTTACAGAAGGAGTAAGAGCAGCAATGACTCCAACCGGAACACCTACGTCCATGGTTTTTCGTACAGGATCTTCATTCAGAACTCCCACACATTTCATGTCCTGTAAGTGCTTCGGGAGAAATCCGCAGACAAAGGTATTCTTCACAAGCTTATCCTTTGCACGTCCGTAACCTGTTTCTTCTGCGGACATAATGGCCAGTTCTTCTGCCAGTTCCTTTGCTGCTTTCGCAAGACCTTCGACGATCATATCAAGCTTTTCCTGGGGGAAGGTGAGCATGGTCTTACCGGCGTCTCTTGCGCTTTCCATTAAAATCCTTGCCTCCTGTATGGAGAGAAGGTCTTTATCTACAAAATTCATTTCTTTGTTCTCCCTTCAACCGGGATACGTTCTATTCCTGCTCCGGTGCAGCGATTGCATATCTCCTGATGATCTTTTCAAGATCCGGATGAGGTCTTGGAATTACAACACAGCTGTAAATCTCAGCTCCCATATCGCTTACTGCTTTCACTCCTGCATCGACAGCAGTCTTGCATGCTCCTACATCTCCGCGTACCAGAACGGAAATATATCCGGAAGCTACGTTCTCATAACCAACAAGTTCAACATCTGCCGCCTTGCACATAGCATCAGCCGCTTCTAATGCGAATACCAAACCAAATGTTTCAATTGAGCCGATGGCTTCATATCTTTCCATATACTGTTTTCCTCTCTTTACGCGTCAATATCATGTACTGATACAATGTCGCCAACTTCTTTAATCGGTCTTGGCATTACATTATGTGCAGTCAGTTTGCCGATAGCTGCTGCTGCTTCTGCGCCTGCATCTACAGCGGAACGTACGGCTGCCACATCACCCTTTACCATAATGGTTACCAGGGTAGAGCCTACGTTTTCATAGGAAATCAATTCTACATCTGCTGCTTTGAGCATCTTATCTGCTGCTTCCAGTGCTGGAGTTAATCCAAGAGTTTCTACCAGCCCTAACGCTTCATCTCCGTAATATCTCACCTTCGTAAACCTCCTGAAATTTATTTGTGATTGCGGTATTTTTTATCTACGTACTTGTCAACAGTTGCCTTGCCGTCATCGTTAATGGAATAACGCATACGCAGATCACCCTTCTCATCCAAGTCATAGCTTTGTAAGTTAACCAGTCCGTTTGCCTCTAAGGACATTACGTGGTCCATATAACGATCTTTTGTAAACTGACGCTCACCGCCGTACTCGGACTTTAAAGCCCCCATAATCTGAGCGATGTCTGCGCTTTCTACTCCGTATAAATAATTTAAAACCGCTGTTCTTGCAGGTAATAACATGTTTTTATTCCCCTTTCCTGAATAAATCCAGTGGATTCATGGTAACCACAATCGCACCTAATACGATCACGATAGAGCCGATTACAATCGTAGGGGTAACTGCCTGTCCCAAAAACAGGATACAGAAGAAAACGCCCCAGAACGCATATGTTACATTTAAAGACATACCAATCGCACAGCCAACCGTGGAGTTGCTCTTGTACCAGCAAAGGAAGGATACTGCTGCACTTAAGCCTGCAGCTGCCAGCCATATAACCGGAATTCCTGCAGTTAAAGTTCCGCCTAAGAGTCCTAAGCCTCCAACGATAGGAAGAATTACGAATAAGTCCACAATACCGGAGATGAGCTGACGTAAGTTTACAGCAACATCAGTATCGATCATTGCTCCGCCGTAGGTAGAGAATACACCTTCCAGTGCCCAGCAGATTGCTGCAACGAAGGAGAAGATAATTCCCAGAGTAAAGTTGTCGCTGCCTTCCGGCTTGGTCCAGTTGATGATGATGGCACCAGCCACGCATACAAGCATACCGACCATAACTCTTTTTGTAATTTTCTGTTTTAAGAAGATCCATGCAAAAATTGCACCAAACAAGCTGCATAATGCGGAGATCGGGATCGCATAAGCTCCTGCCATGGCAAGACCAACCAGATAAGCGCCGTTTGCAATAGGTCCTCCAAGAAGTGATCCAATTACAATCATTTTTCCAGGGAATGTATTAAGACTTCTGCCCATCTCACGGATACGGCCGCTTTTTGCATTGTAAGCAGTCAGCCAGATTCCTGCGAAAAGATCATTTAAGCCGGATAATACATATGGTCCTGCTAAAAGACCTGCTGCGCTGGCAAGAGGTTCATAATAACCGGCTACCAGTACAAGAACCGTATAAATTCCGTAGGTAAGTCCGGATAACGCTCCGGTTGTCATTCCAGTTGTCCTGAATTTTTTGTTAATAGCTGCCATTTTCGCATCCGCAGATGCTGATGTCATTCCTTGGTTACCCATTACTTAATCTCCTTTTTATCCTTTGGAAGAATTGTCTCAACTTCTGCGTGAGGACGCGGGATCACGTGTACGGATACCAGTTCGCCAACTCTCTGTGCTGCTGCTGCGCCTGCATCAGTAGCTGCTTTCACTGCTCCCACATCACCTCTTACCATAACAGTAACAAGTCCGCCGCCTACAAATTCTTTTCCAACAAGTGTTACATTTGCTGCCTTAACCATAGCGTCTGCAGCTTCGATTGAGCCGATTAAGCCCTTTGTTTCGATCATTCCTAATGCATCATATTTCATTGTTTAGTCCTCCTTTTTATTTAGCAGTTCAAATGGGTCAACAGATACTAAAATAGCTCCGATGATAATGATTATAGAACCAATAATAATGGTCGGGGTCACAGGCTGTTTGATAAACAGGATACAAAACAGCACGCCCCAGAACGCGTAGGTGATATTTAATGACATTCCCATGGCACAGCCCACAGTGCTGTTTGACTTATACCAACACAGGTAGGAGATTGCCGCACAGAGACCGGAAACGATCAGCCATGCAATGGGGGGCAGGGCAAAGAGGGTACCTTTTAAAAGTCCCATACCGCCTACGATAGGCAGAATTACAATTAAATCTACAATTCCGGATAAAAGCTGGCGGATATTGATTACCACATCTGTGTCAAGCATTGCACTTCCGTAAGCTGCAAAAACGCCTTCCAGTGCCCAGCCAATAGCTGCTACAAATGCACAAATGATTCCCAGCGTAAAGTTGGTGCTGCCTTCTGGTTTAACCCAGTTAATAACAATAGCTCCAACAACACAGATCAGCATACCAAGACCGACTCTGGGTACAATTTTCTGTTTTAAAAAGATTCGTGCAAATAATGCTCCGAAAAGAATGTACATGGCAGATATCGGGATTGCATAAGCTCCTGCCATTGCCAGACCCATTAAATATGCACCGCTGGCGATTGGTCCGCCTACCAGGGAACCAAGAAGAATGATTTTGCCAGGAAACAGTTTTAAGCTTCTTCCGATCTCACGTATTCTTCCGGTCTTTATGTTATACACAGTCAGCCAGATACCGGCAAACAAGTCATTGAGACCAGATGTTACGTAGGGAGCAGCAAATAGCCCCACTGCCCCGGCAAGTGGTTTGTAGTACCCGGCAATCAGTACAAAGGTTGTGTATAACCCGTACATGAGACCGGATATCAAACCGGTTGTAATACCAATTCTTTTAAATTTCTTTCGCGCTTCTGTCATTTAAGTTTCCTTCCCCATCTGAATAGTGCACAAAATTTAAGTTGCCCTGTTGCTTTTTCTTTCACGTTCAGCTGAAAACGTTTAGAAAATGCACGACGCCTGTTAATGTTACTAATTTTGTACTGGCTGCCTGCATTTTTCTATGCATTTAGTATAGGACTTCCCCCTATGGGGAATGTCAACTGATTTTTTTATATTTTTCCCGCTGTTTAAATGGTAATTTTTTCCCTGGTGCTCCACACATAAAAAAGGCTCTCCTGAAACAGAAATTTTTACTCATTTCTGTTTCAAAAGAACCTGTGAGATTTATTCTTTTATCCGGTGATGCAGCCTTTCATGCTCCCTTACTGGCGGTAAACCGGGACAGTGACTTCCGTTACAAACTCTTCCGGGTTCCTGGTTGTCCAGTAGTCCACCACATACCGTTCAAAGCTTTCTTTCCCGCACTGATACCCGCGCTTGGCTGCCCAGCTGACAATCCGCTCATATTCTTCATCAATGGTCTCATGTCTTCCAATATGATAGACCGAAGCAGCCATGATGCCTCCATAGGTCTGGCGGTTTAAGCATTCCTTGCAGGGGTGAATGGCTTTCTGCATAATCGTTGCTGTTTTGCACTTGCCGCTCATCTTCTCTTCAAAGGAATCAAACTTAAGGATTACCGCACCCGTTATTTCATTCTCTGCTTTTTCAAGGTGATTGGTCCATTCAATGTTTATGATGGATTCCATGTAATTGTATTCGAACTTCTGTGTCAGGCTGCAGAAGGTGGACTCCGGAAGGAATCTGACAGATACCTCATGTACATTGTTCTGGAGCACCATCTTGGCTTCCTGAATCAGCTCGTACCAATCCTTAACAGCCACATAGCTGTTATGAATCTGCTGCTCCTGAAGGCAGAGCTGATCAATCTTGTTGCGGAAATTCTGTTCCAGATAATAGTAGGTATTGCCCTCGACTAACCCCTGCATCTCTTCCAGCTTAAAGCCCATCTGCTTGTAATACTTTACAACAGGAACCGTCATAAGCGTTTCTTTGTTATAATAGCGGTAGCTGTTCTCTTTGCATATCATATCTGGTGATATGATACCGATCTTGTCGTAAAAACGCAGGGCCTTTGTTGAAATGTTGCAGATCTTACTCACTTCCCCTATTGAGTACAGTTTCTTTTCTTCCATGTAAACCCCCATAAGCACTGGCATTGTCTATGTGTTCCGTGTTCGATTTGCTCATTTCATCATTCGTACTTTATACATATAGAACCAGTATAATCCTTCCCGTATAGGGGAATGTCAATACCTACTTCTTTCTTATTTGCTTTCATAAAAAAACCACAGGTCCCTGCTGTCACCGGATTGACCTGTGGTTTTTGAGTCTTATTATTTTACCTGCTCTACCATCTGCAGAATGTCTTTCTTGGACTTCACTCCTACAGAAGTTGCCGCCAGCTTTCCGCCTTTGAAAATTCCTACAGTAGGAATGCTCATAACCTTAAACTGTCCTGCAAGATCCGGCTCATTATCCACATCAACCTTTCCAATCTTTAAACCGGAATGGTTTTCAGATGCAATCTCATCAAGAACCGGTGCAAACATCTTACAGGGGCCGCACCAGGTTGCCCAGAAATCCACCAGCACTACATCATCTGTTTTTAAAACCTCTTCATCAAAGTTCTGCTTTGTTAATGTTACGATTGACATATATTTCTCCTCCTTCATTCTATCTCTTATTTCAGGAAAATTGCTTTATTCCATTAGTCTTATCAATATTTCCCGGATTATGCCCTGTTATGGAACGAACTCATTTTCCTGTTTTTTCTCTTATTTTGTTTTCTTACTGTTATTATAAAAGTTACAGTTGTATTTGTCAATAGAATTTTATATTTTTATTTTACGTCTAATCCAAGAAATTTTATCATCTCCATGAATTTTCCCTTTAATTCTGATAAGCTTACGGTCTCTCCCCCTTCTGCAGAAAGTTTATCATGATCCAGTGTGCCGGCCGAAATTCTTCCGCCCTCATACCCGCCGCTAAGCTTCAGTTTCAAATTTAAGTCTTTTTTATTGTATACAATATTTAATTCTTTTATCTGAAAAGTCCGTTTCTCTTCCTCGCCATTTCCAAAATACACCGTTGTATCAAAATTAATCTCGCCATCTGACCCTGTTATACGGCCGGATAGAAATGCTCCCTGATTCTCCACCCTTTGAAAACCTGCATAAGCGAGCCCTGGTATGATGACTTGTGAAATGGAGAGATCTTTTCGTATGGAGAAGAGTATTTCCTGGGTCTCCCCCTCTGTTTTCCGTTCCTTAAGAAGCTTTGCCCAGCTTTTGGGCTCTTTCCCGGGGACTTCTTCCAAAAGTGCTCCAGTCTCTTTCAGAACGGAGTCAAACTGTTCAGCCGGGACCAGTGCCCGTATGGTAACACCGTTTTTGTCTCTTCCTGTAAACTCAACGCTGCTCTCCTCCATCATATCTGTGATGTGGTCCTGCAGCTGTTTTAAGCTATTTTTCAGTTTCTCTTTTTTCTGGGGAAGAGGGGACACTCCGATCTGATCTTTCACGTCGGACTGGGTTGTCTTTACCACTGCTGCAGAAATCTGGGGCACATGGATCACTACCCGATCTGCATCAGCCCAGTATTCTGCTCCCTCCCGTATTGCTCCAAGAAAATATACATCAATCTTTCCCTGTGCAAATGTATTCTCAAGATCCCGCTGTTCCGTGAAAGAAATTCCAAGGCCTCCGGGCAGAACCAGTACCGACTTTCCGTTTACAAAGGCTTCATCTGCAACCAGCTTGACGGAATCCTCGTAAGCATCTCCCTCTCCCTTTTCATTTCCCCAGAGTTCCTTTAAGATCCCCTGTGTCTGGAGTGCAGAGCGGGCCAGATAAAATCTGGCATAATAGATAGGAAGATAATGCCATCCTGCAGCTGCAAGAACAATGACAGCCACGATTCCTGCTGTCCAGATAAGCAGTTTTTTCTTATTATTACATAATGCCGGTCTGGCTGAGTTTTTCTTCAAAAAATTCATTAAGTTCAAGCACCTTCTTCCTCAATACAATTCCCACCAGCAGGGAGAGCGGAATGTACACCAGAACATTCCTGATATCAATCCAGTAAGCATTTTCATAAATTCCTCCCACACACTCCCTCATGGCATTGATTAAGTGGGTAAATGGAAGCAGGGGATTTACCATCTGAAAAAATTTTGGCGTTACCTGAATGGGGAACGTACCCCCGGACCCAGCTACCTGTATAACCATAAAAACCACAACAATTGCTTTTCCTACGTCTCCAAAGGAAACTGTCATGGAAAATGTAATATTTGTAAATATAATGCTTGCTATGACTGCAGCCAGCACAAATTTTCCGGGTTCTAAGCACTGAATCTTCAGCATATAAAGATCTCCCAGGGATACCACCAGTGCCTGCATAATTCCGAAAAGCATAAACGTAAGATATCTGCCGAAATACGTTTCATAAAGCTTCAGCCCCTGGGAACGGGATGGTTCCACTTTTGTTTTCAGCAGTGCCACCAGAATCAGCCCTCCTACCCAGATAGCAAGTATGGTATAGAAAGGAGCCATGGCAGAACCATAGTTTTCTACCGGGTATACTTTATTTGTCTGCATATCCGTAGGTTTCATCATAAAATCACTGAACTGTTCCGGATCATTCTTCATAATATCCATTATTTTATTCAGCTGTTTATTATCTGCAACCTTATTCACGTCTGTAATCATGTCATCGACCCGCTCCTGGCTCTTCTGAATCAGATTGAGAGCGCTGTCCAAAGCCTCAATCAGACTTTGAGACGATGTATTGACACTGGTAAGTGTGGTATCAATCTGTCCTACCAGATTTCCGATGCTGCCAAGTGCTCCTGCGGTGGTGCCAAGGGCATCGTAGGTTTTGTCAAGACTGTCCTTTAACGGCACCTCAACCTTTCCTGTATAGTAATTATGAATATCAGAAATTGAATTATAGGCCAGAGAAAGACTGTCCCCGATGTCATCTTTTATATCACCAGGTAATTTTCTCGTCTCTTTCACAGTCTTTTCCGCTGACTGAAGTTTCGTTAAAAGATCCTGCTGCTGTTTTACTGCAGTTCCGATCTCCTGCTGGATCTGGGCAACATCTGTCAACTTAACAGGAAGTTTGCTGTTGATATCGCCTAAAAGCGTGCTGAAGCTGTTTAACTGGCTGATCATACCCGAAGTTAAACTTTCCATGGCTTTTAAGGTGTTGATCGCTGCATCAGCAGATGTATCGGATACATCTCCCAGCACATTAAAGGTTTCATAGACTGTCTCCTCGATCTGTGTAATCTGATCCAGGGTATCTTCCACTCCGCCCGTAACAATATCAGACATTCCCCTTGTTGAATCAACCAGGGTTCTGGCACTTTGGGCCGTGTCTTCTCCTGAATTTATCATCTTGTTTACATCGGGCAGGGTTCCCTTAACTCCGTCATTTAAGCTGCTCACTGTATGAAGGGTTGCTTTTAGCATGCTGATGGTATCAGTGAGCTGGTTTAAACTGTTCTTAATCTCGTTCAGTGAGCTGACCGCATCACCTCTGTCCGTATCTTTGCGGCTGCTCCAGTCATCGGAATATCCATTAACCAGTTTCCCCATCACTCTGGAGGCAGAACTGATAAATGTTTCATTTATCTGCTGCTGCACGCTTTCCACACCTTTTCCGGTAATCTTCGTTGCAACGGCATTCTTTTTCTCATTTACATAATACTGCAATACCGGCCGCTCAATATGAGAGGTCAGAACGCTGGATATCTTTTGGCTGAAGTCCTCAGGGACAATGACCGCGGCATAAAATTTCCCGGACTCCACTCCATCCATGGCTTCTTCTTTATCCACAAACTGCCAGCCGATTTTATCGTTTTTCCTCAACTCGTCAAGGATCATCTCTCCTATGTTAATAGCAGAATCATCAATATCAGAATCAAAAATACTGTCAATGGATGCTCCTTCATCCAGATTGACAACCGCAACCTTTAACCCCTTTGTGTTTGCATAGGGGTCCCAGCTTGCAGCTATATTGAACCATGCATATAAGGCAGGGAGCAGTGTCAGTCCAAGGGCAATCAGCGTCGCCACCGGATTTAAAAATATATGTTTTAAATCGCCCGCGAATATTTTTAATATGTTTTTTACATGTTGTACCATGCTTGCCTCCTTTGTAGTGGATTCTTAAATATGAAGTAGAATAGCTATGTATTATAATATTTTATTGCAGCAAAAGCAATGTCTTATTCCGTTAAAAAATTTTCATAATTATTATTAACCGGAATGCCAATATTATCAAAACAGGACTATCCTGATCCGGTACAAAGAAAAAACGGACTTCCAAAAAGGAAATCCGTGTCTTTACCTATTATAATGAACTGGTATTTAAATCAGGCTTCTTTGTTATGTATAATGCAATTGTATCAATAATTCTTATCTTGTTTCCAGCATTCATAACAGCTTTCCTGATTCCCTCATAAAACCTGGTTTTATAGGGTTCCTTTAAAGTTATGTGCTCCACCTGGGTGCCAGCTAAGTAATCCACATATTCGTCCGCATTTAAAACTCTTTCCTTTTTCCATTCCAGGTAATTCAAGCCAGCAAATCCGTAATTGAGAACATGTTCGTAGTCCAATCTGCATGTATACTTTGTTTCCACACAAAAATGCTTTCTGTATACTTCCTGCATTTGTTCATACAGATCTTCGTTCCCGCTTTTATAATCCGAATATGTCATGAACATGGCAAAGGTGCCGCCAGGCTTTAGAAGATTATATACTTTGGGAAATCCAATGTTTTCCGGTATCCATTGTATAGTTGCAGCAGAATACACAAGATCAAAATTCTGTGTTTGGAAATTATAAGTCTCAAAGTCATCATTCACAATATGGAAATTGTGGTAAGCACCAAACTTGTTCTCCATGAACGCTGCAAAATGCTCCCCCAGCTCGATTGCCAGATAGTCACAGCCCGTTTTCAGGAAAGGCTCTGTGGCCTGGCCTGTCCCTGGTCCGATTTCTAAGGCGGTTTTGTGGGGTCCGAGATTTGCCGAGGTGATTATTTCGGTATATAGTTCCTCGCAATACCTTGGTCTCCATTTATCAAATTGTTCCGGGATTGTGTCAAACGTTTTTCTGAAATCCATAGTTTCTCCTTTAGGTTATTATCTACCGGACAACTACATCCTTAAAATTATCATACCATTGATTCATTTCCTTGTCACGCGAAAAGGACCTGGGATCGCCCAGGTCCGTATATCATGATATTTCAACTATTACATTTATCGTAATGGCTAAAATATTATTCATATATTTGATTCTCATCTACCACATTATGGACCATGCAGATGGTCCACTACCTTGGCAGTTAAGCCATTGATCTACTGTTGCTGTCCCGCCGTCAAACAGGTGCAGACTGCAACTGCCATTTGCAACGTTATAAGTGGCTACGCCTACTTTGATTGCTTCGTTATTCATATCAAGCCTTCCTTTATGATGTTGTTAAATAAGTACAGTTAAATACAAAATAGTTGCCCGCAGGTACTGAATTTACTATATTGAACTGTATACTTCCATTATCATTAAGCTGGCAGTAAGCTAAATTATATGTATCGTGTACCGTAACAGCAACAGCACTTCCACTAATAGCCAGCGGTGGAAAACCATTTACATAATAAGTGCCTCCTCCTAACAGTGGTGTTGATACAGCCACTCTGCATTGTATAGTCACCATTGCAGCCCCATTTGAATTACCATGCCTTATATATCCCTCATAGATCACTCCCCATGTACATGATAAACCAGATGTGATAAGCATGATCTGAGTACCATTTTCATAAAAGATGGTGCCACCAGTCTCGATTTTTCTTGATATTGTTCCCTGTGGTTGTGTTCCCATTATTTTAATAGTAGAACCAATCATAGCATAGATACCAATACTATTTCCAGAAGTAGTACCCCACCAACCAGAGTTGCCATTACTTTTATATGCGTGCACAGCATTGGCCCTATTGGATACAACGCTATGATATACTTGAAAATCACTTTCTGCAAAATACATGCCCGTAAAAGCAGGTGCATTACCAACCATCTTACAATAATCGACTATGATGGCTTTGTTATTATATGAATCTATTCCAGTTCGAGTTATAGTTGTAATATTAAATCCAGTAATAAATACATATGAAGCATTCTGAGAACACAATATATATGATACTTTGCAATTATCTGAAATTGTATTTACATGTGTACTGTACAGCCTAAGTGCACCACTATGAAAACCCATTATAACCAATTCTTCATCATAAATGCCATCTTCTACTTTTATTGTACACTCATGACTGCCAAGATCCTTAGGTACTATATTAATAGCTTGTTGGATTGTTTTAAACGGTTTATCCTTGCTTCCGTCACCTGTTATGTCAGATCCCGTATTTGCAGATACATAAAAAGTAATATCGCCAGTTAGAGGTCTTATGTTTCTGAGAAATGTCAGCACTTTTCCAAAAAAGCGCTTAACATTCTCCCCTGTAGTTGGTATCGGATACTTATCCCCTATATTATCCAGAGTCTTAATAACTGTTTCTGAAATATCCCCTCCAGATGCATCCACCCTTTCCAATACATCCTGAATTGTAGCTGTACCCGAAGGATTTACAATAATATTTAGCTCAACTGCATCCTGCACCACATTCTGAATATTATAAATATAAGATGTGGACGCCACCCCATTATACTGTGGCATCTCATCCGGCGTCTCTGCTATCACAATACAAAAAAGGACCTCTTCGGTCCCGTCCACGGCATATAAACCAATGTTATGAATGTAGTAGGTAGACGCAATTTCTTCATTACTAAACAGCACCCTGGTTTGAATCATCGTTTCATTAAGCACTGTTGTTTCAGGATCATGGACTGTTTGCCTGATTCCCTGCATATCCGTCTGACTTTTTAAATCTGTACTGCCCGGATACGCATAATCTGATGTTTTTGCCTTGGTAATACTAAGCTTAATTTCTCCCGCCAAAGCCCGTGCAATTAAATTTTCACCAGCAGCTGTCAAAACTGCTTTATTATATTGTCCCATAAAACCTCCTTATATTGTTATTACTTTCGTTCTACTCACCGTTGCTCCCTGGCTAAAAGCGCCCGTTAGATTCTTTGTATTTACCTGACTGGCTGTAATCTGCATATGTGCAGGTAAAATATCCCACAGAAGATTATAAAGAAGATTGACTGCCCCATATCGGTCTGAGGTGATTTTAATATTAAGTAAACTTTTTTTACCATCAACCACAATCTCATAACCATCAGTTCCATAAAGCTCTGCCAGACGGTCCTTTAAAAATCCAACAGTAAAGGGAACTACAGTATTATACCTTTGCATGATACGGCTTCTTCTGAAGTCCAGACTTTCTCCCTGATAAACAATTCCAAACCTTTTTTCTAACAGCAAAATAGTAGCTTCATCAGCAGTCTGGATATAACAATTGTTTCTCACAGAACGAATATTGTTTTCTGCCTCTTCCAGTTCTGCAGCCTCCGTCTCCAGCAATTCATTGAACTCCACTACGTTATGAAACCATTCCGGAAGAAGCATTTTTAAATCAACTGCCATTTACCGTCACCATCCCTAATATTGGCACCTGCTGCAGTGAGGAATCTTCCCTGCATACCACATCAGATGCTGATCCATTTATTAATACTTCAGTTACATTTACTACCTCTGGAATATCCAGAATTGCATAAATTATTCTGGATATATACACAGTTACAACGTATTCTATTTTCTGGCTTTTCACCATGGTTCCCCAAGACTGCCGGACTGACTTAAGATATTGCTCTATCTTATTTTCTATCTGACTTTTATAGCCTGAACCACCATCCGGTACAGTATTAAGAAATTGAACAGAGAGAGAAATATCCAGTTCCAGCTCGGATCCGGTTCCAACCATGACTGCAGCCCCGATGGGAGCCAGTCCATAACCACTTGCCGAAGGCTCTGATCCCCCTTCGTCCAAAGGACAAATGGTCTCTTGAACAGCATGAATCAGTTCCCTGCCAGCTGGGCGCAGATTACCGTCAAGAATGCTGCATAGAACAGTTCCGCCTCCCTTCCATGCTGGATAGACCTGTACTTCTCCTACTCCGTCTATGGCAAGAATCGCATTGCGGTAAGAAGCTATATTACCTCCAAATGAAGCCACATCAAAAGTCGCCAGATACCGTTCCCGCAAAGAACTATCCTTTTCTTCTTCCGTTCCTGCTAATAAAAGTTCAGTAAGCTCTGCAGAAGTCAATCCGGTAACATAATCTATTGCTATCATCTGACCCGTGTAATTATTTCCTATTTCTCCGGCAGTTTCACATTTCATTTTATATGTATAACCGGCCTCTGTCTGGCCAATGAATTCTGTAACCTGATAAGTCAGATATCCATCACCGGTAATGGCGGAGAAACGGGAACCAATGGGAACCGTTCTGTTAAATACACCCTTTTTGACCGCATAAGCAGAAGCTTTTCTTTCAATCCCCCGCTCTGCCACCAGTAAATCCAGAAAATCACCTCCTGCGGTTTCAGCGTAAGCATTCTTCTGTACAGAGTCCAGATCAAGATACAAGCCCTCCATATACCAGCTTTCCGGTCCGAGAGCGGTTTGAATCATAGACCCCTCTCTCTTATCTATGGTATCGGGTACACGCTTTAGCTGCCTGCTTAATATATTTCCATAAGTTTTATTACTAAAATCAATCAAATTTCCACCTCCTCAGAAAGGGTACCGTATGCGGTCTTTATTTGAAAACCGCATTTTATTGTACCTGTATCAGTTGTTTCAAAGACAAAGTTATCCACTGACAAGAACCGGTAATCCATGGAAAATGCCTCTCTGATCCGCCGTTTCAACATACTTGCCACATATTCCGGCGGCTTGCCCACCAGTTTTTTTAACTCTCTGCCAAAATTTGATGAATAGATCTGGTATTCATACCGTTCCACATTCAATATAATATCAGCCGCCTGTTTCATAGCCTCCAGACCATGTCCCATTTTTCTGATTGTCCCAGTTCCTTTGTCAACCAGATATGTATCCGCAGGGTATTCCCTCTTCTCGCTTTCATAAAACAATGCACTTGATGAATCCGGCAATGTCGCCATATTACTTCTTCACCTACGCTTTCGAAATTACTATGTAGTTCTGACCGGAGTTAGCTTTTAAGAACAAAACCTTATCTCCTGGTTCCAAACCTTTATTTATCACTACAGTTTCTCCCTGAACGGTAAAAGCCCTGTATCGTACATTATCTGTCAGTACTGCCACCGGTTCGGTAATATTTAATCTAGTTGCCTCAATACAAAGTGTAAGAGGCGAGGCCGATATTACGGTCGCATAGCCCGTATCAAGTAAATCCAGCGCTCTTGTAGTATCAATAATAATAGACTGCAGTCTTTCAATTAATTCCACGCAAATAAACCTCCTTATCTTTGTCAACAATCCTGGCTTCCAGGTTTATAGTATGTTCCCCAGCGGAAAAGGCGTGCTTAACTTTATCCAGAATTAACAAGTACCTGTTTTTCAGCTCTGGTACATCCTTAAGTTTGAAGTAAGCCATTGCGCCTGCTTTTAAATCCGGTGCTCCGCCTACACCGTTTATGGTTATTGTTTTTAATACCCGGTCATAATAGGCCATCATAATATTTCCCTGGTCAATGATCTGGGCCTCGTTTAGGTTCTCATCCACTTTAACAAAATTCTGAAGTAAACCCCATTTTTTTACTGTTGTCTGATCTTTAAATATATAAGTTTCTATCTGACCGGTATCCTTATTTGATTTTAACAGCTTCACCTGATTATACGTATCTGTATCAATATCTGATTTATAGGTATAATCAGTTATAATGCTTCCATCTCCAATCAGAATATCTGATTTCATGTTCTGGGATTCCCTAAGGCATAGCTTTCCAAAATCATCATAAAATACAAACGTTTTTCCAGTTTTATACTGAGTTAACATAAGCCCGTATTCAATTATATCCAGACATGAAGTGTTCTCCTTTGTCAGCTTATCAAACGAGTGTCCGGTATCTTCCAGAACTCCCGTTTTAAGTTCCATATCCGTTGCAATCTGCTGAATGATTTCCCCAAGAGTTTTTTCTATAAAACTGTAGCTGGCATTGCATTTTAAGTAACGCAGCTGGTCATATGCCGTAACTGATATTTCTCCCCAGCGGGTTTCCTCAATTACAAAAATAAATCCCTGGAAGATTCCTTTCCCATCAACATAGAATTGGACTCTGGCGCCTTCTGTAAGGTTAAAAGATTGGTTTTTAAGTAAAGTAAATGCCAGTGTACCGGCACTTCCGTTTCTGTTGGTTGTATAAGTGACGCTTTCGGTCACAGGGGCATAATCAAATAAGGTGTTGGTTTCAGTATTCAAAACCAGAAGCTTATAACTCATCCGGTCACCTGCAGCTGATCTGCCTTAATCCAGCCACGGCTTCCCCCGATCAGTATTGGATAAGGTCTGGAAGCATCTGGAATAATCCTTGAGACTACGGTAGATAAGTTATTAGCCGTACCAGTCGGCTTATCCCCATAACTGCTGCTGTAGTAGGTGCCATTTGCGATAACAGCGGCACCTACCCTTAATTCCAACGCAGGGGACACGGCTCTTTGTGAATCTTCAAAAGTGGCAGGACTGTCTGTATTCTTATTATCTTGCAGGGGTATTTTTATAGGCGCGTAATTCCGGTATTCCTTAAACTTTATCTTGTAGTATACGTCTCCTGCTTCCCCGCCTTTTTCCGTTGTTTCAAAATCTGCAATCACTGCACTGATATTGGTATCATACATCCTGCTTCCGCCTGCATCATACCGGCTTATAACAAGATCACATATTTCCTGATTATCCATGGCATCCTTTATGGCTTCCACATAGTCCCCCGGCTCCATCCGGTCATGTCCGTATATCAGCGGATCATCACCGTTTCCCGGAAAATAAGAGTCCCAGGACACCTCCATTAAAGAAGGCAGCCTGGGAACTATGATTTCACCTATATCCAATATATCATAGGTTTTATGATCGGCTGGATATGAAATGGTATACTCTTTTGGATTGACAGGAAATTCTATGGTGTCTCCACCTATATCTGCAAAAAATTTATATCTATTCCGCATAATTCCTCCTAAGTTACTAATACGTTGCTGCTGACTGACTGCTGTACTCCAAGAAAATTATTGAGTGCACCCACTATGGAATCTACATCAGATCCTCCGCCGCCATGTACAGTCTGGTTGACAGTCGCATTGGTCTGGGGCACTGTCAGATTAACAAGGGCTACATACTGCCGCTCTGATAAATCTCTGAGAAGCTTAATATTTTCATCAGCAATGTTTACATCCTGATTGATTTTTTCCACGCTGCCAACCTTCTCTACATTTCCCACATTTCCCATGTTATCCATGTTCTTTATGTTTTCAGTCATGGATTCGTATCCGTCTTTGTTTCCTCCCATTGAATCTGTAAATTTTGATAACACATTATCCTGACTGATATTCATATTATCCATTTTATTCCCAGCATTGCCCCAGAAAGTACTGGCACGGTCAGTCGTATTTCCTGTATCGAGTTTCGTCATGCGCTTTATTGTTACCGCCTGTTCCCCGTATACATCGTCAGTCAGCCCACTTAGCATACTCCTGAAACCAGATACAGCACCTGACATATCTGTCTTACAGATAGCATCAATTGCATTTGCAACCGTCTCTACTACTCCGAGAATGGTATCAAACAGTCCAAACATAAGACGATCAATTGCTGCAGCTGGATCATTAAACACATTTGCAAAAAACTCAGCAAATACAGCTATTAAATTCCACAGATCAGCTATTAAATTATATCCTACTGCATAAATAAATCCAAACGCAGCGCCTGCAACCTGGCCAATCTGTTCAAAGGTTACACCTGCATTAGTTAGCGCCAGAATAAGAATGGCAACAAGTGCACCAATTAAAATGAAAGGCCATACAACACTTAGCCATGCCACTGCAGCCCCCAACCCGGAAATCATACCAACAACTCCGGCAGCTGCAAAAGCCGCCCCAATACCAATGAGTACAGGGTACACATTACTCCAGTTATCTACAATAAACCCTGCCCCCGCCGTCAGCAATCCAACTGCACCTTCTGCCACATCAGCCATAATATCAATTGCCCCTACGATTCCCCCAAGTGCTTTCTGTGCCGTATCACTGTTTAAAAATTCATTAATCTTCTCTGCAACCCCGCCCAGGGAATACGTGGCCGCATTTTGTATTAATCCCCAAGCATCTGACCATGTCATCGGCACATTCTTAAACTCTTCATTAATGTTGTCTGTTGCGCCCAGCATGGCATTTTTTACAATATCTGCTGTAACCTTTCCTTCAGCAGCCAGACTCCTGACTTCTTCTACAGGCTTTCCCATAGAATCAGCGATTGTCTGAATAATATTGGGAGCAGTATTGGCGACAGCATTGAATTGTTCACTGGTAAGTACACCGGAGCCTAATGCATTAGTCAGCTGCTCAGATGCAGAGGCCGCATCCTGCTGACTGGCCCCCGCTGACTTAAGCTGCTTGTTCATATTTTCTGCAAATGCAACAACTTCATCGCTGCTGGAAAAAGCATCACCCGCTCCCTTTGCCAATGCAGTAACTGCATCTGCAGTTCCAAGATAGCTCATTCTGGTCCGCTGGGCGGATTGATATATTAATTCCTGTACCCGGTTGGTTTCTTCCAGATTATTGCTGACAGCTCCATCCCCCACTACTGATGAATTTCCAGCGGGCTGAAAACTTTTATTCATAGAGTTTATCCGCGTATTTGATTGAGACATTTCATCTGAAAGTCCAAGCAATCCCTTCCCTGCAGTAACCCCAAACGATCCGATTTTCTTAATTGTAGACATTAGTTTACTGCCGAATTCTTCAGCCTGCTTTATCTTTTTATTGTATTTATCCTGCTTACTCTCGGCTTTTGTTGTGTTCTCAACCACCTTTTTTATGCTCTCATTGATCTCATTCATACCCTGAATTGCCACAAATTGGGAATCTTCTCCCATTTTCTCAATTGAGGCAGTAATGCGATCCAACTGCATTACTGTCTCACTGCTTGACTGCCTCATATTTCCGATTATTGCACCGGCCGCTCCACCGATGGAACGTCGCATGGTCATTTCGGTTTTTACCGCAGCCTGACTGATTCGCCCCAATTGTTCCACCGAAGAATTTCCAAGGTCAATGAACCTGGAAAAAGATTCACTGAACTGATCACTGATTACTAATTCTCCTGTTATCTTTCCCATCGTTCCTCCTTTACTTCTTTGGCCGGCTTTTAATTTCTTTTACCGCCATCTGGAACATTAATATTTTATCGTTTTCCGGAAGCCTGGCAACTTCCCCGGGGAAGCGGCCGTGGTTAACAAACATGTAGTAAGCCAACTGCACGTCCATATCTCCCCCGTTTAAGAGTTTTTTGCTTCTTCAATTTTCTCTCCCATGCTCTTCATGTCATTTAATTCCAGGATCGCATTGGATAAACGGTTATATTCTCCCACACTCAGCATCTGGGAAGGAACCTCAAGCGGATCTTCAGTTCCGTAATATTTACACATTTCCTGATCACTGAAATCCGGCTCCTGTACACATGCAAGAATCAGTCTTCTGGTATAAAGAATGCTGTCTGTTTTTTCAACCGGGACTCCATCTACCTTTGCTGTTTTTCGGCTCATACGGGCAAGCTTCTCATTTTCCTTTTGGGAAATGGCTTTGATCACGAATGGAACAGGCTTTCCATCCTCCCCCTTAAAGCGTTCTGAAATAATTACCTCTTTGGTTACTCCCTCTACTGATGGCTGCAAAAATGCTTTTAATGCACTCATAAATCCTCCTATTCTCCCAGCTGTACCGGGGTTGAAAATGCGTTTAATACTTCTACATTTGTAAAGCTGAAAGCGATATCCATAGTTAAAAACTCTGTATCTGCATCCAGCATGGCAATGGGAAGCTTCTGAAGTTTTACATTATAAAGAGCTACCGTCTGGCTGCCGATGGAACTTCCTTCATCTTCATTGGTAATTTGAATTGTAAAGTACGGAAGTGCTCCTGTCTTTAAATAAGTTTTCAGCATGTTTAAAAATTCCGGCGTACCATAATATACCGTGGCGGAACCGGTAAGCGACACACCTGATGTCTTTTTCTGCACCAGATTGGTTCCAACCACCTTAAAATCAGATTCCTGAAACTCTGCATCTGCCTGAATTTTCTTTAATCCGAACATTTCCACATTGCGTCCGTCAATTACTGCAAAGGCTCTTCCGGCCTTTCCGTTTAAAGCATCGCGTTCTAATAAAAAGCTCATAATTTACCTCCTCTTAATCTGTCAGGGTTGCTGTGATATAAATTTTTTCCACTGCAGCTACCGGCTGAATTGCAAGTGTTATTACAACCGAATTCAGTTCATTTCCCGCTTCTATTGTCACATCATCGGACTCAAAGTTCTGAATTCCTCCGTTGGCCTGGATCTCATTTAAATACCCGACAATCCAGGACTTGAGTAAATCTCTGCCTGTCGCATTATTCTGGGTTTTCCCAACATAGTTCTGTGAGAAATTCTTATAAATATCGCTTGCAAGTGTGTCTGCGGTCCGAATCACCTGATTGAAACTGAATGCTTCTCCTTTGTTTGCCGTGTAAGAAGTCAGTGTGTTAATATCTGACATGATCTTAACAGAACCGAATTCTTCAAAAAATACGATCTGCCCCTTTTCCAGTGCTTCATCAATTTCCGCTGATGTCAGGCGCGGCGATACTTCTGCTGCATTGGGATATTGTGCATAAACCAGTGATTCAGTATATTTCGCTCCTGCCTGCGCGCCGCCAACCCACCAGGTCGTCTTCTGAGGTGTAAGTATGGTTCCATCTGAAAGCATCACACCGTTTTTAACAGAGATGACAGCCTCAGTGTCACTTTCAGCGCCTGACATCACTGCCTGACACTTCTTTCCTGAATTTTCCCGCATCCGTTTAATAAAAGCTGTATATGCTTCCTTAATCGTGCTGTCGGCGCCGTCATAGATCAGAATCTGAAAATTCCGGGATTCCAGTACGGTTAAAAACGTGGAATACTCTGCATTTTTTACTGTACCATTGCTTCCTCCTGTTAAAGAAGTCCCAGCTGCAGCTGTCAGATTACCAGTTCCTGAAAATAAGACCCAGTCATTCCCTTTTAAATCAGAAGCAGTCTTTCCCGTCTGAGTATTTTTTACAGATCCCTCCACAATGGTCCGTACCATATAGCTTCCTGCCTGATCCGGATCTTCCGTAAGTGAAACGGAAATGTCATTTCCGCGCACACCATTATATCTTGCAGTAACAGTAAGCTCACCAATGACGGCCACTGCCTTTGCCGCGCCTTCCGCAGCCGGGCGGTAAAGCAGAACCTTTGCCGGTCCGCTTGTGCGTTCACTTCCTTTAAAAATCTCTCTTAAAAACAATGCATAGGCACTGGTTGAAGTGTATCCAATGTATGGGGTAAAATCATCCCCTGCATTGATCGTCATAAGATCTCCTTCCGGTCCCCATGACAATGGTTCGCAGATTGCAACAATTCCCCGGTCCCCTACTTTAACAGACTGCTCCATGCTTGATTTTACATTTATGTAAACACCAGGCTGCTTTTTACTTTGTGATGTCCATGTTCCTCCAGCCATTTACTTTTCCTCCTTATATTCAAAAAATTTGTTAAGAATTTCCTGTGCTTCTTCCAGAGTATACTCCGTTTTTGTAAGGAGTACCTCCGCGAAATCCGGTTGATATTTGGAAAGCTCTTTGCTTGCAAGAAGTGCCTCCCGTTTAAATTTTACCGGCTCTTTGACCATTTTTTCTGCGTCTTTTGCTTTCGGCATTTTTAATTCCTCCTTCATTCGATTCTATAGTTTCCAGTGGCTTAAAACAATCATACTGATCCTTTCCCCCTTCCATTTATCGTTTCTTATCAGGCAGCGAATTCCTAATAAAAAAGAGTCTCCTATCAGGAAACCCTTTTTCATACTACTAATATAGCATGGTGATTTGTCCCGTGATTACCAACTTTATTTTTTTCTTTTGTCAAGCAGCCAGTAGAACTTACGGCGTCTGTCATAATATGTATTATGGCTGCAGGGAATCTCCATCATCATTCTCAAATATTCATAAGTAATTTCTTCCTCTGTCACCGCTTTCAGTATATATTTATAAATATCCGGATCTGTTTCTATAGCCGTCTGTTCTATCAGCCGGCAGTTCTGTTCCAGCATCACCCTTCTGATTGCCAGCTGCTGTGTAACATCTGCCGGATTATGACCAGATGGCATGCCCGTTAAGCTCATAGATTTTAGTGTATCTGTTTTATACTTAAGTTCCTCTTTCCATTCTCCGTACTGGAGACACCAAAAATACAATTCCCAGAAACGGTTTTTACTAATTCCATATTTGCTATAGTTTAATGGTCTTACATTTCCCATTTTTTCTTCCTCCCTAATATCTTTATTTTCATGCACAACTCTGTTGATCAAAAACAATATAATCAGAATTAGATTTTCTGCTATCGTTTCAGACAGTTCAATATTTTGAACTCTCTGAATAAAAAAATAATTCCAATACAACCTCCATCATTTATTAATGTTGTATGTACGCATTTAAGGCAACTGTCTAGGATGTCATTCGGTTATCTGGTTATTCTCCTTTTTTGATATAGTTCAATACTTTTAACTATTTGTATCATATCATCGTGTATTTCTTCTGTCAACATAAAGTTCAATATTTTTAACTTTCGTGATTGTTATATTGAACTATTACTTAACATATGATATATTATGTAAAGAAAGGCGGTATGAAAAATGGAAAATGAAAACACAGCTATCCGCTTAAAAAAGATTATGACAGATAGAAATTTACGCCAGACCGACATATTAAATCTGGCAATTCCTTTTTGTAATATGTATGATGTTAAGATGAATAAATCCGATATCAGCCAATATTGTTCAGGTAAAACAGAACCTAACCAGAAAAAATTATTTGTTCTGGGTAAGGCTCTCGATGTAAGTGAAGCCTGGCTTATGGGTTTTGATGTACCTATGGAAAGAGTCCTGGCTTCTGGTGCAAATGAACATGATATCCGCATCCATTCATATGATGATGAATTATTTAACCATTATATAAAACTAAACCATGTGAATAAGAGGAAAGTAATTGATTACAGCAAAAGTCTTTACCAGGTACAGCTTATGGAAGAAGAAAATAGCAGGCACCTTCTCACTAATGCAGCCCACCAGCGTACTGATATAGAAGTGACTAAAGAAATGAAAGAATATGACGACGCTTTTTTTGATGAATAATTCAATTATTACGGTGCACCTTGCAGTTGCTTTGCGCGTAAAAATCCCCCCTGCAACAGGAGGGATTTTTTGACAGTACCAGTTAAATTATACAGTAATTATTATCACCAGACATAAGAATTTACAATGGATGGGAAGGGACCAAAATAACCTTTACCTCCTGCTCACCCAGAACCCTGTAACTAAAGTTTCCGTTTCCTCCTTCCACATAAAGCCTGATCACATCTGCTTCCCGTATCGCTTTTATGCTCATCACAACTCTGCCCTTTAAATCGGTAACTGAAGTTTCGCCAATTCCCCCGTCCTCAAATACAGACAGCCAGAACGTAACACCGTCACAAAAATCATAATCTGTTCTGCTGTTGCAGCTGCCAACAGCTAAAACACTGTTTTGTCTTACCAAAACCGGCAGGCTGTAATAATCAAAGGTCTCCTTCTTCCAGCGTCCTCCCTCAATCACTTTTTCACTCAGCAGATTCACCCATATTCCATCCGGCACATAGTATTCCACTTCACCCGATTCTTTGAAAACCGGTGCCACCAGAAGGCTGTCACCCAGCATATACTGTCTGTCTAGAGTCTCACATGCCCGGTCCTCCGGAAACTCCATAAACATGGGACGCATGACTGGAATTCCCTCCTCATGTGCCGCAGCTGCCTGTCTGTATAAATAAGGCATCAGGCTGCATTTCAGCTTAACGAACTTCCGGAGCACATCACAGGCTTCCTCATCAAACAGCCAGGGAACCCGGTAAGAAGAGGATCCATGAAGGCGGCTGTGAGAACTTAAGAGTCCAAACTGGCACCAGCGTTTGTATACATCGGCTGTTGCCGTACTTTCGAATCCACCGATATCATGGCTCCAGAATCCAAATCCGGAACAGGCCAGAGACAGGCCGCTGCGAAGAGTCTCTGCCATTGACGGATAAGATGCAGAACAGTCACCGCCCCAGTGAACCGGAAACTTCTGACCGCCTGCCGCAGCAGAACGGGCAAATAAAACAGCCTCCCCTTCTCCCCGCTCCCTCTCAAGCAGATCAAAAACAGTCTTGTTATATAGATATGTATAATAATTATGCATTTTTACCGGATCAGAGCCATCGTGATATGCAATATCCTTCACCGGTATCCGCTCACCAAAATCTGTCTTAAAACAATCCACTCCCATATCCAGAAGCATTTTAAGCTTTTCCTGATACCAGGCCGCTGCGTCAGGGTTGGTAAAATCAACCACTCCCATACCGGCCTGCCACATATCGGTCTGCCATACCGCCCCGCTTTTCTTCCTGATTAGATATCCTTTCTCCATTCCTTCCTGAAACAGAGACGACTTCTGAGCGATATACGGATTGATCCAAACGCAGATCTTCAGCCCTTTTTCATGGTAACGTTTCAGCATTCCAACAGGATCGGGAAATGTTTTCGCATCCCAGGTAAAATTACACCACTCATACGCCTCCATCCAGAAACAGTCAAAATGAAAGACCTGCAGAGGAATATCCCGCTCCGCCATTCCATCTATAAAACCAGATGTGGTATCCTCATCATAATCCGTAGTAAACGAAGTGGTCAGCCATAGACCAAAGGACCAGGCCGGAGGGAGAGACGGTTTTCCCGTTAATTCCGTATATTTTTTAATGGTACCTTTGGGTGTATGACCATTCATGATATAATAATCCAGCCGCTCTCCCTCTAACGAAAACTGGACACGCTCCACCTTCTCGCTGGCAACCTCATAGGATACATCTCCCGGGTCACTGACCAGAACGCCATATCCCTTATTCGTCATATAAAACGGGATATTCTTATAGGCGATTTCGCTGGCGGTCCCTCCGTCCTCGTTCCACATTTCCACGATCTGCCCATTCTTTACAAAAGGTGTAAACCTCTCACCCATTCCGTAAACACATTCTCCCACATCAAGAGCAAGCTGTTCAACCATATAGCATTTTCCATTTTCCCGGTTTTTCATATAAGCCATATTTTTAAAACCGGTACTGGTCAGCTCCCTGTCTCCGTCATAAAATCGGATGCCCCAGGAATCAGGCCGTTTGTCAATAACAGCTTTGGTGCGTCCTGTTTGAAAAACGATATCTTCCTCTGATTCAACAATGCTTACCCTTGGATTGCATTCCAAAACCGCTGTAAATGGTCCCTGGTCAATCAGCCCTTCAAAATGGGATACGGAAACTTTCACCACATCTTCCATGGGACTGGTAATACGGATTGTCAGCATCCCCAGGTTCAGAATGTCTCCCCTGCTTTTTATATTTTTCCCCGGAGCATAAACCGTTAATTCTCCTCCATTTATCCGGCTGCCTGCATATTCAACAGCATAAAGGGGCGTAATTTCATCTTTTACCTTCCAAAATCCACTGGTGAATTTCATATCTGTTCTCCTTGCCTAATTAATCAGTTCATTACATACCAACTTTTTCTGTCTCTAATATGCATTCACCAACCTCTACGCACTGTCTTAAGCGTATATCAGAAACAGAACTTCCCACACAAATCTCATATTCATCATCAGGTACAATATAACAATTCTGCTCTTCATTGTAATAAGAAAAAGCCTTTTCAGCTAAACAGAAAGCAAGTGTCTTTCTTTCTCCAGGCTCTAATGATATTTTATCAAATCCCCGCAGTTCCATGACAGGTCTCTTCACATTCTTTCCTGCAGCCCTGACATAAATCTGAATAGTTTCAAGACCAGCCCGTTTCCCGCAGTTTTGTACATCTGCTTTTACAGAGAAGCCATGACTGGTTTTTTCGACTCTAAGATCCTCATACACGTACTCAGCATAAGATAATCCATGACCAAAACAGTATCGTACTTTAACATCTTCTGTAACAAAGTAACGGTATCCCACAAATACTCCTTCACTGTAAACAACCGTTTCACCGCCCGGAAATTCTCCCAGCTTATGGGCCGGGCAGTCTTCCAGACACTTCGGTAACGTAAACGGCAGCTTTCCGGAAGGATTACCTTTTCCAAGAAGAACTCTGGCAAGTGCCCGTCCGCCCTCCATTCCATTGTAGCTGGTATAGACAATGGCTTTTGCACGGTCTGCAAAAGCTTCCAAATCCACCGGTGATCCCGCCATAACTGCAATAACCGCATTATCATTGACATTTAACACTGACGAGATTAACTCCTCCTGTCCGGCAGGAAGTTTCATATCTTTACGATCCTGCCCTTCCACATCATATTCATGGTTCAGACCGCAAAAGACAATCACATCTTCACATTCCGCGGCCAGGGCTGCGGCTCTTTTCACTCCATCTTCCCCTGCTCCAGGTTCATATACCACCTCAATGTTTCCGCCGGCCTCCATTTTAAGCCCCATCAAAGGAGAAATCTCATACAATGCCTTGATGCCTGCACTTCCGCCCCCAGGCGCATGAAGTGCGTCCGCATTTTCACCGATCACCGCCAGACGCTTCTTTCCAGCCAGAACCAGAGGAAGCCTTTTTTCTTCATTTTTCAGAAGAACGACCGCTTCTTCCGCGCAGGACAGGATTGCTTCCCGGTGAGCAGGAGCATTATATACACCCGGGCTCCTGGTTTTCCGTTTATCACCAAGCATGGACAGGCTGTTCATTAAATTCAGAATGTGTCTGATCTTTTCATCAATAATCTCCTCATCCACTTCCTTTGCCAACACCTTTTTGTATAGAGGAACTGCCATAAAATAATCATCAAAATCATTGGTAACGGACATTTCAATATCAAGGCCGCCAAAAGCCGCTTCTAATGTATCATGAACACCGCCCCAGTCAGAAATCACTGCTCCGTCGAACTCCCATTCCTTACGGAGAATATCCCGAAGAAGATACCGGTTGTGGCAGCAGAACTGCCCCCGTAATTTATTATAGGCGCCCATAATAGTTTTCGATTTTCCTTCTTTTACTGCTGCTTCAAAACCTGGAAGATAGATTTCCCGCAGCGCCCGCTCACTGACCTTAACGCTGACTGACAGGCGGTTTGTTTCCTGGTTGTTAACTGCAAAATGTTTCACACAGGCGGCTGTATCATTTTCCTGGATTCCTTTTATTAACGGAACTGCCAGTTGGGCTGTCAGATATGGATCTTCACTCATATATTCAAAGTTACGTCCGCAAAGCGGAGTGCGGATTATATTGATCCCGGGAGCCAGAATTACATCTTTTCCCCTTCCCCTGGCCTCTGCTCCCAGAACGCGGCCCATCCGCTCTGCCTGTCTGCGGCTCCAGGTACAGGCAAGAGCGGTATTAGAGGGCAGGAAGGAAACAAAATCATCTGTGGTTCCTTTGGGGTTCCAGTTATCATCCTCAAGCTCTCTTCTCACTCCCATCGGTCCATCGGACATCCAGAGAGGCGGAATATCCAGACGTTTTACTCCGCCCGTATGAAAAATTCCCTGTCCGTGTATCATCTCTATTTTTTCTTCCAGTGTCAGCTCTTTTACCAGTTCATCAATCTCATGCCTTTCCATGAAAACCTCCTGTTGTTTATCCCTTAACCGAACCAGCGGATACACCGCCGACAATATACTTCTGACCTAATATGAATACAATTAACACCGGTGCCAGTGTTAAAATAATGTCGGCTGCCACCAGATTCCATGAATTTTCAAATGCTCCGAAAAAACTGTATACTGCAAGGGTCATAGGCCATTTTTTTGAATTATTTAAATAATACAGCGGCATGGTGAAATCGTTCCAGACCGTCATAAATTCCAAAACGAATACCGTTGACATAATTGGCTTTATTAACGGGACTATAACCCTTATAAACAGCTGGCGGGGGCTGCACCCGTCAATGACTGCTGCTTCATCAATCTCTCTGGGAATCGTTGCTATGAATCCAAAGGAGAGAAAAAGACTTAAAGGAATATTAATAGCAGCATACAAAAGAATAATGCCAATCCGTGTATTTACCAGATGGAGGACCTGGAGGACCTTCATCAGCGCCACGTTATTAATGGGGACTGCAATGCCTGAAATAATAAAATAGTACAAAAAGCGGTTGATCCCCTTTTGATTCCTGGAGATCACAAAAGCGGCAGCCGATACCAGAATAACAATAATCACCACACTGCAGGATGCATACAGGATTCCGTTTAAAAAGGAGGAGAACAGCTTTCCCTTTTCTACCACTGTAATGTAATTCTCAACTGCCCATTTTTTCGGAAGGGAAAGAGTCATCCGGTTGGCCTCCGCTGAGGTCTTAAACGAATTTATAAATAAAACCGCCAGAGGAAGCAGAACGATCAGACTGATCAGAAATGATATTAAGTTCCCCGCCAGGGAAACAACGCTTTTCTTCGTCATACCTCCACCTCCTTGTTTTCCATGGACCAGATAATGAAATAAAGAAGGGATAAAACCACAAAGAATAATATACTGGAAAGAGTGGTGCCCATAGCCAGATTGCCTTTGGAAAATTCTTTATATACTGCCGTATTGATCACTCCCGTGGCATTACCCGGTCCGCCGTTTGTCAGAGAATAGATCATGTCGAAGACGCGCAGGCCGTATGTAACATTTAACACCGTCACATTTACAAGAACCGGTTTTAAAAGCGGCAGGGTGATACAGGTGAATTTTTTAAAGAAGCTGGCTCCGTCAATGCTGGCAGCTTCGTAGTACTCCGGGGCTACAGAAAGCAGCCCCGCAATTACTATCACCATGATATATCCCATACCCTTCCAGGTATCAACTAAAATCACAGTTGGAAACACAAGTTTTAAATCAGTCAGCCAGTTCTTCGCCAGCCCCCCGAAACCGATTCCCCTTAAGAAATTATTTAAAAAGCCGGTTGTGGGATGAAGCATGCTGCGGAAAACCAGGCCTACCACCAGATAGGACATCACCTGCGGCGAAAATATGATCATACGGTGAAGATTATTACTCTTGATGAAAGGCTGAGTTAATAACAGAGCCAAAGCCAGCCCGACAACCGTTTTCAGAACCGTTGTTGCAACCGTAAACCACAGGGTATTAACTATGTATTTCATATATTCCGAATTTCCATGAAAAATCGTCCTGTAATTTGCCAGCCCTACAAAATGTATCTCATCGCTGAAATTATTCCAGTCTGTAAAGGAATAGGCGATTCCAAGCACTCCCGGAAGGAAACACAGGAGAAAGAAGAGAATGGCTGCGCCGGCAGCATAATACCATGGGTATATTTTTTTTCTGTTCATTTGCATCGTTCCTTTATTTTGTCCATCCAGGGTCTTTTTGCAGAGTTGCCTGCTCCGTACGCCGTTTCATAATTGAATCAAGAACATCCTTGGGTGTCATCGCACCGGTATACATGGATTCTAAATCCTTTCCCACATCCATCCACTGGCTGTCAATGTAATTAACTGAGGTCTGAACCACATTGGCCTTTTTTAAGGAATCCAAAAACTTCTGATCTTCCTCGGAATACTTGCTCTTAATCTCAGGCCAGCATAAGTTGCTTAATTCCGGTTGTCCGTCAAGACGCTTCTGTAAGTTTTCCGGTCTTGAAAGGAATTCAAAAAACTGCTTTGCTTCCTCCACATATTTGCTGTCCTTGTTAATGAAGTAAGCATTGCTTGCAGGGTTTACTCCAATGGTCTGGTTATCCCCCCACGGCATAACGAAAGCTCCTAATTTTTCAGCTGCTTTAAAATCAGGATAATCGGCGTCGATCTGGCCGCGGTAACCCAATTCAGCAATTGTCATGGCACATCTTCCGGAAGCCATTGCTTCTTTTCCGTTTTCCCATGCGTTGCTTAAATAATCGTCTCCAAAATATCCTGCTTTGGCACATTCATCCAGCTGCCCGATAATGGTAGAAAGTGCCGGGATCTCATCCAGATCAATTTTGTTGTCATTTAATTTCTGATAAATATCAGGATCCTGAGCCAGCCACAATCCGCCTGTCTCAAATAACGGAAGCACCTGGTGCCAGCCATTGGTGGTAGCTTCATAAATCGGTGTGGTGCCAGAATCCTTGATTTTCTGACAGACATTTTTAAACTCTGCATAAGTGGTCGGAGCAGTCAGACCTAATTTATTGAAAATGTCTTTATTATAGAGGTAAAAATACATCTTTGCGCCTGGAAAAGTAATTCCGTATACCTTACTGTCAACGGAAACCGCCGACTTTGCACTTGCATCTAACCGGTTTACCCAGGTCTGATCTGTCAGTTCCGCGCAGTACTTATCCATATGAATACTGGAGACGAGGCTGATTGGTGTATCTGCGCATATAATATCCGGCGCTTCTCCTGACTCAAGCTTTACTTTGATTAAATCTCTCCACTGAGCATCCGGGGAAATCTGAAAATCGATCTTGATACCGGTTTCTCCTTCAAACTCCTTGGCAAGCTCCTGAACAATACCGGAAGTAGGAAGACCGCTTTGATGACTGCCAAATGTCAGCGTAACATTCTTTTTGGAACCATTGCTGTCATCACTTTTTGCGCTGCTGCCTCCCGAATTGCAGCCCGCTGTCATTCCTGCCGCGAGTATAGCCGCCAAAGTCAGACTGATTATTTTCTTTCCTCTCTTTTTCATGACCTTCTCCTTTATTCCTCTCACTTAGACTTGTTACTTTTTCCAGAAATACCTCTGGAAAAATTGATGTTTTGTTATAAATTCATAATACCACATGGGACACTGTGGCAAAATAGACAATTCCGAACTGCCATTTGCATTTTTTTGAACTACATTGTATAATATTGTTCACGAAGGGAGGTGCTTTTCTATCAAAGAGTCAGGAAAACAATATTCCCAAAAATGGTATCTCTTTATTATATATGGTCTTTTTATCCTGATACTACTGGTTATTTTCTTCGTTTTTACTTATAACCATTACCGCAAAAATGCCTTAAAGGATGCTTCCAAGGATTTAGAAAATATGTGCGCTTCGGTAGAAAGTTCCGTCAGGACCCAGCTTGACAGCATCTCTTCCATTTCCATGAATATCGTATATTCCAACGCCATAAAAATGAATTTCAGGGAGTTTTCCACCACATACCAGCGAGACGGTACGGCACCCGCAGATCAGGCTGCATCCCGGGAAAAGGCGATGGCAATTCACGATATCGTAACGGCCATGATCGGAGCATACCAGAGCGCCTCTGAAATTAACTTATATACGATGGATGGTTCCTGTGTGGAGGCCGGTTACTGGCTTAGGACCACTACCGTAGATTTGGAGCGCCTGCCCTGGTATTCCCAGACTCTCGCATTAAATGGACATAAGTACATAACAGCACCCGTAGTAAACAGAGAGCTGCCTGCCAAAGGCGAAAATCAGAAATCTCAGAAATTCATCTCCCTGGTACGCCTTTTTCTCGATACAGACGGTACACCGGAGGGTATTGTTGAAGTTGTTCAGGATTGTGACAGAATTTTTTCCCTTTCCTCACAGCTTGAAAGTCAGAATCCGGACAGCCGGGTTTTTATCTACAATTCCAGGCAGGAACTTGTATACCCTTACGCATCCGATTCCTCTTATCCAGACTATTATGCCATGATAACTCAGGCTGCTGCCGCTGAAGGTCAGGCAGGTGTCTTAACTACAGAACGCAGCGGAAAATTTCTCTTTACATACCAGACCGTCGAAGGTTACGACTGGACTGTCATTCTGGTCAGGCCCCAATCCGCTTTATATAAATCTCTTTCTCTTTTCCGGACAACGTTTTTCCTGATCGGGGCAGTATCCATCCTGGTAACCCTCTTCATCTGCTTTTTTATTTCCAAGCGTTTGACGGTCCCCTTAGAAAAACTGACAGCAGCCACAGGGAAAATTACCATCAGCCGTGTCCTTGATGAAAAAAAGGTTAATTTAACCTCCGCTGACAGCAGTATAAAAGAACTTTCCCTGCTTTGCGAGTCCATTCGCAGCATGTACGAAAAGCTGCGGTCCACATCACAGGAGGTATTATTGTCCAAATCCGAGGAAACACGGGCCAAGTTTCAGGCCGCCCAGTCACTGATCAATCCCCATTTCCTTTATAACTGCCTGACAAATATTTCCGTTATGGCAGAGGAAAATATGAATGAGGACATCATACGAATGTGTCGTTACCTTTGTGATTATTTCCGCTATATTTCTTCTTCCAGGGAGATGATCGTTCCGCTTAAAGATGAAATTTTCTATACGGAATGCTACTTAAACTGTATGCAGATGCGTTTTCATGAAGGTTTTACCTATACCATGGACGTGGAAGAAGGTACGGAGCAATTCTATATACCAAAGCTTATTATTCAGCCGATTGTGGAGAATGTCTTTAAGTACGGATTTCAGATATCTCCGCCATGGAAGCTGTCTATTTCTTCCTATTCCAAAAACGGACGGTGGTACTTAAAGGTGGAGGATAATGGAGGACTGTTAAGTGAAGAAAAGAAAGAAGAACTGTTAAAGCTCTACGAAAACCTGGATATGAATAAAGAATGGAATTCATTGCAGATCGGTAATATGGGACTTAAAAATGTCTGCCTTCGTTTAAGGCTTCTCTACGGGACCGAAGCGGTTTTTCAAATTGACTGCTCCAGTCCCGGCAGGACCAGTTTTATTGTGGGCGGCCCTATCTATCAGTCAAGGGAGGAATATTATGAACACCATCCAGAGCTTTAGTTATCTTGCAGCGGAAGATGAGAGCCTAATTCGGAAAAATCTGATTAAAAAAATAGCCTCCTTAAATTTACCCCTTAAGCTGGCTGGTGAAGCGGCAAATGGGCTGGAAGCTATTGAATTAACAGAAGCAAATTGTCCCGATCTCATCATTACCGATATACGCATGCCCCAGTGCGACGGAATTGAACTGGCCAGCTATTTAAAGAAAAACCATCCAAGCGTTAAGATTATTATTATCAGCGGTTATAATGATTTCTCCTATGCTCAGTCTGCAATCCGATATGGAGTCGTAGATTATTTATTAAAACCGGTTACTGTTGAAAGCCTTTTCGAATCACTTCAGAAGCTGCTGATTACCATAAAATCCGAAACTGCTGTGTTGGAATCCTACTGCACAGTTAACGAAAGACTGAGCCAGGAGTCCATTTGCAGACTTATGGAAAAATATCTTCAGGAGAATTACAGGCAGGAAATATTTTTTCAGGAAATGAGTGAAAAATTCGGATTTACACCGGAATATCTTGGAAAGATATTTAAGAAAAGTACTGGAGAAACTCCTTCCAAGTATCTGACCAGACTTCGAATCAATGAAGCCAAACGTCTGCTGCTCCATAATCCGGATATGGAAGTTCAGAAGGCAGGGGAGCTATCCGGATATCCGGATAGCGCTTATTTCAGCCGAGTTTTTAAATCTTATGTAGGTATCCAGCCAAGTGAATACCGGAATAAGACTTAAATCAAGGTCTTTTTTATCGGATGCCGTATGACTGTCCTCCATTTTGAGGGCTGCACTTTACGGGTATCCGAAAGATAAATTTCATGGTGAAAACGTGTATCTGTCATATCATTTATATACCCGTTTTCATGCAGATACTCATCCATAATGGCAATGGTAACAGGTTCATCATCAAATGGCCCTATGTGCATGATTTGCACACATACCCCCTCATCTACCGTCAGGAACTCAGCCGAAGAACAATCCAGTTTTTTCTTTTTACCCGCTTCTGCCACTGCCCAGTCAAAATCACCTTTTGTCACAAAGTCCGGCAGACGAATAACTGAAATCCAATTGAATGTATCCTTGTTTGTGTAGTCCACACCCGCAACATCATCCTGCCACCAGAATCCTTCCAAAGGTGGGACTACATATTCAAAAAAACCTTCTATTTTATGTGAACCCTTATAACTCATTTTAATGGTATATGCAACCGCATATAGAATCCCCATCGCATTCTGATATGCTCCGCCTTCCTGATTTGGGTCCCCTTTTCCTCTCACTGCGATATAATTTGTGACCGGAACAGTTATTATTTCAGGTATGTTATTGGGCATATAATACTCTTTGTATTCTTTCTTAAAATCAAAAGCCATTTTTTGCCTCCAAGATTTATTTATAATCCTTTTAATATAGAATACTATGTTTCCAAAAGAATAAAGCCTTCTGTCATAATCTCCATAATCTTTGTAAACAATTCCGCCAGTTCGTCCGTCCTATCCTTTTCTCCAGTTAAATAAGCCACTATCACATCTTTGATTTCCGAGATGATTTCGGCTCCCTGTTGAAATATAATGGACACTTTAAGCCATGTATCATTTCCAGATTCTTTTCCTATTTCATTGAGAACACGGCACATTTTATCAAATCCACCATTAAAGTTTATTTCGTCCGGTTCCTTAATTCCGCGCAGAGCGTTAGGTACTGTGGGCACTGAACCAAAAAACATCACCAGGTTAGAAAGTATATGATCATAATCCTCTTTCGTAAGTTCACTTTTTAGTTTAGGCAATTCTTGTATAAACTTTTGAAATCCTTTTCTGCCAGTAAAGCCCACCTGCGGATATAAAAACATTTTTGATTTCTTTTCCAACGCTTCCTTTGCAATCTGGTATTTGGTTTTTGTAGCACCTAATCTGACCGTGCAGACGGTGTTTGGTCTGGACAAGCCAGAATAGCTGCAATTCCACGCTTTACGCAGTTCTGTATAAGGAAGTACCTGCATTTCTTCACGCCCACAGTCAAACAACTCTATACACTGTGCTTCATCATCATAACCTGTCATCAAAACATAGTGGAATGGAATATGTTCTCCAAGATAAAATTTTGAATAGTATGGCAGATAGTACATATCAAGTGTCCCAAAACAGGGGGATAGCCGGCGTCAATTTCCGACTTAGCCTTGTTGATTGCCTGTTCAAACAGCTTATACTCGTAATGTTTGTATTCAAAACCTACAATAGGAGCAAGGAATTCATACATCTGCCTCGTGCGGCCGTCTCCCAATGCAATCATTCGTTTCAAATTAGAGTTAGGTGTTTTCATGTAGCAGAATGATCCGAATGAGGCGAGAATGAAAAAAAAACTTGGCGGAAGTTTTTCTCCAGTTTCCCGTATATACAAGTCTTCAATTCCATTCCACATACATTCATAGTCATCTGCATGATGCTTTAGCGTAATCAATTTCTTCTGCATTAATCCTAGCCTCCTGGCGTTTATAATATCTTACAACAGGAGTATAAACCCTCACATTATGAAAGAGTCAAGAACAAATCAATTTTAAAATCTGTTCCACACCAACCATTTTCGCATAGCGGTTGTCCCATATTTTATTTTCATAATATCCTGCTAATTCCTTACCGCTTGCAAAAGCATTATCAAATGTTGTCGTTGTTGACTGTGGAATGGTTACTTCATATTCATATTCAAAAGCTACCTTGCAGGTAGCATCCAAACAATATTCCGTCTGCATACCACATAAGATAATGTTTTTTGCACCTGTCTCCTGAAGATATTCATGGAGCCCGGTTTTTCTAAATGCACTGTTATACTGTTTCTCAAATATTTTTTCGTCTGGCATAGGAGCTATATCTTTATATATCGTCCAGCCGCTGCTGCCATGTTCCAGTTCATCGCCCTTTCCGCCATCGTGCTGAATGTAAATAATGGGAATGCCTTTTTTTCTGCAGGTATCCAATAATGCCTTTATATTTTCTATCACAGTCACCCTGTTGTAGGGTTCTGCTTCTACCAAAGCAGTTTGCATGTCCACAATAATTAATGCATCATAGTTCATTATAAATTCTCCTGGTTTCTTTTATATTTTTTTAGATATCAATTAATAAAAAGCAATTTTTATAATCTTGGCTGGGCATATTCCATACTAAACCAACACTTTTATCTAAGTCCTCTCTTTCCGGAATTCTGGGATTAAAAATATCAATATTACTATCCTCGCTTACATGGAACAGCCGCATACCAGACGCACCCTTTCGCAGATAATCTTCACAATAAATCGTAATTTCATTTCTAATATCTTAAAACTGTACAGGATAAAATGCAACACGCAAAATAAAAAGCTCTGTATTACAAGGCTTTTTAGACGTAATGAACGCAGTTCTCAAGTAATTTTGCGCACCCCCCTCGCATATAATTGAATATCCATGTATTTTCACAAATCTTAAGCTATGCCGGTTATAGGAGTATTAACTGGATTGCAGATACAGGATTAGATTACAGATATTTTAATGAAAGCCTAAATCTCAGCACCAGGTATAAATGTAACTGGACCAACAATTAAATTGATTATTAATATAGGGGATGATGCAGAATTGAACCAAATAGTAAATGAGAATTATAAAATTTATTTAATAACCATGGATAAAAGTGATCAATTTTGGAGTTTTATGGATAATGGTGCCAGAGAAATGGCTTCTATGTTAGGTGTTACATATGTATGGGATGCCCCCTTAACCAGAGATGTAAATAAACAAATTGAAATATTTAATAATGCCGCAGCAGCAGGAGCGGATGCAATAATGTTAGCGGCGAGTGATCCTATAAAGATTTCAAGCTCAGTTGAAGAAGCGAAAGCAAAGGGTGTAAAAATTATTTATGTTGATGCACCAGCGTTTGAAGAAGCAGTCGTAACCTTAGCTACAGATAATTATGCAGCTGGTAAGATAGCCGGAGAAAATATGTTTTACGAATTAGATGAGGTTGGGGCCACAAATGGTTCAATAGGAATCATTGGGGTAACTCCTGAAAACAGAACGACTGTAAATCGGGATTTGGGATTTCGCGATTATTTTAGACTGTTTAACAAATATCAAATATTAGAAACTATTTACACGAATGGTGACCCAGAATTAGCAAAACAGGCAACGGAAAAATATATAAAAGACAATCCCAATCTTGTTGGTATTTTTTCAACCAATGAAGGTTCTACGTTAGGGATGGGGAACGCTTTGAGAGAAAATAATTCAAATATTATCGGTATTGGATTTGATATCACAGAGACCATTCAGGAAATGATAAGAAATAATATTATAAGAGCTGTATTAGTACAAAGTCCATTTACAATGGGCTATTTGGGTATGGCTGAGGCAGTTGCTGCATTAAGGGAATTAGATACAGGTTCACAATTTATTAATACTGGAGTAACTGTAGTTAATAGATATACGCCCATTTAAATAGGTAGTGTAATAAATTTTGTGTCTCTGGAAATAAATGGCTTCTTTCTGGGAAT
>CAURBW010000020.1:0-90739 GCA_963523075.1 uncultured Clostridium sp.
AAAGTTCATTTTGCCAGCTACGCTGGCATGATTCCTCAAGATTCCGAGAGATCATCTATTTATTGCGTTTACTATACCCTGAAGTTGTTTTAACGTGACAATTCCGAATGTAGCAAGCGATTGCAGTGGCATTTCCATGATCATTGCCTGCTTCATTGCCTGGGCGCTTTCACCCATTGCAGAATCCGTGGCATCCTTTGCTTCACCTTCCCTCTTTTGGATTGCTTGCATGATGGGCGCCATAACAGTCCTGCCCTTTTGAGTGGCTAATATCTGCCCGATGGTAGTTTCAAATGTTACATCTAAAGATATTTCTACCGTAGATGTAACGGTAACAACAACCGACTGCCGGATGTCCCGCGAGGAAGCGGCGGCCTCAATTTGGTACTTTCCGCTTTCCACATGCCAATCGTGCATTTGCGTACTATAATAAGCAAATGCCCTTTTGCTAAGCTTGAAAGTTACTGTTTTCGTTTCGCCCGGCTGAAGCTCTACCTTATCAAAGTTCTTCAATTCCCGAACCGGACGCGGTACCGTTCCTTCCAGCGGGCACACATACAGCTGTACCACTTCTTTACCGGCCCTTATACCTGTGTTGGTTATATCTACCGATATATCTATCATGTCTGTATCACTAAACGCCGAAGATGAGGTGCATAAATTACTGTAAGAAAACGTTGTATAGCTCAGTCCATGTCCAAACGGATACTGCACCTCCATATTCTTTTTGTCATAATACCGATAGCCCACAAAAATGCTTTCATGGTACACGGTTCTCCCTTCAAAGCTTGGGAAATTAAGGAAGGAAGGCGTATCTGAAAGCTGTACCGGATAACTCTCCGCAAGCTTCCCGCTGGGTACTGCATCACCGAACAAAAGCTTCACGGTTGCACTACCTACGGCTTCGCCACCCAAGTTCATAGAAAGTATAGATTTCACCTTCTCCCTCCAAGGCATCAATACACAAGCGCCCATATGTAATACAACAACAGTATTCGGCTGAACCGCGCAGACAGCCTCAATCAACGCATTTTGGTTTGGCGGAAGATTAAGGTTCTTACGGTCAAAACCTTCGGATTCGTATGTATCTGGCAAACCTGCAAAAATAACAGCCACATCCGCTGAAGAAGCCTCCTCTACGGCTGCGCTAAGCAATTGCACATCCTCTTTGTCACCTGCAGATACATAGCCCTGCGTATAAGAAATGTTGTCACATCCGGCAACATAATCCACCGCATTGTCCAGCTTATAGGTGTTGATATGGGATGAACCACTGCCCTGGCAACGGGGAAAACGTGCAAATTCTCCAATCAGCGATATCTTTGCTGATTTTTCCAAAGGCAATAATGTATCTTCATTCTTCAAGAGAACTGCGCTTTGTACAGCAGCATCCATAGCTGCCAAATGATCTTCATCCCGGCTATACCTGGTGTTTTGCTCCTTATTGTTTGTCACAAACGCAATTACGCTGAGAATGTTTTTTACTGCTGCATCAAGTGTATCCTCATCAAGTTCGTTGTTTTCTATTGCCTGTAGTATTTCTGCCGCATCCACATCTGGATTGCCACCAGGCATTTTCAAGTCCAATCCGGCTTTTAACCCCTTGATCCGGTCTTTTACAGCGCCCCAATCGGTTACAACCAGACCTTCAAAACCCCATTTTTTACGCAAGACACCTGTCAGCATTTCGTAGTTTTCAGCCGCATAGGTACCATTAATTTTATTGTAGGAGCACATAACGGTTTGCGCCTTAGCCTTTACTACCGGTCCTTCAAAACTCGCAAGGTAAATCTCGTTAAGAGCGCGTTCATCCACAACGGAATTGCTAGACATACGTTCACTTTCCTGATTGTTCGCCAAATAATGTTTTACACTGCAGGCAATGCCCTTGCTTTGCAGACCTTCGATTTGCGCCGAAGCCAACTCGCTGGAAAGATAAGGATCTTCGGAAAAATACTCAAAATTACGCCCACAGAGTGGAGAACGCTTGATATTGACACCAGGGCCAAGCAATATACCAACTCCCTCAGATTGGCATTCGTTGCCCAGTGTTACACCCACTTGCCGTAGCAGCTTGCGGTCAAAGGAGCAGGCAAGTCCCGCCGCAGTAGGAAAACATACAGCCTTTATACTTTCATTGATTCCCAAATGATCGCTGGCCCCCATCTGTTTACGCAGCCCGTGCGGGCCATCAGCAGCCATTATGCTTGGGACGCCAAGCCTCTTAACACCCTGCAAAAACCAGAAATTAGCACCCGCACACATTTTCGCTTTCTCTTCTAATGTCATGTTATCCATGACATGGTTGATACCTATCATTTCTTCACTCCCTACCGTTTATATTTTTTATATATTAAAATATAGCAAGTATAAGCAGGAAATAATATCAAAAATCCGATTCATTTATTAAATATGCCACTTTATTAAAAATTCATAATAATACTGAAAATTACATGTTATTATTGTGCAAATTATGAATGTCTTTTAAAAAATCTATACTACACATACCAGAACGTGTGAAAACAAGCTTAATTATATGGAAAACGGCGGCCTTGATTTATCAAAACCGCCGTCAAACTACCTACTCTTATTGAGGTCATTGTTATCCAGTCACAGCAATAACGTTTTTTATTACATGAGGGTCGTGTTATTGCAAATGCTGGAATAATCTGTAACATTATACTTGAGGGATAGTATTCATTCCAGTTCTTCAACTTCTTCAATTTGATCGTTTATTTGTAAATTATCTTTCAATTGTGTTCTCATAGGTTTCTACTCCCCTTTTACAACAATCTTTAATCCTTGCATGCTGATATTCATTTCCATCGCTTCATTAATATCTGCCAGAGCATATTTGTGAGTCAGGAGTTCTTCTACCGGAAGTCCATCTTTCTGCGCTTCCTTTAGAAATTCTGTCGCCTGGATCCAGTCTGCCGCCTGATATGTCCAGGAACCCGTCACCTTAATCTCTTTATTGCAAATATCCTGATGCGGATTGTATGTCGTATCACCATTATCAACGAAGAAACCTAGTTCACACATGGAACCGCCGCGTCTTACATACTTCCAGATCATACTTGCTGCTTTCGGTGATCCGGTACACTGAAATGCCATCTCTGCACCTGTTCCTGTGATTTCCATAATCCTTGCCCGTGAATCCTCTTTCATGAAGTTCACCGTATAAGCAGCTCCTAGTTTTTCAGCCATAGCGAGCCGTTTCTCATCGCCGTCAACAGCAATGATTTTTCGCACTCCCATCGTACGCACCACTGCAAGGAGCAGCAGACCGATCGGACCGCACCCCTGTACTATTACGCTGGAACCATGCTGGAAATTAAACACTTCTTTTGCTTTCTCCACTGCATGAACGACAACTGCTGCCGGTTCAATTAATGTCCGCAGATCCATATCCATATTGCTGACATTAAAAATAACGCCGCCGGCATTCACTTTGATATATTCGCCGAACCAGCCGTTGAAATTCTTATATGCCTCTTCTCCCGGCATCAGCCCGAATATTTCGCCGTTTTCACATAAGTGCACATGCTCCGGATCAAATTTACATGTATCACATTTACCGCAAGGTTTCAGACCGGTAACAATTTTATCTCCGGCAGCCAGCGTTTTTCCATAGAAGTCAGTTTTTACATTTTTACCAATTTTCACGACGGTACCGGTTCCCTCATGTCCAAGCTGCACTGGAATATAACCGAACGGATCACCTTTGTATTCATGTACATCGGTACCGCAGATACCGACCTGTTCTACTTTAACGAGAACCTCATCATCATTGATTTCAGGCACTGGAAGATCCATAATTTCAATCTTCTTTTCCCCTGTCAATACTGCTACCCTGGCTTTTTCCGGAATTATATATTCATTCATGTACCTTTCCTCCATATATTTAATCAAATATTAACCTTTATTTACTGAACCGAATAAGCGCATTTTTTTCATCGTTTCTTGTTTTATTGCTTCAATTGTCGGTAACACAAGATCAGTCAGGCCTTTCCCTTCCGCATATGCCTGATAAGCGGCTTTTGCACCTGCAGCATTAATGTCGGTAAAAATGTTAACCTTACTTATTCCACTCTCAATCGCTTTTTTAAAGCTTTCATCTGATAATCCTGAACCACCATGCAGTACAAGAGCTGCATCTGTCATCTCTGAAATTTTCTTTATTCTATTGAAATCAAGTTTTGGGGTGAATTTATATGCTCCGTGAGCCGTTCCTACTGCTATCGCCAGAGCATCCACCTTTGTCTTGTCAGCATACTCTTTCGCCTGTTCTGGATCGGTATAAAACTGTTCCGGATTCGTGAGATGATTGGAACCTTCTGCCGATCCCTCATTGTCGCCGACATGTCCCAGCTCTGCTTCTACAGATGCTCCAAAAGAATGGGCCAGTTCTGTCATCTTCTGTACTTTTTCAATATTCACGTTATATTCTTCTGTAGAACAGTCATACATAATCGAACTGAATCCCGCTTCCAATGCTTTCCTGCAAGTCTCCTCTTTCAATCCATGATCTAAATGTACGACAACAGGTACAGTTGCCCACTCAGCCATCGGGAGTAATAAATTAGCTAAATCCTCTAATGGACCATACGGCATCAGTATCTCCGCAGTGCCAATAATAACCGGTGAATTTAATTCCTCTGCCGCAGCAATAACTCCCCTTGCCAGTTCTAAATTCACCGTATTAAATAATCCCACTGCATATCTGCCTTTTTTTGCCGGCACTAATACCTCGTTCAAATTAACTAACATAGCATTCTCCTTCTATATTTGCTTTTTCCAGCCTTTTTGTATCTTTTTCTCCAGTTCCTCCAACGTTCGAAGACCTCCTAATGCATCGTAGGCAGCAACACAGCATGCCCCCTGAGCTGTAGCCAGCTGAAGTGATTTCTCCAGGCTATTCTCTTTTAGCACAGATGCAAGAAATGCTGCAATACAAGTATCTCCTGCCCCGGTTCCGGAAATAACAGCTTCGGGAACATAGCTCGGTTCAAAACCTTCTTTACCCGCCCAGGATTCCAGAGAAAGATTCAATCCTGAACACAATGCTCCCAGTTTATCTGCCTCTGCTGTCCGATAATATATTCCCGCTGCTCCACACTTAATCAGAACGATTTTCGCACCCAGCTCTATTACTTTCTGACCAAGCGGCTTTATATCGCAGATGGATACAATTTCTGTTATATCCCTTCCGTTCGCTTCCCTCTGCCAGCTTTCATAACGCCTTTTATCGAGCATATAGCACAGTTCTTCGACACTGGGAACGAAAAAATCAACGTAAGGAAGAATTGCGGTAAGTGTCCTGTCCCACTCTTCCTGACCAGCCTCTGAATCCGGATCGACAGCAGCCATATCAAGCGATACTGCGACCTCCATTTCTTTCACCTTTTTCAATATTCGTATTAATTCCGCGCCCTGATTCTGATACATTTTTTTCATAAGCGTCGGATAACCAAAATGAAAAAGGGAGGACTCCCCTATGACAGAAATGTCCAGATCTTCATAAGAAAATGTATAGTTTGCACCCGGATTGTGCAGAAAAATACGGTCAATCCCCGGAACTGCGAGCACAACAGAATAGGAAGTATCCGAATCTTCTGATATGATCATGCCGTCTGTTGCCTCATATTTTTCCAGACAGTTTAATACAAGACTTCCAAAAGCATCTTCTCCGATTTTTCCCATAAGGCTGACATCAATCCCCATAAGCTTAAGCGCCAGACCGGTATTTGCAACTGCTCCGCCGGTACTGATGTTCACTCCATCCATCTGTATCAATTTGCCAGGAACCAACACTTTATTCACTTGTTGAATTTCTTTTAGAGGAAAAACAGGTGTAATATCAATACATATATGCCCTGCCACAACAGCCTTTTTTCCTTTTCGCATCTGAAAGTCCTCCTCTATAAATGAAATTATTAAATCCCCATGAGGAGATTCATCACATACATTTCCAGACCTTCAAAATCTCTGTTACCAACGCATTTCTTCTGATATTCGTAGTCAAATTTCTCTGCCTTTTTCTCTAAAGCCTTTACAATATTCAGACTGTTTTCCAGATGTTTATAGCTGTCTTCGTCTTTCGTTGTTCTCATCGCCTTTACATCAAGCCCTACATATTCTCCGTTTTTACCATAATTATTTTCCATCAGAACTTTCACCTGATTAAATGCCTGCCTTAAATTCTCCACACCAAATGACTTATCCTGATCATACTTGATTCCGTTCTGATCATTCAGATGCACACCCCATAATTTGCCCATAGCAAGCCCGAAGCCGATCTCATGTGCCGGGTCAAGTCCTGCAAGGATTGCATGCGCAGACTCCAGCAGACCACCTACTCTGGCCGGATCGGTTGTTGCTGCCGAAACACCCATCACATGTCCGAGTGTTCCACAAATACTGCGGTCAATCGGCTCATTCGGTTTCGGCTCAATCAAAATTTTTATGTTCGCATCATAGGCAAGCATCCCGTTAATTGCTGAAATCAGCTGCTGAGTCGCCCAAACCGGACTTTTCGATTCTGCACAAAGAGTTCCCTCTCTTGCCAGCCACAAGACTAATTTGTCACAGCCCAACTCATTGGCAATGTCTATAGAGCGATATGCTCTCCACATTGCGAACTCACGGTCTGCTTCTGACGTTGACATGAATCCGCCGTCAATGGTATGTTCGTCCATCCATAATCTCGGTGCAACGAATTCCGCGGCCAGACCATATTTATCTAATATTGCTTTTACCTTTCTGGCCTCCGCTTTAATCTCCTCTTCTGACAGCTCATTCATATTCGGAACAGCGTCATCATCATGAAACTGAATGGCGGAAAACCCCAGATCAGCAAACTTCTTTACCTTCTCTTCAAACGGTATTTCTTTTCTTGTTTCCGGGCCGTAGGAATCTGCTCCTGCATGAACATTCCATGGTCCTACTGAAAATTTAAATCTTGACATCTATATGTCCTCCTTCTTTATTTATTAAACTCATTATATGGTTTCTCCCGCCTTATTTCATTCATAATCAAGCTGTATTGAATAGACAATCATGCTGTAAATTGCTATAATATATAAATGGAGATGATAAAAATGAAAAATGAATATGAAGTTATCACCTATAATGAAATAAAAAATCTTAAAATTTTTATTGTTAATCTGGTTTACCGGACACTGCATGTTCATAAGGATTTTGAATTATTGTATGTACTTGAAGGCAATGTTGAAATTAGGTCAATCAGAGGGACTCTGTTCTTGCAAAAAAAAGAATCTATTCTTATAAACTCCGGCCTTGCACATGAACTTCAGGCAGATGATAATGCTCTTATACTGGCCATACAAATCAGTCCCGACTTCTGCTCCGACTACTTTCCCCAGCTTCATGACATGGAATTTGAATTCTGCATACTGACTTCCCTGCTCTCTGAAAAATTTCAAAAAGAGATATTCCGGATTATACTGGATTTATCCCACAATTATTTCAGACAGGAAAACAAATTTGAATTTAAATGCATGAGCCTATTGAATATGCTGCTCTTTCACATCACCAATACGATTCCTTACCGGATTCTCAGTGAAGAAGAACTCAACAAAGCATATTCAAAAACAAAAAAAATGCGCAACATCCTTTCCTATATAGAATCACATCATCACGAAAAACTGCTTTTATCAGATGTGGCACGGCACGATCATCTGTCGGTTTCCTACCTGTCACATTTCTTCACAGAAAACTTCGGGCTCAGCTTTCAGGAATATCTGGCAAATGTGCGCTGCGAACGGGCCAGACAGATGTTATTGCTGACATCCCATACAATTCTTACAATCAGTGGGGAATGCGGTTTTTCTGATCTTAGATACTTAAATCACGCTTTCATTAAAAACTACGGTTGTACCCCGAAACAATACCGACAGAATTTTGAAAAAGCAAGCCTGCCAAGACAGCAGAAGTCCATGTTAAGTACACAGAACTTTCTGTCAAGGCAGACTTGCCTCATTTTATTGGAGAAATATTCTGATTACATTGAATAAATTTATCAAAAACTGAACTTGAATACCGGTAAATATCCAAATACCTGCTCCAGTAATAATAAAATTTACAATCAAACTTACGATCAGAGAACCGGGGAACCACCGGTATAGTCAGAAGTTTATTTTTTAGTATTATATAAAAAGAAGTCAGCCGACTGACTTTCTATAACAATATGGCAGCAACTAAATAAAACTGTCATATCAGAGGAATTAATTATGGATAAAGATATTTACGCATACCGCTACGAGCAGGTGGCACAAACTAAAGATCGTATTTTTAACAAGTAATGAACTATTCAACGAAAAGGGATTTAATAACGTCACAATCCGTGATATCTGCAAAAGCGCCAACATAGCGGTCGGGACCCCAGAAGTTGATTAGCTAGTCCTTAACCGATCATTTTACTTATAAAAAAGCCTCATTGCTTTCAACACATCTTCTTTCATCGCTTTTTGCACAGTATTAGCTATATCATGGTAAAAAGTCACTTCCTTAGTTAACAGTAAATCCTTTGCTGCATTAACACCTGCGTTTGACATATAGGAATAATAATTAATCTTTCGTATTCCCTTACTGATTGCTATTTTATAATCTTCCGGGCTTACTCCGGACCCGCCATGCATAACCAGTGGAATATTTGTTAATTCTTTGATTTTAGCTACTCGTTCAAAATCAAGCTTAGGCTTAACTTTATAAATGCCATGTGCAGTTCCAAAGGAAGCTGCTAACGCATCAATTCCTGTTTCCTGTACAAATTTATTCGCCAGAGCAGGGTCTGTATAAAGATCATCTAATACAATTTCTGATTTCGCTCCTGATTCTCTTCCACCCAATACTCCGATTTCAGCTTCCACAGTTGCTCCGAACTCTGCAGCCATTTCAACAGCCTTTTTTGTATTCGATACATTTTCTTCGTATGATAATAAGGAGCCGTCATACATAATTGAAGTGAATCCCATATTCAGAGCCTTCTGAAGGTAATCCAGATTTTCACCATGATCTAAATGTACGCAAACTGGCACTTTAGCTTCTTTTGCCATAAAAATCATAATTGGTCCGATATCAGATAAAGGGGCAGCCTCTTCATGTAATTCTGCGTGAGATATGATTACAGGCACATTAAGTTCCTCGGCTGAACGAATCACGGCCAGTATACATTCCAGATTAGGTGTGTTAAATGCCCCAATAGCATATTGATTTTTTTCTGCTACCTCTAATACTTCTTTCATCATAACTAACATTTTAAATCCTCCTTCGAACATTACTGATTTATGATTCGCTTCCAATCATCAATTCCTTGGATCATATCAATTTGTACTCTATAAGTAATTTTTTCCTCAGAATCAAGAAATTTCAACGTATTTTCCTGTCTCATTTTATCTCTGCCGTCCGGAAGACAATTCCCGGGTTCCAACCCAAGAACATAATCTTTAACTCCGAGCATCTTCCATTGAACAAAATAGTCCAGTACTCTGGTATCAAAAGTAATCATTAAGCCCTTATCAATATCCGGATTAAATATCCTTGCCATTCCAAGTTGAGAATCAAACTTATGGTAATAACATTGCTCTTCAAACCCGGATTGCGGTTCCTGCATTCTGTCCCAAGTCTTAATATCCTTTCTGGCATGTTCATTTCTAGCGATTACATCAGAAGACGGAATATTCAGTAAAGCATTTTCGCTAAGTAACGGATACCCAATATTCATATGATAAAGAATCATCAGAGGCGTTTTCTCATCACCCATATTTTCTATAGTATCTTCAATAACAATCTGATTTCTCGTTTTTGAACATATAATTTTACGATACATCATCAGTTTGTCTGCAAAAATACCCATCTGGTTCATGGTTGCATAGATGTTTATTTCCTCGTCATTCTCAGTGTAGTAACAATGTTCTGACGGTGTGTTATTAATTGTTCCATGCAATGGCAGTTCCTTCCCCTCATCCATACAGGGTGTTCCAACCGCAGTCAACCCGCAGGTAGTAAGAAAGCCAGCTGTAAAAGATTTTAGAAAGCCTGAGCCTTTATCATCATAATATACCGGGGCAACATACCCACAGGGGGAGAAGTAGCTATAATTATCTCCCTTAAAGGAAAGTCTGGTAATGTCGGCGGTTCTGTCCTGGGATACAGTAAACTGCAATCCCAAACCGTTTTTCACTTCCATCAGGCGCATTCCATCACCTTTACCACCTACCAGCCGGTACTCTTCAACTCCACTGATTTGTGAACTGTGACCGATATATTTCTTATACTTCATGTCGATTTACCTCTTTGCTTATAGCATTTTTCATTTACTCAAATCAATTAAATCGTAACCTAAATAATATTTAAATGCCTCATAAAGTACAGTTTTCATATGTCCTACGCCAACTGCAGTGTGATGTCTGAAACCGTTTCGCCCCATTAGTAACAGCTGCTTCTGAAGATTTGGAATCTTAGCAACACCGGCACATCCGAAGTAGCCTTCTTCAATTACATCGCCGGTAAATTCTCCTTCTTCTATATAAAAGGTCAGCTTACCATCCTCTGTTTTACAGTTGGAATATGTCATGGGAAATTCCTTAATTCTTCCTTCATTACTGCCCCATCCGCATCCGGGCATGGTTTTTGCAAACATCTTATGATCTGTTACCCTTCCCTTTTCCGTCATTAATGACTGAGGTACCGGACCACAGTGGAATAAAATCACTTTATCCGGATCATCCCCGTAATTATTATTCCAGTCCAGACATGTGGTCGGTTGTTCAGAAGCCAGCTGCATGGAATACATATTGATTGCACTGCATAAATCGATTTCACAGGAAGCAACAATTCCACGGTCATTTAATTCACTTAATAAAACACAGGGAGCAATGCCCAATACTTTCTGCATTTCTTCCCAACATCTTAAAGCCAATGCATTTAAGTGGTATTCTTCAATATATTGATCAATGACTGCACTGACTTTCGCGAGTGTGATTATTTTATTTTCCGGAACAAGAGAACAATCCGTGTAATGAATCAGTCTTTCTTTCTTATCAAGTACCTCAGCCGCATCATCTTTTAATTTATCAACCCGGTTGAATAAATCAGAAAGATCAAAGGATTCTACAGTGATACCATATTTTTGTAAGGTTATTTCATCAAAGCGTACTGTCTTAAATGCTGTGGTTCTTGCTCCGATGCATCCGATGGTGAACTTTTTCATTCCGTTGACCACCCTGCAGACAGCCGCAAAATCTTTTAAGTTCTGAGCAAATTCTTTTGATGAGGGATGAACTACGTGAGGGGGCAGCACCGTATACTTTACCCCATATTGATGAAAAACATCTTCGATGCTGAATTTACCGCAGTATGCATCTCTGCGGTGTTCAAAATCCATCTTTCCTATTTCATCCGGATATGCCTGAATTAAAATAGGTTTACCGCACTCTTCCAATGCGGCGATTGCACCGTTTTCATCACTGAAATTGGGCATGGATAAAATAACTCCATCATAGATTCCCTCATGCTTTTTCAACCATTTTGCATATATTCTTCCTTCTTCCCTCGTTTCTACAGAACCATATTTTGTTGCGTGTTCATCCAGCATAATATAATCATAACCGGCATCCTTAACTGCTTTCGTTACCTCATCCCTGGCGGCAACTGCCAGCGATTCCGGCATAAATCCTCTGTTTCCGAAGTACAAAGCAAATATCATTTTTTTCATATCAGGTCTCCTATTCTTCCTGTAAAACTGATTTTACAGCATGATATAATTTTTTATATTTTTTATATATTTTTTGATACTCTTCATGTTTCTGTAAGTTTGGATAGAATGTCTGGTTCTCTTTTACAAATATCTGTTCCGCTTCTTCCAGGGAATGATAGATTCCACAAGCTACACCAGCCAGCATAATACATCCCAGCGTGCCGGATTGTGCTGCTCCAATAGATACGACCGGCTTATTCAGAATATCCGCTTTCATCTGTAGCCAGAGTGGAGATGCGGCTCCCCCGCCCGTTGCTCTGATTTTATCAATATGGATACCAGCTTCCGACAGCCGTTCTATATTCAGATACATTTCATAGGTAACACCTTCCATTAAACCCAGATAGATATCACTGCTGTCTGTATACGAAGTCAGTCCTAAGATTGCCCCCCTGGATTCATGATCCATATACGGTGTTGCAGCTCCTTGAAAATGAGGTAATATTAACAATCCGGAAGGCTTTGAATCATCTACCTTTTTATTAAAATAAGCATATGGATTCAATCCGGTTTTTTTTACTTCTTCCGCTTCCATGAACGCCAGCTTATCTCTGTACCATTTAAGTAATGCCCCTCCGGTAAGTGAAAAGGCATAGGTTACATATTGGTTATTTAAAAACGGAACAATTGCATAACTTCCCTCGTACAACTTATTTCTATTAATTCCATTGTTGAATACCGGAGTAATGCATTCAACGGTACCAGTGCCATCTACTGCCATACCTGCTTTAAAAACCCCTGTTCCAATCGCTGCTGCTATCTGGTCATGGCACCCGGTCACAATGAAAGCATCCGGATAAATTCCAAGTTCGGCGGAAATCTCCTTTCTGATTTTTCCCGCCGGACTTCCAGTGGGCACTGCGTTTGACAGTAAATTCTTATCTATCCCAGCATATTTAAGAACTTCATCATTCCAGGCAAGCATGTTAATATCAAATGCCATGGTTCTGCTTGCTAACGAATAATCAATTTGTCTGATGCCACTTAACATATAAACGATGTAATCTTCAAACAAGCAAATACTTTTAGCTTTCGTAAATACCTCTGTTTTATTTTCTCTGAGCCACATGAGTTTTGAAATGCTGTACATCGGATTCGGATTCAATCCGGTGCTCAAAGACAGATATTCTGTACCAAAATGTTCTACTAATCTATCGCACTGCGTACTTCCTCTTGCATCGGTATATAATAATGAAGGTATTAAGGGAATCCCTTCTTCATCCAGAAGAATTGCCGCTTCTCCAAAGGAAGTGACTCCGATTGCTTCCACCTGATCAATTCCTTTTGCGGCATCAAGAATAACTGACTTGACACTTTCCCAAACCAATCGTGCATCCAGTGTTTGGTAATCATCAGTCACCTCAGCTTTATACTCAAGATATGCCTCGTTCAATAAATTACCTTCCCGGCTATACACCGTGCATTTACAACCTGAGGTCCCAATATCAATGCCTGCTATTGCCATATTTCACCTCTCTTTAATCCAAATCAGTTTTAATTATAATAATTCAATACAATTACAATAAAATAATACTAATTTTCCTTATCACTATATAGTAAAATCTGTTTTAATAATAGTAAATTTGTTTTAATAATCCAAATCATATAAAATCAATTTTCCGGTATTAAAAAAACATCTTGTGGATAAAACACTTGTAAATACTACATAATTCCCATCTAATCCAGACGTTTTATCATCCGAAAATTGTTCATGATATTCGGTATTGAAGTAAAATTGTATATATGTTATTGTTATAATAGCTGATTACTTTATTAGGAGCATTTGTATGAACGTAAATTTTAATATTTCAGATTTAAAAGAAGTACTTAGGAACTTTTATACACTAACAAAAATAAGAGTAGTTATTTTCGACGATTCTTTACATGAATTGGCCTCCTATCCAACAAGACATTCAACTTATTGCACAATAATTCGAAAAGATAATAACGCCGAATTTAAATGTATAAGATGCGACCAGGAGGCATGTATTATATGTAAGAAAAGCCAGAAACTTTATACCTACCAATGCCATGCCGGTCTGACAGAAACAGTTGTACCAATTAAAACAGAAAGCATGATCATCGGATATATAATGTTTGGACAGGTCTTGCAAACAGAAGACCGAAATAAATTATGGCAAGAAATTTGTAAAAGCCTGTCTGGTTTTAATATCAATAAAGGAGAATTATACAATGCATTCTTAAGAAAGAAAAATATCTCACCTGAAATAATCTCAGCCGCTGCGAAAACAATGGAAATGAGCGCTAGTTATTTATATTTAGCGAGAAAGTTAATTTTAAAAGAAGATACCCTTGCTCAGAAAATCGATGCTTATATCAATAGTCATATTCAAGAGGATTTATCAGCATCTGCCTTATGCAAACATTTCTGCATAAGCAAGTCCCACCTATATAAAATTTCCGAGCAATGCTTTGGCTTGGGAGTTGCGGAGCATATCAGAAGTATCCGCATTCATACAGCAAAACAGCTTCTAGGTGATACCAATATTCCGATTTATGAAATCGCTGACCAAGTGGGTATACATGATTATAATTATTTTACTAAAGTATTTAAAAAAGAAACCGGAATTCTTCCCACTATATATAGAAAAGAAAATACAATAAGGTAATTAACTTTTGTATATATAGTAGGAGGCCTATTCTGGAGGGAGTAAAGATATAAGAGAATCACTCGTCCCTATATTCCTGCGTTAATATTAACACTATTTACTTCATTTTTAATGATTCTCCAGCCATTCGGGTAATAAGAATTGCTATTCCTTCTTTTCCCGGTAGACCAATTTTCACCTGACCGCTGATTCCTTCTGCAACCATAATGCGTGTCATCGCCCATATATCTATCACTTCAGCTCGATACTGCCCGTTTTTGGGCAAATTCTCCCTTACAAAAGAAGTACAACTTCTTCCAAAATACTCTAACCGGTAGTCATCCGCAAAAAGTACCATCGATTTTCCAGAAATCATATCATACGTTCTATCTGGTGTTGCTTTTTTTAAAAGAGTTTTAAAAGGTTTCTCCTGCTGTGCGGCCTCTTTATCCTGATTCGGATTTTCATCGGTTATCTGATGTAAATACTCCCCCTCCTCTGGCAAACGATAGAGCAGATCCTTCAAAAAAGAAATCCTGCTTTCACTTTCACCGTATAAAACCCCGCCTTTCGCCCACCAGAGCACTTCATCTTCACGATGAAAGGTTTCTCCGTGTGTACAATATCCTCCTCGGCAGACTGATACCCAGAAACGGTGAACCATTTCAAATGCAGAAATGTTTCCCCATGCATATTCAATATCTCCTTCGTATCCACACTCATCCACAATAATCGGAATTTTATATTCTTGTTTCCATACCGGTATGTAATGAATCCCAGTCGATTGCACGGAGCAATGCGTCATCCAATCTTTTTTAGGATACATTGTCAGAATTTGATGTATCGATATAAGATGTCCATACGGATCTTTTTTCTTCAACAATTCACCATATTCATTCCAATCCTCCGTAACCTTTTTATAAATCATCTCATATTCATTCGCCAAACTCCACCAGACATTTTTGTATGCAGCTAATCTCGCAATACAATATTCCAGATAGTCAAGCGATTCCTGCTGGCTGAGCTTTGCAAACCCCCATCGATCATATGGGTGAAACAGTATAAGATCAGCTTCTATCCCAAGCTCACATAAATCTTTTATTCGTTTGTCCAAATTATCCCAGAAAATAAAGTCTGGCTGCTTTATATCCCATTTTTCATTCCCAACAGATGCAAACGGAAAACACTCTGGTTCGTTGTTGTTATATGGCATGGATTTTGGAAATATACACATACGGATTTTATTAAAGCAGGAAACCTTTAAGGTATCTAACGTCTGCAACTGAAGTTCCTCTGGCTGATTGACCCAGGCATAACAGGTGGTTCCAAAAGGAATATACCTTGATCCATCAGTATATCGAAAATGAACACCTTCCGTCTGCACTGGTCCATGATTACTGCCGTCAGATGTTATACACTCGAATTCTCCGTTAAACTCATGTCCGCCAAGCTTAATCCGATAGCTCCATATTCCTGTCTGATCCGGCATAAAACGAACCGTATATTCCTTTTCCCTGCTCTTAAAAGCCGGAATAACCTTTTCTGTGTTTTCTTTTGTAAATATTCCGCAATATTCTACCAGTCTGGCATCTGTTATATCATTTATACTTATCTCAAATATATCATACTGCTGTACTCTTTTCATGTTATCCTCCTATTTTTTAACTCGTTTTTACTTACAGCTTCATTTAACTACTTTTTAGAAAAAACACATATGTTCTGTGGTTACCTCTCAGGTAAAGAATCACTCTAACCGACTACTCTTTAAGTTACAATATACCGCTTTTTAATCATGATCAATACCTGCTTTAAAACATATTATTTTAATTTCAAAACCATATCTCCTGTGATTCCCAAAGGTTCCATAAACATATACTGTGATAAATAATCCTTCATATAACGCCCCAGACTATTGATTACACGAATTTCCAGAACATTCTTTCCCTTCTTTATATGTCCAGAAAGATTATATCTATACGGATAGCTAATCCTGCGACCTATATCGCACCCATTCAAACGTACTTTCACCACTTCATTCGAATCTTCAATATCCAACGTAATTTCTTTTGAATCTGCCGAGAACTCTGTTCTGTAAATCAGTTCCCCGGAAAAATCTTTAAACTGCGGAAGATTCTCCAACTCCGGAAGACATTCAAATTCCCAGTACCGCTGATTTGGCCTTCCACATCCCTTACCAACTTCGACTGTCCAGAAATGATTAAAAAGGCTGATCTGCTTTGGTGATTCCATTCTAAAAGATTTCGATGTTTTCATTTCTTCTGTATATAAAATAACCGTTTCTCCCTTGGAAAGCGTAATTTTATAGGAGCTCTCCTTTTGGATAAGAGATATCTTTTTGTTCTCCATCGGATCATACCCTGTCAAAGGCTTATCCATCGGAAATACAATATTCACCTCTAAGTCCTGATACAGATCTTCATTAAAAAGAACAAAAAGCTCTCCATCATCGTGATAATAGTGATAATATCTTAAATCTGGAACTGCCCTGTCCGTAATAAGTCTGTCTGCTCTCATACCTAAATACTCAGGGATCTTCTGCAGACTACAAATTCCGGCAGTATAACGTAACTTATCTAACAGAACCTTGTCTGCCCTATTTTCACTAAGCGCTTCAGGAATATCATCAATAAATACTACATCCGTCCCATGCTCACTTAATTCGTTTCCCACAATGACTTGATACTGTCCTCCCTGTATTACAACACCTAAAACCCCGTCCATTTTCTTTATGCCTTCTGTTTTGGGAAGTTCTGAATCCTTTAAAATAAACCTCAATCTTGTTATACAATGAGTCAGTCTTTGCACATTTTCTTTGCCGCCAATTTCTCTGATGATATCTTTTGCAAGTGCATCATAATTATTTTTCATTGTCAACCTCCTCCTATTGCTGAATTAACTAAATGATACCATATCCTAAACTTCTGGATAATATCGATTGTTCAGTAGTTTATTGACCAAAATTCAGGTTCAACATTAATTGTTTTTTTGTTTTGTTTGTAGTTGTAAGTTGCGGTATAATATAATAAACCCAAATCATTTCTGAAAGGACATACCTATGAACGAACAGGCCCTTATCCAGCACATTTCCTATCAGTTACATACATCCGCACATATGATTCAGCCGGAGAACCGGTTGACTGCTTTTGTGCCATACGCGATTTTACAGATCCTTTTATTAACCATAAAGAGCTTGAATCAAAGCTCTTGGACTTTGAAGACGATGACTTTCCAAAGTTGGTTTCTGTTAATAATCAAATTGCATACGCTTCCATAACCGGCGATGAAAAAAAATATGTGATAGGTCCCATAAAATTTGAAGGACCTTCCAAAATCAAAAACACTTTATCCTTATTTAAAGCTGATGCAAACTGGTTAAAATATGTCTTTTCCTGCCGCTTTGATGATCTAGCTGCTAATATGCTTCTTGTTCACAATTTATACCATATCGATTTTCTTGATACAGACACCATTATTTCTCATTGCTGTATGGATACTCAGGATGATCATGACATTTTGAAAAACTATTCAGAAATCGTTTTTCAAAATCAGGAAAATGAGACTCTTCATAATCCTTACAATCAAGAGATTCGAGAAATGAAACTATTGAAAACGGAGATCTAGTCCAGTTAAAAAACTGTTGGAAAGAAGATTATAGCGGAAAATATGGTATTTTATCCAAAGACCATATACGGAATATTAAAAACCTTTGTATTGCAGTAATTGTACTTGCAAGCCGAGCGGCCATTCGAGGCGGTGTACAGCCAGAAATTGCATTTTCTCTCTGTGACTGCTATATCCAGAAACTGGAAGAATGTAATGATCCGACTATCCTTCCCCATCTGGCTCATAGGTCAGAAAAACATTTCACAGAACTGACTGCAGGTTTGCGTATCCGTACAACTGGTAAGGATATTCTCCGCACAACACCTCATATTGATAATTGTAAAGATTATGTATTTACTCATCTTCATGAAAAACTCACTGTCAAAGATGTGGCTAATGCACTGCATCTGAATGAAAACTATTTATCGCAGATGTTTAAAAAATATGAGGGACAGACTCTTCTTCAATTCATTCTTAATGAAAAAATAAAACTGACTCAGAATTTTCTGACCTACTCAACTTATACTTACAGTGAAATCGCGACATACCTAGGCTTTTGTTCCCAGAGCCATCTTGGAACATATTTCAAAAAGGTAACTGGTATGACCCTTCAGGAGTACCGTGTTAAATATCGTGTTAAAAATTTCATTTAATAAAAAGGCTTTTTCTTTGTTACATACAAAAGAAAAAGCCTTTTTACTAATTTACCTTTCAAAGGTACAGCATCGAACCTATGCCCAAAATGCCCTCGTTCTACCTTCAATAAATCTGTTTCCTGTAATCTGTATACTTTGCATCAAACGTATATCTGTGGAAGATGCACCAAGCATGACTTCAACTTCTCCTGCTTCAACCTTCCAGCGGTATTCCTCATCCATGAACGCCATCTGGCTTGCCTTCAGCATAAATCCCACTTCTTTTTTCTGTCCTGCCTCCAGGGTAACGCGCCGGAATCCCGCCAGCTCCATACTTGGTCTTACCATGCTCGCATAGCAGTCCCTCACGTAAAGCTGTACTATTTCAGTTCCTGTACAGGTACCCGTATTCTTTATGGTTAACCTGATTTCCACTTCTCCCTCTGGTTCCAGTTCCTTGGTCGAAAGCTTCATATCACTGTATGCAAAAGTGGTATAGGACAAGCCATGTCCGAAGAAATAACGGGGTGTGTGTGGCATATCCACATAGTTTGCAAAACCAATGCTCTCTCCCTGATGCCAGGAAGATCCATTTGGATGATTGTAATAAAGTGGGAGCTGCCCTGCCTCATATGCCACAGATACCGGCAGCTTTCCGCTCGGGCTTATCTTCCCGGTCAGAATGTTTACCAGAGCTTCCGCCCCCATCTCTGATGGGTTCCATGCTTCCAGTATTGCGTTCAAATATTTGTCGGCCACATTAGAGGAGATCGGTCTTCCATTAAAATGCATACCGACCATCGGTACGCCTGCCTTTTGGGCCTCCAGTATGAATGCATCCTGGCACTCCGGCAGATTGATATTTGTCCCATCCACTCCTTCTCCCATGGATGCCACTGAACAGGAGCCATATTTTCCACCCAGAGTCATGATACAAAGATCGGCTCCTTTTAATTCCTCCAGAGCCTCTTTAAAATGTGATGTATCATTTCCTGCGACCGGATATCCATATGCATACACGACTTCCGTATCCTCCAAACGCTCTTTCAGCTCTGTATACAGACTCTTGCATCCTGGCTTTATTTGACAAAGCAGTTCATCAAATTCCTCTGTCTCATCTGACTGTATCTTTGTTCCCGGTATATATGGCACTTCCTTCCGCTCATTATTTGCTTTCTCTCCGATCCCTGCTATGGAATTTGCAACTGCCCTAACAGATTCTGCCATACTCAGATGGGTATAACCCCCAAAAAAACTTCTTGGATTATTTGCATGCGGCCCGACCACAACGATCCTCATTAAGTCTTTTTTGAGCGGTAACGTTCCATCATTTTTCAGCAGAATCACTGATTCCTCCGCAGACTGCAGACTGATTTCTTTATCCTGATCCTGGCTGAACTGCTTCCTTAATTCTTCTCCCTCCAGTGCATATGGATGCTCAAACAGTCCCATGCGGAACTTTGCCTCCAGTACCCGCAGCACTGCGGTATCTAAGACTTCCATTGGTACCTTTCCCTCCCGGAACCATTCAGTCAGTTCTTCGCTGTAACATATCTGATCCGGGAGTTCCATATCCATTCCTGCCTCCATTGCCCGGTATCCGGTCTCTGTAAGGCTTTCGTACATTCTCTGGAATCTGTGGGTATTGGTGATGCCGCAATAATCAGATGGCACAACTCCGTCAAATCCCATCTGATCTCTCAATATCCCTGTCAGCAGTTTTTTCGAAACGGAGGCTGCTTCCCCGTCAAGGGTACAATAGCAGGGCATGACGCCCCTTAAATTTGCTTCTGCAATGGCTGCCTGGAATGGCTTTCCATAGATTTCTGTCAGCAGTCTGGTCGGCGTATTGCTGGCCGCTCCATGAATACCTGACTCTGAATTATGAAAGCCCAGGAAATGCTTTGCTACGGCATCAGAATGCAGACCATTCGTCTCGCCCTCCTGGATTCCGCTGGTATAGGCCGTTCCCATTGCCGCTACAAGGGTTGGATCCTCTCCATACGTCTCGCCCTGCCTTCCCAGACGGGAATCCCTGTTGATATCAAGCACCGGCGCAAACGTGTGGGTAAAGCAAAGAGTACGTTCCTGTCTTCCAACAACATCTCCGATTTTCTTTTCGAGTTCAGGGTCAAAAGAGGATCCTCTTCCAATAGCGGATGGAAAGCTTGTGGCTCCATTGATGAATGCCCCACAGAGCCCTTCCATATGAAATATGGCAGGTATATGGTGCATGCTTTGTTCCATGACATGATCCTGTAATTCCTTCTGGGCTTTTGCTATCTGTTCCAGGTCCGTCATTATACGGACCTCCAGTGTGCTGACAGAACCCATACCGTTTCTACAGGCGCCTTTCACTTTTTCGTTCAGTTCTGTGCCCATAAAAACACCGATGGTCTGTGCCATTTTTTCTTCCAGACTCATCTTTGATAAGAGATCTTTTGCACGCTCTTTAAAGGACAGCGTACGATCCATGTATCTTTCACTCATCTATTTAACCTCTTCCTTTTTCATGCTTCCTCAAATTCATCCAGTGACCATTCATCCCGCCAGTCAATGTAGACCATACCATTCGGATGTTCTTTATCCGGCTCCGTAAAACGCAGCGGAAGCCATACATAATCAGCTATTGAAGTGTTATCCTTACACTCTGGTGAAAAGGTCACTTTTTCCCCTGTTCGTTTTTCGTATTCCGATACTTTCCTTTTTGTCTGTACCCAGTCTATCTTTTTTCCATCAGAAGGATCAAACATCGCCTCAAAATTATCTGCATAATCTTCATAGCTTAAAAACATCTGCTCTGGCAGCCATCGGTCTGCCACTGCAATATAGAGGTCTTTTTTTCCCTGAACCTTAAAGACAGATGAAATCTGTGAATGATATGATGTTCGGCTCTCATCCTGTGGATGAGGGTTTCCGAGAACTATATACGGACCGTGCCACGTATCTGCCATCGAAACTTCAGAGGGATTTGGGAAATATCCGGTCGTCCCGGAGGTCACAAGATAATGTTTGTAATTCCGCATGAAATGTGCTGTTGCCTCACGAACATAAGGGGGGCATTTGTGAGGAAAATGAGTACTGTAATAGCCTGTCACATCTGTATAATCCGGTGTCAGGTCTGCACAGATGGTCTCACTATGTACTCTTTCAAAATAATAATAGGCTTTTCCATCTAAAGCCACTGCAAGGTCGAAATCTCCAGCACTCATGTTAAGCGGGCACAGCCCCTCACGCACTTTTTTATAAGGCCCTAAAACGGAATCTGCAGTCAGAATCGTCTCCGTCTGGCTTCCGTCCCTGTTCATTATTTTTAACCAGCAGACATATTTTTTTGTCTGTTGGTTATAAATTATGTGCGGGCGGTCCATGCAGGCAGACGGATGCAGCGAGGAGCTTTCATCTTCTGGTTCTGGTGCGATAATAATTCCTCTGTCTTCCCAGTTATACAAATCCTTAGAGGAATAACAGCGGACGCCCCAGTGCCAGATTTCATTTTTTCCATCTGTTTTTTCTTTATTTTCACCATACCAATAGTACACACCAGCCTCGTAAAAAACAGAACCACCATGAGCCTGAATTCTGTTTCCATTTGTATCATACCAAACTCTGCCTGGTGTAAAATTATTATTCATCTCTCTTATTCCTCTCTTTACCTAATCTTGTTCAAATCAATCTACAATAACTATAAATGGTTTCGCTGGATTATGGCATTGATTGTACAAATTCACTTTATAATATGGGTCATTGGCAAATGCTACTGTTATACTATCATTCCATATATCTGTGAATAAAAGACAATCATCTTCTATCATACCGGAAATATCTCTATATATTTTTTTATCCTTGTCAATAATCTGCAATGCATTGATCTTATTTCCTTCTATATTAAGACCCGATGCGTATTTAAATTTAATTCGTATGAAACCTTCTTTTCTTTTCGCCTCTAAAAATTCCGGTGGATCACATGCTATTTTTTTATTGTATACATGCCCAAGTGCACTCCATGCAAGACGTTCCCCTAACGGTCTTTTTCTTTTCGGATGAATATCCCACTGCATACCACAATCAGACGAACTAACCATCCATACATTTTCAACATGCTTAGCTACCCACTCCTGCTCTTCCCTCAATCTTGGAAAATTATTTCCATTCTCTTGAAACCAACCTTCAAAAGGAGCCAGTTGAACAAATAAAAATGGCAATTTTTCTCCCCATAAATCTCTCCAGCATTTAATCAGAGCACTAAACACTTTGCCATATATCTTGGGGTGCTTTTCATCACTTTCACCTTGATACCATATAACCCCTCTGAGTGTATACGGTACAATTTTCTTTAGCATCATCTCAAATACCCCTTCTGGCCTCCATGGATGATATGGACCGATTACAAAAGTTTGTGAATATTCCTGATTCATTTCTATCTGTTTTTCCCTGGTTAACCCCGGATACATGATTCTAGCTCCGAGTTCATTTTTCATACAAAGGGGGTCCGAAACATCTGATCCTAAATTTTCAATAAAATTTTTTTGTATCTTATTATATCAATTCCTTTAATTCCCTCCTTATATTCTTCCAGCCACACTTTGCCTTCCATGTCTCTAAGATATTGTGAATCGATCCATGCGCATGCAGGTGTCCCACCCCAGTTACATCCAATAATCCCAATTGGTACATCCATTGACACATGTAACTCATTAGCAAAATAATAAGCCACTGCAGAATAATACATCAAGTTATCCTTATTACACAGACGCCATTTGCCATACTGGCTATAATCAACAATTGCCTCTTCCCCTTCAAATGAGACTTTGGGACAATTATAGAATCGGATATCCTGTAATAACTTAGAATTTTCAACCAAAAACCGTTCTTCATCAAAAGCAATAGGATATTCCATATTTGACTGTCCACCTGCCAGCCAAACTTCTCCAATATTAACGTTATTTATATGAACTTTTTGTTTATCATTCCATATTATAACTTCAATATTTCTTTCTTCTTGTTGTTCTGGAAAAATCAATTCCCACTTTCCCTGTTCATTTGCACTTGATTTAGTCACAATAAGAGATTTTCCGGTCATCTCTCCATAAATTACGTGACCTGGTTCTGAACTTCCCCAAATGCAATTTTTTTTCTGGCGCTGTAATACCAATTATCTGAGAATATATCTGCTACTTTTAACAAATTATTCCTCCTGCTATTATGCCTGGAATTTATAATGACCTGGTTCTATTTTTTGTTCTATTCCATTTATAACAACAATAGTCTCTACCGGAGTAGTAATATTATAAAATACTCCCTCTTCTTTTATTTCCCATCTTGATGATATGGTACCACGTCTCGTAGCGATTGATGCTTCTAACCATTGTATTCTTTTATCTGTCTTTGGTTCAATTCTAACTTTTTCAAAACCTGGATAGTTTTCAATAACATGTATACCAGCTGCTTCTTCATAGACCCAGTCTGCAACAGCACCGTATGCATAGTGATTATAAGAATTCATGTCATCACTCCAGAAAGAACCGTCTTCCATAATTCCATCCCAATGTTCCCAAATAGTAGTAGCACCTTTATTTACAGCGTAGAGCCAAGATGGATATTCCTGACGTAATAGCAAGTCATATGCCAGTTCAACATGCCCATATTTACTAAGTACATGAAGAAGATATGGTGTCCCTACAAAACCAGTCTGCAACTTACGACCACAATCTTTTATCATTTGAGCCAGCTGATTTGATGATTCTTGCAAATTTGGTGCAAGTTCAAACCATATAGCCAATGTGTATTCTGTTTGTGTGCGATAATCTGTAAAAGTTTCTCTGAATTTATTTAGAATATTCTTATATAACGCTTCATAGAAATTTACATCTTGTCCAAGTACCTTTCCTGCCTTTACAACCAATTTTGTTGAATATGCGTAGTAGGCAGTTGCTATATAATCTTCTCTTGTTGAACCTTTATAACTTCCTGAAGGTGCATCCAAACCAAGCCAGTCTCCAAAATGCTCTCCACCAGTCCAAAGAAATTGGTCTTTTGTTGTATTCGTAATATAATCGACCCACCTTTTCATACTCTGAAATTGATTCTCTAAAATGGACTTATTTCCATACGTCATGTAAATCTGCCATGGACAAATGGTCGCAGCATCTCCCCATGCAGCACTTGGTGCATTATGTGGCATATAATCAGGAATAACCTGACCAACTGCTCCATTTTCCCGTTGATCAGCTGAAAGATCTTTTAACCATTTTGTGAAAAACCTCTCAACATCGAAATTATAACTGGCTGCCTTCACAAAAACCTGTGCATCTCCCGTCCAGCCCAGTCTTTCATCTCTTTGTGGACAGTCTGTCGGAACATCTAAAAAATTGCCACGCTGTCCCCAGAAAATATTAGAAAATAACTGATTCAATTTAGTATCCGAACACTTCAGACTTCCAGTTTTTTTAATGTCAGAGTAAACTGCAATAGCAGTAAAATTTTCTGGTTTTACTTCTTCTGGAAAATTAACCAGTTTGATATACCTGAATCCAAAAAATGTCAAGTGCGGATGATATGTTTGTTCACCCTCTGAACAAATGTAATTGATTTTTGCCTTTGCACTTCGATAGTTTTCATTATAAAAATCACCTTCTTTATCTAATACTTCGCCATGTAGAATTAAAACTGTTTCTCCAGCTTTTGCATTAACTTTGAATTCAACATATCCAGTAATTTCCTGTCCAAAATCTACTAACAATTCGCCTTTTGGAGTAGTGAACACAGTCTTTGCCTGAATTCTTTCCTGCTCCAGTATTAATTCTCCTTCTTGTTCAATCAGAATATCGTTTGACCAGTCTGTTATTTTTGCTCCACTCCATTTTTCCGGAAGAAATGTGGCATCGTAGAACTCACCATCATATATTTCGCTAAATCTTACAGAACTTTCACACCATTCCCATTCTTCATCTGTATTTATTATATCTGTTGTTCCATCTTCATAAGTAAGGTGTATTTCTGCTATCAAGGCGTTTTTCTGATTCCTGCGTTGAATTTTATCCTCGGATTCTTCCCAGCCTGGCATGGGAGAGTTAAACCAGCCCTTTCCAATTGTTACTCTAATTTCATTTTCTTCTTGTAACATGGAGGTAATTGGATAAACCTGATACTGCAGTCTCTTTTTATATGCAGTCCAGCCTGGGGCCAGCACATAATTTCCGATTCTTTTTCCATTTATCGTTGCTTCATATACTCCAAGACATGTTATTACAAATTCTGCTTTTTTCACTCTTTTTGATTGTTTCCATTTTCTTCGAAATACTGGACATATATCACCTGTATCTGTAGACGTTTTAATCCAATTGGCTTGCAAATTCATTTTTTCTCCTTTTCTGACTTCTATAAGATTTCTATTTCTATTCTTTAACGCCCCCTAATGTAATTCCTTTAACAAAATAACGTTGAAAAAATGGATATAATACCAAAATAGGTAATATACCTATTACAGCAATCGCCATTCTTATTGTTGTGGATGGCATTTTTGATACATTCGCGCCAATGGATGCCGCTTTTGATGCATTTTGAACTAATACCTGAATGTTTTCATTTATATTATTCAATATAATTTGAATCGTATATAAATTGCTACCTCCGCGCTCTGTTAAATAATACATACCATTTTGCCAATCATTCCAATATGCCAGGGAGGTCATAAGGCCGATTGTAGCTATAATTGGCAAACTTAAAGGTATTATAATTTTCGTAAAAATTCTAAATTCACTAGCTCCATCAATCCGGGCTGCTTCTTTTAAGCTTTCAGGAATGTTAAATGTAAAATAATTCCTTATTAAGATAACGTTAAATGCATTCATAAGAAGGTTTGGTAACAATAAAGACCATATTGTGTTTTTAATATGAAAGATTTTCACATAAGAATAATAAGTTGATACCAATCCGCCATTAAATAACATGGTAAACATCAAAAGGAAACTCAAAATTTTCATTCCGGGTATATCTTTTTGGGATATACCATACGCAAATAATGTAGTAATCAAAATGCTTGCTGCTGTCCCGATCACTGTTATTAAGATTGTCATGAAATACGCATGACCAATCTGACTCCATTGTACTGCTATGTATCTATATGCCTCCATACTAAATACTTTTGGAAAAAATGAATACCCATTCTGGGTTGCCCATTTATTGTCAGTAAATGATGCAATTACTAAAAGCATAAATGGTAACAGTGCACATAATGACGCTAAACCACAAAAACAATGAGCAATAAATTGTGTTGTTTTATATTCTCTTGATCTCATTTTCTCCTCCTAAAAAAGTGCACTATCCGGATAATATTTTTTAATGATTTTATTTGCTAATATAATTAATATAAATCCTACAATAGACTGATATACACTGGCAGCACCTGACATGCTATAATCACTGTTTTTCAATAGAGCCTGATATACATAAACGTCCAGCGTTCTGGTAACAGAAAAAAGTGCTCCGCTATTTTTAGGTATTTGATAAAAAAGTCCAAAATCCGAACGAAAAATCTGTCCAATGCTTAAAATAAACATAGTGATTACAGTAGGTTTTAATAATGGTAATGTTATATTTTTAATTTGCTGCCATTTACTTGCTCCATCAAGCCGGGCTGCTTCAAAATAATCCTGACTAATACCTACTACACTGGACAGATATATTATCATGCTATATCCAATCCCTTTCCATGTATTAACCAGAATCAGAATAAATGGCCAATATTGCTTACTTTGATACCAATTTATATCATTCTTACCCAACGGCTCTAAAATTGACTTATTGATAAGTCCAGTCTCAGCTGATAAAAATGCAAATACAAGATAGCTGATTACCACCCAGCTCATTAAAAATGGTAATAATGTTAAGCTCTGATACATCCTTGATGCAAATTTACTTTTTATTTCATTAATCAGTATTGCCATAGTCACAGCCATAATTGTTCCTATTATAAAAAAAGCTATATTATAAAGGATAGTATTTCTTGTAATAATCCAGGCATCTTTCGTTGCAAATAGAAATTTAAAGTTATTTAATCCTGCCCAATCACTCCCCAAAATTCCCTTTTGAAAATTCAACTTTTTAAAAGCTATTATTATTCCAAACATAGGAATATAATTATTCACTAAAAGATAAATAATTCCTGGTAAAACCATGATATAGTAAGGCAAAATCTGCCTCCAATGAATTTTTCCAGTTTTTTTTGAAACTTTTCGAATCTTCTTTGTAACCACCATATTATCTCCTTCTATAAAACAAGGGTCACCTATATGTAATTGGCAACCCTGTTTAATAAAGATTTTTATTGTATTGAAGCCCACTCATCTAATTGTTTCTGATTTTCCTGAATAACTTTATCTATTCCTGCCGCTTTCAATGCTTCAATAAATTCTGGTAAAGATTTAGAAGGATCTAACGCGCCACTATTAAAACTTGGTGTATATTGATCAATTACAGTAGTTACCGCTGCAAGCTCAGTTGAAACACTGGTCTGGTTAAAACTATATCCTAAAGCCGGGGAATATCTTTCTTCGGGTGTACTATCATCTAATTCTTTTAAAATCTTGTATTTATTTGCAGGAGCAGGATAAACTACTGGCCATTCCAAACGATTTCCGTAAACCCCGTATGTTTGATAATATGGCAGTGTTGATGTATCTTCTGATAAATATTTTATTTGCACCCCATCATCGGTCTTATCAACAACCTCGTAAGTTTTTCCTTCTAAACCAAATTGTAACAACCAGGCTGCTTCTTTATTTTGATAAATATAGTTTAATGCCTGCATTGCTTTTTCTGGATTTGTTGAAGTTGTCGGAATATTCCACATGATATTACTGCCACCATTATTTGCCACATATCTGTCAACCATTGGTAATATTGTCATATCATAACCAATGATAGAATCTAAATCACTGGTTTCATCTGGTTCCCACCAATAAAACATTCCCAAATAATTTCCAGAAGCAAGCAACGAATTCGGGACTTCAGTAGTAACCGCAGCATCTGGTGAAATATACCCTTTTTTTGCCCATTCATACATTCTATTAGCATAATTCGCATATTCCTCTGTTTCAAAAAGATTCTTCACTTTCAAATTCTCAAACCCCTGATTCAGCATTAAAACTCCTGTGGCAAGGGAACCGCTGACTTTGTCATATTCTATATACGAATTATTCAGAGGATCTGGAGTAGTATTCCACGGTATAGTACAATAGAATGTATCACCTTCACCTGCTTTCACTGTTGCAAAAATTTTTTCCAAATCATCTAAAGTATACTTTTTGTTTTGATCTACAGTAATTCCATACTTATCCAGTAAGTCTTTTCTGACTGCATAACCATATGTATTACTGTTAATATAAGCCGGTGGCACACCATAAATTTCAGAATTATATTTACATCCCTCCAATGATGCCCCAGTCTGTTCTTTTATATCCTGTCCATACTTTTCAATCAAATCATCTAATGAATTAATCAGTCCGCTCTCCACTAAAGGTCCCACACTATTAAAAGCAGTCAAACTAATATCTAACTGTTCTCCCGCTGATACCATAAGCGAAGCCTGGTTTTGTGCATCCATAAGGCCGACTGGTTCCAATGTTACATGTACCTCGATATCTTTTTCCATTATTTTATTAAGTGCGTCTTCTACTTCCTGAAATCCGGAACCCAGGTTACCCGTTGAAGGATACTGCCAGATAATATTTGTGATTTCACCAGAGTTATTTCCTGATACGTTATTACCTACACTGCTTTCAGATGCAGCAGACGTATTATCTGCACTGCTTTCCGTCTTAGTGGTTGAAACCCCTGGCTTATTTCCACAACCAGCCAGGGAAGACATAACCAGAGCTGTACACAAAACTGTTGCTACTACCTTTTTCATATACGATTCCTCCTTTAATTTGTATGTCTATTATAAATTTAAAGTTCGCTTAATGCCATACTCATTTAAAACAGCATCCTTTCAAAAACAAACTTTTATATGATAATTAATCCATTAACGTTCCTCATTATATTGTGACGGCGGGCATCCGTAGTATTTCTTGAACATTAAATTGAAATTAGAATAACTTTTATACCCTACTAATTCCGAAACTACATTCGCATTAATATGCTTCGTTTTCAAAAGTTCCCCTGCCATTTCCATTCTCTCACTTATAATATACTGCCCCAGAGAAATCTTCTTTTCTTTTTTAAAAATTCTATTTAGATGAATTGGATGTATAAAGAGTTTTTCTGCAATTTCATTTACAGAAAGCGTATCACTTCCAAGATTTTCAAGAACATAGCAGATTGTTTCCTCTACAATATCCTGCACTTTTTTGTATCCATGCATATCCGTAACTTTATTAATTTTTTCTTTCATTGCTTGCTTTCCATAAATCTCATATCGTACCGTTTCCTGCTTTAGAATTATTCTGTTAACTACCTTTAATACCGCTTCTCCAATCGTTTCATATTTTGCAGGAATCAAAAGGTAATCCTGGCACCCCAATTGTATAGCTTCTTTTGCATATTCAAAACTAGCATGACAGGTTAAAAAAATACATTCGATATCCTTTTCGTTCTCTCTTATCCATCGAAGTAAATCCAGACCATTTTCACCTGGCATTTCAATATCACACAGTATTATATCAATAGCATTTTCCTGGATACAGTTTTTTCCTAAGTTAACGTCATAAGCAGTATATACTTCATCAATCCCATACTGTTTCCATGGAATATCTGTTTTCATTGTCTCAACTGTTAAAATCTCATCATTGATCATTAAAAGTTTCATCTACCGCCTCCAGATTATATGGAAACATAATCCTTATGAGAGTTCCATTTCCACGTTCTGATTCTATTTCAATAGTGGCCATTTCTCCATAAAAATATTTTAGCCGTTTTATTGAATTTAATAGTCCTACATGGGCATTAGAACCAGCTGGTTCAATTTCTCCATGCAACATTTTATTATTATAATCTAACGTTTCTTGATCCATTCCAATACCATCATCATTTATTTCAAATATCACCATTTTATCTTTATAATGTCCGGTAAGCGAAACGTGTAATACCTCTCCCAATTTCTTCCCATATTTTACAGCATTTTCAATAAAATTATGAATCAAAAGAGGAGGTATACGTATAAAACTAATCTTAAAATCAACATCGTATACTACCTTAATATCTCCATTGTACCGGATTGAAATCATATTTACGTATCCCTTAACAAGACTTAGCTCCTTTGAAAAGATATCAAGGTCTTTATCATTGCGGAAAATATAACGAAAATACTCAGAAAGATAAATTATCACATCTTGAATTTCATTTGTCTCTTTTCTCTGTGCCATAGTATAGATAAAATTAAATGTATTGAGCAAAAAATGGGGTCGGATCTGAAGTTGTAGATTTCGAAGTTCCATTTTTTTCTTTTCTATTTCTTTTTCATATCCTTCAATTCTTAGAAGCTTCAAATTCTCTGCCATACGATTAAAGGATAAATACACCTCTTCAAATTCTATTGACTTCCCTTTTGCTAAAATTCTAAAATCTTGATTTCCTGCCTGTATTTGTTTGTGTGCAAAATTTATTTGATTTATTGGATGTAAGAAATATACTCTTAAAAAAATATACAAAACTGGAATTAATATCAAATAAATAAAGACCATTGTATTAATAATTTTTTGAAATATTGATATTTCACCAATTATTTCATTTTTTTCTACATTTAGTATTAAATAAATCCCCTTCTTTTCGGATGTTACATAAACCCACCTTTTATTACTATTATTCTTTTTTTCTTCACTAAAACAACTTGTAAAATGAGAATATTCTATTCCGTTTTCTATCTTGTTTTTTAAAGAATCTAAATTAATCCAGCCTCCATATACAACGTCATTTGCATTTATAACAAAAATAAGTGACTGTTTATCCACAATATCATATATATGCCATCCACTGGATATCCCACTTTTAAATTGTTCTTTCAAAAAAACATTCATATATTTATAAAGATGTCCGCTTTCTGAAGGTTTTTCGTCATAGACAAGTGTCTCATCTATATTCTTTATATAAAAAAAATAACCGTCTCCCCCATCTGTTAAACTTGCCATTTTTTTTAAACTATAATAAAATTTATATTTTGCACTTTCATAATTATATGTTTTTTCTTTTTCATGCATTATCCTTTGAAAATCAACATTTTCCGTCATAAAATAATACAGTAGTAATTGTGTATTTTCCATGCGGGTATCAAGTTCAGACATATGAGTATCTGTAATATTTTGGATTGAGGTTTTCGTCTGCTCTATCATCGTATGTATCACTGCATTATTTTCTGTGATTGAAATTATGTTTAATGGAAACACGAAAAAAAAGATAATAAGCATTATCTTTGAGGATATTGAATTAAAAATACGATGGAACTTCGCACGCATAAGTTTTCTTTACTCTCCATTGCTTAGATTTTTATCGCAAGCAGCGCTGGCGATATTGACAAATAAGGACAATAATTATGTTCATTATATACAAATAATTCAGATCTTACCATCATATTTTTAAACTTCATTATATTATTTTAAAACTTTTCAGATTAGAGCTGCCTCCTCGATTCCGAAGAATTCCTTCATAAATCTGTCATTGAACTCTTTATTAGGTTTTGAAAATTCAAAGGTAGCCTCCCTTACCTCCTCTGACATACCGCTCTGCATGATAGCAGTATATTCTATAATTCCTTTCTTTTTTTCTTCTCCTGTTGGATTTGCTTCCTCTAAAGAAAGACAATGAACTCCTCTTTCCTGCGCAGATGCTATCAAAACCTCCAGACGTCCCTGAAAATCAGTGTAATCAAGTTTTCTGCTCCATGCGTTTTCTGCCAAAGCGTATACTCTCGGAAACAGTCTTTCCTCCAGCTGCTGATTTGTTGTTATATGCTCTGTCCAAAGGCAGCCCTCGATACCAGAAAGATTGCTGTCAGCCTTGGAATAGTCATTTTTACGGATTGCAGGTTTGCTGTGATAAACTTTCTTTACAGAAGACATACTGCATGGATAATCAAAATATAGTTCAAACATATCCGAATAAATAAATTCCCCACCATTTTTGATATATTCCTGCATACTGTCTGCATACTGAATGTTCCAATACTGTGTTTGTGTACTCTGTCCTTCATAAACATCATCTGAATTTTCATCCTGCCATGGGAAATTCGATGCTTCAAGGGAGTCATTCCAGCATATAATATTTTTAAGGTATTTTTTTAGTATTGTTTTTACCTGTTTTGAAAAATATCCCTGTAGCTGCCTTGTATTTACAAGCTGCTCCATCTGCATTTTGTTTCTGCAATGCTCACAGCTCAGCCATTCCCGATCCGGTGCCTCATCTCCACCGATATGAAACCACTTAGAAGGAAAAAGACTGCTCACCTCTTCCAACAAATCCTTTAAGAACACATATGTTTTATCACGACCCGGACAAAGAGTAATTGGATAAATTCCTCCTGTTTTTGCAAGGGGCACTTGTGTTCCATGACAACTAAATTCCGGATACGCCGCAAGAATCGCTGTTGTATGTCCCGGCATATCTATCTCCGGAATAATTTCCACTCCACGTAACCGGGCAAACTCAATAACCTCTATGATTTCCTTCTGCGTATAATACGCATCCCCGCATTGCTCATGCAGCTTAGGATAACGTTTTGACTCAATCCGAAATCCCTGATCATCTGCTAAGTGCCAATGCAGTACGTTCATTTTTACTCTGGAAATTTCTTCAATTACCTTTTTTATTTCCTCTGTAGAAAAAAAATGTCTGGCACAATCCAACAAGAGTCCACGGTGCCTGTATTTAGGCTCGTCTTCGATATAACAGCAGCTAATCTGTCCCCCATTATCCATAAGTGAATATAACGTTGCAAACGCCCATATGACCCCTGCTTCTTTTGATGCATGAATTATAACCCCGGCATCCGTAACACTCATATGGTATCCCTCTTCTGGTAAAGTATCCTCTTTAACAATCTTTATTTCTGCTGGTTGTTCTGACAAACCGAACTTATAGCCGCTTCTTATACAAAAAGCCGCTATACACCAATCGCCAAAATCCTTATTCAACACAAAAAATTCTCTCGGCAAACAATACATGCCTTTTTTCTTTTCAAACACTTCATTCACTTCTGGTATCATACTCATTCCTTATATAATGAACTATTAAGGAATTCATTATATATTTTCCTCTCTGATAATATTCTATATAACATCTATGGACGCTGTGTTTATGACCTACATTATTATCATATTTGAATAAACACTATTTTCAGGACTTCCTTGCGGTATGAATTCAGCATTAACGGTTTTTCTATAAAATTGTCCCACTTCTTCGCTCACCCAGCCAATGATGGCATATGCATAACCTTGTTCTCTCATTGCTTCTAACGTGCGGATCAACAATGCTTTTCCTATATTTCTCTTCTGTTTTTCCGGCAATACTCCAATAGGTCCAAAAAAACCTTTTGCTGCAGAATCATAACATGCGAAACCAAGTATTTTCCCGTTTTCAGTAACAATAAAACATTTTCCGTTTTCCTGCATTAATGCACATTCCACTTCATATACCCAGGACTTATGAAAATTATCTTCTATAAATTTAAGAATGACTTCTTTATCTCCTACAAACGCATGTTTCATTTTCAATCCTTCTGAAAGACTATAAGTTGGAAGCTTTGTTAATCCAACTATCATATCTCCACAATTCGTCATTTTTTACACCCTTTCAATAATTTAATATTCTCAATACTGCTCTTTCTGCACTTCTACAATCACCCTGACTCTGCAAAGGTTTCGAAGCTGTGTATAACCTCTGCTTTGTCAAGGTGACTCTTACTACCGGGAATACCCGTTTTTTTGAATACATACCTTGTTTCCACAGTCACATAATATTTAATTCTTATTTAAGTAATATTTCAAGCTGCATTACCTAGAAATTTAACCGTTCCTCCTCAGGCAAATCTTCTAATGAAGGCACAGTTTCATAACCTGCAATAAATTCTTCTTCATTAGATTTTTCTATATCATAATAATAAAAACCGGTTCCTTCCTCTTTATTTCTCCATTTTGGCTTTATTTCGTCACCTACTCTCATTACGAACTTATCATTAATAATAATGCAGTATCCGTCTTTATCTTTAACTGCTTTTTTATTGCCTTTTACTATTTTTCCATTTGTATCTACCACCTTATAATAAACATCATTATTTTTACGTACCTCTACTACGCCATATCCATATTCTTTATCTGCTTCCAGTCTTAGACCGTTGATATAATACATATCATCCTTTCTTTGCAGCTTATTCCTGTTCCCAAATGCCTTGCCATTGTCTGAAAAACCGAAGGTATAGACTCCATCGTTCAAGTCCACTTTTATCTCTTTTCCAATCTGCATTGCACCATCATCTGCTTCAGCCTGAGAGAACAGATACATATCGAAATCTTCAATATCATTTATTGAGCCTTCTTTAAAATCATCTGAGCTAAAATCATCAACGTCATACTGAGATTTAAATTCAGATCTTCCATCAAACAACACAAATCCGGTCTTTTTTTCCCCTAATATGTCAAAGGCATAATATTTTCCACCTATCTTAATGATTTCATTCTTTGGTATCATTCTCCACAAGGACCATCCTGAATCCACAATACCATTCTGATCAAATCCATATTCAATTCCGCCGATATTTTTTATACGATAATTATCTCCTTTGCTATATATTTTTTTACAATTTCGATCAAAATACATCCACATTTTATCGTATTCACAATAACAGCTGTTTCTAATAGTATTATATAAATTGGAGCCTCCAATCCCATAGCCTATATCCCCATAATCCAGCCACTGCTCCTTAAACAGTGCTCCGTCTTCCCTTGAAAAATAAATTCCCTCCACAAATGGGTCATCTAACCCATTAATAGAATACCCCTCATTATCAAACCAGCCAGTCAACATTAGACCATCTTCGTTAAAAATATATGTATAACCATTAATCATTTTTTTAAAATTATTATTTTCACGATGATATGCTTCTCCATTTTCACCGAAATAATACCAGCCTTCTTCAAAATCACCTGCTGAATTCCGAGATTCATCAATATATACCCAACTGTTTTGAACCATTTTTCCATCATTATCTACAAAATAGCTGGCATTTTCAAGCTTCCCCCCTTCATCAGCCAGTGCTTCTTCATATAAAAAAGCATTTAAATTGCAAAATGAAAGCAAAAAGACTGTTAAAATAAATAGCCTCTTACGCATTCCTCTCCCCCCCATATATCACCTTTTATGTTTTAGAAACAGCCTACTATCTATCCTGTTTTTCTTTCGTTGTCTTACAATCGAATTTTAAATATTGATTAACCTGAGAGTTTATTTTGTAAGTGCTTCAAAAGATGACGTAGTGAAATTCCTATACCTGTTTTTAACTTCGTTAAAATCACGGAAAATGATCCGGAAGAGCTCATGAAAGCTACATGTTCCAAAGCTTAAGCACTGGTGAAATAAGGCTTTAAACGGTATACTAAAAGGAGAAAAAGCAAAGGAATGTATACCAATTACAGAGCATGAAGAGTTCCTGATTCTTAGAGCATTAGCAGAGAAAAATAAGGCTGAGCTTGCAGCAAAGGATCGACCATAGATGAACAAAAAATGAAGATTGAAAAACAGCGGATCCAGATCGAAAACATAATTAAGGCACTTCTTGACGCCAGAAAAAAACAGTTCGGTCCATCTTCCGAAATTACTATGGTCGGACAGATGCATCTGTTTGAAAGCACACAGGAACTGGTTCCTGATTATTTAGCATTGCAAGTATTCCATCCAACTGTTCTTCACTGATGCCTGTAAAATTAGTCAATGCGCTAAGTGGCATTTCCTGCATCATTCGCTGTATCATCATTTCGCCACCCTCACCCATAACTTCCGTCATACCTGCGTTAGTTGCTGCTTATTCTTTTCTATGCCTCTTCAACTGTCTTATTTATTTTTTCACGTCGTTCCTCTAAATCTTTTTCCATCTCTTGTTTCAACTTATCCAGATTATAGAAATGCATTGCAAAAGCTGCAAGAAAGAAAATTACCGCTGGGATAAACGAATAACACAAGCGAATCATCATAATTGCTGAATCCGGCTGTATATCAAGCCGACCATTAAATCCTGCTGCTGTTAATAAAATTCCGACCAAAAAGGTTCCTAAAGCCTGACCGATTTTTACCGCAAAGTTCGTAACAGAAGAAAGTGTACCTTCCATTCGTGGCATTCCTTTCCATTCATTGTAATCTGCACATTCTACAATCAGTATATTGCTGAGAAACGATGATGGTAATGAAACAATTCCTGTGATAATCATTCCAATTGACAGTAACACGAGATTATCCTTTGCAATGAATAAAATAATTCCACTTAACAATGATAAACTAAGGGAAAATCTCACCAATTGCGCTGTAGAAATTCTCTTCAATAAAACAGGGAACAATGCCATTGTAAGCATTGCCACAATTGAAAAAATACTAATCACACCACTGATTTCCACGTTCTTAACAATATATAAGAAATAATATGATGCAACATTTAGTCCACTAGCAATGTTTACCGAACCCATTAAAATAGCGACTGGATAAATATTTTGTTTGTCTTTAATATCACCATAACATTTTTTAATGTTATTTTTTCTGTTATTTCAACGTCTACATTATATTCCTCTTTCACAACAAAAAATCTAATCATTCCAATGATCGCCATAGGAATAGCCAAATAAAGGATCAATCTGCTCCATCCAGCTGCGTTATCAATGACCTTTGCATAAAACATTGGAAACATAACGTTAAATACAATGACTATTGTAACGGATAATAATCCACCCAAGGAACTAAGTTTGATATATTTCTGTGTATTATTGAATGCACGCACCATATATACATTGCCCGCTGCATTTTTTAATGTGAGGAAAATGGCCTGTGCCATTGTATAGCATACGAAAATCCATATATATTTTGTGACGGTAGAGAACTGTGTTGGAACAGAAAACAGCATCCATGTCATAAGCCAAATACCAATAATAGCAAATTCATATGGTCGGCCTCGTCCTAACTTTGTATTAGTCCGGTCTACTATATAACCTGCCATCAAATCCGTTCCCCCATCAAACACTTTACTGGCAAACAATATCGTTCCCACTAATGCTGCATTAAGCCCTAATGCATTCGTACAATAAACTGTCAAAAATCCCAACAGAACAGCCTGAATCGCAACAGGCGCTCCGGAAATGCTCCATGCCAGAAACTTTGCTGCACCAATCTTATTAGGATTTTCTATATCTTTCAGATTACTCATTCGTAACCTCCTCCATGTTTTTTTATATTCTATCAAAAAGTCCCAAAAGTACTTATCTCATATTTATCATTTTTCTCAAAAAAACATCTTATTCAAAACAAGGATAAATATTCTATAAAAAGAATGAATTTTCTATAGTTTTAGAGGTAAAATAATGGTATGATATATACCTATCAAGACTTATGGAGGTGCCTATGAAACTCATTTCTACGATTAATGTGATTGAATTTCTTCATGCTGTTTCTGCCTGTCATGGTGATGTTTTCTTTCATACACCAGAAGGAGATATACTAAACTTAAAATCGACCTTATCGCAATATATTTTTGCAGTAATCGAAAGTAAACCAGCGCTCTTAGAGACCGGAGACATTATCTGTAAGGATGCCAATGATATGATTCACTTACAAAACTATCTTCGTTGATAATGTGAATCATCATAGCAGCTTTGTATCTGAACCTATATACATTTTTACAGGGGGAAAACATCTATGATAGAACAATCTGAACGAAATCTCCGGCTCTTTCGGGAGCTAATCCGATGTGGATATGACCTAAGCTTTTGGACATTTGATTCGCATATGCAAATTGTGGATACGAACTGCACCATGGCAAATGAAATGATACATTTTTTCTCCTTTGAGAAGGACCAGATAAACAACCTATTTCAATCTGCTTCGTTGCCTTATCCTGTTGTGTTAACAAACCAGCTTTCCATGGTGTGGATTGCTGATTTTGAACAAGATGCTTTTGGTAAAAATCTTTATGTTCATCTGATTGGGCCGGCATTTGTAGAAAATGCTTCTCTACAATCTATAAAAGCAAGGCTTTCCCGCATGACACTTTCCAGTAGTACGATACTGGATTTTTCTGTCGCACTGGAAAGTATTCCTCTTGTTCCAATGACTCGTTTTCTTGAATATGGACTTATGATGCATTATTGTATTACAGGAGAAAATCTCTCTGTCAGTCACTTTACCTATCTTACATCTCCTCATGACGCTTTTTTTAAGGATGACAATACTTCAGAACACACCATGCACAGTTCCTGGAGTATTGAGCAAAAGATGTTAAAATTGGTAGAAGAAGGAAATCTGGAATATAAGCATTATGCCAATCAAATTGCTGGAGCGGGGAGTCTCAGTAATATTGGAAATGGCAATTCCCTTCGACAGGTCAAAAATCTTGTTATTATTCATACTGCATTATGCACTCGTGCAGCCATTCGAGGAGGCTTAGATCCTGACATTGCCTACTCTCTTAGCGACCGATACATAAATAGTGTGGAGGATTGTAAAAATATACCGGATATAGCAGAGGTAAATGCAACTATGCAAGATGACTTTGTACATCGTGTATACCAATGTAGAAATAGCAGCGATGTTTCCCCACAAGTAAAAAAATGTTGTGGCTATATCCAACTGCATTTAGGAGAACAAATTACCCTCTCTCAATTAGCACACTATATCGGGTATTCTGATAGCTATCTATCCAAAAAATTCAAAGAAGAAACAGGAAGGACCATCAAGGAATACATTATGTCAAGTCGCATTGAGCATGCCAAAGAATTACTCCATTCCATCAGCCTTCCTATTCAGGATTTATGTAACCAGCTTGGTTTTGGCAGTCAAAGTTATTTCGGAGATCAGTTCCGCAAGGCAACAGGGATGACTCCAGTGGAATATCGCAATAGAATTGGTGAATAATTTCTTACCATGAAAAAGAAGATTACTGTTGTAATAATTCAACGGCAATCTTCTTTACGTATTTTTATTCTTCTACAATTACACGCACAAGATCAAGATTCTTACACTGCGTGTAAATATCCTCTGCATTTCCATTTCTGTTCGCTTTTACTTTTATGACAGGGAACCATGTACCAGCTGTATGAAAGGTATGATCCGCGTATACGGTCACTTTGCTTTCATCCTCTGTCTCTTTTTTCAGTTCAAGCTTATTTGAAAAATCTTCTGTCTTTTCAAAATCCCATGCAGCTTCTGTGACTCCACCGACCGGGGCTTCGATTTCAGCCGTAAAATGTACGGTCTCACCCACTTTGATTCTGACGCATCGTTCGCCATTTGCATAGGAATGAACAACCGGCTGCATTCCACCTCTGGACACATCATTTGCAACTTCAACCTGTCCGTCATCAATCTCATACTTTGTACTTACAGGCGGCTCAATCCCTTTTTCTACCCAGGCTGCCAAATCGAGCAAGGTCTGATTCAGCAGTCCGACATAATCAACCATGTTCTGGAAACCACTTAACATTTCTGAGCTGCCGCCATGGATACAGTTATCGTTATAATATAAACGCATCCATTGCAAATCATCGCCCTTTTGCTCCTGTACACGTTTACGATACCAATCACCATGCCATGGAAAAGCGCTTTCATCCAACAGACTGCAGTTTACGATTATCTTGCCGTTAATCTTGCCATTTGGAACGGATCCACCTGCTGCCGTGGCAATGATTGGTGCCACTAACATTGGTAGCTGCGGGTATTTAGGTGTTCCATCTTCCTTTCGATACTGGTCATAAGTATAATAACTTGCATCTGGAACCTGATGATGAGGAAAAGTCTGCATTGCCAAATAATCGCTGTTATCTAACATAACCTGATCTCCTACTGCAAGCCCCTCTAAAGCATTGCCGCTATTTTGTCCATCAAACGCACTGGATATAACAATTACACCATCTTCGAAACTCTCTATTGGCTGTTCCTTACCTGCTGCCTTTCCACTCATAACTCGAAGACGGCAATGGAATAAATAACTTCCCTCCGGCGGCATTTCCTCCACTTCAATATTTGGTGTGGTCTGATTTCCAACCATGGTATTAATCCAGCTATTGTCCACGTCATTGTATTCCACTTCTGAAACCTTTGGTTTACGCTCAATCAGGTTCTTTACCGTCGTAACTAACTGTACGCGATCTCGAACTTCTGAACTGCTTGGATCAGCTCCGGCATAACCCTCTTTTGTCCAGAAATCTTTAAAATAGGTTGGAAACAACTGATAGATGGTAGGTGCTAATACCATTAAAGCACCATCTCCCATTAAGGAATGCTCAAACCAGGCTCTTTTCGGGAATCCCATCTTCGTAGCCTCAATAACAGCCTCTTTTTGGTATTCATCCAATCCTTCCAGTATATCCCCACCACCACCTGGGAACATTGTATCTGCCATTTTATCCATGCCCTTTGCACCAAGCAAACGCATAACTTTTACACGAGAAGCAAATACATTTGGGGTGGCCATCGGATTACCAAGAACATAAGGTGCTCCACCATCCCATACACCTATTGTTAATTCCATACAACTCATTGTCTTAAAGCTTCCACCACTTCCGCCAAATACATAACCATAAGGTCGATGTTCATAACCATATAGACGATTTGCCACCTGTCGGCTAAACTGAGCTGTATTCGCATTTGATTTGTAAATACGCTCACCATCTCCAGAGACAAATCCTCCTTGATTCGAAACAACATAGTAAGCTCCATGCTTGACAAAGAAGCTGATTTTATCATCCTCTCCCTTTAAGCTCTCACTCTCATGCTCATTTTCTGGAGCTGGGGAAACGTACTGATAAAATCGCTCCTCATACTGTTCCATTTCTGGAAAATAGAGACAGAATTTAATCTTTTGTCCCATCTTTTCCGTATTCTTAAATCCACCATGCACATAATAATGACGGACTGGTGTATCTCGCCATTCTTCTTCATCAATATAGGGCTCCGCAAAATAAAGATCACCGAATGCTGAATATAATTCTTGCTGTTCCATAAAAAAACCTCCAATTTATTCTATAGAAATCAAATATTTCCTAAACTGAGTTCATTATATCAAAACAGGGTTCTATGAATTATTTCAAATTTGTCATTTCTATTATAAATTTATCATAATTCGAAATAGAACATTTTTATTAGAAGAATAACAAATTTTTATTATCTCATCAGTTCTAGAAGAATCCAAAACGGTTATCTGTAAAGAGCTATTATAATCCCTTTCAGACAACCGTTTCATTTTGCTATAACACCTTATTTAAGAATTCAATAACAAGTTTTTGTGTTCCTTCCTGATAGAAATCATCTGTTCCATGTCCTGCACCTTTTAATGCATAAAATTCAGAAATCACTCCTTGTTCCTGTAATTTTTTATACAACTGCTCACTTTGAGAAATAGGAACCATCCGATCATCTACTCCATGTAAAATCAACATTGGAGGCGTCTTATCTGTAATATATTTAATTGCACTTGCCTTTTTCGCCTCTGCTTCAGTATAATTGATCCCCAGAAAATCATGTATTGTCCATGCCGGTGTATCCTCCGTTACATTGCAAGTAATATTCGTCAAATCAACAATTCCATAGTAGTCTACCACAGCTTGAACCAAGCTATCCTCTTCAAGAAAATCTCCCTTGTCAAAGTCTTTAATTCCAACAGTTGCTCCAATAAGACTTGCCATTGTTCCACCCGCAGATTCTCCCATTACACAAATTCGATTTGGATCAATGCAAAAATCCTTTGCATGTGCTTTCAAGTAACGAATAGCTGATTTACCATCTATCAATGGATCAGGAAAGGTGGCTTCGTTACTTGTTCGGTACTCTACACTAGCAACCGTAAAACCATTCCTTGCAAAGTACAACAATTCAGGTAACCAGACTACTCGATCTACTACTCGATAAGCTCCACCACAGAACCATACAATAAGTGGCAGCTTTTTGTCTGCTGTTCTTATCTTTGGTGCAATCACCTCCATTTTCAGATTTCGCATCGTTACACCATACCAAGATGGTACACAAGAATATGAAATGTCTGAAATCAGCGAAAGGACCTCATGATCCATCTTTGTTTCTATTAATTTCTTCATTATGGGCCACTCCATTATCATAATTATAACTGCTATATACTACTGATTTACAATCGCAATCTTAAATCCATCCATACAGATGTTGGCTTTCATTGCCACATTAATCTCATCTAATGAACATTTATGAGAAACAAGTTCACTCACAGAATATCTTTGCTTAGATGCCTCTTTTAGCATTTCCATCGCTTTTAACCAATACCAGTAGTTTCTTTTGTACAACCTTATTTCCTATAGTCAAAGGCTTTCTTGAATAATCCGTTGTAACTTTTTCTAACTATTTATTGTAATTCAAACCACTGAAAATCTATGTATCCTTTACCCCTAAAAGTGAAATATAGTGCACAAGTTCCGTTTACAGTTGCCTCCATATCTGTCCGAAAAATATCATACTGTTCTGATGCTTCAATGGGAATACTTACAATGGGAGCTTTTCCCCTATCCGTTTTAATCTCCATAATACCATTCCCATTTCCCCGAACTGAAACAGCAATTTGCGAACAGTTCTTCATATCAAAATACCGAAATCCAGCTTCCGCACCATTCCGCATATTCGCAATATATTGATTTCCATCTTTCTCTATGTCCGTGCCTGTCTGCGTAAAATAGGGATGCATTTTCTTTTTGTTCTTTTCTCTGGTTTTCAGATAAGGAAAAGTGCCGCCATATGATGTTAAGGTGCTCGCGATTCGTGCCTCATATCTGCCTTGTCCGTCAAGTGGACCTCTATTCAACCCACAGCTTGTTGTCTCCGCCTGCCAAATAGTGCCATCTGACTGAATGGTCAATTTTTCCGCACAGCCCTGTCTTGCACACTTTTGCAAATTCGTCTGTCGATGATAGAATATGTACCATTGTCCGTTCACCTCCACCATACCGCCATGGGTGTTCCCCATGTAGTTGTCTGCCTCTGTGCGTCCCTGATAACCAATATTTCCAATGCTCACTAAAGTTCCACCATAATGAAACTCTTTATTAGGATAATCACTGATGGCGTAGCACAATTCATGACTAAGTTCAGAGGAATATACTAAGTAATATTTTCCATTGATTTTTCGCGGTGAGCTTGCTTCAAAGAATCCATGTCCCTCAAAATCTGTTCCTTTGGCTTTAAAATTCCCTGGTACTACCGGCATCTCCATGCCCACGACTGTCATCATATCATCTGATAGTTCTAGACAAACTCCCTCTTCTACATTATTTCCACGCAATTTTAGTATTTTTTTAAAGAAACCCGGCAATGGAGAAAAACCCACATACAAATAACATTTTCCATCATCATCCAATAACACACCTGGATCAAAAGTAAACACATCCCCCTTTTTCTCTCCCCAAGGGATGCCATCTGTATGCTGTACATAACCATAAAACTCATATTTTCCTGCAGGGGTATCACACACAGCAACAGAAGTAATTGACAAAACATGAAGCTGATAATACAAATAATATCGTCCATCTTTTCCCTGCACCACATCCGGAGCACACATATGCATCTTTCCATCTGTATTTCTAGGATCCTGTTCCTTATGGTAAATGACGCCTTCATACTGCCAATTTCCCAAATCATCTAATGGCGCTGACCAGCAAACATAATCTCCGAGACAAAAATCTTCACCTTCAAATAAATCATGACTTCCAAAGATATAAAGGCGCATGCCGAAGATATGAGGCTCTCCATCAGCTACATATTCATAACTTGGCAGATATGGGTTAAACGCTTGCATTTTCATATAATTTACTCTTCCTTCCCTACTTGTCTCGCAACAACCGCCATGTATGGATTTCCTGAAAGTGGCACATGAACCTTATCGCAAACATGTGTCATGACCCGTTGGCGTGTCATTTTCCATGTATCCAGCACTTCAATATCATAATCATATCCTTCCGGTATTTCTATCTCCATTTCTGCCGGGCAAAAATGTTCTGTGTAATAAAGGATAACCTGATTTCCAACACAACCCTTTGCCATATAGCTGCTACCCATAATTTCCAGAAATTCATTTTTCTCTATATATAAAATTGCAAGTATCAATCGTAGGAACAATATCACTTATGCCTTCTCTGGATACATTCATTATTCCCTGCTTTGTTTTATATGGCGTAATCGCACCAGGCAGACTTAAAAAAATGCTTTCAGCCATGCGATCCTTTCTCCTTTTAGTTCTCCTCCTTTCATTATTTGCATCTAAAAAAGTCTCTCCATGTGTACAATATCCACCCGCTACGGCAGGAAACGCACCTTATATACACCACTGTCTGAATAAAATCCCGCTACTTTAATTTGCTCTTTCATATGAATAAATGTCGCCTGCAAATCTATTTTTGCATAGTTTTCCTCTAATTCTACAGCTCGCACATCTCATATTGTCTCATAACTATTGCTCCACGCAAATTGTTAACTCTGTCGGTTCAACTTCTTCTCCTGTAACTCGCACCTTAAACTGCTTAGACTGTACTCTAACAACTGCTTGACTCCGCCCATAGTAGGTCATAAAGGTTCCAGTTAAGAAGTCCTCCTCCGTTCTAGGATTTGCACTACCAAATGCAAGTAATTCACCACCTTCTACATTTACTGTTAATGTAGTATCTCTGTTACACTCAATTTCCCCGTTTTCTCCTGTCAAATCAATGTCAAAATACAGTATCTCTCCTTCTATCGCTTTTCCTTCCGGAAGAATACGGATTTTTGTGGTCGAATCAGCAGAACGAAGAATGCTTTCAGAGTGTATACTTCCATCCTTAAGATGTGCAACTGCTTTTAATTCCCCCGCTTCATATGACGTGTGAAATTCTGCTTTTTTTTGTATCAGTTTTTCTTTTCCAATGGAACGATGATTGACAAATAGCTCTACTTCATATGCATCACTGTAAACTTCAATATCGGCATCATTTCCATCACAGCCTTGATAGGACCAGTACGGCAATGCATTGCTTCCTCTCCAGATAGCTTTTATCGGAGCAGCACCTTGATGATTGACAGGGCAGACTCCAATATAAGGTGTTTTTCTTACCCCCCATACAACTGCTGCCAAGCCTGCCTCAGCATTGTCATTTCCTAAAATATCAAGTGCACCTGTATCTGCAAGAAGCCATGGATAGTCCTTTTCAAATCCAGCACTATCTGTTCCATAAGTCCAACTACCAATACCAACTTCCCCCAGATAATCCCAAGCAGTCCACATAAAATCTCCAATGACATATGGATATTTTTCAACTAACTCCCAAGTTTCTGCCAATTCGATTGGATAAGTTTCACTTCCCACAACAACACGTTCCGGATGTACGATTTCTTCATTCTCATAACGACTGACCGCATAATTATACCCTGCAATATCCAGTTTATCTAAAATCGGCGTAGAAAGTGTGTCAGCAGGCTCTGTTGCAGCCGCCATAGTCATACGTTTTCCCATCTCTGTTATCATCTTATTAAATGCGGTACTATCCATCTTATCCTCGCCGGGAATGCCACCGCCACCTTCCAGTGGATTGTTTTCCATACTTGCAAGCAATAAAAGTGTTAAATTGATTCCTGCTGTAATAGGCCTTTTGGTATCCAGCGTTTTCAATTTTCTAATAAGAACTTCTCCAAGTTCAACACCCTCCGGTTTTGCAGGCTCTGTCACCTCATTCCCGATAGAGTACATAACAACAGATGGGTGATTGTAATCCTTTGCCACCATAAGCTCTAAGTCTGTTTCGTACTGATTCATAAAATCAATACCATGGTCATATGGACTCTTCGTATAGTTCCAGGTATCCCAAGCTTCATCCATAACATACATACCAAGGGTATCACAGGCTTCTAACGCTGCTCTGCCCAATGGATTATGGGACGAGCGGATTGCATTGAAACCAAATTCCTTCAGCCTGAGGATCCTACGCCATTCTGACCTGTCAAAGCTTCTGGCACCAAGAATACCATGGTCATGATGAATACATCCGCCCCTTAACAATACAGATTCTCCATTTACAAAAAATCCATCCTTTGACCATTGAATGGTTCGGATACCAAAAGAATTTGTCTGTTCATCAAGCACCTCTCCCTGTCTTGTCAAAACTGTATGACACTCATATAATTCCGGTGTTTCAGCATTCCATAAATGAGCATCATTTATTTGCATATGGCAGGATGTGCCTTCTCCATTGGCAACCATTTTCCCTTTATAAAATATTTCGTTCTTTACTTCCACACTATCTGTCTCGGAATGCGATGTTTCTATCAGAATCTCTGCCGGGTTATGGGAAAGCGTGGTAATTCTTACCCCATTCGGCAAAATATGTTCTTTCGGCATGATCAGAAGCCATACCGGGCGGTAAATGCCTGCTCCTGCATACCATCTGCTGTTTGGATGGTCCTCATCCTCTATTTCTACCTGAAGAAGATTGTCCTCTCCTATTTTTAAATTTTCCAGCACTACACGGAATTGTGAATATCCGTAACTAATACCTCCGGCTTCTTTTCCGTTTAAAAGTACCTTTGCATTTGGATAAACACCTTCGAATTCTAAATTCACCATACAATTTTTCCATTCTTTCGGTGCAAAAAAGCGCTTTTCATATATGTAGTTTCCTCCTAAGAAGAAGGCTTCGCTTCTTCCTGAAGGTGCATCTGCACTTCTTCCCTGCTCCTGCATAGCATCATGGGGAAGGATAATCTCTTTTTTCTCTGTTCCCTGTATTCCAAATAACCAGTTTTTACAAAAAGCTTTTCTATTCATAAAAATATCCTTCTTTCTTTTTATATGAATGTCCTGTTTCATTCTCGCCTGACAGTTTGGACATTTCATCCATTCTCTGCTACAAGTATAGCAAAAGCTTTTCACAACCGTTATAAATTACTGGTCATTTTTACAGCAAATTTGTGTTTCATTTGAAGTGTGACGATTTTTTATAAAAATAACAAATTTTTATAACCGTCCAGAAATCGTCATGCTAGAATAAAGAAAAACGTAATTTGGGGAGGGAATACAGTATGAAAATTATTTTTTCACAGGACTACAACAGCATGTCAAGAAAAGCAGCAAATATTATTTCTGCACAGATCATCATGAACCAAATTGCGTGTTAAGTCTTGCAACGGAGGAACACCACTTGGGATTTACGCCCAGCTCATTGATCCACAAAGTTATCACTACTATATGCAGCATAACTTTTTCCAACATATCAATATAGACCAGGTGAAGATACGATTTGCAATTATCAGCATGATAATATTGGTTGGAAATACCGCTCTTACTATACATGCTATGAGATTAACAATAAGCCCTATTTTAGTTACTTTCGCTTTTACAAACTTTGCCTGTAAACCTGGAATCACCAGTGAAATTAAGGGCGTTACGATTGAAGTCATACTTATCAATGATAAAAGTTTGATACCGATGAAAAATTCCATGCTATTTTCTTAAACAAAGGAAATTCATCTGCGTTATCTTTTTTACTCATTTCTACCTTCTCCTAATTTTTTCACAATGCCTTCCGTGATTCCATTTTCATTAAAAGCATCTACCCTGATATAATATTTCCTGCCTTTTACCAATGCCCCAATTCGTTTCTTTGTTCCGTAAATCATATAACTGTGATACAACTTTTCTGGGGTAAATCCCCATAAAATATTATATCCGGCAGCCCCGTTATCCTGAATTTCTACCTCCATATCCAGCTCATTCGTCCGGATTGCCTGATATTCCGGTTTTTCCGGCTTCTTTCCTTTTCCACATCCAAAAACACGCAGTCCTGAAATACAGGGTTTCTGTGAATAAGGCACTTCCAGTATAGTCAGCTTTAAATACCGAGCCTGAAAACCATCTGTATCAACGATAAAATCATGCGGCAAATCTGTATTCGCATCCGAATTATCCTTAATAATAAAATATTCTTTCTGATTCAGCGTACCTTCCAAAATCCAACGCGTCTGATAATCTTCTTCTTCAATATAACGCATGATTTTTTTATCAAACCTGTCTTCCGCGACACATATTTCTTTTTTATCATCCGCAAAGTTAATCTGAACTGCATTAATTTCATAGTCCTGACCCAAATCAATTTCCAACCATTCCCCTGCATCTTTGCCGGATGCCTGCCACCATGTTCTGACGTCTTCATCTACCACATTATCCGGTGTGTTTCCTTCCGCAAAAGAAGATGCTTTCACCTGTTTATGATAGCTTAACAGATACCACTCAGGTTCATTCCACGGGTCTGATTTCTGCTGCTCTATCTGCATCGGCCAGTCTCCATAACGCTGATTACAGAACAATTCCCCGTCTTCATCAATTCCTGCCGGCCAGATGCCAATTCTCCGTTCAAACTGATGATTCACACTGATTCTCATGGTTGACGCATGCCATAGATTTCTATATGCATCTTCCATTGTAGAGCCATGTCCCGCTCCCGGAAAAAAGCCTCCCGGTTTATAAGAGTACGGATTATTTTTCGCTAATTCAAATGGACCTAACGGATGTTCTGAAACATATACCCCATCTCCATAAATATTAAACTGTGTTCCCGGGAATGCATATTGGAGATAATATTTCCCCTGATATTTGCTCATCCATGCGCCTTCAATATATGGTTCATCACTGAGCATATCTTTTATTAACTCTGCCATTTCCGGCGAAACCATACTTTGGTCCGAAACCCCTGACTGCTTCAATCCATTTTGAAAACGTTTCTGTAGTTCGTCCTTGCCACATGGCAATACTGTATTATCTTCTCCTATACGTTCAAAGCCTTTTTCAAGTGGATTTCCCCAAATCAGCCCTTTTTTCTCACCGATTGGCCTCATTTTCTCAGGTTCCAGCTCAACACCCCAGATAGGTGCTTTACAGGATAATCCCCAGTAAAAATACATTCGCCCATCATCATCCACAAAGAGATTCGGATCTAAAAAAGAAAATGTTCCTTCTATTTTTTCATATGGACCATTTAAGATATCCTTCGCCCGATAGAAATTACATATCTGATCATTTTCATTTGCACAGAAATATACGTATTCCCCACAGACTCTCGCATCCGGAGCATAACCATAAAGCGGAAGGGTATTCGGCAGATGTCTGTTCTCCCAATGAACCAAATCTTCTGATACGAGTACCCCTAATGTCATAGATGCAAAAATATAATATTTCCCCTTAAAATATATCATTGACGGATCTGCTGCCTCTCGGTTAATGTCCACACTGCCATCTACTGGATTTCTGTTAAATTGATAACGATAATTCATATTGATCGGATTACAAACATAATTTGTCATTAACCTCGTCTAACCTCCTAGTAAAGCTTTTTTAAGAATAAGTAAATAATTTTACTTTTAGTAATGCTGGTGTTTTAAAAGCCATCATCGTGATCTCATCTCAGCCTGCGTTTTATACCCCAGTTTCCTCCTTCGTCAAATTCTCCTTCCTCCATACATAAAATATCTACAAACGTTTTTTTATCGTCCGAAGAATAGGTAACAAGCATCGCACTATTTACTATAATAATTAAAAAAAGCCAGAGGAGCAATACAGAGTTTCAGGGCTTCGTGATGGTGTATATCTCACCAATAATGCAGTCAGTCTAGATGGAAACGGCATTTTGGTAGTTAAGACATATTTTAAGCTAACTAATGCTTCATTAGCCTAATCTTACCTCCCAGCAAATTTTTTATAGTTTAAGTGTATTATTTACTTCCAAATATTATATTATATTTCATTGTTTTTTATTAAGTTTTCTCTTTTTTCATTTTAAATTCATTATTAATTATAAAATGGGAACCTATTCTAAAATTACGACATCCAATAAATATAAATCCTCTTTCATTCTGAATTCCATACTTTCCAGTCTGTTTTATGGAAGTATTATTTTACTCCAAGTTAAATACAATCCAGCTTTCGCAGACTTTTCTGAAAAAACAAGATTTAAAACTCCAGCATGTCAACCGAGCCCCAGAATTCACTTCGCAAGAGAATGATTTAAACAATCCGCATTGTATGAAAACAGCCAAGTTTCTTGTTTTTCTTGTAGCTCAGTAACATAATTTCTCCTTTTCTAGGAAATAAAAAAAGCCAGATGATTAAAGCATATTTCTGCACTTCATTTTTTCGGCTTATCAATTGATTTCTTATTTTTATTTAAAATAAAAAGCTTATACATTTCTGCATAGCATTTATCAGTGAATTTTTTTGCTCTGTTGTCCTCTCTTTATTCGTCTTTTAGCATAACCTTTTATTTAATGCTACTTTAAGACGCTCCAACCCTTCCTGAATATATCTAGTGGGGCAAGCCAGATTCCATCGTTCAAAACCTTTTCCATGTTTACCGAATCCACATAATCCAACCACCAGACCCTTAGGAAGAGCACTCTATATTTTACATCAGGAGCCGGGCTTTTCGAAGCCCGGCTCCTAAATTTTCCAAAAGGAAGAGTCTTAAAAACTAGGATATAATCCATCCCATACAATATGCCTGTAACTACTCTGGTCAGTATCACCCTCGGTACTAAAGCACAGAACTTTTGAATTCGCATTAAGACCTATACGTTTTCTTAAAAAGTCCATACTTTCATTCTGCATAGCTTCAGCCAAGAATCCCAACGTTGCGGCGCCACTTTCACCTGAAGTAATCTTCGTATCATCTCCTAACGGATTTCCAAGTATCCTCATCCCTTTCGCTGCGATATAATCCGGAATAGAAATGAAATGGTCCACAGAGTTTTTCAATACATCCCAACCAATTGTACACGGCTCCCCGCATGCAAGCCCAGCCATAATGGTATTCATATCACCTTTCACGGTCTGAATTTCTCCTTTTTCAGCAGTACGATATATACAATCTGCTTTATTAGGCTCTACTATAACAATTACTGGTTGTTCTTCAGCACTATATAAATTTGCAAAGAAACCAGTAATTGCTCCTGCCATTGCACCCACTCCTGCCTGAAGGAAAATATGAGTTGGCTTTTCACGCTTTAATTGCTCAACCGCTTCCAGAGCCATAGTCATATAACCCTGCATGATCCAGTTAGGTATCTTATTATATCCTTCCCATGCAGTATCTTGTACCATTACCCAGCCATTTTCCTTGGCGCGGGATTCTGCCAGGCGTACCGCATCATCATAATTTAAGTCGGTGATGGAGGCATCTGCACCAAGTGCTTTGATATTATTAAGCCGTTCCTGTGCACTGCCACTTGGCATATAGACCACACTCTTTTGCCCGATTCTATTCGCAGTCCATGCAATTCCTCTACCGTGATTTCCATCAGTAGCCGTTACAAAAGTAATCTCTCCCAGCCTTGATTTTACTTCCTGACTGATGATTTTATTATAAGAAAGTTCACTGATATCCAGCCCTAATATCTCTGCTATATAAGTACCAATGCAATAGCTGCCGCCAAGAACCTTAAAGGCATTTAAACCAAACCGGTAGCTTTCATCCTTTACATGGATACTTTCTACTCCCAATGCCTTCGCCAGATTTTCTAAGTTTACCAATGGAGTTATTGCATACTCTGGAAAAGTTTTATGAAATGCCATGGCCTTTTTTGCATTCTCTGGAGTAAAATACTTCAACATATCTTCCTTTTCAGTACTTCTATTGCAGCTTACAATCTTTATACACTCATTCATTTGAGCCTCCTTAGTTAGGAACTATTGCAATTGCCTCAATTTCTACAAGTGCATTTTTAGGGAGCGCCGCTACCTGATAAGCTGCCCTGGCAGGGCAAACGCCAGTAAAGTATTCTGCATATATTTCATTCATTGCAGCAAAATCTCTGATGTCTTTTAAAAGGACTGTTGTCTTCACAACGTTGGACATTGCATTTCCTGTATGAGTAAGGATCTCTTTAATATTCTCTAAAGACTGCCTCGTCTGACTAGTAATATCATTCCCAGAAAACTCACCCGTTTTCGGATCAATAGGAAGCTGTCCGGAAATATAGATAGTATTTCCAGCCTGAATTGCCTGTGAATATGGTCCGATAGCTGCAGGGGCATTCATTGTTTCAACTTTATTCTTCATAAACTTCTCTCCTTAAAATTGTTCATTTTTATTTGTTTTATTGAGGTAAGCCAACTCTAATTAATTCCGCAAAAAATTCTGCACCAGTCACAAGGATATAATCATTATAGTCATATAGGGAATTATGAACCATAATATTTTCTGACGGATTTTTATGTTTTCCACTTCCTAAAAACACAAAGCAGCCAGGTATCTTTCCTAAAAATGTACCAAAATCCTCAGAAGCCATCCAGGGGGTACAATTTCCATTTACTTTCTCAGCTCCAACCACATTATGGGCAGCCTTCACCGCCACAGAAACACATTCTTCCCAATTGACCGTCGGGGCAAATTCATGCGTATAGATAAATTCACATTCAGCACCATTCATCCTACAAATATTTTCACAAATCGCTTTCATTCTTGTTTCAATTAATTCCTGCACTTCTTTGGTGCAGCTTCTTGTATCTCCAAGAATTTCCACATTAGACGGAATTGCATTATGTGCCCCATCCGTAAGGAACTCTGTGCAGGAGACAACCGCCTGGTCAAGAGGGCTGGCATTCCGTGAAGCAATAGTCTGTAAAGCCAGTATAATTTCTGCTGCTGATACCAAAGGATCAATTCCCATATGTGGACTGGAGGCATGGCAGCCTTTTCCTTTAATACGGATTGTAAAATTATCCTCACTTGCCATGATCCCACCCGGACGTGTATGGATCTCACCAGCCGGAAGAAACGGAGTATTGTGAAGGCCATATATCTCATCCATAGGAAAAGATTCAAAAAGGCCATCATCAATCATAGCCTCTGCACCTTTACCCGGTTCCTCTGCCGGCTGAAAAACAAAGCGGACAGTCCCGTTAAAGTTTTTCCGTTCGCTCAGAAGCTGTGCCGCACCTAAAAGCGTGGCAACATGACCGTCATGGCCACATGCATGCATTTTTCCTTCATTTTTGGACTTATATTCCACTTCTCCACATTCTTTCAAATTGATACAGTCCATATCAGCCCGCAGTCCTATAACTTTGTCGCCGTCTCCAACCTTTAAACTGGCTACCACTCCTGTTCCACCTATGTTTTTATGTACTTCTAGTCCCATTTCAGTGAGACGCTCTACAACAAACTCTACTGTCAGTTTTTCTTCAAATGCACTTTCTGGATGCATATGAAGATAATGCCTCCACTCTATCAGCTGTTTTGCAAATACTTCAACTTCCATCAAATTATTCTCCTGATTTAGTTTTTTCAATTGACTGGTACCTGTATATTAACAGGTACCAGTCAATAATATGATTATTACCCCAACTGCTAAGGTGGTGAATTATTTTTTTAAATCCATCTTTGTGATGTCATTATCAAAATCCCATTGAGGCTGTTTGCCTTCTTTACTCTGCTTTGCAAAATCTTTAAGAATATAAATAACATATTTTCCCAAACCAATCAGTGCAATAACGTTGAAAAACACTAAGAATGCACTCGAAAAATCAACCAGCTCCCACAGGGAGGTCACAGGGATTATGGCTCCTAAAACAATCAGACTACAGCTAAGCAGACGATAACCTATAATCACTTTCGGTTTATCCTTAAAAAACCACTGTAAGTTCACTTCTCCATAATAGATATCTGCAAGGAGCGTCGTAAAACCGAATAAGAACATAGCCAGGAATACGACCCATTTCCCCCAACCACCAAGAGCATTTGAGAAAGCAGTCTGGGTCAGATTGATTCCAGTTTCACCAGAGTCCAGCGCTCCTGTAAAAAGAATACTAAATGCTGTACAGCTACAGATAATGATTGTAGTTATAAATGTTCCCAGCATCGCAGCAAATCCCTGATTTACGGGGTGCTTAACAGTAGCAGATGCATGCATGCTCGGTGCAGTACCATTACCTGCATCATTGGTAAACAGTCCTCTCGCAACACCGAATCTAAAAGCTTCCTTAATTGTGTAACCGGCGACACCACCTGCAGCCGCTCTGAAAGTAAATGCTGATTTAAAGATCAAAGCCATAATTGCAGGAAGCTTATCTATATTCATAACAACTACAACAATCGCAATTATAATATATACAAGAGCCATGAAAGGAACAATATAAGAAGCTGTGTCAGAGAGGCGCTTTACACCTCCAAAGATAATCACTGCTACTAAAACGACGAGTGCAATTCCGGAAACAGCCGGTGGTATAGGGGCAACTCCTGTCAATGCCAGAGAAATGGAGTTACTCTGGATCATAACATAAAAAAATCCGATGCCGATAATAAGACTAATTGAAAACAAAGCGGCCAGTAATTTGCTTCCAAGTCCCTTCTCCATATAATAGGCCGGACCTCCGCGATATGTACCATCGGCATTCTTGACTTTAAAAAGTTGGGCGAGAACCGCTTCACTAAAGCTGATGGGCATACCCAGTACAGCAGTCATCCACATCCAGAATACAGCTCCTGGTCCTCCCGATGCCAATGCGGTTGCAACACCAACCAGACTACCTGTACCAACCTGTCCGCCTAAGGCCGCACACAGTGCCCCGAATCCTGATACTCCACTTTCCGCTCTCATACTCTCTATCAGATTTGAAAATAACTTGGGAAAGTACCTGATTTGAGGGAATTTTAACCTTACTGTAAAAGTCGCCCCCGTTAAAAGTAAAATTCCTGCAATAAGCCAACCCCAAAATATACCATTTATTGTTTGAATAACACCCATAAAAATACTCCTTTCCTATGTAGGGGATGTTAAAAATCATATCAACTGATAGCCAATTTCCCCTAGCTTATCCGGGGGATCAGGCTCTCCAATCATGCTTTACTTCTTACTTTAGCACTGGAAAGTTCTGCCACTACATCCAAGAAAACATTTGCTCCTGCAATAAGATCCTTATCTGACGTGAATTCCTTCGGATTATGGCTGATACCATTTACGCTCGGTACGAATATCATCGCTGCAGGACACATCCGGGCAATCATCTGTGCATCCTGTCCTGCTCCAGAGGTGATTCTGCGAGAAGCAAGTCCATGATTCTTTGCAGTCTGCTCTACCAGCTTTACAATTCCCTCATCAAATAAAACCGGTTCAAAGCGTACGAGCCGCTCTGTTGAGACAGTAACCTTATCTGTTTTTTCAAGTTCCTTCAGATACGCTGCAAGAGCATTTTCTTCTTCCTTCAGTTTTTCCTCATCAGGATTTCTCACATCTACGGTAAATACGGTCTTAGATGGAATGACATTCACAGCATTTGGCTCAAACTCAATGCAACCAGTCGTTGCAACAGTCTTTCCGCCGGAATGGTTACAACGGTCCCGCATGAAGGTAATCACTTTGGCTGCTGCCAAACCTGCATCAATACGCATAGCAGTTGGAGTGGTTCCTGCATGGTTTGCCACACCCTCAATAGTAATCCTCTGCCACGAAATTCCCTGCAGATTCTCCACAGCACCAATTGGTGTTTTTTCTACATCAAGTATCGGCCCTTGTTCTATATGTAGCTCAATAAAAGCATATGGCTTCAAAAACCCAGGTTCTACCGTTCCTTCGTAGCCAATCCGCTTTAATTCCTCACCCAGAATCGTTCCATCTGTTCCGACCGAAGCAAGTGCCTCATCAACAGAAAGTCCACCGGCGTATACAAGGGATCCCATCATATCCGGCGCATAGCGGACACCTTCTTCATTCGTAAATGCAACCACTGCAATCGGCCTGGAAGGTGTATTACCAGCCTCCTTCATTGCCGCAATTACTTCAATCCCTGCAATCACACCGTAACAGCCATCATACTGTCCTGCATTGATTACGGTATCAATATGGGAGCCAAGCACAAGCGGTGTTTCCTCCTTATTCTTCTCTGTTTCCCAGATACCGTACACATTTCCAATACGGTCTGTTACAACTTTAAGTCCCGCATCCTTCATCCAGCCAACGACAGCATCACGTCCCTGCTTGTCCGTATCAGAAGCTGCCAGCCTTGTCCTTCTACCTTCTTCATCTTTGCCGATTGCCCCAAGAGCATTTATTCTCTCCACCAACCGATTCTCATTAATTGAAAACATAAATTTCCTCCTATACCGTTTCGTCAACTATATCACTTTTGTAAACTTACAACCTCATTATAGCAACGCATTTTCAGTATTTCTATCAATATAGAAATGATTTTTATCACATTTGTACATTTTTCTTCATATTTTAATTCCATTTTTTACAAAATAGTGTTATGATATTTTTATACTGATAAACTTATAGGGAGGTAATAATACCAGAATGGCAGATATAAATATGAACGCTTCTTTTCCTAAAGCGAATCAGGCAGGTATAGAATTTGTTATTTCCACTAATAAAGAGCTGCAGGAAAATATCATGTTCTTATCGAACGAATTTCCAATCGCAATGTTTACACAAAGCTATCATCATGCTACTTCGGATCATATCCCATTTCACTGGCACGATGGGCTACAGATTACATGGGTTTACGAGGGTGAACTTGAACACTGCATAAACGGAGATACCTTTCATCTTACCGGCGATAAACTCCTTTTTGTAAACAGTCACCAGTTACACCGTTCAAAGACTGTCCATCAGGATGCCAAGACGCTCTGTATTAATTTCAGCCAAGAGATTTTTCAACCACAGATATTGAAAAAACTTATCCTCCCGCTGCTTGAGAATCCGTCGTTCCCCTACACCCTGTTGCCTTTAAAACCACATCAGACAGCACTGCTTAAACAGTTTCTAAACTGGAAAAATGAACCGCTTGGATATTTTTCTGTTATGAATTTCCTGTCACAAATTTTTGAGATTATGTTAAATGAATTTGAAGAGAGCAAAGATCCATCGAATTATGAAGAAATGAAGTTGTTTCACACTATTTTAGATTATGTACACAGTCAGTATGCAGAGCCGCTAACCGTAAAGCAGATTGCCGATCACGTTCTTATTAATAAAAACCGCCTTACAGGCTTATTTAAAAAATACACTAATATGCCACCGCTCAAGTACTTAAATGAGTATCGCCTCTATATCGCAAAAAACATAATTATACATACAGATAAGTCTATATCCGAAATTAGCGCAGACGTAGGATACAACCAGATCAGCCACTTCATTAAGCAATTTCGAAACAGCTACGGTCTTTCTCCTCTAAAATACAGAAATAAATATGGAGAACATCAGAATCTGCCTAAAGTCTGGTAGATTCAATTTAGGAAAGATTCCTAATTACGTTATGAAATGGACGAAGAGCACCAGTGCACTTTCCGTGTTTGCAGAACTACCACCTATGAGAGTCTTCGTATTTACACTTATATGAATGGGGCACTACTTAATAATCCAGTACTCTTACACTAAAATCGCTGCACACTGCATTCTCATTTTCGGCAAACATTGTAAGATAAGTACCTGTAAATGTCATTGACAATGTTCCCTCCGTACATAATCCTGTTACCAAGACCATTGCCTAAATTTATATAATACTCTTCATCACAGCTAAAACAAAAAGTATAATACTCTTGATCTGATACTCGTTTCACTGAGAAGGGCTCATGCATTTCTGCATAAGCCCTTCTTAGTGAGTGTTTTTTTCTGCGGTTCTCTCTTGTTTCGTCTATTAGCCTAGTCTTTTATTTAATACTACTTTAAGACGCTCCAACCCTTCCTGAATATATCTGGTCGGGCAAGCCAAATTCCATCGTTCAAAACCTTCTCCTTGTTCACCGAATATATAACCATCATCAAAGAACAGTTTTGCTTCTATGCGAAGCAACTTTGCCAGTTCTTTATACTCAATTCCCAACGGATTGAAATCCATCCATAACAGATAAGTTCCTTCCATCTTGGTGATTTTTACCTGAGGGAATTCTCTTTCCATAAATGCCTCGACAATCTGGTTGTTTTTATAAATCAGCTCATTAACTTTATCCAGCCAGGCATCGCATTCCGTATAAGCGATTCTGTTAGCTTCGTACCCAAGAACATTGCTCTTCGGATTTGCCTCCTCCTTAAGCTGATGGTCACGAAATGCCTTACGAAGCTCTTCGTTCGGAATGATGATGCTTGATGTCTGCAGCCCAGCCAAATTGAATGTCTTGCTCGGAGCCGTACAGATAATACTGTGCTGTGCAAACTCCTCAGAAATATTGGCAAATACAATATGCTTATATCCCGGCATAACCAGATCAAAATGAATTTCATCAGATACAATCAAAACACCATTATCTATGCAAAGACGTCCGATTCGCTCTAATTCCTCCATTGTCCAAACTCTGCTGCTTGGATTATGCGGGCTGCATAAAATCAACAGTTTCGTGTTTGGATCTTTAACTTTTGCTTCGAAATCCTCAAAGTCAATTTCATAATGCCCATTGTTATTAACTAATTTATTTTCTACCAGTACCCTGTCATTTACACTGATTGCATTATACATCGGATAATATACCGGAGTCATAAGCATAACTCCTTCTCCCGGTTTTGTATAAACATTAACCGCACTGTAAAGCGCAGAAATCACTCCACTTGTAGTAAGAATCCACTCTGGCTTAATCACCCAATTATGACGATCAGTCATCCATCTGCACACTGCATCATAAAAAGCCTGTGTAGGATTTGCATATCCTAATACATGATCTTCAATATATTTTTTTAAACCTTCCTTTATTTCCGATGCAGTATCCAATTCCATATCGGCGACTGAAAATGGAATAATATCTTCATCAATTTCTGGATGAAACTGTGTAATTTCATCCCACTTTTTAGATCCTACAAGAAAACGTTTACTGATTGTTTCTAAATTATATTTTGACATTACCTGTCTCCTCTTATTCCTCGGAACCTCCGATATAATCAACTGCCAAATCATCAGGTATTACAAGATCTTTTACTACAGTCTTATTATAAACAAATGAAAAGATTGCAGCAAATATAAGAAATCCAATCGCAAAAGCCGATAGATTTAATAATAGTGTAATAGAAAGAATGCAGAGCAATGCAACGCCCACTAACGATAATACAACTGTTGCTTTCGCTCCAACTTTAAGGCTCGATTCTGCAAGCTGTTTTGGATACTTCTTAGCCAGCTGAGTAAGTGCAAGACATATGCATATTTTACTAACCAGTGAATTAGCTGTACTAAACTTTGCAACTGTGGCTAAGTTAAATCCTGTAACTAATGGCACCATCCCAACAATATAAAAGAAAATGAGCCATTTATATGGAACACCACTTTTTGACACACTCGCCATTTTCCGGGGAAGCAATCCATCCTCACAAGCTACCAGCATGGGTTTCGTAACCCACGATAATTGTGCATTCAGAGTAGAAGCTGTAGCCCCCAGCGCAGCACAGATTATAAAGAAATAATAAACTGACTTCGGCATTATTGCTTTTGCAACGATTGAAAGCGGCTGATTTGCAACTTCGCTGATTGGTAATACTCCGGCAGCTACCAGGGCAATCAATACATACAGTACGCCAACACCTAAAGTTGAGAATATCATAACTTTTGGTATGTTCCTACCTGCATCTTTAGCTTCACCACCCAACTCAACAATAAACTGGGCTCCTGCTGTAGCACTGCTCAGCAGTGCAAGAGTAGCAATGAATCCGCCCATTCCATTTGTAAAGAGATTCTCAGGTGCAAATACATAAGCTGCATCAACTTTACCTAAGCCAAAAACAACAAATGCTGCAAGTCCTAAAATCAAGCAGGTACTGATTACAGTATTTAGTAATGCTGCGGCTTTCGTTCCAACCATATTGGCAATAAAGAAAAATGTCAATACGCATATGGCGACCATTTGTTGATTTAAACCTGTGAAGATACTGACTAAATAGGATGCAAAGCTAAGCGCATATGTGGCAAGCAAGCAATTCATCAAAACATAAACAATTAAATAAAATGTTCCGATTTCTTTACCTAGCAATCGGCTGACATAACGGTACTGTCCTCCAGTTGCAGGTACAGCTGCCCCCATAATTGCCACCGGAAAGATACATATAAGTGTTACAATTGGTGATATGGCATATGCAAGAACAACTCCAGTACCCGTCATCCCCAGTGCTACACCAGTTGACGACATGATTCCAGCTCCAATAATCTGGCCTATCGCTATTCCCATAAGATCCCAAAAACCGAGGGTTCTTTTAAGCTTGGATTCTTGACGTTCAGAAGCCATAAGATTCTCCTTTCAATTTCAGCACAAATACTCTAAGATTTTGAATAAACATTATACTTTCCGGCCGGGCAGTATTTATTAGTTTGGTCATTAAACTAATATAGGCATATACTAACATATTATCTATTATAATTCAACATTTTTTGTGCAAATTATTTTATTTATACAAATTGCACTAATTTCATCAGTAACTATTGTTTAATATTAAAACTGTATTTTTTATTGTAAAAAATGGCCCTCGTAGTATGGTGTGCTTCATACGCCCTAACATCATGATTCACGATCTTTCACGTTTTTTATCTTGTGGAACAATATTCTTGCTATTTCATGCAGCTTTCTTTACTTTCTTGGTTGAAAATTTCATGAGTATCAATACACACAATGTAACCTTTGAGAAATCTCAACCTTATTTACACTTCCACTGTTGGAATTAGTAATATGTATGGACATAATAATACCCCCATATAGAACTTATATATTTCATCAGCCTATATAGGGGTAGCATATCAGCTTGCTATTAAGATCACTTTTTTATTTTATCTTTTTCATTTTCTAATATATTTTCAAAATATTCGCTCCTAAGCTGTAGAACCTTAAAAAAGCCGTTCACCTCTTCCGGTGTACATGTTTCCAGAAGTTTTATAAGAATCTCTGATGTCATTTTTCGGTCGTAAGCAGAATGCTTGTCACAGGTATTTTTACCTTTTGTAGTAAGAAACAAATTACGCTCTCTTCGATTTTCTGGATTTACTTCCTGAATAATTAAACCATTCTTCTCCAGGAAATTAATTGCTAGTGATATGGTTCCTTTTGTTCTATGCATAATCTCTGCTACACGCTTTGCTGTTATTCCCGGATTTCTTTCTATATACAGTAATGCATGGGCTTCTGTTTCACTCATATACAGGCCGGTTCCATAATCACGCGATATTGATTGATAACTTCCCATTATCATCTGATGTTTAAAAATTAAATCTGTTTTCTCATCTAGATTTGTCAGCATATCTTCTATTTTCATTGAACTCATAATAAAATTTATCTCCCAAATTTCATCAAAATTAATTTCAATCATTTTATAAGTATACTTTAAATGAGAAGCAAACGCAATATTAATATTGTTCATTCACTTGACTAATTGGAAAGATAACCACTGACAGATAACCGGAGGTAAGATATCTGATCTTATTAATTGCTTACGCCGCAATTCTCCTTTGGCGGGTCCTGGGTTACATATCCTCTGCTTGAAATTGCATCAATCTCCACTTTTGCTCCCATCGGTAATGCAGCCACCTGATAACATACTCTTGCAGGAGCTTCTGAGGCAAAATATTTCGCATAAACTGCATTCATTTCAGCAAAATCAGCAATATCAGTCAATAAAACTGTTGTCTTAAGCACATTCTCATAATCCAAGCGCGTCTGTTTTAAGATAGCTCCCAGATTTTTAAGACATTGTTCAGTCTGCTCTGCAACTCCCTCAGCTACAATCTTTCCTGTTCCCGGATTCAGCGGTAGCTGACCAGAGATAAACTGAATGGCACCCATGCAAACTCCCTGAGAATATGGCCCTACTGCAGCTGGTGCATTCCCTGTCTGAATAATAGTTTTTGTCTTCATAATAATTGTCTCCTTCTTCTTTGCGTTTTTGGTTTGATCATAAAACTAATTTTATCTTAAAAAATTTTTTTCAATATGTCAATAGTTTTATCAAAAATATCTCTATGACTTAACCTCCATTTTTATAAAATACGAAAAGAATGCAACTGGTTAATATGGATAACATAGCTGCCTAAATAAATTAGTTTTTATATGAATTGCTGAACATCGAAAAATTATATTGATAGTTAGTAAGTAAGGTATGTATGATTTAATCTTTATACTATCCATTTAAGCGTTAGATGAAAGGGCGTTACAATTTTTTTTAATCTAGATATAAAAAACAATCTATTTTATACAACCCAATTGTCTTTTTTCTGCCGTTAAGTTTTCTTAGAGTGAGGAATTCTCCTTCACGGTGCATCACGAACCCTAGCGCAGTCAAATTTTCACACGGCTGATTATGTATAACTTTACTGAATTGATTGCCTCGCACACAGTCATTCAGCAAAAAGACAGGAAGCATCAATATAAAATCAAATTTTCAGTTGCTATACATATCTGCCGGGATTCATTAATGAAAAAATATCTCATGGCGAAATAGAGGCTCTAACACAAAAGAGGACAAAGTGTCTAAACTCCACAATGAAATGAGTCCCTTCCAGAGTGCAATTTGCGCATCTGTCCGTTTTGCACATTTATATTCTACAACATATGGATTTTGCACGGAAATTGTTTCCCTCCTTTTACCTTGATAGTGTCTCGGAATCTCTAAACCTTGATTTATAAGGCTTTCGGATTCCTTTTTTATTAAAATTCCCCAATGTCGGTACTTTTTATGACATCTTTAACCGCCTTTGGAATGCTTATGACTAACCTTTCCTCTCACTTGCACCCTTTTTAGGTTTCTGTTAATAAACCTAAAAAGAAAGGTGAGAAAGCTGATTCCATTGAAAAGCTGACTGTTGAACACCTTTTAAAAGAGTTGGAAGAAACCACTTTTTCTATTGACGAACAGCCTTATGGTTCACTTTTTCAGCTTTATAAAAATGAATTTTTGGATGTCTCAGTCAAAAAAAAATCTCATCAACCCCGATGAACTGGTTATTGCAGGTGATGGTACTCCTGTTGTTTCTTCTGCAAGGGAACGTAAACACCGGGTCTGCGGCTACGCAGATTGGTACCTTCAGCTGTGACCTGTATTTTTCTCAGCCTGACTGCGAAGTGGGCCGGGATTCCTCAAGGGATTTCTTTTAACATGGTTATGATCTTTACATGCTGGTGGTCTCTGATTCTGAAAGTGACCTTCCCATATTTCCCTTGCTTGGTCCAGCATCCAGGCATGATTCCCTTGGCTTCCTCCATACATTTTTCCGCATGAGGAGCTTCCTTTCGGATTTCAATGTAAGGAAGGTACTTCTTGATTCTGCCCATGATGCAATGCCGTATTAAAAATACTTCGAGAGGAAAGGAATCACACCATTCATTGACTTAAATGAAAAGAGGGGTCAAGACCAAATACAAAGTTGACTTTACCATCAGAAAGGATGGCATCCCTATCTGCAGAGCAGGACTTCGGATGAACCATGACGGCATTGAGAAAAGCAAGCACCGCATCAAGTACCGCTGCCCTTTGGCAAGTAGAAAATATGGCTGTTCCTGTAAAGAGCCCTGTTCTGATTCAAAGTATGGCAGAACTGTCCATCTGGCAACAAAAGACAATCCCAGACTCATCAACATACCTCCGAGGGATAGTAAAGAGTGGAAAACTGAGTATAATGCAAGAACTTCTGTAAAACGTTCAAACAAACGTGAGAAATTAGACTTCTTATTGGAAAACGGCAGACACTGCTCTACAAAGATGTGGTACTGCCGCCTCTATCATATCGTGATGCTACAGCATCTCGATGCATGGGATCTGCCTGTATCCTTTATTTTGTGGATTGAAATAAAGCTGATATCCAAAGAAACTTGTCGAGTCAGAAAAAGCCAGCAGAATGCTTTTGGCAAACTGCTGACTTTTTGAGTGTATTTCATAGAATTTATTTCAATACCCGGATTGTACAATACTGACCTGACGCTATTTACAGATATCATAGCAAACAATGTTCTTTTTCTTTCCTGAAACGCTTACTTATTAACAGAAAATACTTTTTGACCGGAATATACCTGTCCATAATCTTCATAATAAAATTCTGTGTATTCATCAGAATTTGTAATACACATTGCAGTTGCCGTTTTATATCCGGCTTTTTCGATCTGCTTAATATTAAACTCCATAAGAAGATCACCAGCTTTAACATGTGCGCCGTTTTCCGTAAGTTTTACAAACCCTTTTCCATTCAAATTAACAGTATCAATCCCTACATGAATTATAAGTTCCATTCCATCATTACTGATAAGACTAATCGCGTGTAGTGTATCAAAAACATTAAAAACTGTTCCGTCAAACGGAGCCCTTACTTCTCCAACTGCTGGTAGGATTCCTATTCCTTTTCCTAAAATACCTTGAGCAAAAATATCATCAGGGAAATCCGTAAGTTTTATCGTAGTACCTTCCATTGGAGCATATACGCAAAATTGTTCTGCATCAATTTTTATATTAACTTTATCATTTACTTTTTTTTGCAGATTTCTAAATAACTTCATATATATTACGTCCTCAACCATTAATTATTTATTCCCAAGCTTCTATCCTTAAATAGGAGCGTATTTAATTCAAAATCACGTTTATCTTCTATGCTTATGTCAAATCTTCTCCGTTGGTAACAATGCATTTCTTATACCAATCAAAAGAATCTTTCTTATAACGGCAATTTGTACCATATCCGGCATCATCTCGATCCACATAAATTACTCCATAACGTTTACTCATTTCCAAGGTTCCACAGGATATAATGTCTATGATTCCCCACATGGTGTAACCAAGTAAATCCACACCATCTGCAACTGCTTCTTTCATCTGACGGACATGTTCACGCAGATATTTTATCCGGTAGTCATCATGCACCGTTTTATCCGCTTCTAGGACATCCTTTGCTCCAATCCCATTTTCTGCGATCATAATCGGTAACTGATATCTATCATACATTTCATTTAAAGAAATTCGTAAGCCGATAGGATCAATCTGCCAACCCCAATCACTGCATTCCAAATAAGGATTTTTTTTGCCCGAAAGAAGATTTCCGCTGGTAATCTCGTAATTTGGATCATTAGAAGATATCATAGACATATAGTAACTATATGCAAGAAAATCTACTGTATTTTCTGATATCAATTGTTCATCATTCGCCTCTTTTACGATTTCCACACCGAGTTCTTCAAACATACGCTCCGTATAGGATGGATATTTTCCTCTGGCCATGACATCGATATAAAAATAATTTTTATAATTCTCATCTAAAATCCCCTGCATTACATCTTCAGGTTTACAGGTCGCCGGATAAGAAGTAAACCGAGCAATCATCCCTCCTACCTTAGAGCCGGGAAGTATATCATGTGCTGCTTTAATGGCCAGGGCATTTGCCACAAACTGATGGTGAGTACATTGAAAAATAGCCTGGTTATACTCTGTTTCCTGATCTTTGATTAGGCAGCAACCATTCCACGGGTTAAATCTGGAACAATTTATTTCATTAAATGGAAGCCAGTAATCAACTAAATCACCAAGTTCTTTGAAGAGAGTAACGCAATACCTCTCATAATGTTTTATCGTCTCTCTGCTCTTCCAGCCCCCATACTCCTTAACCAGATGAACCGGAATATTGTAATGAAGAATCGTCGCAAATACTTTAATCCCCAAACGGTGACATTCTGTAAATAGCTCCTTATAGAATTCTATCCCTTGCTCATTTGGTTCTGGATCATCTCCATTCGGATAAATCCTTGCCCAGCTAATAGAAGTACGAAAAAGCTTCATTCCCATTTCATGAAACAGCTTTAAATCTTCTCTCCAAGTATTATAAAAATCGATTCCTCTTCGAAATGGATACATTTCCGTATCCTCAGCCTGGATTGCTTTTGTAAAGCGCTCCGTAGTCATATTAATATCCCGGTTCTCCTGCCGCATTTCCTTTTCCCAAGCCGCGTCAAAATATCGTAAGTCCTGCGTATCAAGACCTTTGTTACCGTCCTGCCATGCACCATCTGCCTGCGAGGCGGCAATGGCGCCGCCCCATAAAAATTCCTTTGGAAATTTATTCATGAATTATGCTCCTATTTCTTTCAGTATTTTGCTGTCTTTTTTAATCAGAATGTAGGTTACTACAAACGAAATAACAAAAGATACAGCAACACCAACGATCGCCATGATAAAGTTCATATTATTTTGGGGATCAATAAAAATTGCAATTGTAGTTAATCCTGTTGGCCCGAATGTTATACGCTTTACCCCAGCGATACCGCAGACAATTCCACCGACAAGCCCGCCACAGAGTGCTCCGATAAATGGTTTTTTTAATTTTAGATTAACACCATACATTGCAGGTTCAGTTACCCCCAGCAATGCGGTTAAACCGCTTGATCCAGCCATCGCTTTAAAATCAGCATCCTTTGTCTGTAACATTACTGCAAATGCAGCAGCGCCCTGTGCGATATTCGCAACCAGAAAACCAGCTCCAAGCATATCAAAACCACTCGCTGCAATAGCTGACATAACCAGTGGAATCGTTACTACATAGTGCATGCCCAGCATAATGACAATAGGTGCAGCTACACCAAAGATAATAGGCAATGCCCAGGGTGCCTGCGTCTGGATTACATTCAGCACATATTGAAGACCATTTCCAATTATTGTTCCTAGTGGCCCTATAACACAAAATGCAATTGGAGTCATTATCAATAAGGTGATAAGCGGTTTTAGGAAAAAGCGAACTGCTTTCGGCGTAATCTTATCGGCAAAACGCTCTACATATGATGCAAACCACACAACCAGAATTACCGGAATAACTGTTGATGTATATTTCGCCAGTGTCACTGGTACCAATCCAAACAACTTGACAGGATCTCCCGCCTCTATCATCGTCATATAGTTTGGGTGAATCATCATAAGCCCAAGCATCATGCCCATCATTGGGTTCATCTTAAACTTTTTGGCTGCAGAATATGCCAGCATAATTGGTAAAAAATAGAATGGTGTGTCTCCAACAAATGATAAAATCTGGTATGTCTGCCCCTTGTTATCCATTATTCCAATTAAGGTCAAAATAATTAACAGTTAAGTCAAATATTTAACTTATATATACAGTATATTTCATTTTGATTTGTTTTCAATATTATTAATCTACTATTTTAATATCAAAAGGTAATATCAATAGGAGAAGGAATATTATGACAATTGAGGACCTTGACAGCTTTTTAAGAGAACCTACGGAACGCGAAAAATACTATCACACAAATCCAGGTGCGCTCAGTCCTTCTTGTCGTTTTATGGAACATAAAATAATAAATGGACAGGAAGTACTTTGCTTTTAATTACCCGAACTGAAAGCAAATGACATACTAATCAGAAAAGACTCCCGGTATGTTGCAGTTCCTTATTATATCCATACAAACGTGAATATGAATTATATTTATTCCGGAAGCTGTTCCTATGAAATCGATGGCAAATCTGTCACTTTAGAGGCAGGCGATGTCTGCATTTTCGATCGGGATGTTGTCCGTCATAAGTTTAAAACCGGTGAAAATGATATTATAATTAATATTAGCATGAGTAATGAATTTTTTTCAGATAATTTCTTTAATCATTTAAAAAAGCAGAGTATCATGGCTAGTTTTCTTCTCTCTGCTGTATCTGATAACACTAGTCACGACCAGTACCTTATTTTCCGAACCAACCATTCTGAGCAGATTTGTGAAATGTTTTTTAAACTCTTACTAGAATATTTCGATATCAAATTATATCGCAAGGAAATCATGAAAAGCTATCTTATGATTATCATAATTGAGCTTTTAAGATTGTATTCTGTAAATAACGGTGAACATTTTATTCAAATATCCTCCAATGTTTCAGATAATCTTCTTGATATTATAAATTACATTGAATTGCATTATGCGGATTGTACACTTAGAGAAGTTGCAGAAAATTTTGGTTATCACCCCAAATATTTATCGACACTAATTCATCAACGTACACATAAAACCTTTAAAGAAATTCAAACACGCCAACGCATGATCGTTGCCGGTTCAATGATAGAAAATACGAATCATTCCATTCAGCAAATTGCCTCAGATGTCGGGATAAGTAACTTAAATCAATTTAATAAATGCTTTCAAGAACAATATAAAATGCTTCCGAAAGAATACCGAAAGTCGCATTCATAGCAAATTCTGTTTATTTAGTAACACCAATTATTGGTCCATTTACTTAAAGAAAATGAAGTAAGTTTATAAGTAAAATGGCAATTGGCAGTGATAGATGCGGGTAACTGACAGTTCCTTCTACAACTGGATTTTGATATATTCCCTGTACTCATCCAACATGGAACGCCATGTCCCACTCTGTGTTTCCTTTTTGTTTTCGAGTTCCTCTTGTGTTTCGCGAAGTATCTTTCTCTCAATAATCCATATACCGTGCCAAAATACTCAATACAATCCCCATTCCGGCCGGTATCGAATTTAGATCCACCCACTCTTCCCGTGTATGTGCTCCTCCCCCTTTCACCGTACCAATGGTATTAGCAAGAATACCCCTGGATAACGGAATATTGGCATCTGTAGAATAAGGTGCCAAGTCCAGCTCTCCATCATAAAACTCACGAATACAAGCTATATTTTCCTCCGTCCAGCGTTCTAGTTCCATCTGATCAATTTCCCCTGCACCTGGACGGATTCCAAGGATTTCCACATTGATTTCTTTACCTTGCATGAGGAATTTATCAATGACCTGATGGAACTTATTCTGCATTTCCTGCAGACACTTTTCACTGCTAGATCGGTATTCATATAATATCACCGCTTCCTGTGGAATTGAATTCACAGTCGTACCCCCGCTGATCTTTCCCACATTATAAGTAGTCACTTCCTCTTTTGGCGGGTCGATTCGGTACAACTCATCAATGATCTGTGCTGCAATATGAATTGCATTGTCTCTGCCAAAATTTTGATAAGAATGTCCTCCCTGAACCAGGACCTTGATCCGATAACGATGTGACCCCACAGGAATGCTGGTGCACATGGACATATATCCATCAAAAGAATAAAATGCTTTGATTCGATTTCCATAATTGTTGAAAATTTCCTTACACCCTTTCAGATTTCCCAGACCTTCCTCGCAGGAATTCGCCACGACCATCACTCCGTTTTTCAGCTGCCCGGCATACTCTACCAGAAAAGCAGCTCCCATCATCAGATTTACCAAATTTGATGTATCGTCTCCTATTCCCGGTGCTGCAAGAATATTGTTCTGTCGTCTCATGGGGAGCTCTTCCATATCATCAAATACTACATCTGTATGGGCCATCAAGACAATCATATCTTCATACTTGTCACAATTAAATTTACAGATGACACTTTTTGCCTCGTCGATCCAGACTTCATTACATCCCTTTCGCTCGAACCACCTTTTACAAAAAGCAGCACGTTTATCCTCTTGATGGCTTGGTGCCGGAATCTTTCCAAGTTCCTCCAGAAGTGCAATCGCCTCTTCCTTATGTTGTTCAATGAACTGATCGATCTGTACTCTCTCCATAATATTATCCTACTTTCTTATGCACAAAAATGACAGTATACGACTGTAGAACCACAGCTGTATACCATCATTCATCTTCTCTGTTTTTTTATAACAGGTCTTCCCCGTTACTTTCAATACATTTTTTATACCAGTAATAGGAATCTTTCTTAAATCGTTTTTCACTTCCTTTTCCTTCATCATCCTGATCCACATAGATCACGCCATATCGTTTACTCATCTCCATGGGTCCACATGACACAACATCAATAAATCCCCACATGGTATATCCGATCAGATCCACACCATCAATCACAGCCTCTTTCATCTGCTCTACATGGGCTTTCAGATAATCGATCCGATAAGGATCATGCACCGAACCATCCGCTTCCAGTACATCCTTTGCGCCAAGACCATTTTCCGCAATAAATACAGGAAGCTGATAACGGTCATAAATCTGATTCAGAGTAATGCGCAGACCCTTGGGATCTTTCTGCCATCCCCACTCGCTGGACTCAAGATAGGGATTCTTGTTCGCCATAATCAAATTACCACTGGTCTTTTCCCAGCCCTGCTTCGTAGTGGAAACCTGAGAAAAATAATAAGAAAACGCTGTAAAATCTATGGTATTTTCTTTTAGGATCTCATCATCTCCCTTCTCTTTTTGAATGTGGATCTGTTCTTTTTCAAAATACCGCTCCATGTATACCGGATATTTTCCTCTTACCATCACATCCAGGTAAAACCAGTTAGAATACTGATCATCCAGAATCATCTGCATCACATCATCCGGATGACACGTGGCCGGATAAGTGGTAAACCTGGCAATCATACCTCCGATCCTAGAACCGGGAAGCATTTCATGCCCCGCCTTTACAGTCAACGCATTGGCAATGAACTGATGGTGAATACATTGAAAAATAGTATTGGAATAATCTTCCTCCTGTTCCTGAACCAGGCATACTCCGTTGTAAGGATTAAAACGGCCTGCATTGAACTCATTGAACGGAAGCCAGTAATCAACCAGATCCCCCAGGTTTTCAAACAGAGTCCTCGCATATCTCACATAGAAATCAATGGTCTTACGATTCTTCCAGCCGCCATATTTCAGCACAAGATTTACCGGAATATTATAGTGAAGAATAGTCGCAAACACCTCTATTCCATATTTTCGGCATTCACCAAACAAATCCCTATAGAACTGAATGCCTTCTTGATTAGGCATCGCATCATCTCCGTTTGGATAAATCCTCGCCCAGTTGATTGATGTTCTCAAAATCTTGATACCCAATTCATGAAATAAACAAATATCCTCTTTATAGGTATGATAAAAATCAATCCCCCATCGAAACGGATAATGAACGGTGTCCTTATCTGTTAATGCTTTCTGAAATTTCGCATCATTCATACGGCGATTCTGGAACATAGCCCGTTCTTCCTTCGTCCATGCCGCATCAAAATACCGCAGATCCTGAGTATCCAGTCCCTTTCCGCCCTGATCATAGGCGCCATCAGCCTGGGAGGCCGCAATTGCACCGCCCCACAAAAAACCTTTTGGAAATCCTGTTCTCATAGTTTTTATTCTCCTAACTCTCTTTCTTCGTCAATACAAAGGAAATTGCAAAGGATGACACCCAGGCAACCACCATCACAACAAGCAGCATCAGGAAATTGTTGCTGTCATCCATGTAAGTAGCAATACTGGTAATTCCAGGCATTGAAAATGCATAAGTAACCACGCCAAGCAATACCGCTACCGCCCCGGCAATTGCGCCTCCGGCCATAGCTGCAAACAACGGTTTTTTCTCCGGCAAGGCAATTCCGTACAAGGCCGGCTCTGTAATGCCAAGAATACATACCAGTCCGGTAGAGATTGCAGTAGATTTCTGCTCCCCTGCCTTCATTTTCAGTGCATAAGCAAGTACCGCGCCAGAAACGGCCAGATTGGAGTAGAAAAAGTTGGGAAGCATATAATCATACCCCAAAGTCGAGAGATTCTGTAACTCCACCGCAGACCAGCCTTTGATTCCGAAGATAATGGTCAGCGGAATGATTCCGCAAAACAGCGCTCCGGCAAAGGGTCCGACATGGTTGAACAGCCATGCAAACCCACCGGTCATTCCCATTGCAATCCAGTTTCCAAGCGGCGCCGCAAATCCCAGAAACAGCGGCGCTGCAATAAGGAAAGATAATGATCCTGAAAATACGATTTTCAGATTTTTCGGCATTCGCTTATCAATGAAATGAAAGATCAGTGAAAAAATCCAGACCGATAAAATCACCGGAAAAATAGACCCTTTATAATTATAAGCCGGTATCGTAAACAATCCAATCTGGTATCCGGTAATTTCCTCAGCAGGCGACAGAAATGTAGAGTACATTAAAATTCCAGCTGTCATGATACCGAATATTTCTTTTACCTTAAAACGCTTGGCAGCAGCGTACCCGATAATAAACGGCATAAAATAAAAAGGCGCATCCCCTACTGCATTTAGCACAACTATGATATCTGATTTGGAAGAAACCAGCCCCAAGGCAGTAATCAGCGAAATAATTCCCTTGATCATACCGCCTGCTACAATCGCGTATAATCCAGGGGTCACACAGGAAGCCATGGTATTCAATCCGCTGGTAAGCAAATTCTGCCTCTTTTCCTCGACTTTCTCGCCAGCCGGATCCGGATTCACTTCTCCTCCGGCCTTGATTCCGGAAATCTCCAAAAAGTCTGCATATACCTCCGGAACACTGGTTCCTACAACGCACTGTAACTGTCCGCTGGATTCGATTACCTTCAGCAATCCACTGACATGGTTCAACTTGTCCAAATCCACCAGTTCCCGGTTGACCGGAACAATCCGCAAACGGGTAATACAGTGAAATACATTTTTTATATTTTTACTTCCCCCTACAGCTTCCAAAATCTCAGAACACATTTTACCATACTCATATTTAGATGGTTCCTTCATTTCCTTCAACTCTTCTCTCCTCACCTCAGCAACAGCCAACTCAGATTTTTCCGTAACCTGCTCCCCAGGTATCAGTTTCACATCATATTCTCCACCATTTGTAAAGACGACCATCACAGTGGAATCCAACCCCTGCTTTTTAATTAACTCGCGATTAAAACGAATCACTTTCTCATGGGCCATTACCCGTTCTCCCTGTTTTTTCAGAATCTCGAAACCTTTTCCATCCAATCCCACCGTATCAATCCCGATATGTACCAACACTTCTAGTCCATTGTCTGTAGTGAAGCCAATGGCATGACCTGTGGGGAATACCATGGACACTGTCCCCTCTACAGGCGCAAGAATCACATCGGCATCCGGCTCGATACCAAACCCGGCACCTAATACCCCGCTGCTGAAAGTAGGATCGGCCACAGCCTTCAAATGAACGTACTTCCCCTTTACCGGTGAGAAAATATGGTCTTTTTTTTGTTTCTGGAACCCCATAAGTTTTCCTCCTCCTCATATGAATTTTATATAACTGTTTCTTATGTCTCTATCATATTCGAAAAATTCTCACTTTACAATTTCCCGATAAAACATATTGACTTACCAAACTTAATCTTTTATGATGAATATGAGGTGATCATGTGAAAATACAGGAATTAGACGATTATCTGTTTCAATATACTGATTCAGAAAGGAAACACAAGATGACGGGTTCCACTGTTCTGTCCAAACGTTATCAGGCTATACCCAAGATTCATTTCCATGACCGGGAAATATATCTGTTCTCCTTCAACAGCCTTCTGGCGAACAAACTGGTATGTGTCCACAAGGAGTCTCGCTTTACCTATATTCCAGAACACATTCATACTGTGATCGAATTTGTTTATGTGTATTCCGGTTCCTGCATTCAGATCATTAACGGACATCAAATCGAAATGACCCATGGGGATATCTGCATGTTGGACACCAATATTCCTCACAGTATCCAATATCTGGACGAACAGGACATTATTATTACCATTGAAATGCGCCGTGAATATCTTACCCATGGATTTCTGTTCCGGCTGGGAGACTATGGGATTATCAACAGTTTCCTGATTAATGCACTCTCTCTGGATGCAGCACATGACCAGTATCTGATATTCAAAAAGCAGGACGAAAATCAAATTCATACAATCATCCAAAATATTCTCTGTGAATACTATAACCCGGGATTTTGCAGTGAAAAAATGATTGATGCATATATGATCTTATTATTTTGTGAAATATTACGGCAATACAAAGAACAACAGTTCTCATATGGCAAAGACGACGGACATAAAATCATGGAAATCCTAAACTATATTGAGAAACATTACCTTACCACATCACTGCAGGATACAGCAATGCATTTTGGATTCCATCCCAATTACTTAAGCAACTATATCAAAAAATCCGCTGGGCGGTCTTTCAAAGAACTAATCATCCAACAGCGGATGAACCAGGCCTGCTTCTACCTTTCCAATACCGACATGCCTGTCTATGAAATTGCCAACAAAGTGGGCTACGACAATTTAGGCTTCTTCTACAAGAAATTTGACTCCATCTACAAAATGACTCCATCCCTCTACCGCCGTCTAAAATCTGCCCCCTTGACCTGACACTCCTGTCAGGTCAAGTTTTTCTGAAAACAAACTAATTTCTTCTGTTGATTCTACCTCATCGAATTCAAATGAAAAATCATCTACTATCCTACATGTTCTTGAAATTGATCTACATTTTTTCTTGGTAAAACACGTCTTTTTCGTAAATGGTAAATAGGTTCTTTCCGGATTTAGTTGATATCACTGTGTAAAAGTAATATAATTAGGTTGAGGTGAAGACTATGGAAAACGCTATTATTAGTCAACTGGATCCCAAACTTGAATGTGATGATTACATTATCCGTGATAAACAAATTATTTTTAAGATCTCATCAATTCGACATTCAGTTAGGTGTCCTTATTGTGGGAAACAATCTAATAAGGTACATTCAGTTTATCAGCGTGAAATACAGGATATTCCAATTCAAGATAAACAGACTATCTTATTGTTAAATACAAGAAAAATGTTCTGTACGAACCCGAATTGCAAGCATAAGACTTTCTCGGAAAGATTTGATTTCATTTCAACTAATGAGAGAAAAACCAAGCGACTGACCGATAAAATCCTGATTACATCAGTTAAACTTAGTTCAGTCAATGCTGCAAAACTTCTAAAGGCAGACTCAATAAAAGCCAGTAAAAGCAGTATCTGTGACCTGCTTAAAAAAATGCCGGAAATTGTGGATAAATCCCTTATTACGAAAATCTGTGTGGATGATTTTGCTTTCCGCAAGAGGTATTCCTATGGTACAGTAATGGTGGACTTGGAGACACATCATATAATAGATATCCTTGATTCAAGAGAGACGAAGCAAGTAGAGGAATGGCTTCGTACATTCCCAAATCTGCAGGTAATTTCACGGGATAGTGCTCAGACTTATGCATCTGCTTCATCCAATGCTCATCCAAATGCAATACAGATCAGTGATAGATTTCATCTGTTGAAAAACCTCTCAGAGGTTGTTGAAAATTATATGCGGAAGCTTTTCCCTTCCAGACTTCTGATTCCCGCAACAACAGTCACACAGAGCGAGGAGATGAAGGCCCTGTATGATACACACAATCGTGCAGAGAGGATTCGTTTTGCGCATAAAAAGAGGTCTGAAGGTTATACCGTGGGCGATATCGCTTTGCTGCTTCATTCATGCATAACAACCATTAATAAGTATCTTGCTGTACCAGAAGAAAAAATACCTGAACAGAAAGAAGTTGTTCGTGAACGCCAGCATCAAGAAGAACTCATAAGAAAGCTGGCTTCTATTGATGAAGTTCGAGAGCTCTACGCAACGGGTCATTCGATAGATGAAATCACACGCATAACAGGTCATATTAGTCAGACTGTAAAGAAATATCTTGATAAAAATTGCCCTTTATGCAACGGTCATTATGATAACCGGCTTACAGGTAAGCTTGCCCCTTACGAAAAAGAAGTTCTCAATCTTCGGGCACAGGGCATTAAATATAGTAAAATTCACGAAACTATAAGCAGTAAGGGCTATACTGGGAGTGTTGCTTCTCTCCGCATGTTCATGCAAAAAGAACGAATCCGTATGAAATCAGTATTCGAAGTGGGGGCGGAACCAGTCGAGTATATTCCACGAAAATTCCTCTGCCAACTAATATATAAAAAACTTGAAAAAGTCAAAGGGCTGACACAAGAGCAGTATGAAGCTGTCATAAAGAAATATCCCGTACTTGGTCAGCTTTATAATCTATTAAAAGAGTTTCATAGAATCGTTTTCTCACAAAAAAGCAATGCGCTAGATGCTTGGATCAAAACTGCAGCTGAATTAAAAATTGATGAACTTGATACATATTTAGCTGGCCTGCAATCAGATATCGAAGCTGTTAAAAATGGTATTGACCAAAAATACAATAATGGACTCGCTGAAGGAAGTGTCAATAAAATTAAATTGACTAAGCGTATCATGTATGGTCGGAACAGCTTTCAATTGCTGCGGGCCAAGCTTCTCTTAAACGAATTTTACTATAAAATCAACTAAATCCGGAAAGAACCGTTTTACCGTTTACATATAAAGGGACTTAATCAGTTTTTGGGTAATGAATTAAACAATGATATGAAATTCTATTTAAAAGATATGGGTGCTGCCATGGCAAGCAACGGAGCAGTTGGTCTTTATCATGTTGAAGAACTTATACCTGAAGCTGTCAAAATGGAAAAAAATATTCTATCTAAAAATCAGAAAATATATGTGATTGATGATAAAGAACTTGAATGTATTATGATGAATTATCCTGTGATTTGGAAAAAAGCTGATAGTAAACCTAAACTTGCCTTTATTGTCTGTCCTCATCTGTCATTTTCTCAACTTGTTGACTGGACAGAAAAACTTAGCCAAGAACTAAAACAATATGAAAAAAGAAAGATTGAAATTCCCACAGTATTTTTTGCATCTCCGGCAGTATGTAAACACTTTGAAGAAACCATTTATTATAAAAAACTCATGGAAACAGGAGCTATATTATCTTATATATGCCCATTAATGTATATGAATAATAACTTCCACACCATCCTGAATTGCTTCCCAAACCTGAACCAGATGGTCATTTAAATAGGCGATCCGGTAATAATCCTTTACTGTCAACTGCCCGTCTTCTCCCATTACAAGTTTATCCTTCGCAGCCAGTCCGTTTTCCACAATAAACAACAGAATCTGATAACGGTCATATAAATAATTCAGGGTATAGCGTAATCCTTTCGGATCAATCTGCCAGCCCCATTCACTGGCTTTCAGTAAAGGATTCATGATACCGTGAACAAATGTTGCTACCTGCCCGTTCTTTCTCCTTATCTGCGGTCTGGCACATGCTCATATAATAGCTGAAAGACACAAAATCGACTTTGTGTTTCAGAATTTCTTCATCTCCGACTTCGAACTGAATCTCGATGCCGTTTTCGAGGAAATAACGTTTCATATACCCGGGATAATATCCTCTGACCTGAACATCTCCCAAAAAATCATTAAAGTGATTCTCTTCCATAACCTTTATGACGTCTTCTTTAAACCACCAGCTACTGGTGCAACTGATTTCTGTGAGTCAAAGATTATGTTGGGCCTTTACATAAACAAAAAAATATTTAAAACACTAAACAAAAGAATCTTAACACTTAGATATACAAAATAGATTATACGAATTAGTTATATATAGATTGATGTACAACCCTGTGATTTGAGCAGATAAACAAGGCAAGGAATATGGCTCTCCCTGATGTATTTTCCTGTTTCCATCCGGCGGATTGAAATATTGATATAGGATAATATGCTAATGATTATTGTCTTTAATTCTTTTTTTTATCATAGAATTTACTCGTTTAAGTTCCTCTTTGCTCTTAACAAGTAGTTGCTCCACAACTTTTTGATCAATATTTAATGTTGCTAGTTGTTTATCGATTACAGAATCCTTGGATTCATCGTTGAACAAACTAATCTGCATATTTTTATTTTCATAGTCACTTAGTTTTACCTCAAAAACAGATCGTTCTCGCTTTAGCTTTTCTATATCAGTAACCAGAATACTCAGTCTCTCGATTAACAGGTATCACTATATCCTCCTTTTTTACTGATAGACACATGGAGTCAATATAATCATAAAACTGTTTCTCTTTTAAAATAACTGAATTAAGTTCTACTAAAGACTGTTTTGTATTTTCTATTTTCAAATTACAATACGCAATTCTTTCTATTAACTCTTTTTCCATATCAGATATAAAAACTTCCCCATTGCGTTCATATACTTGCTCGCTTAATTCATGAATATTGAGCATAGCCATGTACTTATCTTTATCTAATTGGAGTTTACTTTTTTCCTCCAGCAAATTATCAATATCAACATCATTTAATCCTGATAATAATTCCTCTATATTAAATTTAATTTTGCCTATGACTGTACCACGATTTAGTAGTGACCTTGGGCAGACTTAGCTTGGGCAAATATTTTACTACCATTAACTAAATTTTATTTTATATTCATCCAATGAATTTCTGATAATTTAATCGCTATTTTATATATAGAATCACTTTGGTTTTATCTTTTTTTAATCTAATGCAGAATTTTGAAATGTGATTTTCTTTAATTTCATGACGCACCCAGCTATTACAACAGCTGCCGCTCCCATCCAAGCCAAAGGTTCCCCGAAAAAAATCACAGGAGGCCCCCATATCCGGGTCAATACGACTGATACTATAACCCTAATAGCAAACTCCAAAAAGCCGGATATCATAGGTACTACAGCGTTTCCCAGACCTTGCAGCAGACTTCGACATCCATGCAGAACATACAAAAACGTAAGCAAAGAACACATCGTGACCAGATAGCGGTATGCAATCTGTAATACCTCTGATGCTCCGACTTCCGATGTGGAAACAAATAACTGTAGAATATATTTTCCACCCAATATCATGGTGGCAGAAACCACAAAGGACATCAATACCGCAATAATTACGATGCTTTTCATCCCTTTATGAATTCTTTCATGCAGCCCTGCTCCATAATTCTGTGCAATATAAGTTGTGGCCGCATATCCTAATGAAAACGCCGAACTCTCCATCAGTCCATACACCTTATTAGTGGCTGTAAAACCTGCCACAAAAACAAATCCCTGGTTATTAATCGAAGATTGCAGAATCATCCCCCCTATGACAATTACAACATGCTGTAATGCCAGCGGTAACCCCATACTGCACAATTCACCAATTACAATCCAGTCAGGCTTCCAATCTTTCTTGTTCATCTGTAGCATTTCAACCTTTCTCATCACGTACAGACAATGCATAAAAGCAAACAACTGGGCAATCAGTGTTGCAGCAGCAGCCCCCATTATTCCCCATCGGAACACCATGACAAACAGTAAATCCAAAATAATATTAATGATCCCTGCAATTACAACTGCAACTAACGGCGATTTTCCATTTCCTAAAGCCCGCAAAATTGCGGCAGCCATATTATAGGCCATGACAATCAACGTACCCAGGTACATTGTACAAAGATAGGAGACTGCCCCATCATATATATCCCCTGGCGTTCTGAGAAGTGAGAGAACTGGATACGCAATTGTCAGTCCTATAATCGTCAAAATAATCCCGATTATCAGGCATAAGAGGACAGACATTGTGACAGTCTTTTTCAGTTTTTCCTGATTTGCCTCTCCAAGGTGATGAGCAACACAGGTTGCAAATCCTTGAGTCAAAGCCTGAATTACCCACAAAATCAACCAATAAGTCCAATCCGTCGCGCCTATGGCTGCCAGTGCTTTTACGCCTATTCCCCGCCCAACGATGGCCGCATCCGCAATCATATAAAGCTGCTGTCCCCAATTACCTAAAATCAAGGGGAACGTTAAAAATAAAATTAATTTTGCCGGCTTTCCCTGTGTCATATCCTTTACTCTGCTCATTTTCCAACTTCCTTCCACTTGTTTCTTCCCTTCAGTAGTGATATAATTATAGCACCAAATAACGTATAAAAATATCCTGTTTGTGCCATATATTATTAATATTGTACCAGATCCAAAGCAAAAGCAAAAGTTTAGGAGGAAAGATTACGGATTGAAAACAAAAGCAGTTATAGTAGATGAAAATTTAAAAGAACAGGTTCACAGCCAGAATGGTATTTTCCCAATAGTTTCCAGCATAGATTACTTTGATGACTATATAAATGGAGAGGTAAACTGTCACTGGCATGACGAAGTGGAATTCGGAATTGTCCTGAAAGGGGAAGTCGAATATTCGTTCTGTCATTATGCAGAATGTCCTTCTCCTCAAATTTTGCATGAAGGGGAAGGAGTATTTGTTAATGTAAAAGCGCTTCATATGGCCCAGCAGAAAAGTCCAGGGACTGTCATGTTCAGTCTTTTATTTCCTACTGAATTTTTCAGTAGCCTGCCTAATGGAACTGTTTATCAAAAAGATACACTTCCGGTGATACGCCATCCGTTTTCGGGGCTGCATTTAACTCCTGTCAATGAAACAGACAGAGAAATCCTGAATATACTCCGTCTTTTTTATCAGCTTACTCCTGATACCCTGGGATATGAACTGATGTGCATCGAAAAAATCTGCAGAATATGGCGTCAGCTACTTCTGCACATTTCCGAAACAGAGGACTTAACTACCTCATCCAAAAGTGATTCCCTGCAGGAGCAGCGAATACGGACAATGCTGTTATATATTCATAAACACTATTCAGAAAATATCTCCATCAACACCATTTCCAGGGCTGCGAATATCAGCAGAAGCGAATGTTTTCGCTGTTTTAAAAACATAGTCCGCAAATCACCACAGGAGTATCTGACCGAATACCGACTCTCAAAGGCTACTCAACTGCTGACAAACACAGACGATTCCAATTGGGACATCTGCTGCTCATGCGGATTTTCTGGGCAAAGTTACTTTGGAAAATTATTTAAAGAAAAATATGGTATATCTCCCCGTCAATTCCGGGAGCGTGCCCTGAAAATTCATCAAAAGCCGTGATAACCACGCACATCCCATTAGCAATATTCAAGGTTTCAAATAAACCTGTTTTTCAGGCTAAGACAAGGATTGTTTACAGCCTGTATCTTCACTATGTAATACTATTCTAATGTTACATTATATACCATAAATCGTCAAAATTGTGCTTCATGTAACATTTAACCGGCTACATGTAATTTTTGGTAATATTATGTCAACTTTACTGCAGTTTTCGTGGGAATATAAACCATAGTTAGCTCTATAAGCAGAATGAAAAGCTGATCCAACTCTTTAAAGCAAACCAGTAAAGAGTTTTCTCCCAGCCAATCTACACCTCAATGATCTAAATAAATGAATAACTTAAACCTTTCAGTACTTAAATGGCAAAACAGAAGAATTAAGGATTAACTCCCCCGATACCTCTGCCATTCTCTCCCCACCAATCCTTGTTCTTTTTCTGCTGTTAAATAATCTTAAAGTGATAAGTTCCCCTACACGGTCCATGGTGAACCATACCATGGACCACTAAAAAAGCAGACTTCACCCTTGGTGTGAGAATCATATTTCAGGCTTTTATCTGGTATCCGCTTTTTTTAGATAAAACATGTTGCTGCTCTTGCCGCCGCTCTCCCTCCACCGCTGCTCTTTCGTAAGATATCCATTTTTTTCTAAATCAGCAATTGCACGTTTAACAGTACTCCGGGACAGCTTAAGTTCCCTGGCGATAGTGCCAATAGCCGGATAGCATCTGCCCTCCTTATCAGACCGGTCAGAAAGATACATATAGACAGTTCTTGCACGGTGCGGCAGTTCAGAGGAATAAAGCGAGGTAAAGTAACCCATAGCATCACCCCTTTGTGGATTCCTGCTTTTGAACAAATGGATCGAGATTGATTAATGCCGATGAATGCGTATTTCCTCCTGATGCAGCCTCAGTTGCCGCAGGCTTTTCCGGCATTTCCTCACAGACAGCTTGACGCCGGATAATTTCTTCCTCCAAGGTGAGTCGGTCGGCATAGTCGACCTTTCTGGCTGACTTCTCCATAATCTCATAAGGTTTGCCGAAAACAATTCCCCATTCAAGAAACAACTTCAGCCTGGTTCTCATGGGGTAGGCTCCTGTCTTAGTTACGATAAAATGACCTTTTGGCATTGACTTCAATTCATCAGGTGTCATAAGCGGCCGCTCAATCATCTGCAGAGACTGGCTTGGGTCGTTTTTTCCGCGGCTGACGGAACCGCTCATGATCGTCTTGCTTCCGAGAGCTTTGGATAATATCTGTGCCGATTCGCTATTTGGGGCAAAACCGCCGAACACCGTATCCTGACAGTTGTCAATGATAATGGCAGAGCCCTCCCGACCGTAGTTTTTCTCCAGCTGGGCAAAGGACTGGATGATTGCGACAATTGACATACGGCGGGAACGGCTGGCAGAGAACATCATCTCAGCAGATTCAATCTTGGGAATCGTACCTATTTCATCCAGAAACATCATCACCCGGTTCGGGAGCCTGCCGCCATGCTCATCGGCTACAGAGAGGATTTCCCGGTAGAGCTGCTGGACAATAAGGCTGATGATGAAATATTTGGTACTGTCTTCCTCTGGCATGACGAGGAAAATAGCACTTTTCTCTGTACAGAATTTTTCCGCGTCGATGGCAGTATCAAAGCATAGAATCTGCTCCAGCTCAGAATCCAGGAATGCATTCAGTCTGGACAGTGCCGTGGAGAGGACGCTCTGCATGGCCTGCTCTGCACTGTTAAGAGCCGCACCAGCAAACCATTTGGTCTTATGCTCATCCGGCAGATGAGACAGCAGTAGCTGGAAGAGGGTTCGTCCCTTGACTCCGCTGGGCGCCAGCAGATCCTGTATTAGCTTAAACACAGATACGATGTGCCTCTGCTTTGGTTCACAGTATTCCGCAATAAGCAAAATCACAGAGGTCAGCAGCCCTTCTGCGGCGTCATAAAAAAAAGCATTTTGTCCTGCGGAAGCCGTATCAAAACCACCGGAGTTGATGATTGTCTTAGCGGTAATCTTGGCGTATTTTTCTGCTCTGGCCTTATATACCAGGCTGTGAGGATTGGCAAGGTATAAATCCATATATCGGTTTACCAGGTGCAGCAGGTTATTACCGTCCGACCGGGTGGGGTTACGAAGATCAATGACTGCTACATGGTAGCCGTAGTGATCTTTTGCAATACTTCCATAGTTACGGTAGAGATCACCTTTTGTGTCAGTGGTGATAAAACTCATGCCGCAGGCGCAGGAATATTCCAGATTCGGATAGAGGAAATTGGCTGTCTTACCGACACCGGCAGCACCAATCATCAGACAATGGATGTCATCGTCATCAATCAGTGCATAGCCGTCGGGAGCCGTCTTATCAAAAAGTGATGCCCGCCGCCAGCCAACGACCAGCCCCTGTACCTTGGGAAGACTTTCACTCTTACGCCATTTCTCCGGCTCAAATCGCACTTCCGCATAGGTATGCTTGATTTCCTGCTTTGAGGCCCATCTTGCCGTCCCATGCTGTCCATCACCCACAGTCTTTGATTTGATGCCATTAAGGGTGTAATAATGGGCCAGCAAGGATAAAAAGCCGATTACGCCAAACATTGTCGCACCTGCGACAATCAGCGTGATAAGTTGAGATGCCTGCATAGTCTGCCTCCAATTTATATTTGGGTAAATAAAAACCGCCAGGGAGCGTTTCATACTCCTTGACGGCTTTAGAGATTTAGAGTTATTTAGAATTCCATTTTCATATCCATGTCTTGCTGTTCAGTCATCGAAATTCCGTTGGTAAGCTCCAAAACGGAATCAACCGCATCCTGCCACGGGATGTCACATGCATAGGCATACTTTTTTTGATACCGCTCCCACAGCTTGTGCATCTCCGGGCTGTTCTTTAAAGTCTGGACAGCTTGTCCGAGATTCTCACGCAGTAAAAAATCACTTCCTCTTTTCTGTACGGTTCGTGCAAATGCACTTCCTAAAACGGAATTGCTGATATCTGATTTTCTGGAATGGGTAAGAATATACACATCGTAGAAGTCCCTCATCCGGGTGTTTGCAGTCCCCCGTGAAAAGATAGTCTCCAGCTTTTCGGCAAGTACGGTTTCCAGTGTATATGCCTTAATTTCTATGGTTCTATCTTCAAAAAGCAGTTTAAAAGCATAGTTGACCGCACGAGGCGTTATGGGATCACCTGTAGTGATGTCTACCTTCAGAGTCTGTCTTGTTTCATCGAGGAGCATTTCCAGTGTTACACGCAGACCTGAATACTCGGCATCGTCGTGTATTTCCTCCAGTTTTTTCAGTGTCAGGGTTATGCTGTCATCTACCGGAACAGACAGTATATCTGTAAAAACGGAGCGGATAGCGTCTTCTGTCATTGGATAGCCATGGAGCGTCGTATCCATATCCATGGTTGTCCTGGTATCCAGTCCTACCATGGCTGCAACCAGCATTCCGCCCTTTAATATCAGATTTTCCTTATAGGGTGACAGAGATATCCGTTCCAGCAAACGTTCCAGCATATAATTTCGTAAAATAATCTGCGAATTGATATTTTTTTGCTTCGACATATTTCGTATGAGTGCATTAAGCTGTCTTGATGTTTTCATAGCAGCACCTCCAAATACTGCCGCAGCAGCTTTGCCACGCGCAACTGATTGGCATACTGCATCAGCAGAGGGATATTTTTGTTCTTACGGCGTAAATAGCGTTTGATTGCGTCGGGAAGCAGGGCACTGTCCATCTGGTTCCGGCTGCGGATCATGTCGCAGAGGGTTCGTTCGGGATTATATGTCCGTACCGCTCTACCGAACTGCGTCCTGACTTCCTCAACTCCGATTTCGTATAAATCCTGTTTGATGGAAAACACAACCAGGCCTTCCTCCACCAGGCGCTTGGTGTTGTAGCCGGTGGGGACTGTCACGCTGTATGTCAGAGGATCACGGTCGGTCAGATCATGAAGATACAATGCCGTGTCATGTGAGTAAATAATCCGGCTTTTGCAGCTCTGCAGGATAAACATCCGGTCCTCCAGCACATCCGGTGTGATGTACACACCGTGATCCACCCGCTCCAGCCTTCCTTCCTTCACAAATTTTGCCACATAAATATTTGGCACTCCGGCTTTAGCAATGTCCTTGGCAAATAGCACACCGTCACTTTTTTCCAGAAGCGCCTCTAAGGTTTCCGTATGCATACAGGAGTACCTCCTTATTTTATATTTCATGCTAATATTATATATTATTTTAGCGCGAAATACAATATATAAAAGAAAGTCATCTATTACATACGCATTAACATATTAGCAGTCTGCTCTTGTTTTGGCATTATGACTTGATGCTCCAGTTCTACAAACATTCCCGTTCTAACACAGTCCAGTGCCAACCGAAGATATAAACTGCCAAGCCGCTGCTGATCAGCTTCTGTGCGGATGCCGGGCGTATTTGTCATCTGGTCTATCTCAGCCAGATCCCACCGGATATTCTCCATCCGGGTTCGCATCCAGCCCCTGTCCTCATGAATGCGGTAATTCATCTGGAGCTTTTTGATAAGCTGATCGATTGTCACCGAACGCTCCATCTGGCGGCACAGTTCCTTTGCCAATAGCAGGGAACCAGCCGCCATGCACTGCAGACATTCTCTGACAACATTCACTTTTTCCGGTACAATCTTTTCAGTTCTTACAAGCGGCTCCAGTTCCTTAAGGCAATCAGTCAAAAACTTTCTGACATCCCACTGTACTGCAAGAATCTCGCATAAACCAGGCAGTACGGCACACACCTGTGGTAGCAATACCAGCTTTGGGTGTTCCTTGGAGGGAATGGGATTTATTCCATGTCTCTCTTTTAGATCCTCATTCCAGTCCTTGTAGATGGATTGCATTACTGTTGTTTTTGAGTATCCATTTTCTGAAAGGATGTCCTTTAATCGTGAGTTTGCTTCGATCCCGGCTTCGTCGTGATCCAGGCAAAGGATGACTTCCTGCAGATGGGAATTCTGCCGGAGCTGATGAAGCATGGCATGTTCTGCAACGCCATCCAGGGTGACATAGCTGTATTCCTGCCAGTTCTTTGGATACAGTGTGATAAAAGACAGCATATCCACCGGAGCTTCAAAAACATAGAGCCTGTTACTTTTACCGTTCCAGTGAAAGCTGTATCTGGGATCACTGCCCACAACGTTGCCTTTATAGGGTTCACCCTGGGTATATGTACCGCGTTTATGAGCATGCCGGGTGATACCCTTTTCATCCAGCCCTACAAAAACAGCATTGTGATATTCTGCATCCTCAAAAATAAGTTTTTTACGGGCAAAATGTGTCAGCACATTACGATCTATAAATCGCTGCTTGATCAGATAGGCAAACACTCGACGCATATCAGGATTCATCCTCGGTACCTTAAATTCTTTTTTCGGTGCTGGTGCTCTTTTAGAAGTTTGATTCCACTCCACGCCTGCTTCACCACCGAGAAGCCATTGTACAGCTTCAGGAAAACTGAGATTATAAAACTCTTGTACAAAATCAATAGCATGACCGCCTTCCTTACGGCTATGACGGAACCATTCGCTTCCGCGTACCGTTACACTATCATGCCGCTTCCAGCGCCATTCCCTGCCGGAGCGTGTGAGCTTTTCTCCCTGGCGTTCGAGGAAATCCACCAGGTCAACCGAATTTGCACGATGTTTTTGCTCATCAGTAAAATGAATATATGCCATCTCCCGGGCACCTCCTTTTTAATGCCTGCACTTTCCACAGCGGTAAAAAAAACACCCGCTGTTTTGCAGGTGGTTTGAATTTGAGACGGCTGGGTTTTCTATCAGGCAGTACTTTTATCTTCTGCCTGATCGGATACTTTTTCTTCATGAGTGTCCTCCTTTTGTTAATATGTCGTGAGTCTCTGTTCGTGATCGTCTCGGGCGTGCCCCTGAGCAATCTTTTTCTCCCTGATTTTCCGGCGCAGCTTGCTTTCCACCTGCATACCCGGTCCGCCTGGGAACTTTCGTTCTTCCTTTCGAAATAACTGGCTTAAATGGTGCAAAAGCCTTGTTGCGGTAAGAAACAGGGAAGGGTCACGGAAGGAGTCCAGATGGTCAAGGAAAAACTGTGCGTAGATATTGCCTTGCTCGGCTGAACGGGTGAGCCATTGGATGGCTGCTTCCCTGTCGCAGGGTACTTCCTTGCCCAGTAAATATAGTTTACCAAGGGCGTATTGTGCGTACTGGTTTCCCTGCCCGGCAGATGCATTCAGCCATTTGACAGCTTCCTCTACATTTTTGTGGACATGTCCACCAAGCAAGTAGAGCTTACCAAGCTGATACTGAGCGAATGAATTATTCTGTTCTGCTGCTTTCCTGAACAGATTTACTGCCTTAAAAATATCCATGGGTACATCTTCTCCGTCAAGATACAGCTTACCAAGGGCATATGCGGCATAGGAATTATCCTGTTCGGCGGAAAGGGTAAACAAAGAGATTGCTTTCTGTGTATCCTTTTCTACATGGTTTCCGTCCCGGAAGAGCTTGCCAAGGGCGTACTGCGCCAAATCATTGCCGCCTTCCGAGGCCTTGGTCAGCCACTCAATTGCCTGCTCTATATTGGTATATCCATTGTTTTCATCCAAATAGAGCTTTCCGAGCATGTACTGAGCGTGAACATTTCCAAGCCGAGCCGATTTTTCAAAGTAACCAATAGCTGTCTCTATATTCTTCTCGGTTCCGGTTCCGGTATAGAGCATCTGCCCCAGGCGGTACTGGAGCTTATCGTCGTGGCTCTGTTCCTCCAGATTTTTAAATCCATAAAAGGCTTCTTCAAAGTACAGCTCTGAGTTTTCTGCGTTCCTTTCGGTTCCAATACCATCACGGTACATTTTAGCCAGCTCATAGCTTGCATAGGGAACATGTTGCGCTGCTGCCAGGAAATATAAATCAAAGGATTTCTGAAAGTCCTGCTCAACACCCTGCCCACGGTAATACAGACCGGCAAGGGAATACTGGGCATACTTGTGATTCTTAGATACGGCTGTGTCAAACCAGCCGACCGCTTTCTCGTAGTCCTGAACCGTACCAATTCCTACAGCATGCATTTTACCAATCCGATACTCTATGTACCGGTTTTCTTTTTCTGCTTCGATATACATAAATGCCGAAAGAGCCTTATGATACCATTCAAACGCTACTTCATCATCTATCACGACGCCCAGCCCGTCCGTATACATCCGTCCCATGTCATGCATGGCAAGGGCGTTTCCAGCCACAGCTTCCTCCTGGAACAGGAACAGTGCCTGCTCAAAATCCGGTTCCGTTATGTCGCTGCCGTATAGGAAGGTACGAGCTTTCTTATACCGGTCATTCCAGGCAATGTGGGGTTTTCCTGACTCCGGTTGTCTGGTACCCGCCCCAAAACTTCTATCCGGAGGATTGAAAAAGCTGTCATCGTAATCCGCTGCCAGTAATACCGGTTCCCATATTACTGCTGGCTCCTCCTGGATCTCCCCCGCAAAACTTTCTTCTTGGAAGGGAGGCTCAGCGTTTTCATCCCCTTCAAAAGTAAAGATCATATTTCCAAGGTTTACAGCCTCGTCAATTACAACATTTTTAATATGCTTGAACTCTTTCTGCTGGGATAGAGGGAGCGGTTCAGGCAGCTTGTCCTTGTAAGTATGCAGAACCTCATTTCGCATCTCATACCAATATGCATAGGCCGCTGCGACACGCTCATCTTTTGCCAGCTCATCTACAATCTGATTCACCAGCTCTTTAAGCGATACCGGCAGGTAGCCATATTTCTTTCTTTTAGTTGTCTGTTTCAGACGTTCCGCCAATCTTGACATATATTCTCCAATCACTGGATTGTCACAGGTTCCTGTCTGCATCCGATTCAAAAGCTCCCGAAGGATATTCCGGCTCTCTTCTGTCAGTGCGTTTCGCCGGATGGTTTGCTCTGAGTAAATCTGCAGTAAGTCCTGCTGAAAAATTTCTCTTGCCAAGCCGCTTCGCATTTTTTCTATAGCCTGCTTAGTAACGTATCCATCACGAGGATTGACAGAGTAAATGATCATATGGCAGTGCGGATGATGGCTTTCGTTATGAAAAGCCGCATACCATCGCAGGTTATCCGGTGCGATTTTCATCTGTTCTGCAAAAATATTTCGCTGCTGACGTATGAGCGCAATCCAAGCAGATACATTATCATAGCCAAGCCTGGCGGCATCCTCTCTGCGCATGGATATAATAGGTGTCCAGATATTTCCGGTATGTTTGGCAACAGTTTCGGCTGCCTGAGATAGAACCAACGGCTGATCCTCATCGGTAAATAATCCGTGGCTGCTTAGTTTTTCAACACGAGGGCGGGTGGCGATGTAATTGACATAGACCTCCTGGTGCGACAATTGATCCAGATTATGATCTATGGCGGCGGTAAGGAATTCTGAGGCATTTTCAAGTGTCGGTTTATTTTTATAGTCTTCATATTCAAATAAGCTTTTGGAATCGGGAAACTGTCTGAGAATATCCTTAATATGCTCGGTCTGCTTAGGTGTGGCAGGCTGGTTTTTCCGGTAAAGCGGGAGCTTTTCAACTCCCTCCCGTGTCCCTATGTACCCGACCAGGTTCTTTACATGCTCCGGGTCGTTTTTTATATAACCGCATTTAAAGATAATCCGCGGCATGGTTAATCACCCTTCTGGAATTTTACAACATCCTCGAAAGTCACGGAACCGACGGATTTTTTCACATCATTCACACATTTGCCCCGAAGCCTGCGCAGGGTATTTTCATCCACATCCGCAGTGGTGGCAAGGATATTCATCATCATTGACATTTCGACCGACAGCTTGAACATCAGTCTAGCCATGCGCTTTTCTGATGAGCTGACAATTCCCGACATGGCGGAGGTGATAGAGGTCGGCAAATACTTCATACCGTCCTCTGCAGAAATATATCCCCTGTAAAAACGGATTGCATTTTCTATAAATTCACTTCGGCTTTTACAATTATCCTTTTGTAAAATTGCATCCAGCCCTTCTAAGGTGCTTGGATAGAGCCAGAGCGGGATGCGTGTTTTGATTTCTTCACTCATGATTGGTCTCCTTGTCTTAAAAAGTCCCGGAACCACCTGACAGGTGTACCCCGGGAAACCCTTTGTTTTCTAAGCTATGCAGCAGATTTTAGAAGTTTTTGACCACCTAATAGGTGACCACTCTCCCATTTAGGTGCACCTTAAAAATGCCCACGACCCGCGTTGCGGGGCGATGTTTTGCGGCAGGTGGGCGCGAAGCGACCACCTGCCTTTAACCAGCATCATTTATCACCCATGAAAAACTGTCTAAGACGTAAATGCCTATTGTTTTGC